>CAWFBP010000004.1:0-173044 GCA_963814085.1 uncultured Solirubrobacterales bacterium | reverse complement strand
CTCATCTGACGCCCTCGACGCCCTCGCGGTAGAACAGGAGATCGGCTATGAGACCCTGCTCGGCCATTGCATACTCAGATCACCGCCTGACTGGATGTTGGAGGAGCCTGTCGTAGCACCAGATGATGCGCGCGAGGTGCTTCAAGACCTTGTTACCGATGCGGAGCGTAGAGAGGCATTCCTCATTGCGTTTGGTCGTCGTTTCGACTCGTCTCAATTCGAGGCACTCGGTGAACTTGGCGAGGAATGCGTGGTCGCGGCAGCCCGCCAGGGGCTCGTTGAGCTCGGTCGCGATGATCTTGCAAAGGGAGTACGTCGGGTGAGTCTGCTCTCCGACCAGCTCGGCTACGATGTAGTCGCGCCGTGCCCCAGCGGGAACACCCGCCGCCTTGAGGTCAAGGTTGCTGGACGTCGCGTTGATGGCCTAGCTCGATTTTTCTTGAGCAGGAACGAGGCCGAGGTTGGGCTGCGCGACTCGGGCTGGGCACTTGTCTATTGCGAGCAAGTCGGCGAGGGAGACGTTCAGATTGTGGGTTGGTGCCGTGGCCGTACACTCAAGCCTTATCTGCCCGCTGATGCCCAGGGAGGACGCTGGCGCGTAGCTGCCATAACGCTACCGCTGACCACGCTTGTCGGAGGCATCCCGCCAACTCTCTGACGCACGTAGCTCACAGCCGTACTCGCGTTGTGCGCGGGCGTGGTGGGTTGGTGTTGAGCCTGTGCGGCTCACTCATCCGGCTGGAGCATTGCGCAGGCGTGTTCCGAGGCGTTGCATGAGTAGCTCGGCGGCGGGCTGGTGCTCGTATCCGCGGAGATCGCGGGCGAGGTTGCGGATGTCGTCGAGGAATTCGGGTGTGGCGAGCTTGTCGGTAAGGTTGGCGTGCAGTTGGCGGTAGCTGTAGATGTTTGAGCCCATGTAGTGGGCGAGGCCGTCGGCAATGAGCTGGTCGTCGAGCGTGAGCTCGGTCAGCGCGAGCCAGAGGTCGTAGAGGTCGCGTCCCTTGCGGCGGGTGTAGAGGGCGCGGAGCTTGGTGGCGAGGATCTCCTCGACGTGGAAGGTCCGTACGTCGGCACTTGCGCTCCACCAGCGGGAGTCGACGCGGTAGGGCAGCAGGATGTGGGGTTGGTATGGGGTGGTCTCGTGGACGTTGATCTCGATCTTGATCGAGATCGGCACGTCGTCTGCCTGTGGGTCTGTGTGAAACCAGATGCGGGCCATGTCGGAGTCGTGACTGGGGAACCTGCGCTTTCGCTCGTGTAGTCCGATGTCCGCAGCGATGCGGCGTAGTGCGGTCAGGCAGTCACCGATCTTGGGCTCATCGGAGGTGCGGGTGTAGTCGAGATCCTCGGAGTACCGCGCGGGCTGGGGTAGGTGCAGCTTGTGCAGGCAGGTGCCGCCGCGGAAGGCCAGCTCGCTGGCCAGCAACTCGTGGTTGGCGATCTCGACGATCAGCCGCGAGAGGAGCAGGTCCTGCTCGATCTGGCTCTCGCTGGGCCACGGCGCGTGGGTAGCCCACGCGGTGATGTAAGGCTGGGGGATCATAGGTCGGGATGAACGTCGGTGTTGATTCGCAGGCCCCAGGTGCGGTCGAGCCGGCCGGTGGCTGGGCCGCTGGCGCTCAGCGGTGTGGGCTCGCCCTCGGATGGCCGGGCGACGATCGCCAGCCAATCGAAGTTGACGTCGGGGCGATGGTGTTCGAGCAGCCATCCGAGTCTCCGCGCAGTGGCCTTTCCGCGTGGCGCGGCGATCCGTCCGAGGGTCGCGCCGTCGAGCTTCCCGAGCTCGACTAGGACGGTCGCGACGTTGTTCAGCCCACCGCTGTGGCGTGGATGCTGGGCGAGGTCCACTGCGGTGCTCTCGCGGGTGGCGAGCTGCAGGTAGCCGGATGGGCCGGTGTGCCGCTCGGTCGCGGTGTCGGAGAGGTGGCGGCTGGTGTAGAAGCGCAGGCGGTTGCGGCCCAGGTCGCGGTCGAGGACGTCCTTGTCGGTGATGACCTGGAAGCTCTGGGGTGCCTGGTGGGCTGCGCCGTGCATTGCGGCGGCGGTGAGGAGCGCAATGTAGTAGCGGCGGCCGAGGTGCGCCATCATCGCGTCGATGAACCACTCCGCAGGCGGCGCGCCCCACGCGCGGTACTGCGGGGCGACCACGGTGTAGAGGCCGCGAGCCGGGGACACGATCGATCGGTCTGTTCGCAGCCGGTGCAGCCCGCTGTGCAGCGCGCGGCGATCGAGCCCGGTCAGCTCCCGCAGCTCGTCGGTACTTGCCGTATGGCGGCCTTCGGCCAGCAGAGCATCGGGTAGCTCATGGATCTTCATTGGCTAAGAATAGGGCAAAGTGACGTTTTTCGTAAGTTTGCCCATACCATCTATGGATTTTGGAGGTAGTTGATCGCCTAAATTGTTGACAATAGTGATTATGCCCTAGCGGTTGTAGGCAGCGCCCAGTCTATCGTCGGACGTGCGGCGCCGGTCGTGGGAGCGGATAGTGGGATCTGGAGGTCATCGAGAAGAATTGTTGGTCGCATCTTGGTCGCATTTGCGACCTATATCGCATGGTTGAGTGGGAAACAAGCGGCCTTTCAAGCCGCAGGTCGGGGGTTCGATTCCCCCCAGGCGCACTGCAAAGGAGCCCTGCAAAACGCGGGGCTTTTTTGTGGCCGGAGAGCCGCGGAAGGGGGCGATCTCTCCGGCACGGCGTCCGCGGCGATGCAACGCGGTCCGTGCTCGGAGGCGATCAGCAGGCGGGCGCGCCCCCGCCGATGAGAGCCGAGAGGACGACGTTCGCGTCAGCTACAACTGCGAGGCCAGATGCAGAGCAGGGAGCGGGAGCGAGCGGGCAGCAGCAAGCAGAGGGTCAAGCGTAACTACAATACGCCGAGGAGCGTGTGAAAATGATGTGCGCAGGCTCGCCTCGCCAGCGTGAGCGCCGAAACACAGGAGCGGTACCCAGCCCCATGCTTAATCGAGCTGTCGCTAGACATGAGAATTGGATCGGTGGCCTGGCCAGTGCCGCAGCGTTGGCTGCTGTCGTCGGCGTCGCCGGGGTCTCGTCCGCGCAGACCACGCTGCCGCTCCAGGCGGTCGGCTGGCAGAACGAGACCCTACCGGGGGCGGCTTGCAAGGCAAGCAGTCCGATCCGTTTGCACAACCACGTCGCGCAGATCTCGCACACCGGTTTCGGAGACGTCAACAGCTTCGGCTCAAACCCCGACCTCGTTCAAGTCGCGGCCGCGTACGAGGTGACCTATGGTCAGCTTGGCGGCGTTGGGCCCGCGGCCGCGGTTGATGTCGTCTGCTCCAACAACGGCGGGACCGCGGACGGTCAAATCCGCTTTGCCGAGGTCGTCTTCAGCGGCTCGGCGACGAACGCGCGCGCGGTGGGTCTGATCACGCCCCAACAGCCCCACCTTCGCACGGTGGGGCACGTGCCGCTGCTGGCAAAGGTCAAGTGGGTCAACGGCCGGATCGTCGTCGCCGAAGCCTGGTACGGACCAAACGACCCGACCTGCTGCGCCTCCGGGCGCGCGACCACCACCTGGGCCTACCACACCGGCAAACTCACAGCTGTCCGTACCGTGGTCACGAAACGACCGACCGGCTCAGCCGGTCGGTAAGGGCTGCGCCGCTGCTGCCAAGGCGCCGCCAGCCGCCTGTAGAGTGTGCCCAGGATGAGCTTCCGGGCGACGACGACTGCATTTGCGATCGCCCTGGGAACGGTCGCGATGAGCGGCGCCACAGCGAGTGCCGCCAGCGGCTCCAGCCCCCAGATCCGAGCCGTCTACCGCAGCGTCCTGACCGCCGAGTACTTCGGCCCGGCCAGCGCTGTCTGCTCTCGCCTGACCGCCAGCGGCGTCAACTCGTTCACGGCGGGCGGCCAGGGCACATGCAGACACGCATTCGATGCCCTGCAAAACGTGCTGCGGCACAAGACCCCCGGGGTCGACGACTCCGGCTTCACGGCCCGCGAATGGCGTATAGAGGTCGCTCAGGTCATGGCCCATCTGAAGCTCAGCATCCACGGGGCACACGCCACCGCGATCGGTCCCAGCGGAATCCCCGGTCAGACAACCCTCGTCAGGGTCAACGGCCGGTGGCTCTTCAGTAGCTACCCACCAAGCATTGAGCCGTAACAGCGTCGCACGCGGCGCCGGGGACCGCGGCGGGCCACACTCTCACGGCTCGGACAACATGAGGTGGCGGTCTCGCAGTGGCTAGCTGAGAGCGGGGAATGGCGGGTGGTAGGGATTCTCAGTGTCCGGGGGGCTGGCCACCGTCGATGTGAAGGATCTCGCCGGTGATCTCGGCGTTCACGCGGGCTCCCCGCCGGCCGTACTCGACAGCCACTGAGGGGGGGTCCAGTCCCCCTCAGGGTCCGTGGTTTGCCCCACCTCGATCAGATGACCGTCGGGATCACGGATGTAGCAACGGATCTCGTACTGGTGCTGCTTCGGCGGCGTCAGGAATTCAGCACCCCGGGCGCTCCACTCGGCGTACACGGCCTCGATGTCCCTGACCCGGATATTGAGGAAGCTGCTGACCCGGTCGGGATCCCGTGGCGTCTCCAGCGTGACCGCCGGCTTGTCGTCGGTCGGGCCTCCGCCGGAATTGATGACGATCCAGCTGTTGGCCAGTTCGACATTTGCTGGTTCCCCGGGGCGGACCACCCTGCCGCCAAGTACCTCGGTGTAGAAGCGCCGAGAGCGCTCGACGTCGTCCGAGACGATGAAGTGGGTCAGCACAATTCCCTCCGCCGACGGTCTCAGCTCGGCCATCTGCCACCTCCACTGGTTGGGACTCATACCCCGCTTACGGACGGAGTCTACCGCCGATACCGCGGGGGATTCCATCTCGTTCCACGGTACAGCTATAGGCCACCACGTTTGATCCGATGGCCCTGCCCTCAGTAAATCGGATCGGCTCACACACGAGCTTCTCGCCCTCCCGCGGGTCGTGGTGGCCTCCCTCATGCACTGGCGCGTGAGGGACAGGCCTCGCGGCAGAGCTGCCACCCTGCGAGAAAAGGAGTTCAGCGCTGATCGACACGCCCGACCGTGGCAAGCCTCCGGCTTTCGCCTTGCGCGAAAACCGGGCGCCTCGGACGAGCTTCCCCAGACGCCCGCCCCCGCCGGGAGGAAAGCGCTCAGGCGTTGAATGGGGCCATGCGCACTGCCTCGCTCGCACCTGCTGGCGTTAGGCGGCCTTGATCCCCTCGCGCGTGGCGGCCTTCAGGATCTTCTGATCGAATGACGAGACCGCCGAACTCGTGTGCTTCGCGGTCGCGAGGCAGTAGGCGTCGGGGAGGCTGATCGGGTGGCGTTGTCGCAGGCGCGCCGCCTCGACCCCGATCGCATCGTTCGGCTGGTGCACGGTGACGCCGAGGGCGGCGATCGCCTCTCGGGCGGCGGCGAGCTTCGACACGTTGGCCGAGGGGGCGATCAGCACCTCGGTCAGGTTCACGACGCTGACAGCGCAAGCGTCTTGGTTGTCGCGCCACTTGGTGAACAGCGCGCGAGCACGATGATGACGCGGGTCGCTGCCGTCAAGCGCTCCGATCAGGACGTCCGCGTCGAGGAGCAGCTTCACCGCAGTTCATCTTCGGCGTCGAGCTGCTCGAGATAGCCGGCAGGGTAGGTGCCCGTCAGCGTCCCGAACGCATCCTCGAAGGTCGTGGTCGTGCGGCGGATCCGCAGTTCCCCGTCGCCGGCCGGCTCGACCGTGACTCGCTCGCCGGCGTGCAGCCCGACCTCGTCGAGCGCCGCGACGGGGATCGTGATCTGGTTCTTGGTCGAGATTCGCGCCATCGCTTTACTCTCGCAGTAAAGGCGCTGTTTGATCAGTGCCCGGGGAGACCTGCCTCCGCCGTGGCCCGCGCATCCAAACACACCCGACTGCCGCCCTCCAACGCCCGGAAAGGAGGCGCCCCGCGTGGCCAGCGAGACGCCCGAGTTGGATGAGATCGCAAGCCCATTGCGCGAGCGTAGCGTCTGGTATTACTTGCTAGTCTTACGGCATGCGTGTGACGCAGAAGGGGCAGGTCACGATTCCGCTCGAGGTTCGGCGGGCGCTCGGTATCCATCCCGGCAGCGATGTCGAGTTCGAGATCGATGAACGGGGTGCGCGGATGCTCGTGGACCGTGACCATGCTGCCCGGGAGGTCGCGCGGATGCGAGGCGCGGGCGACGTCGAGTTGACCACCGATGAGATCCTGGCGCTGACCCGCCGGTGAGCCCAGCCCCGGGGGTCTTCATCGACAGCAGTGTGTTGCTCGATGTCTTTACCGAGGACACGCGGTGGCTGGCTTGGTCCCAAGCGCAGCTGACCCGTGCCGCGCAGAGCGGCACGATCGTTCTCAACGCCGTCGTGCTCGCCGAGATCGCTCCGCGTTTCTCTAGGATCGAGGCGCTGCGCTCCGCGCTGCCTTCGATGGCAGTCATCGAGGAGATCCCTGCTGCCGCCGCGTTCTTGGCTGGCCACGCCCATGCCAATTATCGTCGCGCGGGAGGGACGCGCGAAGCGATCCTCCCCGACTTCCTGATCGGCGCGCATGCGGCCGTTACCGCTCGCCCGCTGCTCACGCGGGACCCCCGCCGCGTCGCCACCCACATCCCCGGCGCCAAGCTCATCACCCCCAAAGGGCCAGCCTCGACCTGAACTGCTCCGGGCCAGGTCGCCCGGTGAGCGGCGGCTGAACCGACTGCCAGCGGGCTCCGCAGTCCGGAAAGTTCACACAGACTGGCGGGCGTGAACGGGCCACCGCCAAGCCAGCCCGCCCACACGGGTAATCAAGACGGTGGACGCCAACCTCTGGCCAGCGTCGTTTGACCCACCTCGATGATGTAGCCGTCGGGATCGCGGATGTAGCAGCGGATCTCGGTCTCGTGCTGCTTGGGCGGCGTCAGGAATTGGGCGCCCCGCGCGCTCCACTCGGCGTACACCGCTTGGATGTCCGCAACCCGGATGTTGAGAAAGCTGCTCACCCGATCTGGGTCGGGCTGCGTCTCGAGCGTGACGGTCGGCTTGTCGTCCGTCGGACCCCCTCCGACGTTGATGATGATCCAGCTGTTGGCTAGCGCGACGTACGTCACCTCGTCACCCGCCTCGCCGGAGATGACCGTCTTGCCGCCCAACACCTCGGTGTAAAAGCGGCGGGAACGTTCGACATCATCCGAAACGATGAAGTGAGCCAAGACCATCTCTTCATCGATGTTGCTCATAATGACCTCCGTTGTTGGAATGGCCCTATAGTCGCGCCTTACCGCGAATCGCGTCTGTGCGCCCCTGGTCCGATGCCCGGTCGCCACCCGCGAGTTCGCCTCGCTTCCGTCACGACCTCCCGTTCTGAGAGCGCGATTGGGTGTTGCTCGGAGACGATAGTCCCACGGTCAGTGTCCTGCACTTTGGCCGCCGTCAATGTGCAAGACCTCTCCGGTTACGAAAGGCGCCGACTCGAGATATAGGACTCCACCGACCACGTCCTCGATCTCGCCTACCCGACCGATGGGGTGCAACGCACCCATCCCCGCGTAGGAGCTATCGTCGTGTATCGCCGTTTTGATCACGCCAAGCGACACGGCGTTTACCCGTATACCGCGTGAGCCGTACTCGACCGCGAGTGACCGGGTGACCGCAACCAGACCCCCCTTGGTCAGCGTTTGCAGCGCGGCTGGTCTGCTGCTGTCCGCGTGCTCGACGAGCGTCGTCGAGACATTGACCACGTGCCCACGGCCCCGGTCGAGCATGTGCTTGATGGTGCGCGTTGTCATGTGAAAGAAACCAGCAACGTTGACGGCGATCAGGGCGTTGAAGTCCTCGAGGGTGTACTCCGTGAAGGGCTTGCCGATGTAGATCCCAGCGTTGTTGATCAGGGTGTCTACCCGGCCAAAGCGCTCGATCGCCTCGTCCAGGATGCGCTGCGACGTGTCGGGGTCGGCGATGTCGCCCTCGACGGTCACGATGCCGGGGTCCTCAGACGGCCCGATCGATCGGGCCGTCGCGATCACGGCATATCCGAGCTCACGGTAAGCCCTCGTGAGGCCGGCGCCGATGCCCTGCGAGGCGCCGGTGACGATCGCGACCTGCTCCTCGTTGTCAGGTGAAGTGATCACTCGACGAGGTAGGTCTCGTAGATCACGCCTGTGGCCTGGCGGCCGCCGACGCTGATGAACACGCCCTTGTTCAGCCAGTCGAGTTGGGGGGCTGCGGTCTCGATGTGGGTTGAGGTGCGGAAGGTGTACTCGCCGGCGTCGACGTCCTCGCCGCGCCCGAGGCGCGCGAGGACCTCGGCGCTACCGTGGCGTACGCCTCGCGATTGGACGTAGAGCAGATCGCCGCTGTCGGTCTGCAGCGTGTAGCGGATGTCGGCGAACGAAGTGCCGTCCGGCAACACGATCTGCCAGTCGGCGCTGGCGCCCGGGAGCAGCTTGCCGCTGATCTCAGGACCGGTGAACGTCCCGCCGGTCTGGGGCACGATCCGCCGGTGGCCCTGCGCGACGTCGCCGAGATCGAGTGGTTCGCCGAGGGTTGCCTCCAGGCGGTAGACCTTCCTGAGGCGGGGATCCGGAAGCCGACCGCTCATGGTCGGCTCCTGTCAGCAGGCGAACAGGCGAGAGCGCTGCGGAGCGTGCAGTGGGTCCGAGAGGAGCCTTCAAGAATCTCAGTCGAGGTCTCGTTGCTCATGTCGATGCTGCTCATGTTGGCATCCGCAGGCCGGCTTCGGTTTCTGGCACCGATCCAGCGTCGCGTGGATGCCTGGCGACACGGCCGCAGGCGGGTTCGCTGTTCGGCGTCGCCGGACTCGCCACGCGCCGCGCGGGACGGCCTTGACTTCTGCCCGGATGAGAGGAAAGTATGCACGACCCGACGGGATCGTGGAGGCGATATGAGCAGTGTCCAGGCCGGTGAGTTCAAGCTCGAGGTCGTGGTCTTGCCGGTCTCAGACGTCGACCGTGCGAAGGAGTTCTACGGAGGCCTTGGCTGGAGGCTCGACGCCGATGTTGCACGCGGTGAGGACTTCCGTTTGGTTCAGTTCACGCCCCCGGGCTCCGGGTGCTCGATCCAATTTGGCACCAACATCACGTCGGCCGCGCCCGGCTCAGCCCAGAGCCTGTACCTGGCCGTCCCCGACGTCGAGGCTGCGCGCGGCAAGCTCCTCGTCCACGGTGTGGAGGTGGGCGAGGTGTTCCATGAGGAGGCGCTAGGCGCTCGCTTCCACGACCCTGGCCGCGTGCCCGGGCCGGCGCCCGAACACAACACCTACGGCTCGTTCGCCGTGTTCAGCGATCCGGATGGCAACGGCTGGCTGCTCCAGGAGATCACGACGCGGCTGCCGGGTCGCTGAGAGGAGAGGCTGATGGCCACGACATACGGCTCTGCGGACGATCTGGCGGGCGCGCTCAGGCGGGCGTCAGAGGCGCACGGCAAGCACGAGAAGCGAACGGGTGAGGCGGACGAGAACTGGCCCGACTGGTACGCGCTCTACATGGTGCGCGAGCGCGCCGGCGAGGAGCTGCCGACATGAGCAGCGACTATGACGTGATCGTGCTAGGTGGCGGCTCCCCGGGCGAGCACTGTGCGGGCGCTCTGGCGGAGGGGGGGCTGCGTGTGGCGGTCGTGGAGCGCGAGCTCGTGGGCGGGGAGTGCTCCTACTGGGCTTGCATTCCGTCGAAGACGCTGCTGCGGCCGGGCGAGGCGGTTCATGGGGCGCGCGAGGCAGCCGCGAGCGCCGAGGTCGATGTCGAGGCGGCGCTTGCCTGGCGTGACTTCATAGTTTCCGACTATTCCGACGCCGGACAGGAGCGCTGGCTGGCCGATCGGGGTATCGACTTGCTGCGTGGCGGCGGGCGGCTCGCCGGGCCGGGTGTCGTCGAGGTCGACGGCGTGCGGCATACCGCGGACCACGTCGTTCTTGCCAACGGTGCCGATCCGGTCGTGCCGCCGGTACCCGGTTTGCGCGAGCTCGATGGCGTTTGGACCAACCGCGAGGTGACATCCATGAAGGCGATCCCGCGCCGTCTGCTGATCCTCGGTGGCGGGCCGGTCGGCGTGGAGATGGCGCAGGCCGTTCGTCGACTCGGCGGTGAGGTGGCGGTGATCGACATGGCCGAGCGCGTGCTCGGGCGGGAGCCGGCGCCGCTGGGTGAGGCGCTCGGGGAGGTGCTACGTGGCGAGGGCGTCGAGCTCGTCCTGTCCGCGAACGCGAGCGCCGCACGCCGCGAGGGCGAGGACTACGTGCTCGAGATCGACGACGGGCGCGAGCTGCGCGGTGACCGGTTGCTCGTCGCCACCGGACGGCGTCCGCGCGTGCTCGGGCTCGGCCTCGAGACTGTCGGCGTCGAGGCGGACGCGCACGGAGTTCCGGTCGACGCGCACCTGCGCGCGGCGGAGCACCTGTGGGCGATCGGCGACGTGAACGGCCTCTGGCCGCTGACCCACGTCGGCAAGTACGAGGGCGAGGTGGTCGCCGCGAACATCCTCGGCGCGCCGCGAAAGGCCAACTACGAGGCCGTTCCGAGAGTCGTCTACACCGACCCGCAAGCCGCGGCGGTGGGCGCTTCCGCCGGCCGGTTCAGCGCCATGGTCCCGGTGTCGGAGGTAGCGAAGACCGCCACCTACACGCGCGCGTACGCCGAGCAGAACGGCTTCCTGACGCTGCTCAGCGACGGCGAGCGGCTGACGGGTGCCTACGCGCTCGGTCCCGAGGCGGGCGAGTGGCTGCAGCAGGCGACGCTCGCGATCCGCGCCCACATCCCACTCGACATTCTCGCTGACACGATCCAGCCGTTCCCGACGTTCTCGGAGATCTACGTCGGCGCGTTGAAGGCGCTCCGCAGCGAGATCACAGCAACGTCTGAGGCCGTCGGCGCGGGACCGCCGATGGCGAGCTGACGGGGAGAGACTAGGACGACGCAACGGCCGCTCCGACCAGCTGAATCTGGATCTCGTCGTGTCTGAAGGTCCCTGCGTATGAGTGGGTTTCTCGAGGGCCGGTCGAGCCGGGAGGTAGCGCCGTCGAGCCGGAGGCCCGTGGTCGAGTGTGTACGCAAGATCGGCTTCGAGCTCGAGGATGGCGACTGGTACACGTGGAAGACGACTCGCGGCAACCGTTGCCGCGACCGTTACTTCAGGACGTCGACGGACAGCAGCGGTGTGCGCCCGATGGCCAAGCACGAGGTTCTGCATGACGGGATTGGGGTAAGGATGGAGGCGGACGAATTCGACGAGCATGGCATGCGTCTCTCCGACGTGGAGTTCGTCACGGATCCCTTCCCGCTGTCACCGCAGGGTCACGCAGAGCTGATGCGAGCTCTGCACCAGGTCGATCGAATCTACGCGACGATTGTCCCGCTGCGAGGGCGCGACCACACTGAAGGGAAGTTCGTCGGCCCTGACGAGCACCACCTGTCGCATGCGGACGTGCTGCTCTCGCGTGGCGGGGCGGGCGCACGGATCCGTGCCCAGGCCACCCACGGGTTGAGCCTCGCTGATGTTCCGTGGCTCTACACGGCGCTCAGCGCGCCGCCCGGAGGCCAGGCCAGACCGGACGCGGTGGCTGCTATCCAGCGCGCCTGCACGGGTACCGCCGAGCCGTCGATGAAGCGCATGCTCGAGTCCCTGCGTTCGGCACCGGACCGAGCGTTGAGGCTGTCGCTCGCTCACGTCGAGCAGACAATCGGGGACGCGCCGGTGCTGGGGGACACGGCCACGCTGTTGGGCCTCTTTACTGTCGTGATCGCGTTCCTCAGCAGCATGTATGCGAGACCGATCACAGGCGGCATCAAGACCTTCTTGCCGATGATGCATCGCAACGACTTTGCGACGATGTTCGCGCTCCTACCTCCATCCCAGCGCGAACTGCTGCGTGAGAACGAAACGCACTTCGTGCAGGCCGTCCTCGCCGGCTTGTTCGGTGACCCGGATCTCGGGATCGAGGATCTCGACCTCGCCGCGCACGCCAATCAGCCAGTTGTGAAGTCCCTGGCTCTGGGCTCCGGCGAGCGGCGCGCCTTCACAGGCGGAGCAGAACTCCCCACAGCGATCAATCTCGGGCGCCTCGGTGTTCGCGTCCTCTCCTACCGGCCGCTGCCGCGGAGCATGACAATCGAGCGGTGGGTCAGAGCGTGGATGTCTGATCGTGACCCGGCAGACCTCCTGACCGTGGAGCACTTCGATGCCGCACACAGCGACGGCGGCGGCGGCGCGACAAGCTCCGCGCTCGAAGCGATCCGCGATGCCCGCGAGCTCGCGGCAGTCGCTGAGCTCATCGACTGGACCCGAAGCTATGAGCAGAGCGGATACACCGTGTCTCTCGTGTTCGATTGGAAGCGACTCTCGGCAGCACAGCAGGCGATCCTCAGGGACTCGGTCCGCGAGCTCGGCGGCCTGGGGTCCGCCATCGACTCAGAGCATCCCACGCTCGCCCTCTTTGAGAATCGGGCGTTCAGGCCGGGGTTCGAGAGTCCGGCGGCCGAGCCTGACTTGGAGGCCTGCACGCTAAACCGCGACGGGCTGACCGAGGCAATCTCCTCCTACTTCTCCGGCATGGTCGCACTGTTCGACGTTTCCTAGGAAAGCTGCCCAGACGGTTCGGCGCGTCCGGGCGACGCCGCATCGCCAACCGTTGCGCTTGCGCAGCCGTCGCGTTCCGCGTCTAGTCGTTACCCGCCGAAGCGGCGAGCCGTAGAACGATCCCGAAGCCCGGATCGGTTCGGACGCGGCTTGCTTGACAACTCTTCCCCGGTTTGCGACGATCCGCCCGCGGAGGGTTGTTGTCATACGCTGCGCTGCGAGGCGGTTACCTACTAAGCGAGGAGTCTGTTCAATATGGCCGACGCGATCAAGCTTTCCGAGGCGAGCCCTGAGGAGTTGCAGGAGATCCAGCACGCGACGCTACGTGCTCACGCCGTGAGTCTAGGCGCCGACATCGGGCTGGAGGGTCACGAGGACGACCTGGTCCAGTTCAACCTCGAGGACGAGGTGATAATCATCATCGTAAAACGCGGAGGCCCCCCGCCGTTCCCCGACCGCTGATCCTGGGGCGCGGGGAACGTACCGCGCGCTAGTGGACGTGCCCGGGGAAATTTCGTCCGGTACCACGCCGACCGCCGCCGGCGAGACCCCTCTCGCTCTCACTCAAGCGCGGCGGTGAGGCGCGTCAGCGACGGGCGAGTCGGCGTCCGCTCTCGGTGTCGGGCGGTGTGTAGTTGAGCTCGTAGTGGTGGTAGAGAGCCGACTCGTCGGCCTGGGAGAGCTCCTCGCCGTGCTGCTCGATGTTGGGGGCAGACTCGACCTGCTCCTTGGTGACCGCCACCTGCAGATCATCGGGACCGACCTTGATCCCGCCGAGCGGCACGAATGTCAAGTGGCGCCCGATGAAACCCTCCTTGACTGTGGCGAACTGCGGCTCGTCGTTCTCGACGTCGACGTAAACGTCCTGGAGCTTGCCGATTCTCTCGCCGTCGCGATCAACCAACATCTTGCCGTGCCAGTCGGCGACGTTCCACTCGGCGTCTTGTTGGTGCTCGGTCATGGTCAGAGCCTCCTCGTCGCGCTGTGTGGGCGGGCAGCCACCCAGTTTAGACCGACCTCAAAACTGCCCGTGCAGGATGTGCACGAGCGAGGGCGGCGAGCTGCGCCAGGCTGTCGTCCGCCTTGGCGCGCATTAGCCACGTCGTTGCCCCACGCCGTCGACGGGCGGATCCTCACCCCGCCACTCTTCGCGTAGCAGGTCCATGAGAAGGTTGTCGTGCCAGCGGCCATCGGCGCCACGCTCGTAGCAGCGCATTGCCCCCACTGGGCGAAAGCCGACCGCCGTATATGCGCTAATCGCGCGCTCGTTGTCACACGCTGGGTCGATCGTGAGGCGATGGTGTTCGCGCTGGCCAAAGAGCCATTCTGCGGCGAGCCGCAGCGCAGCGGGTCCCAACCGCTGGCGTTGATGCGCGGGCGCTAGAAAGATGTCGAGGCTGGCGTAGCGGTGGTCGGGATCGGTCTCCTCGTTGTATCCAAGCCACCCCGCCAACGCGCCGTCGACCTCGATCGCAAACGCGGCGCCCTCGTTGTCGAGACCCTCGCGCGTGTGCACGGGATCGTCGAGCGAGCCCCACCACTCCCGCACGCCGGGGAGCGTCAGCATGGTCGCGAGCTGGTCAACCTCGCCGTCTTCCAACGGCCGCAATGTCACGCGGCCAGCGCGTAGGCTCGGAGGCACCATGCCAGTGTGCCACCTACCAATCTCCAGAAGGGCGACGCCTGGGCAACAAGCCCCGATCCGATGTGCGGAGGGGGGGATCTAGGCGGCTTGGCTTTCGCTCGGCCAGACCCCGGTGCGCACGTGCTCGTGTAAAGCGTGTCTGGTGCGAGGTCTGGGCTGTCCGCGGCCGGCACACCATCCCTGGTTTGGGATCGACGCCGGGGAGGGCCTCACAGTGCTTGTAACAAGTTGCAACTTGTTACAAAGTGGTGCTACGCTCGTATCCCGAGTCGCGGAATTGTTGCTCGCGGCGATCACGACGGACGAGACCAGGAGGGGCGTGTGCCTGAGCAGCCAAGCGTTTCCGTGCAGGGCCGGACCGCATCGCAGCCTGGCGGATCGACTCTCACGCCTGGTCTCCCGCCTGGTACGGGTTGGCCGTCGATCGTGCAGACGGTCGCGCTGCTGTGGTTCATGGAGCGGTGGGTGCGGTGGGCTCACCGGCGGTTCGATTCGCCGCGGACGACTCGAGTGCTGGGCATTGGTGAGGTCGTCTCGGTGTGGGATCCGGATCTGGTCAAGCAGCTGTTCACCGGCGACAGCGATGTCTTGCACGCGGGTGAGGCAAACGCGCGTGTGCTCGGTCGGGTCGCCCCCAGTTCTCTGCTGGTGCTTGACGGAGAGCGTCATGTGAGGATGCGCCGGCTCCTCTCGCCCCCGTTCCACGGCGAGGCGGTCCGCCGCTACGGGCAGCTAATCGGCGAGCTTGCGGCTGCCGAGGTGCAACGGTGGCCGGTCGAGGAGGAGTTTGCGATCTATCCGCGGATGCAGGCGATCACGTTGGAGGTGATCCTGCGGGCGGTGATCGGGGTGCGCGACCCGGAGCGGATGGCTCGTCTGCGCAAGCTGCTGCCGAAGATGGCGGGGGCGAGTGCGCTCGCGTTCGCGGTCGAGGCGCGCAATCCGTGGTTGGCCGACGGGTGGATCGGCGCTCGGCTGTCGTGGGTGCGGGCACGCCGGGAGGCTGAGGTGCTGCTTTACCAGGAGATCGCCGCGCATCGCAGCGACCCTGACGGTCGCGAGGACATCCTCGCTGGGCTGATGGCGGCGCGCGATGAGAACGGTGAGCCGCTCACCGATGAAGAACTCCGCGACCAGTTGGTGACGCTGCTGATCGCCGGGCAGGAGACCACCGCGACCGCGCTTGCGTGGTGCTTTGAGCGGCTGCTGCGTCACCCCGCGGTGCTGGCACGCCTCAAGCGCGAGCTTGCCGGCGACGACGGCGATGCCTATCTCGACGCGGTCATCAACGAGACGCTGCGCGTGCGTCCTCCGCTTGACGGGGTATGGCGCAAACTTACGGCTCCACTGGAGCTCGGCGGCTATCTGCTGCCCGCCGGGACGATCGTCAGCGCGACGATCATCTCGGTGCACCTCTCCAAAGTGTTCCCCGACGCCGAGCGGTTCCGTCCCGAGCGGTTCCTCGATCAGCCGCCGCCGTCGTATGCGCTGATTCCGTTCGGTGGTGGGCCGCGCCGCTGCATCGGCGCGAGCTTCGCGCGCATGGAGATGAAGACGATTCTGCGCACGGTGCTCGAACGCGTCGAGCTGCGCGCACCCACTCAGAGGCCCGAGCGGGCGGTCCGCACGCGGCGCATAACCACCGTTCCGGCACGCGGTGGACGGGTCCGCGTCGTTGCAAGCAGTCCAATACGGATACAGGCCGCCTGAGCGCGTGCCAACGCTCGCCTAGCCGCCGGCAGTGCCCGGTGGCGCCGTCCCTCGCCGCAGTAGAATGGCCCCATGCTCACCGTCCTCGAAGAGTCCGATCCCGACCTCGCGCGCTTGCTGGTCCGCGAGGAGCGCCGGCAGGCCGAGTCGCTCTGCCTGATCCCCTCCGAGAACTACTGCTCGCCCGCTGTGCTCGAGGCCAACGGCACGGTGCTCGTGAACAAGTACGCCGAGGGCTACCCGGGCAAGCGCTACTACGAGGGCAACGAGGTGATCGACGAGATCGAGCGGCTGGCGCAGGCGCGTGCGCTGGAGCTGTTCGGCGCCGAGCACGTGAACGTGCAGCCCTACTCCGGGTCGCCCGCCAACCTGGCGATCTACCTGGCGTTCGTGAAGCCCGGGGAGACGGTGATGGGGCTCTCGCTGCCCGCGGGGGGCCACCTCACGCACGGGTGGGGGGTGTCGGCCACTGGCATCTGGTTCAACGCCGTGCACTACGGCGTGCGCCGCGACACCGGTCGCGTGGACATGGACGAGGTGCGGGAGCTCGCGCTCGAGCACCGCCCGAAGCTGCTCTTCTGTGGCGGCACGGCGGTGCCGCGCACGATCGACTTCGAGGCCTTCGCGGCGATTGCCAGGGAGGTTGACGCGCTGATGGTTGCCGACGTCTCGCATCTCGCGGGGCTGATCGCCGGTGGCGCCCACCCCTCGCCGGTGCCGCACGCCGACGTGGTGATGACGACCACGCACAAGACCCTGCGCGGGCCGCGCGGGGCGATCCTGATGTGCCGTGAGCAGCACGCGAAGGCCTTGGACAAAGCCGTCTTCCCCGGCCTGCAGGGCGGGCCCCATCAGCAGCAGACAGCTGCGATCGCCGTCGCGCTCGGCGAAGCCGCGACGCCGGCCTTCGGCGAGTACGCGCACGGCATTGTCGCGAACTCCAAAGTGCTCGCCGAGGCGCTCGCGGAGCGCGGCTTCACGCTGATCTCCGGCGGCACCGACAACCACCTGATCCTGATCGACATGAGCTCGAAGGGGGTCAGCGGCAAGGAGGCCTCGAGCGCGTTGAGTCAAGCGGGGATCGTCACCAACGCCAACGCGATCCCGTTCGACCCGCGCAAGCCGTTCGACCCCTCCGGCGTGCGGATCGGCACCCCGGCGGCTACCACCCGCGGTTTGGGCGCCGAGCACATGGGGGAGATCGCGCGCTGGTTCGACGAGGTCGTCCGCGCGGTGCGCGACGGCGAGAGCGAGCTGCTCGCGCGCGTCAAGGCCGAGGTGCAGGATCTGATGGAGCAGTACCCCGCTCCCGGCTGCGCCTCCTCGGCGGCTGTGCTGTAGGACCGGCGTTCGCCGCTAGGATCGGGCGGTGATCGCGCTGACGGCAGCTCCCGGCGCACCCGCGAATGTGCAACTGCGCGAGGTTCCCGACCCCGTGCCGCTCCCCAACGAGGCGCTCGTACGCGTGCGCGCCTTCTCGCTCAACCGCGGCGAGTCGCGGCGGCTGGCGGATATGGCCGATGGGCAGCTCACCGGGTGGGATCTCGCGGGGGTGGTTGAGACCCCGGCGGCCGACGGCTCCGGTCCAGCGGCTGGGATACGGGTTGTGGGCCTGGTGGCAGCCGGTGCGTGGGCGCAGCTGGTCGCGGTGCCCACCGAGACGCTGTGCGAGCTGCCGGACGCGGTCTCCGACGCACAGGCCGCGGCGCTGCCGGTGGCGGGGCTTACGGCGCTGAAGTCACTCGACATCGCCGGTTCGGTGCTGGGGCGGCGCGTGCTCGTCACCGGCGCCAGCGGCGGCGTGGGACGGTTTGCGGTGCAGCTCGCCAAGCGGGCGGGTGCTCATGTCACCGCGGTCTCCTCCAGTGCTGAGCGGGCGCGGGGTTTGCGCGAACTGGGCGCAGACGAGGTGATTCACGCGCTGGAGCCGCCCGAGGCGGGCGCCGGCCAGGACGCCGGCGAGGAGTTCGACGCGATCGTCGAGGCCGTCGGCGGTGCCACGCTTGGGGCGGCGCTGCAGCGGGTCGCAACGGGGGGCACCGTCGTCTCCTTCGCCGCCTCCAACCCCGGGGAGCCGACCACCTTTCCTACGCGCGGGCTGTTCGGCCGAGCGCCCGGCGCGCGGCTGTACGGGCTCCTGCTGTTCGTCGAGCTTGCCCACAGCCGTTCCGGTGCGCGCGACCTCGGCCGGCTGGTTGGGCTCGTGGCCGAGGGCGCGCTTGAGTGCTCGGTCGACCACGAGGCCTCCTGGCACGACGCCGCGGACGCGATCACCGCGCTGCTGGAGCGCCGGATCGCCGGCAAGGCCGTGCTGCGCGTGGACTGAAGCGTCAGGCAGGCCTTGCCCGTTGGGCGCTCCGACTTTGTGTGAGTGAGGCGCACGCACAGCTCACCAGCCGTACTCGACGCCTCTGTTACTCGTAGCGCTCCGCGAGCGTCTCCCAGTGGGCCATGTCGTGGCCGGGGATGATCAACGCATCGGGGTGCTCGCGGTCGTACGCCTGGAGCGCCCGCAGGCTGCGCTCGAAGGCCTTGCGGTTCTGCGAGAGCCACGGCCGGCGGCCCGCGCGCAATGTGGCCATCGTGTAGATCGCGTCCCCCGCGATCAGCGCTTCGCGCTCGCGCAGGCGCACGAGCACCGCGAGGTGGCCCGCGCTGTGGCCCGGCGTGTCGAGCAACATCAGCGAGCCGTCGCCGAATAGGTCCAGCGCGCGCTCGAACGGGCCCCGCGCCTGCGCCGCAGGCCCGTGGAAGTCCAGTGTGCGGTAGTTCAGGCGCGGGTCCAGCTGGGCGGCCGAGTAGCCCTGTAGCGTTGCTCCCCGCGCGGTCGCTGCGCGCCACTCCGGCGCGGAGACCAGCACCGTGGCGGCGGGGAAGTCCGCCAGCGCGCTCGCATGGTCGAAGTGCAGATGCGTCATCACGATCAGGTCGAGCTCCCGCGGCTCGATCCCCCGCGCGCACAGCTGCGCCGCCGCGGTCTGCTCCGCGCGCATCTCGACGTTGCGGATCATCAACCGCCCGATCGGGCCGAGGTTGTGGTTGCGCTGCGCTGGCGTGCCATCCGCGATTGCACGGTGAAAGCCCGTGTCGATCAGGATCGGCCCGGCGGTGGGGTGCTCGATCAGGAATGCCACGATCGGGATGCGGATCAGCTCGTGCTTTGGGACTCTCACGCCGAGCGCCCGCAGTGTGCCTGCGAGGCCAGGGTCTGCCTCGAACCAGCCCGCCTGTCCGCGCATCTCGCCGCATAGCAGCGGCTGGAGCGTCACCGTCGCTCCGTCCTGCCCGCCCGGCAGGGGGAGCATGGCCGGGGCGGCGTGGAGGGATGGGCTCACACGTGCAGTCTGCACGATCGGGCTCCGGCGAGTCGATCTGCGCTACTGTGGCTACCGATGGGCGAGCGCAGCGGCTACACCCCCGGCACCTTCTGCTGGACGGAACTCACCACCACCGATCAGGCGGGCGCAAAGGAGTTCTACGGCGGCCTGCTCGGCTGGGAGGCAGACGATCGCCCGATCGGCGACGGCGGCTACGTCTACTCGATGATGCAGCGCGACGGCAAGCCCGTCGCGGCGATCGCGACGCAGCCCGACCAGCAGCGCGACATGGGCGTGCCGTCGATGTGGAACTCCTACATCTCGGTGGAGAGCGCCGACGCCACGGCGGAGCGCGCGAAGGAGCTTGGCGCCACCGTGCACGCGCCGCCGTTCGACGTGATGGACGTCGGGCGCATGGCTGTGATCCAGGATCCGCAGGGCGCCCACTTCGAGTTGTGGGAGCCGAAAGCGCACTTCGGCGCGGCGCTCGTGAACGCGCCGGGGGCACTGGTGTGGAACGAGCTCGGGACCACCGACCTCGACGCCGCAGGTGCCTTTTACGGCAGCCTCTTCGGCTGGACCGTTGCCCCCTTCGAGGGCAGCCCCGAACCGTACCTGTCGATCAAGAACGGGGACGCCAACGCCGGCGGCATGCGCGCGGCCACCCCGGGGGCCCCGCCGTCCTGGCTGGCGTACTTCGGCGTCGAGGCTCTCGACGCCGCGCTCGCCAAGGTGGGCGAGCTCGGCGGCGCCGTACACGCCGGCCCGATCGACATCTCGATCGCAAAAATCGCGGTCGTCGCCGACCCGCAGGGCGCGGTGTTCGCGCTCTACGACGGCGAGCTCGAGCCGTAGCAGCCGATCGCGGAAGGTCTGCGACTGGCCAATCGCGAAGGTCTGCGGCAAGACGGGTCGGGCGGACGTCCCTGGCTGAGTCAGCGTAGAGCCGCGGGTGGCGGCGGGGTCGGATCACCTGGCTCTCGACCGGCGCCCGTGGCACTGAAACCTCGCCATCGGTCCGTATCCTCGCCTGCCACAATGAGGCGATGGCGATACAGGCTGGGCACCTTGCTCGGAGCGACTCCTCGCTCCCGCTCTACCGGATGGGCGTCGGGACATACGATCGACTGGTGGAGGCGGGGGCGATGGAGAGCCTTGACGTGGAGTTGCGCGACGGGTTGCTTGTCGATCGGGGGCGCAACGGTGGCGATCCGATCCACCGGCTCGACACGGAGACCTACAACCGGATGGTGGAGACGGGTGCGCTGGATGGGGAGCCGGTTGAGCTGCTCGACGGGCTGCTGGTCGCAATGAGCCCGCAGGGTGAAAGCCATGTGATCGCGATCATGCGGCTGACGCGTCACTTCAGGGCATCTGAGGCGTGGCTGATGGTGCAGCTTCCACTGGAAGTAAAACCGAGGTCCGAGCCTGAGCCAGACCTGACACTGATCGAGGGGGAGCCGTCCCCCGGCCGTTGCCCTCGCGCGGCGCTGCTGACAGTTGAGGTTGCGGTCACCTCGCACAAGAAGGATCGCGGGCCGAAGGGCGAGATGTACGCACGGACTGGGGTGCCGACGTACTGGCTTGTGGATGTCCCCGCGCGCCTAGTCGAGGTGCGCACCGACCCCGGGCCCAAGGGCTACGGCCGCTGCGAGATCTACGGGATCGGCACGTCGGTACCGTCGCCCGCCGAGGGGGTACCGGGCCTCGACGTCGCGTGGCTGTTCGAGGGTTTCGGCGACTGATCCGCGCCCTCCCGCGAATTTTCACAAGAAGAATCCATTTAGCTGACGGTTTTCTGTACCATCGGCGGACGCCATCGTGGGGAAGCGCATGCTTCTGATGGGTGGCCTCGTCCAGCACTTCGCGACAACTGGAGGTCCACATGAGCAAGCACTTCCGTCTTCGGGGCAGCAGCCGGCTGACCACCAGGGCGATCGAACCGGTGAAGCCGGGCGAGCGGTTGACCGTCACGATCTACCTCCAGCGCGACCCACAGGGCACGCCCGCCCCCACGGCGCACGAGCTGGGTCGTCTTGCCCCCCGCGCGCGCTCCTACCTGCGCCCGGAGGAAGCGGTCGCGGCGTTCGGCGCCGCCCCGTCCGACCTCGACGCGGTCGTCGCGTTCGCGCAAGCGCACAAATTGAAAGTGGTGGAGCGGAGCATCGCCAAGCGCCTCGTGCGGGTGACGGGCACCGCCAAGCAGATGGGCGAGGCGTTCGGCGTGGAGCTGCACCACTACAAGCACCCCGAGGGGGGCACCTACCGCTCCTACAAGGGCGAGGTGCTGCTCCCCGCCGAGCTGGCGGGAGTGGTGGAGGGCGTTCTGGGGTTGGACAACCGCAAGATGGTGCGCACCCGCCCGCATACCTCCAAGCGCGCCGCCGAAGCCGAAGGCGGCTCCGAACCGCCCGCCAACGCCTACACGCCGCCGATGCTCGCGAAGCTGTTCGACTTCCCCGCCGGCAACGGCGCCGGGCAGTGCGTGGCGGTGCTCGCATTCAACGGCGAAGGCACCAAGGGCGGCTACGAACCGAGCGCGCTCGAAGACTACTTCACGGGCACCCTCAAACAGGCGGCGCCAAAGCTCACCGACGTGGTCGTGCAGGGTCCCGGCAACGACCCCGGGGACGGCAGCGAAGCAAGCGACGCCACCGGCGAGGTGCTGCTCGACCTCTGCACGGTCGGCGGGGTCGTGCCGGGGGCCGACGTGGCGGTGTACTTCACCGAATTCACCGAAGAGGGGTGGGTGAACGCGATCAAGGCGGCGGTGGCCGACACGACCAACAAGCCGAAGGTGATCTCCTGCTCCTACGGCAACCCCGAGGACGAACCGAAGGGCGCGTGGACCGAACAGGCCGTCAAGCTGGTCAACGGCGCCTTCGAACAGGCCGCCACCCAGGGGATCACGATCTGCTGTGCCTCGGGCGACGAAGGGTCGGCCGACGAGCCCGACACGAAAACCCCGCACGTCGACTTCCCCGCCTCCAGCCCGTGGGTGCTGGGCTGCGGGGGCATCCGTCTGGAAATGGACCCCGCGACCGGGACGATCTCCTCGGAAAAGGTGTGGAACGACCTCGCCAAGCAGGAGGGCGCCACGGGCGGCGGCGTAAGCCGGCTGTTTGCGGTGCCCGAGTGGCAGGCCGCCGCAGACGTTCCCGCCAACGCCGACAAAAGCGGCAAAACCGGGCGCGGCGTGCCGGACGTGGCAAGCCTCGCCGATCCCGAAACGCCGATGTGGGTGCTGAGTCCGAACGGCCAGCTGGGCGGGGTCGGCGGCACGAGCGCCTCGGCGCCGCTGTGGTCGGCGCTGATCACGCTGCTCAACCAGCTCACCGGGACCCCGCTCGGGTTCTGCAACCCGCAGCTATACGCGCACCTGAAGGACAGCCTCGTCGACATCGTCAGCGGCAACAACGGCAGCTACAAAGCCGGTCCGGGTTGGGATGCGTGCACCGGTTGGGGCCGTCCCAACGGCACACAGCTGCTGCGGGCGCTCGGAGCCCCCGTGTCACCCGCCGAAGCTCCGGCAACCGGTGCGGGCGCCGGCCCTGCTGCGGGCGTCGCTCCCGTTGCGGCCCCCGGCTCAGCCGCAGGCGCCGCTTCCGCCCCTGAAGCCGGTGCCGGTCCGGCTCCGGCTCCCGTCGCTGCGCCTGTACCCGGGCCGGCGCCCGCCGCGCCAAAACCGCCGCCGTCGACGACGCCCCCGGTGCCGGGGCTCAGCTCCAACCTCGTGGGTCCCGAAGGGCAGCTGTTCGCCGATCCTCACCCCGGCGAAGACGAGAGCGCCTTCCAGGTGGACAACACCAGCGACGCCTACTACAAGTCGCCGTACTACAAAGCTCACGAAGAACAACTACAGCCGGTTCCCCAGGCGCGGGTGAGCCCGCCGCGTATGCAGCTCGCGCAGGTGCTCGGCGCCGGCCCGCTCGCGCCGTGCGTGGCGGCGAAGCGGATCAGCTTCCACGCCGCGGGCGACACGGGGCCATCGGAAGGGTCGCACGTCTCGACCGTGGCGAGCGTGGCCGACACGATGACGGCGGAGCTGCAGGCGGCCGCGGCGGGGGAGGGGCCGATGTTCATGTTCCACCTCGGCGACGTGGTGTACAGCTTCGGCGAGCACCAGTACTACTACGACCAGTTCTACGAGCCCTTCCGCGGCTATGACGCGCCGATCTTCGCGATCCCCGGCAACCACGACGGGTTCCCCTCCGAAGAGAGCGAAAACGCCGAATCGCTGTTCGCCTTCCTGCGCAACTTCTGCGCCGCCGCCCCCGGCCCCTCGCCCGACTCGGGCGGGCTGGTGCGCAGTGCGATGAACCAGCCGGGCGTGTACTTCACGCTCGACGCTCCGTTCGTGTCGATCGTCGGCCTCTACTCCAACGTGCTGGAGGGCCCCGGGGTGATCTCTTCCGAGGGCGGGCGCTACCCGACGCTCGACGAACGGCAGCTGGAATTCCTGACGGCGGAGCTCACGCGCCTGAAGCCACAGCGCGAAGCGGGTGAACGGGCGGTGCTGCTCGCCTGCCACCACCCGCCGCTGTCGGTGGACGAGAAGCACGGCGGTGCGCGCGGGCTCACCGAAGACATCGACAAGGCCTGCGCGGCGGCCGGGCTGCGCCCGGACGCGGTGCTCTCTGGGCACGCCCATCTCTACCAGCGCTACACGCGCACGGTGGAAGGCGATGAAATCCCCTACATCGTGGCGGGCAGCGGCGGGCACAACGTCACCAAGCCCAAGTCGAACGCCGCGGAAGCGACGCTCCCGGAAGGGTATGCGGTGGCCGTCGAACCGATCCTCGAGTACGGCTATCTGACGCTTACCGTGGACATGTCGGGCGCATCCCCGACGCTCACGGTGGCGTTCAAGCCGACCCGCGGCAAATCGGCCAAAGACGACGAGCCGCTGGAAGGCGACACGGTCACGATCGACCTCTCGAAACGGAAGATCATCGCCGGCGCGTGAACTCAGCCGCCCGGCGTGGCGGTGCATGGAATGGCGCCAATACCTCAATAATGAGGATAATTCACCGCGTGATTAGCACGATTATGCGCTGGCATCGGCTTTGAGCTCCCGAGGCCGTGCCGCCGCGGGCGGTCTGCCGCGTCGTGGCCCAACCCCCATCTAAATCCTTTAAAAATCCCTTCCCACTCGAACGTCTGTTCGCCCTCGTATGATGTACAGAGCATGCCCTCGAGCAACCAGATCGTCGTTTCAGGCGCGCGCGAGCACAACCTGAAGGACATCTCCCTGACGCTGCCGCGCGACGCGCTGGTCGTGATCACGGGGCTGTCGGGGTCGGGCAAGTCGTCGCTCGCGTTCGACACGATCTACGCCGAGGGGCAGCGCCGCTACGTCGAGTCGCTGTCGGCGTACGCGCGGCAGTTCCTCGGGCAGATGGACAAGCCCGACGTGGACTCGATCGAGGGGCTCTCGCCGGCGATCTCGATCGACCAGAAGACCACCTCGCGCAACCCCCGCTCGACCGTCGGCACGGTCACCGAGATCTACGACTACCTGCGCCTGCTGTGGTCGCGCGTCGGCAAGCCGCACTGCCCGATCTGCGGGCGGCCGATCACCGGGCAGTCCGCGGAGCAGATCATCGACCAGGTGATGGAGCTGCCGGAGGGCGTGCGCTTCATGGTGATGGCGCCCGTGGTGCGCGGGCGCAAGGGCGAGTACGGCAAGCTGCTGGAGGAGCTGCGGGCAGACGGCTTCGCGCGCGTGCGGATCGACGATCGCATCCGCCTGCTGGAGGAATCGATCGTGCTCGACAAGCGCTACAAGCACGACATCTCGGTCGTGATCGACCGGCTGATCATGCGCCACGACGTGCGCAAGCGCCTCGCCGACTCGATCGAGACCGCGGTGCGTCTGGCGGACGGACTGGTGGAGGTGGAGATAATTGGGCAAGGGAAAGGGGGAGGGGGAGGGGTTAGCGCATCGCAGAGCGGCGCGGTCGAGGCGGCCGTGGCCGCCGAGGGCCGCCAGGGGGAGGGCAGGCATGCGACCGGGGCGCTCGGTGCGCGCGCCGCCAATGCCCAGATCCTCACGGGTGAGATACCTGCCGAGGGCACCGTGTTCACCTTCTCCGAGCGCTTCGCCTGCCCCGAGCACGGCCCCTCGCTGGTCGAGCTGGAGCCGCGGATCTTCTCGTTCAACTCACCCCACGGCGCCTGCGAGCGCTGCCACGGGCTGGGGGCGCAGATGGAAATCGACCCCGAGCTGCTCGTGCCCGACCCCACGCTGTCGGTCGCCGAGGGGGCGATCGCGCCGTGGAGCCGGGCGGCGGCCTTCTCCAACTACTACGACCAGGTCGCTGCGGCGCTCGCCGAGAGCTACGGCGTCGACCTCGACGAGCCGTGGGAGGAGCTGCCCCGCGAGCACCAGGACCTGTTCCTGCAGGGCACGAAGGAACCGCTGGCGATCACCTACCGCAACCGCTTCGGTCGCCGGCGCTCCTACTCCACGCGCTTTGGCGGGCTGATCGCCAACCTCGAAAAGCGCTACCGCGAAACCGAGTCCGAGGGGGTGAAGGAGAAACTCGAGGAGTACATGTCGCTGCGGCCCTGCCCCGCCTGCGGGGGCGCGCGGCTGCGCCCGGAGTCGCGCGCGGTGCTCGTCGGGGGCACGCGGATCGAGGACTTCTGTGCGCTCTCCGCGCGGCGCGCGATCGAGTGGCTCGATGAGGTGGAGCTCTCCGAGACCGACCGCCACGTCGCGCGGCTGATCCTGCGCGAGATCGCCGAGCGGCTGCGGTTCCTGGAGAACGTCGGCATCGGCTACCTCTCGATGGACCGCTCCTCCGCCACGCTCTCCGGGGGGGAGGCGCAGCGGATCAGGTTGGCGACGCAGATCGGCTCCTCGCTGGTGGGGGTGCTGTACATCCTCGACGAGCCCTCGATCGGGCTGCACCAGCGCGACAACTCGAAGCTGATCGCCACCCTGGAGCGGCTGCGCGACCTCGGCAACACGGTGATCGTGGTCGAGCACGACGAGCAGACGATGCGCGCCGCCGATCACCTCGTCGACCTCGGCCCCGGCGCCGGCGAACACGGAGGGCGGATCGTCGCGCAGGGGACGGCGGCGCAGGTGCAGCGCGTGAAGGAGTCGGCCACCGGGCAGTATCTCGCCGGCACCTTGGCGGTGGCGGTGCCCGCCAAGCGCCGGACCCCCACCGGTTATGTGAAGGTGGAAGGCGCTTCGCAGCACAACCTGCGCGACATCGACGCCTCCTTCCCGCTCGGCACGCTCACCTGCGTCACGGGGGTCTCCGGCTCGGGCAAGTCCACGCTTGTCAACGAGATCCTCTACAAGGCGCTGTCCGCGCACCTGCACCGCGCGCGCGCCCGCGCCGGCGCCCACCGCAAGATCAAGGGCCTGGAGCAGCTCGACAAGATCATCGCCGTCGACCAGTCGCCGATCGGGCGCACGCCGCGCTCGAACCCCGCCACCTACACCGGCCTGTTCGACGTGATCCGCGACATGTTCTCCAAAACCCAGGAGGCCCGCGCGCGCGGCTACAAGCCCGGGCGCTTCTCCTTCAACGTCAAGGGTGGGCGCTGCGAGGTGTGCAAGGGCGACGGCCAGCTCAAGATCGAGATGCACTTCCTGCCCGACGTGTACGTTCCCTGCGAGCAGTGCGCCGGCAAGCGCTACAACCGCGAGACGCTTGAGATCCGCTTCAAGGGGAAGAGCATCGCCGACGTGCTCGACATGCCGATCGAGGAGGCGGTCAAGTTCTTCGAGCACATCCCCAAGGTGCGCCTGGCGCCTGGAGACGCTCGACGCGGTCGGGCTCGGCTACGTGCGCCTCGGCCAGCCCGCCACCACGCTCTCCGGGGGGGAGGCCCAGCGCGTGAAGCTGGCGACCGAGCTCTCCAAGGTGGCGACGGGGCGTACCCTCTACATCCTCGACGAGCCCACGACGGGGCTGCACTTCGCCGACGTACAGCGACTGCTGGAGGTCCTGCAGCGGCTCGTGGACGCCGGCAACTCCGTGGTTGTGATCGAGCACAACCTCGACGTGATCAAGTGCGCCGACCGCCTCCTCGACATGGGCCCCGAGGGGGGCGAGGAGGGTGGCCTCGTGGTCGCCGCCGGCACGCCCGAGGAGGTTGCGGCCGAGCCGGCCTCACACACCGGCCAGTTCCTCGCGCCGCTGCTGGCGGCGGCGGGTGCCTCGCCGAACGGCAAGCCGCGCGGGGCCGTCAAAAAGCCACGCGCGCCCGCGGCCGCCAAACGCAAACCGCGCGCGAAGGCCGCGGCATGAGGCGCTGCCGGGGGGCCGACTGCCCCTCAGCGGCTGTCGATGGCGCCCGTCAGCCCTGGCTCTGACGGACCGGCAGAGCCCTCAACCGGCCTTCCAGGCGTAGTAGCCGGGCTTCTTGGCACCGTTGGCGTACAGCAGCCCCCCCGAGGTTTCGGGTGGATTGTCGTAAAGATGGATCCACCCGACGGCGTAGATACGCGGCCAACTGCTCGCGATCCGCAGACCGGCGGTGATCCATTTCGCCTGGAGCGACGGATTGACGTAGAAGTCGAACTCATCGTCGACCCCTGTGGGGATCGTCCACTCCGAGAGGAACAGCTTAGGATGGGGATTGCCCGGCCTGCCCAGATAGCGGTCCACGAGTTGCGCCAGGCGTGGCAGATCGGAGAAATCGATCGACTGTTCCGGCGAGGGGGGGTTTGAAAGGTTGGGTTCCCGGAATGAAAACGGGTTCTGTCCATACATGTCCAGCCGTGGGGGCCTGCCGTCGGGCAGGCGCATGTTTTCGATCCACTGCTGGGTGGAGATGTTCCCCGTGGTGTAGGTCATCCCCCCGATCACGATGTTGGCGCGGCTGACGCCCTTGAGGGCGCCGTAGGCCGCGTCGAGGATGCGGGCGTACAGATGCGGCGCCACCTGCTCGGCCGCGTCCAAATGGGCGAAGCGCGGTGCCGGCGTAAGCGGTTCGAAGTTGTGCTGGCGCGAGGGCTCGCCCCAGATCATCCACATGTGCACCGACGGATAGCGTTTGGCGGCGGCGATCGCGAAGCCAGCGAAGTCCTGGGGATTCTCCGGCGCCCAGTTCCACGGTTTGCCCCCGTTGGCCCATTCCGGCGCGCCGATGATCTGCAGGGCGACCTGCATGTGGTAGCGCTTGGCTTCGGCCACCGCGCGGGTGACCTCCGCGGGCCAGATGTAGGCCGGGTCGTTGGGGTTGCGGGGGTTGCGGGGGCGGTGGGGAGCGGTCAAGTACCAGTACAGATGGTCCTCGTAGATTTTCACACCGAGGTCTCGGTATGTGGGGAACAGAGAGGCCCCGTCGTGGATCGCGGGGCCCCATATGGCCTTTGTCGCCGATGCCCGCGCCGGCGACGACGTGGCTAGTGAAAGCGATATGAGTGCCACCGCCATGCTCAGGGCGTATCTCAGGAGGCGGCAATGCATCGAGCTCCGTTGGTGCACGTGGCTCACCTTTCCCACTGGTCTGACCGAAGTCCCCGGTACAGCTCGTCGATCGGTCGGGCGCATCAGAGCTCCGCTGCCTTCCACGCCAACAGCGCGTCGACTGGGGGAGCGTCTGGACCGAAAGCCTTGACGAACGCTTCGTTGCGTGCGTCGTGAAAATCGGTGAGTATTGCCACGCGGTAGCCGAGCTCGATCAGATCGCCGGGCTCCCACGTTGATCGGTGTTGTTGGAGCTCCTCGCCACCCAGGCCGAACAGGTCATGTCCTGCCTGGGGAAACCTACCTCGGGGAGTGAAAAGCACCACTCTGCGCCGTGCAACCGTCTCGGCTTGGCGCAAAACCTCGACGGCGTCCTCGGGCGGGAAGTGCTCGATTACGTCTATGAGCGTGACGAGATCGACCGCGCCGGGGACGAACAGGCGCTCGATCTCGAGGGCATGCGCGTTGATCGGGACCGCCCCGGCGATCTCACGATGCGTTAGATAGGGACGGTGTGCGTCGAGGCCAATCTTGACCGGGCATGGTAGTTCCCCTAGTGAGCGCATGAGCCCCGTTCCGACATCCAGGACACTCGCACAGTCGGCCGCCAGGATGCGAACGAGGTGTCGATAGGAGCTCGGCCGCACAGCCGCCGGGGCTCCTCGCTCGGCGTCCCGTCTCGCGCGCCGAGCGACCGCTCGGCCGAGAATCATTGCCTCCGCTCGTCCAATGCCTGCCGAGCTCAGCCGGCTCATCTAACCGCCACCTCGACAAGCATTGCCACATGGTGCGCGCTTCTCCACCCGGCCCAGGGCCGGGATCGGGCGATGCTGGCCACGCTCACGCCGGACGCCGCACGATGAGCGAGAAGGAGGAGGGTTGAGTCAAGAGCCGAAGCAGCATTCGCATCACCGAGAAGCGAGCGTCGAATTCGCGCCCGTGGAGAACGATCTCCACACCATGCTCCTCGAGATACCTGGCGAGGGCGATGTCGTCGATACCTGAGAGCGCGTGACGCTCTGCTGTGCGCCCCACGCCGGCCGGGCCGCTGGAGGGCTCTGCGACCCGTCGACGCAGCCTGGCTGCAAATGTGGAGGGATGCCGGATCGCCAGCCAAAGCAAGTAGTCGATATACCGGATGCTATGGCCCACGCCGCTCAGGGAGGTGGGGTCGAAGACCGTTGCGATAACACCTCCTCGAGCAAGGCGATCGCATGCAGCGCCCAGCACGGAGCGGTAATCATCGAGGTGATGGAGAGCGGAAGAGAAGACGATCAGATCCCACTGATTTGGGCTCTCGGCCAGGAAGGAGCCGATCTCACTCACGTGGGTCCTCGCGACCAAGCCCGCCGTCGCGGCCTTGCGCGCATAGACCACGAGCATGTCAGGAGAGATATCCACAGTAACGGGGCTCAGACCCATGGCGCCGAGCTCCAGGGAGGCGTAACCCGACCCTCCACAGGCATCCAGGATTCGCTCGTGATTCTGAGCATTGGCAAGTGCCATCTTGAGCACCCGCCGCAGGCGCCGCCGATGACGCTCCAGCGTGACGCACTCCTCGGTCAGGTCGTAGTCGGCGGCTCTTGCGGCATAGTAGCGGCGGTTCGCCTCGGCCGCGCTCAGTCCGCCGTCACCGTCATCTTCGATCGAGCGCGATGCCGCCGAAATACGGGAGCTCATCGATGTCTCCTCATGCCGACCCACCAGCGCGCTCAACATCCCCAAAGCTCGAGGTGCGCTCGAGGACCTGGGCCAGTTGGGCTGCGACCGCGAGGTGATCGTGCTGGAGGGCCGCGGTCCGAGCGCGCGCCGCGCGCCGTGCCGCAGTCTCGGGATCGTTCAGCACCGCTTGGATAGCACCTTTCAAGGCCTCGTCGGTGGGGCGGTCGACAACCTCCGCTGCATCCAGCTCCACCGCGCGGCGCACGACGTGCGAGCCAGGGGGTGCGTGCACGATCAGTGGCACGCCGGTGGCGAGATACTCGGGGAAGCGCGCAGGAGCGGCGGTTCTGATGAGCTCTGGGTGGGCGGTGTTGAAGCTCAGGCCCAGGAACAACATGTCTGCCTCGAGCAGCCTCGCCCTGAAGTGCGCTTCGGGAACGCCCATCTCGATGCGATCGGCCTCGAGCGCCTCGGTGGTCAATGTCTCGTCGTCGCTGAGAATCGTAAGCGTGAGCTTTGGTCGCATACGGGCGACGGTACGCTCAAGTCGCCGGACGGCATCTTCCTGGGCCCAGTAGAGGGAGCCCGCGCACAGGATCTCTGTCTGCGCTTGGCGTGAGGAGGGCGCGGGGAGGCGCTCTGGATCTCGGATCGGCGTTCTCAGCACATGGCATTGAACGTCATGCTTGGCGGCGTAGTGCTCGGCGGCCTCCTCGCTGTGCACCACGATCGCGGCGGCGGTACGCCACAGTCGCCGCTCCAAGTGGCGCGCCACCAGGCGATCGAACTGTGGATAGGTGTTCTCCTCCCAGAGATCCAGGACCCAGAGAACGTGAGGCACACCGGCGCGCCTGGCGGCGATCGCGCCGGCGATCTGGGAGATACCGCTGTCGACGACCGACAGCACCCATCCGGCGTCTTCTGATCTGCACGTACGCCCCGCCCGTGCTCCCACGATCCCAGCGGCGAGCAGGTTCAAGCAGCCGCACAGCCACTGCAGCGGTGCTGGGATCCTCGAGCTCGTGGGAGCCTTCCAAAACCAGCGATAGCGAGCGGGGAGAATCGCGCCAACGCCCGCGCGAACATGCCGCCTCACGCGACGATCGGCGAAGACCTGCAGAGGGGGCATCCCGGGTGCCGAGAGGATCCGATGGATGACGAGACTCGTTCCACCGCTCCCGGGTGGAGCCCCGGCGGCCACGAGGACGATTGGGCGGTCGGGCGCTCGCGTGGCGGGTTGGGGCGATGGATCTGAAAGCATGGCGTGCCGTGAGCGTACCTTCCGAGCGGATGCGTGAGCAGGCCGGCGAGCTTCGTCCCGCGCGGCGTCTTGGGCTCGATTCGCTGGTGATGATCGTGGCAAAGGGGGCGGTCGGGCTGCTGAACCTGGGCGTGCTGATCCTGATCGCTCGCCGCCTCGGTCCCTCCTCTCAGGGTGTCGTCTCCGTCGGGCTGGCCCTCGCGTTGATCCTTCTGCAGTTGGGGTCGCTCGGCCTCGTCACCGCCAATCCGGCGTGGGCCGCGCGCTCATCGAGCGCGGTGTCCCAGATCATCGTCAACTCAGCATGGTGGGCGGCGGGACTCGGGATGGTCTCGGCGGCGATTGCACTGGGCGTCTGGATACTCGCTCCGAGTGCGGTGCCCGGGCTCACCGAGGGCCAGGCTCTGCTCGTGGCCTTGAGCGTGCCCTTCGCGTTGGGCTCCCTGCTGCTCCAGGCCGTGCTGCTCGGAGAGGGTCGCGCGATCGCGATGAACGCGGCCGACGTCTCGTTGAGTGCCATCACCATCGCTCTGGTGTGGGGGGTCCTGCACAGCGCTCACGCCAATTCCTCTGCGGCGCTTGCCGCTGCGCTCAGCCAGTATCCGCTCGGCGTGGCGCTGTATGTGGTCCTGCTCTGGCGACATCGGCCGTTTCCCCGTTGGCCCGATCTGGGCCTTGCGGGACACATGCTGCGCTTTGGGCTGCGGGTGTACATGGCGACGGTCATGGCGTATTTCGTGGTGCGCGCGGACCTGCTGCTGGTCAATGCTTTTCTGGGCTCCCGCCAGGCGGGTCTATATTCCACCTCAGTCACCGTGGCCCAGAGCCTGTACCTCGTGCCCATGGCGATTGGCTTGAACCTCTTCGTGCGGATCGTCCGTGGATCGCGTGCGGAGCTCACGGGGGCGGTGTTCGGGAGCCTGCTACTGCCCTATGGGCTGCTATGTCTGATTGTCGGTGTGGCGGCCAATGTGCTCGTCCCGGCCCTGTTCGGCCACGCGTATGTGGAATCGGTGCTCCTGCTGCGCTGGCTGTTGCCGGGAACGTTTGCTCTGGGGCTGCTGACGATCCTGTCCTATCACTTCGCGGGGATCGGCTACCCGACCGCGTCGATCGTCGTGTGGGCGATTGGGCTGGTCGCAAATCTGGGACTCAACGTGATACTCATTCCCGCCTATGGCACGGTCATGGCCTCCGTAACATCAAGCCTGTGTTATGGGGCGATCCTGATTGGGCAAATCTGGGTGTTCACAAATACGGGGGGGACGCTGGGCTACCTGAGACCGCGACTTCCACCGACGCTCGTTAGTCTGCGGGGGATCGTGGGTGTGCCCGTGAGATCCAAGCCGTGAAGTTGCTTCCTCCAGAGGATTTGCGACTGAAGCGCGCGCAGGGGTGGAGGCCGGGGCAGGGCGCGGCGATTCTGCTGCTGGTGGCCGGCCCTGTGCTGGGGGCCTGCCTCGGAGCGGTGCTGCACCGGCCACCGGCCTTTCCCGAGCGCGCCCAGGCGCTCGTGGTAGTCGCCGATCATGCCTCGGCGCTCGGCGGTACATCCGCGCAACGAGTCCGGACGCTGGCCGCGGTGCTCGAATCCCGACCGGTGGCCACCGCCGTGGAGCTCGAGGCCGGCGCGCCGGAGGGGGGCATTCCGCTCAGCGGCTCTCTCAGCGCGAAGCCCGACGCCGGCACCGGTCTGGTGACGGTAACCGCGGATGCTGAAAGCGGTTCAGCGGCTGCGGCCCTTGCGAACTCGGCGGGCTCCTATGCGGTCATGCTCGCCGGTCGGGTTCAGGCCGTGGCGAACGCTCCATATTCGATTCCGGCCAGTGACTTCAGCTATGGGATCGGGGCGTGGGATGGGAGCTCCCAGTTCGCGCTGCGACCCACCAGCCTGAGCGCCGAACCGCATGGTGGCCGCTTTCGGGACGGGTCGCTGAGCGCGGTCTGCTCTCCGGTGCCAGGCTGCGGTCCGAGTACGACCCTGAGCTACATTGTGGCGCCTCACCGTACCTATACAGGAGTGGTCTGGGCGCGCGCGCCGTCACATCCGTTTCCGGCCGTTGCCTTCCTCGGAGGCGATGCCCATGACGCGCAGACTGGGGCCCGCGTAGTGCTCACGCGAGACTGGCGCAGGCTCGTCGTCTCCTGGGCGCCGTTGCGGGCGCATTCGACGATCGAGTTGGGGCTGCTCACCACCTCTCATCGAAAAGCCAGTTTTGTGGTGGATGCTGCCAGCCTCACCGATGGGCCGGCGCCGCCAAGTGCGACCCAGGAACGAGATCTCACAGCCGCCGCGGCAGCCGCGGTGGCATTCCCGGCGCACGTCACGGGGGCGGTGGCCGGCAATACTGCTCTAAGCGCGGCGTTGGGCGCTCTCGCCGGACTCCTGGCGGCCGTGGCGGGCTGCGCCGCGGCCGCCGTCGCTCGTCGCCGCCAGAGCGGTGCCTAGCAGCAGCCATACCCACAGTTCCAAGCGGTCGCCGGCTGTCAGGCTACCCAGCAGGGCAATGACGACTGCCGCCAGCAGCGCCGTCGTGTGATAGCTGAAACGCTGCAAGGTGCTCCTTGCGGTGAGGCAGATCACCCCCCCAAGGAAGAGCAGCCACGCGGTGAGCCCCAACAGGCCCGTATCCAAAAGCGCGGCTGCCCAGAGCCCCTGCGCTGAGAGAAGGATACCTGGAGCGAGCTTTGGAAATAGGGCCTGATCCACGCCCGCGTCGGTCAGTCGAATCGATGCCTGCCCAGGGCCCGATCCGAGAATCGGATCGTGGGCCCAGAGGTCAAGCGCGCGAGACCAGGTGGCGGTCCGAAACTGGGTGGTCAGTGTGATGGTACCGGCCGAGCGCCCGGTGGCGGCCGCTGTGGCCCCCTGAATCCCGGTGACCGGCACCAGGGCAAGCGCGCCGACGATCGAGGACACCGCCAATGCAGCGAGCACGGGCTTGCGTTGTGCGATCGCCACAGCGCCCACGGTCCCAACGCATACGCCGATCAAGCTGGCCCACGCCGGGGCGGAGCCGGTGGTGAGCAGCCCCACAAGTATGAGGAGCGCTGCCACCCACAGGCACCTTTTTGCCCGTGGCCGAGTTGCGCTCAGCGCTGCCCCTGCGCAAAGGGGCCACAGGGCAGCGAGGTAGGCTCCCAGGAAATGAGGCTCGAGAAAGGTGCCCTGCGCCCGTTCCCAGCCAAGCGGCCCAGCGCCCTGGCTGGCCCCGCTGGTCACTCCATTGGAGTTCAGTGTGTTGTTGATCCGGGTGAGAGGCCAGTGAAAGTGAAGGCCAAACCACTGATATACAGCGTAGGCAGCGGCTAGCACTGCTCCACAGAGGAGTGCGTTGAACATCGCGTGAGAGCGATTCAGTCCTCCCAGGACTCCCGCGATCACTCCGACTGTGCCCAGGCCCACACATAGATCGGCCATATAGACGATCTCGCGTGAGCGGCCGGTGTGCGCGGAGCCCGAGATCGAGCCTGGATGCCCAGCCAACATCGAGACCAGATAGACGGTAATCAGCGCCACAGATGAGCAGCGCAGCCAATTGCCAGACTTGCTCCAGCCACTCACCACCCACGGCGCACCTACGAGGATCGCCATTGCGGCCAGGACGTAGGACACCTGAAGCGTATAGACGGCATGGAGAGTGCCGGCCGCGGAGAGGAAGCTTGCGACACCGGCCGCCAGCAGCAGGGTTCTAACGGGGCGCTCACCCCGCTCGCGCCATGCCCGCCAGACGTGGTTCACGGCTGAGACCAAGTCGATCGGGGGTTGCTTGGCAGTAAAGCGAGTCATTTGGGGTGGCTCTCCGAGACTGCTTCCCGAAGCACGGTGGCGATGGCACTGGTAACTGTCGCGCGCTGGTAGCGTGCCTGAAAGCCCATTTGCGCGCTGGCGCCCATCTCGGCGAGTGGCGCTTGGCGGGCTGTCCGGATCGTGGCAGCAAGATCATCGGCCGATCCGGCGGGAACCACGAATCCACAGTTGAACTCGGATGCGATTCGCGCCGGCTCGGAGTGGGCATCCACCGATGCGATAAAGGGACGGCCGGCGGCCATGATGCCATAGGTCTTGCTTGGGGCCGCGCAGCCCCACAGTCCGGGGACCAGCGACACCACATGAATGTCGGCGGCCGCCATCAGTCGTTGCGCTTCGGGCTTAGGCACACGAGGCAGGAACTCGAGATTGTGCAGCTTCTCGTCACTCGCCTGCCTGAGTAGGTCCTCTCTGGCCGGGCCGTCCCCCACAAAAACGATCACCAGATCCTCGAGGTCCAGTAGGGCGCGTGCGACGTGTGCATACATACCGATGTTCTGCGAGAGGCCCATGTTGCCCGCATGCATCACCACGAATTTTCCAAGCCATCCACGCGCCTCTCTGACGGCAACACTCTCAAGAGGAGTGTTCTTCTGGGCCGAGGCCCAAGTGGGGACGAAACGGAGGCGCTCGCGCGCCACGCCCTCGTTGGCGAGCTTCTCCTCCATGTCTCGCCCAACCACCACAATCCGGATGGCGCGTCGTTGCACATGGCGGTTGATGCCTCGCCACAGGCGCGTCAGGAGACCCTCCTGGACCTTCCCCAATGCAATGGTTATATCCGGATGCACGTCGTGGCAGATCTGGACATAAGGGCAGCGATGCCGAGCGGCCGCCAATGCGCTGATCAGCCCCACCAGGGGTGGGTCGCTCAGGCTCACCACGACGTCGGGTTTGCTTGCGGTACATGCCCTCCCGAGCGCGAGCGCGAGAAAGGAGAGGTAGTCCATCAGGCGCCGGGCCATGCTCCCGCGACCCAGGGAGCTCGAGGGGACGGTGCGAACCGTGACTCCCGCGGGCCGCGATTGGGGCCGCCCGGGATCGTAGCTCGGTCGGCCCACGACCACCTCGACGCGGTTTTCCACGGCGAGATCTTCGCTCAGCTCGCCCAGCAGTTGCGCGGTGTTGGCCGTGTCTGGCGGAAAATACTTGTTGACGATTAGGATCCGCACGTCGACGCCGAGACGATCTTTCTACTAATCATCGCTAACGCAAGTTGCTGACGATGAACTGGGTAACGCGCTCAGCCACTCCCGTGTCGGCGGCGTATGGAGAGCGCCAGTCGCGATTTGCAGACACCATGATCTTGACGCACGTGGCAAGGTGCTCCGAATCTTTCACGCCCGAGAGGATGTTGGAGCCGCACTCCACCGTCTCCGGACGCTCGGTGGTATCGCGGCATGTCACCGCTGGAACGCTCAGGAGGCTGCACTCCTCCTGCACCGTGCCGCTGTCTGTGACGACGCACCGCGCTCCGGCCTCGAGAGCTACGAAGTCCCCAAAGCCAAAGGGCTCGTGCAGCTGAATACGCCGATCTAGGACGACGTCCAGTGCATCGAGCTTTGGACGTGTACGGGGATGCACGCTCCACACCACTGGCATATCCAGATGTTCGGCTACGAGGTTGAGTCCCTCGCAGATCACCTGTAACCGCTCGGGAAAGTCCACCGTCTCCTCGCGGTGAACTGTGACCAGAACATATTGGCCTGAGTGAACCCTGCAATCGGCCAATGCGTCAGACGCCTCCCAAAGACCGCGATATCCCTCCAGCACGTCCACGATCGGGTTGCCCGATACGAAGATTTTCTCGGCGTGTATTCCCTCCGCCAGGAGGTACTCGCGAGAACGCGCGGTATACGGGAGCAACCAATCGCTGATGTGATCGATCAGGCGCCGGTTCTTCTCCTCCGGGACGCGCCAGTCGAAACATCGATTGCCGGCCTCCATGTGAAAGATGGGTATGTTCAGCCTCGCGGCGGGAATTGCCGAAAGACCACTATTGGTGTCGCCGAGCACCAGCAGCGCGTCGGGGCGATGGCGCAGCAGGGCGTCCTCGCTGCGCGCGACGATATGACCGATTTGCTGTCCCACGGTCTCGGCGCGCACGTCAAGGTACTCGTCTGGCTGTGAGAGGCCGAGTTCATCAAAGAAGATATCGGAGAGGCGCGGGTCGTAGTTCTGGCCAGTGTGGACCAGAACCCGGCTCAACCCGAGATCGGCGAGTCGTCTGAGCACCAGGCTGAGACGAATGAACTCCGGCCTGGTGCCGGCTACGATCATGACCTTCATGGGCTTAGTCGCGAAGCGCAGCTGCTCCGGCCATCGCCGGATCGGTGAAGTCGGCGGTGGCGAGCAAGGCGTCCAGCGCCTCGCCTTCGATGACACCGTCGGCTGAGGAGTAATCGCCCCGCAAGGGACGGCTTGCCTCCTCGCCGGCGATCTCCGGGAGGTGGGGTTTGATCACGTAGTGGTCATCTCGCTCCGCTGTCCGGAACGCCTCCTCCTCCGAGACCAATATCTCATGGATCTTCTCGCCCGGACGTATGCCGGTAAAAACGGTCTCGATGTTCCGCTCGCCGATCAGATGAGCGGCAATGTCGGTAACGCGCGCCGAAGGCACCTGGGGCACGAACACCTCGCCGCGGTGCGCGCTGCGCATGGCGGCGAATACCGTGTCGACAGCGCGATCCAGGCTCAACAGGAATCTGGTCATCTCCGCCATGGTGATGGTGACCGGACCGCCGTGAGCGATCTGATGCTTGAACAGAGGAAGTACCGAACCCCTGGAGGCCAGTACGTTGCCGTACCGCACGGCCACCAGGCGGCAGTGGTCCTGCTGAATGTTCGCCTCCAGGAAGATGCGCTCCTGCAGAGCCTTGGTCATGCCCATGACGTTGATCGGCTTGCAGGCCTTGTCGGTGGACACTCCAACGACGGTGTGGAGACCAGGGGTCCCGCGCATGGCCCTGACGATGTTCTCGGCGCCTGTGATGTTCGTGGCGACGGCTTGAGCGGGAAAGTACTCGCAAGCCGGCACCTGCTTCATCGCCGCGGCGTTGATCAAGACGTTGCTGTCTGCGACTGCGGCCTGGAGGCTCGCGTAGTCACGAACATCCCCAATCCGAAACTCCAGCAGCTCATCGAAATTGGCGTAGTAGATATCGTCAGTGGCACTATAGGCATGCTTCCAGGTTGACTTCATCGCGTACTGCTTAGCCTCGCAGCGAGAGTACACGATGAGCTTCTTGGGTGTACCCATCTCTCCGCGCAGCAGTCGACGCACGAGCGTTTGACCGAGTGATCCCGTACCCCCGGTAATGAGTACCGTCGCGTCATCCAGCATCATTGCAATAGGTCCTTCCTTTCTCTCTCTCGTACTCGGTGAGCATCTCCCCCCACGACGGCACCACGAGCCCGGTGAGCTCGCGCAGCCGGTCGGAGTTAAGCGCTCGGTTGATGACAGGCTCATCGACAGGAACGATCTCGACATCCAATGCCAGGGCATCGCGTAGCGCCAGCAGGAGGTCGTACTTGGTGATCGGCTCGCTGGACACGTGATACAGGCCGCTTAGCTGTGGGTACTCCCTTGTGAGCCACCCGATTACGCGAGCCAGGGCATGCGTGGTGAGCCCCGAGAAGACAGCACGCGTAAAACCGTTGACCTGTTTGCCGCGCTGGTTGACAAACCACTCTAATAGGCCTGCCGAGCGCTCGAGCTCCCAGCCGATGATCGATGTCCGCAGCGTCAACGACCGGGGGGCATGTACCTCGCCCAGATACTTGGTGAGCCCATATAGGTCGCGGGCATCGGACTGGTTCTCCTCAGTGTAGGTCTCGCCGATTGGCAGTATTCCCGAGAAGACGCAATCGGTGCTGATATGCACTAGGCGCGCACCAGCCATTTCGCAGGCCAGCGCCGCTTCGTGGGGGAAAAGTGCATTCAGCCTGATCGCCGGCAGCGGCTCGGACGCGGCATCGAGCTGCTTGACCAGGCCGATGCAGTTCACCACGGTGTTGGGCCGGATGGAGTCGACGAGTGCGGCCACCGGCTCGCACGTCGCATCGTAATCGTGTAGATCCATCCCCGGGTTCAGGCGGTCGGCGAGCGAGCAACGACGAATCGAGGCGTGGACCTCGAACCCAGCGGTCACGAAGTGGTCCGCCACCACATGGCCGAGCATGCCCGTTGCGCCCAGTACGAGCACACTGGGCCGTGATCTGTTCACAGGATGTGGGCCTCGGTGTCCACGGAGCGGTCACTTTATCGAGCGCTGCTCAGTGACGCCTCGCTGCCCATCGGCTGCGTTTCTCAGTACTTCGGCGGTCATGTTCGCGTTGTCGGCCCACGTCAGAGCCAGTGCCGGCGCCCCGCTTGCCGGGCCGGCCCGGATCGCATCGGCCACCGCCGCGGCAAGGGCGTCTCCGTCATGGGGGTCATAGTAGTGAGCGGCGGATCCGCAGAACTCCCGGTGTGCCGGGATGTCGCTCGCGGCGAGCGGGACTCCCAGGGCCAGGGCCTCAATCGCAGTCAGGCCGTAGCTCTCGAGGTGGGAGTGGGCTACGACGCAGGCGGCGTTGCTGTATAGGCTGGCGAGCTCGCTCCGGTCGATCACCGGGCCGAGCAGGCAGACGGAATCTCGGCTCAGGTGAGAGATCGCCCGACGACGCGCGGGCGGGCACCATCCGACCAGCACCAGACGCGGGAGATCGGTCTGGCGTTGAAACGCGCGCACCAAACCTGTCCAGTCCTTGTGGGGTAGATCGGTTCCCACCGATAGAACATATTGGCCACTCAGTCGGTTGTGGCCAGGGTCGGCGTGAAGCTGGGGTGGCGCTGGCGAGACGACGGTGAGCTTCTCGAGCTCCCCGAGATCCTCGGCCACGCAGGACCTCATCGTCTCAGATACGCAGATGACCCGATCTGCCCTGCGAACCGAGGCACGCGCCAGGCGCGCCTCGGCCAACAGGCGCAAGCGCATGGCCGCCGGGCAGCGACTTCTGGCTTCCCGTGCCTGCTGGCCGAAATGCCAGAGGCTCTGCAGAACCAATACCTGAGGCACGCGGGTTCGGGCGATTGCGAAGTTGCCGGGCACGTACACGGCGTCGTAGTGGACGGCCTGGCCGGGAATTGAGGTCTGCTCGCGCAGGATGCGCAGCGGCAGGGGTCGGACCGGCCAGGAGATCACTCGGGACTGCGAACAGCCGTTCAGAACGGGTACGCGAGCTGCCTCGGTGGTGAGGATGGTGAGACGGAGGTCGAGGATCCGCTCGAGCGCCCGCAGCTGTTCGAAGAGGAAGGTTGCGCCTCCACCACGGCGAGCAGAGACGGCGTCCACCAGCACACTTAGGGGCTCACACGTGATGTGGCCGGCTCCTCTCATCGATAGGCTTCCCCGCCGAGCGGCATCGCAGCCTGTCAAAGCAGTTGACTGCGGGAAGATCCGAGTATACCTATGACGCTAGCTTTACGGATTTCATTCGGCTTTGCGATGGCATGTGCCCTCGCCTACGCGGCGACGCCCTACGCCATTCTCCTCGCCGATCGTCTGCAGTTCTACGACAAGCCGGCCGGCTACAAGGGCCACGCGCACCCCACCCCGTATCTTGGCGGAGCGGCGTTGATGGGCGGCTTTGTCATCGCCCTGCTTGTGGCTGCCGGCGATTGGAACAAGACGATCCCTCTGGTAGGGGGCATCGGACTGCTTTGGGTCGTTGGGACGGTGGACGACCGCCGCACGGTGGCCCCGGGGTGGAGAGTGCTCGTCGAGCTGGCCCTGGCCTGGGTGGTGTGGATCTCGGGACTGGGCTGGCACCTTGGCGCGGGGGCGCTCGTGGATCTTGGGGTCACCTGTGTGTGGATCGTCGCGGTCGTCAACGCCTTCAACCTCTTCGACAACATGGATGGAGCGGCAAGCACGATGGCGCTCGTGGTCTCCGCGGGTGCCGCGATTCTTGGGGTGGTGCGCGGGGACGCGTGGCTCGCCGTGGGTGCTGTGTCGCTCGGAGGGGCCTGTCTGGGCTTCCTGCCTCGCAACCTCTCCTTTCCGGCCAGGATCTTCCTGGGTGACGGTGGAAGCATGCCGATGGGCTTCGCGGCCGCGGTGCTGGTGATCGTCGCCGCGAGCACCTCGGCGGTGGCGTGGCGGTCGCTGTTGGTGGGGCTTCTCCTCGTCGGGATTCCCGCCCTCGACACGTGCCTCGTGATCGTCTCCCGCAGGCGTCGGGGCGTGTCGATCCTCACAGGGGGGCGGGACCATCTCACCCATCGCGCTCGCAGGTTCCTGCCGAGCGCCCGCGCGGTCGCGTTGACGCTGGGAGCCGTGCAGGCGGTCGTGTCGGTGCTGGCCATCCTCGCCAGCCAGGGAGGCTCGTCGTTCATCGTGATCGGCGCGATCCTCTATCTGCTCGCGGCGGCGATCGCGATCATGGTCCTGGAGACCCAGCAGGTCGAGGAGCTCGGCGCAGTGGGCGTGGAGGGCGCAGTGGGCATGGAGGGGGCTGGCACGACGAACCCTCGCCCCGGCTTGACCGGTCGCCTGAGATCCTCGCCGGCGCGCTCACCTGCCGCGCTCGCGTGCCTGATCGCGCTCGGCCTCGGCGCCGGGCTGAGCCCGTTCTTCTTCGCTTACTACGACGCTTCTGTATGGGTACCCATCGGCCTGGGAATCGTGCTCGTATGCGCGATCGGCATCGTCGCGCGCCCCACGCGCCCGGATGGCCCCCTCGCTCTGGCCCTCGGAGGTTTGCTCGGCCTGGGCGTGTTGTCTCTTGCTTCCACCGCCTGGGCGGAATCGGTGGAGAACGCTGTGGTGAGCGCCAACCTATGGCTCGTCTACGGCGCGCTGCTGCTGCTCATGCTGGTGCTCCTGCGCGGCGAGCGGCGTTCGCCGGTGCTGCTTGGGGCTGCCAGCCTGGGGGTGGTGGCGGTCGCGATCTCGGTGCTCGCGCGCCTGCTCGGCGGCGACCCGGGAGCCCTCTTCCTGGGCGGTCGCCTGAACTCCCCGCTTGGCTACATAAACGGCGAGGGTTGCCTGTTCGTCATGGGCTTCTGGCTTTGCATGGGCGGCGCCGAGGTCAGGCGGGCGGTGGTGGCCGGTCCCGCGGCAGGGCTGGCCGCGCTGATGGCCTGTCTTGCGCTCCTCTCCCAATCGCGCGGGACGGCGCTGGCGATGTTCGGCTCGTTGATCCTGGTGGTTGCGCTCGTGCCCGGTCGTACCCGTCGCATGTACGGCCTGCTGGTCGTGGCCGCGGGGGTCGCAGCTGCCGCGCCCGACTTGTTGCACGTCTATGACCATGGTGCGGCAGGCGCCGTACCGGTCGAGGTGGGCCACGCCGCGGGGCATGCTGCACTGCTTGCCGCCATGGCGGTGGGAGTCGTTTGGGCTCTGCTCACCGCGTGCTGGGAGCTGGTGCGTGCCCGAGTCTCGTCGGTCAACCGTGCGAGGAGGACCGCGTCGTGGCTGCTCGCGGTCCCCGTAGTGCTGGCGCTGGCGGGGGCCGCCGGCTCAGCGCACCGGATCGAGCACGACGTACGCGATCAGTGGCATGCCTTCACCCATCTGGAGGCCCCCAGCTCGTCATCCTCGGCCAGCCAGTCTCGGCTGCTGTCCGGCGGAGGAAACCGCTACGACTACTGGCGTATCGCGTGGCGGGTGTGGCGCGCGCACCCGATCCTCGGGGTGGGAGCCGGCAACTACTCCCGCTTCTACTATCAGCAGCGGGCCACGACCGAGGACATCGAGCAGCCGCACTCGCTCGAGCTGCAGATCCTCTCCGAGCTCGGCATCGCGGGCGCGCTGCTGCTGGCTGCCTTCATTTGCGGCATCGCCTGGGGAGCCCTGCGCATGCGCGGTCCCGCTGCGCGCTCGCCGCAGGCCCGCGCGCTGATGGTGGGCGCGCTCGGCGCCCTCACCGCCTGGCTGGTCCAGACGAGCGTGGACTGGATGCATCTGCTGCCGGGCCTCACCGCGATCGCGCTAGTGGGCGCGGCGGTTCTCATCAGGCCTCAACCAAGGGCCGGAACGGGCGCCGAAGCGCCCGCGGGGCGCCGGTCGAGCTCAGCGGCTGCCGGAGCTCCCGGGCGCGCCGACGTCCGGCGGGCGCTCGCTGGCAAGCCGGCGCTTGCGCTCGGGGCGTCCGCCGTCATGGTGACGCTGGTGCTGGCGGGAGCGAGTCTCAGCCGTCAGGGCCTCGCCGATCTCTATCGAGAACGCGCGCAGCGGGAGCTCGCCGCTCACCCGGCGGCCGCCGTGGCCGACGCGAACCGTTCCCTGGGCATCGACGCCGATGCCGTGGAAACCTACTACGCGAAGGCGGCCGCGCTCGCCCGCTTCGACCAGGCCGCCGCGGCCGACGCCACGCTCCGGCAGGCGCTCGCGCATGAGCCGGATAACTTCGTCACCTGGACCCTGCTGGGTGACATTGCCGCGCGCGAGCACCGGCTGCGGAGGGCTGGGCACGACTACGTGCGTGCCCACCAGCTCAACCCAAGAGACCCCACATTGATCGAACTGTCTACCGATCCGGCGGCCGCACTCCGTTGAGGAATGCCCGTTCGATTCCGCGGGTTGGTGCGTTTTGAGCACCCGGTGCCCGCGGGAGCGGGATGGGGACCGGACCGGACGCTATCTTTGCCTCCGTGTACGTCCTCGGCGTGTCCGTAACCGGAGTCCTCGCGGCGCTCGCTGTGAGCTTGTTCATATCGACACAATCTGCTGCAGCTTTGGAACCCGGCGTCCACGTGGATCCAGGCTCACCCGCGGCCAAGCAGTACGCGCTGCCACTGAACCAGGCTCGTGAGATCGGCCGCGGGGGCGCGGGCCCGGCCGCAGGCACCTCGCCGTCGCTGTTCGGCGCCGGTATCGGCGCCGCGCGCTCCCACCGCGCGGCGGTGACGGCTGAGGGCGCGGGCTCGCATGCGCGTGAAGGCGCAGGCTCGGGTGTGCGCGAGGAACGGCACCGGCGCTCGCGCGAGGGCTCGCCCTTCAGTCGGGGTACCCCGGCAGCATCGCTCGACGCCTCCCACCTCGACATTGCGGCGCAGGCAGGCTCCGGCGACGGGTCGCTGCTCGCCCTGCTCGGCGGTGGGGTCGCCGTCCTGCTGTTGGGGGGCGCGGGCGGCGTCGCGATCAGGCGAGCTCGTCGATCTCAGTCATCGATGTGACCACCCCCGGCGAAGGGTTGGTGCAGTTTCACCCGCTCGCATGTGGGGTAAGGTGTTGTCTTCGGATTATTCGATAGCATGCCAATCATTCGTCCAAATCCCACAAGTCCGTACCGGTTGTATTGCTGGATTTCTGCTGACGATTCGAGAAGGGCCGGCGATTCGATGACCCTGAAGGGGTCTCGGTCGCGGGCCCGAGAAGGAGTGCGATGAGATTTCTGGTGACGGGCGGGGCGGGATTCATCGGCTCGCATCTCTGCGAGCTGCTCTTAGAGCGCGGTCACGCGGTGCACGCGCTGGACGACCTCTCCACCGGAAGCCTCGAGAACATCAATCACCTCGCCGACCATCCGCGCTTCGCCTACACGATCGGGTGCTCCGCGAGCCACTCGGTCGTCGGTGAGCTGGTGGACGACGCCGACGCGGTCTACCACCTGGCGGCAGCCGTCGGCGTGAGCCTCGTGATCGAGAGTCCCGTCCGCACGATCCAAACCAATCTGCGCTGCACAGAGGTAGTTCTCGAGCAGGCATGCAGGAAGTGCAAGCCGGTGCTGGTTGCCTCGACCAGCGAGGTGTACGGCAAGAGCGAGGCGCTGCCGTTCCGAGAGGATGGAGATCTGCGGATGGGTGCCACGAACGTCGGGCGCTGGGCCTACGCGTGCTCGAAGGCGATCGACGAGTTCCTCGCGATCGCCTACTGGAAGGAGCGCGGCCTGCCAACGGTCGTGGTCCGGTTGTTCAACACCGTGGGGCCTCGGCAGACCGGCCGCTACGGGATGGTGGTGCCGAGGTTCGTGCAGCAGGCCCTCGCCGGCGACTCCCTGACGGTGTATGGCGATGGTGGGCAGAGCCGCTGCTTCTGCCATGTCGCCGACGTGACCCGGGCGCTCGCGGACCTGATGCTCGCCGAGCGCTCCTACGGAGAGGTGTACAACGTGGGCAGCAGCGAGGAGATCACGATGAGGGACCTTGCGCTCAGGGTGATCGCGCTGACCCGGTCGGACTCGGACATCTCGCTGATCCCCTACGAGGAGGCCTTCCAAGACGGCTTCGAAGACATGTATCGCCGGATTCCCGACACCCGCAAGGTGCGCGAGCTGATCGGCTGGGAGGCTGAGTACTCGTTGGAGGAGATCATCATCGACGTGGCCGGACATCACCGCGGCACGTCCGAGTGGGCCGCGCCGGTCGAGCAGCTCACTGCCTGAGGGAACGTCGGGCAGGCTGCGCTCGCTGCGTGCTGCCTCGCGTGCCATAGCGACGCCTGGAACGCTAGCTTCCTCTTCTATGGAGGTTTCAGAAGCGAGCAAGCTCACCCGCCAGGCACGCCTGTGGGCGCAGAAGTGGCGATGGTACGAGCGCAACACGCTGCCCTGGAACCGAGCGCAGATCCACTGGGAGCTGATGCGCCGCGGCGCGTTCGCGCGCTGGCCGCTGCAGGGCAACGTGCTGGAGGCCCTGCGCGAGGGCCGCCTGGAGGTGGGGGAGGGGGCACTGTTCGAGCCGGGCGTATGGATCACCGCGCCCGGCTCCGCGCGCGTGCGGATCGGCGCAGGTACGTTCCTGAACCAAGGGGTGATGGTCGCGGCGCACGAGTTGGTGGAGATCGGGGAGCACTGCATGCTGGCGAATGGCTGCTTCGTCTCGGATGCCTCCCACCGCTACGACGACCCCGACAAGCCGGTCCCCTGGCAGGGCTTCACGTCCAAGGGCCCCACGCGGATCGGCGCCAACTGCTGGCTGGGCGCGGGCGTGGTCGTCACGAGCGGGGTCACCGTCGGCGAGCGCTGTGTGATCGGCGCGGGCAGCGTGGTTACGAGCGACATCCCCTCGTTCTCCGTCGCCGCGGGCGCGCCGGCGCGCGTGTTGAAAAGTGTTGAGTACCGCTGATCCCGTCCAGGGGACGCGCTAGTCTTGCGAACGCGCCCCGCTCGGATGGCGAGGCGCGGCGGTAGGGCAGGTGTCCACGATAGATGGGGGAAGTATGTCGGCTGTGATGTTGTTCACGTCAAGGAAGGCCACGTCACACCCCACGCTGCGTCACGCCGCGTTGCTCGGTGGACTGGTGGTTGCGCTCGTCGCCGTCGTCTTGGCCGGGGCCACGGCGCTTGCGGCTTCGTCGGCGTTGGCCGCACCGATCACGCTAGACGCCCCCGACAATGGCACCCCGCCGTTGATCGCTTACGACCCCTCGACGCAAACGACTTACGTCGCCTGGGAAGATCCGCACTTCCCCGGTGTCGACCTGTGCGTCCTGCCCGCGGACACCACCGCCTGTGAGGGCGGCGCCCCGGTGCTGCTCGAAGACTCGAAATACGTAGGCTATTCAGAGACGAACCGTCCCGGGCTTGGGGGACTCGTCGTCCTGCCGAATGGCGAGGCTGTAGTGATTGGCACGCCCGTCAGCACCGGCAGCATCGCGTGGGCGTCGCCCGCCGGCGGTGCGGCCTTCCTGTCAGGCAACCACGGCCTGCAGTACGGTGGCCAGTTCATCAGTCCCGTTTCGCTCTACTACACCGGTGGCAACGCCGTTGCGCTCAGCAATACCGATGTTGGCCTGCTGGACGACTACGGCAACTTCTTCAGCGACTCCCCGTTCGCTGGCCCCGAATCTCCCAACCCCGCGGCGACCACCAACCCGGGCGGCCAGTACCCGAGGAAGGCCCTCGACACCGACGGGCCGGAGATCGCCGCCGAGCCCGCGCCGGTGCCTGCGGCTGCGGGCACCGACATCGTGGTCGGCGTTGGGTCCAACAACAGCAGCGCCCAGCTCACACCCCCTGGCTGCCTCAACGATGCCGCAACCGGTTATGGCGTATCCGTCGGCCAGGTGGATGGAGTTTCGAAAGCCACAGGCACGCTCAACAAGGAAGGTTTGCCGGCATACCAGCTCCTTGGCTGCTCAGCAGAAGCGCCGGTCCTGGCGCAGGGCGGCCAGGGCGGGATTGGGGCGCTCGAGGAGGAAGGTTCTGGCTTCTCCGGAGCCGGCTCGGACTACCAGCTCGACTACCGCCCGTTTGTCGCGACTGCCACCGGAGGGTCGTTCGGCGCCCCAGTCGAGCTGGCCGACGTGACCGGCGAAGTTCTCAATGGCGTCGATGCGCTCGACCTGTCCGAGGACTCCGGCACTGGTGTGTACGCCCTCTGGGAATCGGGCCGGGCGGTGCTCGACTACAGCAGCAACGGGGGCGCCAGCTGGGGTGGTCCGGTCGTGACCCCGGTCCCGTACACCGCCCACGGCGTGATCGTCGGCATCGGCGGCGGAAACGCGGAGATCGCCTACGACGAAAATCCCGGCACGGGAACGCAGGTCTTCCTGGAAGCCGTGAACTACCAGCAGCTGGCTGAGGCCCCCACCGCGATCGCCACCACCCAGACCTCCGGCACGACGAGCGGCGCGAGCATCACGATCCCCGACGGCACGGTCGGCGAGTACGACAAAGCGACGATCACCGGGGCGAACGCCGGCAGCGCGACCGGGACCCTGGACTACGGGCTCTACTCGTCGTCGTCCTGCGCCGCCTCCAGCTTGCTGCTCAGCTCCACCAGCACCGTCACCGGCGGAGTGGCGGGGCCGTCTCCCGGTCTTGCCGTCGCGCTCAAGCCGGGGACCTACTACTGGCAGGCGGCTTATAGCGGTAACTCGACCAACGCCGCCAGCGCGAGCGCCTGCGGCTCAGAGGTGCTGACCGTCGGCTCGCCGGCACCGAGCAGCGAATTCAAAGTCGAAGCGATCGTCACCAGTTCCGGCGGCACGGTCACGATCACGATCATCGTGACTCAGCCGGGCAAGGCGACCCTTACGGTGACCATCTCCACCTCCACGCTCGCGCACTCGGCGGCGGTGGACGCGAAGGCGAAGAAGTGCAAGCACGGGCAGATCAAGCTCAAAGGCAAGTGCGTGCCAGTCAACACCGTGGTGGGGAAGACCTCGGCCAACGCGACCGCGGGCGTGCCGCTGAAGCTGACGGTCCACCTCTCCAGCAAGATCAAGGCGCTGCTGAAGAAAGGCAAGACGGTGCATCTGACGGGGACGCTGACCTTCCAATCGGCGCTCGGCGGGAAACCCACGACGCACACGTACAACCTGACCGTCAAGGGCCACAAGCCCAAGCACAAGAAGTAGCCGCCGACCCGACAACTGAAGAAACAACGGCGGGAAGGGGTGGCAACCCCCTTGCGCAGATGCTACTCTGGTAGGTATGGGTAGGAGGTGGGTGTCGAGTGTGGTTGTGCTCGCCATCGCCGGCTTCATGCTGGCGATGGCGCCGCAGGCCGCGTCCGCCAGGTCGGCTGCCGATGTGGCCGCCACGCAGACGCTCGCGCGCGCCACCAAAACGCTTCTAAACGCAGCGCGCCCCGACCTCCCCAAGGGGCTGGCCGCCGTCAACCGCTATGCCGGCGAAATTGCCACCCAGTGCCCAAGCGCGGCGGCGAAATCGCCGCAGAACCAAGGCTCCGAACAGCTCGACGACGAGGTCATCGCCGCGATGACGGTCGTCGGCTACCGCACCGGGGCCGGCCCGATCAAGGACTTCTACAGCGTGGTGAAAGGGCTGCACTGGAGCAACTCCAAACTGACGCGCGCGGTGAAAACCTTCGCGACAAAGCTCGACAAGCTCGTCAGTCTCACCGTCCCGAGCCTATGCGGCGACGTCAAGGAATGGGTCGCCGGCGACTATAAGACGCTCACCGCGAGCACCACGCAGTTCCTCAAGCAGTACGACGCGGTCGATCCCGAAGCCGAAGAAGGCCCGCTGATCATGAGGTTGGCCAGGCCCTATGCAACCGTCGGGGACATCTCGCTCTTCCACAGCATCGAAAGCTTCGAATCGGAACTGGCCGAAACGGAAGCCCACGCCGTTTTTGCCTACAAGCGCATCATGAACACGCTGGAACTGAACCAGTAGGCGTCGGCCCCGGGCAGCGCCCCGAGGGCCGAGCCCCACGCCGGTCGGGTGGGTGGCCTCAGCCCAGCAGCTCGTGCAGCTCGGCCAGCTCGGCGGCGTCGATCTTGTAGGTGTGCTCCGGGGCCGGGTAGCGGCGAGCACGGACGTCTTCCGCATAGGCGGCCACGCCGGCGTTCATCTCCTCCTGGAGGTTGGCGTAGCGCTTGACGAAGCGCGGGCCGAGGCCGTCGCGGATGCCGAGCAGATCGTGGAAGACGAGCACCTGCCCGTCGGTGGCGGGGCCGGCGCCGATGCCGATCACGGGGATCTCCATTCGGGGCATCAACTCCTCGGTGACCGCCGCGGGGATCGCCTCGAAGACGATCGCGAAGCAGCCGGCCTCCTGCAGCGCCAGCGCCTGCCCGGCGATCTTTGCGGCCGCCTGGGCGCTGCGACCCTGCGCCTTCCAGCCGCCGAGCGCGGTGGAGGTCTGGGGGGTGAGCCCGACGTGGCCCATCGCGGGGATGCCGGCGCCGACGATCGCGCGCGCGCGGCTCGCAGAGGCGGGGCCGCCGCCCTCGAGCTTGACCGCGTCACAGCCGGCCTCCTGCACCATCCGCACCGCTGTGGCGATCGCCTGCTCGTCGGAGATCTCATACGAGCCGAACGGCAGGTCGCCGATCAGCAGCGGCGTGCGCAGGCCGCGCCGCGCGGCGGCGGCGAGCACGAGCATGTCCCCCAGGCGCACGGGCGTGGTGGCGCTGTAGCCGAGCACGGTGGTGGCGGCCGAGTCGCCCACGAGCACCAGATCGACCCCGGCCGCCTCGGCGGCGCGGGCGGAGGGGTAGTCATAAGCGGTGACCATCACGATCGGGTCGCCGAGCCGCTTCTTCTCCGCCAGCAGCGGCAGCGTCATCGGCAGGCGCCCGGGGTCGTGGGGGATCTGAACGCTGGATTGGTTGGTGGGACGGGCGGCGGGGTGGCTGGACATGGTGTGTTCGATTCTCCTCTCTGACGTCGGTTGGCGCCCTCGGGCCGTCTCGAGTCAGGCGCGCACCTCGTACGCGCCCTCCGAGGCAGGCTCAGCAGAGGGGTCTCTGACCGAAGCCGGGGGACACGCGCCTGCGGCGCGAATCCCCGTTTCGGCCAGCAGGGTCGCCACCGCGTCGTCGACGGTGATGATGCGGTTGGTGTTGGCCTCCACGTGCACGACGCGGGGCTCGTAGCGCTCCATCTCGGCCTGGTCGTACTGGCCGTAGGAGATCACGATGATCGTGTCGCCGCGGTGCACGAGGCGCGCGGCGGCGCCGTTGACCTTCATCGCCCCCGAGCCGCGCTCGCCGGCGATCGTGTAGGTCTCGAAGCGGGCGCCGTTGTCGACGTCCACGACGTGCACCTGCTCGTGCTCGAGGATGTCGGCGGCCTGGAGCAGGTCGGCGTCGATCGTGATCGACCCCACGTAGTGCAGGTCGCAGTCGGTGACCGTTGCGCGGTGGATCTTGGACTTGAGCATCACGCGCTGCATGGGGTTTCGTCTCTCCTCTCGCCGATGGTGGTGGCTGTCGCCGTGCCCGCTTCATTTACGTTTCTCGCGGTGCGATGCTCGCTCCTCGTGCCGCTCTGCTTGCTCCTTGCGCCGCGATTCTCGATTCCCGAGCTCGGCTTCTCATCTCTCCCGCCGCGCACGGGCTCGAGCGTGACGTTGTCGATCAGCCGAACCCCGCCGACGTGCGCGGCGATCGCCAGCAGCGCCGACCGGTCGAGCTGGGGGAGAGGCTCGAGCGTGTCGGGATCGACGAGCGCGACGTAGTCGGCACGCACCTCGGCCGCCGCCAGCGCGGCGTTGGCGGCCTCGAGCAGCGCGGCGGATGCGCGCTCGCCCCCGGCGGCCAGCTCGCCGGCGGCGCGCAGCGCAGCGTGCAGCGCGAGCGCGCGGGGGCGCGCGGCGGGGTCGAGCAGCGCGTTGCGGCTGGAGAGCGCCAGCCCGTCGTCCTCGCGCACCGTGGGCAGCGCCTCGATCTGCACCGGCAGGTTGAGATCGGCGACCAGGCGGCGGATCACCACCACCTGTTGGGCGTCCTTCTGGCCGAGGTAGAGCGTGTCGGGCATCGTCATGCACAGCAGCTTCGTCACCACCGTGGTCACCCCGCGGAAGTGTGAGGACCCGCGCGCCGCGCCCTCCAGGCGGTCGGTCAGCCCCAGGACTTCCACCGCGGTGGCAAAGCCCGGCGGGTACACCTCTTCGACCGAGGGCGCGAACAGCAGGTCGGCACCCGCTTCCGCGGCCAGCCCCGCGTCGTGGCGCTCGGAGCGGGGATAGCGCTCCAGGTCCGAGCCCTCGTTGAACTGCGCGGGGTTGACGAACAGCGAGACAACCACCACGTCGCACTGCTCCCGAGCCCTGCGGATCAGCGAAAGATGTCCGTCGTGCAGCGCCCCCATCGTCGGCACCAGCCCGATCGTCGAGCCCCCCGCCCGAGCCGGCGCCAGCGCGGCCCGCAACTCCCCGACGGAGCGCAGCGTCCTCATGCGCCCACCCGCTCCGACTGCCTGATGCGGCGCATCGTCCTCATGCCGGAACGCGTCCCCCGGTACAGACTCCCAAGGCGCGGGGTAGCGTGCTCATGCCTGCACATCTCCTGCCCTACAGACTCCCGATGCGCGCAGCTCGTTCATGCGCGTGAGGCGAGTCGGTGGTGGTGTTGGCTCATGGCCTTCGGTCCAGTTCCTGCGGATACCGGCGCGAGAAAGAAAAGCTCTTGATGCTTCAGGTCCAGGTCCATCCCGGGCTTGCCCGGTCGACGGCCTGCAAGAAATTATACAGCGCTGTGGGGAGGTCGTGTGGGATCTGGGGCGCTGTGTGCGCAGGTTCACAGATATACCCTCGCGCCAAGGAGCTGTCCCCTTCATTGGCTTCCCGGCAGGTATTTATCAAGTAGCTGTGTGAGCACGAAGACCTGATCCTCTAGCGACCGCTGTTCGAGGAACAGTTCCGCGCAGACTCACAGATGCTCCAGGCCCAGAATCAAGTCAAGCGCGCGTTCGATCTCTGCAAGTGTCTGGGACGTAACTGCTCCCGTGCAGCGCAACAGGCGAGGGCGGGCTACGGCTCTGATACTTCGGCAGATTGCACGGCTGGGCCGGTCCGCCCCCTCGTCGGGCGAGATTTCGGGTCGCAGTGCCGATTGCGCGCGGGAGCTCGAAACCGGAACTACAACGATCAGATCCTCCGCGGCGCCGGTGTTCAGCTCGTCGACTGACACGACTACGGCAGGGCGATTCTTGCCGGGCTCTCCGGGTCGGCCTGCCCCTAGGGATACGAGCCATACCTTGCCCCGGCGGGGCTCACTCGAAGCCATCGGCGAGAACTGCCTCCCACGCGCGGTCCTCGTCAGCGACATCGGGGTTCTCAGCGTCCGCGCGGCTGGCTGCTAGCTCCGAGCGCCATATGGCGGCTGTCTGCCGGTCACGGGCTATCTCGGCGAGCAGAGAGGCCAGTGATACGCCACGATCCTGTGCCTGTGTGGCAAGCAGATCGCGCGTGCTGCGTGCGACCCGGATGGTGGCTGTCTCGGTGGGCATCGTAGCCACAGAATAGCGCCACGGGATAGCGCTGGGTGATGAGTTGTGGGTCGGTGGGAGGCGCAAGCCTGGGGAAGGTGGGCGCGACAGATCTGCGTTTATGCGACGGGAGATACCATCACGCCTCAATGTCTCCCGAGGAGAGCCACTCGCCGGGCTCCGCCGCGGAGCGGCGCGAGGCCCTCAAGGAGGTCTTCGCGCAGGCGCAGGGCTGCGTGCGCTGCGCCGAGCTGGCGGCCACTCGCAAAACGGTGGTATTTGGGGCAGGCAACGCCGACGCCAACCTGATGTTCGTGGGAGAGGCTCCCGGGGCCAGCGAGGACGAGCAGGGGCTGCCGTTCGTGGGCGCGGCGGGCAAACTGCTGGAGAAGTTGTTGGGAGAGATCGAGATGGCGCGCGCGGACGTCTTTATATGCAACGTGCTCAAGTGCCGACCCCCCGGCAACCGCGACCCGCAGCCGGTGGAGATCGAGAACTGCCGGGAGTACCTGTACCGCCAGGTGGAGCTGATTCAGCCGCGGGTGATCTGCACGCTGGGGAACTTCGCCACCAAGCTGCTGCGCGACGATCCGACCGGGATCACGCGCCTGCACGGGCAGCCTGAGGTGCTCGAGGTGGGGCGCCGCGCGGTGCGGCTCTACCCGATCTTCCATCCGGCGGCGGCGCTGTACACGCCGCGAATGCTCCAGACCTTGCGTGAGGACTTCGGCCGCCTGCCGGAGCTGCTGGCGCAGCCCGCGCCCGAGCAGCCGCAGTGGCTGGAGGTGCCGGAGGTGGCCGAGGAGCCTTCGGAGCTTTCGGAGCTCCCAGCCCCCGGTGGGCCCGGCGCCGGCGCGGAGCCGGTGGCCGAGGTCGATCAGCTCGGCCTGTTCTGACGGTCCCGGGGTCGGTGGGCGGGCCTCACGACCAGATGACGCATCGTCAGGCGTTGGTGGCCAGCTCGAGGTCGATCTCTCGGCGGCGGTCCCCACCCCTTAAAGACGACCGGCCCACGGGAGAGGGGATTGTGGGCCGGTCGCACTGCTAGGGAGGAGGAGGTTTGTCCGGTATCGGCAGCCACTCCGTCGGGCTTGAGGATGTTTTTTTGGAAAAAAGCTTGCAAAAGAGCTTCTTGGGGTTGCGCTCTACGCGAAACATGATATTCTTGATCCAGTTTATGAGGTATAAGGGTTTGGCGGGTGCGCCCGCCGGCCTCCACGACGACGGAGATTCCTTCGAGAGCAATGCAGATCGACGTTCATCAGCACATCTGGACGGACCCGCTGCTCGACGCGCTTGCGGCTCGCCGGACGCTCCCCTTTGTCCGGCGTTCGAACCGCCTGACGGTGCTCCACAGCGCGGGCGAGCAGCCCTACGTGATCGACCGCGAGGCCGAATCGCCACACCACCGCGTGAGCCTCGTGAACGGCGACGGCCTCGACCTGGCGGTGGTGGCGCTGTCGAGCGCGATCGGCGTCGAGGCCTTGCCGCGCGAGGAGGCGGATGAGCTGATCGAGGCCCACCTGGAGGGCGTGCTGGCGCTGCCCAGCTGGTTTGCCGCGTGGGGGCCGATCGCGCTCGACGACCAGGACCCGAACGATGTCGACCGGCTGCTGGCACGCGACTGCGTCGGTGTCTGCCTGCCCGCGGGGGCACTGGCCGGCCCTGGCGCGCTGGCGCTGAGCGCGCCTCTGCTGGAGCGAATCGAAGCGCGTGGGGCGCCACTGCTCGTGCACCCCGGCCCGGCGCCGGGCCTGCGCGCGGCAGAGGCCTCGCTGAGCGAGCCGCTGTGGTGGCGGTCGCTGACGGATTATGTCGCCCAGATGCAGGCCGCGTGGCTGACGTTCGCAACGCTCGGCCGGCGCGAGCACCCGCGGCTGCGGGTCGTGTTCACGATGCTTGCGGGGGGTGCGCCGCTGCTGAGCGAGCGGCTCTCGGCGCGCGGTGGGCCGCACTGCGAGCTGCGCGATCCGCTCGTCTTCTACGACACCTCCAGCTACGGTCCGGCGGCGGTCGAGGCGATGGCGCGCAGGGTGGGTGGGGAGCAGCTGGTGTACGGCTCCGACCGACCCGTCGTCGAGCCCACACCCACCGGCCGCGAGGCGCTGCTGGCGGAGAACGGCGCCCAGCTGCTGGAGCGCGCCGGCGCGATTCGCGCGATTCGGACAGTGCGTTCGGCGCGCGCGGGAGTGGCGCTGTGAGCGCCGCCCGCCCCTCACGAGTTGTGTGGTTTGCCGCTGCGCCCGACCCGACCCCGACAGAACCCCTGAGCCTTGCCGTGGAGCGGTTCGAGCGGCTGCTGGCCGCGCCCGAGCCGGTACCCGCCGAGGACCCGGATGCGTTCCTGAACGGCGAGCAGCTCGAGCGTTTCGCCGCCGCGCTCGCGGCCGACCCGACGCGCTGGCGCCCCCTCGTCCGCCACCGGCACGACGCGCGGGTGTACGAGCAGATCTTCTCCGACGAGCGCGTCAACGCGTGGCTGATCTGCTGGAGTGATGGCCACGACACGGGCTTCCACGACCACAACGACTCGGCCGGCGGAATCGCCGTGGTCGCCGGCCGAGTCCGCGAGGAGCGCCTCGCGGTCGGCTCGCCCACGGTGACGCGAGAGCTCTCGGCGGGCGAGTGCTTCAACGTGCCGGCGACCGCGATCCACCGCGTGCTCAACGGGGGCGCGCAGCCGGCGATCACGATTCACGCCTACTCGCCGCCACTCACGCGCATGGGCGCCTATCGAATCGGGCCGGGCGGCGCGCTCGAGCGCGAGGCGCTCTCCGATGAGCAGGAGCTACGTGCGGAGGCGCTCGCCGCATAGCACCGGCTCCCGCTGGATCGTTCGCTGCGGTCACCGGCACGCCGAACACTAAAGTTCCTCTGGTGTGCACCCGTGAAACTTCGGCCCCCGCTGAGACCGAGGCGGTGGGCGCCGAGCTCGCGGCGGATCTGCAGCCGGGTGACGTGGTGCTCGTGCGCGGCGAGCTGGGCGCTGGCAAGACGACCCTGGTGCGGGGCGCCGCGCGGGCGCTGGGGGTGATCGATCCCGTCACCAGCCCCACCTTCGGGATCGGGCACCGCTACCGCGGCTCGGAGGTGACCGTCGCCCACCTCGACCTCTACCGGCTGGCGGGGCTGGAGCACGAGGCTCCCGGCCTGCTGGAGGACTATCTGACAGCGGACAGCATCGCGTTCGTGGAGTGGCCCGAGGAGGGCAGCCCGGCGCTGGAAGAAGCGCGAGCGCAGGTGACGATCACCCACGGGGGCGGCGACCTCCGACGGATCGAGGTGTTGGAGGCGCACGAGTTGGAAGCCGGTGTCCCACGGCAGGTAGGGGGCGAGCGCGTCGAGGGTGAGGCGCGGAAGGACGCGGGGCGATGATCGTGCTGGGCTTCGATACGGCCACGCCCGCGACCGCCGTGGGGTTGCGGCTCGCCGACGGGACCACGCTACGGGCATACGACGAGCCACAAGCCGGCGAGCGCCCCGGGCACACCACACGGGCGCTGGCGCTGGCGAGCGAGCTGCTGGTGCGGGCGGGCATCCGCTGGGGCGCCCTGGAGCGGATCGCCGTGGGGATGGGGCCGGGCACCTTCACCGGGTTGCGCGTCGGGATTGCCACCGCACGCGGTCTGGCGCAGTCGCTGGGGATCGAGGTAGTGGGCGTGAGCAGCCTGCAGGTGCTTGCGCAGGCGGCCCTGCACGAGCCGGACCCGCAGGTGGGCCAGCGCGTCCTCGCGGCGATCGACGCACGCCGCGGGGAGGCGTTCGTCGCGGTGTACGACGCACAGGGCGAGTTGGCCCCGCCTCGCGCGCTCCCGCCGGAGGATCTAGCCGCGATTACGGGAGCACTCGGCGGGGAACACGATTGGTTGGCCGTCGGCGACGGAGCGCTACGCTTTCGGGGATATCTGGAGGCGATCGCGGTGGCGGTCCCAGTGGACACCTCGCCGCTCCACCGAGTAGACGCCGGGGTGCTGTGCGAGCTGGCCCTGAGCGCGCCGGCGGGCGACCTCGAGGCGGTGCTGCCCGACTACAGCCGCCGGCCGGATGCGGAAATCTCCTTGGAAAACAAAGGAAGCAAGAAGTGAGCACACCGCTAATCGCCGACGTCGCCGCCGAGCAGCCACACCTGGAGATCCGGCGCCTGGCCTACCCCGACCTGCCCCAGGTGATCGGAATCGAGCGGCGCGCCTTCCCCACGCCGTGGTCGCTGGCGATGTTCGTGCTGGAGCTCTCCAAGCCCTCGGGGATCTGTCTCGCAGCGGTGCTGGCCGTTGATTTGGACCCCGCCCACCCGCTCGCCGGAGGCGAGCGTCCCCCGGCTTCGGCCACGGGGGGAAGCAGGCGGTTGGTGGGGTACATCATCTGCTCGCGCTACGAGACCGTGTGGCACGTGATGAACGTGGCGGTTGCGCCCGAGCACCGCCGCGAAGGGGTCGCCTCTGCCCTGCTGGGTGAGCTGTACGAGCGCGTCGAGGACGAGCAGGCGCGATACACCCTGGAGGTGCGCCGCTCCAACGACGTGGCGATCCGGCTCTACGAACGGGAGGGCTTCCGCGCGGCGGGGATGCGCAGGCGCTACTACCAGGACAACGGCGAGGACGCCCTCGTGATGTGGCGCACGCCCGCGACGCTGGTGGGGTCTCTGGAGGATGTGCCCAACCCAGGCTTCCTGTGAGGGGCGTCAGTCCCGATCACGGACGCCCAGCGGGTGAACCCCCCGGCCCCCGTCGCCGTGAAGCCGGCTGGAGGCCGGCATGAGCATCCTCGCGCTGGAGACCAGCTGTGACGACACGTGTGCGGCGGTGCTGGACGAGCAGGGGACGATCCATTCGAATGTGATCTCCTCGCAAGAGGTGCACGATCGCTTCGGGGGGGTCGTCCCCGAGATCGCCTCCCGCCGGCACCTGGAGATCGTCAACCTCGTCGTGACCAGCGCGCTGGAGCGGGCGGGGACCACGCTCGATCAGATCGATCTGATGGCCGCCACTCGCGGCCCGGGTCTGGTGGGGGCGCTGTTGGTTGGCTTCGCCACTGCAAAGGCGCTTGCCGCGGCGCGGGAGTTGCCGTTCGCGGCGGTCGATCATCTCCAGGGCCACGTGGCGGCGAACTTCATATCCGGCCCGATCCCACAGGGCTCGGGCAACACAGCCGGGTCGCAGCTGCCGCGAACTGCCCCAGCGGATGATCGGGTCCTCACCCACCCGTTCGAGCCGCCCTTCGTGTGCCTGATCGCAAGCGGCGGCCACACGCTGCTGGCGCACGTCCGCGAGCACGAGGGTTTCGAGGTGCTGGGTAGCACGCTCGACGACGCGGCCGGGGAGGCGTTCGACAAGGGCGCCCGCATGCTCGGCCTCGGCTACCCCGGTGGGATCGCGCTCGAAGCCCTCGCCAAGGAGGGCGATCCGGAGGCCTTCCCGTTCTCCGCGGGCGGGCCCCGCCCGGGGCTGGGGGTGGGTCGCCAGGCGTTCGCGCATAGCCTCGACTTCTCCTTCGCCGGACTGAAGACCGCGCTGCTGTACAGGGTGCGCGAGCTCTCCGAGGATGAGCTCGCGGCGCGGGCGGCCGATCTTGCGGCCTCCTACCAAGCGGCGATCGTCGCGCGCCTGGTCGAACGGGCCGAGCGGGCGCTCGAGCAGACCGGCCTCGAGCGCCTCGCGGTGGGCGGGGGGGTCGCGGCCAACGGCGAGCTGCGCCGGCGCCTCGGGGAGCTGGGCGCGAGCGTGCATGTGCCCGAGCGAGTGCTGTGCACCGACAACGCCGCGATGATCGCCAGCGCCGCGCGCTTTGCCGAGCGGCTGCCTTACCCGGACTACCTGCCGCTCGACGTGTACGCGACCGGCGAGCGGGTGGGGGGGATAGGCGGTGCCCGACGTCCGGGAGGCGGTGTAGCAAGGGCGCTAACGCAGAGGCAACAGGAACCATCTCTATAGTCACGGGCGATGGCATTCGGGGAGCTAAGCGGGACGGCAGAGGCCGAGCGCAACGGGCATAGCGACCCCGGGGATGGGATGCCCGCCCACTCCGAGCGGCTCTCGCTGGGAGTGGCGGCGCGGCTGTCGCGTTACCTGCAGGTGCTCACGCAGGCGCGCAAGATGGGCAAGGAGACGATCTCCTCGCAGGAGCTCTCCGATTACACCCACGTCAACTCGACGCAGATCCGCCGCGACCTCTCCGGCTTCGGCAAGTTCGGCAAGCGCGGCGTGGGCTACAACGTGGAGTCGCTGGTGTCGCAGATCCGCAAGATCCTGCGCACCGCCGGGCAGCACAACATCGCGCTGTTCGGGGCGGGGCATCTAGGCAAGGCGATCGCCTCATCTGACATCTTCGCCGACCACGGCTTCAGGGTGGTGGCGATCTTCGACGTGGACCCCGACAAGGTGGGCACCACGGTCGGCAGCAAGGTCGTGCGCCACCCCCGCGAGCTGCGCCAGATGGTCGAAGACGAGGACATCGTCGTGGGCGTGCTCGCGATCCCCGGCGCCGTCGCGCAGGAGCTCGCCGACGAGCTGGTGCAGGCGGGCGTGAAGATCATCTTCAACTACTCCGAGTCGCTGCTGGCGGTGCCCCCGGAGGTCACCGTCCACACCTCCAGCCCCGCCGTCGACCTGTTGTACGCGCTGTACTTCTATCTGACCTAGAGTGTCCCGAGTCGCAAATTCGATGGCATTTCCCGGCACCTGCCCGCGCCTGACGCCCACCGGCATCAGCGCATGTGCTACCGGCACACACGCCGACGCCGTCGAACGTCAGGTCACGCGCAGGCACTCGGCAAATACTCACCGAATTTCCGACTCGGAACACTGAACGCCATGGACAGCTTGGACCTCGACCGGGCGGCGGAGACCTTCGCGCAGGCGGTGGATGGCACCGTTGGCCTCGAGGAGGAGTTCTCGCTGCTGCACCCCGCCACGCTGGAGATGGTGCCCCGCTTCGAAGCGCTGCGCGAGGCCGCCAGGGTGAGCGGGCGGGCGGGCGACTCATTACTCTACGAGCACATCACCGGCGAGCTGATCTCCGCGGAGATCGAGATCGTGTCCGGCCCCGGCGCCGACTTCCACGACGCCGTGGCCCGCCAGCGCGAGCGTCGCAGGCTGCTGTTCGCGCTCGCCGACGAGCAGGGGCTGGCGTTGGGCGCCACGGGGACCCACCCGTGGGCCGACTACCGCGAGCAGCAGATCATCGACACCGAGCACTACCGCCGCGTGGAGGAGGGCCTCAAATACGTGGCGTGGCGCAACAACACCTTCAGCATGCACGCGCACGTGGGGGTGCGCGACGCCGATCGCGCGGTGCGCGTGTGCGACCGCCTGCGCGGGGTACTGCCGCTGCTGCTGGCGATCTCTGCCAACTCCCCCTATCTGGACGGCCGCGACGCAGGCCTGCACTCGGCGCGCACGCAGAGCTTCACGCGCAGCTTCCCGCGCTGCGGGGTGCCCGACGCGTTCGGCGGGTGGCGCAACTACCGTGAGTACATCGAGCAGCTGAAGCGCACCCGCTCGATCGTGGAGTACACCCAGGTGTGGTGGTCGGTGCGCCCGCACTTCGCGTTCGGCACGGTGGAGGTGCGCATCTGCGACGCCCAAACCACGGCGGCAGAGTCCGAGGCGCTGGCGGGGCTGCTGGTCGCCTGTGTGAGCCAGGCCGCGCGCGACGTCGACGAAGGCGTCCCCTTCGCCGACCCCTCGCCGCGGATGGTCGAGGAGAACATGTGGCGCGCGATCCGCTTCGGCCTCGACGGGCGGCTGATCGACCTCGATCGCGTCGAGGAGTACCCGGCGCGCGAGGCGATCGAGCGGCTGGCAAGCTGGAGCGCCCCGGTGCGCGGGGAGCTCGGCATCGAGCTGGCCTTCCCCGAGCGCAACGGCGCCCAGCGCCAGCGCGCGATGATCGAGCAGGGCGCCACGCGCGAGGAGGTATTCGCGGCGGCGGTGGCGGAGACCAGGCAAACCTACTCAGCGGAGGTGGCGGTGTGAGCAGCACGCAGGAGGCGCAACAGGACCCGACGGGAACAGAGCAGGGGAGCACGGGCGGGCCCGGCGAGCCGCAGTCGAGCGCGCCCACCGGCGGGACGGGCGCGCCGGGGCAGCCGAGCGAAGAGGAGCTACGCGCGGCGTACGAGGCCGAATTGAGCCGCATCACGAGCGCCGACATGGTGCTGCAGGCGACGGTGTCGCTGCTGAACATCGGCGCGCGCCGCCTCGGCCTGGTCGGCGGGCCGGACCAGGCGTCTCCCCAGCAGGGCAACCCCGAGCGCGACCTCGAGCAGGTGCGCGACGCGATCGACGCCGTGCGCGGGCTGATGCCCGTGGTCGAGCGCCGCGCCCCCCAGGAAGCGCGCCCGCTGCGCGACGCGCTCTCGCAGCTGCAGATGGCGTACGCGCGGGAATCCCAGAGCGCGCCTGCCCAGGGCGCGCCCACACCCGCGCCGCCGTCGCAGGCCGCTCCCTCCCCGCCTCAGCCGCAGCCGGGCGCCGAGCCCGGCGGCCCAGGCCCGGCGGAGTCGAGCGGCCGGCTGTGGGTGCCGGGACGCTGAGTCGTTCGCGAGGGGGTCATTGGGATCATCCGCGCGGGTGACTGCAGGGGACAGACGCATCGGGGCTGGCCGAAACGGGGATGCTCGCCGAAGGCGAGTGTCACCCGGCTTCGGTCCTCCATGCCCCCGCCACGGGGGTTGTCGACCACCTAAACGCCCTTCGCCGCGCGGCACGATAGACTGCGCGCGCTTTTCCGCCGGGTAGGCGCTTGACTGAGCGATCCGGGCGGATGGTGGACATTTGTGCGCGCGAGCCTCGCGCGGCACGCCAACCGACCGGAGGATTTCTGTTGAGCAGCTTCCTGACAAACCACGGGGTCGTCGTCGCCCTCGTTTGCGCCGCCTGTGCCGTCGTATACGGACTCCTGACGACGCGCTCTCTGCTGGCGCTCTCGCCGGGCAACGAGCGCATGCAGAGCATCTCGCTTGCCGTCCAGCAGGGTGCGCGCGCCTACCTGAACCGCCAGTACATGACGATCGCCGTCGTCGGCGTGGTCGTGTTCGTCGCGCTGATCTTCGTCCAGAACATCGCCGTCGCCTGTGGCTTCGCGATCGGCGGCATCCTCTCCGGCGCGGCGGGCTACATCGGCATGAACGTCTCCGTGCGCGCCAACGCCCGCGTCGCCGAGGCCGCCCGCGGGGGCGTCGCCCCCGCGCTGAGCGTCGCCTTCCGCGGCGGCGCGATCACCGGCCTGCTGGTCGTCGGCCTCGCCCTGATGGGCGTCGCCGGCTACTACGGCCTGCTCACCGCGGTGTTCAACGACTCCCAGAAGACGGCCGTGGACGCGCTGATCGGGCTCGGCTTCGGGGGCTCGCTGATCTCGATCTTCGCCCGTCTCGGCGGTGGCATCTTCACGAAGGCCGCCGACGTCGGCGCCGACCTCGTGGGCAAGGTCGAGGCCGGCATCCCCGAGGATGATCCCCGCAACCCCGCGACGATCGCCGACAACGTCGGCGACAACGTCGGCGACTGCGCCGGGATGGCGGCCGACCTGTTCGAGACCTACGCCGTCACCGCCGTCGCGGTGATGCTGCTGGGGGTGCTCACCTTCGAACAGTCCACCCGCGTGGTGCTGTTCCCGCTGATCTTGGGGGGCGTGGCGATCATCGCCTCGATCATCGGTACCTTCGCGGTGCGCACGACGACCGGCAATGTCGAGCGCGCGCTCTACCAGGGACTCGTCCTCTCCGGCCTGCTGGCCGCCGCCGCGTTCGCGCCGGTCACCTACTGGCTGATGCACGGCGTCGCGCTGAAGAGCACCTCCGAGGCGATCAGCTGGTGGAAACTGTATCTCTGCGCGCTGATCGGCATCGGCGTCACCGCCTGCCTGTTCCTGATCACCGACTACTACACCTCCACGCGCTTCTCGCCGGTCAAGAAGACCGCCAAAGCGTCGCTCACCGGCCACGCCACCAACATCATCCAGGGCTTCGGCTCGGGCCTGCAGGCCACCTCGCTGCCGGCCGTGGTGATCGTGCTCGGGATCCTCGGCGCGTGGAAGCTCGCGGGCGGCGGCACCACCGGCATCTACGGCATCGGCGTCGCCGTGATGGGCCAGCTGTCGCTCACCGGGCTGATCGTCGCGCTCGACGCGTTCGGGCCGATCACCGACAACGCCGGCGGGATCGCCGAGATGGCCGACCTGCCCGAGGAGGTGCGCAACGTCACCGACCCGCTCGACGCGGTCGGCAACACCACGAAGGCCGTCACCAAGGGGTACGCGATCGGCTCCGCCGCGCTCGCCGCGGTGGTGCTGTTCGCGGGCTTCCGCCTGGAACTCGAAGCGCACGGCACCACTCTGAGCTTCGGAATCAACGAACCGCCCGTGCTGATCGGCCTGCTGCTCGGCGGGCTGATGGTGTGCCTGTTCGCCTCGCTCTCGATCGAGGCCGTCGGGCGCGCCGGCGGCGCGGTCGTCGAGGAGGTGCGCCGCCAATTCAGGGAGCACCCCGGGATCATGGAGGGCACCGAAGAACCCGAATACGCGACCTGCGTGGACATCGTCACCCGCACCGCCCAGCGCGAGATGATCCTCCCCTCGCTGCTGCCGATCGGGATGACCGTGATCGTAGGGCTGATCGACACCCAGGCGCTGGGCGGCATGCTGATCGGCGTGATCGTCGTGGGCTTCTTCTTCGCGGTGATGATGACCGCGGGCGGCGGCGCGTGGGACAACGCCAAGAAGCTGATCGAGGACGGTGCGTTCGGCGGCAAGGGCTCCGACGCCCACGCCGCCTCGGTCACCGGCGACACCGTCGGCGACCCCTTCAAGGACACCGCCGGTCCCGCGATCAACCCGATGATCAAGGTCGCCAACATCGTCGCGATCCTGATCATTCCGCTGATTACCTGAGCATTTGCCGATCCGAGCGGGGAGGTCGCCCCGCTCGGGTTCATAACCTCAAGTGGAGAGGCACGCGCGGGCGTGGGGCATGGAGGCCCCACGCAATGACGCTCGTTGACAACATCGCCGCGCGGACGATCCCAATGCCATACATCGCGTACACGACCAGCTGCGAAATCGGTCACTCCCCGGGGACGTCATGAGCACGCCTCCCGAGGACTCCGACTGGGGGTGGCTGGAGCCCGAGGGCTCCAGCGAGCCGGTGCGCGAGCGGCTTACCGCGTGGTCGGCCGCGACGCTCGAGCGCACGATCGGCTCGCCGATCCTGTTTGGGATCGTCTACACCTCACTGGCCAGCGCCGTGTTCTTCTCGCTCGGGGTGGTCGTCGATCACGCGCTGGGGCTCACCCCGATCGTGTTCTTGATCGCCGCGCTGCTGTTCGGGCTCACCGCGCTCACCTACGTCGAGGGGTCCTCTCTGCACCAGGAGCCCGGTGGCTCCACGGTGTTCGCCCGCTACGCCTTCAACGAGCTCGTCTCGTTCATCGCCGGCTGGGCGATCCTGCTCGACTACATCATCCTGATCGCGGTCTGCTCCTACGCCGCGACGCAGTACCTCAAGGTGTTCTGGGCGCCGCTCGGCCACCACACCGAGGCGCTGCTGCTGGCGCTGGCGATCATCGCGTACGTCGTGCTCTCGAACATTCGCGGCCTCTCCTCGCGCCGCGGGCTGCGCATCGGCGTGCTCGTCGTCGGCGCGTTGGTGCTCGAGCTGCTCGTGATCGCGCTCGGCCTGGTCCTCTACTTCAACCCCCGCACCGTTTGGTCCTCGATCCACCTTGGCAGCGCCCCCTCGTGGTCGGGGCTGATCTTCGCGCTGACGATCACCACGATGGCGTTCACCTCCGTCGAGTACGCCTCCGGGCTCGCGGGCGAGGTGATCGCCAGTCGCCGAGCGCTGCGGCGGCTGCTGGTGAGCGGCATCGCCGTGCTCGTCCTCGCCTATGTGGGCGTCGCGCTGCTCGCCGTCACCGCCTTCCCGATCCATGGCACCTACTCCGCGCTCGCCCACCGCTACCTCAACGACCCCGTGATCGGGCTGGTCGATCGCCTGCGCCCCCACGCGCTCTCGCAGGTGCTGCGCTACGCGATGGGCGCGGTTGTCGCCGTCACGCTGATCGCCGCCGCCAACTCGGCGATGCTGGGGCTCTCGCGCCTGGCCTACTCGCTGTCGACCAACCGCCAGATCCCCTCGGGCCTCGGGCGCCTGCATCAGCGGCGCTCCACGCCCTGGCTGCTGATCTTGCTCGCCGGTCTGCTCGCGGCTGTGCTGGTCGTGCCCGAGAACATCGACTTCCTCGTCGGCATCTACGCCTTCGGGGCGGTGCTCTCGTTCACGATCGCCCACCTCTCGGTGATACGCCTGCGCTACCGCGAGCCCCGCCGCCGCCGGCCGTTCCGCGCGCCACTTTCGGTGCGCTTCCGCGGGGGCCGGCTGCCGTTGCTGGCGGTGCTCGGCGCGCTGCTCTCCGGTGCCGGGTGGGTCGCGCTGCTGGTCGTCCACCACCCCGCCCGCTACGTCGGGCTCGGCTGGATGGCCGGCGGTCTCGTGCTCTACCTCGTCTACCGCCGTCTGGACGAGAGCTCGCCGCTGCGGCGCGTCACCGTCGCGCCCGAGGTGCTGCGGCCCGAGCAGCCGCGCGCGCGTGACTACGGCTCGATCCTCGTGCCCCTGCACGGGGGGGCGCTCGACGATGAGATCGTGCGCACCGCGGCGCTGCTGGTCGCCGGCGAGCCGACCGACGAGGCTGCGATCGACGCCGTCACGATCGAGGCGGTGTGGATCTTTCAGATGCCGATGGCGCTCACGCTCGACGCCCGCCTCCCCGAAGACCGCTTCCGGGGCGCCCGCGCGGCGCTCGCGCGAGCCAAGGCAGTCGGCGAGGAGCACACCGGCGTGCACGTCGCCACGGCGACAGTCCGCGCGCGAGGCGTCGGCCAGGCAATCGTCGAGGAGGCCCGCCGCCGAGGGGTCGAGGCGATCGTGCTGGGCGCCGAAAAGCCTTCGCGCATCCGCGGCGGCGCCCGCTTCGGGGGCCGCGGGGGGCTCAAGAGCTACGCCGGGGACGTGGTGCGCTACGTCGTCGCCCGCGCCCCCTGCCGCGTGATCGTCACCGCCCCGCCCGTGCACTCCGAGGCGGCCGGGGACGGATCGGATCCTGACCGCCCGGGCGGCCTCAGGCCCACCGCCGGGGCCGGCATCGTGTAAACCGATGAAGAGGGGCCCAGCTCGCCAGCCTGCGGCTGGCCGCGCCACCCTCTAAGCTGCCGCTCATGGTCCTCCGTTCGCCCACACACCTCTCGGGACTCCTCCCCAACGGCTCGGGGTGCCCCCCGGGCTCGTCCTCACCCAGTTGGGATAGGCCGCCATGTTCGTCTTGATCGTTGGCGCCGGGCGTGTCGGTTCGGCCGTCGCCCGCTCCGCGCTTGCCGCCGGTCATGAGGTGTCGGTGCTGGACGAGGACCTGCTCTCGCACGAGCGCCTCAACGCCGGGCAGGCCACGAGCTGGGAGGAGGCCGGGGGGCTGTTCACGGTCGGCACTGCGCTGGAGGTCGAAGCGCTGGTGCAGGCCGGCGTGGAGCGCGCCGATGTGTTCATCGCCTCCACCAACGGCGACAACACCAACCTGATCATCGCCCAAATCGCCCAGAAGCGCTTCGAGGTCCCGAAGGTCATCGCTCGCGTGATGGACCCCGCGCGCGCCGGCTGGTATGGCGAACTGGGCCTGCACACGATCTCCCCCACGCAGCACGCGATCGAGATGTTCGAGCGCGCGCTGACCGTCGAGCACGCCGCGTAGGGGGCCGCCTGTGTACGCGATCATCGTCGGGGCGGGCAAGGTCGGGCGCAACCTCGCCCGCGAGCTGATCGCCAAGGGCCAGGAGGTCACGCTGATCGAGTCCTCCCGCCCCCGCTACCTCTCGATCGAGGAGGAGTTCGAGCACGCTGCCCAGTACGGGGATGCCACGGAGCTGTGGGTGCTCGAGCGCGCCGGCATCCAGCGCGCCGACCTGGTGATCGCCGTCACCGGCGACGACGAGGACAACATGCTCGTGTGCCAGGTCGCCAAGGAGAAGTACCTCTGCGACCGCATCATCGCCCGGGTCAACAACCCCCGCAACCACGAGCACTTCAAGCTGCTGGGCATCCAGCCCGCGGTGTCCGCCACCGACCTGATCCTGCGCCTGATCGAGCACGAGGTGCCCCGCTACGGCCTCGTTCACCTGCTGGCCCTCGAAGAGGAGCGCCTGGAGATCATCGAGCTGGAGGTCATCCCCGGCGCCCCCGCCGTCGGCCGGCGCGTCGCCGACGTCGAGCTCCCCGAAGGCTCCCTGATCATCTCCGTGCTGCGCGGCGGCGCGGGCTTCGTCCCCAAGGCCGACACCGTGATCGAGGCCGGCGACGAGGTGCTGCTGGTGCTTGACCCGGGTCTGGAGGGCTCGATCACCGGGTTCTTCGCGCCCAATGGCGGCGCGCCGGGGGGGTAGGGGTCCGGCGTGCCCGTGCTCCGGCTCCGACGCGGGCATCCACTATTCTTGGGCTCCCGGTCCGGGATGGTGTAATCGGTAACACGCGTGCCTCTGGAGCACGAATTTGGGGTTCGAGTCCCTGTCCCGGAGTTGTAGGAAATGGCTTAGGTAAGCCAGGTTGAGTGGTGAGGCCGCCGGTCTTGGGCCAGGATTTGGGCCAGTGCGTCCGCTTGGTTCGCCGTCGTCAAGCGCTGCGCGTGACCAGGCACAGCCGGCGTCGTACTCGGTGAGGCCGCGCAGGTGCCCATGACGCTCATCCCATGTGCCGTCGTCCAGGTCGTGGCGGACAGCTTCCATGCAAGTTGCTGCAGTTCAGCTTCCGGTGGAGCTTGTGTCGATCCTTGGGGGACTCAGTCGTGGTCGCCGGGGCACGGCACCACCGCGTGAGCGTGGGCGTGGAGGCCATTCTCGAAAGCGAACGCGGCAGCGAACTGGAAGCCGCCGCGCGGGCATCGCTTGGGAAGCAGGATGCCGCGCGGGTGATACGGGATGTAGTGGCCCTTGGCATATTCCCAATACGTGATGCGTTCGGGGCCAAGCGTGGTTGAGAACTGCGCCAGGGCAGCGTCGGGCGCTTCCGGCAGCGTGGGAACCAACGGGACGGCCGTAGCGAGGTCGCCGCCGAACGGCTTTGGTGCGGGCAGCACGACACCGTAGAAGATGATTTCCGCCTGGATTGGGCCGGGCGCGTCGGCGTAGAAGAGGAGCCCGAGGTGTCCTGCGCGCAGCGGCGCCATGAAGGTCGTCAGGCGGACTCCCTCCTGTATGAGTCCGCCGCCGAAGGGCACCTCGACTAGCCCGGAGCCGTAGCCCATGAGGGAGGTCGAGGGGCAGCCGGGCGGCCCGTTGACTTCGAGCAGGCCGGCGCGGCAGGTCGTCAGGCCGAGGCCGCTCGTGCCGAGGCCGAGATTCGCGGGGTAGCGAAGTTCCATGTTCGTGAGCGGGCTCAGTGTTTCCTTGCCGTAGGCGATCGAGAATGCGAACTTGATCGTGGTCCCCTTGCCCAACTGCTCGGGATGCAGGCCGGCTTTGAGCGTGACCGTAGGCGCCGCGCCGGCCACGGGCGGCAGGCCGAGGACGCATACGAGCGCGGCCCACAACGTCCGTCGCCTCGCGCTCCCCCATGGCAGCGCTCCCATATCAGTACGAGAGATGGCCGGTGGTCTTGATGGTCAAGGCGTCGGTGTGGCGGTTGACCGTGCCGTCGAAGCCGCCGCTTCCGTGTGCGTGGGAGTAGCGTCCGGTGCCGTGGCTGACGGACAGGCTGCCGCTGAATGTGGCGTATGTGCCGGTGGAGTGCAATCGGGCCGATCCGTGGCCGGTGATCGACCCACCGCCGCGTGGGTAGAACGTGAAGGAGCCATTGACCGATGAGCCAACGACGAACTGCGCGCGGGCCTTACCGGGGAGTGCTCCGGTGGTTGGGCCTTCCTCTTCGAGCTGTTCGCCTGATGTCCCGGTCAGGTGGAGGTGGGCTTCGTCGGTGACGTTCAGGGTGCGCGCCGCCTGGGCCAGAGCCGGCGAGGCGCGAGCTGAGTAGGCCCAGGTAAAGCCAGCCAGCACGAGAGCGACCGCCAGCGCTACGGGTTGCCAGCGCATGATTGAGGCGGGACGCGCTGCGGTCGTCTGTCTCGCCCCGCGCGATATCCACATGCCCGAACAGTCTACATACCGCAATAGCATGGCTGGCGGGCGGCTTATCAATGGCAGTCAGAAGCATTAGGACGATACTGCTATTGCCCGATATGGTGTTGCGCGCTCCGTGCATGTACGATTCGGACGAATAGAAGATGGCCCGAGCAAAAAGACAGCAGAAGGATGCCCCTTCGCCGGGGCGGCTGGAAGGCAAAGCCCCGATCAAGGCCGCTGTGCTCGGCGTGCTCTTGGAAGCGCCGGGGCACGGTTACGACGTGGCGAAGCGGCTCAACCAGCGGATGGGGACGTGGATCGTCAACCCGAAACACATCTATGAGCCGCTGAAGCAGCTCGAAAAGGCCGAGCTTGTGTGGTCGCGCAAGGAGCCGATCCCCACGCCGCCGGGCTTTCGGAAGGTTTACTACCCAACGGACGCGGCGCGGGGAGCGCGCGATGCTTGGTTTGGCAGTCCGCCGGCCTTGAGCGTTCTGCGGGCTGACATTCACGCCCGCCTTGCCTTCTCTACGCCAGAGGACGCGCCGGCTCTGCTGCGAGCGTTCCACGAATACCGAGCGGACCTGATCGAAGCAATCGAGGACAATGCGGTGACGTGGGCGGCCCCGAAGGGATCGTGGCTGGGGTTCGTGATCGGGCATCTGCGAGCCGAGGTGGACAAGCAGTGCGAGGCCGAGATTGAATGGGTCAACACCGTCCGTGCTGACCTCGAAGAGCTGATATCCGGGCGGCCGGCGCGATGACGCTCCTGGCGCTGGATGAAGTCTGCAAGAGCTACCGCGATGGCCTGCGCCCGCGGTTGGTGCTCGATCATGTCTCGTTGGAGATCGACGCGGGCGAAACGATCGGTGTGCTCGCCGCGCGGCTGGCAGGCAAAACGACACTGCTCAAGGTCGCCGCTGGCTTGGAGTCGGCGGACTCGGGCTCGGTGTGTTGGGAAGGTCACGACCTTGCCCTGATGAACGCCGACCAGCGAACGCGTTATCGGCGTGGCGGGGGGATCGCGCTTGCATCGTGCGATTGGCGTACGGTGGCCTCGAGAACGGTTGTCACGCATGTCGCGCTACCGCTCTACAGCGACGGCCTGAAAATGAGGCAGGCGGAGCGGCGCGCACATCGGGCACTGGAGTGGGTGCAGGCACCGGAGCTGGGGCACCGCACAACCGACCGCCTCGGGATAAGCGACCGTGTGCGCGTTGAGCTGGCGCGGGCGCTGGTTCGTGAGCCGCGTCTGCTGCTGGTTGATGAACCGGCCGTGCTGCCCCGCCCGAGCGATGCGCGAGAGTTCTTCGAGCTGCTGCACGGGCTCCCCAAGCAGTTCGGTCTCGGGCTCATCATCGCCTCCGAAGAGGTCACGGCCCTGCGCGGCTCGCATCGCGTGATGAACCTCGACGGCCAGCTCTACTCCACCGATTCGCGCCGCAAGGTGGTGGAGCTGCGACCCGGCCGGGGGGCGAAGCCGGGGGCATCGTGAACGCACTCGAACTGGTGGAGGTCGTCAAGCACTACAAGGCGGGCGAGGAGACGGTACGAGCCGTCGATGGCGTCTCGCTCACGATCGCGCCTGGAGAGTTCGTGGCGCTGTACGGTCCGAGCGGGTCGGGCAAGACGACGTTGCTCCTGATGGCCGCCGCCATGATGCGCCCCGACGGTGGGAGCGTCCGCTTCGCTGGCCTGGAGCTGGGCAATCTTTCGCCGGACGAGGGCGCGCGCTACCGGCGCGAGCAGGTGGGGGTCGTCTTCCAGTCCTTCAATCTGCTGATGGGTGCCTCGGCGCTGGACAACGCGGGCCTCAAGCTGCTGGCGCTCGGGATGAAAATGGGCGAGGCTGCCCGCGCTGCCCGCCCGTGGCTGGAGCGGGTTGGACTCGGCCACCGGCTGGAGCACACGCCCGCCGAAATGTCGATGGGCGAGCGTCAGCGAGTGGCGATCGCGCGGGCGCTGGCGAGCAATCCCAGGCTGCTGCTGGCCGATGAGCCGACCGGCAACCTCGACAGCAAGCGCAGCGGCGAAGTCCTGGTGATGCTCAAGGAGATCGGCCGCGAACAGGAAATCCCGGTGCTGCTCGTCACGCACGATGAGCAGGCAGCCTCGATCGTCGATCGCGTTCACACGCTCTGCGATGGGCAGATCACAGACGGTCTCGCCGTCGAGCTGCAGCCGACGGTCTCCTGATGCGCCGGTTTGAGCTGGACCCGCTCATTTTCAGGCTGCGGGTCAGCGTCCTGTTCGGCATGTATTGGGAGCGGCTGAGGCGCAACGCCCGCAGCGAGCTATTGGCCGGCGCCGGGATCGCCGTGGGGGTCGCGCTCGTCTTCGGCGTGCTGGTCGCAAACACCAGCATCGTCGGTTCAGTCCGCGAAACCCTCCACGACGTTGACGGCAGCGCCTCGCTCGAACTGGCGGCGCGCTCCCCGCAGGGGTTCAGCGAGACGCTGGCCAAGAGGGCCGGGCATGTGCCGGGCGTTCAGGATTCTGCGTTCGTGCTAAAGCAGAATGCGATCATCCAGGGGCCGGTCGGGGAACGCGCGGTACAGCTCGACGGGGTGACTGCCGGCATTGTTGGCATGGAAGGCGCGGCAATCGAGAACCTCGGCTCGGGTGCCTTGTTGATCGCGGGTGGGATCGGCCTGCCCTCCGGTGTGGCACAGTCGATCGGCGCGCGGCCGGAATCGACTGCTCGGTTGCTGGTGAACGGGTACGCCCGTACCGTCAGGGTGCGCGCGGTGCTCGGTGAAGGCACGATCGGCGCGCTCGCCGGCAGCGGCGTGACCGTCGTGCTGCTGCCCTACGCGCAGACGCTCTCCGGGCAGAAGGGGCGGGTGACGAACGTGCTCATCCGTACCCAGCCGGGCAAGACTCGTCAGGTTGCAACCGAGCTGCGCGCGCTCGCCGGCAATCGGCTGGATGTGGTGCCGGCAGATAACGAACTGCGGCTTGTCAAGGGCGCCGCAGCGCCAACCACACAATCCACGGCTCTGTTTGTCGCCATCTCGGTGATGGTGGGGCTGCTTTTGGCGTTCAACGCGATGCTGTTGATCGCCCCGGAACGCAGGCGGACGATCGCTGACTTGCGCGTCCAGGGCTTCGACTCCAAGCAGGTGCTCGTCATTCTTGCGTTTCAGGCTGGGATGCTTGGCATCGCCGCGTCACTGGTGGGAATCCTCGTCGGTTATGTGCTGGCTCATACGCTGTTTCACGAAGTGCCGGACTACATCGCTATTGCGTTCCCGGCAAGCGGGCATCAAACGGTGCATGTTCGCGAGGTCTTGATCGCGCTCGGCTGCGGCGTGCTGGCGGCACTGCTGGCGTCGATGGCCCCTATCTTCGACCTGCGCTCCAGCGAGCCCGTGGACGCCGTACTGCACAAGCCCGGCGAGCCGGGGCAGAACATCACCGCACAGACGGCCCGCCGCGCGGCGATCCTGGGTGTCGCTTTGGTCGCGGTGGTGACGGTGATCGTGCTGGTGGACTCCGGCCTGACCGCTGGTGGCGGAGTGCTGTTGGCAGCGGCGGCGCTCTGTTTCATTCCGCTGGCTTTTCGCGCGGCGAGCTGGCTCATGCGTTACATCGGCCGGGAATATCACGGCGGGATGTTGGCCGTGGCAGTCATCGAACTGGACAGCACCGCAATTCGGTCAGCCGCACTGGCCGGCATAGCGGCGCTCGCCATCTACGGCTCGGTCGCGGTGGGCGGCGCTCGCCACGATCTCATCCAGGGCGTTGACCAATTCACCCAACAGACATACCAGTACGCCCCGATATGGGTCTTTGGTAACGACAAGAATCCTTTTATCACCGACGGCTTCCGAGCTGGCGGAGCGGTAGCTGCCATCGCTCACGCACCGGGGGTGGCCTCGGTCAGCGTATACCAGGGCTCCTATCTCGATGACGGGTCACGGCTGCTGTGGATACGGGCACGACCTCCCAATAGCCCGGCGATCCTTCCCTCCAGCCAACTCTTGCAAGGCAACCTTGCACACGCCTCGACACTCCTAAGCCACGGCGACTGGGCGGCCGTGTCCAACGCATTCGCCGATGAACACCACCTGCACGTCGGCGACACATTCACCCTGCCGACCCCTGCGGGAACCGCCCGGTTCGCAGTCGCGGCGATCACGACCAATCTCGGATGGCCGCCCGGCGCCATTACCCTCAACACCACCGATTACCGGCGCTGGTGGAGCACAACCGACCCAACCGCCTTGGCGGTCGATCTCAAGCCAGGCGTGAGCCTCGGCGCTGGCAAGCGCGCGGTGTCGGCGGCGGTCGGCGCACAAAGTGGCCTCCAAGTGCTGACCGTCCATGAACGGATCGGCTATCTCGACCGCGTGGCGAGTCAGGGTCTGCAAAGTCTCGGCGAGATTTCCACTCTACTGCTGTTGACGGCGGCGTTGGCGCTCGCCGCCACGTTCTCGACAGCCATCTACCAAAGGCGGGCACGGCTGGCCGCCCTCAAGGCCGACGGCTTCGACCGCCGCCAGCTCTGGCGCGGCCTGCTGCTGGAGAGCGGGGTCATCCTCGCTATCGGCTGCGTCGATGGTGTCGTGCTCGGGGTGTACGGGCACACTCTCGCCGACCGCTACCTACGTCTCGGCACCGGCTTCCCGGCGCCCTTCTCGTTGGGTGTGCCGCAGACCATCTTTACGCTGCTCGTCGTCGTGGGGATCGCGCTGGTGGTGATCGCGCTGCCGGGCTACTCGGCGGCCGGGATCGATACACAAGCCAGTTTGCAGGAGTGATATTGCACGACTGGCTCGGAGGCGGGACCATGTCGTGTGTCCTGCGCACCGAACCGGCGGGTGGCCGGCGCAGCAGCCTTCGCATCGGCCGCGCGCAGCTATTGGCTCGATGTCTTCCCCATCGTCCGTCGGGAGCTCCGTCGCTTGCGAATCGAGGCCGGTCGGATTCCTGACCCAACCCTGCGGCGCCTGGCGCTTGAAACACAGGAGGCGAAGTGGGCGAATCTGGAGGGCGCGGCGGTCTTCGCCGCCTTCGTCTCGCCCGCATACCGATACCCCGTCGCTCGTCTGCTGGTCGGCTATCAGGCTGCCTTCGACTACGCCGACACGCTCATGGAGCAGCCAAGCGATGCCCCAGCCGCCAACGCCCGACAGCTCCACGCCGCGCTCGTCGCCATCCTCGAACCAGGCCGTCCGCATCCCGACTACTACTGCCACCATGCTTGCAGCCATGACGGCGGCTACCTCGTTCGACTGGTGGATGGCTGCCGCGCGGTGGTTGCCCAGTTGCCTGCTTACCAGCCGGTAGCCACCAAAGTGATCGAGAGCGCCCAGCGTGGCGTTGAGTACCAGTGTCGCATCAGTCTCTCGACCGAGAAGGATCGTCCAGCATTGAGCCGGTGGGCCACACAGGCCATGCCGTACCAGTCATTGCGGTGGTGGGAGATATGGGCGTCCTGCGGATCTTCGCTGGAGACCCTGGCCCTCTTGGCCGCTGCCGCCGATCCGAGAACAAACGACTGCCACGCTCACGCGATCGGTGCCCTGTATTGGCCGTGGGCCGGAGCGCTACACGGGCTCCTAGATTGCCTCATCGATCACGCCGACGATACCGCCAACAGCCGTCCCAATCTTCTCGACCTCTACGCCTCATCGCACGAGACCGCCGAACGAATGGGCTTCCTAACCGCCGAAGCTGTTCGCCTTGCCACAGGAGCTGGGATCGACCACGGCCTTATCCTCGCCAGCATGGCGAGCCTATACATCGCCCACCCGCAGGCGTGGGTTCCCGAGGCGCGCCCCGCGGCCGAAAGCATCCTCGATGCTTTGGGCGAGCTGGCGACGCCAACGATATTCGTGCTGCGTGCCCGCCGACTCACGCGCGCTAGCGACTCCTGAAAACGGACTCCGTCGAACGGCGCATCCGGTTCGGGATACCTATTGACGGTATACCCGGTTAGGGACTTCATTGAGCTGCGCGTGTCGGCAATGCTTGAACGTGCGATGACCGACAAGGCGCGAACCGGACTGTTGAATCGGCATGGCGAGGGGCAGGTAGCCCAATCGTTACCGGCAAGCTCGGAGAGCATCAAATCGGCTGTCGTACCAATAGGCCCAGGGCACCACGGGCCGGACCCTCTTCCTTCCTGGGTCCGGCCCGCCTTTTTGAGGGACAGGCAAAACCGACGCCGCCCTGGCGTGCGTAGAAAGGTAGGGAGGTTCAGAGTGGGTGCCCGCTGGAGGCAGGCCCAGTGGCGCACTCGCTCTGACACTATCAATCGGTTGATCCGTGAGTGCCTGGAGGTTCACTATGGCAGTAATACTAGACAGCTTTCAGCGTGACGCCATTCGCAAGTTTGTGCTCGGCGATATTGCCGAGGCTGGGATGCTTGCGGTAGCGTTGGAGGAAGGCGAGGACACGCTTCAGCGCTTGCGCTCGCTGCTCGACCAGTCGATGAGGCTCTTGAGTCAAATCGGCTGGGAGCAGGTCGGCACCAAGGAGCGGTACGAGGTGGCTCTCTCCGAGGCTGACCGCCTAGCGATCTTCGGGCGGTTTCACGAACGCGCTACCAATCTGATCAATGACGCGCTGGGGACGTTCGCTGAGGAAGTCCTCAAAGAAACATTTGCTGTAGCCAAAATCGCAGGAGACGTGCTCAGTGAACTTGCCAACGGGACCGCGCATCAACCAAACACAACTAACAGCGCTAATCGAGGAGGTCTGATGGATCAATGACTATCGAGCGGAATGACACGTCCGCCGAGCAGCGGGTCTCGATCACACTCTCTCCTGGTCAGGTCGAGGAGATCGTGCGCGCCGTCGAACCAGATAGCGCACCTGGCTTCACCTCGTTGATCATGGACGTGCTCAACCGCAGAGAAGGCAGACCCGCTTCCACGGACCGCCGATTGTCGCGCTCGCTGCTGAGGGGATTGGCGATCCTCGCCTGCTTCGGCCGCGGGAACGAGACGCTGGGGTTGAATGAAATCGCTGAGCAGCTCGGGCTCCGGGCCGGCACGATCCACCGCTACGTGATCACGCTCGTGGCGGTGGGGCTACTGGAGCAATCACCGGAGACACGCAAGTATTCGCTGCCGAGCGTCCGGGATAAAGAACGCGACGACGTTGTGGCGAACCTCATCTCGTCATGATTCCTAGTCTGTACGACAGGCCGCGTGTCTCTTCCGGCCGGCATTTTCGCGACTTGCCGATACCTCAAAGGAGTGACACGCATTGAAGTCGGAGCAGCAGAAACGCACACAAGTTCGCCAAGCAGGTCCAAGGACACATATCACAACGGTGAGTCCAAGCCACCGTCGCGATACCTATTTGCTGAAGGATGTTCGCGCCAGGGTAATCGACCGAGTACGATCACGCCAGTCAGAGATCGAGACCACCATCTTCACTCGCATTTTGGTCGGCGCGACCGCCGAGAAGGTGTCCCTGGTACTCGGTTACGCACCCGGAGAGGACGGCCTCCCAGCCGACACCGCGACTAACTCTGAGGATGATCTCAGTGTGTGAGCCGATGACCTCGAAAGGTACATGGCGGCTTGTCTGCACCATGACGACTCCAGCGCGGAGGATCCTCCCAGGAGATCAATTCGTCCAAGGGTGGGCAAACCCTCGATCCAGCAGGGAGCCAACACGTGGCGCCGGCTAACGGCGCGAAGCGCATAACCATCGCCCTGGGCCAGTTCGGGGCGCTCATAGACCGCGGCCTGGCCCAGACCCTCCGCGAGGACCCAGCCTCCCAGGTGGTCGCCGCCGACCTCGACATCCCCGAGCTCGAGAAGCTTGCCGCGCGGCAGGCACCGCAGGTAGCCGTGCTCGACGAGTCGGCCGTGATCGATCCCGAAGCGCTTACTCGCTTACGGACGATTCAGCCGACGATCGGCCTGGTCGTACTCGCGCACGCCCCCACCCGCGGCTACGGAGCACGGCTGCTCAGCGCTGGTGGCACCTGCCTGTCCAAGGACGCAGACGCCGTGGACATCATCACAACCATCCATCTTGCGGCCAAAGGCACACACATGCTGGTCAACCTCACCGAGCGAGGCAAATCGCGGCCCCTAACCACGCGGGAGGAAGAGGTTTTCGAGCACCTACGCAGGAGCAAATCGTATGCGGAGGTGGCAGCGGCGCTGTGTATCAGCGTCGAGACGGTTCGTACCCACGCCCGGCAGATCCGCCGCAAGCTTGGCGTAGTCAGCAAAGCCGACCTGATCGGCTTACCCAAGAACGTGTCATCCACGCCCCACCGAGGCGGCCGACGCTAGTTGTCCTCACCAGCTTATCTCACCCAAAGATCACCCCAAAGGGGGATAAACGGCACGATAGCGTCAGCCAGAATCTGTCCGGCTAAGGCTAAAGGAGCGGCAATGGGCGTTGTGCGGAGGGCGATGACGAAAGCTGCCATAAAGTTGCTGGCTGTCTGCGTTGGGTTCTGTCTGATCGCGCTGGCGCTTGCTTCGCCTGTCGCGTTCGCGGAAGGATCCCCGGTGCTGGGCGGTGCGGGTGCCTCGCCCCTTCAAAGTCCGTTGGTCGTTCCCGAAGCGGAACTGCTGCTCGGTGGGGAAGCTGTGAGCAACGCCGAAGAAGCGCGGCGTGCGAGTCCTGAAGCGGCTGTCGCACGTCAGGAATCTCAGACCAAGTACGCGGGTCTGGGCGCTGAAGCAGCGTCAAAGCTTGCGGTAGAGGCATTCCCAGGGATAGTGAATCATCCTGCAGGTGGTCTGCCGCAGTTGCCGGAAGGTCAACGTATCACGAATATCATCGGCGGAAACGCCGCACAGGTGAGTCTGCCGCACGGCGGTCACGCGGTGCTGGAATCGACAGAACCGATCGCGACCGAATCGTCGGGCAAATGGGTCCCGATTGATCTAGGCATGAGAGAAGAAGGTGGCTCATTCCATGTCGCCAAACCGGCCGCCGAGGTCACGATTCCGAAGCAGTTGCAGGACGGAGTGAGCTTGGCAGATTCGGGTGTATCGCTGACGCCGGTAAGTGCATCGGGTGCTGCTGCGGGGGGTAGCGAAGGGCATGTGGACGGGTCGGTCGTGTTTTACGGGGGCGTAGGTGTTGGAAGCGACGTGGATGAGATTGTGAAGCCCGAAACAGACGGGTTTAGTGAGGACGCTGTGTTGCGTTCGGCAGCCAGCCCGGGGCGGCTTATTTATCGGGTGGGATTGCCGGAAGGTGCGAGTCTAGTTGAGGGTAGTGATGGGTCTGGAGCTGCGGACATTCTCGATGCCGGGCGCGTGATCGCACGCGTGCCTGTGCCTCTTGCGCAGGACGCCACTGGTGCGACCGTGCCTGTATCGATGCAGGTTGAAGGCGATTTACTGATTTTGACTGTCGATAAAGAAGCGGGAACCTACCCGCTCTTTGTGGACCCCAACATCATCGACGAATGGCTTGTTCGCGAAAAAGGGCATACTACCAATTGGCACTTTACAACGTCCCCGGGCGCCACGGAATTCGTCGGGGGCACAAGGGGCACCGAACTGTACATAGGTGCGAAAGCGAAACACACCGCATCGGAATGGGGGGCTCAGGAGTATTACACGCAGGGCGAATCTTGGATTACTGAGCTAAAAGGAAAAAGCATTATCACGCAGCACACAAAAGAAGATAAGGTCGAAGTTTCCGAGTCTATGTGGACGGCTAAAAAAGAAGAAGAGGCGAAAGAAATCATTCCTGAAGGTGGGGGCTTTGAATATAAAATCGCTAACTCGGCCAAGGATTACGGTAATTCGGCCGAGTTTCTGATGACGTCTACCCACGCTGGAGAACTCACCGAAGCCAAGCTAGGCGTTCCGAACGCTACTGTAATCATATATCAGGAAAAGGCACCTGAAATTAGCGTGATTACTTCGAGTGAAACCGTTGATGGAGGCAAGCGAAATATCTTTTACGGTAGTGGTAGTTGGCTTGGCCCTCACTCGGGTAGTGCCTTTGAAATTCATGCTAAGGATCCCGGTGTAGGGATCAGCTACTTCAATCTAAAGGCGGGCCTTGGGGAATCTTTCTTTACGGAAGTAAACAATTTGATTGAAAACTACGAATGCACGGGGGGTGTGCAATGCCCCCAGGAAGTGAACAAAGGCTATGGCTATGAGAGTGGCATGCCCGACGGCGAAGACAATCTCGAAGCGTACGTAAAGGATGCCGCTACTCTGGAAGCGCATCTAACCACGCAAAAAATCAAAGTGGATAATGAAGCTCCCTACAACATTATTTTGACGGGCTTTCCAAGTAACCACGAAATCAGCGATGGCCAGCACGCCTTGTTGAAAGCGAGTGCGACGGACGGCACGAGTCCGACACCGAGTTCGGGGATCGCCTCGATTATGTTGGATGTCGATGGACAGCCGGTCGGAGGGCCACAGGGTTATTGTCCGCTCGGGCCTTGCACGAAGACCGCGGAATGGACACTGAACGCAGAAAGTTATGCCGCTGGCGAACACACACTTACTGTGGTGGCGACAGACAACGCCGGCAACGTCGCGGACAGCGAAGAATTCCACCTGACCGTTCACCACGCGGAAGGTGTGAATGTCGGGTCCGGCTCGGTGAACCCCGTGACGGGTGAGTTCAGTTCGGTGGCTACGGATGTGGCCATTGGTGTTCCCGGCGGTTCGCTGACAGTGAGTCGCAGCTACCGGTCGCGCCATCTTGCGGAGGGTACTGAAGGCCCGCTAGGCCCACAGTGGAACCTGAGCCTGGGCGCCCAGCAGAGTCTTCTGCGGGTGTCGGGCGGCATGATCTTGACGGGTGGTAGCGGCGAACAGGTCGTGTTTGAGAGCAAGGGCAAAGGCGAATTTACATCGCCGACGGGTGATGCTGACCTGACACTGCTCGAAAAGCCAGTCGAAGGCAAAACTGTCTTCACGTTGGGCCAGAATGGGTCAGTTACGACATTTGAAATCCCAAGCGGGGGAAGCGGCGTTTGGATGCCGTCAAGCGTTGAAGGGCCCAACGGGACGAACGCCGCGCTGTATAAATTCAAGGTGGAAGGTGGCGTGATCGAGCCAAAGGAGGAGCTGGCGCCCATTCCGGCGGGTGTCTCCTGCGGGAAGGAAATCAGCGAACTCAAAGAAGGCTGCCGCGCGCTGAAGTTTGAATACGACGAAGGAGCAACTACGGCTAAAGGCGAAAAGGCCACCGAATGGGGCGAATTCATCAAGCATCTATCGAAGGTCAAGTACATCGCATGGAACGCGAGCAAAACGAAAACGGAATCCGTCGTCGCGGAATACGCCTACGACGCGAAAGGCCGGCTGCGCGCTGAGTGGAACCCCGAAGTTACGCCCTCACCACTGAAGACGACCTACGGGTACGACTCTGAAGGGCACGTGACGGCAGTTAGTACGGCGGGCCACGAGCCCGAGTTACTGGAGCAGGGAACTATCCCAGGCGAAGCTAGCTCCGGCCGGCTGCTGGCAATAGCCGTGCCGTCTGCAGCGACGGCGTTCGGTACAGGCGAAGCGCCGGTCAACAAAGAAATACCTACTTTGTCTAGCACCACGCCAGCCGTCGGAACGAAGATCAACGTTAACCTTGTCGGCGAAAAAGAAAAAACGCCGGGCGCATGGAGTGCGAGCCCGCTCGCCTTCATCTACCAATGGAAGGATTGCAACAAAGAAGGCAAAGAATGCTCACCGATCGCGGGCGCGGTCAACCAAGCGTACTACCCCACCGCGAGTGATGAAGGCCACAAGCTAGTTGCCGAAGTGATCGCGCTCAACGCCACGGGTGCAGTGGCGGCCTCAAGTGAAGCAACATCTACTGTCGCGACCGGCGTGCCGAACACGCCGCTCCCCGAACCGCCAGCGGTGGGCTCAGACGAGGTAACGACGCTTGAGTATCAGGTGCCAGTGTCCGGTAGTGGCGCGCCGTATGAAATGAGTTCCACGGAAGCGGCGAAGTGGGGGCAGACCGACGATCCAAGCGAAGCGATGGCGATCTTCCCGCCGGACAAGGTCATGGGCTGGCCGGCCAAGGAATACAAGCGCGAGACCGTCTACTACCTAGACGGCAAGGATCGCGCCGTGAACACGGCGCTCCCCACGGGCGGGGCGTCCGTAAGTACAGGCGCGATAGCGGTGACCGAATACAACCTCTACAACGACGTCACCCGCACTCTGAGCCCTGACAACCGCCTGAAGGCTCTAGGCGAAACCGGTAAAACGGCCGAAGCCTCTAAGCTGCTCGACACGAAAAGCACCTACAACGGCGAAACGAAAGAAGAACAAGAAAAAGAAGAAAAAGAAGTAAGCGAAAAACACAAAACAACCGTAGAACCAGGCACCCAACTACTAAGCACGCGCGGCCCGCAGCACACGGTTAAGCTCCCGGTCGGAAAAGAAGGCAAAGTCAACGAAGAAGTGCTAGCGCGAGAGCACATCAGTTACTCCTACAGCGAAGGCGCGCCAGCCGAAGGTGGCCCCTACAACCTCGTGACCAAGACGATCGACGGTGCGGAAACCGCGACCAAAGAAGAATTCGATAAGCGCACCACCGAAACATCCTACGGTGGGCAAAGCGGCCTCGGCTGGAAACTGCGTAAGCCGACCTCCGTGATAACTGATCCAAGTGGTCTCGATCTTGTGCATACCACGGAATACAACGCGAGCACGGGCAACGTAATCGAGACGAAGATGCCGGCGGCATCAGGGAAAGATGCAAAGGTACCGCCCACATACCTCTCGGAATTCGGTAAAGCAGGATCGGAACCCGGTGAATTCAAAGAACCCAGAGCAACGGCGGTTGCTCCCAATGGCAACCTCTACGTTCTAGACATGGGCAACTCACGCATCGAGGAATTTACACCGTCAGGCCACTATGAAGCGACCTTCGGCGTCTCCGGGAAAGGCAACGGCCAGCTCTCTGCTCCCTTTGGCTTTGCAGTTGACTCCAAAGGGAACATATGGGTCGCCGATTCCGGCAACGACAGGATTGAGGAGTTCAACAGTAAACACGAATACGTGTCCCAGTTCGGGTCCGAAGGCACGGCCGGCGGCCAGTTCAAGGAACCGAAGGCGATAGCTGTGACGGCCACCGGCACCATATTCGTCGTCGACGCGGGCAACAACAGAATCCAAAAGTTCAACGAAAAAGGCGAATTCATCTCCACTTTCGGGTTCGGAGTGAGTAACGGCGAAGCCAAATTCCAAACCTGCGTAAAAGCGGGCGAATGTCACGCGGGAATCGCCGGATCGGGCAATGGGCAGTTCTCCGAACCGCGCGGCGTCGCGGCGTCGACCACGGGACACGTCTGGGTAGCAGACCCGGGCAACAGTCGAATCCAAGAGTTCGGCGAAAGTGGCGAATTCCTGGCGAAGGTTGGCAGCTACGGTACGGGTAACGGCCAATTCGAGGAACCAAAGGGTATCGCGATCGACAGTGTCGGCAATATCTGGGTGACAGATGCTAAGGCAGGCCGGCTCCAGAAGTTCACGTCGAGTGGCACGTTCTTGTCGGCCGCAGGCTCGAAGGGCGCAGGAACAGGCCAATTCGAAGCCCCGTGGGGACTCACCCTCACATCGGGAGGCGAAATCTACATCGCCGACGTGAACAGCGATCGCGTCGACCACTGGGATCCAACTGTTACTGGCAACGAAGGCGCGTACGACACCAGGACGATCTACTACACCACTGCGGCCAACTCGGAATACTCTGCGTGTGGAGAACAGTTTGCGATGGCCAACCTTCCATGCGAGACTAGACTGGCCGCACAGCCTGGAACTGGTGGACTGCCCGAAGTACCGTTCTCAAAATACACCTATAACGCCTTGGGTGAGCCAGAAAAGACGGAAGAAACTGTTGGCTCAACGACTCGCACCAAGACCGCGAGCTACGACGCGGCCGGACGTCTAAAAACCTCTGCGGTGAGCTCGACTGTGGGAACGGCTGTGCCAACTGTCACCGACGAATACAGCTCAGAAACAGGCGCACTAGAAAAGCTATGCGCAAACGAAGGAAAACCATGCACTGAAGGTAAACCAAAGACGATCACAAGCATCAGTAACAAGCTGGGCCAGCTCGAAAGCTATACCGACGCCGCCGCAGCGGAAAGCAAAACAACATACGAATACGACATCGACGGACGCATCAAAAAAATAAAAGGCGAAAAAGGCACCGAAACCTACAAGTACAGCGAAGCGACGGGCTTTCCGGAAGAACTCGTCAATGAATACGGAACGAGCAAACTGACGTTCACGGCTACGCACGATGTCGAAGGGAACATGCTGACCGAGGGCTACCCGAACGGTATGACTGCCAAATACTCCTACAGCGCCGTAGGTAAGCCCACCGGGCTCGAATATAAAAAGGAAACACACTGCACGGAAGAAGAAAAAGAAAAATGCAAGTGGTTCAAGGACAACGTGGTGCCGTCGATCCACGGGCAATGGATCGAACAAACCAGCACGCTGTCCCACCAAACTTACGCATACGACAACGCTGGACGCCTCACTGAAGTCCAGAACACCCCAACAGCAAACAAAAACTGTACCGTCCATATCTACGCCTATGACGAAGACAGCAACCGCGTTAGCCTCACCACTCGCCAGCCGGGAACGGAAGGCAAATGCGCCACCGAAGGCGGCCAAGGACAGGGCTATACCTACGACACAGCCGACCGCCTCAACGAGCCCGGAATCACTTACAACACCTTCGGCGACATCGCGGCCCTGCCGGCCCAGAACTCCGAAGATCCGGCACTGACCAGCGCGTACTATGCAGACAATCAGGTACAGAGTCAGACACAAAACAAACAGACAATCAGCTACACACTCGATCCTGCCGGACGCACCCTCGAAGCCGATGCGACCGGCGAACCGGTCAGCGCCAACGTCCTCTCCCACTACACCGGACCCGGCAGCACCCCCGCGTGGAGCATCAACACGAGCACCAAAGCTTGGAAGCGCAACATTATGGGGATCAATGGTAGCCTTGCGGGTACCCAGTCCGAAGGCGCAAACCCCGTGCTCCAGCTCAACAACCTCCACGGCGACATAGTCGCGACTGCCTCTCTGTCCGAAACCGCTACCGAACTAGCGTCGAAAACCGACACGAGCGAGTTCGGCGTTCCGACCACCAGTAACCCGGAAAAGTACGCCTGGCTCGGCGCGATGGGCCTACCCACCGAACTACCCTCGGGCGTCATCGCTATGGGCGCTCGCTCGTACGTCCCCCAGCTCGGCCGCTTCTTGCAGCCAGACCCCGTACCCGGAGGATCAGCCAACGCCTACGGCTACACCTTCGGCGATCCCGTCAACACCACCGACCCTACTGGTGACTACGTCGAAGGCGCCTACCTCAACGAAGTCAACGACACCCAAAACAGAGAAGCCGTAGAACGCGAAGAGGCCCGCGAAGCCGCCGCTCGGGCGGCCGCCGAAAAGGCCGCCGCCGAAGCTGCGGCGGCAGCTGCAGCCGCCGCTGGCCCACAATACGCCGAAGAACCTGAAGAAGGCGGGGAAGAAGAAGGTGGGGAAGAAGAAGGCGAATCCGAATATGCTGCATACTACAACCAAGGGAAGCCAGGACACGAAGAAGACCATGTGGAAGAAGGCGTGCTATACCAGCCTATGCCCGAAGCGGGGGAACCTGCGGCGCCTCTCGCTGGGGGAGTCGTGCCACTCTGTAAAACTGGCACCAAAGCCTCTTCCCAACCGTGTGCTCACCGGATACTTCGCTTTCACTGGCACTGGTGGGGGGTGTCCGTCGCGTTCAGTCGCCATGATATGCACCACCTCTCAGAGGCACTCGCGGCAATCGCAGGCGCAACGTCGATTCCACAGCCGGAGCTCGCATCCGCCGCGGGGGTTGGAGCGGCGTCGGCCGACTACATGGTGGAACATGGCGAGTGTCTAACGATTTGGATAAGGTGGATGCCGCCGTCCCGCGAAGCGAAGCCAGAGAAATGTTACGGTTAGAGTGAAATGAGGGGAGCAGCGTAAATGGAAGTCACGATGATTCTAGCTGCCTTTGTGATAGGAGTGGCCGCTACCCAAATATACGAAAGGTATCGTGCCACGCACGCGATTGCGTGGAGATCCGTGGTGATGGGTGTTGTGTTTATCGGGGTAGCGCTGATGGCTAGAGCATGATGGCCACATGAAGCGTGGTCGGCGTCGCCGATGCAATACCTGACGTCTGAGACGCGCGGACTCGTGGACAGCGAGGCGCAGGACGCACGAGATGATCACGAGAGTCACGAATAGGTTTTGGCGTGAAGGGTCGTGGACGGCAACCGTGCATCATTGGCCAACTCCTCGGCGATCGGCCTCACGGCAGCTCGCGAACTTCCACGAACCGGGAGAGTTAGTCGCCTTGCTTGGCCGTGGCGGTCCGCGAAGTAGCTGCGAAGCCGACCATCGGTGAGGTCGCTCACCGGTGTTTCGGCTCCCAGGTCGCGGTAGAGGCGCTCGAACATATCTTCGTACCCGGCGACTGTGGAGCGCTTGAGGCCCTTCTCGCCGAGAAGGTACTCCAGCGCAGATAGGAATTACCTGAGCGGGCCTGCATGACACACAGCTCCAAGATCACAGCCACCGCGTGCGTCATGGAGACTCTGCTCCGTGGCATCCCTTCCAGCATGTAGTCTGGTATGCTTTACAGCATGGCTGTTAGCACTACGCCGGGGAGGGCAGAATGGATCAAGACGAGAAGGTGCGCGAGAACCTGTTGCGCAGGATCGCTGACCGGCGGGGCCTAGCGCTCCGCAAGTCGCGTACCCGCGACCCGCGCGCCCTGGACTACAACCGCTGGATGATCCTGGACCCGACCGTGGAGGGCGGCGTAGTTGGGAAGGGGCGCACCGGCAAGCCGAGCATGACCCTTGACGAAGTCGAAGCCAACCTGATGGGAGACGATGCGTAATGGGCCGACCAGCCACAGGACTCACGCAGCGTCACGGCAACCGCTGCACCGGCAAGCGCGACTGTGGCTGCCCGTGGCGGGCGTTCGTCTACTCCAAGACGGACGGCAAGAAGATCCGCAAAACGTTCCCCACGCGCGCCGCGGCGAAGGCATGGAGGGATGACATGCTGGGCTCCGCCACGCGCGCCGCGCTGCGAGCACCTACGAACACGACCGTCAGGCAGGCCGCCGAAGCGTTCCTAGCGGGTGCCCGCGACGGCTCGATCCCGACCGCATCGGGCACGCGGTACAAGCCGGCGACGCTCCGCGGCTACACGGTGGGGCTCAACAAACGGGTACTGCCGGCGCTCGGCGGCCGCCGGCTCTCGGACTTGCAGCGCCGCGACGTGCAGGAGCTGGCCGACCGGATGACCGCAGAGGAGCTCAGCGCGAGCACCGTGCAGAACACGCTCGACCCGCTGCGCGTCATCTACCGCCGCGCGATCCGCCGCGAAGAAGTCACGCTCGACCCGACCGAGGGCCTTGAGCTACGCCGCCCGGATGGCCGGCGGGAACGCATCGCCGACCCCGCCGAGGCGCACGAGCTGATCACCGCGCTACCAGACGGCGAGCGGGCGCTGTGGGCGTGCGCGTTCTACGCGGGCCTGCGGCGCGGGGAACTTCGCGCGCTGCGCTGGGAGGACGTGGACCTGCTCGGCCGTGTGATCCACGTCTGCCGCGGCTGGGATGCGATCGAGGGCGAGCAGGACACCAAGAGCGCAGCAGGCAAGCGTCGCGTGCCGATTCTCGACCCGCTCGCCTCGGAGCTGACTGCGCATAAGACGCGCACAGGCCGAGCCGGGGACGCGCTCGTGTTCGGCAGGAGCGCGACAGACCCATTCAACCCGGAAACGGTGCGCCGCAACGCGCTTGCCGCGTGGGGCTGGAAGGAAGCCGCGAACCCGAAGCTCGGCGGGCGGCCGAAGGTCATCTACGCGAAGGCCAAAGCGGACGCGCTGGAGCCGATCACACTGCACGAGGCGCGGCACACCTGCGCATCGCTGCTGATCGCCGCTGGAGTGAACGCCAAGGCGCTCTCGGAGATCATGGGGCACTCCACGATCTCGATGACGTTCGACACCTATGGCCACCTGATGCCCGGTGCGCTCAACGAGGCCGCGGCGGTCACGAACGCCTACCTGGCGAAGCTCGCGGGGCGCCCAGCGCTCCAGTTGGTGGCCTGAAGCTTGGGCCAGTCTTGGGCCAGTCATGCCCGGATTAGACCGGATTCCAGCGGACTCAGCCGGATCGAGGAATCAGGCGTTTCCCCTGTATTCATGCTAGATCTGGCTCCAGAGCAGGGGATCGGGCTTGGCTCGTTACACGGTTCGAGTCCCTGTCCCGGAGCCTCAAGGAATGGCTTGGATAAGCCAGATACGGCGGTAAGACCCCTGGCTCGTGGCGAAACTCGTGGCAGTCTCGATGAACCGGGGACGCCGGCTGGCCGTGTCCTCGGTTCAGGCGAGCGCAAGCAGCTGCGGGTGGTTCGCGCATCGATCGCCGCACCTCGGTGTCGGCGAGCCAAGACTGGAGGGTCTTCCGTGAGCGTCGTGCTGCGAGACGCCGCGGCCGTGCATTCGACGCGGCACAAGACCGATTCGCCCGGCTCCCGCAGCGGACTTGGGGGCCTGTCTGGGGGGCCGGAGGTTGCGGGCGAAACGCTCCGCAGCTGGCCAGCGAGTCAAGTCGGGGAACTCAGCGTGGAGATGCTATCGGGTCGGGGCGTGTCCCTTCGCGCCTGCGTCGAATCAGAAGCCGAACGCGGCTGAACGTGGCCCATGCCCCGATCGCGGCGGTAGCGGCAAGCGGCCCGAAGGCGGGAACCGTGAAGCGATAGTCGTACTCGGAGACGAACACAGGTCCGGCGAGCAAGACGACGGTGGCAAAGAAGAAGAGGAGGGCGGCGTGACGCTCCTCGCCAGTGGTCATGAGGGGGGCGGCGAAAGCCAACAGCAGCAGCAGTGCCATCAAGGGTCCCTCGATGCGGGTGTCGCGCTCGTAGTCGAGCAGGAAGGCGACACTCTTGTGGATTTCGCCATCGCCGGGATAGTAGGCGGCGAGAAGCTGGTGGAGTGAGTAGAGGTTAGTGGTGTTGAAGTAATATTCGACCATCGATTGTGGCGTGTTGCCGTACCCCCCGGCCGTGGGGCCCTTGTTGCCGTAGGGCGAGCTGGGAAACGATGGGTCGACGATCCGTACGAGGTCGCGTCCGACGTATTCGAGATATTCAAGGGGCTGCCCGAGGATTGCCGCCTCGGCGAAGGAGCGCAGCTTGGCGTTCTCATCGGGCTTTGGGGCCGTCTCGTCGGGCTCACCGAAGATCTGGACGGCCGGCGAGTTCGCGGTGAACTCCCAGTAATCGTGTCCGGGTCGCCGAGAGGGCGGGATGTGGATGCAGAGGTCAGCCGTACCGGCCGGCGGTGTGAACTTGGAACAGTCAGCGAATGGCGCTACCCGTGCGTAGAGGTCGAAGTAGCCCGCCCCTGTGAATCCACCGTAGCCCGTGGCTTCTTCGTGTGCCCGTAGGAAGCCGCCGATCGGCATTGCCGCCGCGAGCACGAGCACTGCGCCGATCACCAGTCGCCGTCGCCATGTGCCCGAGGTCGTAAGAACAGTGACGACGACCATCACAGTGAGCAGCATCAGGCCGATACTGCGCACGTCGGTCGCCGCTCCAAGTGCGAGCCCAGCCACTATCGCCCAACCCCACCCACCTCTCCATGTACACACAATGGCATAGAGCGCCAGGTCGACCAAGAAGATGAACACCGCCTCGGTAAGAGGCGCCTGCTCGAGAAAGATCTCCGACCCGCCCAGCATTACGACCGCAGCGGGGAATAGCGCGACCCGCCCCGAGAGCCCGGCCCGACGGACGGCGCCGAACAGCAGTAGCCCGCTGGCCAGTCCGAGTAAATGCTGCACGAAGATAACGAACGACAGATGCGGGCGGATGCCATGCATCAGACGCAGGAACTCCGAGTAGCCGCCGACCCGCAGCGGATCGGCGAAGATTCCCGTCAACGCATCCTCAATGTAGATAGAGGTGTCGGGAAATCCGATTAGAGCGGGTCGCCAACGCCAGATGAAGTAGAGGCGAAGCATGAGCCCCACAAGGAAGACCACCCCGAGCGCGATGAGTGCCGGTTGGCGTGCGGCAGCACGAACTCGATCCGGCCATGCCAGCAACCAAATCCGCGCTTTGTCGGCACGCCTTCCAGTCATGCGTCGCAACAGCAATACTTAATGTGTCGACAGAATTCGTGAGATATGCGTCTCGGCGATCGCGTTGGATGCGACGACGGTGAGACGTAGGTGATAGCGTCCAATTGCGAGCCGGTGCCGGAAACGGTGGACAAGAAGACCCGCAGCGTGAGCCGTGAGTATCATTTTAACAGACTGTCCTGAAGCGCCGCGTTGGGTGTGGTGTTGCAGGTCACGAAGAACCGGCGTAATGAGGATGTCGAGTTTTGCGGCTGAGGAAACCCGAAGCTTGAGGTGGGACCGTGACAGTTCGATACCGCCGACACGAGCTACGCTTGACGTTAGACGAGCTGGATGACTCGGCCCTGTCGATTCACTCGGTTTGGAGGGGTTGCCGGCGACCGTAAAGATTTCGGCATGTCCACAGCTGGGACCCTGGCCCCCGCCTTCGTTCATGCGAACGTAATTGCCCGGGATAGTCGGGTTAGCAAAGCCGACAGCTGGCCTACTAAGCTGTTCCAGTCTCAATGCGAGATTGTCGGCAGTTCCACTGCTGGTTTCTCCAGCCGACTCTTCAGCGCGGACCGTGATGCGGGCCATTCTTGTGCCGGGCGGCACCTTGATTGCGCCGGCGCAAGGCACCATGATTGTTGAGTCAAGTCGATCGCTCGGGGTCGGCGGGCCGTACTGATATGTAGTTCCCACGGGTTCGCCGACGCTGTTCAGCAACTGCACGGTCATGTATGCACCGTCGGCAATGGAGCCAGAGCCACCGAAATCGCCTTGCGCCCACAGGGTCTGGGTACCGGCGTCGATTGAGCTGGCCAAATCGGACAGGCTATCGGTCTGGGTGATCGTTGCGCCGCCGGAAGACGCCTGAAACACGGGGGCCGACGGAGCGCCCCAGTATGGACCCCATAGCTGCGCCGGATAGAGGGCCTGCCAGCCAGCGTTGATGACAAAGTCGCTGCTCTCCCAGCCTGCAAGCCCTTCACCATTCCCGCCAACGACTCGATTTTCTGTGGGATTACTGGGTGGTGGGTTGGTTGATTCCTCGGCCGCCTGAGCCACACCCATCGATGGTCCTAGCGCGCTGGTGGTTGCCGTAAGCAACGCGGCAACCGCCCACGATCGCAAGCTGAGTCCAGGACGCCGCAAGCTGAGTCCAGGACGCCGCAAGCTGAGTCCAGGACGCCAAATGCTCGTCATGTTCGGCAGGATATCATGTCTCGAATGACCACGCCAAGCAAGGCGTCGCTGGCTGGGGCACACCCATTGGTGGCCCCAGCGTGGTGGTGGTTGCCGTAAGCAACGCGGCAACCGCCCACTATCGCAAGCTGAGCTTGGGACGCCAGGTGCTTGACGTAGCCCCTTATCACGTCTCGAATTCTACGCCCAGCAGAGAGAGTGCTCGATTGATCGGTTCCAGCCAGTTCCTTTCCCGGCATTCGCCTTCGTATTTTTTGCCCCCAAATCCGCTGTTAATACCAGCAGCTATTTCAACTGAGGCTAGGTCTGCGGGACCACCGCTATCGCCTGGTAGAATAGACCCGTTGCGGCCAACTTCGACCATTTCGTTGACGGTAGTTTTCGGCAATGGTCCCTCTGCTTCGTATTCGATCCCCCAGACGTCGTTGTTCACTACCGTACCGCAGCTAGTCCCCGGAGCGTGGGCGCCTTGCATGCACACGACAGTCCCATTCGGTACATGTGAGGTCTCAAACCCTTTTAGCGTACTAATAGCATGGGAATACGTCCAGTTGACGTATCCCGGATAGATACCGTACGAGTCATCCTCGAGGAGTCCCGCATCACCGCCGCCGTAGTAGTAATACGGGATCTGATGCCCATACCAACCACAGCCGCCCGTGCCGTTACACGTACCCCATTCGCCATAGTTGCCAGCGACGACATCGCAATGCCCAGCGGTAAGTATCAGTGGATAGGGGTCGCCGGGAGAGCGCGCATAATAACCCGCGCTACATTCCCAACCGGTTTTAAAGAACACATCGACCCCACCAACGATTGAGCTGCACCAAGGAAACTGTGTACACGAGACCGCTGGCGACCCCGCCAGGGAGCTTTCGGAGGATTGCGTAACACTTGGGCTCAACCGGTCGTCGCAACAGCCACGGTTGTCTGTGATTGATGCCCATTTTTATCAGGTGGTGTGGTTACCCTCTTCTTGGGAGGCAGAGACGACCCCGAAGGGGCCGTACTCCGAAGGACTGGTAACGCTTGTGCGCTCGTCGCGTTCGCGTAGTGCTGTGGCGTATTGAACGGAGGTGAGCGGGCTGGATGCTTGCGAGTGCGCGCTGCTGTGGGTCAGCTCGGCGTTGCTGCTGTTGAGGAAAGGTACTCGTCGAGGGCTTCGGCGGGGGTTCTCCAGTCGAGTGTCTTGCGAGGCCGGCTATTGAGCGTGGCAGCGACCGCGGCGAGGTCCTCGACGGTGTGTCTTGCGAGGTCTGTGCCCTTCGGGAAGTATTGGCGGAGCAGGCCGTTGGTGTTCTCGTTGGTCCCTCGCTGCCAGGGGCTTTGAGGATCACAGAAATACACTTGAAGCCCGCTGTCGATTGTGAGCTGTGCGTGTTGTGTCATCTCAGCACCTTGGTCCCAGGTCAGCGATCGGCGCAGCTGCTCGGGCAGCGTGGTGATCTGATTGGTGATAGCGTCGCGCACCGCCTCGGCGCCGCGGCCAGCGAGCGGTGGCCCGTTCTTGACTCTTTGGCCGCCGTGGCCGGGCATCGGTGGTAGGTGAAGCAGCATTGTGAACCGGGTGGTGCGCTCCACGAGCGTTCCGATCGCAGTCCGGTCTGCACCGAGGATGAGGTCGCCCTCCCAATGGCCAGGTATAGCTCGGTCCTCGGCCTCTGCGGGACGCTCGCTGATCATGATCTGCTCGGTGATGAAGCTCTTGCCTTTCCCGCGGACGCGGGCTCTGGGGACCCTGAGCGCCCTGCCACTGCGCAAGCAGGCGGTGAGCTCGCGCCGCAGCGCGCCGCGGCCCTGCACGTAGAGCGCTTGGTAGATCGCCTCGTGCGAGATTCGCATCGACTCATCATGCGGGAAATCTAGGCGCAGCCGGTTGGAGATCTGCTCCGGGCTCCACGCCCTCGCCCACTTGCGGTCTTGGCGATGCGGCTTGTTGCGACCCTTCCAAGGCGCCGTCGCGGGCCCTGGCACCGCTGTGCCGTTGGGTCGGCGGACCTGGCCGGAGAGCCGCTCCTGCACGTACTCGCGCAGCTGGGCGTTGGTGGCAAGCTTCGCGGTCTTCGGGCGGCGCGCCATCAGCTCTGCCTTCCACTGCGCGACCGAGGCACGGTAGTCGAGCTTCCCACCGCGAGTGGCAGCGTTGCGGCGCAGCTCCCTGGAGATCGTTGATGGAGCACGCCCCAACCGGCGGGCGATCTCCCGAACCCCGGTACCTTGGGCCTTCAACAGCGCGATCTCCTCCCGCTCCGCAAACGACAGATACCGGCCTGAGATTGGGTCAAGCATGAACGTTGGCATCCCGCCACGATCCCTGAACCACCGGCCGCCAGCCGCCTGCGACGCTCCGACGGCCAGCGCAGCGTCCTCACTGCTCAAACCCCTCGCGATCTCACGCCAGAACAACCGCTCCACATCGCGACGCAGCGACGGCGCCCCCGGCGACTTCAACAGCGCCCTGCCCGTCAACTCCTTCATCCACCCCGCTGGCCTGCCCATAAACACCTCCACAATCAAGGTGTTGCGAGGACCAGTTGAATCCGCCACATGCACAGGAACGGGATTACCGTCAGCCGCAAGCTGTGCGGTCGCAGCATCAGCGGCGTCGGAACGCTGACCTGATGCCAATGTAACATTGAGCGCACCATCGCCGACACCCACTAGGAATTGGCCCCCTGGGACCGTCTTGGTGAGTTCGTCAGCCAGCTGCTTGATGGCCGCAAGCAACTGTTCGTGATCAAAGGAGACGTGCTGCACTCGATAAGAGCCGGCTAGACCAACCGACGACATGAGATTGCCTAGAGATTCCGTAGTGGCCGCCGAAGTCGTACCGATCACCCACTGGCCGCTCGCATTGTCGAACCATAGCTCGGAAAAGCTAGAGCCCAACTTTGTTTTGAGCATTTCCTGGAGATTCGGCGCCATCGTCTGCGTCTCGAGCCGCTGGCGTGCTTCAGCTTCGTCCACGCCATATGTGCGTGTTTAATATGACACGGCGCCGGGGCTCAGTGAGGAATCCGCTTCGGATCGAGTCTGGGTCAAACGCGCAGCGACTTCAGACGTGATTGGCGTACTTTCCCCGCCCAGCGGTGTAAGTTCTGTCGTGGCTGCCATTGCGTCCGGGATACCTGTGGTCAGCGCCGCCACGCCAACCACCACAGCAAGGATTATTGAAACCTTCATCCTACGCATAGCATGAGCCCCCTTGGTTAGATTGCTTGATCGTGCACGCAAACACCAGGGTGAGGGCGTGCGGTCACTGGAAATAGTCTCTGTCATCGAGTCTTGCCCCGACGAACAGATGAGAGCACCCTACGGCTAAATTAGCATAGTCCCGATAGTTGAGCAACTTTTCTTGGGCTGGGTAACAATCTGATAACAGTTTTCGCATTAGTTGCGTGATTCGACTATTACACAGGACCAAATGCTTCTCCTCCGCGACCCTTTCTGGAGTGCCCGTGTGCGTTCAATCGACGCGGGACGGCGGATTGCGTTCAAGGTTGGGGACCGCTGGTCGGACAAGGTGAGACGCATCTACCGTAGGTTCCTACATCGACTTCTCCCCTCGCGCTTCGAGTTGTCTGAGGTTGACATACTGTCCACCGAATCATCGGAGGCACTCAAGGTGCTCCTCGCGTGAGCAGCGCCGAAGTCACGCAACTCGCCAGCACGATCGCTGCGGCGTTGGCCGCGATCGGATCTGTCGGGGCTGCGTCGGTCATGTACCGCCAGTGGAGCGCGAGTCGTACACCAGCGCAGATGATGAGCGGGATGCCGAGTGGGCGCATGTTCGTCAACTACGGTGCCTCGGCCAAGCAAGTGTCGTTCGTTGCCGTACACGGACGCCAAGCGTGCATGGAAGCCTTGCCGCCGCATGGGTTTCTCGGACCGGGCGAGCGGGCACGTTTGCGGCTGGGGGTAGACTTCGTCGATCCCCACGAACAGATCGCGGTCGTCTACGGATACGACGTTACGTCGCGGTACGTGTATGCATGGGCCGCGAACGGATGCACGCAGCGTTGGCAGGTCCGGTCTCGTTTGTGGCATAGGGGACCCGCCGAGGTGACCGCGTTGGAGGTATTGCGACGTTTCTACCCGAAGGTGAGAGACCCGACCACGCTCGAACGGCGATCGACAGTACTACTGGAGACGCCGCCGGGCAGCGGTGGGTGGTAATGGGCAGGTCCGGCAGTCGGTTGCTTGCGGCGCGAACACGGCAGAGTGGTCCCGGAGCCAAGGGCCGGGAGTCTACGTTGACCGGGTCGCGGCATAAGCAGCAAGTGCGCGCGAGGTCGGACGGTCAACGAATCGTGAGACCAAGCGCCAAACATGCCAGGCAAAGTGCTGCAATGCCGACCAGGATTGTCAGGAGCTTGAAGTTGTCGTCAGACATCGGCGACCACCGTCGGTGCCACCGCTGGCGAGCCCTGATGCCCGGGTTTGTCTCGTGCTTGCCGTTGCCGTGCCAACCAAAGGGCTCGATGAAGCTCCTCTAGGACTTCGTCCTCTTCGCGTTGTCTCTCCGTTCGGACTTGCTTCCGGTGGGGCTGGCGCCGATAGTCCGGGCGTCGAATGACGCGTCTCAGCTCTCGGCCCCACGCTGCGAGCGGGTGGCCGTCAGAAAGGCCCGTCAAAAGTTGCTCGACCTCCGCGTTTATCGCCTTCCAACGCTCCAGGCGCTTGTAATAGAGCTTCGTACCCGCTCGCGGGGGGACGGAGCGGCGCCAGCGCTGAACGCGAGCAGAAAGCTGAGACGCCCGCACGATCTGCCGCGGAGTGGGGTCCGCGTACTCACGGACGAGCTTGCAGAGGTGATCTCGACTCAGGCCGACGTGGTTCGCTGCGCTCGAACACGACTCACCGCGAGTTAGATGCTCGACCGCGACTTCGACCCGAACTTCTCTGCGGAGCTTGGAGAACGTCGTAGCACTCTCTCTCAGCCGCCTCTGTAGGGCACTCCGGCTCAGGTAGAGACTTCCCGCGATATCCTCGACACCCAGCTCGCGGCCCGCGCGAAGGCGCTCGCGAATCGCGCCGCGCACTTGATCGAGAAAGGGCTGTCCAACCGACACGGCCTATGGTTTACCGCACAGGCCAGAGGCCAACGAGCGGCAGTTACCGGCAGGCTGGTCCTTGCTTTCGTGCAGCCCGTCCCGTCCGTCCCCTCCGCCAGGGACCATCCTGCCACAAAGGACCCGAGATTTGGCACCAGATTTGGCCGGCTACCGCTAACCCGTGATGCGGATACGGCCTTTGCGTACGAGGTCATCGAAATCGGAACGCGTGAAGCCTGTAGCTGCGTGCCAGTCGGGAAATGTAGAAGCGCGATCCTCGACGGAGCGATCCGCGGATCGACTTCTGGATTGGCCGCTCAGCCCGGCGCAACGCGCTCAGCGACGTACGAATCACCGCGCTCTCCGCTTGCGTGAATCTGTCCCCGCCCTTCATGGGCGCAAGGGGAAACTCTGGAGCGCGTCCAGGTGGTGCTTCGCGATGGACGCGGCGTAGAAGATCGGCGGCCCGTCTCCGTGCTCGGCAACGGCCCGTTCCGCCGCGACCTGCGCGTCGGCGGTGGTGTCGTGTTGCGACACCACCCGCTCCGTTGCGCCTGGGGAAGTGTGTTGCGTATGGGATTCCACGACGACAGGAACTGTGTGCGGGAGTTCAACGAGCATGAATCTATGGTAGCTGTTGTCGGCGCCGCGCAGCCAAGCTTTTCCACTACCGTTATCCGTGTCCGCGCGCGTAGGGGGCTGCCGCCGCGCGCCGGCAATCAACCGGCGCCGACGCTTGCTCGGGCTCGGCGTCGGCGATGACATCCTTAAGGGAGCCAACCCGGCTCGTGGCAAACTCGTGGCAGTCGCGCCCTGAAACAGCCGGATTCAACCGGACCCAGCCGGATGAGCCAATCAGCCGGAAATCGTGCGCTGGAGCCGGATTTAGCTCTATCGCTGACGATCCGTCGTGGGCCTTCACACGGTTCGAGTCCCTGCCCCGGAGTACGCTCGCGCGCCGTGTTTACGGGGCGTTTCGCGTTTCGGGGGACGGTGCGCGCCAGTATGCGCGCCAGCTCTGCACGCGGGGTGTCTGAGCCGGCTAGGAGCGACCTGGGGACGTAGGATGCTCGGATGCTCTCGGCGGTTGACCCCCTCGGCCGGACAGTCCATCTCACAGCGGATCGCTGGGAGCACATCATCGACGGCCACCCAGAAATGGGGAGTCTGCACGCTGAGGTGCTGAGGGCGATCAGCGAGCCGAGCGAGTTGCTCCACAGCCCGCGTGTGGGCGAGGACTGGTACTACCTCCAGGGCGCAGGCCCTTCGCGATAGCTCAAGGTGGTAGTAGCCTTTGACGAGAACAACGACGGGAGCGTGCTGACAGCGTTCCCGAGGAGACGCAAGCCATGAGCATCCAGATTGGCCCATACACCTTCGATCGTGTCCGCTACGACCATGACGCGGACGTGCTCTATCTCTCGATCGGCGACCCCGCGCGAGCGGCCGACTGGGATGAGACGCCCGAAGGGCACGCGGTCCGCTTCGACGAGAACGGCGACCTCGCCGGCCTGACGCTCATCGGCGTGCGCAGGCTCCTCGATGAGGCCCACGGTGAGGGACTGCTGCTTGAGCTGCCCGCCAGGGCAAACCACGCTGACCTCGAGCTCGCGGTCGCGTAGGCGTATCGCGCCGGCGCGGCGGCCGGCGTATCCATCTCCACCATCCGCCGCGTTGAACGCGGATCGACAATCCGCACCGCGGGCCGTATGAGGCTGCCCGCGCCCAAATCTATACCGTCCTCACGGAGGGCCAATGCGGCTGTCGGCCTTGCGACATCGGTCGCAGCAGTAGATCAGGTTGTGGCGGGTGGTCGGGAATCATTCCTCGCAGTCTGGGCCTATGCACCTGTGCCATTGCGGCCGGTGGCGGCGCCGCCCGCAGGCATTGCACCATTGGCGGACGCGGAAGGAAGCCGCGAACCCTGAGCCTGGCGGGTGGCCGAAGGTGATCCACGTGAAGATAAGGGCGGACGCGCTGGAGCCGATCACTTTTCACGAGGCGCGGCAACACGTGCGCTTCGCTGCTGATCGCCGCCGGGGTCAACCCCAAGGCCCTGTCGGTCATCATGGGGCACTCCACGATCGCCATGACGTTCGACACCTACGGCCACCTGATGCCCGGCGGGCTGGACGAGGCCAGGGCCGCCACGGACGCCTACCTCGCGCAGCTTGGCAACGGTCCGCGGCTGCGGCTCGCGGCGTGAAGCGCTATAGCAGCAGGCGAGCCCGTCGCGTGGAGTGCGCGTTCGGCAGGCTCAAAGGCTTGTGCGCACAACCGGGGGCGGGCCGTCGCGTCAGCCGTGCCACGGTAGACCCCCGGTGGGTCCGGCCCCGGCTCGTGGCAAGCTCGTGGCAGTCGTCACCCGAGACAGCCGGATTCAACCGGACCCGACCGAATGAGCTGATCGGCCAGAAACCGTGCGCTGGAGCCGGATTGGGCTCGATCGCTGGCGATCCGGCCAGGGCCTTCCCACGCTTCGAGTCCCTGTCCCGGAGTACGCTCGCGCCCCGTATTTACGGGGCGTTTCGCGTCTCGGGGGCCGGTGCGCGCCAGTTTGCATTGTGTGCGTCGCCGACACGTCTTTGGAAGCGCTCCCCGGCGAGCCGCGGCGGTAGCTGCGACGAGGTGTGGCGGGTCCCTGGGCCAGAGCCATATTGCTCGGGAGTCCGAGCTGATATGCGGTTGTGTCGAGATGCCGTGGGTCATTTGATCACGAGGATTTGGGGGTGGGTGGCGAGCAGTGTTTGCGTGAAGACGTAGTCGAAGGAGCCGAAGGCGAGGAATGAGAGGACGACGGCTTGGTTGACGGCGCGGCCGACTCCCTCGGCGCCGCCGGAGGCGGTGAGGCCCTTGTAACTGCAGATGATCGAGATGAGCGCTCCGTAGATCGTGGCCTTCAGCTCGGAGCCCCACATGTCGGTGGTGTCGGCGTTGGCGAACAGTGTCGTCCAGAATGGGCCCAGCGGGTAGCCGTTGACGAGCTCGGCGAGGATCCCGCCGAAGAGGCCGAACAGGATCGCGTAGACGTTGAACAGGCCGGTGGCGAGCATCAACGCGAGGAAGCGGGGGACGACGAGGTTCTTGAGGGGGTCCACGCCGAGCACCTGGAGCGCGTCGAGCTCCTCGCGGACCTTGCGTGAGCCGAGGTCGGCGGTGATCGCGGTGCCGGCGACCCCGGCGATCACGATCGCTGTCACGTCGGGGCCGAGCTCGCGGATCGTGGCGAGCACGAAGAGCCCGCCGAGGCGGTCGAGGGCGCCGAACAGCGTGAGGAAGTTGGCGCCCTGCAGCCCGGGTGCGGCGTAGTTGATGCAGACGGTGGAGACCATTAGCGGGAACCAGCAGAGGCGCAGCACGAATAGGAATTGGGAGACGAACTCGCCCCCGTAGGGGTAGGGAGGCCGTAGCGCCGAGGAGATCGTTCGGCCGGCGAGCAGCATCATCTCGCCGACTTCCTCCAGCGAATTGGTGGGGCGGGCAAGTACCCGTCTGGCAAGCGCGCGGCCCGGCACGCCGTCTCTCCTGGTCCGGATCGCACCCATCCCGGGATCGGTGGGCGCGTTGGTCTTTCCTTTCGCGGCGAAACCGCGCGCCCATGTCATTGACATAGTGTACTAGTTCATTAGCAGACTCGCATGCAGGTCTGCGTGTTTGCGTAGCAGGGTCTGGCGGGTTCATCGGCGAAGAGCTCTTTGCATGAGCAGCCAAGGGGCCACCTACCAGGGCTTTAGAATGCAGCCGTGTCTGCGCCAGGCGAGATCACGGCCGATGAGATCGACAGGCGGAGCCGAAGCGCGCTTGCGGTGCCGCTCATGCGTTTCCTGAATGCGTCGCTCGTGGAGCGTGTCGACGGTTGCTGGAGCATCGGCCTCCCGCCGAGCCCCGATCTGCTCAACGCGGTGGACGGGCTTCACGGCGGGGTCATCGCCACGGTTCTCGAGGTCGCCGCGTACCTCGCTGTCGTGCCGTATCTGTCAGCTGGGGAAGAGGCGGTCACGATCGCCTTCGCGGCCTCCTACGTGGCGGGAGCGCCATCGGGCGAGCAGCTGCGTGCTAGCGGTTCGTTGATTCGCCGCACGCGAGGACTTGCATTCGTCGGAGCCGAGCTGCGAAGCGACAGCGGGCTGCTTGCGTGCGCGAACGTGACGAAGGCGATCCGCACCTCACAGGGATGACCGTTCACTGCGCACTCTCCTGGAGCGGTGGCAAGGATTCGGCTCTGACACTATGGACCCTGCGTCGCCAGGGGGTGGAACCCGAGGCTCTGATCACGACCGTCACCGACGTCTACGACCGCATCAGCATGCACGGCGTTCGCCGCGAGCTGCTTGCGAGGCAGGCCGACGCGGTGGGCATCCCGCTCGTCGAGGTGCGCATCCCGCCCGCTTGCGTCAACGATGTCTATGAGGCACGTATGGCCCAAGCGTTTGCCTCCCCGCCCCTGTCGGACGTCGAGGCGGTCGCCTTCGGCGACCTCTTTCTCGAGGATGTCCGCGCCTACCGCGAGGAGCGACTCGCCGCTAATGACATGCGCGGACTGTTCCCGCTCTGGGGACGGGACACCGGCATGCTGGCGCAGGAGTTCATCGCCGCGGGCTTTCAGGCGTTCATCGCTTGTCTGGACCCGCGAGCGCTCGATGCCTCCTTCGCGGGACGAGCGTATGACGAGCGGCTTCTCGCCGACTTGCCCGCGAGCGTCGATCCCTGTGGTGAGAACGGCGAGTTCCACACCTTCGTCCACGCCGGACCGATCTTCACCGAGCCGATTGCGTGCGGCCCCGGTGAGGTCGTCGAGCGTGAGGGCTTCATCTTTTGCGATTTGCTACCGATGTGAAGCAGCCGATGGCGTGCGGTGCGCGTCTACGACAACGTTCACACGACCGCCCGAGCCGGCCCACGACAAACATCCTAGGGCACGGTCTCATAAATTCAACAGAAAAGGTGATCTTTCTGTGAAACCTTGTAAATACAGGCAATCGAGACGTCGGTGCTCCGGTGAACGGCTGTCCGGGGTCGCCAAGCGGGCTGTCCGGGATAAAGCCAGACGGAGGGGTGAGAAGCCCTACGCCGCGGCCTGCGCCGACCAGTCGCGATACAGGGCGTGGTAGCGGCCCTCGGCGGCGATCAGCTCGTCGTGGGTGCCCTGCTCGACGATACGGCCGTGCTCGAGCACGACGATCCGCCCGGCGCGGCGGATCGTGGAGAGGCGGTGGGCGATCACGATCGCGGTGCGGCCCGCCAGCAGGCGGCGCAGGCCGGCCTCGATACGGCCCTCGGTGTGGAGGTCCACGTTGGAGGTCGCCTCGTCGAGGATCAAGATGCGCGGGTCGGCGATCAGCGCGCGCGCGAAGGCGATCAGCTGGCGCTGGCCGGCGGAGAGCTGTGCGCCGCGCTCGCCCACCTCGGTGTCGTAGCCGCGCGGCAGCGCCCCGATGAACTCGTCGGCGCCGACCGCGTGTGCGGCATTGCTGATCTGCTCGGGCGTGGCGTTGGGGAGGCCGAAGGCGATGTTCTCGGCGATCGTGCCGCTGAACAGGAAGGCCTCCTGGGGGACGATCCCCATCTGCGAGCGCAGCGAGTGGGCGGTCACCTCGCGCAGGTCGTGCCCGTCCACCAGCACCCTGCCCGCTGTGGGGTCGTAGAAGCGGGCGACGAGCTTGGCCATCGTCGACTTGCCGGCGCCCGTGGCGCCCACCAGCGCGACGGTCTGGCCGGGGGGGACGTGCAGGTCGACCTGGTCGAGCGCCAGCACCTCGGCCGGCGCCGTGCCGTCGCCGTTGGTGATCGCACCAGCCGCGGCGCCAGCTGCGATCTCCGGCGCCAACGCAACCGCGGCGCCGGCGCCGTTGGGGCTGGGGCTGGCCGGAGTAGTTGCCGTGCCGTTGCCGGAGCTCGATGTCGTCCCGGCCTGCCGCCGCCGGCGCCGGGGGTTATAGGCGAAGGAGACCCCGTCGAAGCACACATCGCCGCGGATCACACCGAGCGGGGTCGCGCCGGGGCTGTCCTCGAGGGTGGGTGGGGTATCGAGCAGCTGGAAGATCTTCTCCAGCGCCGCCATCCCCGACTGGTAGGTGGTGTATAGCTGGGAGAGCTGCTGGATCGGTTCGAACAGGAACGCGAGCGTTGCCACGAACGCGACCACCGTGCCGGGCGTGATGTGGCCGTTGATTGCCTGGTAGCCGCCATACAGCACGATCAACGCGAGCGCCACCCCTGAGAGCATTTCCACGGTGGGGAAGTAGGCGGCATTGAGTCGCACCGTCACCATGTTGGCGTCGCAGTTCTCGCGATTGAGCTGGGCGAACTGCGCCTCGTGGCGGGGCTCCTGGCCGAAACTGCGCACCACGCGGATGCCTGACAGCGTCTCCTGCAGGTAGGCGGTGATCGTCCCGATCGTCTCACGGGTGCGCCGGAAGGCGCCGGCCGAGACGAGGCGAAACCAGATCGAGAGCCCGGCGACGAACGGCACGACGCAGAACGTCAACAGCGCCAGCCCGGGGTCGAGGTAGAACAGCACGGCGATCGCCCCGAACAGCGTCAAGCTGGACTGCACGAGCGTCACCACTGAGTCGGTGACGAGGCTTTCGAGGGCCTCCACGTCGTTGGTGATGCGCGAGATCAACACCCCCGCGGGGCGGCTCTCGTAGAAGCCGATCGGCTGGCGCTGCAGGTGGGTGAAGATGCGGATGCGTAGGTCGGCGAGCGCGCGCTGGCCGACGAGGCCGACAAGGTAGGTCTGCAGGTAGGTCATCCCCCACACCACAAGCGCGGAGAGCAGGAACGCGAGCACAACCAGCACGAGCGTATGTGTGTCGTGGTGCTCGATCCCTTCGTCGATCGCCACCTTCGCCAGCAGTGGCGGCGCCAGCGAGGCGGCAGTGCCGACGATCAGCGCCACCAGCATCGCAGCGACGCGCAGCCGGTAGGGGCGCAATAGTTCAAGCAGACCGCGCAGGTTGCGCGCGCGACTTTCCTTGCTGGCGCGCTCGCCCGTCCACTGCGACATGCCGCGCCCTCCGCCCGGCCCGAGGCTGCGGGCCATCGCGCGCTGGCCGCCGACACCGCCGCCCATACGCGCGCCGCCGCCGCCGAATCCGCCGGGAGGGCTCATTTGGGATCGTCCGCGTGGGTAGTTTGTATGCCGAGCGTGTGGGCGTTGGCCGAAACGGGGATGCTGGCCGAACGGGGGATGCTCGCCGGAGGCGAGTGTCTCCCCGCTTCGGTCGAAGGCGAGTGTCTCCCGGCTTCGGTCCTCCTACCCCACGACGACGCGTTGTGGGCTCCACCATGACGTCTCACAGCGCCACCCCCCGATCCCGCTCGCGGGTCTCCTTCGTCAGGAACACATGCTCGGGCAGACCCTTCTCGACGATCTCGCGGTAGAGCTCCGACTGCTCCAGCAATTCCTCGTGATCGCCCTGGGCGACGATCCGGCCCCCGTCCAGCACGACGATCTCATCCGCCAGCGCGATCGTCGAGAGTCGGTGGGCGATCACGAACGTCGTGCGGCCCGCCATTGCCTCGGCGAGCGCCAGCTTGATGCTCTGCTCGGTGGAGGCGTCAACCGAGGAGGTGGCATCGTCGAGCACCAGCACGCGCGGGTTGGCCAGCAGCGCGCGCGCGATCGCGATGCGCTGGCGCTGCCCACCGGACACCGTCAGGCCGCGCTCGCCGATCTGGGTCTCGTAGCCCTGGGGCAGGCGGCTGACGAAGTCGTGTGCCTGCGCGCGCCGGGCGGCCGCTTCGATCTCCTCGATCGAGGCTTCGGGGCGGGCGTAGGCGATGTTCTCGGCGACCGAGGCGGAGAACAGGAAGGGGTCGTCGCTGACGACCGCCACCGCGGAGCGCAGCGAGCGCAGGCCCACCTCGCGGACGTCGGTTCCGTCCAGCAGCACGCTGCCCTCCTCGGGGTCGTACAGCCGCGAGATCAACGCCACGAGGCTGGTCTTGCCCGATCCGGTGGCGCCCACCAGCGCGACGGTCTGCCCGGCCGGTACGTCGAGGTCGATGTCGTGCAGCACCGCCCGCGCCCTCTGCGATGTGGGCGCGTGCGCAGCTGAGGAGCCGATCCCGGCCAGCTCGTCGTGGGGATCCTCGTAGCGCAGCGTGACGCCCCGTAGCTCCACGTGCCCGTTGCCGGCAGGCAGCGGCGGGGCGCCGGGGGGCTCGGCGAGATGGGGCTCGCGGTCGAGCACCTGGAAGATGCGCGCGCCCGAGGCGGTGGCGCGCTGGGCGAGGTTGAGCGTCACGCCGAGCGAGCGCATCGGGCTGATCAGCATGTTCAGCAGCAGGTAGAAGGTGGTGAACTGGCCGAGCGTCAGGTGGGCGTGGATCACCGCCTCGCCCCCCACCAGCAGCACGGCGGCGAGGCCCAGCTGGGGCAGGAAGCCGATGATCGGGTTGTAGGCGGCTTCCAGGCGGGTGGTGACCATCGCCTGTTCGAAAACACGCCCGGAGCTGCGTTTGAAGCGCGCCAGCTGGCGGGGCTCGCGGGCGAACGCCTTGACGACTCGCACCCCCGTGATGTTCTCCTCGGCGTCCGCGGTGAGCTCGCCGATGCGCTGCTGCACCTCCTGGATCGCGGGTCGCGCGCGGCGGCCGTAGCGGTAGGAGATAACCACTACGAATGGCACCGGAGCGAGCGCGATCAGACCGAGCTCGGGGTTGACGACGATCATCACCGCGCCAGCCAGCACGATCGTGAGGATCGACTGCAGGATGAACACGAGGCCGTAGCCGAGGAAGAAACGCACGGCCTGCAGGTCCACGGTGCCGCGCGACATCAGCTGGCCTGTCTGCTGGTGGTCGAAGAAGCCGAGCTCCAACCGCTGCAGGTGGCCGTAGACGCGCTCGCGCAGGTCGTATTCGACGCCGAGTGAGAGGCGCCCGGCGACCATCCGCCGCCAGTACATCGCTCCCCAGCGCAGCAACACCACCGCGAGGATCACGAGCGCCAGCGTCAGCAGCGTGTGGCGGTCGTGCGCGCGCAGCGCCGTCTGGTGGTGCTCGGCGGCGTGGGCGCCGTGGTTAATCGCTTCCACGGCGCGACCCGTGAGGACCGGGAGCGCCACGGTCATCACCATCGCGAGGCTGGCGAGGCCCCAAGAGACGGTCAGCCCGCGCCGGTAGGGACGCAGGAAGCCGAGGAGTCGGTAGAAGGTCGCCATAGTTGCTTAGTCAACCATTATTGCAGGGTCGGCCTTCCGAGGGGATTTAAGGGCGAACCGGCTTTGCGCAGGCCGGTTTTGGGGGGAAAGCGATAGGGCTGGACTTGTTATAAAAAAAATCAAACCCGATAGCAATGGCACACGGCTTTGAATTTTTTGTTCACCGTCCCACCCTATTGCGATGGTTATACAGCCCTCCCAACGCCGGCACACCCGACTACGCTGCACCAATGTCCTCTGTGACGGCATCGACCGCGTCCCGCCGACAGCCGGCGGCCGGGCTGTGCGACAGCTGCGCCTTCCAGCGCGTGGTGCCCAACACGCGCGGCTCGGTCTTCTCGCTGTGCAACCGCTCGCGCGAGGACCCCGCGTATCCACGTTATCCGCGCCTGCCGGTGCTGGACTGTCCGGGGTACGAGCGCCAGGCTGAGTGACTACACGCAGGTGTCCCTCGAACCCCGCGCCCGTTGGCTGCACACGAGGTTGGGCGTGCCCCGTCGCTCACGGTCCGCACACGCCAGTGTCGCTCACGGTCCGCACACGCCAGGCTACCCGACCCCGACCCCGACCTCGACCCCGACGCCGGCCGGCTCGCGCGAAGGGGCATCGGCGGCAGACTCGGAGGAGCTGACGAAGTCGCGGCTGCGCACCAGCACGAAGGCGCACACCGCGCCGGCGAGTGCGACGGCGGCGGCGATCGCGAGGATCGTGGTGAAGGCTTCGGTGAAGCCGACGCGGTAGGCGTGCTCCAGTGCGGCCTGGGGTACGGGGGGAGGGCGTGGAGGACTTTTCCGACTTCGCCGGACTGCAGCAGCGTCGAGAGATGCCCATGGGCAGCGCTCTGGACGGCCTGGCCCTGCCCGCTGGCGGCGAGCTTGGAGTTGACGGTGTGGCTGACCTCGTGGGCGAAGATCGCACCGAGACCCGCGATGCCGGTGACGATGCCGACCTGGCGGAAGGTGCTGTTGATGCCGGAGGCCATGCCGCTGCGCGAGTAGTGCACGACGCCGATCGCGGTCGAGGCGAGCGGCGGGTTGATCATGCCGATGCCGGCGCCCGCGAGCACGAAGCCGGGGATCAGCACGGTCCATCCGGAGTTGGGTTCCACCGCTGTCATCGCCAGCAGCCCGCCGCTCACCAGCACGAGGCCCCCGCCGAGTAGCAGGCGCATCGGCACGCGCACCGTCAGCCGCCCGGCGATCGGGGCGACGATGAAGGAGAGCATCGTGATCGGCAGGAAGCGCAGACCGGCCTGCAGAGCGCCGTAGCCGAGCACGTCCTGGATGTAGAGGGTGAGGTAGAGGAACATCGCGAAGATCGAGCTGGAGAGGGCGAACGCCACGATGTTGGCACCCGTGAAGGCAGGGCGGCGGAACAGGGTGAGGTCGAGCATCGGCCGCTGCTGGCGCAGCTCGGCGACCATGAATGCTGTGAGCAGCAGCGCGGAGGCGATCAGCAGGGCGACGATCTTGGTCGAGCCCCAACCGGCTTCGTTGCCCTGCTCCAGTGCGTACACGAGCAGGAACAGCGACCCGGAGAAGGTCACCAGGCCGAGCCAGTCCACCCCCGTCGCGTTCGGGTCCCGCGACTCGGTGACGCGTGCGAGGGTGAGCACGACCGCGGCCACGCCGATCGGGACGTTGACGAAGAAGATCCACTGCCAGCCGATGCCGGTCGTGATGATTCCGCCGATCACCGGCCCGATGGCGACGGCGGCGCCGTTGACGGCCCCGAAGACCCCGAAGGCGATCCCCCGGTCGCGGCCTTGGAAGGCCTGGGCGATCAGCGCGAGCGAGGTGGCGAACATCATCGCCCCGCCGACCCCCTGCACGGCGCGCGCGAGGTTAAGCATTAGCGGCGAGTCGGAGAGCCCGCAGACGGCGGAGGAGCAGGTGAACACGACGAGGCCGGCAGTGAAAACACGCCGACGCCCGAACAGGTCGGCGAACGATCCTGCCGTCAGTAGGAAGGCGGCGAGCGTCAGCGCGTAGGCGTTGACGACCCACTGCAGGTCGGCGAAGGAGGAGTGCAGTTCGCGCTGGATCGAGGGCAGCGCGACGTTCACGACGGTGATGTCGAGCAGCAGCATGAAGATGGCGATCGATACGGCAATCAGCGTCCACCACTTGCGCTCCACGGTTGGGCCTCCTTTACTCGCGGGTCGGACTGCCGGTCCCCCTCAATGTAGGAGGCTTGCGGAAATGCCCTCCTGGCCGGGGTCCCACCGCTGGGTGGGTCGATCTTGGGATGGGTCGCATGGGTCGCGTCGGGGCGGCGACTCGTGCCGTAGGACCTCCTGTGGATGTGAGGCCTCCCGCCGGCGGAGGACCTCCCGCTGGTGCGGCTACTGTGGTGGCTTGCCGTCGCGGAAGGCCCGAACGCTTCATCGACGGCCACCGCGCGCATGACCTCGCCCGACACCAACCGCACGCATCCCACCTTGATCCTGGTCGTGCTCTCGCTCGCCGGGCTGGCCTACGCGATGCTGAGCTCCTCGGTGATCCCGGCGCTGCCGACGATGCAGCGCGCGCTGCACACGAGCGAGACGGGGATCGCGTGGCTGCTGACCGCCTATTTGCTCTCCGCCTCGGTCGGGACCGCGATCATCGGACGCCTCGGCGACATGCATGGCAAGGAGCGGCTGCTGCTGTGGACGCTTGTGGTCCTCGCGGCCGGCACGTTGCTCGCGGCGGTGTCGAATTCGTTGGGGGTGCTGATCGTGGCGCGCTTCATCCAGGGGGCCAGCGGCGGGATCTTCCCGCTGGCGTTCGGGATCGTCCGCGACGAGTTCCCACGCGAGAAGGTGGCCGGGAGTATCGGATTGCTCTCCGCGATCCTCGGGGTGGGCGCCGGCGTGGGGATCGTGCTCTCGGGTGTGATCGTCGAGCACCTCAACTACCACTGGCTCTTCTGGCTGCCGCTTGTCGCAGTAGTCGTTGCCGCGGTCGCGACGTGGCGCTTCATCCCCGAGTCGCCCGTGCGCGTGCCCGGTCGGATCAACTGGCTGGCGGGTGCGCTGATGACGATCGGCATCTCGCTGGTGTTGCTGGCGATCAGCGAGACGACCACATGGGGCTGGGGCTCGGCGCGCACGATCGGCTTGATCCTGGTCGGGCTCATCTTCACGGCCGCCTGGATCGCGGTGGAGGTGCGCAGCGACAACCCGCTGATCGACATGACGATGATGCGCATACGGGGTGTTTGGACAACCAACCTTGCGGCGTTCCTGCTGGGCGCGGGCATGTACGCCTCGTTCATCGTCTTCCCCCAGTTTGCCCAGCTGCCCACCAGCACGGGCTTCGGGTTTGGCGCCTCGGTAGTCGTCTCTGGCCTGTACCTGCTGCCCTCGACAGTGGGGATGACGATCCTCGGCATGTTCGCCGGGCGGATCTCCGCCCGCTTCGGCTCGCGCGCGGCGCTGTTGACAGGTACGGCCTTCACCACCGCCTCATTCGCGCTGCTGGCCGTGGCTCACAGCCACCCTTACGAGCTGCTGATCGCCGCCGCGTTGCTCGGCGTCGGGATCGGCCTCGCCTTCGCGGCCCTCGGCAACCTGATCGTGCAGGCGGTCTCGATCCACCAGACCGGGGTGGCGAGCGGCATGAACACAGTGATGCGGACGCTCGGCGGCGCGCTCGGCGGGCAGCTCTCCGCGACCTTCATCGCTGCCAACGTGGCACACGGACAGCCGACCGTTACGGGCTTCACCGAGACATTCGCGATGGCCACCGGCTTCCTGGTCGTGGCCTTCCTCGCCGGGCTGCTGGTGCCGAAGGTGCAGCCGCAGGCGTCGCCAAGTGAGGAGGTGGTGGCGGATACCGCGCACGGCGAGGCCACTGCGGCGGCGCTTGAAACCGCGTAGGCGCGGTACTCGGTCCGCTGCGAGCAGGTAAGGCGCACGTGTCACGGCGCGTGTCGATGGTCTCAGGGACGGCGCCCGACAAATGGGGCGCCCGACAATGGGTCGCACGCGGGATGGCGTTTGGCGATGTCTCAGGCGGGGATCGCCGGGGCCGGCGCGTGGTCGAGCTCGCGCAGCTTACGGCGCACCCGCGCGCGTGTCTGCGTGAGCTCGTCCTTGAGCTTGGCGAGCTCGGCGGAGCGGTGCTCCACCAGTTCCAGCTGGCGATCGATGTGGCCGAGTGCCTCCTGCAGCAGCTCGTGACGGCGCTCGGGGTGGACGTCGTCGCGGCGCAGCTGCGCGCGCACCTCCGCGCGTGCCTCCTCGGCGGATAGCAGGGTCTTGAGCTCCTCGAGCGTCACCCCCAGCAGGTTCTTCAGGCGCATCACCTCGCGTAGGCGCTCGACCTCGGCCTCGGTGTAGGTGCGGTGCTGCCCGGAGGGCCGTGCGGGCGCCTCGGCGAGCAGCCCGATCTCCTCGTAGTAGCGGATCGTGCGCGGCGTGGTGCCGACCAGGCGGGCGACGTCGCCGATGCGCAGGGGGGCGCTCATGAGCGCGCTCCGGAGATCGTCGGCCGCAGTTCGACTTCGCCGATCAGCGGTGGGGCGCTCACGAGCTGGCTCCAACCGTGGCCGGCCGATCGGCGATCTGTCGCTCCTCAGCTCTCGCCTCCACGTGACGGGGGCGCATCAGGCAGACGCCGGCGCCCAGGAGCGAGGTGGCGGCGAGCACCCACAGCGCCGTGTGCATGTTGTCGATGAACGGCGCCAACTTCTGCGAAGAAAGACCTTTGGCGAGACCGGAGAAGACCGCGAACAGGGTGGGGCGGGGGACGGCGGAGGTGACGATCGCCATCACGAACGCGATCGACAGCACCGCGCCGGTGTTCTGCAGCAGCGTGCGCGCGCCCGCGGCGATGCCCCGTCGCTTGGCGGGCACGGCGCCCATCATCGCGGCGGTGTTGGGGCTGTTGAACATCCCCGAGCCCACGCCGACGAGCAACAGCCACAGCGTGCTCTGCCAGTAGGGCGTGTCCACCTGCAGCGTGGTCATCGCGGCTAGTCCGGCCGCGCTCACCAGCATCCCCAGCGCAGCCAGACCGCGCGAGCCGTGCCGGTCGGCGTAGATGCCAGCCAGCGGGGAGGACACCAGCATCCCCACCGCGAGCGGGATCAGCTTCACCCCGGCAGTGATCGGGCTGTTGCCCTGGGCGCCCTGGAAGTAGAAGACGAACAGGAACATCAGCGCGAAGCGTGCCAGCCCGTTGATGAAGGCCGCGGCGGTGGCGGCCGCGAACAGGCGGTTCTTGAACAGCGTCAGGTCGAGCATCGGGGCGCGCGAGCGGCTCTCGATCAGCACCCACAGCGGCAACAGCACGAGCGCCGCGAGCAGGCCGCCGATCACGATCGGATCGTCCCAGCCGCTCAGCCCGCCGCGGGAGACGCCGAGCACGAGGCCGGTGAGGCCGAGGATGAAGGTGACGTTGCCGAGCACGTCATACCCGCGGATCTCATCGGGCTTTGAGAGCTCGCGCAGGATCAGCGCGCCCCACGCGGCGCCGGCGAGGCCGAGCGGCACGTTGAACCAGAAGACCCAGTGCCAGGAGATGCCCACCAGCACGCCGCCGAGCACCGGCCCGATCGCCAGGCCGATCGCGGCGACCATCGTGTTGGTGCCCATCGCGAGGCCCAGCTCGTCGTGGGGGAAGGCGTCGGTGACCAGCGCGGCGGCGTTGGCGAACAGGAAGGCCGAGCCGATCCCCTGCAGCACGCGCCACACGATCAGCACTTCGGCATTGGGCGAGAAGCCGGCCCCCAGCGAGGCCAGTGCGAACACGATGAAGCCGCCGATGTAGGCACGCTTGCGCCCGAACAGGTCCGACAGCCTCCCCGCCATCAGCACCAGCACAGTCGCGGCGATCAGGTAGGCGAGGATCACCCACACCAGCGCCAGCAGCGAGGCGTGCAGCGAACGCTCCAGGTCGGGCAGCGCGATGATCAGCGTGCCCGAGTTGGTCGCCGCCAGCAGCATCCCCAGGCTGGTGCAGGAGAGCGCCCACCACTTGTAGTGGGCGTGGCCTTCCGCGACCCCAAGCCGGCGGCGGCGGGTGGCGGTCTCGGTGCTGGTCCTCAGAGTGGCGCGGGCCAAGGGGCTGCCTTTCCGGAGGGGCGCTTGCGATGCGTCTCTCACAACTTGACGTGAACGTAAAGATCACGATAGCAGGACACTAGGAGTCGGTTGGTCTGAGGATCTCTTCGAGGAAGAACCGCGTCCTCAGGGGGGCTCGCGCGAGGGATACATGACCCGCAGCAGCTCGAGCGCCTCATCGACGGCGTGCACGTCGCACTCGCCGAGCAGGAGCTCGATGTCCTCGTCGTCCTCGCCAAAGCGCATCGCCATCAGCTTCATCGCGAGCAGGTAGCGGGGTGAGGCGGTGGTTATCTCGATGCCGCGAATCTCGCGAAGGGGGCGTGGGTGCTCGTCGGTGCCGGGCATGAAACCCTTGACAGCGTCGTTCAGCCAATCCTCGGGTAGTTGGAGATCCGCGGCGACCTTTTCAGCTGCTCTGTAGATTGCCGCCTTGGGCTCGAATACCGCATCGATGTCCTTCGTGACTCGCCGCGTCGAGTAGGCCAGCGCGATCGCTGCGCCGCCGACGATGAAGATCTGGCCGCGCACGCCCTCCCGCAGCAACTCGTCTCCAAGCGCTTGTAGTGCGGCGAGGATGCGGGCTCGGGTGAAGTGTTTCTCAGGCACGGTCGAACACCTCGCGTGCGATGAACACGCCGTGACGGGCGAGCACGGCGGGCGTGTGGGCGAGGGTGTAGGCGTGGAAGGCGGGCCGGCTTGCAAGGAACCACCAGGGCTCGACGAAGCGGGTGGGACCTTCCACCCATGAGGGGGCGGGGATCTCACCCTCCGCAGCGAACAGCTCCGCGATGCCGGCGAGGGCGGCGTCGAAGCGGGGATCCCCGGTCGCAGGGGGCTCGTCGCGGATGAGGGCGATCCTGCCGGGGCGGGTCGAGCCCCTGAAGTCGTCGGCGAATCCGAACAGCAGCCGCACCGCATCCTGTTCGCGGCTGTCCCCGAGGTCATCCGTGATCGTCGGAGCGAGCTCGGCCAACGAAGCCGCGCCGCGCCGCACCCGCGGTCGGGCGAGCACCTCCACGTCGTGATCGCACGCCTGCAGCAACCGTTCCAGGGTTGCGAGATTTGGGATCCGCGTCCCCGACTCGTAGGCCGCGACTGCTGGCTGGGCTGTATGCGCGCGACGTGCGAGCTCCAGCTGTGTCAAGCCCGCGGCCCGGCGGGCGCTACGGATCAGCCCGGTGGTCTCCATTGAAGAGCAGTATACACATTTAGATATAGTCTCTTTCTACACGCCCTCCGGCGTGGGGCCGCCGACGATCGCGGCCTGCGCCAGGATCTCCTCCACGCGCGCCAGTGCGTCGTCGTCGAGATGCTCCTCCGCGGCGGGCGCCGCGCCCTCGATGTGCGCGGGCCGGCGGGCGCCGACGATCGCGACGTGCACCGCGGGGTTGGCGAGCGTCCACGCGATCGCCAGCTGCGCGACGGTGATGTCGAGCTCCCCCGCCAGCTCCTGCAGGCGCTCTACGATCCCCAGGTTGCGCTGGTAGGACTCGCCGTTGAACAGATCGCTGCCCGCGCGCCAGTCGTCGTGCTCCAGGTGGGTCTCGCGCGTGAAGTGTCCGCTCAGCAGGCCGTGTGCGAGCGGACCGTAGATCAGCACGCCGATGTCGTGCTCGCGGCAGTAGGGCAGCACGGTCTGCTCGATCTCGCGGCGCAGCATGTGGTAGGGCGGCTGCAGCGTCTCCAGCCCGCCGGTGCGCTCGAACTCGGCGATCTGCGGTGCGTCGTAGTTGGAGGCTCCCACGTGGCGCACCTTGCCCTCGCGCACCAGCTCCTCCAGGGCCGCCGCCGTCTGTGCGAACGGGGTGTGCGGGTCAGGCCAGTGCACCTGGTAGATGTCGATGTAGTCGGTGCCCAGGTGGCGCAGACTCTCCTCCACGCCTGTGCGCAGCCATGCGGGGCTGGAGTCGCGCAACAGCTCCTCGCCCTCCTGGCGCAAGCCGCCCTTGGTGGCGATCACCACCTGCTCGCGCGGCACTCCCGCAAGCGCCTGTGCGAGCAGTTTCTCCGAGGCTCCCCACCCGTATGCCTGCGCGGTGTCGAAGAAGTTGACGCCCAGCTCCCGCGCGCGTCTGACGGTCGCCACAGCCTCATCGCGGTCGATCCGGCCCCACTCCCCGCCGAACTGCCACGTTCCCAGGCAGATGCGCGAGACATCGAGGTCGGTGCGCCCCAGCTTGATCGTCTCCATCTCACTCCCTTTCGGCTCGCGATTGGCACGGCTCGCGGGTGATTTGCCTTCCGAGGCTATCTACCCGTGGGCGGCGCGGCGAATGCGTGTGGTGGTGCTAAAAAGAGGGTATGAGCGAGACACCACAGGCCAAGTCCGAGCAGAAGTCCGAGCAGCAGTGGCGCGAGCAGTTGACGCCGGAGCAGTACGACGTGCTGCGGCGCGCTGGTACCGAGGCGCCGTTCACGGGGGCGCTGCTGCACAACAAGCAGACCGGCTCCTACACCTGTGCCGGCTGTGGGGCCGAGCTGTTTGGGTCCGCCACCAAGTTCGACTCCGGCACCGGGTGGCCCTCCTTCACCGAGCCGGCGGTCGCCGAGGCGGTGGAGCTGCGCTCCGACAACAGCCTCTTCATGCGCCGCACCGAGGTGCGCTGCCGCCGCTGCGGGGGGCACCTCGGGCACGTCTTCGACGATGGCCCCGGCCCCACCGGCCAGCGCTTCTGCATCAACTCCGCCGCGCTTGCCTTCCAGAGCGGGGAGCACGCAGATGGCGGCTCCGAATCCGGCGCCGCGGTCGAGGGCGAGAGTTCCGGCGTGCCCTCGCCCTCCGGGGATCCCGCCCCACCCGGCGTCTCCCAGCGCTAGCCTTCCCGATCCGATGATCATGATGGACCAGTCCCGGCGGCTCTCCGAGCCGCTGCGGTGGGGCCGGCGCGAGCGCACCGTCGCGGCCGTGCTGCTCGTGTGCGTGGCGCTCGCCGCGGTCGGCCTCGGCGTCTTTGCCCTGACCAGCGGTGCGCCCGCGCGCAGGGACTGCATCGAAGTGACGTTCGCCTCCACGCTCGGTGGCGCTACCGAGCACGCGTGCGGGGGGCAGGCCCGCACCGTGTGCGCCACGCCGGGCGCATTCAAGAGCGTTGCCGAAGAGCTGCGTGCCGCGTGTGTGCGGGCCGGCTTTCCGTTCGATCCGCGGCACTGAACGCTCTCAGCACGAGCTGGAGGGCCGTTGGTGGGCGTCTCTGTGCCCGCACGGCGGGGCTTGGAGACCCACGAGCATCTCATGGGGTCGTTCTTCGATCGTGCTGCGTTGCCAACCGCCAGCGATCGGGTGGCTGGGCTATGAATCGGCTCTCGCCGTCTGGGGCTTCCGTCGGCACGTCTATACAAATGTCGAAAGACCTCCCCAAAGTGTTGGCCACGGTGTCCCTGGCGAGCGCCCTGCAAGACGGATTTCATAAGCAAATCGCAATTGGCGCACTTCGCCCGGGGGCGGGGAGGCGCTGTCAACCGATCCACAACGACAGGGAATGGAGGCACATGACCTGGCTGTCATACCCAAGTTGGCTGAACGCAGGTGACAACGCCTGGCAGATGACCGCCGCCACGTTCGTCGGGCTGATGAGCTTGCCCGGCCTGGCGGTTCTGTACGGCGGCGTGATGCAGAAGCGCTGGTCGGTCAACAGCATGATGCTGACGTTCGTCGCGTTCTGCGTGACGCTCATAGTGTGGTGCCTGTGGGCGTTCAAGATGGGCTTCGGCTCTCCGATCGCGCACAGCGGCTCGGGCATCTTCGGCACGAAAGGGTTCTTGGGGACGGCCCTCGGCGAACCAGGCAGCGTGCTCAGCCACACGGCCGAGGAGGGCCAGGCGATAATCCCGTCGGTCACCGAAGGCCCGCCGTTTCACTTCCCGGAGTCTTCGCTCGTCTACTTCCAGTTCGTGTTCGCCGCGATCACCCCGATCCTGGCGCTCGGTTCGGTGCTCGGGCGGGTCAACTTCAAGGCGTGGATTCCCTACGTGGCGCTGTGGATCACGTTCGTGTACGCAGTCAACGCCTTCCTGATCTGGGGTGGCGGCTACTTCGCGGCACACGGCGCGTTGGACTATTCCGGCGGCTACGTGATCCACCTCTCCGCCGGTATCTCCGGGTTTGTGTTCGCCTGGGTGATCGGGCCGCGATTGCAACGAGACCGCGAGGTCGATGCGCCCAACAACCTGCTGATGCTGGCGTGCGGCGCGGGGTTGCTGTGGCTCGGTTGGAACGGCTTCAACGGCGGGGATTCCTACTACGCCGGCGCCGACGCCTCTGCTGCAGTGCTCAACACCAACCTCTGCACCGCGGTGGCGATGATGGTGTGGATTGGCTGGGACTACATCTACCGCGACAAGCCGTCGATGATCGGGGCGATCAACGGCATGATCACCGGTCTCGTCGGGATCACCCCGGCCGCCGGGTTCGTCAACGGGTGGGGCGCGATGATCATCGGCGTCGTCGATGCGACGATCGTATGGATGGCGATCCGCTACCTCAGCCGGACGCGCCCGTTCAGGAACGTCGACGACACGCTGGGGGTGATCTACACCCACGGGATCGCCGGGTTGTGCGGGGGCCTGTTGGTAGGGCTGCTCGCCGATCCGGCCCTTGTCGAGTACATCGGCGTGAAAGGGGCTGCCAACCTGCCTGGCAAATCGGGACTGCTGATCAGCGGCAGTTGGACGCTGCTGCGCTGGCAGGCCGAGGCTGCTGTTTGGGTGATCGCCTACACCGCAGTGGCGACGTTCATCATCCTCAAGGTCGTCGGGCTGGTGTTCCCGTTGCGGCTCACCGACGAGGAACTGGAGATCGGCGATCACGCGATCCACGGCAACGAGGTGTACCCCGCGGACGTGCCCACCCTCGGGGGTCCGCATCCGCCGACATGGCAGCCCACGCCGGCTGCGGTGGGCGGAGCGACGTAGGGCAAGGTCGTCTCCGGCGGAGCGCGCCATCCTCTGGGCTCGACTCCGCCACACGACGCGATGCACTGTGGCCCCGCTTCGGCGGGGCCACAGTTGTTAACCGTCCCAGGGCTTGAGTACAATGCGGTGCAGGAAGGTGCAGCGACGTGGTCGTCGCAGGTGCTTGATAACCACTCTTCCGGAGCGATCCTCCGGATGGGTTCGATTCCCACACCTTCCGCCGCTTGGACGGGCGATATGGGCAGGTAGCCACTTATCATGCGCCGAGACGAGTTAGTCGCCGTCGCGCTTTGTCGTCCGTCTGTCTGCTACTCTTTTTGCGGTTATCAAGCACCTGCAGCTCGGCCCGCCTCGGCGGGCCGCGTCGTTTTTCAAGGCGAAGCTGTCAGCCGCTTGTGGCGAGCCCCACCGGGCAGCTGACCCCGGTGCCGCCCAGCCCGCAGTAGCCGCCGGGGTTCTTGGCGAGGTACTGCTGGTGGTAGGACTCGGCGTAGTAGAACGGGTGCGCCGGTGGGCCTTCGATCAGCTCGGTTGCGATCTCCCCGTGCCCCGCGGCGGTGAGCATCCGCTGGTATGTCTCCTTCGAGGACTCCGCCTGCGCGCGCTGGGACTCGCTCTGCCAGACGATCGCCGAGCGGTACTGCGTGCCCACGTCGGCTCCCTGGCGCATGCTCTGCGTCGGGTCGTGGCCCTCCCAGAAGAGCTTCAGCATCTCCTCGTAGCTGCTCGCGGTTGGGTCGAACACAACCATTACGACCTCGGTGTGGCCGGTGCGCCCCGAGCACACCTCCTCGTAGGTGGGGTTGGGGGTGTACCCGCCCGCGTATCCCGCCGCTGTCGTATACACCCCCGGGGCTTGCCAATAGATCCGCTCGGCGCCCCAAAAGCAGCCCATCCCGAACACGGCCTGCTCGAGGCCCTCCGGCGTCTGACCCGTGTCCAGCCGCAGCGGTGTGTCGAGCACCTCGTGGCGCTCGGGCACCGCGAGCGGCTCGCTGCGCCCTGGCAGCGCGGAGGCGGCATCGACCATCGTGGGGGTGCGGCGACCGAAGAGCATCCACCCAGGTTAGCCGTCGCGGTGCCGGCTCCCGTGGTGACGGGACACGGAGGTCCCGTCCCCGGGCGCCCGATGCCGAGGCTCCCCGCGCGGATGATCCCAACTCCCCACCCCGCCTGCCAATCCCGCCGTTTTGTTGGGTAACAGCGAGTTTTTTCGTACTCCTGCGCTCAAGCCCGGGGCAGGTCGATCCGAAGAAACGAGCAGATGCTCCGTCTGCGTTTCCCGAGAGGCTCCCGCGGTGGGCTCGGGTCGCTGCTCGACAGGCGCCCGCCGATGGTGTGGGCCGCCGCGCTGCTGTATGCCTGCCGTGGCGCGGAGTGCTTCGCGGCGGTTGCCTTCCCGCTGAGCGTCCACCAGCCCGTGCGCCTGGAGCTCACGGTCGGGACGCTCGCGCTGCTGCTCGCCGCCGGGCTGTGGCTCTTCGCGCGCAACCCCTCGATGCTCTTCATGCAGCTGCTGATGGCGCTGAGCGCGGTGACGCTGAGCGTGATGGTCGCCAACGCGCGCACCACCGGCGGGGTGATGCTGGCGGCGTTCGCCTACCCGTGGACGGCGATGTACGTGGCCCACTTCTTCTCCCGCCGCGCGCTTGTGGCGCAGGCGCTGCTGATCTCCGTCGGCTTCGCGGTCGGGCTGATCGTGAGCGGGCTGCCCCACATGGCGATCGTGTGGGTGGTCGTCACCGGCACCGCCTGGTCCACCGGCCTGGTGCTCGGCAACCTCAGCGAAAGCCTGCGCCAGCGTGCCGACACCGACCCGCTCACCGGTCTGCTCAACCGCAGCGGCTTCCTCGCGCTCGCCGCCCGCGAGCGGGCGATCGCCGACCGCACGCACACGCCGTTGACGATTGCTGTGCTCGACCTCAACGGCTTCAAGCTCATCAACGATCGCTTGGGGCACGCCGCCGGGGACCGCGTGCTCGCCGAGTTGGGGCGGGAATGGCAGGCTCGCCTGCGCGCCGGTGACATCCTCGCGCGTCATGGGGGCGATGAGTTCGTGTTGCTGCTGCCCGCCACCTCGCCGTCGGAGGCCGATGGGGTGCTCCAGCGCCTGCGCTGGGAGGGCCTCCCGGTCGATTGGTCGGTGGGGATCTCCGGCTGGCAGCCCGGCGAGGATCTCGATGCCTGCCTCGCCCGCGCCGACCGCGGCCTCTACAACGTCAAGCAGTCCCGTGGCCGCGCCACCTCCGGGAGTCTGCCCGCCGAGGGCCGCCGCGCGCCCTCATTGCTGCCCTCGACTTGAGCCTTCCCTCCGTGTGGGGGCGTTCCAACAACTCCAAAGTGGACAAATCCGTGTTTGGGTTTGAGCCATCCGGGCAATATACGGACGAGGAGCATCCCTCCCTCATTCCCTCCCAGATCGGCCCGCTGCCCCCGGCGGGCCGATCCTTTAAGAGAGGCCCTCTCGGGTGGCTGCGATGTGGCCCGCAACGAGGTGCACTACCGGACGCCCGCGACGAGGTGCCGACGAGGTGCGCTATCGCGTACGCGTGGAGGGCAGGCCCAGCCAGTTCTCAAGCGGCGCGGGCGGCCCGAGGTGGAAACCCTGGGCGTAGTCGACGCCCAGGTCGCAGAGGGTTGTGAACGTGGCCTCGTCCCCGACGAACTCGGCGATCGTACGCTTGCCCATTCCCCGCGCGAGCTCAACCACCGCGCCGATCACGAGGCGGTCGGTCGGGTCGGAGGTGCAATTGCGCACGAACTCCCCGTCGATCTTGATGAAGTCGAAGGGGAGGTGCTTGAGGTAGTAGAACGAGCCAAAGCCCGCGCCGAAGTCATCCAGCGCGAAGCGGCACCCCAGCTCGCCGAGGCGCTCGGCGAAGGTGCGCGCCGCGGCGATGTTGCCGATTGCCGTGGTCTCCGTCACCTCGAAGATCAGCTGTGTCGCCGCCACCCCCGCGGCGCGCAGCTCGCGGCCGATGTGCAGCGCCAGCTGCGCGTCGCCGAGCGAGTGGGCGGAGAGGTTGATCTCGACGATCGGCCGGCGGCCCTCCGCGCGGTGCTCGCCGAGCATCCGGATCGCGCGGGTCACCACCCAGCGATCGATCTCGCGGATCAGCCCGAAGCGCTCGGCGACCGGCAGGAAGCTGCCGGGCGGGATCAGGTCGCCGTGGGCGTCGATCATCCGCACCAGCAGCTCGTGCTGTGTGGTCAGCCCGGTGGCGGTTTCGACCACCGGCTGAGCGTGCAGCACCAGGCGATCCTCGTCGAGCGCTGCACGGATGCGCTCGGCCCATTCCAACCGCGCCTCAATGTGTGCCTGCCCACGGCCGGCGCCGCCATAGGTGACGCTGCAGTCGCGGCCGGCCTCCTTGGCGTCGTACATCGCCAGGTCGGCGTTGATCAGCGCCTCCTCGGCACCCAGCTCCTCGGCCCCCTCCAGCGGCGCCACGCCGATCGAGGCGGTGATCGGCCGCTCGCGGCCACCCGGCCCGCGCGGGGCGCGCTCCTGGCGCACGACCTCCAGCAGCGAGTCGGCGAGGCTCTCCGCTTCCTCGCGCTCCCCGGTGGGAGTGAGGATCGCGAACTCGTCGCCGCCGAGGCGCGCCAGCGTGTCGCTCTCGCGCAGGCGGCTCGCGAGGGCGCCCGCGACGCGCACGATCAGCTCGTCGCCGGCGCTGTGGCCGAGCGTGTCGTTGACCTCCTTGAAGGAGTCGAGGTCCAGCACCATCACCGCCCCGGCGTGGCCGTAGCGCTCACCGCGCGCCAGGTGCTCCTCCAGGCTGCGCTCGTACGCACGGCGGTTGAGTAGGCCGGTGAGCGGGTCGTGGTCGGCCATGTGCTTCAGTTCGGCCTCATACCGGCCGCGGGCGATCGCTTCTTCGTTGCGGGCCTGCTCGAGCGCCCGCTCGGCTTGGTCGCGCTCGGCCAGGCGGCTGGCGACGAGCGCCTGCGCGTAGCGCTCCCGGCGGCGGGCCTGCACGCCAAGTGTGCCCACCATCAGCGTCAGCATTGCGCCGACCAGCAGGATCGCCACCGGCAGCGAGAGGGCGGGGCGGGGCTCGCCGACGGCCAGCGTCCAGATGCTTCCAGCGACCGCGATCCGCGAGTCGCTGGCGTTCACGGGGGAGCCCTTTGCCATCAACCGCACGCCGTCCTCCTTCAGCGAAAACGCCGCGCCCGGCGGGATCGCCCGCAGGAGCGCGGCTCTCAGCAGCGCGTAGCTATAGCCGATCGACGCGAACCCGCGCAGTGCTTTGAGGCGCTGCGCGGATGTGCGCAGGGGCGAGGCGGAGGGCCGGTACACCGGTACATATAGAGCCGTCCCCAGCCGGCCGCCGCTCATCAGGCGCACCGGCGGCGTCGCGCGCGGCCGTCCCGACCTCGCCGCCGCCAGCAGCGTCGCCAGGCGCGTGCGCCGCGTGCCGATGTCCAACCCCACATTGCTCGGTCCCCCGGCGCTGCGGGCGCTGTCGAGCACCACGAAGTAGGTGCCCATCGCCGGCGCTGCGCGCAGCGCGCCCCCCGGGCCACTCGTCTGGATCGGGGCGACCCGGCGTTCGAAGTTGCGGCGCTGGGCGGCGCTCACGACTTCCATCAGCCCCACTCCGTTGATCCCGGGTTCGCGCTCCAAACCACGGGCGACGGCGGCGAAGATCGCGGTGTGCGCGTCCCAGTCGGCGCCGACGCCCGCCGCGAGCTCGCTGGTGCGGAGGATCGCGGTGTCCACCGTGTCCACCGCCTGGGTGCGGATGTTGGTCGCGAGGGTGGCGCGCTGCGTCTGCGCGTTGTGTTGTGCCTGGCGGTACGTCACGTACGCGCCGGCGAGCGTGATCACCGCCACGCACACGGTCACGGCGGCCGGCAGCCATGCGCGCTGTCGCTCTCCCCGGGCCACGTTGTACATATCGGCGCATCCGGGAAGGACCTAAATATCGAAAAAGGTCGAGCGAGCTCGAATGCGCCCGGCACGCCCGCGTGAGCCGAGCTGGGGCCAGGTGGACGGGAGGCGTTCATCGCCGAGCCGGGTCTGGGTATAGCGATAGTATGTATAAGGAGGAGCGGGGGTTGTTATAGAAAATTTCAGAGCCGATAGCAATTGCGCACGGCTTTCAAATTTTTGTTCAACCCCCCGCTCTATTGCAAGAGCTATACGGACCTTGTCTAATCCCAGACCGACCCACTCTGGGCTACTCGATCGAAACCCACCCACTACCGGACATGAGGTGGGGGGAGTCGTCGTTTGTGCTACAAGGCCCGAAATGCAAGCCGAGGGCGTGGCCGGGAAGGGCGAGCGGGGGGGATCGACCGGAGCGGGATGGCGCGTGGTCGCGGCGTACGGGTGTGTGGCGGCCGCCACCCAGATGCTGTGGTTGACCTACGCGGCGATCACGACCGAATCCGCCCACCGCTATGGGGTGTCGGTCGGCGCGGTGGGGTGGCTGGCGGAGATCTTCCCGCTGCTGTACGTGGTGCTGGCGATCCCCGCGGGTGCGCTGCTCGACCGCTGGTTTCGCCCCTCGCTCGCCCTCGGCGGGGCGCTGGTCGCCGCCGGTGGGCTGGTGCGCCTCGGTGGGCTGACGTTCGCGTGGGCGCTGGTGGGGCAGTCGCTGGTGGCGCTCGCCCAGCCGGTGGTGATGAGCGCGGTTGCAAAGCTCCCCGGTGAATACCTGCCCGCGCGCTCGCGCGCGCTGGGAATCTCGCTCGCGTCCGCCGCCGGCTTCCTCGGGATGCTCGCCGCGCTGCTGCTCGGTCCGCTGCTGGGTGCCTCGCGCCTGGAGCTGCTGCTGGAGATCCAGGCCGCGCTCGCCGTGCTCGCGGCCGCCGCGCTCGCGCTTGCGCTGCGCCGGCGCGGCAGCGGCGAGGGGGAGCAGACCGCGATCGAAGGGGGTGTCGCTCGCGCGCTGTGGGCGCGCCCGGAGATCCGCGTGATTTCGGGCCTCGCGTTCCTCGGCTTCGGTGTGTTCGTCGCGCTCTCCACATGGCTGCAGACGCTGCTGCACCCCTCCGGCATCTCCGAAACCGCCGCCGGCGCGCTGCTGGTGGGGATGATCCTCGCGGGAGTGGTGGGCTGCGCCGTGCTGCCCGCGGCGATCGCGGCCCGCGGCGCGGAGCGCCGGTTCATGGCGGCGGTGATCCTTGCCGGCTGCCTCGGCAGCGTCGCCTTGGGGGTGCTGCCGGGGATCGCCGGTAGGGCGGTCGTGATGGTGGCGATGGGCGCGGTGCTGCTCCCAGCGCTGCCGGTATTGATGACTGTCGCCGAGCGACTGGCCGGCCCCGCGGCGGGCACCGCGGGTGCGATCGTGTGGATGGCGGGCAACCTCGGCGGGTTGGTGGTCGCACTGCTAGTACAGGCGCTCGTTCACCACCCGCTCGCCGCGTTCCTGGCGATGGCGGGCGTCGTGCTGTTCGCCATCCCGCTCGCCACGCGGATGGTGACGCTGCGGGGGCTCGCCGCCGCGTCCGAGGCGGGGGCGTCGGCAGAGGGGGAGCCGGATCGCGCGCCGGAGCCGGAAGAGCTCGCCGCGGCGGGGTCCCGCCCCTAAAAGGGCTCTCGGGAGGGCCTCTAAATCGGCTGATCCGCCAGCCAGTCGAGCACCTCGGCAGGATTGCGGTGCGGAGGAAAGACGGGGTAGAAGACCTTTGCGATGCGCTGTTTATGTGCGATCAGGGTCAGACGCCGGTAGAAGCTCCGGCCGGCGGCCTCGAACGTAGGCAGCCCAAGTACGTGTGCCAGGCGCAGCTCGGGATCGCTCAGCAGCGGGTAGGGGATGTGCTCGCGGCCGGCAAACTCCCGCTGCTCCTCATGCGGCTGGGAGCTCAGGCCGAGCACCGAGGCGCCGTAGGCCGCGAGCTCGAGCACGTGGTCGCGGAAGGCACAGCTCTGCGGCGTGCAGCCGCGCGCGCCCGGGATCTCGTCCCATCCCTCCGGCAGCGGCTCGCCCGGAACGCCCGTGCGCGGGTAGACGCACACCACCGCAAGTCGCTCCGTGGCCGTGGCCAGGTCGAGCTCCTCGCCGAGCGTCGAGCTCAGCATCACATTCGGAACGGCCATTCCCCGCAGATGGTCGGCGGCCCCGTCATCGATCGGCACTGGAATGTCGGGGAGGTATCGGTAGCTCTCTGTCATCTTTGCCATTCTTCCAAAGGGCCGCTGATTTTTGCTTCCTGGAGCTTGCGCTCTATTCCATCCATCGCTATTAGCGCGGGCAGAATGAATCTTCGCAGGCATCGGATGATTGGAATGCAAGCTTGAGCTTTGTGCCGAGCACCCGCAAGTGTTCTACCCGCCAACCCGCACGCCAACGCTCGACCTGCCCACCCGCACGTCGACGCCCTGGACCTGCCGGCCCGGCTGGGCGGACCGGCCGGGAGTGCAGCCAAGCGCTCCCGGGCCCCGCCGAATTGTCGACGGGTCGTGCAGCTGGACACGCCCGACCCGTCGATGGGGCAGCGCCGGCCGCGCCTCGGCCTATCCGCCGGTGCTGCCGAAGCCGCCGCGGCTGTGCTCCCCGAGATCGTGCACGCTCCACCGCGCCCGGCCCGCGCGCACGAACACTCCCTGCGCGATCCTGCTGCCTGCGGGGATCGCCGTGGGGGAGGGGGTGAAATTCAGCAGCTGCAGCCTCACCTCGTCCGCGGGGCCGCGGTAGTCCTCGTCGATGATCCCCACCGCGTGCGGCTGGATCACGCCGAACTTCCGCGGCGTGGAGGAGCGCAGACACACCAGCAGGCACCAGCCGGGCGGCGTGGCGACCACCAGCCCCGTGCCCACCAGCGCGATCTCGCCGGGCGCGATCTCCGCCGCTTCGGCAGTGCACAGGTCGAAGCCGTGGGAGCCGGGCGTTGTGTAGTGCGGCGGCTGTGCGGCGTCGTGCAGCAGGTGGATCGGCACGTCCAGCGGTCGCTCCTGTGCGCCTGCATCGCGATCCCCCTCCTGCCGGGACCCGTTGTCTGGGCGCAGCGGGTGTGTCGGTGCGTCCATCGATTGCTCCCACTCTCAGGCGCGGCGGGCGCCGCGGCGTTCGCCGGAGCCTACCGGTGGGAGAGGGTCGGCGCTCGCGGCGGTTTACCCGCGAGCGCCCACGGGTGGAGGCTCCCGGCGTGCAGCTACTGCCTCTCCCCGTCGGCCATGGGGCGACGGGGAGAGCGATCGCTCGCGCCGGGCCCGGAACGCCGCGCGAGGCTTGCCAGCCTGTAGCGCCGTATGCGCGGCCCCCGCCCGGGGGTATCAAGCGATTCCTCGGGGAGCAGCAGGAACCGTCGAGGAGTGCTGGGCATCGAATGGGAGAGGGAGCGGGTCATGGGTTGATATTGCCCCATCGCGCCCCTCGCGCCTTTGGACCGCGGTCCAAAATGTGGTGTTTCCGGGTCTCGCTGATGGCCCGGTCCCGGGTGGGTCGCCAGTTCGGGTTGTCTCTAGGGGAACTGGGTAGGGGAAGATTCGGTTCCGTCGATCTCCTGGTATACGATCCACGCCATGTCCCTGTCGGGCAGGTTGGGAGTTTCCTGAGGCGCCGATGGCCGTCAAGTTGCATCGCTGCGGCGTCATGTTCGTCAAGGGCCCGCACCCCTGCTGGAGGGTGCAGAAGGCGCTCGAGGACTCAGGGGTCGGGTACGAGATCGTCAAGCACTCCGCGATCCGCGGCCGGCGTTCCGATCTGATCGAGCGCAGCGGTCAAAAGATGCTCCCCGTGATTGAGCTGCCGGACGGCACAATGGTGCGCGACGAGTCTGCGCGGCTCGTGGAGCGCATCCGCGCGGGCGAGCTCGGCGAGCACCCTGCCGCGTGAAGGCGCCGGGAGCGGTGCCCGGCCCATCTGGAGGCTGGCGCCGCGCCCGCCTCACGAGAAGTTCTGGGAAGGCCGGGCGTTGGCACTCCAGAGGACGCGGTGCCGCTTGGCCGGCTAGAATGATCGACCCACGCGGATGTAGCTCAGTTGGCTAGAGCGTCTGCTTGCGGCCCCAGCGGTCGAGCAGCGCCAGCCGGAACAGAGTCTCGGCCAGCTCGGTCGTGAGCAGGCCGTTGTAGACGATCGTCGTGCCCGCGTCGCCGAGTGCCTGAAACAGCTCCGCGCACGCATCGTGCGTCGGGGTGTTCGGCACGATCGCCTCCACGACGACGCTCGTATCGACCACTACGCGCGTGGGGGCGGTCCATCCGGGGTGATCGAAGGCGAGCACGCCCCGCAGCGCGGCGGGGGAGCCTCGCTTGGCTGCCACTGCGGGGTCAGCGGCCGCGCACGTCGCGCAGGAAGTCGATGCTGGCTTTCGTGCGCACGCGAGTGGTGGCGCGGCGGATCAGCTCCCGCCGCTCGCCCGGATCGGAGGTCTTGGCGTGGCGCACTGGCCGCTCCGAGGGCATCGGGCGGTGCTGCTGGTGGGGGGGAGTGTGCGGGTTGGCTGCCATGAGGAGCTTGCTCTCAAAGCCATTGTACGCGGTCGGGAAGGCTCACCTCGCTGGGCTCCAAAAGTGGTGGGGGTGGGAGGTCATGGATAGGGGTTCGGCCGGGCCGGCCGCCAACCTAATTCGTTGGATGCTTCTATGTTGTCAAGGGTGTTGTTGCGAGTTGCCTGTAGAGGTGGCGGGAGAGGTGTCGCTTGAGGGATCGCATGGCCTCGCGCTTGGTCTTGCCTTCGTCGGTTCTGCGGGTGATGTAGGCGCGGCTGGGGGCGTGGTGGACGGAGCGCGAGAGCGCGATCGTGTAGATCGCGGCGTTGATTTGGCGGTCGCCTCCGCGGCTGAGGCGGTGGCGGATCGTTTTACCTGATGAGGCTGGTTGTGGGGCGGTGCCGTTGGCGCGTGCAAATGCTGCCTCGCTGGTAAAGCGCGCTGGGTTGAACGCGAGGAGCTTGCCGGCGCAGATCGGCCCGACACCGGGCTCATCCATGAGCTTCGGTGCGAGCGAGCTGACGAGCTGCTCGATTTCGCGGGTGTAGCTCTCGGCCTGCGCGTCGAGTGCCCTGGTGCGGTTGGCGATGTCGCGCAGCACTTGCAGGGTGGTGTTCTCTGGCAGGCTCGCGGTGGGGCGTGTCCGCATACCGGTGAGACGCTCCGCGAGCTTCGCACCGTTGCGAGCCGGTCCGATCCTTTCCCGTAGGGCGCCTGGTGCGCCGACGTGGAGGGCTTGCAGCTGGTTGTAGAGCCGTGAGCGCTCGCCGACTACGGAACGGTAGGCGACGAGCAGCATCTGTAGCGCCAGACGTGTCCCTGAGCCCCTGGGGGTCGACAGGCCCTCTCGGGCGAGGACCTTCTTCGCGGCGATCAGCGCGTCGAGGCGATCGGACTTCCCGGTGCGCCGCTCACGGCGGCGTGGGCGCTCGACCTCGAACACCTCGACACCCTCGCCCTGCAGGTACTCGCAGAGGCCAGCGCCGAAGCTGCCGGCGCCCTCGATACCGACCATCACCTCCCCCTCGAGCTCACCGAGCCACTCCGCCATACTGTGGTACCCGGCGAGGTCGGCCGTGAGGGTGATCTCTGCGAGGAGCTGTCCGAGGTCGTCCACGGCGACAGCGAGATGCTGCTCCTTGTGGGTGTCCACGCCTACTGCGATCATGAGCTTGGTCTCCTTATCTGCTGGTTGGCGCTGGTGATTTGGAGGCCGCCAGACAAAGCCATGTCGAGCAAAGGGCACGCTTCTATGAAGTCATGGCGGCGTCCGTGACAGGCGTCGGGAGACAGATCCAACGCAAGGCACCCAACCGGGGCCAGCCGTTTTATTCGAGTCATCCCGTCGCCTGCCACACCCTCTACGGGGCACCGGACACCACTTCCTAGCCCCCGCGAAACCACGCCCTGACGGGCCCAGCTACACGACGACCAGCCCGCCCACAACAGGGCCCCAGCAGGCCCCACAGAAACTACATGGCCGTTTTCGGCCGCTCAGGGTCAATAACCCCATGAAGTTTGCTGGATCCGCAAATTCGTCAGGGGGCATTTGGCCTCTCGGAACGACTACAGACTGGAGCTTTTCGATGGGGAGATTCGAGATGAGTAATCGGCTGGCTGGCTCTCGCGCGGGGGATTCGTCTTCGCGGGGGGTGTTTGCTCGGCTGGCGCGTCTATGGGATACGCCGCGATTGAGCGGCCTGATCCGCAGCCAAGGGGCTGCGTGGAAGGAGCGTGGATGATGGCTGGGAGTAGAAGCCGGCAGGGCAGCCCGGTTGCCGGGCGGGAGGTGTCGTTGGCGGAGCCGCTGCTCGACTGCGCGGCTGCGGCGGCGTTGTTGAACGTGCGGGTCTCGTGGGTGCGGGACGCCGCGCGGCTTGGGCAGTTGCCGTGTCTGCGTGTTGGGCGTCATCTGCGGTTCACGCGGGCGATGCTCGAAGAGTGGCTGGACGAGCAGTTCGCTGCGGGGCCTGCGAGGAGCCCGGTATACCAGCGGCCCCCGGTGTCTGGGGTGCGTGGGAGGCGTACGGCATTCAGGCCGAGAACCGAGGCTGCACTGTTGGCGAGCCTGGCTGAGAAACCGAAGCCAAAGAGGGAGGTGTCGTGATGGGTGCTCGTGATCCTCGGTGGGGTGGGCGGATGGATCGTCCGCCGGGTTGGGCTGAGTCGTTCTTTGCTGGGCGCTCTCATGCGGACCGGGAGGCTGACCAGGAGGCGATGCTGCGCGCACTGCTGGTGGTCGGCGCGTTCCTTGGGCTGATTGCGTTGGGGTTGAACGCGCTGTTCACGGTGGTCGGCTTGCGATTTGGGTGGTGGGCGGTTCCGGTGTTCGTGCCGGTCGGCGGATGGCTGTTCGCGTCCGCGGTCTGCAACCGTTTGCTGCGCCCTTTGGAGCTTGACGTTCTGCGGTGGGGTCAGCGTTTCCGCGCGGCGGGGGTGCTGATGGTCGTGTTGTGGCTGGTGTGGCCGTTGTGGGCTGATCCGGTCGCTGGAGCGTGGAAGCGGGCGCGTGGCGGGTTCGGCCCGCTCGGGCCGCGCTACCCGCTCGGCGCGATCCTTGGAGCGTCGCCGATCGCGATGGGGATGGTCGTGTTCTTGCTGCTGGGGCTGGCGATGGTTCTCGCGCCGCATATCAAGGGGCGGGAACCGAAATACCCGGCGCCGCCGCCGGGTGGCCCGGAACCGTTGCGCTCGCCACTTTTGGCGCCGCGCCCGCCGCGGCCGTACAGTCCGCCGCCGCGCCCGCCAGATCCTCCGCGGTGGCCCGACCCTCCCCGCTGGCGGTGAGCGTCATGAGTGTGTTGCTGGTGTTGGTGAGCTTCGCGGGGTGCGTCGCGGGCGGCCTGTGGGTGATCGGCGAGCTGCGCGACCGCGAACCACGGGAGAGGGCACTGGTCGCGGCCCGTGGATCCGATGACCCGTGGATCGCGCAGCCGGACGGCGTGATCACGGGGACGAGTGTATGGGCGGGTCGCACCAACGATGGTGTGCTGCGCTCCCCGGCGGACTGTGCGGCGATCATTGTCGGTCCGCCGCGTTCGGGGAAGACGCGGAAAGTGATCGCGCCGACGTTGGCGTGCTGGGACGGGCCGGCGCTCGTCACCTCGACCAAGGGCGACATCCTCGCCACGGCAGCGCACCGCGCGCGGCTTGGCCCGGTCGCGGTGTATGACCCGACCGGGTCCCTCGGGCACCCGGAGGCCACCGTTGGCTTCTCGCCGTTGGCGCGGTGTGAGACGTGGGATGGTGCGGTGGAGGTCGCGGCGGCGATGCTGTCTCCGGCGGGGGAGGATGAGACGGTTCGCCACGGTGAGCATTTCGCGGTCGCGGCGCGTGCGCTGCTCGCCCCGCTGTTTCACGCCGCCGCGCTCTCGGGCGGCGGGATGGACGTGGCACGGGGTTGGCTTGGTCGCTCGGAGTTCTCTCAGCCAGCGGAGATCCTGCGCAAGGCGGGGGCGCAGATCGCGCTTGAGGAGCTGTCGGGCGTCGGCGCGCAGGCCATCGGGGACTACCGCACCTCGGTGTTGGGGACTGCGCAGGTCGCGCTCGCGTGGGCGTCGCGGGCGGCGGTCAGGCAGAGCGCAGACCCCGGCGTGACACGGCAGATCGACCTGGGGGAGTTGTTGGCGCAGCGTGGCACGTTGTACGTGATCTCGCCTTCGCGCATCCAGCAGGAGCTCGCGCCGTTGATCGCTGCTGTGCTGGACGGTCTGTGCGCGAGGGCGATCGACCTCGCGATCACGAGTCCGGAGGGGCGTCTTGAGCGGCCGTTGTTGCTCGCGTTGGACGAGGTGGCGAATATCGCGCCGATTCGTTCGCTCCCGCGGTTGTTGAGCGAGGGTATCCAGCAGGGCATCGTGCCGGTGCTGGGGGTGCAGGACATGAGCCAGGCGCGGGCGCGGTGGGGTGAGCACGAGACCGCGACGATGTGGTCCACGCCGGCACTGCGCCTCGTGCTCGCTGGGGTCGCCGACCCCTACACCGCGCAGCTGGTCTCCGATGCCTGTGGTGAGCAGTTGGTGTGGCGCGCGCAGGTCGGGGAGAACAGCTCGACTGCGCATCAGGTGGAGCGCTTCGGCCGTACCTATACCGGCGGGGACAGTCACTCCTATGTGCAGCAGCGCGAGCGCGCGATCCACCCCGCGGATCTCCGTGCGATGCCGGCCGGGCGTGCGCTCGCGCTCCCCCAGGGCCGCGAACCAATCACGCTCGACCTGTTCCCCGGCGCACCCGGTTTCACCGAGTGCGACTGGCCCGCGTTCGCGCGCGCGGGCCGTGAGCGGCTATGCGAGCCACTCTGATGGCGGCGGCCCACCGCTGAACCTGGCGGCGGTTGGGTCGCCTGTTTGTGTGAGTTGGCGGTCGAGGATCTCGAGGCGGTCGTGGAAGAGAAGCTCTGAGCGGGGGTCGGGGCTCTCGCCCGCGTCGAGCTGGGAGCGCCAGACGCCAAGCGCACCGAGAACCTCGACGAGCTGCCGGTCGGTCCACCAGTCCGCGACGAGCTTCGAGAAGACGCGGGGGTAGCGCTCCGCGAGACTGCTGACCGTGGCCCACAGTTCGCGGCGCCAGCGCTCGCGCTCCCCCGGCGGCTCAAGCCACCCCGGCAACCCCCCGCCACCATCCCCGGCAGGCTGGCTTGGGTCCTCGGGCGGGGGCGGCTCGCTGGCCGTGTGGGCGTGAGTGCTCAAGAGGCCGTCACGGACCATTCGCGCCGCTGTCCTTGAGACCGGCTCGCTGTTGGACTGTGCGCGGCGCGTCAGCTCCGCGAGCGCGTGCTCATCCAGTGTGATCGCTACCCGGCTCACAGCGTCATCCCCGCATCCTGTTGAAGCCCGGTGTCGCGCGCGAGCTGCCGGGCGGTGGAGCGCTCAAGCTGCTGCCCCACATCAACAGCTTGTGCGGCGGCGAAGGAGACGGAGGGAACCTGCCCGCGAGAGGCCCGCATCAGTTGCGCGAGGCGCCCCACCCGCTCGGCGTCGACGCCCTCCGTTCCGAGGTTCTCGCGCGCGACGTGCCAGTCGGTTCCCTCCTTGGCGCGCGAGGCCTCGACGTATGCGCCCTCTTGGCTGGTTTGCCATCCGCCCGTGACCACGACCGCGCGTTGTACGGTCGCGCCCTGCTGGCGGTAGAGGTGCTGCGCGTAGGAGAGCCGCATGTTGGAAAGCTCCTCCTCGCCGGAGAGCGTGACCTGCCGCTGCCCATCCGTCAGCACTTGCACTCGCTGCTCGTCGGGGTCAACCGCGAGGACTTCCCCGCGGGTGCCGTTCTCCACGCGCCGCTCGCCCTCGGGGCGGTGCTGAGCGATGAACGCGACACGGTCGCCCTCGCGGACACCGTAGGCGACGTCCGGGAGTTGCACCTCCTGCTCGCCGAGTTCGCCGCGCTCGGCGCGGAGGTGCTGCGCGCGAGCGTTCATCCTGTCGATCTCACCGGTGGAGGCGTCGGACATCAACGCGACCTCTTTGACGCCCTCCCGCTCAGCCAGCTCCGACCACTGCTTGACCGCTGCCTCAATGGTCTCGTCGCGGGTGTCCGCGAAATGAAGCTGGCCGCGGGACTGGTAGTGCGCCATCGCCTCCTCTGCGCGCCCCGCCCGCAGATCCGCCCACGCCTGGCGCTCCTCCGGGTCGCTCGTGCGCCTGACCTCCTGCAGCCGGACGGTCGGGGCGTCCCGCTCGATCTCCTCGAACATGCCGCCGGCGCCGATCGCGGGGAGCTGCCGCGCGTCACCGATCAACACGAGCTTGCCGCCCGACTCATCGACCGTCCTCGTCAGCGCATCCAACCGCCGCGTATCACCCATCCCCGCCTCATCAAAAAACACCGTGGTCTGCTCCCCCAACTCCATGCTCCCGCTTTGTGCTCGTGCGACGAGCGAGTCCACCGTCATCGTGTGCCCCTCCAACGCGGGGCTGTCTTCTCCCAGCCGCTCGGCGGTGGAACCGGACACCGCGACACCGATCGTCTCGCGCCCGGAGTGCTGCTCAGCACGCGCCGCAGTGTCGATCACGACGCCCTTGCCCGCCCCGGCCTCCCCGACGAGCACCGCCACACGCTCCTCTCCGCCGAGGACCCGCACCGCCTCCTGCTGCTCGGCGCTCAGCTCCCCGCCGATCCGCTCAGCGACCTCCCGCGCCGCACGCTCCCGCACACGCTCCTGCACACCCGCCCCCTCACCGGCTGCCATCTCGCTGACGCGCGCGGTGATTGCCTGCTCCATCTCCCTGACCTCCCGCGTCGTCATCCGGCCGTCCTCAAGCTCTACGACCTCACCGGCCGCGAGGAGTGCCTGCGCGCGCTGCGCTGCACGCTCGGGTGCCAGTTCCCCGACGCCCTGCTCGATCACTGCCGCTCGCAGCTCACGGTCGCTGAACGTCGCCCGTTCCTCCCTCAGCGACCCCGTGACACGCGCCTGCCACGGCACGTCATCCACCCGTCGCACACCGCCCCGCTCGCCGGGGTGATGCAGAGCCTCGATGTCCGCGCGTTCGGTGCCCTCCCGGCCGACGCGCTGCTCCCACGCCTCCTGTAGCTCGGGGCGGCTCTCTGGGACCTTCGCGCGGCGGTTCTCGAGCTTGACATTGCGAAGCTCATCACGTTCCGGGGCACGGCCATACCTGGCACGGAAACGCTCCGCCGCGAGCCACACTTCGCGGCTTCGCCCACTCAACGCGTCGCGCACACCCTCTGACACACCCGCGACTTCGAAGTACCGGCCACCACGGCCCGTGCCCGCCGCGACGTCGTACCCCTGCTCCTGCAGCTCTTGCGCGAGCGCTCCACGGTAGAAGGCGCCCAGCTCCCTCGCGGCACGGAACAACGGGCGGCTCGCGACCGCCGCGAACTCCCCGTCCTGGCGCACGACGCCCGTCACGACGACGTGGCTGTGAAGCTGTGGGTCGGGCACACCATCCGCGACACCCCGCGCGGTCGTATGGCGAAACTCCGCCGCCAACACATCCCGCGCGTGGCCGAGCACCTTCCCGCCGGCGCCTTCACGGACCGCTGGCACCTCGCCACGGAGATGCTCAAGAGCGCGGGCGACCGCCCGACCGTGTGCCAACTCCACGCCCGCGCGCTGCTCCTCACTGCCGAGCGCCCACACCGCGGAGACCGACTTCGGTGCGCTGAACGTCAAATCGATCCCACCGGCCCGCCGCCCATCGGCGCCCGCCCGGCGGATGAACTCCCCGGTCATGGGATGCTTGCCCTCCATCAAAGCGACGAGCTGCTCGGCGCTGACGGGCTCGCCCGCGGCCAGGCCGAGCCGCTCGCGGGTCTCATCGAGGACATGCCAGATCCCCTGGGCCTCCGTCGGCTCGCCCGACGCGGAGAGGTAGTAGTCCCCGCGCGAGGGGGCGACCGTCCTCGACTCCAGGTACGCGCTGTAGCTCGCCGCCTGTCCCGCACCTATGCTCGCAGCCGTCATCACGACCCCCAAATCGTACCACCCAAAACTGTCACGCTCTGGCCCAGTGCATCTAGTCTGTTTGCTGTTTTGCGCGTCAGCGGGCCTTTTCCGGCGGCGAATGCCGCCCGTGACGTGCGTCCTGGTCCGATGGACGGCTACGCGCTTGGAGGGGGGGAGCCGAATGGGCTGGGATGGTGACGACTGGCTGCGTGAGGCAAAGATGGTTACTTAGGATGGTTCATTCTGAGCGGCAAGCCGCGATTTCTTAGGGTACGATTGCTCGGAACTTTGTCGAGCACCTTGAAAGGATGGTCGGAGTTATGGCTGCGAAGCACCTCGTGTTGGGGCTGATCGTCAAGCGACCGGACTACGGGTACTCGCTGAAGCGCCGGTTCAAAGAGGAGTTCGGCGACACCGAGTTCGCGGAGTCGATCATCTACTCGGCGTTGAACTCGCTGGAGCAGGAAGGGTTGATCGAGCGGGTCGGTGAGCCACAGGTTGCCGCGGGTCAGCGGCAGGTGCGCACGGTGTATGGATCGACGCAGCGTGGCGTGGCCGAACTCGATCGATGGATGCTGGGGCCTTTGTCGCCGACGCCGATGCGCGCCGAGCTGCGGATGAAGCTCGCGCTCTGCCAGCCTCGTCACGTTCCTGGGCTGATTGACGCGGCGTGGGCGCAGGAGCAGTTGTGCGTGAACCGCTTGAAGGAGCTGCAAGCCATGACTGGGAGTGTGGCGCTGGATGAGTGCTCGACGTTGGCGGAGGGGGTGGAGGCGCTCCTGCTTGATGGGGACGTTGCGTTTCTGCAGACGACGATCGAGTGGTTGCGCAGGACGCGGCAGGTGCTGCGGCGGCTTGCCGGCGAGCATGGTGGGGGTGGCGCCGGGCGTGGTTATTTGCGCGGGGTGTGAGGGTGAGCCTGCTTGAGCTGAAGGAGGTCCGCAAGAGTCATTGGCGCGGGCCGCATGAGGTCGTCGTGCTCGACGGCGTTGACCTGGTCGTCGAGGCAGGCGAGTTGGTGGCGGTCTGGGGTAGCCGCGGGACGGGCAAGACGACGCTTGCGCAGATCGCCGCGGGTCTTGAGGTGCCCGACACGGGGATGGCCAGCTTCGACGGGGGGGACCTCGCGAAGCTCTCGCGCGCGGGGCTCGCTCGCTTGTTGTTGAAGGACGTAGGTTGGGCGCAGCGTGTCGGGCCGGGCGATGAGGAGCTTGAGATGCTCGATTATGTCGCCGTTCCGTTGCTCGCCCGTTGTGGGCCGCATCAGGCACGCCGGGAAGCGGCCGGCGCGCTGGCGCAGGTCGGGTTGCGGGGCTGTGGGGAGAGGCGGTGGGCGCAGCTGACCGACGGGGAGCGCACACTCGTCGCGATTGCTCACGCGCTCGTGCGCGGTCCACGGCTGCTGGTGGTTGACGATCCGACCGCGAACCTGGACATGATCGATGGCAGGGCGGTCATGGGGTTGCTGCGCTCCTTGGCTGAGGACACTGGTCTCGGGGTGCTCGTCACGGTTCCGGATATGTCGGACATGCTTCAGGCGCACAGAATTGCGTCGCTCAGCGAGGGTCGTCTACTGGTGCCGAGCGAGCCGGAGGAGCCATTCGAGGGTGGGGGCGACGTGATCGAGTTCCCGGGCCTTCAGCGGTCTGCCTGAGCGTGCTTGAACTGTGCGATCTGACCAAGCTCTACCCGGTGGGCGACGGAGAGCCCGTGCATGCGGTGGACGGTGTCTCGCTGACGATCGTGGCTGGCGAGCTGGTGGCCCTGTACGGGCCGAGCGGGTCGGGCAAGACGACGCTCTTGATGATGGCTGCCGCATTGTTGGCACCCGATCGGGGCGCAGTGCTCGTCGATGGACGCGAGGTCTCTTCTCTGAGTGCGGGGGAGGCCGCGCGCTACCGGCTGCATGACCTGGGCTTCGTGCGTCAGTCGCTGGAGCTGCTGCCGGGGACGAGCGCGCTCGATAACGCGGCGCTGAAGTTGTTGGGGGCAGGCGCTACGCCAAGGGAGGCCAGGCAGGGGGTCGCGCCGTTGCTTGAGCGGCTGGGTCTCGACGGGCGCTGCGAGCACCGCGCGGAGCAGCTCTCGATGGGTGAGCGTCAGCGCGTGATGATCGCTCGGGCGCTCTCGACGGAACCGAAGGTCGTGCTCGCGGATGAGCCGACAGGAGCCCTGGACACCGTGCGCGGACGGGAGGTGCTGGATCTGCTGGCTGGTGTCTGCCGAGAGCGCCAGGTAGCGGCGCTGCTCGTCACACACGACCCGCAGGCGGCCGGCTATGCGGATCGCGTGCTCGCGCTGCGAGATGGGCGGCTGGTGGAGTACGAGCCCGATCTCGGGTTCGCTTCGGTGGCAGGGAGACCCGAGGTTGCGCGGTGACGTGGCGTGGCATTCTCTACCTCTACCGCGTGCGTCTGCGACGAAGGCGGGTGCAGGAGCTGCTCGCGCTCGTGGGGATCGCTGTCGGTGTCGCGCTGCTGTTCGCCTCCCAGGTCTCTACTGCGAGCCTGACGGGCTCGGTTGAACAGTTGACGAGCGGAATCGTCGGCAAAGCGCGACTTCAGCTCGTGGCGCGTGGCCCGAGCGGGTTCGATCAACGGCTGCTGGGCGAGGTACGTCATCTGCCAGGTGTGCAGACCGCAGTGCCGGTGCTGGAGGAGCAGGCGAGCGTGATCGGCCCCGCCGGCGAACAGTCGGTGGACCTGATCGGCACCGAACCGCGGCTCGCGCGGCTGGGCGGCTCGCTGTTGCGTCATTTCACCGCTGCGCAGATCGCCAATCAGCACGGCATCGCGCTACCGACCGCCGTCGCTCATACGGTCGGCGCGGGCTTTCTGCAGATGGTCAAGCTGCGTATTGGGGCGGACCTGATCCCAGCGCTCGTGGGCGCGGAATTGAACGCGGGGGAAATCGGCGCACTCGCGCACAGTCCCGTGGTCGTCGCGCCCCTCGCCTACGCGCAGCAGATCACCGGCATGCCGGGGCACATCACTCGCATCTTCGTGCTCCCAGCGCCGGGGGCCGACCGCGAGGTGCGCGCTGGTCTCATCAGGCTGGCAGCTGGTCGTCTGAACGTCGAGCCGGCGAATTTCGAGGCGACCCAGTTCCGCAACGCGGCACGGCCGACGACCGAGTCAACGGAACTCTTTGCGGCGCTCAGCGCGCTTGTTGGGTTCCTGTTTGCGTTCAACGCGATGCTGCTCACGGTACCCCGCCGACGCGGGCAGGTCGCCGATCTGAGACTCGATGGCTACGCCCCATCGACGATCGTCAAGATGCTGCTGTTCGACGCCCTCGTGCTCGGCGTCGCAGCGTCGCTGGTCGGGCTTGCGCTCGGCGAGGCCCTCTCGATCTACGCCTTTCACGCGAATCCCAGCTACCTCTCATTCGCGTTTCCTGTCGGCTCACAGCGGATCGTGACCTGGCAGAGCATCGCTATCGCCGCCATGGGAGGTCTGCTGGCGGCCTCCGTCGGTGTCCTGGTGCCGTTGAGGCGCGAGGTCTTCGCGCACAAACCTCTGGCCAGCGGACGAAGGCCCACCACACACATCGGGGATCGCTGGCTGCTGGCCGGTGGCGGAGCGTGCCTGGCCGTGACCACCGCGATCATGCTCTTCGCGCCCCAGGTGGCGGTGATCGCCGTCGTGAGCCTGACCGTTGCGATGCTCCTTGTGCTGCCGGGGCTGATCGGCGCGATTCTTGATGGAGTCGAGCGGCTGTTCTTCGATGTCAGGGCCTCCGCGCCGTTCATCGCGGTCCGGGAGCTGCGGTCGAGTGCAAACCGTGCACGAACCATCGCCGTCGCATCGACCGGCGCCGTCGCGGTGTTCGGCGCCGTCGCGATCCAGGGAGCGCACGCCAACCTGCTGCGCGGCCTCTACAACCTGCATCACGAAGTCAGCGCGGTCGCCGATCTCTGGGTCCTGCCGCCCGGAGTCAGCAATCTCCTGACTACAGAGCCATTCCGGGCAACAGACGCGACCGCGCTGGCGCATCAGCCCGGCGTCGCGGCCGTTCGTATGTACCGCGCGGGGCTGCTTGACTACGGCACCCGGCGAGTATGGGTGCTCGCGCCCCCGCGCGCCGCGCCGAACGCTGTGCCCGCGGGCCAGATCGTAAGCGGCAATCCCTCGCTCGCGGCGAGCAGGGTCCGCACCGGCGGCTGGGCGGTCGTAGCGCAGACGATCGCCGATGAACGCCACCTGCACATCGGCCAAGCCTTCACGCTGCCTGCGCCGCAGCCGACCACCTTCAGGGTCGCGGCGCTGAGCACGAACATGGGATGGTCGCCCGGCGCCATCATCATCAACGCGGACGAGTACGCACACGCATGGGGCAGCACCAACCCGAGCGCCTACAACGTGATTCTCTCACCCGGCGCGTCCCCCGGCCAGGTGCAGCGTGAGATCCGGGGGGCGCTCGGCCGAAAGTCGGGGTTGAGCGTGGAGACTGCCGGCCAGCTCGACCGACGCAAGGAGACAGCGACCCGGCAAGGTCTCGTGCAGCTCACGCAGATATCAGAGATGGTCCTGGTCGGTGCGATCCTGGCGATGGCGGCGGCGATGGGCTCAATGATCTGGCAGCGCCGCTCGCGTCTCGCGCAGCTGAAGCTCGACGGCCTATCCAACGGCGCAGTATGGCGAGCGCTACTGCTCGAGACCGCCCTGCTGCTCGGCGCAGGCTGCTCGATCGGCGCACTCTTCGGGCTCTACGGCCAGCTCGTGATGACCCGCGCGCTCGTCGCGATCACCGGCTACCCAGTGATCTTCTCCCTCGGCCTACTCGTCGCGCTCGGTAGCTTCCTGCTCGTCTCCGCGATAGCGGTCGCGGTCGTGGCGGTACCCGGCTATCTCGCCGCGCGCGTCCATCCAATCGCTGCCACTCAATGAAGGGTCAAATGTTCCTATTATTTAGAGATATGCGCGACATCTAGGCGATCCCGCGCCGCTTGGCCTGGGGCAGCTATCAGCACTCCTTGCTGCCGCGGCACGCGAGCTGCTCTGGGGACTGCCGGCGGTCGCGGGCGAGATCGCAATATTGCGCCGCCGCGCACGAACGATCCCCGACGCCCCACTTCGCGAGGACGCGCTCCACTCAATCGCTCGCAAGCGCGCTAACGCGGAGGGCGCCGCGCTGTTCTGGATCATCCCACGACAGCGAAACATAACCCTCCTACGACTCCTCGTTGCCTACCAGACCATGTGGGACTACCTCGACAGCGCCAGCGAGCGCGGAGCGAGCGCAGGCGAAGCCAACACCCACCAGCTTCACCTGGCGCTGTCCGCCGCGCTCAAACCCGGCGAGCCACTACCGGACTACTACCTCCTGCACCCCTGGCGCGACGACGGTGGCTACCTGGATGCGCTCGCGGGCATCTGCCGCGACGGATGTCTCGCGCTGCCCTCATATGCAAACGTTCGCACACCCGTGTGCGAGGCCGCGCGGCGATGCACGGTACAGGCGCTGAACCACAACCCCGACCCCCACGATCGCGAACACATGCTCCGCGCATGGGCCGCCCTTGCATACCCAGGGAACGAGAAGCGGTGGTTTGAGCTGACCGCCGCCGCGAGCGCATCCGTGGCGCCCCACGCTCTACTTGCCCTGGCAGCCGAACCCGCGTGCGAAGAGCGGGAGATCACACGCACCTGCAACGCATACCACTCGGTCTCGCTCGCAATCGCGATGCTCGACAGCTACGCCGATCTTGCTGAGGACGCCGCGACAGGCTCGCACAGCTACATCGCCCACTACGCAGATGCCGACACGGCCTCTCAGCGCTTGGCCGAGATCATCGAGCAGACCGTGCGTGCCGTGTGTTCCCTACAAAACGGCAATCGGCACACCGTGATCGCGAGCTGCATGGTCGCGATGTATCTCTCCAAGAAGAGCACTTCCCGCAATGCGCCGGCAGCGCGTCGTCTCGCCCGTGCTGGGGGCTCGCTCACAGCGCTCCTTCTGCCCGTCCTATGGCTCTGGCGCACGGCGTATGCACTGCGCTCAGCCTGATCGGTAGCCACCATCAATCCAAAAGGCGTCGCCAATATCAAAAGCACAGGCATTTGTCCAGTCAAAATCAAGCATTTAGTTTTGACTATCGCGATCCTACGCTCGCTGAGAAGATCGACCTCAAATGTCACGCGCCAACCTTGTCGTCCAGCCACGCAGCTACAACAGCAAATGCTGGCGCTCAAACGGGCAGGGGTCCAAGTCGGTACCCGCCGCCGCAGGGGCGGCGGGTACTCGGCGCCGTACACGCAGACCAATCTATGGGGTTGATGCCGACGGGCACATAGGTCCCTGCAGAGCCCAGCAGACCGTTTGCCTACACGACCTCCAGCATCGTGAGTGAGCATCCAATATGCCTGCAACTGACCGCACAGCAAGTTGGACAGGTCGTGCGCAACGCCCAGGGTGGCGGCGCTGCAAGCCTCGCTCTGCTGCTGTCCGGGCGCATCTCGCGCCGGGAGATACCCGCTATCCCAGTCTGGGAAGAACGGTCTCGGGTGGCGGCCAACAAGTCGCAGGTCTCGTCCTCACTGGTGAAGGGATTAGTCCTTCTCGCGCATCTAGCGAGCGGCGAGCCAGCGAGCATCAAGGACCTGGCCGACGAGGTCGAGTTGAGTCCGAGCACTACCCACAGATACATGCACACCCTGCTCATCCTCGGCCTGATCGAGCAGGACCCAAAGGGCCGCAAGTACAGGTTGGCCGAGTAAATGGACCGGAAGGCTGCCAGGGATATGTTCGCGCGATGACCTTGTGCTCGGCCACCGTGCCACATCTATCTGCTACGCTAATTCGGATGATCCTGCCCAACGCAAAGGTCCGGAAAGTGCAGCCTTTAAATGGTCGATGCTATTGACGTGATCAGATTCGCCTATTTAGACCGCCTTTCCGTGGTCAAGACCGGTGGGATGGTCCGGTTTCGTCGGACCTCAACCCCACAGCTATATTCAGACAAGGAGAGATCAGCATGACCGATGGGTGGGAGATGCGCATCAAGATGAATAAGCCCTCAAAAAAGAATAGTCGTCGAATACGCGACCGACGGAGCTTTTGGACACGTAGTCCGCTTACTGTCTTGAGCTTGGCTTCAGCGAGACTGAAAGTAACGGTGCTGGCTGCAATGTTGGGTCTTTTGGTTCTCGGTGTTGGCCCAGCCGGCGCGTCGGGCTACGACACCTGCACTCTTTCGTACCATTGTTATGCTCTTTCTGTCTTTGATCCTGGCCCTATTCTCAATTCCACGTATTCTCAGCTTGTTACCATCACAGACAATGTTCCGAACTACACTTCCGACTTCGCCGACGATGAGATGTGGACCTCTTGGAACAACGAACGCTGGGTCGAGCTGGGCGACACCACCGGTGAGAGCTATGGTCAGTATGGAGCGGGTAACGCTGGTCCAAATACTCCCTATGCTTTCCAGGCATCTCAAACAGCCCTCGGTTACTATGAGTATGACTACACGAACATACAACCTGGTCTCGGGAATTGGTACAGTGTACGTAGTGCCGCAGATCTGGTCGGCAGTCAATGGACATGGTATTCGTACTTCGACGAAATCGGTCCCTGGGGCGCAAACGGCGTGACTCCCTCTCGCCTAGCCAGTGAAGTAGAAAACGGACTTGAGATGACCAACAACCATATTACCAACCATGGTGAATCACGGTACTCGGAGTGGCAGAACTCAGAAGGTACTTGGTACGCGCCGTGGGAGTATGGCTCGACATACGGTTACCGCCTGATCAAAGATGAATACGGTGACGACAATCCTCCAACATGCGCTGCTCCTTCTGCCGAAGGAAACCCTGGCACCGTTGCGTGGTATGCAGCCCGCCAGCCCGTAAGCTGCTGGTCTACGGGACATGGCCCTGGTGCTGACTTGAGCGGACCGTTGGGACCCGAAGGTGGGGCGCTGCAAGACGTGGCTGAACCACCGCCAGCCGTACCTGCCGGCGCAAACGGTAACATCGTTGTACCCTATACTGCTCCGTCTGGACCGCTTCTCAGCTCCAGCCAGCTCACAACGATAGCCACCATCTATGCTACGCACGCGGGCGACCCGACTCCAAGCGAAATCCAGGCCGTCAAGCTACCGCGCAGCGAGGCACTGACTGCCGCCAATGGCATATACCCAAAGAACGCGACCGGTGCGCTTGCCTCATGGCTCTCCGCAGAAAGCGATGTAATCGAGCTTCATGGGAACTTCACGCTAACCGACGCACCACACCCACCCCATACCTCAGCGCCTACGGGCCACATAATGACAATAGTGGTTGATGCGCACACGGGCGAAAGGATAGCTCGTGCCGTCACAGAAACAACCCCGGCGAACCTGGCTACGTTTGGAGCGGTGGAAAATCTATGAAGGCTAGGCAGCGAATCGCCGTACTGTTCATCCTAGGGTTCGTGGTGCTCGCGTCGGATGTCGCGAGCACCACGGCTAGGATTGCGCCCGTGCCTTCCCACACGCAGCGCGGGTCAGGATTGCTGATCTTCCTATCAGCGGCCGGAAATTCCTATTATTCTTCGCCGGGTACAGTGGCGGTGCTCGACAAGGCGGGCCACGTTGTCGCGGTATCCGAAACCTGGCAGGATCAGTGGTTTCTTGTACTGGCCCGGCCCGGGACTTACACGCTTAGTGCGACAGCGACCATGACGGAAATTAATGGAACACCCGCGCGGGAGCTTGCTTGCCGGACTGTGACTGCCACGGTCCGCGCGCACCGCCAGATCAAGGTGACGATGCCGTGCGCTTCTCCCGTGTACCATCCGCATCCACCGCAGCGCCCCCATCCAAGTTCTCCGTCGCCCCCAGGTAGTGGGCATCTACATATCGTACTCGCTCAGGAGCCACGTTGTCCAACAGTGACACTGAACCCTGAGCCCGAAGAACGCCCGGGTGCAGAAGAACTCGTAGGGGGATTTTATGGGGTCGGCGGTCCGGCGAGACCTCGCGGATCGTGTCCACGAGAACCAGTCATCATAGCGGGCACACACATCGTTACGATAAACAATGCTGAGACTGGCGCCGAGGTGGCAAGCCAGATTGTGAGCGCGAGTCAACGCTTTGCGATCCCACTCACCGCCGGCACCTATACTGTCCAGGCGAGTATCTGCGACAACGGTGGCCCGGTGACATTCACCGTATTTCCGGGAGAGACCGAGCGAATGAACTTTATCTGCCCTATCAGCTAGCCACGGCGTCTACGTTGCCCATCGCACTCCTCGTGTCGTGGCGTAGGCAAGGGTGTCGCCACCGGAGGTCGTGGCAAGCCGTGCAGAAGGTGGCCGCCTTCAGGGGACTGGAAGATGAGATCGCTGTCGGCCGTGGAGCTTGAGATCCCGGCGGCTGAAAAGCGGATGATGGGATTCGAACCCACGACCTTCGCCATGGCAAGGCGACGCTCTAGCCAGCTGAGCTACATCCGCGTGACCTGACCATTCTAGCCGGCCCCGCGGCTGCGTGCGATCCGATCACGTGGCGTTCTCGAGCTGGTCCTTTGCCCGGAAGGCGCCCGAGAGCAGCTCGGCATCGTCCGCCCGGCTCTTGTGGTGCAGGTAGCGCATCGTCGTCTTTATGTCGGCGTGTCCCATCCACGCCTGGACCTGGACGATCGAGGCCGAGTTGATCGCCAGCGAGCCAAAAGTGTGGCGCAGGTCATGGAACCGCAGGAAGCGCAGTCCGGCGCGGTCGAGGGCGGCGAGATAGCGCCGACGTAGGGCTGAGCCGTCGATTGGCTCCCCGCTCTCGCTAACGAACACGGGATCCTTGGGCCGGGTGTTGTGCTCCCGCGCCTTCAGGACCTTGAGCGCGCCCGCCACGTCGTCAACCATCGGCACCGTGCGCGACTTACGCGACTTCGGCCGCCCCCGCTCGCCGCCCGAGACAGACTCCCAGACTCGGATCGAATGGTTCTCGAAGTCCACGTCTTCCCAGAGCAGCGCAACCAGTTCGCCGCGTCGAAGGCCGCTGAACGCGGCTGTGAGATACAGGACGCCGTCTTGGGCGTCGCTCGCCTTTGCGACGAGCTGGTGGATCTCCTCGGGCGAGTAGAAGTCGAAGCGTGCGGCGTCGTAGGATTCGCGCAGCTTCTCAACGTCGCGGGCGGGGTTGCTCAGCAGGCCATGCCTGCGCACCGCGTGCTCGAAGATGCCGTGCAGGATCGCCAGCAGCTTGTTCGCGTTGCGGCGGCTCATCCCGTGGTCACTGACCTGCTCGTCGCGCCACCGTTCGATTCGCGCAGCACCTATCGACTCAACCCGCAGGGTGCCGAACGTCTCGATCAGGTGGTGGTCGAGCACGGAGCGGTAGTCGCGCTTGGTGCTCGACGACCAATCGCGCTTGAGCCTGCCCGAGGCATACCAGTCCTCGGCCACCTCCTTGAACGTGACCCCGGTGCGTCCCTGTGCGGCGGCGCCGCGGCGCGCATCGACGAGGATTCCGTCGAGCGCAGCCTGTGCGTCCTTCTCTCGCAGGAAGCCCGGCGCCGGCAGACCGGACGTGCTCCAGTCCTTGCCGAGTCGCTTCTCGTGCTGGCCGGTTGCGTCGCGCCACTTGGCATACCAGACGCCGCCACGCTTACCGGTCCGAAGCCGGATATGGCCCGAGACAGGGACGAGGGCAGGCATTTTCAGGCTCCTTCCGATCGAATGGCCGTCCGAGCCCTCTGCATCACTACTGGAGTGCCCATCGGACGATTTGATGGTCTGCTCATTCCTCAAGGATACATGCGGGATCGGCGGATCTTCTCCCGAACTTTCTCCCGGAACTACCCGGAACAGCCTATGATTACGCAGCTACTTTTGGCTCTAATACAAGTGTTTGGACCCTAGAACCTTCTCCCGTGGCTAATTGCCATGCAGAAGGTCGTGGGTTCGAGTCCCATCATCCGCTCTCGGGAAGGCGCCTCAAAACTCAAACCGAGCCAGCCGCAGCCCGCCGCGGGTCTCGGCGGCGCTCATCGCGCTCAGGGCGGGGACCATCTCGCTGGTGACTAGGCCGTGCTCGGCGGTGAGCTCGTCGACGATCCGGAAGGCGTGGACGATGCGCTCGGGGGTGTCGATCACAGTTGTTAGGACCGGAACGTGGCGGCGTACCCGCAGGAGGCGGTCCCCGTGCGGGGCGTGATCGCCGTGGAAGCCCCAGATGCCGCGCAGGGTGGTGGCCCCGGCGGCGTCGGATTCGCGCAGGCGGCGGATCAGCTGGAGGTGCAGCGGGTGGCCTTCGTGGGTGGCGCTGTGGGAGGAGTACACGGTCAGCTTCTGCCACAGCTCCAGCCCCCGCTCGTCGCTCGCGGGCAGCTCGTGGGGGGTGGCGAGCAGCTGCCCGTCGCGCTTGCACACCCGCACGCGCTCCAGCGTCAGCAGCGGCTCGCTCAATAGGCGCCCGAGCTCGGGCATCGCCGCGGCGATCCGCTCGCCGGAGCCGACCGCGACGATCACCGTCGGCACGTCGGTGTTGCGGCTGAAGAAGCCCGCGCGGAAGCGCCGGCCGCCGCGGGTGCCGTCGACGCCCAGCAGCACGGTCGCGCCCGCGATCCCGTGGCGGTGCAGCAGTTTGCACACGGCGGCGAAAGCGGGGGTGCCGTTTACGCGCTCGCGGCGGCCGACATACATCGTCAGCTTGGTCGCCTCCCGCAGCTGTTCGGGCAGTCGCACCGGCCCGATCTCCCCGGTGAGCAGGCGGGTGCGCTCGAGCGTCATCAACCCACGGTGCTTGATCTGCAGCACCGGCTCGAGCATCGCTTCGATACGCTCGCGCCGGTCGACCGCGATCGAGACGACGGGCAGGTCTTCGGAGAGACTCAGCAGCCGGTCGGTGCGCAGGTGGTGCAGGCGCCCGAAGCCCTCGGTTCCGCGCAGCAGCACGCTCGCCGCCAGGCGGTGCCCGCCGTAGATTTCCAGCAGCTCGTCCGCGAGCAGCCCGTCGGGCGTGCGGTCGCGCTCGCCGAAGTAGGTGGTGAGGGTCAGGCAGTCCTCGTTCACAGGTGCACCCCGATCGTGTGTCCGAGCGCGGCCGCGCCCACGCCGGCGGCGAGGCTGAGCCCGATGTTGAGCAGCGCGCCGCTGCCCTCCGCGTCCTCGGCCAGGCGCTGGGACTCGAGCATCCAGGTGGAGAAGGTGGTGTAGGAGCCGAGCGTCGCGGTGCCCGCCAGCACCAGCGCGTCGCCGGTGAGCGCCGCTCCGCTGAGCACACCCAGCAGCAGCGCGCCGCTCGCGTTGACCGCGAAGGTGCCGAGCGGAAAGCCGCCCCTCGCGAGGCGCGAGCCGATCGTGCCATCGAGCATGAAGCGCGCGAGTGCCCCACCGCCGCCGAGCAGCGCCACGCCGGCCCACACCCATCCGCTCATGCGATCACCCGTACGCGCCGCACTCCCGCCGTGGCCACCCAGATCGCCAGGTAGCCGGCTGCGATGCTCGCCGAGGCATAACTCGCGGCGAGCCCGTAGCGGTGGTGTTCGAGCATCGAGAGGATCTCGACCTGCATCGTTGAGAACGTGGTGTATGCGCCGCAAAAGCCCGTGCCGAGCAGCGGACGCCGGTAGGTCGATAGCGGCAGGCGCTCCTGCAGCCGGGTGGCGAGGTAACCGAGCGCGAACGAGCCGCTGACGTTGATCGCGAACGTCGCCCACGGCCACTGCGTCGCCGTGCTCGTGAACGTCTCGCCGAGCCACACCCGCAGCAGGCCCCCCGTGGCCCCGCCGAGGAAGATTGCCGCGAGCTCGCGTCTGTCTGGATTGGGCATTCGGGAAGGGCGCAATGCTGGATGGTCCTCTCGCGGGTGGTGTCGAGTTCGCGAAAGGAGCCATCAGCCCTTGTCCGAAGTGGGCGGTTAGGAAGACCGCTGTTGCGCCTTCACGTCAGGGCTCCATCTGACGGCGCCAACATACCGCACCGTCGCACCGCGGGGTGTGGCTGCAATGACGGATGCACGAGCCTTCGTCCGGCCTTTCCGCAGGCGGGCGAAGGCGTGGGGCGCAGAGCAGGGGGTTCTCACACGCACACCACGTAGCGCCCACCGTCCCCGCGTGCGACGGCACCGCCCAGCTCGAGCTCGGCTAGTGCGATGAGCACCTCGCTCGAGGGGGTGTCTCCCACGGTGAGCTTGGCCACCGTGTCGTTGCCCGCGCCCACCTGATCCAGCACGGTCTGCAGGCGGCTCCCCTGTGTTGGGCGCGAGACGGCGGCCCGGTGTGTGCCCACCCCGTAGAGCGCATCCAACACATCTTGGGGGTCGCGCACCAGCAGCGCACCTTCGCGCAGCAGCTGGTGGGGGCCGCGTGAGGCGGGGGCGCTCACGCGTCCGGGGACGGCCGCGACGGTTGTGCCGGTGGCGGCCGCCAGGCGCGCGTGCAGCAGTTCGGCGGGGTGCTCGTGCGCCTCCACCACGATCACGATGCGCGCCAGCGCCGCTACGATCCGCGCGCGGGCGATGTGGCACCAGCCCCGCGCGACGGCGCCGCACGGCAGCTCCGCGAGCGCACAGCCCTCGGCGGTGATGCGCCGGTGCAGGCCGCGCCAGGTTGCGGGATTGGCGACGTCCACGCCGCCCGCCATCACCGTCACCGTGCGGGCGCCCGCACGCAGCGCGCCCTGGTGTGCTGCTGCGGCGATGCCTTCGGCGAGACCGCTCACCACGGTGATCCCGCTCGCCGCCATACCGCGCGCGAGGCCGTAGGCGACCTCCATGCCGTAGTCGCTTGTGCGGCGCGTCCCCACGATCGCGACCGTTGGCTGTGCCAGCAGGGCGCGCATGCGATCGAGGCCGCCGGCGACATGCAGCATCCGCGGTGCGTCATGGGCGCCGCGCAGCGGGGCCGGATAACGAGGGTCGTGCCGGCAGATCTGCTGCACGCCTTGGGGCCTCTGGAGCTGGGAGCGCTCGAACCGCGCATGGCGCTCGCACAGCTCCTGCTTGCGCCTGCCGCCGATCGCTTTGATGAGCTCCGCATCCGTGAGTGCAAGCGCCTGCAGCAGCCGCTCGGGTTCGCCCGCCCAATAGCCCAGCCGCGCGCTCAGGGTCTCGAGCAGCCAGGCGCGGCGCAGGCATGTCAGGCAGGCATCCCCCGTCGGGTCTGCCGGCACGCCGTGTGGGGCAGGGTTGCCCTGCGGGTCGTCCGGCGTGCTTCCCGGTGAGGTGATCGCTGGGAGTCTTTGGGTTGCTTCGACGGCTGTTGTCGCAGTCGATGGGGGAAGGCCGTCGGCGGTTGTCGATCGTGGGCTCACGCTGCCCGCCTTCCCCTGTCGGCCTCCTGTGCGCGCAGCGAGAGCACCAGCGCCACGTCCTGCTCGCGCGTTTTTGTGCTGGCGTCGAGGTCGGCGGCGGTGCGGGCCACGCACAGCACGCGGGCGATTCCGCGGGCGCTCATCGTGCCCCGTTCCTGAGCGCCGCGCAGCAACCGTTCGGCACCCTCGCTCAGCGCCATGTGGCGGCGCAGCATCGGGGCGTCCATCTGGGCGTTGGCGCTCACCCCCTCCTTGCGCAGGCGGGAGGCTTGGCGCTCGCGGGCGCTCACCACTCGTTCGCGGGCCTTCGCGGAGGAGATCGCCGGGGCGTGGTCCCGATCGGGCCCGCCCAGCCGCGCGGAGGGTCGGTCCCTGCGCATCCCCTCCGCTCGATTGGTCCGCAGCGCCCCGGGTCGCTGCAGGTGGGCGATCAGGTCGATGCGATCCAGCAATGGCCCGCTGAGGCGCCGCTTGTGGCGGGCGATGTCGGCTTCGGCGCATTTGCAGCGATCTCCATCCCCCTGGTAGCCGCAGGGACATGGGTTGGTCGCCGCGATCAGCGCGAAGCGCGCGGGGTACACCGCCGAGTGACGGGCACGCACGATCGCCACGCGCCCATCCTCCAGTGGCTGGCGCAATGCCTCCAGGGTGGGGCGCGCGAACTCGGAGAGCTCGTCGAGGAACAGCACTCCGCGGTGGGCGAGTACCACCTCGCCGACCCATCCGCGCCGGGCGCCGCCAACCAGGCCGGCGGTGGTGATCGAATGGTGGGGGGCGCGGAATGGGCGGCGGCTGATCAGCTCTCCGTCCTCCAAACGGCCGGTGATGCTTTGGATGCGCGTCACCTCGATCGCCTCCGCGCGCGTGAGCGGTGGCAGAATCGTCGGCAGACGCTGCGCCAGCATCGTCTTGCCGGTGCCCGGGGGCCCGCTCAGCAGGAGGTTGTGCTCGCCCGCGGCGGCCAATATCAGGGCCTCGACCGCCTGTGGTTGGCCGCGCACGTCGCCAAGGTCCAGATGCCCCGACGCGCCGCTCCAGCCCGCCGCCTTGCCATCGCGCTCGGACTCCTCATCCCGCGGGCGTGGCGCCGGCAGCGGATCGCCTTGCCCGCCGCTCAACACGCGCGCGGCGCTTGAGAGGCGCTCGGCGACCGCCACGTCAAGGTTCTCCACAAGTGCCGCCTCGCGTGCCCGCGACCCAGCGAGCACGAGCGCCTGCAGGCCTTCCTCCTGTGCAGCCTGCGCGATCGCCAGGGTACCGTGGCAGGGGCGCACCTCGCCGTCGAGCGAGAGCTCGCCGAACAGCGCATGGCTCGCCAGGCGCTTTGGGGGGAGCTGGTCGGAGGCGGCCAGCACCGCGCAGGCGAGCGCGAGATCGAGGCCGGGGCCGACCTTGGGGATGTCGCCGGGGGCCAGGTTGGCGGTGATGCGCCGCTCGGGAAACTCATACCCGGAGTTGAGGATCGCCGCGCGCACGCGGTCGCGCGCCTCGCGCACGGCGGCGTCGGCGAGGCCGACGATTGCGAACGACGGCAGCCCGGCGCGGATGTCCACCTCCACGGTCACCGCGCGCGTCTGCAGCCCCTCGATCGTGAACGTACGCGCTCGCGCCAGCATGCTGCCTCCTTTGTCGGACGTGTTCGTGGTCGCCTGATCAGACGACTGTCCGCAAGTTAGGCCGCGCTTGGGACGGTACGCTCGCCCGGTCCGACGATCGGCTCGGCAGACGCGGTGGTTGGAGGCTGTGCCAGGGGCTGCGAAGTCGCCCTACAACCCGTCCGGATGGCGCTCCACGAAGCCGCCGCCGTCGTCGGAGGGCCCGCCCCAGCGCGAGCCGTCTTCAGCCAGGGCGACGGTGTCGTAGCGGCGGCCGTCGATCGTCATCCAGGCGTGTTCGGCGTTGGCGTAGATCGTGATGTAGCGGCCGGGGCCGGCTTCGCCGTAGGACTCAAGACCTGTGGAGTCCTCCGGTGCAGCGAGCAGGCCGCCGCCGTGCAGCGCGTAGGAGACCGAGCCAGAGCAGTCGTAGCCGTCGGAGATGAACGAGCCGTGGCCCCCGCCATACACGTAGGGGCGGGTGGCGATTTCGTCGGCCGCGGCGATCACGCGCGCGACGATCGCTTCGGCGCTCGAGGAGGTGGCGCCCGGGGCGCCGGCGCCGCCCGCGGTGGATGTGGCGCCCCCGCCCGCGGCGGGGGTGGGGTGGGGGAAGTAGGCGGGGTCGGCATGCAGGATGGGGGCGCCGGAGAGTCCGAGTGCAGCCCACGTGGCGGGGCCCACTACGCCGTCGACTTCGAGGCCGTGGGCGGCCTGGAAGTGGCGCACCGCCGTCTCGGTGGAGGGTCCGAATTCGCCGTCCGCGGAGACGTGCAGCGCTTCCTGCAGGCGTCGTGTGGCGGCGCCGGGGGAGAGGTGGACGGGGCCATCCGTGGAGCCCGCATCGCCCGCGGGGACGCCACCGATCTGAGTGCCCGTTTGCCCCTGCCCGCCGGTGGTGCCACCCGCGGGCAACGCGGTGCCGTGAGCGGCGGATATCCCTTTCGCCACCGGCAGCGCGGAGGGGGGAGGAGTCAGTTCGGGTTGGCTGTGCGCGCCGAGCGCCTGCCAGGTGGCGGGTCCGGCGACCCCGTCGACCGTGAGCCCGTGGGCGGTCTGGAAGCTGCGGATCGCGCGCTCGGTTGCGGGGCCGAATTCGCCGTCGACGGCGACGTGCAGCGAGGCCTGCAGGCGCTCCACCGCGTCGGTCGTGGCGTGCGCGGATGCTTCGGCTGTGGTGTGTTCCTTGCTCGGGCCTGCGGCACCCACGCCGATGCCCGCTGCGCCAGTGGCTTCTTCGCCGGCGCCGGCCGTATCCGCTTCCCCGGGCGAAGCGTCGGGCGAGCTTTCAAGGATCGCCGGGGTCTGGTAGTCGCCGGTGGGCCCGGCGCCGGCGGGAATCGCGGTGCCACCGGTTTCGTCGGTGCCCGTGCCGGTGCCTGTGACCGTGCCTTCGGCGGGAGCGGGTGCTTCGGCGGCGGTGCCGGACGCGCCCGCGCCTTCGGGCGCCACGGTCCCACCGCTGCCCGCGGCAACTTCACCGCCCGCGGCTTCCCCGGCGCCCGCGCCAACCCCGGCGCCGGTGCCGACCCCGGCGCCCGCAGCCGCACCAGCCGCGGAGCCGGCGCCTTCCGGCGCCGTGTCGGTGACCGCGAGCGTGCCACCCGCGCCGGGCGAGGAGAGCGCTTCGCGCACTTCCCCGGGGGCCGGTTCGCTGGTTTCACCAGAGAGATTGCGCAGCACGGCTGCGCCGGAAAGCACCGGTGGCGCGTGCACGGCGAGCGCGTGGGAGGTGTGGGTGCCGACGATGCCGTCGACGGTGAGCCCGCGCGTGGACTGGAAACGGCGGATCGCGGCTTCAGTTTCGGGCCCGTACACGCCGTCGACCGCGATCCCGAGCGCGCGCTGCAGCAGGCGCACCTGGCGGCCTTCGCTGCCGGCGCTCAGCACGATCTGGTGCGTGGTGGTCGTGATCGGGTCGAGCTCGGCCGGTGCGGCCCCGGCGGTGGCAACGCCGCCGCCGGAGTCGAGCAGCGCCGCGGCCGGTCCGGCGGTGAGCGCCACGAGGGCGCCCAGCGAGAGTCGCTTGGCGCGCGAGGAGGCGGGCACGAAGCGTAGCTTTGCGGCCCGCCGGCGGGCACGGGAGCGCCCGAGGGAGAGGTCCCACGGCTCGCGTTCGGAGAGGTCGCGCGCCGCTTCGCGGCGGGCGTCGATCAACGCGGCGAGGGAAATCGGATCCCACCCACCTCGCACAAGAGCAAGCTTCGATCCACCACTGCGTCGGGCGGTGCGGACGGCGTCACGGCGGCGGCGCGCACGCGAGCGGGCGAGCGAGGCCTCCCAGGGCTCGAGGGTGGCGAGGTCACGACGGGCGGATCCCGGCATAGGGCGCAGCACATCCTTTCGACGTTGCGGTGGCGCCTACGGGGTTAGCTGTCGGGCTCGCGCAGTGCGCTACGCCGCAAACGCGGCGATTCGCCCCCGCGGTCCTCGCGGACCGCATTGGTTCCCCCGCTCACCCTTCCCGTGGGAAGGAGGATTCGGCACGAACGGGGGGCACCGTATCACGTTCCCTCGCAATTTGCATCGCATTGGAAGGAATGCAAATGTTGTTGCCGACGGCCCGGCGCCGAGGCGTTCGAAACGGAGCGCCCCTCGCCGGGCGCCAGCGGTGTGGGGTGCATGGAGGGATGTTCGGGGATCATCCGCGCGGCGCCGTATGGGCCACATGCGCGTGGGGGCGGGCCTCCATGCCCGCGATCGGAGCGTTATGGCGGCAGTTGCGAATTGGGTTTAGTTTCCCCGCGCGGCGCGCCCGAGGCGCCGACGGGGCGTGAGCGTAACCACAGCGGCGCTGCTGGGGGCGATCTGCACCGACAGGGCGCCCGGGTGGCCGTACACCGCGGGCAGCGCGGGTGGGGTGCTCCAGGTGCCGTTGGCCGCCACCGCCTGCCCACCGAGGCGAGTCCCCGTGGTTGCGGCCGGCGAGGAGGCCGTCAGGCGCAGGATGCTGCCTCCCGCCAGTGTGCGGGGGACGCGGAGGTGCACCGCGAGCGGCTCGGAGCCGGGCGGGTCATAGTCCACGAGGACGACAGTCACCTTGCCATCGGGGGCGCCCGCTGCGCTGGCGCTGAGCTCGCCCGGGGCGGTGCTCGCGGTGGTGGTGGGGAGGGGGCGGCTGCCTACCAACGTGCGTGCGGCCAGCAGGGCATACCACTCCGGCGCCGGCTGCAACTCGCCCGCGTTCAGCGCGCCTTCGCTGTGGGCGGCGAGCGCGCTGTAGGTGCGGGGCTGGTCGATCAGGTCGTGGAAGTTCATACCGGCTACGCCCGCGGTCATCGCGCGGGCGGTGTAGTCGAGCGCCCACAGCGCGGAGGCGAACGCGTTGCTGACGCCGGGCTCCCCTTCGCAGGAGATGTTGTTGGTCTCGTCCATTCGCAGCGGCGTCGCGTAGGTGTGGGCGAGCGCGAGCATTTTGGCGAGCATTTCGCTCTCTTTGCGGCGCACCTCCGGGCTCAGCAGTTCGGAGATCGTGGGGTGCCCGCCGCAGCTGCTCAGCGGGTAGTAGTGATCGGTCAACAGCTGCGGATGCAACGTCTTCGCATCGTCGCGCACCCACGTGAGTCCCTGCACCCCGGTCGAGGGGTCGGGTCCGGCGATCGGCACGCCCGGTGCGGCTGCCTCGATCGCCGCTCGGTAGTCAGCCGCTTGGGGGAGATACGCCTTCACGCCCGTGCCCGGGGGGCGTAAGTGCTTGCGGGGGAAGAGGTCCGGCTCGTTGCCGATCTCGATCCCGGCGAGGTATGGGCCCAACTGCGCCTGTGCCACGGCCGCCTCCTGTGCGGCAGCCTGCGGTTCGTAGTGGCCGAGATTCACGGTCAACAGCACCTTCCAGCCCGTCTCCTTCGCGAGTGCCCCGATGCCCGCGAGGTCCTGTTCGTCGATCGCCGTGTTCGCCCACGCCGGTTTGCTTCCACCGGCCGGCACCCACGCGGCCTGTTCGTCGGCGCTGATCCCCCCGAAGCGCATCACGCCCGGTCCCAGCGAGCGCAGCAGCGTCGCGAAGTCGCCTTTGCCCGTGTAGGTGGCGATCGTCGGCAGGCTGCGCACCTCGAAGGAGAGCCCCATGAAGTCGGCGGGCACCGAGGGACCCGTGAGGCGGCTCGCGATGTTCACGCTCATCGGCCGGCCGCGCGGTGGCGGCGTCGCCAGCAGCGTGGGCGTTGCCGTGGCGCGGGCGCTCGCGGGGGGATCGGTCGCGCTCGCGCTGCTTGGGTTCCCGGGGGGATCGGAGCTGCCAAGGCCCTTCTGGGGATCTGCGCCTGCTCCGGCGTGGGGATTCGACGCGGCGTTTGCGGTGTTGCGGGCGTGGTTGGTTGGGGTGGAGGAGTTGGTGGCCACCACTGCCACGATCACCGCGAGCGCCACCAAGACCGCCACAGCGATTGGCAGCCTGGATCTCAGGGTGGTGGGCACGCGCATTGGAGCATTCCTCCGGTGGCCGTGGCGCGTGGGTCCGCGCGATCCACGACCATAGGACTGTGCCACACCCCCGCGAGCGTCTTCAACCGACGCCTCCCCGCGCCCGGTCGCGCACGCGAGTCCCGCCGGTCTCTCAGCCACTGGCCCCTTGCGTGGGTGCGTCCACCGTATGGTCGCGCACGCCAGGCCCGCCGGTCTCCCAGCCACCGACCCCTTGCGTGGGCACGCCCAGCGCACGGTCGCGCACGCCAACCACCCAGGTCCCGCGGTGCGTAACCCCTATCCCACCCCTCCTTAGAACGTGTTTGAGAACGATCGGCACGCCCGGATGCGCCCCTGATACACGGCGCTGGATCGCCACGTGCCGGCTTGCCCGTGCCACCAGCACGGGCTTCACCGTCCCGTGTCGCCCAGCTTGGTCCAGGAACGCCCCGGTCGCACCGCCTGTTCTCAAACACGTTCTCACCGCTCTCGTGCTGCTGCTGGCCGTGATCTTCGCGCTCGCGGGGTGTGGTGGTGGCTCCACCCAGCCGCTCGGCGCGGCCCCGCGCAGCGTGCGGGTGCCCGGCTGTCCAGGGGCAGTCGGCGCCGTGTGCCCGTACACGCGGGTGGCCTCGATCGGCCGGCGTGGGGCGGGGGTGTTGCGCTGCCCCGAGGCGCTGGCGTTCGCGCCCGACGGCGATCTCTATGTCGCCGACCAGTTCTCCCACGTCGTGCAGCGCTTCTCGCCCACCGGGCGGTTTCTCGGGCAGTGGGGCTCCTATGGCTCCGGGCCCGGCCAGTTCGGCGCCGTCGATGGGCTCGCGGTCGATGGTGGGGGCGACGTGTACGTGCTCGACTCCACGCACGCGCGGGTCGAGCGCTTCACTGCCTCCGGGCGCCTGCTTGGGGAATGGGGGCGGCCCGGCTCTGCCCTCGGCGAGTTCGACTTCGGTCCCGGCTCTGGTCCCGACAAGCCGCCCGGCGGCGGGATCGCCGTGGCCGGGGATTATGTCTACGTCTCCGACTCCGCCGCCAACCGGATCGTCCGTTTTCGTCTCGACGGCTCTCACCCGCTGCTGTGGGGGCAGCCCGGCAGCGCGCCCGGGGAGTTCTCCTCGCCGCGTGGGCTCGCGGTCGCGGGCGGCGTCGTGTATGTCGCCGACGAGGGCAACCACCGCATCCAGGCGCTCTCGCTATCCGGGCGCCCGCTGTATGCGGAGGGCACTTTCGGCAAAGAACCGGGCGAGTTCGTCAACCCGTTCGGGGTCGCCGTCCACGGCGCGCGGGTGTATGCGGTCGACGACAACAACAACCGCATCGTCGTGCTGTCGCTTAGGCTGCGCTACCTCGAAGAGTGGAGCGGGGAAGGCTCGTTTCAGCTCTCCTACATCCGTGCTGCCGCCGTCGCCCCGTCGGGGCACGTGTACGTCGCCGACACCGGGCACGAACGGGTCGTCGCGTTTACTCCTTCGGGGCAGGGTCTGCTTGCGTTCGGCACGCCCGGCACCTCGCCCGGGGAGCTGATCGCGCCGCTGGGAGTCGCCGCCGACGGGGCGGGCGCGTTCGTGGTCGAGACCTACGGCTCGCGCAGCCCGATCTACCAGTTCGGCGCCTCTTTGCGCTATCGCGGCGAGTGGCAGCGGGGTGGCGGGGCGATCGTCGGCAGCCACTGGTTTGGGCCGACGTCGGCCGCGGTCGCGCCCGACGGGTCGCTGTGGGTGACCGATCCCCGCAACGGGCTCGTCCGCCACCTCAGCTCCGCGGGGGGCTACCTCGGCGCGCTCGGCGACCCCTCGCCGGCCCCGTCGGGTGAACCCGTCGCATCGACCGGTGCGCCCTCCGGGTCCGGTGGTTTGGGGAAAGGGGGAGAAGGGGGGAGCAGCTCCGGGGCCCCCACCGCGCTGTTCGAACCGCTCGGGGTGGCGCTTTCGCCCTCCGGGGGGGTGGTCTATGTCGCCGACACCGGCGCCGGGCGCATCCTGCGCTTCAGCTCCTCCTACCGGCCGCTGGGACGGCTCGGCACGGTCGTGCTCGACCGGCCGGTTGCGCTTGCCGTTGCGCCGGACGGGGCGATCTATGTAGCTGATGCCGGTCTTCAGCGGGTGTTCGAGCTCAGTCCCACCGGGGTGCCGCTGGCTTCGTGGGGTGGCCCCGGGCGCGGCCCCGGCCGCTTCGAAGAACCCTCGGGGATCGCCGTTGATTCCGCCGGGGACGTATTCGTCTCCGATCGCCGCCTCGACCGCGTGCAGAAGTTCTCCGCCCGCGGACGCCTGCTCGCCGTGTGGGGCGCCCCTGGCGGCGGCCTCGGCCAGCTGTCGAGCCCCGCCGGCCTTGCGGTGGACTGCCATGGCACGGTGCTGGTCGCCGATACGGCCAACAACCGCGTCCTGGTCTTCGCCGGCGCCGCCTCGCGGGGCGCGTGCCCGCCTGTTGTGTCCGGCTCCTAGCTTTTCAAGCCCGCCCGTCGAAATGCCGATGGTTGGGTTGTGTCCTCGTCGCAGCCGACTCCGCTTGATGGCCCCGCCGGTGGTGAGGTCGCGCTCTCGGCGCTGCGCCAGGCGCAGGAGCGCTTCGAGCTGGTCTTCGAGCAGGCGCCGATCGGGATGGCGCTGCTCACTCCCGAGGGTCGTCTGGTGCGCGTCAACCAGGCGCTGCTCGCGATCACCGGCTACTCCAACGATGAGCTGCTCGCGAAAAGCCTCGACGACATCACCTACCCCGACGACATCTCCAGCGACCTCGAGCACGTACGTCGCCTGCTCGCCGGGGAGATCCGCCACTACGAGATCGAGCGCCGCTACTTCCACGCCCGCGGCCACGTGATCTCGACGATGCTGTCGGTCTCGCTGATGGCCGACCGCGATGGCCGCCCGCAGCACTTCATCGCCCAGATCCAGGACATCACCGAGCGCAAGCTGATCGAGGAGCGCCTGCGCCACCTCGCCGAACACGACTCTTTGACAGGTCTCTTCAACCGCCGCCTACTCGAGCGCCAGCTGGCGATGCAGGTTGCGCGCTGCCGGCGCTACGGCGAGGTCGGGGCGCTGCTGGTGATCGACCTCGACTCCTTCAAGCAGGTCAACGACACCTATGGCCACAAGGTCGGCGACGAACTGCTCACGGTGATCGCCACGGAGCTGCAACACCGCCTGCGCGGCACCGACATGGTCGCGCGGCTCGGCGGCGACGAGTTCGCCGTGGTACTCCCCGGCACCACGGTCGAGGACGCGCGCAAAGTCAGCTCGATCCTCAGCGAGGCAATCGCCGCCTGCGGCGTCGCCGTGGAGGGCGTCGAGCGCATCTCGGTCGATGCCTCGGTCGGCGTTGCCGCGCTCGACGCCGACACCCAGGGCGGGGAAGCGGCCCTGATGGAGGCCGACCGCGCGATGTACGCCGCCAAGGGGCCGCGCCTTCGTGCGGTGGAGTAGGGCGTAGGCCCGCGAGGGCTGCGGTAAGGAGCGTTGAGCATTGCGCGCCTGCCGTCGCCTCGTCAACATGAGGGCGGGCATGATGAGCATTCGATCCAGAGAGTTGCGCGGATGAGCGGCGCCGAGATCGGACTTGCCCTGTCGGTGTTTCTAGCCTGCGCGGTGGAGGCGGTCGAGGCGCTGACGATCGTGCTCGCTGTGGGCGCCACGCGCAGCTGGTCCTCGGCGTTCAGCGGCGTCGGCGCTGCCACGCTCGCGCTCGCCGTGATCGTGCTCGCGCTCGGCCCTGCGCTCACCGCGCTGCCGATCGACGCGCTGCGCGTTGTGGTGGGCGGGCTGCTGTTGATCTTCGGTCTTCAATGGCTGCGCAAGGCGGTGCTACGGGGCGCGGGACTGAAGGCCAAGCACGACGAGGTCGAGATCTTCAAGGTGCAGACCGAGGCGGCCCGCGCGGCGGAACCCGCGGGCGGGGGCTTCGACGGGTACTCGTTCGCGATCGCCTTCAAGGGCGTGCTGCTGGAGGGCCTGGAGGTCGCGTTCATCGTGCTCACCTTCGGCGCCAATCAACATGATGTGGGCCTCGCCGCGGCGGCCGCCGCGGCGGCCGTGCTCGTCGTGATCGCCGCGGGTACGGCGGCGCGGGCGCCGCTCGCGCGGGTTCCCGAGAACACGATGAAGTTCGCCGTCGGCGTGATGCTGAGCTCGTTCGGGATGTTCTGGGGGGCCGAGGGCGCCGGGGCGAGCTGGCCGGGCGCCGACGCCGCGCTGTTGGCGATCATCCCCTGCGTACTGCTCACCGCGGTAGCGATGGTGTGGGCGCTGCAACGGCTCGCGCGTACCGCGTCCGCCGAGGCGGCCGAGCGGACGACGGTGGGCGCGTGAGCGCCCTCACCGTCTTCCTGCGCGGTGTGTGGGAGTTCATCGTCGGCGACGACTGGCGCACGGCGCTTGGCGTGGTGGCGGCGCTTGGCGTCACCGCGCTGATCGCGCAGGCGGGCAGCTCCGCCTGGTGGGTGATGCCGGTCGCCGTGCTGGGATTGCTGGCGCTGTCGATCAGGCGCGCGGCGAGGGGCGTTACGGCGCGGTCGATCGTGCGCGGCCGAGGCACTCGATAGAGTCGAGCTGTGACGTCCAGCAAGGCGAGCACAGCCTCCCGGGACCATTCGCCCGAGGCTCCGCGGCCGGTGGTCGTACCCACGCTCCAACCGCGGTTCGACGAGTGGCAGATCGAGCTCCACGGACGCCGCGTGGTGTACAGAATCGCCCACCCGCCCGCTGGTAGTGGACCGCCCGTCGTGCTGATCCACGGGATGCTCAACTCATCCAGCCACTGGCGGTCGGTCGCGCTGAACCTGGCGTACGACCATACGGTGATCGCTCCGGACCTGATCGGGCACGGCGATTCCGCAGCCCCACGCGGCGATTACTCCCTGGGGGCGCATGCCGCCAGCATCCGCGACCTGCTGGCGGCGATCGGGATCGACCGCGCGAGCATCGTCGGGCACTCGCTCGGAGGGGGTGTGGCGATGCAGTTCTTCTACCAGTTCCCTCAACGCACCGAGCGGCTCGTGCTGATCTCCTCCGGCGGCCTCGGCCACGAGGTCAGCCCGGTGCTGCGCACCGCCGCGCTCCCCGGCGTCTCCGCGCTGCTGTCGCTGACCATTCATCGGCGTCTGCTGGGCGCCCTCACGGGCACCGGCCGGCGCCTGCGCGAACGCGACGTGCGCCTCGGCGTGTACATGCAGGCGCTGGCGCGAGCGCTGCGCCCGCTGGAGAATGCCGATGCGCGCCACGCGTTCCTGCACACGCTGCGCGCTGTGATCGACATGCACGGCCAGCGGGTCAGCGCGACCGACCGTTTGTATCTGCTGGAGTCGATGCCCACGCTGATCGTGTGGGGTGAGCGCGACAACACGATCCCACTGGCGCACGGACGCCGAGCGCACGAGGCGATCCCGAACAGCCACTTCAAGACGCTGCGCGGCGCTGCGCACTTTCCGCATCTCGAGGATCCCGATGGGCTCGCCGGAGTGCTGCGAGAGTTCATCCGCGCCACGCGACCCGGCAGGATCGACGACGCCGACTGGGGCGCGGTGCTCTGCAGGCGCTCCCCACCCACACGGGTCGGCGAAGCCGCGGCGTAGTGGTGCCGTGGTGGGTTGTGCCCGCGGCGCGGTGGGCGCGGTGGGCGCGATTGGGGGAGCTCCATTGGTGGCGAGGCGTATCACCGTCTCGGTGAGGCCCGCATCGCGCGGCGTGTTTGGCCGCGTCCCTTCCGTGCGAGGAGCTGCTCGCCCCGCAGCCATCGGTCATTATTCCCGGGTGACCGTTCTTGCCGTCAAGGCGTTGCTGGCGCCGTCGTTCGTCGTGGGCGCGTCGGTTGCCGCACGGCGTTTTGGCCCGTGGGTTGGCGGGGTTGTCGGTGGACTGCCGGTGGTGGCCGGTCCGATCCTGCTGGCCTACGCGCTCGCGCATGGCCGTGTGTTTGCTCAGCACGCGGCTGCTGGAACGCTGCTCGGCCTGTTGTCGTTGACGGCGTTCGTCGTGGTCTACGGCCGCCTTGCCAGCCGTGCCCGATGGTTGGTCTGCATGCTCTGCGGGTGGCTTGCGTTTGCGATCGGCACGCTCGCGCTCGACGGTGTCACGGTGCCGGTCGCCCTCGCGCTCTTCCTCGTATGTGCTGGATTCGCCGCCGGCCTGCTGTTGCTACCCGCCCCAGCCGGTGACCGCGTTGTGGTTGCTTCAGCGCCGGCCTGGGACCTACCGGTCCGCGCTGCCTGCGCGCTGGTGCTGGTGCTCGCCCTTATGACGATGTCAGGATGGCTTGGGCCACAGCTCAGCGGGCTGCTAGCGCCGTTCCCGGTGATCACCACCGTGCTGGCCACGTTCACGCACACCCAGCGCGGAGCCGGCGAAGCGGTACGACTCCTGCGCGGGATGCTCTCTGGCTTCGTCGGGTTCGCGCTGTTCTGTTTCACGCTTACGATCTCGCTCGACGCATCGGGCGTTGGGGTCGCCTTCCTGTTCGCGACGGCGGCCGCGCTGGCTGGGCAGGCCGCGATGATCTTGCGCGCGCGGCGCGTCGCGGGGGAGGCGCAGACTTGAAGACTCAGATCGAATTGCCTCCGCATGCCGGCCAGGGAATGCGGTGACGGCGGCGGCAGCAGCGGCCGTCGATCTTGCGGTGACCACGATCCCGCCGACCACCATGTGCTAGCCGCGGGTGTTGACTGCTTCTGACGCTCGCCGGTCGCGATGACGCCCTGAAGTCCTCAGCTCGGCTGGGGCGTAGGGTGTGAGGCCGCCGCGGGTGCCACCCGCGCGCGACGGACTGTCGCTCCGTCAGTCGTCGGGGTCGTGCGTGTCCAGCTCCTCGATCCGCAGCAGCAGTGCAATCGGCTGCACGCCGAGGCCGTGGGCGAGGCGCAGCAGTTGATGGTAGCTGGGGTTCTGGCGGCCGCCCTCGAGCCCCGCGACGTAGGTAACGTGAAGGCCGGCGGCAGCGGCGAGGGTCTCGACGCTGAGGCCGCGCTGCTCACGCAGTTCGCGAATTGCACGCCCCAGCAGGCGCAGGTTCTGCTCGCGGGATCGACGGCCGGGCACGATTAAAAACCCCCAAATTGGGCGAATACGGTTGTCTGCATTCCATATTCCGCGCTATTGCCCTTTCACCTTCTGTGCCGATGCGCAAGGGTGTCATTCGACATGTCGCGCGCCCGCAAATCGACCCCGCGAACCTCTGAGCTGGCCGCCCTGGGCTGGGCGATCGAAACGCTGATGGCGCGCCGACCCGGCACCACCCAGCAGGACGTCGCCGACGCTGCGGAAATGGACAACAAACAGATCAGCAGCTACGTCTGCGGACGGATCGCCCCCAACTATCTCAACCTACTGCGGCTCTGCGAAGGGCTGGATGCCAAACCGGTCGAGCTGATGGCGCTCGTCGAAGAGTTCAAAGCCAGGGACGCGGCGCCTGCGCTTGGTGCTGTGTCGTAAGGAGCCTTTGGGGAGCCCATGCGCTGATCCGCTGTGCCTCCGCAGAGCGTCCACGCTGCAATGTCGCGAAGACGCGCGCCCGCCTCGGGCTGTACAAGCCGTACGGACCGCGCGCCAAGAAGGCAGGGCGTGGGGAGGAGACGCCACCGTCACGCTGCCCCTGGCCACTCGCCGTCGCAGCCCCAAACGGCCCCGGTGTAGGGTGAGTGGTCGATCGGGAGGTGATAATGGAGTCGAAGACAGTTGACGCCGTCGAGTTTCGCGACGGACAGCGGCATCAGTGGAACAGCGCTGCGACCGGCTGGCGCAAATGGTCGGAGATGATCGACGGCGCGGCGAGTGGGATCAGCGAGCGCCTGGTCGACTTGGCTGGCGTCGAGCGCGGCAGCCGGGTGTTGGACGTGGCCGCCGGTTATGGGGAGCCGTCGCTGACCGCGGCCAGAAGGGCCGGGTCTGAGGGCAGCGTGGTGGCTACCGACATCTCCGCCGAGATGATCGCTTTCGGCCGTGAGCGCGTCGCTGCCACCGGGCTCGAAAACATCGAATTCTTTCAGTGGGATGCGGCATCTCTGGACTTCCCGGAGGCCAGCTTCGACGCTGCGCTCTCACGCTGGGGGATCATCTTCGAGCCCGACGCCGAGGCCGCAGCGGCTCGTGTACGTAGCTTCCTCGAGCCCGGTGGGCGGATTGCGATCAGCTCTTGGGGATCGCCGGATCGTGTCCCGTTCCTAGCGATCCCGATGCGGACCGCCATGCAGCACCTGCAAGTCCTGCCCCCGCCGCCGGGAACACCCGGTCCGCTTTCGCGTCCGACACCGGAGGCTCTGGGCGGCCTGCTGGACGCGGCCGGCTTCTCTGATGTGGAGGTGGAGGAGGCCGAGGTCACTTTCGAGTGGCAGTCGCCCGAGGAGTTCACCACCTTCATCAGGGAGATCGCCCCGCCAATCACCGCAATGATGGCTTCGCACCCCCAGGAGGTGCAGGACGAGACCTGGGCCGCCATAACCGAGGCGATCCGGGAGGCGACCGGAGGTGGCGGAGCGGTGAGATTTTCGAACCTGGTCCTGCTGGCCGCCGGACGAGCGTAGCCGAGGACCGTCACGACATCCGCACACACGCCTACGTAAACCAGCGCGCGTCGATCACCGGACGGCGCACTCGGAACTCGTCCCAAGCGACGACTTAGTGGGCCGCGCGGAACGCAGATCAGACACTATTGCGGGTGTCGGCTTGGCACGGCTGCTGGCGATGGTGCGTGGTCAGTCGTCTGAGTGACGATCTGGACCCAGCTCTCCGGCTGGTCGATGTGGAGCATGTGCTCGGTACCCGGCAGCGAGACCAACTGGGCCTGGGGCAGCAGCCGCATGACGAACGCATCGGCCCTCGCAAATGCAGGGTCGCTGAGGTCGCCCTCGATGACGGTCACGGGGGCACGCAATCGAGCGGATCGCTGCTCCTCGTAATAGAGGGCCGCCCCATTTACCATCTCGCTCGCCATTAGCGTCAGGTCCGTGTGCCGACAGCGAGCAGGTACTCCATCTCAAAACGCGCGTTATCGGGTGTGCCGAGGTTCAACCCATCGCAGAGCTCGTCCAGCGCTGTGCCAAGCTCTGCCTCGCGTCCGGTCTTCGCCGCATTCGCGCGCGCCGCGATCGTCGGGCCGTACCGCGCCTTGAAGTGCTCACCGAAGTCACGTGGATGCTCGAAGGCGGTTACCTCCAAGACATCACGCTTCAGCAAGCCGAACTTGACGCGCTCACCGAACAGCTCGGCAACGTGCTGCTCGCTGCCCCACAGCGGTGGCGGTTGTGCACCCGGTGGCGGCGCGGGCACGAATGGGCCCATCGTCCTAAACAGCGTCCCGACCAGCCCCTCGGGGGTCCAGCTCAGTAGCCCGACCTTGCCCCCGGGGCGGCACACGCGGATGAGCTCATTGGCGGCGTCCTGGTGGTGAGGGGCGAACATGACACCGATCGAGGAGATCACGACATCAAACGACTCATCCTCGAAAGGGAGGTGCTCGGCGTCGGCCGCCACCCACTCGAGAGCTAGCCCTTCACTCTCAGCACGAGCACGGCCCGCGTCGAGCAGCTCCGGTGTCAGGTCACTGGCGGTAACCTGCGCACCAGCCTTCGCCGCCGGTATCGAGGCGTTCCCGGTTCCCGCGGCGACGTCGAGCACTCGCATCCCGGACGTGATGCCGCACGCCTCGACGAGACATGGGCCCAAGGGAAGCAAGAACGTCTCGACCATATCCGGGTAATCACCCGAGGCCCACATCGCGCGATGACGCGCCTTCAGCTCAGAATCCGACACACTGGACGACAAAACGACCTCCCTTTTGTTGACACGCCGATCGTGCTTCGCCTAGACACAAGCTACACCAACGTCGCGGTCCCACCGGCGAGCGGGAGCGAGCACAAGTTATGGCCAAGGCCTCTGTTTCCTTGCCGCTTTTCGCGATCACTACAGGGACCTCATCACGTGGGATGGATCGCATGTTCTGCCTCCTTTGATTTGGATGTCACGGCTGGGGATGATCTCGGCTTCGTTCGATGCGGTTCTCAGGCCTGAGCTGGGACAGCGGTGTCCGCGGTCGACGGGTCGATCATGGTTGAGACCTTGGAGATGTGGTCCGCGGGGAAGCCGCCGCGGCGCGCGTGCTCGCGCAGGATGTCCTCGTCGGGGGCGACGTAGACGCAATAGGCCTTGTCGTCCGTGACGTAGCTCGTGAGCCAGCGAACCTCCGGGCCGAGCTCGCCGATCACCTGATTGGATTTCGCTGCAATTCCCTGCAGCTCCTCGGCGCTGAGCTTCCCGGCTCCGGGCATGTCGCGCTCAATGACGTACTTGGGCATTTTTTCTCCTATCGGCGTTTGGATGTTCCGGCCCCCGTCCTTGCGCACCGATCGTCACGCTCACCACCGGCCCGGTCGAATCGGTAACGCGGATGGTGGCCGTAGGCCGTGTGCGCGAGCGTGTGAGACTAGAAATCTCCGACGAGGAGCGGCGTCAGCGTGGGGTTGTCGATCGCGCCGGCCAGCGTGCGCGCCGAGTCGATCGCGCCGGCCTGCCCGATCCGTGCGGCATGAACGAGACCTCGCACCACGAGCTCACGCATCTCGGTCCGGGCCGCCAGCGCGCCGAGCGCACGTATCAGCTTGTGGGTCTGCTCGCGCTCGGCCCCCTCGAGGCTGAACGTGATCGCCGTGTCTAGTAGGTGACCGTGCATCCAGACATACCGGTCGGGCAGTCGCGTGCAGCGGGTGCGCGCCTGTTCGATCCATTCGCGCGCTGAGCCCAGCTGACCGCGGGCACGGTGCAGCAGCCCGAGGTTGCGAGCCGCGAGACCTTCCCAGCACGGATCTTGCAGCTCGCACGCCAGCGCGAACGCTCGCTCGAAGCGCTCAGCCGCACGCTCCATGTCCCCCTGCTGCAGGTCAACCTCGCCGCGCATCGCCTCGGGGAGGGGAAGAAAGGACAGCCAGCGCTCGGCCTCGACGAGCCCCAATGCACGGTCCAGAGCGCACATCGCCTCGCTCGTCTCACCACGCAGCAACTGGGCTCGCGCGATGAGGGTTAGCGAGAACGCGGTCTGGCGGCGATCGCCGCAGCGCTCGGCGTGCTGCACGGAGCCGTGCAGGGCGGTGAAGGCGCCGGTGTAGTCGCCCATGTCCGAGCGGTTCATGCCCTGTACGGCAAGGATCGCGGCGTGCTCAGCGTCGCTGTCGGCAAGCCCTTCGGCATGGGTCAGACGGTGCTCGACCGATGCTCGGCGACCCGCCTGGATGTCCGTGTAGGCCAACTCGCGCAGGGCGGCGAGGAGCGTCTCGCGGTGACCAGCCGCCTCGGCGACGGCGAGGGCCTCGTGGAGCACCGCGGCGCCCTCCTCGTCGCGGCCGCGCACGGCGTGCACAAGCGCGGTGCCGAGGGCGACGAGCGAGCGGGCGTGCAGAACCCGATCACCGCACGCGGCAGCCTCGGCACGGGCCTGACGCAGACATTTCAGCCCGTGCTCCAAGGCACCGACCGCAACCGCCGCCTCGCCGGCCTCGAGGTGACCTCGCGCTGCGACAGGGTCGCCGACAGCAGCCTCGGCGTCTCCGCCGGTCCCGGCCGCTTGTAGCACCGCCGGTGAGGGTTCGCATCCGAGCTCTCCACGGAACAGGCGACGGCACGCCGCGACCTGCGCCAGCGCGCCGGCACGGTCGCCGCTGCAGGCCAGGCCGCGTACCAGCAACTCGTGGTGCCCCTCGTCGAACGGGTCCAGCGCCACAAGCCGTGTTGCCAGCTCGACCGCCCGATCGGGACGGCCGGCTGCGAGCTCGGCCAGCGCCGTCTCACGCAGCACGGCCTCGGTCCGGCCAGCGTACCGTCGGCGTGCCACCAGCAGCCACGAGTCGAAGGCCGGACTGGCCGCGAACTCCATGTCCTCAAGCAGGACCCCGTCGGCAGAGCCCGAGTCAAGGACGTCGACCACGACATCCTCGGCGAGCATGAGCTGCACGGGATCGCCCTGCACCACCGCGGCGATGCCGAGCGCGCGGCGCAACTGCGCGAGGTTCCAGCGCAGCGCGCCGAGCGGTCTCTCGCCGCGTGCGTGTCGAGAGCTTCCCGGAGATCGAGTGGGAGCACTCGCATGTTGTACGCACCGCAAATGGCCTCACCTCCTATTGCGTGTACTCGGCTCCGAGCGCGCAGCACGTCCGCGACCACGCCTCGGCGGCCGGGCTGCCCGCCGACGAGGTGCAGGAGATCCAACTCGACCTCCTGCCCTGAAGGCCTTCACCCCGCACAACCCTACCTTTTGAGGATCTGCGCCCTACTCCTGCTTCGGCAGCAGCAGGGAAGTGCCCAGCCCGACCCGGACCCCGCTAGCGGAGTTCGGCTCTTGAGGCTAACGCCGGTGCACCGCCCTCGGGTGGGGCGCCAAAAGAACACGTCTCGCCGTTAGGAGCCGTCTGGGGCGACACGGTGACTCCTATGTGGTGGCGGGACGCTGCCACTGTGCACTCTCGAAGCCCGGCCGTCGTCATCCGCGAGAGTGATCTCGCTCGTGCGGTGTCATCCGGCGGGGCAACGCGGGTCGAAGCAGCTTCTCAGCCTGCTGCGGGTGATCCGTGGGGTGTAGTTGCCTTCACGACGTTGCTTACAGGGAGGCGCTCCAACGCGTCGGCCATGACGGTGGCGCCGTCGCTGCGGGCGAGGGCCTCGGCCATCGCGCGGGCCCCCTGTTTGATCGACCGGTCTTCCAGGGCGCCGGCGATCACGCTGCGCAGCTTGCTGGGGGAGCTCTTCTTGCTGACCCTCACGCCGGCGTTCACGAACAGAACGCGGGCGGCGTTATCGGGCTGGTCGCGCGCATCGGGGATGCAGACGAGCGGAACACCATCGGCGAGCGCCGCGTTGACCGTCTGCCACCCCGCATGGGTGACCATCAGCGACGCGTGCGGGAGCACGGTTCGATGTGGCACGAAAGTCACGGTGCGCGCGTTGGCGGGGATGCGCAGGCGGCTGGCGTCGAGCGCGGGGCCCGCTGTCAGCAGCGCCCGGACCGGCAGCCCGGCGACGGCGTCGAGCGCTCGCTGGGCGAGCGCGCCCTGATCCATGTAGCTGGTGCTGAAGCTGAGCATCACGAGCGGATCGGTGTTCTCCTCGGGCCACGGCGACTCCCAGTCCTTCTGGAACGGCTCGAACGCGGGGCCCACATAGTGGACGTTCGTGGGGAGCTGAGCTTTGCTCGAGAAGTCGAGCTCTGGCGCGGTCATCACGTAGATGGCCCGCGCACCGAGGACCTGGTCGCTCCAGTCCTTCAGCGGCGCGAGCCCATATTCGCCACGGACGCCGTTCAGCACGGGCAGTGCGGGCGCCCAGAAGCGGCGGGTCATGCGGTCGAACAGGCGATCGCGCACGGCACCGAACGGACCCGCCATCGGCGACAGGCCACTGAACAGCGGGGGCGCGCCGCGAGCCGGTAGTGGATAGGGGCAGTGAACGAGTGCGGCCGCTGGCACACCCGCGAGCTCAGCGGCGATCGCCGCTGCCGGTATGAGCCAGTCGAACACGACCACGTCGGCGCTCCAGCCCTCGAGGGTCTCGATCACATCGCGTGCTCCATCGGGCATCGGCGCGGTCGCGCCGTCGCGCAGTCGCTTCGCGGCGCCAAGCTGCGTGCGCGCCTCCCAGTCACGTATCGGGTCGGTCTCCGGGCGCGTGATGTCGAGGTCGGGCATCGCCCGCCGGTACTCGACGAACTCCGCCCCGGTGCTCTCGATCCGCTCGCGCGCGGCGCGGTGGGCGAGGACTCGCACCTCGTGACCGCGGTTGACGAGCTCACGTGTGAGCGCGAGCTGCGGTGGGGCGTTGCCGCTAAACGCGATGAGCGTCTGGAAGACTCTCATATACTTCATCTTAGTATGACCAAGATGAAAAAGTCAAGCGCCCCGCGCAAGGAACCCACCTATCGGATGACCGCCCGCGCCGATGCGGCCGCCGCGACCGGCGAGCGGCTGCTCGCCGCGGCGTGGAAGCACTTCGGCACTCGACCGTATGAGGAGGTTCGCCTGCGCGAGATCGCCGCCGACGCGCTCGTCACCGAACAGACGCTCCTCGCGCGCTTTCACTCCAAGGACGAGTTGCTCACTGCAGCGTACAGATGGTGGGCGATGAGCGAGAAATCACGCCGCGACGCGGCTCCCGTGGGCCGCTTCCCCGAGGCCGTCGCCAACGTGTTCGACCACTACGAGGCGCACGGAACGGCGATTCTGCGCATGCTCTCCCAGGAGGACCGCATCCCTGCGGTCCGCTACCTCACCGACAGGGGCAGGGACTACCACCGCGATTGGGCGAGCAGGGTCTTCCAGCCGCTGCTCGCCGGCCTGCGGCGCGCATCCAGAGAGCGCCGGCTCACGGCCGTCGTCATCGCCACGGACGTGCTCGTGTGGAAGCTCCTGCGACTCGACATGCAGCTCAGTCGCCCCCAGGCCGAAGAGACTGTGGTTGAGATGATCGAGTCCTACTCAAGGCGATCGAGTTGAGGGAGCCCACCGAGGCGGGCTACGGGCAAGATGACGAGCGAGATCTACCCCAACGGCATGTGCTCGGACACCGCCTACAACCAGGCGGGCCAAGCGATCAGCCTTGAATACATCAAGACCCGCAACTGCGACGAAAGCAAACCGACCGTGTGGTTCAGCGACGCTGTAGGACCCGAGTAGGTTGTTCAGTTCGTTGAGGCGGGCTGCCGGGGGTTGGTGGTTGAGTGAGCCGTGTGGTCGGCGGTGATTGTAGAAGTCGATCCAGCCGGGGAGGGCGGCGTTTCGCTCGCGGCTGTTGCGGTAGATCGCGCCGTAGGCCCAGCCGCCGAGCAGGGTGCGGATGAAGCGCTCGGCCTTGCCGTTGGTCTGGGGCCTATATGGGCGGGTGCGGATGTGGCGGATCCCGAGAGCTATGCACGCGATCGCGTGCACGGCCGAGACGTATGCGCCGCCGTTGTCGGTCATCAGTCGCTGGACCCGGATGCCGTGGGATTGGTAGAACGCTGTCGCTCTCCTTGGAGGCTGTCGCACAAAGTCGCCCGCGAAATCGGGCGCGACAACGACGAAGATGCATCTCAGAGCCATTGTCCGCCCCCACGGCGGTCTACATGGTCGGCAGGCGACCAACGACTTTCGGCGTTCAAGACCAGGGGCGCAGAATGGCTTCAGCGAGGCCGGCGGGGGTTTATGCGACAGCCTCCTTAGGAAAGCGACAGCGGTGCTCGCTTTCTCGTCGCCGAGGACCTCGACGTAGACCAGGCGTGTGGCGTCATCGACGCAGACGTGCACGAACTCCCAGCCGGCGCCGCGGGTAGCTCTGGCCTTGCGGGGATCACCAGTCACGCGATGCCCGACCTGGTTGATGCGCCCGAGCTTCTTCACATCGATGTGAAGAAGCTCGCCGGGCCGTTCGCGTTCGTAGCGACGCACTGGCTCCGGGGGCTAAAGTCCCGAGAGCTTGCCCTGCCCGACCCTGGCCAGGATGCCCGACACCGTCGATGCTGGCATACCCAGCGCGAGCGCGATGTCTTGGCCGGTCAGGCGCAGTTTGCGCAACGCGACGATCGCGCAGATGCGCTCATCCGGGTACGATGCGGGACCGAGCGCGGCGCCGAGGAACGATCAACCAGCCCAGCCTCTCCCTCGGCGCGATACCGCCCGACCCACTTCCAGCAAGTCCGCTCGCTCACACCGGCGGCCTCAGCCGCCGCCATGAGCGACCAGCTCTCATCCACGACGCGACGAACCATCGTCAGCCAGCCCTTCGGGCCGAGCGCAGCGTTACCGTGCAGTTTCATCCGGTGTCCTCCTTGGGACTGAGGGGCTTCGACACCACTCAGCCTCCAAGGAGGCCCGGACGAACAACGCTCTCAGGAACTACACCTAGAGGCGACGACCGGAATCGAACCGGTGTAGACGGCTTTGTAGTGCGCCGGAACACGGTACTTTCCGCTTACCTGAGCGGTTTTAGGGAACGTCAGGAGCTCTCAGGTGCCCTCAAAAAACGCTCGTACTGGGAGAGTTTTGGGAGAGTGCGCGATGCGCTTCCAGCTGCGGTCACGACCACCGGCGAGTAGCCGGCTCCCATGAGCAGCCTTCCGCGGAGCCGAGGATCGCGGGATCGGCGAACTCGATGACGGCTGCGACGACGTAACCGAACTTCTCCGGCAGTCGGTCCTCCAGCCGCTGCCGGCGGCGCCACGCCGTCCACCTCTGTTGGCCGATCTGCCCGTAGTCGTCGAGAGTCTGCGCGAGCGGGAGGAGCCGTACGAGTCCGTCAGCCTCGCGAGGAACGCCTCCAGTACGTAAAGTTGCATCAGCTCATCGACGGGACGATGGCTCGCGCGCGCGAGCTTGCGCAGATCGAGGTAGGCGCGACCGGCGGTGCTGGCACGAGTCGGAGCGCTCACAGCAGGACTTCCAGTGCCTTGCGGATTGCGGGCTCCGCGCCGGTGAAATGCTTGGCGGTTTCAATGAGATGAGCAGGGCTTGCGCCAGGTCGGCGCAGCCACCGCCGCAGTGCCTCCCATGCGATTTCGCTGCCTTGGAGGTGGCGGATTCGGACGATGTCGACGAGCGAGCGCTCGGCGGAGTAAATGCCTAGCGGGGCGCGCGCGCTGACGTCGAGCGTTTCTCGCCCCAGGTCGAACGTCTGGAAATCGAACTGGTGCAGGCGACACGGAGCGTTCAGGGCTGGGCGGGTCTTCCCGCGCGGGATCGCGATGTCGATGGCAGCAGGGATCGAGTCGATGAGCTCATGGCGCGCGAGCGCCGTCTCCAGGCAAAGCGTGGCGCGCGAGACGCGTTCGGCGATCTCGATCAGATCGAGGTCGGCTGGTGGCGCCTCAGCCCACCGGTAGACGCCGCCGCCTAGCGCCAGGATCGCTCCGGCGTCGCGCAGTCCGTAGATGCGGGTATCGCTCAGACCCGCCTCCCTGGCCTCGCGATAGCTGAACGTATCGTCGAGAAGCTCGCGCGGGTCGGTCGTCTTCATAGAGATGATGATACCCACCAATTGGCAAGGTGGGTAGGATTACCTCGGCGGCGGCAAGAGGATCAACCACAACCGCCCAGCGTTGCAACTGCGCTCGCAGGTCGTCCAATCCGGTTGCGTCGCCGCGCGGGGCCAGGGGCCTCTTTCGCGGACATAAGCAATCTTCCCGCTTCTGCGCCAAGCAGGGCCCCTCCCTGGCCCAGGGCAAGATGCCCGACCTCGGCGCGCTGATGCGCCAGGCGACGTAGCGGCCTGGAGGTCAGCTCTCGGTGATCGTGCTCGTCGCGAGTGAGTCGGGGTCCTCGACGGTGTAAGGCTGCAGTATCCGCCGCACGTGATCGGGGATCGGGGCCTTCTCGCCGAGGCGGTCGGCGCGCACGAAGATATGGACGATGCGACCCTCGGCGAGCACATCCCCATCCCGCGCGATCCCGATCGCGGACACCATCGACGTGTTGCCAAGGCGCTCGACCTCAAGCGTGATCTCAAGTTCGTCGTCGAAGTGCGCTGGGGCGCGGAAGCGCGCCCCAGTCTCGGCGACCACCAAGTCGAGGCCACCGGCTGTGAGCGCTTCGTAGGAGCCGAGGGCCTCGCGCCACAGCTCGCCCAGGATGACGTCGAAGTAGACGAAATAGTTGGCGTTGAAGACATGGCCCTGGGCGTCGCACTCGTTGTAACGAACGCGCAGGCGGTGCACGACCGGAGCCATCGCTAGGCCGCACCGTCTAGGCAGAAGGAGGCAATCACCGAGGGTGGGGTGCGCAGGTTGTGCTTCGCCGCTCCTTGCATGACTGGTATAAATGATACGCTGGTCACGATGACCTGTCAAGCTTATTGGATGGTCACTGAAAGCCGCTTGAGGATTCAGCGGTGACTAGTCTCCCGTCGTGGTATCCGTTCGCCAAGGAGAGGAAGCCGGCGCCGATGCCGTTGTTGTTGGTGCAGGCGTTCCTGAACACCCGGCACTTTGAAGGCGACTCCGACCTGTTGAGCGATCCCGAGACGGCGCGGCGATGGCTCGTTGAGACTCAGCTGCTGCCCCGCACCGCGAAGGTGACGGCGGCCGAACTGGAGCTGGCCCGCGGCATGCGCGAGAGCGTCCGCCGCCTGCTCAGCGTCCGGCGCGGAGAGGCGCCCGGCGCTCCTGCGCTACGGCCCCTGCGCCAACTGGCCGACGCGCACAGTGCGTGCTTGACCGTGGACGATCAAGGGGGGCTGAGACTCGATAACCCGCGCCACAGCGATCTCGGTGATGGAATGTTCGATCTGCTGCTGATCGTTCGAGACGCCCAGGAACACCGCAGCTGGAGCCGCCTCAAGGTGTGCGGCAACTCGGAGTGCCGCTGGGCTTTCTATGACCGCTCGCGCAACCAGCAGGGCCATTGGTGCGAGATGGCAGTGTGCGGCAACCGCCTGAAGAATCGCGCGTTCCGCGCGCGCAGACGCTGAATCCAGAAGATGCCGCGCCGTCGCCTCGGGGCGGAGGATCCGTCCTGGAAGCAACGATGCGCCAGGCCAACACGCCGAAAGGCGGCAGACGCACCGGCCGGGTCAGGGCTGCACGCTCCCGGGCTTCGACGGATCCTGGCCGCGTTGGCACCTGTCTAAACAGGGGAAAGTTGGCACGCAAGAGTGCCCATTCCGCTGAGAGCGGGCGTCTCCATGACTCGCCCGACACTGGCGCTCGGGACGACAAGCAAACGCGCCCGTCGACGACGTCCGGCCGACGATCTTTTGCCCAATGGCCACCGTCAACGGCTTTTTGGCGCGGCACTGGAATCGACGAGTCGGACGCTAGACAAATCCCCTGCAAATGGGTACAAAAATGTAAGCGTTCAGTGGGTTGGGGGGGGGCATGGCTCTGTCTCGTCGAATATGGGGATGTGGACCGGGTTGAGGCGGAAGCGATCTATGATGCTGGCCGCGAGGCGGTTGTCGAGGTGCTTTTGCGTATGGACGCGCAGATCCAGGCGTTGACTGAGCGGGTGGCGAGGCAGGATGAGCGGATCGCGCAGCTGGAGCGGCGTTTGGGTCGTAGCTCGCGGAATAGCTCGCGGCCGCCGAGTTCTGATTCGCCGAGCACGCTAGCGAGGCGCGGGAAGGATTCCTCCGGGCGTGAGCGTGGCGCTCAGCGTGGCCATGAGGGGCGCGGCAGGGATTTGCTGCCTGCGTGTGCGGTGGATGAGGTGATCGAGCACTGGCCCGAGTGCTGCGGCTGTAGTCACGCCTTCGCGGAGGGGGAGCTTGTCGCGGTCGGCGAGCCGGCGCGCTGGCAGGTGGAAGAGCTGCCGGTGATGACGGTGCGCGTGATAGAGCACCGTGCTCAGCGTGTGTGCTGCCCGGCCTGTGGCGCTCACACGCGGGCGACGCTGCCTGCGGCGGTCGCCCGTAGCGCGTTCGGCCCGCGCCTGCAGGCCGCGATCACGACCCTGTCGGTGCGCAACCGTATCTCCAGGCGCGATGTGGTGGAGCTCACGGAAGAGTTGTTCTGCGCGAGGATCAGCGTGGGCGCGGTGGACGCGATCCTTGCTCGCGCGAGCGAGGCGCTCACCGAGCCGCACGCCGACCTGCTGGGGCAGCTTCGCGGTGCCCCAGCGGTAAACATGGACGAGACGGGGTGGCGCACCGCGGGTAAGCGCCGCGCGCTTTGGGGCATCTTCGACCGGCGCTACGCGTACCTTCATATCGCGTCCGACCGGCACGAGGATCACGCAAAGGGTCTGCTCGCTGATACCAAGACGATCGTGACTTCCGATCGCTGGTGGGCTTACGCGCACTTGCCGTTGGCGCGCCGCCAGCTCTGCTGGGCGCACCTGCGCCGGGATTTCACCGCGCACGCCGAAGGCTTGGCAGCCGAGAAAGAGTTCGGCGACCACGGCCTCGAGCTCTGTGAGCGCGTCTTCTGGGCCTGGGAGGTCTTCCAGAGCACCAGCGAGCGCCGCGAGTTGAAGCGCACCATCCGCCGCCTGCAACGCAAATACAAGCCGATCATCTGCGGCTACGCCTCAAAGAGGGCGCGTAACAAGCGCTGCTGCGGCATGGCACGCAACCTGCTGAAGGCGTGGCCAGCGCTGTGGACCTTCGCCGCCCACGACGGTGTGCAGCCAACCAACAACCACGCCGAGCGCGCTCTACGCAGCGCGGTCATCTACCGCAAGCTCTCCCTCGGAAGCCAATCCCAGAGCGGCGAGCAGCGCACCGCACGGCTCCTCTCGGCACACACGACCTGCCGCCTACAAGGACGCTCACTGTTCATCTACCTCACCGACGCGCTCACCGCCCACGCCCGCGGAGATCCCACGCCGCTGCTCACCTAAGCAGCCCAACCCACTGAACGCTTACACAAAAATCGAGCCCTGTAGACGGCTTTTGGGAGAGTCCTGGGAGAGTAGACGATAGTCTGCGCAGCGGCCAAGTCAAAAGG
>CAWFBP010000003.1:0-1716857 GCA_963814085.1 uncultured Solirubrobacterales bacterium | reverse complement strand
TCGAGCCGATCTTCGAGGCGGATTTTAAGCCGTGCAGCTACGGTTTCCGTCCGAAGCGCCGCGCCAAGGACGCGATCGCTGAGATTCACTACCTCGCTTCGCCCACACGGAACTACGAGTGGGTGTTCGAGGCAGACATCACGGCGTGCTTCGATGAGATCTCCCACTCGGCGCTATTGGGCCGCGTGCGGGCACGAATCGAGGATAAGCGCATCCTCGGACTGGTGAAGGCGTTCCTGCGGGCCGGCATCCTCACGGAGGCTGGGTTGAGCCGGGACACGATCACCGGCACCCCACAAGGCGGGCTGCTCTCACCATTGCTTGCCAACATCGCCCTGTCTGTCTTGGACGAGCACTTCACGCGCAAGTGGGAAGAACTCGGGCCAAGCTGGACACGCGCCAAGCGCCGCCGCGCTGGTGTGCCGGCCTACCGCCTCGTTCGCTACGCGGACGACTTCGTGGTCATGGTCGGCGGTACCCGCACGAACGCTGAAGCGCTCTGGGATGAGGTGAGCACGGTGCTCGCTCCGATCGGCTTGCGCCTGTCGGAAGAGAAGACGAGGGTCTGCCACATCGACGAGGGGTTCGACTTCCTCGGGTTCCGCATCCAGCGGAGAGCCTGGAGAGGCCGGGCCGGCAAGCGAGCGGTCTACACCTACCCATCCAAGAAGGCCTTGGCCTCCGTGATGGAAAGGGTTCGCAGGGCCACTCGCCGCAAGCGTCATCGAACGCTCGCCGAGCTGCTGCGCCAGCTCAACCGCATTCTGCGGGGATGGTGCAGCTACTTCAGACACGGGGTGTCCTCGCGCACGTTCAACTACCTCGACCACTTTGCGTGGTGGAGAGTCGTTGGCTGGCTGCGCAAGCGCCACCACGGGCTGAACTGGGGGACGCTCAGCCGCCGCTACCTCCCCGGATGGGAGATACGCGACGGCGGTATCGAGATGTTCCGGCCACAAAGGGTCGCGGTCAGCCGCTACCGCTACCGGGGCACCCGAATCCCCACCCCCTGGACGAGCAAGGAGGGAGAAACACTCCCACCAACGGCATGAACCCGTGGAGAGCCGGATGCGCGGAGACGTGCAAGTCCGGTTCGGAGGGCGGGCCGAGGAAACGGACCGGGCGAAACCCCGGCACCGCGCCTCGGCCCGACCCCTACACCTATGTCAGCACCTGGTCGGGTGTGTGCTATGTCGCGTTCGTGATCGACGCTTTCTCCCGGCGGATTGTTGGCTGGAAGGCTGACGCGACGATGCAGACGAGTCTTGTGCTCGACACGCTGGAGATGGCGCTCTGGGCGCGTGACCACGCTGGCCTCCCTGTCGGTGAGGGAATAATTCATCACTCCGATGCCGGCAGTCAGCTTGGGCTCAACCGGTCGTCGCAACAGCCACGGTTGTCTGTGATTGATGCCCATTTTTATCAGGTGGTGTGGTTACCCTCTTCTTGGGAGGCAGAGACGACCCCGAAGGGGCCGTACTCCGAAGGACTGGTAACGCTTGTGCGCTCGTCGCGTTCGCGTAGTGCTGTGGCGTATTGAACGGAGGTGAGCGGGCTGGATGCTTGCGAGTGCGCGCTGCTGTGGGTCAGCTCGGCGTTGCTGCTGTTGAGGAAAGGTACTCGTCGAGGGCTTCGGCGGGGGTTCTCCAGTCGAGTGTCTTGCGAGGCCGGCTATTGAGCGTGGCAGCGACCGCGGCGAGGTCCTCGACGGTGTGTCTTGCGAGGTCTGTGCCCTTCGGGAAGTATTGGCGGAGCAGGCCGTTGGTGTTCTCGTTGGTCCCTCGCTGCCAGGGGCTTTGAGGATCACAGAAATACACTTGAAGCCCGCTGTCGATTGTGAGCTGTGCGTGTTGTGTCATCTCAGCACCTTGGTCCCAGGTCAGCGATCGGCGCAGCTGCTCGGGCAGCGTGGTGATCTGATTGGTGATAGCGTCGCGCACCGCCTCGGCGCCGCGGCCAGCGAGCGGTGGCCCGTTCTTGACTCTTTGGCCGCCGTGGCCGGGCATCGGTGGTAGGTGAAGCAGCATTGTGAACCGGGTGGTGCGCTCCACGAGCGTTCCGATCGCAGTCCGGTCTGCACCGAGGATGAGGTCGCCCTCCCAATGGCCAGGTATAGCTCGGTCCTCGGCCTCTGCGGGACGCTCGCTGATCATGATCTGCTCGGTGATGAAGCTCTTGCCTTTCCCGCGGACGCGGGCTCTGGGGACCCTGAGCGCCCTGCCACTGCGCAAGCAGGCGGTGAGCTCGCGCCGCAGCGCGCCGCGGCCCTGCACGTAGAGCGCTTGGTAGATCGCCTCGTGCGAGATTCGCATCGACTCATCATGCGGGAAATCTAGGCGCAGCCGGTTGGAGATCTGCTCCGGGCTCCACGCCCTCGCCCACTTGCGGTCTTGGCGATGCGGCTTGTTGCGACCCTTCCAAGGCGCCGTCGCGGGCCCTGGCACCGCTGTGCCGTTGGGTCGGCGGACCTGGCCGGAGAGCCGCTCCTGCACGTACTCGCGCAGCTGGGCGTTGGTGGCAAGCTTCGCGGTCTTCGGGCGGCGCGCCATCAGCTCTGCCTTCCACTGCGCGACCGAGGCACGGTAGTCGAGCTTCCCACCGCGAGTGGCAGCGTTGCGGCGCAGCTCCCTGGAGATCGTTGATGGAGCACGCCCCAACCGGCGGGCGATCTCCCGAACCCCGGTACCTTGGGCCTTCAACAGCGCGATCTCCTCCCGCTCCGCAAACGACAGATACCGGCCTGAGATTGGGTCAAGCATGAACGTTGGCATCCCGCCACGATCCCTGAACCACCGGCCGCCAGCCGCCTGCGACGCTCCGACGGCCAGCGCAGCGTCCTCACTGCTCAAACCCCTCGCGATCTCACGCCAGAACAACCGCTCCACATCGCGACGCAGCGACGGCGCCCCCGGCGACTTCAACAGCGCCCTGCCCGTCAACTCCTTCATCCACCCCGCTGGCCTGCCCATAAACACCTCCACAATCAAGGTGTTGCGAGGACCAGTTGAATCCGCCCGGTATACCAGTTTTGCGTTCACCCAGAGACTCGTCGACGCTGGCGTGGACCCCTCGATCGGGTCTGTCGGAGATGGGTACGACAACGCGCTGGCCGAGACAACTATCGGACTCTACAAGACCGAGCTGATCAACCCTCAGCGGCCGTGGAAGGCGCTTGATGAGGTCGAGTTCGCGACGCTGGAGTGGGTCGACTGGTACAACAACGCTCGGCTGCATGGAGCGTGCGAACGGCTCCCCCCGGCCGAGTTCGAGGCTAACCACCTGGCAGCTCAAACGTAGGCCTGTGGACATGCCGGGCTGTGGACAGCAAGCTGACCACAGCCCTTGGACAACCCCTCCCGGGTTGCCCACATGACCACAGGCCCAGCCACTCCCGACACTCATATTTATGGTATAACTGACACAGTTACTCAAACGACCAGCCTCCAACGAACTCGGGGCGGTTCACACCGAGTCAGGCGCCCGGTTTCGCCTCGATGATTACCACAGTGCTCAGCCGCGCGGAAACGGGAGCGCTCTCGTCCGGCGACCCCCGCACGTCGCGTTCGCTCCTGCGGGGGCTGGCGGTTCTCGCCTGCTTCGACGCTGACGAGTCGTTGGGTCTCATGGAAATCGCCGACCGCCTCGGCATCAATCCGAGTACGGTCCACCGCTATTTGCTCACGCTCGTGCAAGTCGGGCTGCTGGAGCAATCGCAAAAGACACGCAGGTATTCGCTAGCGAACACGCGGAAACGCAGGCGTAGACACAGACCCGGCTGAGATGTCCTCGGTGGCGATAACGACCGGCTCTCGCCCAGGATGACAACCGACCCCCCTTACTATGGCAAACACGCGGCAGACAATAGGTACTAGCACCGGTCCCTTTTTACTCACGCTTGATTACGATGTCCCACTTGCTGAGCCGGTGGCGTCGCGGCGCGGCGTGAGGCGTCGCTGGCTCACGAGGTCGTAGATGCGGCTCGTCGGACAGGCGAGGTGTTCCGCTGCCTGCTCCACCCCGATCCAGGGCTCCGGCTGGCCTCCTCCTGCGAGGCTGTCGGCGAGCAGATCGGCTACGCGCTCGGCGATGGCCTGCACGAACGCATCGGGGACTTGCAGCTCCAGGGCGCCCGCGCTCATGTTCGTCTGTGCCCGTGGGATCGCATCGGCTCTCTGTAGGTAAGCCGAGCACGGCCCCCTCCGAGCAAGCGAATCCCTCGCGCGTCCACTGCCACCACACCCAGGCGGCTCGATGCCGACCGCGACCGCGGGGAGCCAGTGGTTGCCCAGGGCCACCCGCACCGCCGGAGCCCAGTTGATCTACGGGCGCGGCGGCGGCGGAGCCGTTCGCCCCCGGCTGGTTATCCTCCGATGGGGGCGCGGAGATCGCCGACCGAGGTCGCGGAGTCGCTTTCAGCGGTGGGCGGGCTGATGGCGCGCACCAGTCCTCCAGCGCTGTCGAGCCATTCGATCCTTGTCGGGTAAGTACCGGTATAAGCCTCGTTGTACTGGCGGGTGATTCTTTCGCGCTCAGCCTTGGGGAGACGATCGCCCTCGCCGATTTTGCGCGCCAGTCGCCTGAGGTATGCGTCCAGACGAGAACGCGGCGTCGGCGGCGGCGTGAGCAGGAATGCGTTTTCGCTCACGGATGCAACAACCTGGACGTGGCTTGGATAGACGATTCGCACCGAGGCGATGCCGTCCGGTACGAGTTCGATGGTCGGTTCTCCGAGGAAGTCGCTCACATGGAAGGCTTGAAAGCTTTCGGCGACCTGGGCGAAGGGCTCGCATCCGGGAACGGGTGCTTCTCTGCTGCCACCTACCTCGATGATGCAGTAGACGGGCTCGGTCAGACGTCGGTGCTGCTGCTGGACCAATCTGCGTCGCACCCCGGCCCGGAAACAGCGCGCCGGGGGTACCGCTTCGGGCCGTGCGAAGGCAGGGATCACGAAATAGCGTCGGCCATCGGGGAGCCGCCTCACCTGGCGGAGATAGGCGGGATAGAAGCTTGAGAGCTCGTAGTCCCTGGAGAGCACATGGTCCAACCCGCCGCCCACCGGACTCACCCCAGGAAGCTCATCGCTCGGCAGCGCTCCCCTGCGAAAGATGGCGAAGCTAGATAGGATCGTGGCTTCCAACGGGGTCGAGAGTTCCTTGGGGAGCGCCGGTTGGGGTCCAAAGAGTCTGAACGCGGGCGGTATGCAGGATGAGGACTGATGCGTCTCGCTCCCTGTCGCTGTCTTCGCAGAGCAACCGCCGGCGAAGATCAGGCCAAGCACGCCGATCAGTCCGGCCAAACCCCTCATGCGGGTGGGCAGCCGACCAGAACGGTGCACAGAACGAGCACAAACAATGAAGTGTGTGCGGACAATATTCTTCTCACCAAGCGTCACTGACGATCTTTGTTGCACTGAGCCATTCCGACCGTCGGACTATAATCGAACGGGCTAGGGGCGCGCAGCTTCGGCTATCACGCATCGCCCCCGCCGACTCGGTAGTGGGCTCGCCCAGCAGCGCTCCGGGCCGTACGTCCAGGCCCCGACTGAAGCGTCGGATCGACAAGAGCCGTGGAGCCGAGATGGCCACAGTTACCCGCAACGCCGGGAGCCTCGTTGATCTACCCCTGGGTGCAGAAGCGGGCGGCCCCCCGCCAGGGAGTACCCGCGGGAGCGTGAAGCCGAAGGCGGAACCACCATCAGACCGCCCGCGGGAAGGCGAGTTCAGCTCGCCGGTCACTGCACGCCGGACCGCCCGGCGTGCCTCCCGTCCGTTCCTCCCAAGTGCCACCAGCAGCCCACGCCCACCACAAGATCACCGAGCACGACCACCCGCATCATACCCCGAGTCACACCGTCCCCAGCATCAACCCAGCTCCATCGCCCCCCGTTTGCCCTCCTTGTTTTCCGTCAGCTATCTCACACCCTGGCCGCCCGCTCGCTCCCAACGCTCACTCTGCACCTGGCCCCACTCTGCACATTTGTGTTGTGGTGGGTCGAGGAAGGGGGTCTCCGGGTTGGAGCGAAGCGGAGAGGCGGAGACCCCCTTCCTCAAGGCCAGGCGCAGAGCCACAAACCACCATCGAGCGGGCGGCCAGGGTGCCCCACTCGGATGCCTCACCCGGAGAGCGGCACACAGACGAACACCCGAGAGCGGCACCCACCCACCGCGGGGACCGCCCGGCGGAAACCGTCGTCGTCGCCCAGCTCGCTCAGGAGGCGTCGGTCAGACACGCAGCTTCGGCGGACAGGGCCGGGAGGTCCATCGTGATCTCGCGGGCGGGCACGCGCTCGCGCCGGTCATGGCCTCTGAGGTCCGGCGGGAGCCTGGGCACCCGCAGCATCCGCCAGTCCCCGGCGAGAATACGCTCACGGGTCGTGAACACGATGCGGTCTCGTCCACGATAGTCGCCCTGCAACGGGTCCTGGTCTGGCTTTCCGCGTGACGCGCAAAGCGTCTCGTCCGCCGCGCGCACCAGCGCGGTCAGCGTGCTCTCGCGCAACGTGACGAGCACCATCGCCGGCGGGATCGGATGATGCGCGAAGCGGCTATCCATCCACCCCTCCGTGATGAACCAGTCGTAGCGGCGCAGACGGTCGAGCTGCTTGTGCGGACGCGCGGTGCAGTCGAACTCGATCAACACCGCCTGACACGGCTCTGCACCCCCGAGGATCAGCGTCGCGTCGGGCTTCAAGACGCCTTCCCGCGAGTCGGCCCGGTCGAACACGGGCGGCAGCGACGCACGAAGCGGGCAGTCATCCTCCGGCGGCGGCTCCTCGTGGGGGTCGATCTCTCCCCGTCGCGGGCCGTGCCACTCGAACGGCATCGCGTCGAGCAGCGGGCCATCACCGGCGTGCGCCGTGCGGGCGATGTGGAGCACGAGCGCGTTGACCTGTAGATCGTGCTCGACGTAGGCGATGCTGTGGATGTCCGCCGGGGTGTAGGACTTCTCCTCGGCGCACATCCCGCAGTCCTCCAGCACCCGCCAGCCCTCGACGGTCAGGCGGTAGTTCCACTCGTAGCTGCCCGCCGCAGCGGGCGGACGGAACTTGTCGATCAGCCCGTGGTCGTGCAGCAGGCGCAACCGCCGCCGCGCGCACGTCGAATCCCCACCCCACCCAAGGAGCGCCATCTGACTCGCGGACAGATAGTTGACATCGTGCAGCAGTGCCAGCAGGCCCCGGTCGCGCTCCGTGACCGCCACCGACCTCGATGCCACTGGCCGCTTGCCCCAATGGATCGTCGCCGCACCCAGGTCCCAGCCGGCCCTCGCCGCCCGCTCGGCAGCCGAACTCGCCACGGCCCTATGACCTCGCCTGCACGACCAGACGCCTGCCGCCACCGACTCGTGATCCCTGATCGCCACGACATACCTCCAGCTCGATCCGCGCGACGCTCACCGCCGCTACTCAGAAAGCCGAGCAAGGGCGAACAGACGCAACGAAACCGGGGCCATCCGGCGAGATTCGGTACATGCCGCGCCGCCTCCCATGTAACCCTGGGGCACTGGACGGCTTGCCGACTCATATGGGGCGCAAACCGACTCGGAACTCGCGTCGGCTGCAATCGATCGTGTACCGTATGCGGCCTGTCCCAGCCAACCGAACGGGGCGGGAGGAGTAGCAGCCATCAGCCAAGACGCAGCCCGCGCATTCTGGAAGGCCGCGAGCGTCGCCAGAAAGAAGGGCCACACGTTCGCCTCCATCGCGCTGGATGCAGACGGTGGCCGCATCTTCACGCCTGACGGGAACTGGCCTGTCGCAGGCGCGAGGGCCAGCGTCGGAACCCCAGAGGCGCCCTCCGTATTCCGCAAAGCCTGCCTCACGATCACGGGCCAGGGTTGGGAGGTCACCGCAGAGGCCGGATTCGGCTCCGAGCGAAAGGCGCGGGACTTCGCGGCCAGGGTTAACGCTGCCGCAGGGACGAGCAACACCACCCCGCCTCCGGCGTGCGCGGCCGAGCCAACGCGGCCCTCCAAGCCATCGGATCTCCCCACGCGCAGCAAGCCAGTCCTGCGCCTGCCCCACGACCACCGGATGGTCGAGGTACGTGGCGAGAGCCACTACGTAGCGACCCTCGAACGACTCGTCTCCGCGCAGGGCGTCAACCTCAAACGGGTGGACGAATTCGACCTCGACGACATCTGGCTACGCCTCATCCCCGAGCCCACGAATCCCTACGACCCCAAGGCGCTCATGGTCGCCTCCTCCGAGGGCGACTGCCTCGGGCACATCGGGCGCGAGAACGCCGCCAAGTACGCCGAGATCATCACCGAGCTTGCCGGGGGACATGACCTCTGGTGTCGAGCCCAGATCGGCGGAGGACGCTACGACGATGGCTGGCGCATCGGCGTCTGGGTATTCATGGTTTCGCCCGGCGATCTCGCCAAGCAGGCAGGCCGAGTCGCCGCGCAGTCAGTCGCCACCCTCGAAAGCAAGTGGCGCGAAGCGACCATCATCCACACCGGGGCGATGGACACCTTCACGGCGACCCTGGCCCAGATGCGAGTCGCTGACCAGGACCCCGACGGGGAGCACATGCAGTTCGCCCGCGCGGGCCTGGAGAAAGCAATCCGCAGCTACGCGCGAGCGGTCAAAGCACTACAGCAAGCGGTCAACGACTTCCACGGCAACCCCTGACACAGACAGCCGTCGGCAGCTTCCCGCGACAGGTGAGCGCGACAGCACTATGCCTATGCGTGCTCTGGCGTAGGAGCTGGCGATGTCGGCTGGTTGGCTTCCCGGGTCTGCTGGACGCGCTCGTCGAGGTTCCGAACGTACTCGTCGGCCGTGATCTCGCCCTCGACTAGGCGGCGGAAGGTGTTGGGCTCAGCGGGCGGCACTGTATTCCTCATGCGTTGCTTCCTCCTAGTATTGCGCATCGGACGGCGGCTCCAAGCTCCTTACAACGTCGATGACGGACGCCAGGAGCGTGATGTAGGTTCGATCAACCGGCGAGAAGGCATCCTTGCGGACTGCCAGGACGTTCAGCACACCATCGATCTCGCCGGCCCTCCAAAGGGGAACGGACACGATCGACTCGTACTGGCGGTCATCCTCAGCCTTGGGGTGGCGCGTGAATCGCTGGTCTTCGCTGAGATCGTTCGACCACTGGACGCGACCGTGGTCCAACGCCACACCCGCGAACGAACCCTTGATCGGCAGACGGAACCGCTCTCGGCTCTCCATCCGGTGGCCAAGCGCCGGGAGTAGCCCCGTACTGTCTGCCATCACGAAATCGTCCCCACTCGAACGGAGGATCGAGAATCGCACGTCGCCCCGCGCGGCGTCTCGGTGATCGCGCTGGAGCAGCTTGTGCGCTGGCTCGAAGATGCCAGTCTCGATGAAGTCGCGCGTTGAGAAGCTCGGGAGTTCCTTGGCGATCACTTTGCGCAGATCCCCGAGCGCATCGCGCACGTGCTCGGCATACGTCTCGTACGCGCCAAGCTCGCCGGCGCGGGACTCAAGCTCGCGGATCTTCGATTTCAGGCCCTCGCCATCGTCAGCGCCACCCAGGGCCGCCCCGACCACGAGTCCCACGAACAGCGCGCCCAAGGCGGCAAGGACAACCACCCAGAGGGGAGCGGTGTGCTTCGTCAGCAGTGCCAGGAGGAGCGGCACAACCAGAGCGGCCACAACGGTCACCACGACCGCGATACCAAGCTCGCGCGGCAGCGGGCCAACGATGGCGGACAGACGGCTTACGCCCTTCTTCACGCCTGCGCACCTTACGGGCCGCATCCGACAGACGTACACAGATGTGGGTCAGTACCCCCCCAGCAGCTCCACGAACACCCCCAGCGCGTAGCGTGTCACCGCTTGCGTTACGCCCGTGTTACGCCCGGCGCTCCCGGTGGCCCTCCCAACAGCTCTCCAGCAACAGAAAAGCCCCGCGTGAGCAGGGCCGAGGGCGTCAGATTAACTGTGTAGGCTGGGTTCTTGGTTAATTGTAACAGTGACTCCGTGCGTGTCAACTAGTGATGGTTAGTTTGCAGTGTCGGGGACGCGGTCGCCGAAGTGGATCTTGAATGCGAGCAGTGCGGCTGTCCAGTTGCGGGTTTTTGTCCATTGTGGGACGGCGTTTTGCAGAGCGAGGTAGACGAGCTTGCGCGCGGCGTCCTCGGTCGGGAAGCTGCCCTTGGTCTTGATCGCCTTGCGCAGCTGGCGGTTGAGCGCCTCGATCGCGTTCGTCGTGTAGATCACGCGGCGGACCTCGTCGGGGAACGCGAGGAACGGTGTCACGTGCTCCCAGGCGTTCAGCCAGGTTTGGGTGATCACCGGGAACCGTTTGCCCCACTTCTCGTCGAAGGCCTCGAGCTCGGCTTGCGCCTGGTCGGCGTCCTTGGCGGTGTAGATCGGCTTCAGGGCGCGGGCGACCTGCTCGCGATCGCGGCGTGGCACGTAGCGCAGGCTCGCCCTGATGAGGTGAACGATGCATGTTTGGACGGTCGTCTTGGGGAAGATCGCCTCGATCGCCTCTGGGAACCCCTTGAGCCCGTCGACACACGCGATCAGGATGTCCTGCACGCCGCGGGTCTTCAGATCGTTGAGGACCTGCATCCAAAACTTCGCGCCCTCGGTCTCCTGGAACCACATGCCCAGCACGTCACGGTCCCCGTCGAGCGTGACGCCCAAGGCGAGGTAGAGCGCGCGGCGCTGCACCGTGCCGCCCTCGCGGATCTTCAGCACCATGCAGTCCAGGAACACGATCGGGTAGATGTCCTCCAGCGGCCGCTTGGCCCAGTCACGCACGTCGTCCATAACCGCGTCGGTCACGCGGCTGATCAGGTCACGGCCAACCCTCACGCCGTAGATCTCGGCCAGGTGCGCCTCAATGTCGCGCACCGACATCCCGCGGCTGTAGAGCGCGAGGATCTTCTCGTCGAACCCGACGAACCGGCGCTGACGCTTGCGCACGATCTTCGGCTCAAAGCTCCCGTCCCGATCGCGGGGAGCGTCGAGCTCGACCTTCCCATGCTCGGTGATCAGCGTCTTCGGAGTCGTGCCGTTGCGCTGGTTCTCCGCGCCGCCGGGCGGCTCGCAGTGCGGCTCGTAGCCCACATGGTCGGTCAGCTCGACCTCCATCGCCCGCTCCACCAGCCGCTTGGTCAGCTGCGCCAGCAGCCCGCCGGGCCCAGCGATCTCCTCCTCGGTACTCGCGCCAGCGAGCAGCTCATCGACCAGCTCATCGCTGATCCGCTCCGACGGCATCCCCAGAGCTTGCCGCAGACGGCGGCGGCCACCGGCACGCTCGACGGCCTCATCGACCAGCTCCAGAGAGAGTTCCCGCCCCCGGCCCGCGGCCGGGGCCCCCGCGGCGGACGCGCCGCGGTCGGTACCGGTCCGCTGCGCTCGCCCTCCGGGCTCCCTGCACTCCACGGTACCGACCGCGGGAAACACCAGCTCCTGCGACTCCATGTGATCCTGCGTAGTAGTAGGCATAGCGATCTCTTTCGCTCGTGCCTACACAGATCCTCGGACACTCCCGCAGGGCCTTTCCGAAGTGCGCCTGGGGGGAATCGAACCCCCGACCTGCGGCTTGAAAGGCCGCTGCTCTTTGGCACCCCGTAGGTTGCCGTTGACCACTGAGCTACAGGCGCATGAGTGTGGACCGCGGATTGTAGTTGGATGCGCGGCCACCGTGTGGCCGGGACGCGGGCGGCGCTCTGTGGCCGGGCGCAGGGCGGGGCTCAGCCCTCGACCGCGGCGTACACCTCGTCGAGCAGCTTGGCGCGATCGAAGAGCTGGAAGCTGTCGGCGAGGTAGCGGTCGGTTTGCTCGCGCGACTCGCCGCTGAGCGCCATATTCAGTGCCACCAGCCGCGCGCCGTCGAGATCCTCGCCCCTCTGCGGCACCGCCTCGGGTACCTCCTCGGGGGCGGGAACCGATCCTGGCGCCACCGCCTCCCGCTCCTCCCTCGCCACTTCATTCTCTCCCACCGGCACGGCGCCGGGCAGCTCCCGAGTCGCAGTGACCGCGGCTGGAAGCGATGTCTTGCCCTCCTCCTCCGCTGAAGCGGGCTGGGATGTTTTCTCCTTCGACGCGCGCTCGCGCGACGCTTGCGCCTGCGACGCGTCTTGCGCGCGGAGGCTACGCGCGAGCGCGCCCACCTCCCCGTCCAGCGAGCGCACCTGCGCGAGCAGCGCCGCGGCGGCATGCGCGAGTGTCTCCACGTGTGCGCGGGCACGCTCCAGCTCGCCGGCCGCCTCCTCGCGGGTGCGTTGCGCGTCCCGTTGCGCCTCGCGCTCGATCTCCGCCGCGGTGGTTTGCGCCGCCTCGAGGATGCCCCGCACCCGGGTGGCCGCCGCCGTGCCGAGCGAGGGCTCAACGCCTGCGTTCGCCGCGTGCTGGGTGAGCTCCTGCGCCGCTACCGCCAGCGCCTGCAGATGAGCGCCCACGGCATCCGGCTCGTACCCCCGCCGGACGAGGGGAAAGTCGCTCCGTTCGATGCTCTGACGATCCAGCTGCACGGGTGCAGGCAAGCCTACGCCAACTCCCCCGCGGGCGCCTCCAGCTCCTGAGCCTCGCGCAGATCGCGGCGCAGCTCGCGGATCTCGTCGCGCAGCTGGGCGGCGTACTCGAAGCGCAACTCCTCCGCCGCGGCGAGCATCTCCTCCTCGAGCTCCACCGCGAGACGCTCCAGCTCGTGCGTGGGCATCTCCTTCGCCTTGCCTTTCCCGCGGGCGCCGCTGCGCCGCTGCCGGCGCCCGCGCGGCACCTTGGAGTCGCTCTGCAGGAACTCGGCGATGTCCGAGACGCCCTTGACGATCGAGGCGGCGGTGATCCCGTGCTCCTCGTTGTATGCCACCTGGATTTCGCGGCGGCGGTCGGTCTCCTCGATCGCCGCCTTCATTGCCCGAGTCTCCTTGTCGGCGTACATCAGCACCACGCCGTTGACGTTGCGAGCCGCGCGGCCGATCGTCTGGATCAGCGAGGTCTCCCCGCGCAGGAAGCCCTCCTTGTCGGCGTCGAGGATTGCGACCAGCGAGACCTCCGGCAGATCGAGGCCCTCGCGCAGCAGGTTGACGCCGACCAGCACGTCGTACTCGCCGAGGCGCAGGTCGCGGATGATCTGGATGCGCTCCAAAGTGTCGATCTCCGAGTGCAGGTAGCGCACGCGGAAGCCCATCTCCAGCAGGTATTGCGTGAGGTCCTCGCTCATTTTCTTCGTGAGCGTCGTTACCAGCACGCGCTCCTGGATCTCCACGCGCGCGCGGATCTCGTTCATCAGGTCATCGATCTGGTTGCGCGTGGCACGCACCTGCACCTCCGGGTCGACGATCCCCGTCGGGCGCACGATCTGCTCGACGATCCGCCCCGAGCGCGTGCGCTCGAACTCTCCCGGCGTCGCCGACACGAACAGCAGCTGCGGGGTGATCGAGAGGTACTCCTCGAAGCGCTGCGGGCGGTTGTCCATCGCGCTCGGCAGCCGGAAGCCGTAGTCCACAAGCGTCTGCTTGCGCGAGCGATCGCCCTCATACATGCCCCCCAGCTGCGGCACGGTCTGGTGGGACTCGTCGATGAAGCACACGAAGTCCTTGGGGAAGTAATCGATCAGACAGTACGGCCGGTCGCCCGGGCCGCGGCCGTCGAGGATCCGCGAGTAGTTCTCGATCCCCGAGCAGAAGCCCATCTCGCGCAGCATCTCCATGTCGTACTGTGTACGCTGGCGCAGGCGGTGGCTCTCCAGCAGCTTGCCTTCGCTCTCGAGCTGCGTGCAGCGTTCGTTCAGCTCGGCGCCGATGTCCGCGACCGCCTTCTCGATCGAGCCCTCCCTGACGTTGTAGTGCGTCGCCGGCCAGATCGCGACGTGCTCGAGGTCGTCCTCGATCAGCTCGCCGGTGAGCGGGTCGAAGTGCTGCAGGCGCTCGACCTCGTCGCCGAACAGCGTCGCCCGGTAGGCAGTCTCGGCGTACGCCGGGAAGATCTCCAGCGTCTCGCCCCTAACCCGGAACGTGCCGCGTGCGAGCACGGTGTCGTTGCGCGTGTACTGGATCGACACCAGTTTGCGCAGCAGCGCGTCGCGGTCGATCTCCGCGCCGCGGCTGAGGATCTGCATGTTCATCTCGTACACCTCGGGCGAGCCCAACCCATAGATGCACGACACCGACGCGACCACGATCACGTCGCGTCGCGCGAACACCGCCGCCGTGGCGGCGTGACGCAGGCGATCGACCTCCTGGTTGATCGCCGAGTCCTTCTCGATGTACAGGTCGCGGCTGGGGACGTACGCCTCAGGCTGGTAGTAGTCGTAATAGGAGACGAAGTACTCGACCGCGTTGTCGGGAAAAAACGTACGGAACTCGTTGCACAGCTGCGCGGCGAGCGTCTTGTTGTGCGCGATCACGAGCGCCGGGCGCTGCACCGCCTCGATCACGCCCGCCATCGTCATCGTCTTGCCGGTCCCGGTCGCGCCCAGCAGCGCCTGGAAGCGCTCGCCCTGCTCGATCCCCTCCGCCAGCGCCGCGATCGCCTGCGGCTGGTCGGCGGTGGGCGTGAAGACTGAGTCGAGGCGGAAGGGGGGCATCGCCCTACGCTAGCGAAGCCCCAGTTGCTGAGCGTACGTCGCCCGGTAGGCCCGCTGCGCAGCCAACACCCGCCGCACGTATTCCCGTGTCTGCGCGAACGGGATCGCTTCGACGTTCAGTTCCCTCCCTTCCGTCCGCGCTCGCGCCACCCATTCATCCACGTTGGTGAGACCCGCGTTGTACGCGGCGACCGCCAGCATCTCGTTGCCTCGGTAATGGTCCAGCAGGTAGCGCAGGTAGTAGCTTCCGTAAGCGATGTTGACCGACGGTGTCGCCAGATCGCCGGTTTGGAAGCTCACCCCGCCGGAAAGATGGGCTAGGAACAGCGCCGTGGATGGGAGGATCTGCATCAGGCCCTGCGCGCCGGCGGAGGAGGGGCGCGGGTCGAACTTGGTCTCCGCGTAGATGACCGCGGCGATCAGCGCGGGGTCGAGATGCTTTTCGGAGGCCTGCTGGCGGATCACACCCGCGTCCTGCAGCGGCAGCGCCAGTTCGCGCACCGCGTGCTCCAGACGCGGGGCGAAGATCACGATCAGCCCGACCGCCACCCCGAGCACCGCGAACGTGTTCAGCAGCCGCCGCCCTCTCGTCCCCCGCCCGCCCGAGCCGTGCCCGCGCTGGCCGATCTGCGATCGGTCGCTTCGCGCGGACGGACGCCGCACGTAGAGCTCGTGGGTCTGGGTGTTCACCCCGTCAGCTTGCCAAGTATCTCCGACAGCTTCTGCGCCAACTGCGCTTCGCTGCCATCGTTGCAGACCGCGAAGCTGGCGCGCGCAACCTTCTGCTCCTGCGAGAGCTGACGCGCGGCGCGCTCCTGCAGCAACTCGTGGCCGCGGCCCGCCGCGCGCTCGCGGCGCAGCTCCTCCGGCGCGACGACCGCGATCGTCGCGTCGTACAGCCGCTCCATCCCCGCCTCGAATAGCAGCGGAACCTCGACGACCGCCGCCGCCGGCGGCGGCGAAAGCGCGCGCGCCTGCGTCAGCCACGCCCCCACCCGCTCGCCCACCAGCGGCCATAGCAGCCCCTCCAGCCAGCTGCGCTCCTGATCGCCGGCAAATGCGCGTCGCGCGATCGCCGCGCGATCGACCGCACCGGCCGGTGCCACTTCGGGACCCCAGCGCTCCACGATGGCCTCCCGCACGCGCGGATCGCGTGTGTAGAGCTCGTGCACGACCGCGTCGGTCGAGAGCACGACCGCCCCCAACCGCTCCAGCGCAGCCAGCGCGGTGGACTTGCCGGCGCCAATACCGCCCGTCAGCCCTACCAGTGGGACCGGCCGCTCAGCTTCCGGCACGAGGCGTGCGTCAGTCCTGGGCGACGTCGCTCGCGGCGGGTGTCAGGTCGGGATCCGCGGGCTCGCCCTCCGAGGCCTCCGCAGAGGCTTCCGGCTCATCCACAGCGACAGCGGGCTCCTGCTCGACCGCGACGCTCTCCGGCTCCGCCGCCTCGGCTGCCGGCTGATCCTCCGTGACGGGCTCCGCCGCGCCCGCTTCGAGCTCAGCGCCTCCCGCTTCGGGCTCGCTCGCCGCCTCGGCCACGACATCGGCCGCCGGCTGGTCCTCCGCAACCCCCGCCTCGGGCACGCTCTGCACCTCGGCCGCGGACTCGGCGGCCGGCTCTACCTCCGTGGCGGGCTCCGCCTCGGGCTCGCTTGCGACCTGCGCCTGGTGGACCTCGGCCACAACCTCGGCTTGTGGCTGAGCCTCCGCCGGCTCCGCCACGGTCTCGCCTGCACCTTCCGCCGAGGGCTCCCCCTGCTGTACCCCAGCCTCGCCGACGGGCTCTCCCGCGGGAGGCTCTTTGCCGGAGGCGTCGGCCGGACGCGGCAGCGGCAGGATCTGGTCCTCGACCCGCTTGGCCGACAGCGACAGGCGCCGGCGCTCGGAGTCGATCTCGAGGATCTTCACGCGAATCTCATCGCCCGGGTGGACGATCTCGCGCGGGCTTTCCACGTGGTGGGCGGCTAGCTCAGAGATGTGCACGAGCCCCTCCACGCCGTCAAGGATCTCCACGAACGCCCCGAACGTCACGACCTTGGTGACCGTGCCTTCCAGCTCGTCGCCGATGTTGTAGGTGTCGATGATCCGCTGCCACGGATCTTCCTGGGTCTGCTTGAGACCCAGCGAGATGCGCTGGCGATCACGGTCGATGTCGAGCACCTTCACCTGCACGGTGTCGCCGATGTTCAGCAGCTCGGAGGGATGGTTGACGTGCGACCACGAAAGCTCGGAGATGTGGATCAGACCGTCGATCCCGTCGAGGTCGACGAATGCGCCGAAGTCGACGATGTTGGAGATCTGGCCCTCGACGACCAGGCCAGGCTGGAGGCGGTCGAGGATCTGCTGGCGCACCTCCTTACGCTCCTCCTCGAGCACCGCGCGGCGCGAGAGCACGACGTTGTTGCGCGAGCGGTTGAGCTCGATCACCTTCGTCTCGATTTTCGTGCCCATGTATTCGTCGAGGTTGGGCACCCGGCGGATGTCCACCAGCGAGGCGGGCAGGAAGCCGCGCACACCGAGGTCGATGATCAGACCACCCTTGACGACCTCGATCACGTTGCCCTCGACCGGCTGCCCAGACTCGGCCGCGGCCTCGATGCGCCGCCACGCCTTCTCGAAGCGGGCGCGCTTCTTGGACATGATCAGGCGACCGTCCTGGTCCTCCTTGGTCATGACGATCGCGTCGACCTCCTCGCCGAGCTCGACCTCCTCGCGGGGATCGACCGACTTGCGGATCGAGAGCTCCCCGGAGGGGATCACCCCCTCGGACTTGTAGCCGATGTCGACGAGCACCTCGTCCTTGTCGATCCGCACCACACGGCCCGTCACCACCTCGCCCTCCTCGAAGGGCTGCATCGTGGCGTCGTAGTTGGGGACGATCTGCCCGTCGATTTCGAGCAGGAGGCCGTTGGATCCCTCGACCACGTGGGCGTCGGGTTTCTCGATCAGAGCTTGCACCGCTCGAAGCCTAGCGCAGCACGATGGGTGTTGGACCGCACCCGCCCACCGGCCCACCGCCAGCCCCGTCGCACAGGCGCCGCACTCGTATGATTGCAAGCGATGCCGGTGCGCGCGACCAAGCGGGGAATCGAGCGAACCCGCCTGCAGTGCGACTGCGACGTGCTGGTGTGCGGCGCCAGCTTCGCGGGCCTCGCGATCGCCCGCGAGCTCGCGGGCTCGGGCGCACGGGTGCTGGTGATCGACCGCTATGAGATCGGCGAGCGCCAGACCTCCGCCTGCGGCGTTCCCACCACATGGCTCGACGCGCTGCAGCTGCGCGGCTCGCTGCGCCAGACCTTCGGCGAGCTGGTGGTGCACACCCCCTGGAAGAGCTCCCGGTGGAGACTGCCGTGGACGTTTTCGACTTTCGACTACCCCGAGCTGTGCGCGCTGATGTGGGAGCAGGCACACGCGGAGGAGACCCGCTTCGAGACCGCCACCGTGCAGAGCAGGGAGGGCGACACGGTGCACACCGATCGCGGCGAGCTGCGCGCTCCGCTGATCGTCGACGCGCTCGGTTGGCGCCGCACGCTCTCGCGCGCCACCCCGATCCAGCCACCCAACGCGAGGCTGTCGCGGGGCCTGGAGGTGCACCCGCACGGCGGCGGCGAGGAGATGGAGCTGTGGATCGACCCCCGCTACATCCGCGCAGGTTATGGGTGGAGCTTCCCCGCCCGCGATGAGGTGCGCGTCGGCGTGGGCTCGTTCTGGCCGGCCCACCACGTCAAGGAGCCGACCGTGCGTCTCGCGCGCGACCTCGATCTCCCCCCCGACGGGTATCAGGGCAACTGGATCCCCCACCAGCTGCGCCCCGCCGTGGAGGACGGCGTGTTCTTCGTCGGCGACTCCGCCGGCCACTGCCTGCCGCTCACCGCGGAGGGCATCCGCACCGCGTTCTACTTCGGGATCGCCTGCGGTCGCGAGCTACGCGCGGTGCTGGAGGGCCACGGCAGCCGCGAGCAGGCGCTGGGCCGCTACAGCGCCTTCTCCGACGCGCACAAATGGAAGTTCAGCTCGCTGCTGTTCACCCAGCGCGCCGTCGGGCGCCTCACCCCCACCCCCGCCGTCACCGCGCTCGCGCGCGCCCTCGAACACCCGCGCGTGTGCGAGTGGGCGTTCGAGCACTACATGCGGATCGCCCCGGCGTCGTTCGTGGGGCCGAGTCCCGGGCGCCCGGCACCAGGTAGGCAGACCGCGGTGGCCGCAACCGCTTGAGCGCGCGCCTCGCGCGGAAAAAGGATTTTTAATGGGGACCCCCACAAGGGGGGTCAGGGGTAGGGTTGGTTCTCGCGATCACGACGCCGGATTGAGACCGAGGGACTGCCGAGCTTTCGAGGGCAGCGCGCTCAGTCCGCCGGGCCGGACATCCCTACCGATCAGACCACGCTCTGCGAGTGCTCGAAGCTACCACAGGATCGGCACGTCGTATGCACGCAGGCGCTCGTCGGCGCTCAGGATCGCCATGCCCTCAACCTGAGCTTGGGCGACGAGCAGGCGATCGAAGGGGTCGCGATGGTGCAGCGGCAGGTCGGCGAGCCGCCTTGCGTGCTTATCGGTCACGGGCAGTGCCCGCAATCCCTGTCTGTACATCGCCTCGTAGAAGTCAGCCGACATGTCGAGCTTGCCCAGCCTGTGCTTGACGGCAACCTCGATTACCGAGACTGCGCTAAGCAGACGCGGGGTCTTGTCATCTTCGATCACACTGCGGGCAGCGCGCGATAGGCGCCGGTCTCCTGCCAGAAACCAGAGTGCGGCGTGCGTATCGACAATCAGCACAACGGATCGTCTGGATCGTCGCCCTCGAAGGCTTTCAGGATGTCCTCCGGCAACTCGTCGAAGTCATCCGCCATCTTGATCTGGCCTTTGAGCGATCCGTAGAGGCTGACACGCGGCTTTGCCGGCGCCACTGGCTCCAGCTTCGCAACCGGCTCACCCCTGCGGGTGATCACAACCTCCTCACCCGACTGCGCCGCGTCCACCAATCGCGAGAGTGTCGTCTTGGCCTCGTGCATGCCAACGCTGATCGCCATAGTCCGATCGTAGCACCTACTAGCTAGATAGCTAGAACCAAAAGAGCCTCGTCAACCTTCAAGACGACCCCAGCCCCCGGACGTGATCTCCAGGTAACCCATGTCCACGCGCATGATGTCCATCGCCCACTCAAAGATCACCCGCCCGAATCCGTAGCGGGCAGCGAGGACCCGCTCGGCGAGCGGCTCGTCGTCGGGTGGAAGCATCCTCGCGGTTGCCTGCAGCGGCGCGCCGAGCGGCTTGCCGCGCACCGTGCACGGTGCGACCAGCAGGCGGGGGTCATTGCGCAAACGCTTGACCTTGCCCGCCGTGCGGTCGGTACGTACGTAGAGACGTCCGCCCGCCTCGGCTGCCCACACGGGTGTGGGTACAGGCGTTCCGTCGCGACGAAAGGTGACCAGTAGCGAGCGCTTGCAGTCGCGTATCTCGGCGAGCGAGCCGCTGCGCGGTAGATCCACGATCTGCTTCGCACCCCGCGGCGTCAGGCGAGCGGTGATCCGTGCATTGAAGACCGCCGCCGGCAGCCGGCGCCCGGGCCGCGGGTGCGCTGAGGGGCGGGCCGCTGTCACGCCACCCGTCGCAACTGGGGACGCGCGCTCTGCGCCGCGGCGAGCGCCAATCGGCTGGCCTCCAGGCCACTGGCCCAGGAGACCTCGGCGAGCAGCCCGGGGGCGGCGACCATATCGCCCGCGAGGTAGACGCCGTCGCCCTGATCCACGGCAGGGCGGTCGCGCCAGGTGCTGCCGGGCGGGTCGAGCGCTCCCGAGCGAGCGTCCATCACCTGCCGGCGGCGCCAGGTCTCGCGTCCGCGCCAGCCCGTGACCGACTGGTCGATCAGCCGCTCCAGGCGCGCGCCCGCCTGGTCGGTGCTCTCGCCGGGGCGGATCGGCATCTGCGTCTGGATCAGCTCGTGGCCCTCCGGAGCGATCGTGCGATCCGAGGAGGAGTAGCGTCCGATCCAGCCCGACTCATCGAGATCGGAGACGATCCACGGGTCGCCGCGCCGGCGGGAGAGGCCGACGTCGAGGCACACCGTGCGCCCGCTCGGCCACTGCAGCGGCTCGCCGCCGAGCAGCTCGCTCGCCTGGTGGAGCTCAGTGGCGAGGATCACGGGCGCCTCGGGCAGGCTCTCCACCCGACTGCCCGTCTGCACCTCGACGCCCAGCTCGCGCAGGCGGCGTTCCAGCGGTGCGACCATCCCGCTCCAGCCACCGCTGGCGTAGCGCACCACGGTGGAGGGCGGTGGCGTGGAGAGGAACAGGCGGACGGTGCGCTCCCACACGAACGCCGCAGAGAGCTCGCCGGGGTCGTGGTGGTAGGTGTAGACGCCGGCCATCGAGGAGAGCATCGCGGCGATGCGCTCGTCGGTGTGCGCGGTGACCCAGCTGCGGAAGTCGGTATCGACCGGCGCCTGGCGGCCGCGCAGGCGCAGCACCGCGGGGATCGTGCCCAGCGGCGGGGTGCGCTGCACCGAGCCCTCCCAGCGAAAGCGCGCGCCGACGAGCGGCGGGCGGACGTGGCCCGGCAGCAGGCCGCGCTCGTTCAGCCACCCCCACATCGCCCCGTCGCTGTAGAGAGCGTGCGGGCCGAGGTTGGCTTTGTAAGGGCCCTCGGCACTGCGCGCTCGCCCGCCCAGCTGCTCGTGTGCCTCCAGGAGCCGCACCTTGGCGCCCTCCTCCGCGCACGCGATCGCTGCCGTCAATCCCGCAAGCCCGCCTCCGACAATTGTTATCTGGCTCATGGTTGCCTCCAAAAGAATTGAGAGTGAGCGACCACCGTAGCCAGCAACTGGCTCACAGTACAGTGCCAGTTATGAGCCCAAGAACGGGACCAGTAGAGCTGCTGGTGGAGCTCGACCGTGGCGGCGAGCTGCCGCTGGGCGAGCAGCTCACCGGCGGTATCCGCGAGGCGATTCGCGCCGGGCGCCTGCCACCTGGCGCGGCGTTGCCCTCGACGCGAGGCCTGGCGCAGGAGCTGGGCGTCTCGCGCGGCCTGGTGAGCGAGGCGTACGGCCAACTGGCCGCCGAGGGGTATCTCAGCAGCCGTCAGGGCGCACCGGTGAGGGTGAGCGCGGCGGTGCGCGCCACCGCCCAGCGCGCGCCCGCCCGCTCGCTGCAGGAGCGCTTCCCCTACCACTTCCACCCTGGCCTACCCGACCTCGCAAGCTTCCCCCGCGAGCGCTGGGTGCGCTCACTGCGGGCGGCGCTGCGCGAGTCGCCGCTGGACGCGCTCGGCTACGGCGACCCGCGCGGCCTGCCCGAGCTGCGCGAGGCGCTCACCGACTACCTCGGGCGAGTGCGCGGCGCCGCCGCCGACACCGAGCAGATGACGATTTGCACCGGCTTCATGCAGGGCTTCTCGCTCGCCTGCGCCGTGCTGCGCGGGCACGGCGTGGAGGCGATTGCCCTGGAGGACCCCGGCTGGCACGTACACCGGCTGATAGCCGAACAGGCGGGCCTGCGGATCGTGCCGATCCCCGTCGACGCCGAAGGGCTGCGGGTAGACGAGCTGGCCGAGAGCGACGCCGCAGCCGTGGTCGTGACACCCGCGCATCAGTTCCCCACCGGGGCGATCCTCAGCCCCGCCCGGCGCGCCGAGCTGGTCGAGTGGGCCGAGCGCGAGGAGCTGCTGATCGTCGAGGACGATTTCGACGCCGAGTACCGCTACGACCGCGTGGCGGTCGGCGCGCTGCAGGGCCTCGCGCCCGAGCGCGTTCTGTACATCGGCTCCGCCTCCAAGCGCCTGACGCCGGGGATGCGCCTCGGCTGGATGCTCACGCCCTCGTGGCTGACATGGCAGATCTCCACCGCCAAGGCTGTGCACGACGGCGGCTCTGAGGTGGTGGGACAACTGGCGCTACGCGACTTCATCGTGCGCGGCGAGCTCGATCGGCACGTGCGCCGCATGCGTACGATCTACCAGCGCCGGCGCGAAGCGCTGCTGGAGGCGCTCGCCCGCCACCTGCCCGACGCGCGCACGAGCGGCGCGGCCGCCGGCCTGTTCGAGCTGGTGGGGCTGCCCGACGGTGTCGACGAGCCGGCGCTGCTCAAGGCCGCCGCCGCGCGCGGGGTGGGCATGGAGGGTCTCTCCCTGCACCGCTTCACTCCCGGCGGCTCCCCGGGCATGCTGCTCGGCTTCGGCAACCTCTCCGAGCCGGCGATTGAGCAGGGTGTGCGGCTGCTGGGCGAGGCCTATGCCACGCAGCCCTGAACCGCACAGCGATATCGCCCACTCGCCTCGCTCATCACAACCGCGGCCGTCTTGCTCTCCTCGGTGTCGCACAAACGTAACCCCGCGGCGAAGCCGACCATCCCAACCCCACTCGCTAGCGCCGCACCACCAGCGCGACCCCGATCACGAGCAGCACCAGCCCGACGATGCGGTGCAGCGAGATCGGTTGACGGACGACCCCCAGCAGGCCGAAGCGATCGATCGCGACAGAGACCGCGAGCTGACCGGTGATCACCACCGCGGTGAGCCCGCTGGCGCCGAGTGTGCGCACGGTGAGGATCGCGACGGTCACGTAGGTCGCTCCCAGCAACCCGCCGATCAGGGCCCACCAGGGCACGTGCGCGACGTTGCCGAGGGTACCGAGACCCTGGCGCGAGAAGGCGGCGATGCTCACCAGCGCGACCGTGCCCACGATGAAGGAGAAGCTCGCCGCCTGCAGGCTACCGACGGAGCGTCCCAGGCGAGCGTTGATCGGGGCCTGCATCCCCACCAGCACACCGGCGCCGGCCGTCAGCAGCACCGCCAGCGTGCGGCTCACCGCAACACCCCCCGCACGCAGCTCACCGCCCCACCTCCGGCCCACCGGTTTGCGGGTCGCCATCCCGGTGCGGGCTGGGGTGTCGACACGGAGCGTTCACTTCGTCTCCAGCCAGTTGCGTCCCACGCCGATCTCCACCGCCATCGGCGGCTGCAGATCCCACACGCCGACCATCTCGCGCTCGATCAGCTCGCGCGCCACGGGGACGTCGTCGGGAGAGGCTTCGAACAGCAACTCGTCGTGGATTGTGAGGATCAGGCAAGCGTCCAGACCGGAGACCTCGAGCGCCCGGTGGCAGCGCACCATCGCGAGCTTGATGATGTCGGCGGCGGTGCCCTGCACGACGGTGTTGACGGCGAGCCGTTCGCCGAGCGAGCGCACCTGGTAGTTGCGCGCACGCAGCTCGGGGATCTGGCGGCGGCGACCCCACAGCGTGGTGACGTGCCCCTCCTCCTTGGCGCGCTCGATCGTCTGGAGCATGAACTCGGCCACGCGCGGGAAGCGCGCGAGGTAGGCGTCGATGAACTGCTTGGCCTCCTCGCGCGGGATGTTGAGGCGGTCGGCGAGGCCGTAGTCGGAGAGCCCATACACGATCCCGTAGTTGATCATCTTCGACTTCGCGCGCATCCCAGGGTCGATCTGCTCGGGAGCGACCTGGAAGACCTGCGAGGCGGTCGCGGTGTGCACGTCTTCCCCGCGCGCGAAGATCTCCTTCAGCACCGGCTCCTCGGCGGCGTTGGCGAGCACGCGCAGCTCGATCTGCGAGTAGTCGGCAGAGATCAGCACGCGCCCCTCCTCGGCCTCGAAGCAGCCGCGGATCTCGCGCCCCAAAGCGGTGCGGATCGGGACGTTCTGCATGTTGGGGTTGGTGCTCGACAGGCGCCCGGTCTGGGCGACCGCCTGCAGGAAGGTGGTGTGGATGCGCGAGCGCTCGTCCGTCTGCGCGGGGAGCACGTCGAAGTAGGTCTTGATCAGCGTCGAGAGCTCCCGCCAGCGCTCGATCTTGGGTACGATCACGTGCTCGGAGCGGATCGCCTGCAGCACGCGCGCGTCGGTCGAGTAGCCGATCTTTCCCCGCCGCTTGCGCGAGAGGCCGAGCTTCTCGAACAGGATCTCCCCCAGCTGCTGCGGGGAGGCGATCAGGAACTCCGCGTCGGCCAGCGCGAAGATTTCCTGTTCGAGCTCGGCGATCTCATCGCGCACGCGTGCCGCCACCTCCTGCAGGCGCGGCACGTTGAGGCGCACCCCAACAAGCTCGACCGCGCGCAGCACCCCTACCAGCGGCAGCTCGATGTCGCGCATCAACCCCCCCAGGCCACGCTCGGCGATCTGTTCGCGCTGCCACGCCGCCAGCGCCCCCACCAGCAGCGCCTCGCCAGCCGCCGCGTCCTCAACCTCCGCGGCCAGCCCGCGCTCCTCGCACAGCTCCGCAAACGGGTAGCCGCGCCGCGCGGGCTCCAGCAGGTAGGCACCCAGCAGGGTGTCGTGGATGAGGCCGGGCGGCACCAGCCCGAGCGCCTTCGCGTCGTGCACAACCACCGGCAGCTCCCCGCAGGCAGCGGCGACCTCCTCGGCGCTCCCGCAGTCGCCGCAAAGGATCTCGGGCAGCCCGACAGCCTGCCCTCCACGCCCCGCGCGGACGGTATCCAAGCCGCCTTTTGGAACCCCACCACCCGCCGCCGCCTCGCCGATCCCCCCCGCGGCGGTCAACGTGACCGCGAAGCGCCACCCGGCGCCCTCCGCGAATAGCGCGCCCTCGGGCGTCTCGGGAGGGCGCACGGAGAGATTGAGCTCCGGCGGCTCCGTTCCGGATCCCGCCCACCCGGCGGCGGCCAACGCGGGGATCTCAGCGGGGACCCCCGCGCGCACGCGCCCGGTGAGCCGCACCTCCGTTGGGCCTACGGGCGCCGCGAGATCGGCCTCCCCGAGCGCCTCCTCCAGGCGGCGCAGGGGGTCGCGCAGCTCGTACTCGCGGAACACCTCGCGCAGGCGCGAGCGGTCGGGCTCGCGCACGGCCTCGGCGGTGGGGTCGATGTCGAGCGGGACGCCGCGATCGACGGTGGCCAAGCGCTTGGAGACGCGCGCCGCCTCGGCGTGCGCCGTCAGGTTCTGTTTGCGCTTGGCGCCGCTGATATCGGGGATGTGCGCGAGCACCTCCTCCAAGGGCCCGTAGCGCTGGATCAGGTCGGAGGCGGTCTTGTCGCCGATCCCGGGCACCCCCGGGATGTTGTCGGAGGTGTCGCCCTTCAGCCCATAGAAGTCGGGGATCAACTCGGGGGGGATGCCGTAGCGGTCGATCACTGCCTGGTGGTCGTAGAGCTTGGTGTCGGTGATCCCGCGCGCCGTGGCCATCACCTCGACGAGACCCCGCTCGTCGATCAGCTGAAAGACGTCGCGATCGCCGGTGACGATCGTCACGGGGACGGGCGGCTCGGCGCGCGCGGCGCGCTCGGCGAGTGAGGCGATCACGTCGTCGGCCTCATACCCCTCCACCTTCACGTTGCTGTAACCGAACGCCTCGACCAGCGGTTCCATCGCCGGCCACTGCTGCTTGAGCAGGTCCGGGCGCGAGCGCCGCTGCGCCTTGTATTCGGGGAACAGCTCGGTGCGCCCCGAGGTGCCGGCATCCCACGCCACGACGGTCGGGCAGACGCCGTACTCGGTGACGATCTTCACGAGCATCGAGGCAAACCCGAAGATCGCGTTGGTCGGCACCCCCGTCGAGGTCGCGATCGACTCGGGCAACGCGAAGAAGGCTCGGTAGACAAGGCTGGGACCGTCGATCAGGAAGAGGCGACGCTCCGCTCGGTCACCGTTGGCCGCTGCGCTCATCGCCGAGCACTTTACGCATAACATGGCGGCAACCCTCGATCCAGGAGCCGCTTTCCGTGAGCATCACACCCAGCGCGCAGTACCGACTGACGATCCGCGTCCGGCTTGACGACACCGCCCCCGGCGCCGTTGGGCTCCTGACCGGCGCGATCGGCGAGACCGGCGGCGTGGTGGTGGGGGTCGATCTGGTGGAGGCCGACGCGAGCGCCAGCATCAGAGACATCGTGGTGGACGCCGCCAACCGCGAACACTGGGGCAGGATCCTCGAGACGATCGAGGCGATCCCCGGCGTCGAGGTCGTGGACACGACCGACCGCACCTTCCTGCTGCACGTGGGCGGCAAGATCGAACAGCGCAACAAGCACTCGCTGAAGACGCGCGACGATCTCTCGATGGTGTACACGCCGGGCGTGGCGCGCGTGTGCATCGCGATCCGCGACGACCCCGCCAAGGCAGCGCAGTACACGATCAAGCGCAACACCGTGGCGGTCGTCTCCGACGGCACCGCGGTGCTCGGCCTGGGCGACATCGGCCCGGCGGCGGCGATGCCGGTGATGGAGGGCAAGGCGTGCCTGTTCAAGGAGTTCGCGGGCGTCGACGCCTTCCCGATCTGCCTCGACACCAAGGACCCCGACGAGATCGTGCGCACGGTGAAGCTGATGGCGCCGGGCTTCGGGGGGATCAACCTCGAGGACATCTCCGCGCCGCGCTGCTTTGAGATCGAGGAGCGCCTGCAGCAGGAGCTCGACATCCCGGTCTTCCACGACGACCAGCACGGCACCGCGGTGGTGGTGATGGCCGCGTTGCTGAACGCCGTGAAGCTCACCGGCCGGCGCCTGGAGGAGCTGCGCGTGCTGGTGATCGGCCTCGGCGCGGCCGGGATCGCAGTCACAAAGATCATGCGCGAGGCGGGCGTGCGCGAGATCATCGGCGCCGACTCCAAAGGAGCGCTGCACGTGCGCCGCGAGGACTACCTCGATGGCACGATGAACGCTGTCAAGCGCTGGTTTGCGGAGGTGACCAACCCCGAATGCCGCGCCGGCGCGCCGGCTGAGGTGATCGAGGGCGCCGACCTGTTGATCGGGGTCTCGGGCGCGCGCGCGCTGCCGGCGCGGGCGCTGGAGCTGATGAACGACGACGCAATGGTGTTCGCGATGGCCAACCCCAACCCCGAGGTGATCCCCGAGGAGGCGGCGCCGTACGTGCGGATCATGGCGACCGGCCGTTCGGACTACCCCAACCAGATCAACAACGTGCTGTGTTTCCCCGGGATCTTCCGCGGCGCGCTGGACGTGCGCGCGCCGGCGATCACCGAGGCGATGAAGATGGCCGCAGCGCGCGCGATCGCGGCGATCGTCCCCGAGGAGGAGCTGCGCGAGGACTACATCATCCCCTCCGTCTTCAACCGCGACGTCGCACCAGCGGTGGCGGCGGCCGTGGCCGAGCAGGCACGCGCCAGCGGCATGGCGCTCGCCGGCCAGGAGGTGGGCTTCGCGCAGGCCGACACCCCCACCGGGACACCAGCCGTGGCGTGAGGCGATGCGGGTCACGCTCACCGGCGCCACGGGCCTGATCGGCACCACGCTGGTCGAGCGGCTGCACGCGGAGGGGAGCGAGGTTACCGTCCTGTCGCGCGACTGCGTCCGGGCCGAGGCGAAGCTTGGCGTGAAGGCGGTGAGCTGGGATCCGCTGAGCGAACCGGCACCGAAGCACGCGCTCGAGGGTCGCGACGCGGTGGTGCACCTCGCCGGCGAGAACGTGGCGCAGCGTTGGAGCACGAGCGCCAAGCGGGCGATCCGCGAGAGCCGCACGATCGGCACGCGCCACCTGGTGGAGGGGCTGAGCGAGTGCGCGACCTCCGCGAGCGGGACGCCGGGCGACGCGGACGGCGATGACGGCGGAAACCGGGGCGCAGACGCCCGCGAAGGGAGCGGCGGGCGGCCGGCGGTGCTGGTGAGCGCCTCGGCGATCGGCTACTACGGCCCCCACCGCGAAGAGCCCCTCGACGAGGAGGCGCCGCCCGGGAGCGACTTCCTGGCGCAGGTGTGCGTCGCCTGGGAGACGCAGGCACGCGCTGCGCTGCGGCTGGGGATGCGCGCGGTGCAGGTTCGCACCGGCGTGGTGCTCGACACCCGCGGTGGGGCGCTGGCGAAGATGCTGCCCCCCTTCCGGATGGGTGTGGGCGGCCCGGTGGCGGGGGGAGCCCAGTATGTGTCGTGGATCCACGTGGACGATCTGGTGGGAGTGATACACGCGGCGCTCAGCGACGAGCGCTGGTCGGGTCCGGTCAACGGGACGGCCCCCGAGCCGGTCACCAACCGGGATCTCTCGCACGCGCTGGGACGCGCGCTGCACCGTCCGGCGCTGCTGCCGATGCCGGCGGCGGCGCTGGCGCTGCTGTATGGGGAGATGGCGCAGATCGTCACCACCGGGGCGCGAGTGCTGCCGGCGAAGCCACTGGTGCTGGGCTACGAGTTCCGCCACCCCCATCTCGATGAGGCCCTGGAGGCGGCGCTGAGCCGCTCTTAGTGTCGTGAGTCAGAATTTCGCGGCCGCCTCGCGGCGTCTGGACGCGCCTGGACCCACCCGCCCGGCACAGGTACGTCGAGTACCTCTCTGCCGTGCGGGCGGTCCCAGTCACGCCCTGCCGGCTCGCGAGACTGCACCCGAAATTCTGACTCAAGACACTAGAGTGTCCGACCGCCGCTATCCCTGCTGCGCTCGCGGCGCCGGTTGCGAGGCAGGCGGCAAACGCGGTCAGCTTTCGGGCGACAGCTGCAAAGCCCGATAGAACACGAGGCGCCCCCCGCGTACGCGGTCAACCGCGTACCGGGAGAAGGTAGTGTCGCCACTGGGAAGCACCGAGTAGCGTCCGAGCACCGAGTCGCGGTTGCGAATCGTAAAGAACTTGTGGATCACAGCCTCGCGGTCGTTGCCGTGGCGCCCGGCGCGGTGGATGGCAAGCAGCACGGCGCTCATCGCCTCGTACCCGTACAGCGCGTAGGACCCGGCGGCGTGGTGGAAGCGCCGGCGGTATTCCGCGAGCACCCGCTGCGCGGGTGGCGGGTAGAGCGCAGCCGGCAACAGCGGCGTGGTGAGGTAGGTGTGCGCTGCGGCCGACCCGATCTGCGCGGCGAACGAGGGTTCGGCGAGGCTGCTCGGCCCCAACAGGCGCAGGTGGGAGTCGGCGGCGTGCAGCTGCTGCCACAGCGCGACCGCGCCGGCGTTGGGAGCACCGCTGAAGAACACAGCGCGGGCGCCAGTCGCCAGCACCTTGTGAACCTCCCCGGAGAATTCCGTGCCGGAGGTCGTTTCGATCTGGTCTTCGCCGAGCACCGCGATGCCCGCACGCTTGGCGTCTTCGGCGAAGATCGACGCGAGCGGGGCGTCGAAGGGGTCGAGGTCGTCGATCACGTACGCGCTTGGCAGATGCAGCGTGCGCATCAGCCGCACCTGGGCGGCGGCCTGCACCGGGTCGCCGGGCATCATGCGGGCAAAGGTACGCTGGCCGCTGGGGTAGAAGCGTTCCGGTTCGTCCTGGCCGGCGTCAAGCGAGGAGGTGAGCCCAACATATGGGCTTGAGGGGCTCACCTGGAGGATGCCTGCGCCGTTGACGAACGACAGCGAGACGGCGGTGGCCGCGGAGCCGAGCTCGCCGATGTAGGCGATCGTGGAGGTGTCCTGAGTGGCGACCCGGGCGTTGGAGGCGACGATCCCGGGATCGGCTGCCCCGGTCTTGGGGTTGGCGTCGTCGAGCGAGGCGTAGTCGATCTTGAAGTGCCCCACGCGCCCCCCAACGTGGGCAAGGGCAAGCTTCTCGCCGTTTTCGATCTGCAGCGAGTCGGCCGCGAGCGGGCCCTGCAGGGGGAGGCTGGAGTAGACGGTGAGCTGGCCGGGGAGCGTGCCGGCGGTGGAGACGCCCACCCCACCGCAGCCGGGCAACAGGACGAGCAGCACGAGCAGCGTCAGCCCAGCCAGCGTAAGACAGGGCGTGGGTCCAAAGGGCCGGCAGAGCCGCACGGGCCGCTCAGGCGCCGCTGCGACGGCGGCCGGGCAGGTAGCCGGCGACGATCCGCAAGCAGGCACCCACCAGCATGATGAGGGCAGCGAGCATGAATGCGTCGAACCCCTTGGCGCCCAGCGCCCAGAGCACGATCCAGACGACCAGGCCGGCGGTGATGGCTGCGATCAATCCCATCGGCAGAGCATCTTACCTTGCGGGGGAGCGGCGTGTGTCGCTGATTGGCGAGGGCGGTGGAGAAGTCGATGCGCCCGACCCACCCATGACCCGGTGACCTCGTCCACTCCGGCTCGGCCCGCGCGCTGGTTTCCGACAGCCAACGCGGGGACGAGCAGCCAACCAATCGTGGCGATTGGTGGTGGTTGGCTCTGGTGCTCGGGATTCTTGGGGTCGTGAGCGGCTTCGTGAGCGCTCTGCTCAAGGGCGCTCGGCGCTGATGGAGCGTCCGGGAACGGGCAGGCAACGACTTTGAGGCCGTCGATGCCGTTACGGTCGATCAATTCTCAGTTACATCCATCACCGAGGCATCGAATTAAGCCGAAAGCAGCTCAATGCGGTTGCCCCACGGGTCTTGCGAGTAGAACCGCCGGACACCGGCCAATGCCTCATCCCAGACCACCTGCTCGCCGATATCTCGCAGACGGTCGGCAAGCGCGTCGAGTTCACCGGCGGCTACGCGCATAGCTGGGTGCGCCTTGCGCGCTGGTGTGAAGCCATCCTCCACGCCAACGTGCAACTGCTGTTCCCCACAGCGAAACCAGACTCCGCCGCGTCCACGAAGCGACTCGGGCTTCTCGACCTCCACCAGCCCGAGAAGGGTCCCGTAGAATCGCCGCGCCTCAGCCTCGCAACCTCGCGGCGCCGCCACCTGCACATGATCGAGGCCAACTACGCTCATCCTCCAAAGCTAGCTCACCACGCTCGCGCCACCACCCACACGAGCGCTTGACACGACAGAAGTTCGATCGCTAGGGTCGTGTCGTGTCCCCTCATTCTTCTTCGGCTGCAAGCGTCGAGCACCGCCCGCAACGCGGCACGTTGAGCGAGCCGGCGCTGCGCATCTGCCGCGCACTGCTTGCGCTGGTGGCACTCACAGCGATCGGCTACGACGTAGCGGCAGGACCGGGCGTCAGCGACGGTGACTACTTCAGCTATTTCACCGTCCTGAGCAACCTGTTTGCGGCGGGGATGCTCCTGCACGGAGCGCTCCGCCCCGCACACACGCGCTCCCGCACAGTCGAGTTGTTCAGAGGCGCAGCGGTCGTCTACATCCTGACGACAGGGATCGTGTACCTGTTGCTGCTCTCCGGGCACGCTCCGGCATACCCGTGGGTGAACGCGACCCTTCACTACCTGATGCCTGTGGCAGTGACGCTCGACTGGCTGCTCGACCCGCCTAGCGTGCGCCTGGACCCTGCGCGGACGCTCGTAATGTGGATGGCCTTCCCGCTGCTGTACGTGCTCTATACGCTGGCGCGCGGCGCGATCGTGGACTGGTACCCGTACTTCTTCGTGAACCCACACCGCAGCGGCGGCTACCTGCTCGTCGCGGGGGACTGCCTAGCGGTCGGGATCGGCATCGCGACGCTGATCGCCGCGACGACTTGGGCAGGCAACCGTCGCGGCGACGCGCTTGCCAGCAGCTTCTGAGCCCTGGCACGTGACCACAATGCGCGTTCGTGGAGCGATAACGCTCTTGGTCTCCGCACCCATGCCGTGCTGTCTCGTGCACGGGCGCGCGTCGTGATCGGCGCGGTCAGTCGCCTCAGCGCAGCTCGGGGGGAGGGTTGTGCTCGACGCTGAGCGCCCGCTGCATCCACGCGACGTCGTGCCACGCGCCGAGCTTCCAGCCGATCCGCCGGTAGACGCCGACCGGCTCGAAGCCCATCGCTCCGTGCAGGCCCGTGCTCGCCTCGTTCGGCAGCGTCATGCCCGCGACGGCCATCCGGTAGCCGCGCGCCGCGAGCCGCTCGAACAGCGCCTCGTACAGCGCGCGACCCGAGCCGGTGCGTTGCCGGCCCTGCTCGACGTAGACGCTGACCTCGCACGAGAAGCGGTAGGCCGCTCGCTTCTGGTGCGGCCCGCCATACGCGTAGCCGACGACGCGGTCGTCGTCTTCGTGCACGATCCACGCGTGCGTGCGCGTCGCTGCCGCAATGCGTTCGGCCATCTGCACGGGTGTCGGCGGCTCGCCCTCGAAGCTGACGGCCGTCTCGCGCACGTACGGCGCGTAGATCGCCGCGCACGCCGGCGCGTCGTCCTCGCTCGCATCTCTCACCGTCGGACCGGACACGTTCGGCCGTAGAGCATACGCGGGCGCGTGCGAGGCGTTCGTCTCAGAACAACCGCACGCCCTAGCGCGTCTGGACCCGCGTGTTCGGTGCCGGGATAGACCTCGGCGTTCCCGGCTGGCACAATTAAGCTCGCGCCACTGCCCAGGTCACAATCGGACGCGGTTCGAGGGGCAGCCGGGGCAGACTGTACAGTGCCCGGCCGCCCATGCACGAGCTTGTGATCTTCGACTGCGACGGGGTGCTCGTTGACTCGGAGGTGATCTCCAACGAAGTGCTCGCCCGGATGCTCACCCGAGAGGGCTTGCCGACCACACTCGCCGAGGCCCGCCACGCCTGCCAAGGGCTCCTGCTCACGGATGTCCGCGACCGAGCCCAGGCCAAGCTCGGCCGACCTTTTCCGCCGGATTGGGTTGCCGAATACGAACACGAGCGCGACGAGGCGTTCCACCGCGAACTCACGCCGGTTGAGGGCGCAGCTGAGGCGGTACAGCGAGTCAAGACAGCCGGCCTGAAGGTCTGCGTCGCGTCTCAGGGCCAGTTGACGAAGACACGATTGACGCTCGGGCTAACCGGCCTGCGCGACTTGTTCCCGCCCTACGCGCTGTTCTCTGCCTACGACGTGCCGCGCCCCAAGCCCGACCCCGCGCTCTTTCAACACGCGGCCGCCACAATGCACGTCGAGCCATCAGCTTGCGTGGTCGTCGAGGACACCCTCTCGGGGGTCATGGCTGCCGTCGCCGCCGGGATGCGGGCTGTCGGCTATGCGGCCGACAGCGACGAGCGCGCCCTTCGCAACGCTGGTGCCGAGATCATTCGCTCCCTGGACGGCCTCCCGAAGCTCTTGGGCCTGCTCCCAGCGTAAACCGTCGGGTGGCGGCCTGCTCGCTGGCGAGTGTCTTAGCGACGATTCGCTGGCCTTTGCGGAACACGAACCAATCGGGGCGCCCATATAAATTTGGCTTAGATACTAGGCTTTCGGCGGGCTTTGCAGCCGATTTGCAGCCGGTATGTACACCGAATGCACGCCACGAGAGCCCACGATGCACGCTCGATGCACATCCTACCGCGCGGACAGGGCATAACCCGGCACCGCCCGGGCTCCGAGCCATCGAGGCGGGCTCGATCTCGCTGGCGTGATCGGCGTGCTGCGCGGTGTAACTTGACCGTATGAGCCCCAGCAGAGCGCCCGCCTCGAAGCTACGCGAAGACCTCGCCGCACTCTGGAAGAAGGCTCGTGAGCCCCGAGGAGGAGTTCGAGCATGCCCGCGCCGCGATCATGTGGGCGCGGATGCGTGCGCTGCGAGACACACGCCTGCGCGCCAACTGCCGCCTCGCGCTCGACGCTCGCCCTGGCCTGGCACGTCCCCGCGCACAGCGTTGCGTGGCCGACCGGGCTGATCGGCTGACGCACGCCCACAATGTTTACGGTTCAGTTCTGGACGTCGGGTGTGCGCCAGGATTGATGAGGGCTTTGCCGTCCCGCCAGCGTTGGACGACCGAGTCAGCGAACCAGTCGTCCTCGAAATCCGCGTGATCGAGCGCGATCCCCTTTCACGAAGCCCGCCCAACGCGAACCATCGATCACGCTGTGTACACAAACTTACGGACAGACCCCTTTCCAGAGTCGTGCCGTTCGCCCGCGACATTCGAGGGTGCTCCCGCGGTACTCTCGACATCAGACCATGAGCAAAAATTCGCAGCCGATGGCTTCGGCCGCGCCTCCGAGGCGGTAGGAGCTCGCAGTGGCCCGTGGGCTATCGCTGAGCCTGCCGTTGAGCGTGCTTGCGGCGAGCGCGGCACTCGCCGGATGCGGCGCAGGCTCTGGGTCCGCAACCGAGAGCACGCACAGTCTCACCGTCGGCGGCACCAGCACCAGCGTCGGTCGCGGCGCGCGAGAGCCGATCGGACGGCGCCAACCCGGCGCGCAGCCATTGACTCTTGAAGAGATGCGCGAATACGACGCCAACGAAGGTCGCTGCGACGACGATGGCGGAAGCGTCCGCGATGTCGGGACGCTGGAGGCCTACTGCTCCTTCCCCACTCGCTCGAACGACTTCCACCTCATCGAATCCTCTCACCAGAAGGAACCTGCCGGGGAAGAAGAATGAGTGGTCAATCCTCGAGCGCGTAGCTTTCGATGTCGTGATCGAGCGTCCCCTGCGCCTCGTACTGGCCGGAGTGCACGTGGACGAGCTTTCCTTCGCGATCGAAGAACATCGTGGTGGGGACGCCCTCGAATGCGGCGAGCGAGCTGAGCGCTTCCGTGCTGGCTTCGTAGCTGGGGTATGCGACGTGGTGGTCGGCTAGGAACGAGCGGGCGTTCGCCGCCTGATCTTCGGTGTCTGCGCCGAGGAACGCGACCCTCCGTCCGTACGTCACGGATGCGTTCGCGAGCAGCGGGAACTCCGAGCGGCAGGGCCCGCACCACGACGCCCACACGTTGAGCACCGCTGGATAACCGCGCAGGCGACGCAGGCGAGCCGCAAGCGCCGACTCGGAGCCGATGAGCTGACCGGCCTGGCGGTGTAGTGCCTGAAGCGCTGGGGGCGAGCTCGCCAGCTGCTGACGCGCATCAGCGCCCGTCTCTGTGGAACTTGGGGCGGGGGTGAGCGCGGCATGTATCTGGCTGACCAGCGCGGCGCGCGTGAGCCACCCTCCCGTGCTCACATCGTGGTACCAGAGGAAGCCGCCCGACGGCGAGATCAGCTCCAGGTACGGCTCGTCCTGAACCCGGTAGCCGTCCGCGAGACGGCCGCTCGAGTCGATCGCGATCGGATAGGAGAGCGGGTGGGGTAGTGATCGGAGCAAGCGCGGGAGTGCGGCGGGCGATGGCTCGACGCTCGCCTCGTCTACCGCCATGAGCGCCGGCAGTCCCTCGCGGCCTGCGGATTCGGCGTAGGCGTCGAGCGCCTCGAGTTCCCGCGCGAGGCCCGTCACCTCGGAGTCCCACGTGTCGAAGAACAGGATCAGCCGCGGTTTGGTGCCCGGGCCGAGCCGCACGCTGCCACCGCCGGCTCGCGGCAACGTGACGTTTGTCGTCGGTTCGCTCAAGGGGATCTGGGCGTAGGAGACCGCAGAACGCACCGGCGGATGCCCCGGCAGCAAGCTCGCGGCCGCCCGTGCGAAGAGCGATGCGAGCTGTCCCACGCTCGCGTAGGACATCTGGGTCATGAACAGGCGTGAGAGCTTCCCCTGCGTGCCGATCACGTACACAGCGGGGGTGTGGTCGACCTGACCAGCCACGATCTGCGCTTCGATCCCGTACGCGTGCCAAACGCGCTCCAGGCGTGCGAGCGGACCGTTGAGGAAGTGCCAGGCGTGCATCATCCCGTGCGCTTGCGAGTACGCGCGCACCCAGCGTGTTTCGGTCGCGGCGGGATTTGCGCCGACGCCCAGCAGTTCCACCTGAGCGCCCGCCGGCCCGAGGAGCCGCTTGGCCTTGACCATCGCGGTGGTGGTGAGCGGGCAGATCGTCGTGCACTGCGGGTCGTTGAAGGCGAGGATCACGACCTTGCCGCGGAAGGCGGACAGCGACACGGCTCGCCCGAACTGATCGGTCAGCGTGAAGTCGGGGGCGGCCCCGTGGATCGGCGTGCCGGGGTCGAGCGTGGGGTTGCTCGCGAGCGCCCCGATCTGTGACGGTGGCGACGGTGACGGCCGGGTGAACGCGAGGGCGCCCACCACGAGCGCGGCGATACCGGCGCCGACGAGGACACCCAGCACGAGTGCTCGCCGCGTGTCCGAGCCGAGAGCCCGCGGCACGATCGCCCCTACGCCACCGCCGCGGCGGCGAGCCAGAGCCAGCCACGGACGCTCCGAGAGAGCCGTGCTCCCAGCGGCGTCGCCGGCGCGGAAGCGGGGTCCATCAGCCCTCCCGGGGCGAGCGCGAGCCCTGGGACGCGTCCGCACCTGCCGGCGGTCGGTTGCGCGAATCGACGTGCTCGCGGTGACGCTCGTGACGCCGTATCAGGAACACGCCCCAGGCGACCATGGCGACCACCGCGGCCATCGGGACAAGCATCGTCAGCAGCGACGCCGACAGGAACGACGAGCCCAGCACCACCGTTGTCATCCGCTCGGCCTCCTCATCTCGCTTGCGTGTCCTGCACCAGCACCGGGATCGGGGAGCCGTTCGAGGCCGGCGTTGGGCCGTCGGGGGAACCCGGGAAGCCGACCGCGTCAAGTACCGGCGCGCGCGGCGGCTCCGGGGCGACCCACTGATACAGCCCGATCAGCAGCGCGATCGTGTATGCGATCGAGCCCCCGACCCACATCATCCCGCCCGCGAGCTGCTGGTCGGTGAGCGCACTGATCCCGCCGGGACGGCTCGGAAGGTCCGCGTAGTGCTGGTAGATCGGTTCGGGCGCCACGACGAAGATGATCGCGAGGACCCAGCCGACGATCATCGCACCCACGATGTAGGCGATCCGGGCCGGCCACGCGAGGTGCGGCCGCAGCGGGCCGGTGTCGATGACCCGCGCCCAGAACAGCAGGCCAAAGAAGAAGAACATCGCGTGCTCGGCGGCGTGCACCGCACCGTTGCGCTCTGTGAGGTCGTACGCGGCGGGAATGTGCCAGACGACGATCGCCCCGTTGAAGAGCATCCACGCCGCGAGCGGCCCCGCGAGGGCGCGCAGCGGGGCGGCGAGGTGCGATTTGGCGACTCCGCGTGCGAGCACGGTACGCGAGTGCAGCGGCAGCGCTCGCCACATCGTCGGCCACGGGCGCCCGAGCAGGATCAGCGGCGGCGCGACGGTGAGCAGGATGATGTGCTGGAGCATGTGCACCCACAGCAGTTCGTCCGCATAGGCGTCGATCGGAGAGGCGACCGCGATCACGATCGACAGCAGCCCTGTGTAGAAGACGGCCGCCTGGAGCGCGCTCGGCCGCCCTGCCTTCGGCCGGCTCCCGAGCGCATAGAGGACCGCTGCCGGTACCACGTACACGAGCGAGGGATCCCACGACCAGCGGCTCAGGTTCATCGCCTCATACCAGGTACAGGACGATGAACGCGATCACGCCGATCGCCGCGAAGTAGGCCCAGTAGAAGGAGGATGCCTCGATGCCCGCGCGCAGCAGCTCGTCGTCGTCGGAGGGCACGCCCTCGCGCCGCAAGCGTCGCTCGCTCCCACCGGCTCGCCTGCGCGCGAGGCTCGCGACCTGGATCTCGATCCAGCAGGCGCCGATCAGCGCGAGCACCGCATACCACGCGGTCCAGCCGAAGAAGACCGCTGCATATCCCCCACTCGCGGCACCGAAGCTGAGCGTCGTGTACTCGTAGAACTGCAGCGCGACCGCGGCGAGCGTGCACACCAGCGCGACGATCCCGGCTCCCAACACGTCCGCAAACCGGCGACGCGCGGCCAGGCGATAGACGATCGCACCGATCAGCATCAGCCCGGCGATCGGCGTACCCAGGCCCACCGGCGGCTGCGTGCTCCCGATCCTGAAGTGGCCATTGGTGTTGAGAGCGAGCAGGTAGAAGTATGCGAACAGAAACGCGAGGAAGAAGAACGTGATCGAGCCGCACAGCAGCCGTCCGCCGAGCCGCAGCGCATGTGGCTGCCAGTCGGGCGGCTCGGCCTGGAAGCGCTCGTCGAGTGGAGCCGAGGCCTCCATCGCCTACGCTCCTTCCCCGGCCGGCGCCACCGCGGGCACCGGCGCACGTTCCTCGCCGTAGGGATAGGGATCGCCGTCGAACACGGGCAGCCGCTCGAAGTCGTGCAGCGGAACCGGCGTCGGCAGCTGCCACTCGATCGACTTCGACTGCCACGGGTTGCGCTCGGCGGGCTCGCGCTTGAAGAGGAGCGACCAGACCGCGTTCACGAGGAACAGCAGCAGTGAGAGCCCGAGCACGTACGCCGAGGCGCTCACCCAGTCGTTCAAGCCCTGCAGGTTCGTCGCGTAGGTGACCACACGCCGCGGCATGCCCATGAAGCCGAGCGCGAAGAGCGGCGCGAAGGTCGAGTTGAAGGCCAGGAACATGATCCAGAAATGCCACTTGCCGAGGCGTTCGGAGAGCTTGTAGCCGTACATCTTCGGCACCCAGTAGTAGATCGCCGCGAAGAACGTGAAGATCAGCCCGCCCATGATCGTGTAGTGGAAGTGGGCCATCACGAAGAAGCTGCCGTGCGTCGTCACGTCGCTCGGCACGTCCGAGAGGAAGATGCCCGAGACACCGCCCCAGAGGAAGTTGAACGCCCACCCGAGGCAGAAGAGCATCGGCACCGTGAAGCGGATGCGACCGCGCCAGAGCGTGCCGAGCGCGCACAGGAAGATGAACCCGGTGGGAATCGAGATGAGCTCGGTGGAGAACGAGAAGAACGGCCGCAGGTCGGCGTTCAGGCCGGACACGAACAGGTGGTGCTGCCAGACGAAGAAGCTCAGGATCCCGACGCCGAGCATCCCCGCGACCGCGAGCCGATAGCCCCACAGCGGCTTGCGCGTGAACACGGGCAGCAGCTCGAGCACGATCCCGAAGCCCGGGAGCGCCAGCACATAGACCTCCGGGTGGCCGAACACCCAGAAGAGGTTCTGGAAGAGGTAGGGGCTCCCGCCCTGGCCGGGGATGAAGAACGCCGTCTGCACGGTGCGATCCATCGCCGCCATCAGCAACGTCGCGATCAGCGTCGGCCCCGCGAGCAACATGAGCCCGGACGTCGCGAGCACCGACCAGACGAAGATCGGCAGGCGCGACCAGGTCATGCCCGGAGCGCGCATCGTGACGATCGTGGCGATCAGATTGAAGCCCAGCAGCGTCATCGAGACACCGACGAGCGCGAAGAAGCCGATGTAGGCGTCGTAGCCCGCCGTGCCCTGGCCGCCGAGTGGCTGGTAGCCCGTCCAGCCCGTCTGGAAGCCGCCGAAGAAGATCGTCGTGATCAAGACGACGCCGGCGGCCATCAGCAGCCAGAAGGTGAGCGACTCGATACGCGGGAAGGCCATTCGCCGCGAGCCGATCATGATCGGGACGAGCCAGTTGGCGAAGGGCCCGAGCACGCCCGAGGTGAACATGCCCATCATCATCGAACCGTGCATCCCGACGAGCGTGAGGTACTGGTTGGCACCGAAGACGTGAGTGTTGGGCTGCAACAGCTCGGTGCGTATCAGCATCGCGTTCAAACCGCCGATGAAGAAGAAGAACCCGATGCCGATCATGTACTGCTTCGCGACCACCTTGTGGTCGGTCGAGAGACTGAAGTAGCGCAGCAGCCCGTGTTCGTGGGACTCCCGCTCGGCGAGTGTGGGTTGATGGCCAAGCAGCCGCTGGAGCGGGTAGACGGCGAAGCCGAGGCCGACCAGGAAGCCGATCACGCCGAACAGGTAGCCGAGCATGACCGCGATGTCGTTTTCGCCCGCCTCCGTTGAGTAGTAGACGAGGTTCTGGCCGTGCACCTTGGTGCCAATCCAGTAGCCGAGGAACCAGCCACCGGTGCCCAGCACGATCCCCGTCAGGAGGTTGAAGCCGATCAGCCGTCGCCACAGCGGCGCGGTGGGGGACATCGATCCGGGGGACATCCCCAGGGGCTCGGTGGTGCTCATCCGCCCCTCCTCTGCGGTTCGGGGAAGTAGCCCTTCGAGTACGGCGAGAGGTTGCGCGTCGCCGGCGCGTACTGGAGGCGTTGGCGCGCGATCCAGGAGGCGAACGTCGCGCGTGGCACGACCTGCCCGCCGTTGTACATGTATCCGTGCCACACCCCGCAGAGCTCGGCGCAACGGACCTCGAACGCCAGCGGCCCCCTGGTCGTGACGTAGGCGATGTTGTTGATGCCCGGGTTGGCGTCGGCCTTGACCCCAAGCTGATACGCCCAGAAGGAGTGGATCACGTCGAGCGAGGTGACGTTGAACTCGATCAGCGTGTGGGCCGGGAGCTCGATTTGGCGTGTCTCGACGCCGCCGAAGGCGGGCCAGCGGTAGGTGAACTGCCACTGCTGGGCGATCACCTGCACCTGCAGCGCGCGCGAGGCGTGCGGCGGAAGCGCGATCGGTTCCGGTCCCTGGCCGCCGCCGGCGCCGGTTTCGAGCAGCCGGATGGTCCCGTAGCCGGTGAGCGAGAGCGCCACCGTGGTCGTTGCGACGATCCACCAGAACTGCACGCTCGAGTGCCCGCGCAGCGCGGCGCCTTCCGACTGCAGCTGCGGCTCACGGTCGCGGAAGGCCCACAGGGAATAGGCGATGAACACGAGCACACCCAGCGCGATCGGCGTCGCGGTGGCGAGCAGCACCGTGTTGTCCACGACCTGGCCCGCGGCTTCGTTGGACCCGTGCCCCGGCGGCAGGTGGGGCCCGAAGACGAAGACAACGATCGGCGTCATGATCGCGCTCGCGAGCAGCCACACCAGCGTGACGTTGCGCGCGTCGTGACGCGAGCCATCCTCCCGCGTGCGGGCGTATCCGCTCATACGACCTTGAGGAAGCCGCCCATATAGCCGACCGTCTGCATCGGGCCGCCGAAGCCCTGGATGAACCCTGCCGCGCACGGCACGAAGCACTGCCAGCGGTAGAGACCCTTGCCCGGCGTGTGCATCACGAAGGAGATCGTGTGGTGGGCGTTGGCGAGCGAGCAGGGCGCGTGTTCGCACGGGTTCTTGGCTTCTTCTTCCACGCCCTGGAGCGGGACGGAGATGCCCAGCTGCGGGATCGCGAACGCGTGCGAGGCTTCTTCGGGGGGGACCGTCCGCGTGAGCTTCCCATCGAGGGTCATCACGCCCCCGACGGTGCCGGCGACCTGGCTGATGAACGGGTTGCGCAGACCCGAGGGGCCGTCGAACTGGTAGACCGTTATGCGCACCAGCGAGTTGGCCGGGACTTCGTAGGTCGTGACGTGGCGCCAGTCGCCGGCGCTCGCGTTGACCGCGAAGAACGAGACCCACGTCGGGTGGGGATCGCTCGGCCCGGCTTCCGGCACGGTGGCGAGGTAGAGCTGGGCGCCGATGGGGGTGCGGGTGGTCGCAGCCGATCCCGGTACGTTCGTCAGGTAGAGCGCGATGTAGAGCACTATTGCGGCCACTACAGCGGCCGTAACGATTGCCGTGCCGACAGCTCGCTTGGCGTACCCACTCATGCGTGGCTCACTTGCCCGTAGACGATCGAATCGCCCTGCTACACGCTAACACTACCCAGCTCGTCCGTTATGGAAACCTTGAGGGCGCCAGCGAACGGTTCAGATTGGCTTTCAGATGTGGGTTTCGGAGGTCTGCGGTCGTTTTGCGGTCAAGAAATCACAAGCCGTCCTCACGTCTGCGACGGCCCCCTCGCCGGGAGTCTCAACTGCGGTCCTTGCGCGAAGACGTGCCCGCAGCGACAGCGCTCGGGCCAATGCTCGATGACATCATCCACGGCCCACGCCGGCAAAAGCGGCCGGCCCTTGCCCTCGTGACCGGGCTGGGCGCCCTGCTTGCGACCTGATGGATCCTTGCCACGCTTCGGCATGCTGCCAGCGGGCGGATCGGCGCTCGGGGGAATCGAAGAGTTGCGCGAACTGCGGTTCAGCCACGCTCAAGCTGGGCGATCCACTCGTCCTGGCGCGCGACCCGCGCGGTCAACGCCTGGATCTGGGCATCCATCCGCAGAAGCACCTCAACGACCGCCTCACGCCCAGCGTCATAGATCCCCTCCGCCTCAACCCGCTCCACACCCCAAAATTCGACGAAACAGAGTTATATCCCCGCACCAACTGAACGCGTACGGTTCTGGGACCGGCGAGGAAAATCTTAATCGGGGCGCCCAGATTCGAACTGGGGACCTCGGCCACCCAAAGGCCGCGCGCTACCAGGCTGCGCCACGCCCCGACAACGGCTGAGTTTACTGCCATTCGGAGCGCAAGCGGTCCATCGCCGCCCGCAAACGCGCCCGAAGCAGCGTGTCATCAGTACGCACTATCAGAACGCCAGGGCGCGCCCGGGCGGCGAGCGGGCACATGTCCCTCGCTGCTAGCCGATCGTGATCGTCTCGCGTTGTTGCTTTCTCTGGTGTGTGAGTGTCAGGGTATAGCTGCCCTTGCCGATGCGTTAGCGCGGATTGAGCAGCAGTTGAGTCTGCTTGCCCGCGCCGATGACTACGCCGGCGGCGTACACGATGTGCTCGCGCGAGAGCACCGCCACGACCCGCGTCTCGGTAGCCGTGAAGGTGATCGGAGAGTTCGTCAGCTTGGCTGTGCACCTCCGGACGGTCTTCCCGTGCTTGCCTTTGCCTGTCGTGACCGATTTGCAGGTGACGAGCTCTATCTGCCCGGCGGGCCCCTGCATGCCGTTGGTGCCGTCCGTCCCGTTGGCGCCGTTTGTGCCGTTGAGCCCGGCCTGGCCCGTAGCTCCAGTGGCTCCGGTCGGGCCGCTTGGCCCGGCCTGGCCCATAGCTCCAGCGGAGCCGGTGGGTCCGGTGGCTCCAGTCGGACCGCTCGGCCCCGTGGCTCCCACTGGCCCCGAGTCGGCGGCCACGCCGGTTCCACTAAGCGCGATGGCGGTCGCCGAGGGCTCGTTGTCAGATAGCGCGACGCTCGCCTTCATTCCGCCGGTCGTAGTGGGGGCGAAGCGCACCGCGATCGTGCAGCTCTGCTCGAAGGCGAGTCTGCGCCCCGTGCACGAGTCGGCTGTGATCGCAAAGTCGGCGGAGTCGGCACCTTCAAGCGAGGTAGTGGCGATCGAGAGTGCCTGGGCGCCTACGTTGCTCACAACCAGCACAGTTACCGGCGATGGCTCGCCGACCGTCTCATCGCCGAATTCACCGCCAGCTACCGCTGCCTGTGGCGCCGAGTAGTACAGCTCCGCGCTCTGCAGGTAATTGAGGCCGCTGATCCCACCGACGATCAGCACCTGCCCATCAGGCAATGCCGCCGCCACAGCCCCGGCACGGGGACTCTGCAGCTCGGTTTCGCCCGATTCAGGGAGCTCGGCGAAGGTTTCGCCGGCGGGGTCGAAGAGTTCCGCCGACAACAGTGGGCTGCTTGGGCTGTAACCGCCGGTGATCAACACCTGCCCGTCAGGCAACGGCGCGGCCACAGCATCGAGGCGAGCGGCATGCAGCTCGGTGGCCCCCGCGGCCGTGAGCGCAGTGAAGGTATCGTCGGCCGGGTTGAAGAGCTCCACACTCTGCAGCGAACCGCTGTTGTTCTGGCCACCGGCGATCAACACCTGCCCATCCGGCAACGCAACGGTCACAGCGCCTTCCCCGGGCAGTATGCAGCTCGGTTTCACCCGATTCTGGGAGCGTGGCGAAGGTGTCTGTGGCGGGACTGAACAGTTCCGCGCTGCGCAGGAGACTTTTGGTGGCGCCCCCCGCGATTAGCACCTGCCCATCGGGCAACGGCGCCGCCATCGCATCGAAACGGGTCGTCTGCAGCTCGGTGGCACCCGAGGCGCCGGCGCGGTGAAGTACGGCGAGGACGCGGCCGCCCACGCCGGGCTCACTCCACCCAGTACCCCGGCCAGGATCCCCGCGACGAGCGCGACCCCGAGCAAAGTGCCATTCCGATGACTGCGAGCCGTCGCCTCACACGCGTCATCTTCGACCGTTGCTCTCCAACTCCTGCGGAGCCGGGAGCAGGCCGGATAACAGGTGCTCGGCGTGTCGGGTCAGGCTCCGCAGCCAGTCGCCGTACCCCACGATGGCCCCCCGCGGCGCGCCGATAGTCTCGCGGATGAGCAGGTTTTTTTTGGACCCCGAGGTTAGACTTGGCGTCTGACCGGGTAGGAACTTCGATGAGTATCGACGGCAGCTGCTCCTACGAGGAAGACACGTGTGTCTAGCGATTCCAGGCCAGGTCGTGGATGTTGTGGACGAGGAGAATCGCCTGGCCTCAGTAGATGTCGCGGGCGTGCGCCGGACCGTCAACATTGGTCTGCTCGATACCGAGGGCGCATCGGCCGCCCCTGGCGACTGGGTGCTGATTCATGTCGGCTTCGCGCTATCGAAGATCGACCAGGAGGAGGCGCGCGCGACGCTCGCACTACTCGAGGAGATGGGTGTCGAGTATGAGCAGGAGCTCGAGGAGCTGAAGGCGAGCACGATCGAATGAACGGCGCTCACGAGATGTGGCGACCCCCACCCACTGCCGGGTTCCTCAGGTGACTGGGCGATCGGCATGAGCGAGTGCGTCGCCGATCACGGTTGCATCACGTGCGGTGACGTGGCGATCCCGATGCGGGTCGTCGAGATCGATCGCGAGCGCGGACTCGCGCTGTGCGCAGCCGGCGGCGGCGAGCGCGAAACCGTCGAGATAGCACTGGTCGATCCCGTGGAAACGGGCGCGTGGCTGCTCGTGCACGCCGGCACCGCCCTCTCGCGCGCCGCACCGGAAGTCGCACCGGCTGCCGGAGAGGGGCTCGCGGCGTGAGGTTCGTCGAGGAGTTCCGCAACGCCGAGCTCGGCCGGGCTCTCGCCGGCGAGATCCTTGCGATGGTCGAGCCCGACCGCCACTACAAGATCATGGAGGTGTGCGGCGGGCACACCCACTCGATCTACAAGTACGGCGTCGACGATCTGCTGCCCGAGAACGTCGAGCTCGTCCACGGGCCCGGCTGCCCAGTGTGCGTGATCCCCATGGGGCGCGTCGACGACGGTATCGCGCTCGCCCACGAACCCGGCGTGATCTTCACCTGCTTTGGCGACATGGTGCGCGTGCCCGGCTCCGAGCAGAGCCTGCTCGACGCCAAGGCGCTCGGCGCCGACGTGCGCATCGTTTACTCGCCGCTGGACGCGCTGCGGATCGCCAAGCAGAACCCCGAACGCGAGGTCGTGTTCTTCGCGATCGGTTTCGAGACGACCGCGCCCTCCACCGCGCTGACGCTGCGTCGCGCCAAGACCGAGGGCGTGCGCAACTTCTCAGTGATGTGCTCGCACGTCACGATCGTGCCACCGCTGCGCGCGCTGTTGGAGTCGCCCGACCTGCGCCTCGACGGCTTCATCGGCCCCGGCCACGTCGCCACGATCGTCGGCGCACGCCCGTTTCAGTTCCTGCCCGAGCAGTACGGCAAGCCCGTCGTGATCTCTGGCTTCGAGCCGCTCGACCTCTTGCAGTCGGTGCTGATGATCCTGCGCCAGCTCGCCGATGGCCGCACCGAGGTCGAGAACCAGTACGCCCGCGTCGTCCCCTGGGAGGGCAACTTGCGGGCACTGGAGATCATGAGCGAGGTCTTCGCTCTGCGCCCGCACTTCGAGTGGCGCGGCCTCGGCTTCATCTCCCAGAGCGCGCTGCGGCTGTCCGACGCCTACGCCGACTGGGACGCCGAGCTGCGCTTCTCCGTGCCCGGCGTCCGCGTCGCCGACCCCAAGGCCTGCCAGTGCGGTGAGGTGCTCAAGGGCGTCATCAAGCCGTGGGAGTGCAAGGTGTTCGGCACTGCCTGCACGCCCGAGCGGCCGATCGGGACGTGCATGGTCTCGCCGGAGGGCGCCTGTGCCGCCTACTACAACTACGGGCGCTTCGCCCGCGAGCGAGAGGTCGCGTGATGGCCGAGCTGGTGTCCGACCGCGAGTCGCGGATTCTTGCGATCATCGAGACGGCGCGCGCCAAGCGGCCGAAGTTCCGCGACTCGCACATCACGATGTCGCACGGAGCCGGAGGCAAGGCCACGACCTCCCTGGTCGAGGGCCTGTTCGTGCCCGCGTTCGCCTCGCCTGCGCTCGAGGCGCTCGCCGACGCCGGCGCGCTCCGCGTCGACGGGGTGGAGCTCGAGATGACGACCGATTCGTTCGTGGTGAAGCCTCTGCGCTTCCCCGGAGGATCGATCGGCGAGCTGGCCGTCAACGGTACCGTCAACGACCTCGCGATGGCGGGAGCCAGGCCGCTGGCGTTGACGCTGTCGTTGGTGCTCGAGGAGGGCCTGCCGGCGCTGGAGCTGCGCGCCGAGATCGAGGCGATCGCCGGCGCGGCGCGCGAAGCGCACGTCGAGATCGTCGCCGGAGACACGAAGGTCGTCGAACGCGGCCACGCCGACGGCATGTACATCTGCACGACCGGGCTCGGGCAGCGCGACCCGCGCGCACGCCTGGCACCCACCCTGCTCGAGCCCGGGGACCGGATCCTCGTCTCCGGCTCGATCGGCGAGCATGGCACCGCGATCATGCTCGCCCGCGGCGAGCTCGGCCTCGACGCCGACATCCATTCCGATACCCGCCCACTGTGGCCGGCCGTCGACGCACTGCTCGACGCCGCCGGCGCCGAGCTTCACTGCCTGCGCGACGCCACCCGCGGAGGCGTTGCCTCAGTGCTCAACGAGCTCGCGCGCGCCTCCGGCGTGGCGATCGTCGTACGCGAGGCCGCCGTGCCCGTGCAGGCCGCCGTGGCCGGCGCCGCCGAGCTGCTCGGCATCGACCCCATGTACGTGGCCAACGAGGGCAAGCTCGTCGCGTTCGTGCGACCCGAGCACGCCGACGCGGCGCTCGCCGCTCTACGCGCGCTGCCAGGGGGAGAGCTTGCCGCTGAGATCGGCGAGGTCAAGACCGAGCCGCCCGGGATGGTGCTCGTCGAGACCGCCTTCGGCGGACGGCGCGTAATGGATCAGCTCGTGGGCGACCCGCTGCCGAGGATCTGCTGATGCACGAGCTCTCGATCGCGCAGGCCGTCGCCGAGGTCGCCACGCGCCACGCGCGCGGGCGACGCGTGTCCAAGGTCGAGGTGCGGGTGGGCTATCTGCGACAGGTCGTGCCCGACTCGCTCGCGTTCGCCTTCGGGCTGGTCACGCAGGGCACTTTGCTCGAGGGGGCCGAGCTCGCGATCGAGCACGTCCCCGCATCCGGCCGCTGCCGCCAGTGTGGCGCGGAGAGCGTGATGGAGGACTTCCCGCTGTGCTGCGAGCGGTGCGGAGGGTGCGATGTGGAAGTGCTGGCGGGCGAGGAGCTCTCCGTCGATGCGCTGGAGCTCGATGAGGAAATGTTGACGAACGAAAGGATCGGTCATGGCAGCCACGTTTGAAGCAAAGCCGTCCGGTGTCGAGGAGGTACACATCCTGTGGATCTCCGAGGGCATGAGCTGCGATGGCGACTCAGTCTCGATCACCGCCGCCGGCCAGCCTTCGATCGAGGACGTGTTGCTCGGCGCGATCCCCGGGCTGCCCAAGGTCCACCTGCACAACAAAGTGCTTTCGCCGACGCTTGGCGGCGAGGAGTTCCTGCTGCCCTACCGTCAGGCCGTGCGCGGGGAACTGGACGCGCCGTACGTGCTCGTGATCGAGGGCTCGATCCCCAACGAGAACATCAACGGCGAGGGCTACTGGACGTCCTTCGGCAACGACGAGGCAACTGGCGAACCGCTGAACCTCAACTACTGGCTCGACCGGCTCGCGCCCAAAGCGTGGGGGGTCGTCGCGATCGGCACCTGCGCCGCCTACGGTGGCATCCACGCGATGGCCGGCAACCCCACCGGTTGCATGGGCCTGGCCGATTACCTCGGCTGGGACTTCCGCTCCGCCGGCGGCCTGCCGATCGTCAACGTCCCCGGGTGCCCCGTACAGCCGGAGAACTTCATGGAGACGCTTGTCTGGCTGCTCTACCAGGCGGCGGGCCTCGCGCCGACGATCCCGCTCGATGAGGCGCTGCGTCCGCAGTGGATCTTCGGCAAGACCGTACACGAGGGCTGCGATCGCGCCGGCTACTACGAGCAGGGCGACTTCGCCAAGGACTACAACTCGCCCAAGTGCCAGGTGAAGATCGGCTGCTGGGGGCCGGTCGTCAACTGCAACGTGCCCAAGCGCGGATGGATGAACGGGGTCGGCGGCTGCCCTAACGTCGGCGGCATCTGCATCGGCTGCACGATGCCGGGCTTCCCCGACAGGTTCATGCCGTTCATGGACGCGCCTCCCGGGGGCGGCATCTCCTCGGGCGTGACCACGCTCTATGGCCCCGTGATGCGCCGGCTGCGCTCGATCACGAACAAGACCATGAACAAGGAGACCAAGTGGCGGCACAACAAACCCGAGCTCACCACCGGCTACCGCCCCCGGTGGGGCAACCAGTAAAGGAGGGCGACAGACATCATGGCCGCCACCAGAGAGACCGTCAAGCCCGAGTCCGGCAAGCTCGTGGACATGTCGTGGGACCCGATCACCCGCATCGTCGGGAACCTCGGGATCTACACGAAGATCGACTTCGAGAACCGCGAGGTCGCCACCTGCAAATCGACCTCCTCGATGTTCCGGGGCTACTCGGTGTTCATGAAGGGCAAGGATCCGCGCGACGCGCACTTCATCACCAGCCGCATCTGTGGCATCTGCGGCGACAACCATGCCGTCTGCTCCTGCTACGCGCAGCAGATGGCATACGGGGTGAAGCCGCCGCCGCTGGGTGAGTGGATCGTCAACCTCGGCGAGGCCGCCGAGTACATCTTCGACCACATCATCTTCCAGGACAACCTCGTGTTCGTCGACTTCTGCGAGCAGATGGTGCGCGCAACGAACCCAAATGTGTGGGAGAAGGCCGAAAAAACAGAGGCGCCCGGAGCCAACGTCCACGGCTACCGCACGATCGCCGACATCATGCGCTCCTACAACCCGTTCACCGGCGAGACGTACAAGGAGGCCCTGCACATGAGCCGCATCGGGCGGGAGATGATCTGCCTGATGGAGGGACGCCACGTGCACCCCTCGACGATCTACCCCGGCGGCGTGGGCACGGTCGCCACGCCCACCCTGTTCACCGACTATCTCTCGCGCCTTCTGCGCTGCTTTGACTTCATCAAGTCGGCCGTCGCCATGAACGACGACGTCTTCGACTTCTTCTACCAGGCCCTGCCGGGCTATGAGGAGGTTGGGCGCCGGCGAATCCTGCTGGGCTGCTGGGGAGCGTGGAACAACCCCGACTACGTCGACTACGACTACCGCCATATGGAGAGCTGGGGCAACGAGATGTTCGTCACCCCCGGCGTCGTCGTGGACGGCGAGCTCATCACCACGAGCCTCGTCGACATCAACCTCGGCATCCGCATCCTGCTGGGCTCCTCCTACTACCAGGACTGGACCAACGAGGAGACCTTCGTCCAGCGCGACCCGCTCGGCAACCCCGTCGACAAGCGCCATCCGTGGAATCAGACGACGATCCCCAAGCCCCAGAAACGCGACCTCAACGGCGGCAACTACTCATGGGTGATGAGCCCGCGCTGGTTGGACAAGCGCACCGGCGAGCACCTCGCGCTGGACACCGGCGGCGGCGCGCTCGCGCGGCTGTGGGCGACCGCGCTGGCCGACAAGGTTGATACGCCCTACGTCAAAGCGACGGGCAACAGCGTATTGATCAACCTCCCCAAGACGCCCAACACGCCCGAGCAGACACTCGAGTGGAAAGTGCCGCGGTGGTCCAACGCGATCGAGCGCGACCGCGCCCGCATCTACTTCGTCGCCTACTCGGCGGCGATGGCGATGCACTTCCTCGAGCGCGCGATGACCGAGCTGCGCTCCGGGCGCACGAAGGTCTTCGAGGACTTCGACGTCCCCGAGGAGGCGATCGGCTGCGGCTTCCACGAGGCGGTGCGCGGCGTGCTCTCCCACCACCTCGTGATCCGCGAGGGCAAGATCGCCAACTACCACCCCTACCCGCCGACGCCCTGGAACGGCTCGCCGACCGATTCATACGGGACGCCGGGGCCCTACGAGGACGCGGTCACGGGCCAGCCGATCTTCGAGGAGGGCTCCCAGGAGAACTTCCGCGGGATCGACATCATGCGCGCGGTCCGCTCGTTCGACCCGTGCCTGCCATGCGGCGTGCACATGTACCTGGGCAAAGGCAGGACACTCGAGCAGGTGCACTCCCCGATGTTCGGCGCACACGGCTAGGTGAGCGCGATGGACGACACCGCACAGCTCGATCAGCTCTCCCGGGCGCACGACGCCGCCCGGGAGCAGATCGCGCGGGTCGAGGGACTGCTGGAGGCGCTCGAGCATCTCCCCCACCCCGCCGCGCGCGAGTTGGCAACAGAGGTGCTGGGAGCGCTGCTCGACCTCTACGGCGAGGGTCTCGGGCGGATCGTCGAGGTGCTCGCCGCGCATGACGGGGATGGCGTGCTCGCGCACGAGCTGGCCGATGACGAGCTCGTGGCGCACCTGCTGCTGCTGCACGGGCTGCACCCCGTGCCGGTCGCCGAGCGCGTGCGCGGCGCGCTCGAGCAGGTGAGCCCGTACCTGAGCTCGCACGGTGGCGCCGTCGAGCTCGTAGCCGTCGAGGACGGCATCGCGCGCGTGCGACTGCAGGGCAGCTGCTCGGGCTGCCCCTCCTCTGCCGTGACGCTGAAGCTCGCGGTCGAGGAGGCGATCATCAAGGCTGCGCCCGACGTGAGCGAGGTGCGCGCCGAAGAGGACGCGCCCGCCGAGCCGGCTGGGCTCGCGCTGCCCACCCTGAAGGTCGCGCCCGGTCCCTGCCCCGCGCCACACGCCGCGGGCGCCGCGGGACAGCTGCTGAGGATCGAGATGGGCTCGGCCCGGTGAGCACGCCGACGCAAATCTCGCGTGCGCCGCGACTGGCGCGCCTCGCAAGCCGGCGCGGGAGTCCGGCGAGCGCGACGCAACCCGCGGAAGCCCCGGCCGAGCGTCGGTCGGCGGATGCCGAGGAGCGCTGCGAGCTCTGCGGCGCGCCGCTCGAGCGGGCGCATCGCCACATGCTCGAGCTGAGCTCGCGCGAGCTCGTGTGCGCGTGCCGGCCGTGCTCGCTGCTGTTCGACCGCGACGGGGCCGGAGGCGGGCGCTACAAGCTGATCCCCGAGCGACGGCTGCGCCTGGAGGGCTTCGCGATGAGCGAGCAGACCTGGGAGGAACTGCGCATCCCCGTCGAGATGGCGTTCTTCTTTCACTCCAGCGAGGCCGGGCGGGTGCTCGCCTACTACCCCGGCCCGATGGGCCCCACCGAGTCCCAGCTCGAGCTCGATGCCTGGCAGGAGCTCGAGACCGAGAACCCGCTGCTGGCAGAGCTGGAGGCGGATGTGGAGGCGCTGCTCGTCAACCGCGTGGGCGGGGCGCGTCGGCAGTGGCTGGTGCCGCTGGACGACTGCTACTCGCTCGTGGGGCTGATCCGTACGCGCTGGCGGGGATTCAGCGGCGGCAGCGAGGTGTGGCGAGAGATCGATGGCTTCTTCGAGGAACTGAACCGTCGCGCCCGCAGCGCGACAGGAAGGAGATCGGCATGAGCAAGTTGAGCGTCGGCCCCACTCAGGGCGGGATCGACCAGCCCACGCACGTCAAGGGCATCGCCCGGGGCAACTCCCGCGGCAACTACGAGAAAATGAAGGGGCACAAGGCCGACGGCACCTCGGACAGGTGGCGCTCGACCGGTGTCGCGAGCACCGAACCGATCGACCCCACCATGCCCAACCTATCCCCGGCATAGGGCAGGAAGGTGTCCGCCATCCCCCAGCCGATCGGCGCGCCCGCGGATGCGGCGCCGGATCTATCGTTCGCGGTCACAGGCGTCGAGGCCGAGCGCTACTCGGCCGTACCGACGCTCAACTTCGCGCTGGCTGTGGCGCGTGAGGGCGGCGGGGCGGTGCGCTCGGTGCTGCTCGACACGCAGATCCAGATCGCCGCGCGACGGCGCTCTTATGGGAAGGCCGAGCAGGCGTGGCTCGTCGAGCTGTTCGGCACCCCCGAGCGCTGGAGCACAACCCTGCGGACGCTGCTATGGACGCGAACGACCCTCGTCGTGCCGCAGTTCACCGATGCCACCGAGGTCGTGCTGCCGGTCGCCTGCTCGTATGACCTCGAGGTCAACGCCGCGAGCTACCTCTCGGCGCTGGAGCAGGGAGAGGTGCCGCTCGAGTTTCTGTTCTCCGGCTCCGTCTTCTACTCAGGCGCGAACGGGATGCTGCAGACAGCGCGGATCTCCTGGGAGCGGGAGGCCGAGTACCGGCTGCCGGTAAGCGTCTGGCGTGAGGCGATGGACCGACACTTCCCGCAGGCCGCCTGGCTGCGGGTGGATCGACCCACGTTCGACCGCCTGCGCGCGTACAAAGCCGAGCACGGCCTGCGGACGCTGGAGGACGCGGTCGAGCATCTATTGGGGGCGGCGTAGGCATGGGCGCCGACGCACAGGCCGACGTCCTCCGTCGGATCGCCGACGCGGTCCTCTACGAGGGCTACATGCTGTGGCCGTATCGCAAGTCGGCGCTGAAGAACCAGCAGCGCTTCACGTTCGGCGGCGTCTACCCGCCGCGGTGGGACGACTGGTCCTCGATCCAGGCACAGGTACTGCTCGAGGGAGGCAAGGACGTCCGTATCGAAGCGCGCGTGCGCTTCCTGCACGTGGTCAGGCGCCAGGTCATGCGCCGGGACCCGCGCACGGGTCGCCAGGAGCCAGTCGAGGAGATGCTGTCCGACGGGGAGCGCTGGGTCTCCTGGGAGGAGGCGCTTGAGCGGGAGCTGGCACCCGGCCCGATCAGGGTGCGGGCCGGCGATCGTGTCCAGCAGATATCCGGTGGCTCGATCAGGCGCTCGTGGCGTTCGCTCGAAGGAGAGCTGTCGCTCGCGCGCGAAGAGCTGCGCCCGGGGCTCTCCCGCGTGACGGCGCGACTGCTCAACACGACTTCGTGGCGCGGAGACGGGCGCGAGGACGCGCTGCGCAAGACGTTCTGCTCGGCGCACCTGGTACTGCGCGCGGACGGCGGCGCCTGGATCTCATGCACCGACCCGCCGCCACAGATGCGCGCCGCAGCCGAGATCTGCGAGAACGTCGGCGTGTGGCCGGTGCTCGTCGGGGAGCCGCGCGAGCGAGGCACGATGCTCGCCTCGGCGATCATCCTCTCGGACCACCCGCAGATCGCGCCGGAGAGCCCCGGAGACCTGTTCGACTCGGGCGAGATCGACCAGATGCTCGTGCTGAACATCCTCTCGATGACCGATGAGGAGCGTCGGGACATGCGCGACAGCGACCCCCGCGCCCGCGAGATCCTCGAGCGCACGGAGGCGTTGAGCGAGGAGCAGATCATGCGCCTCAACGGAGCTGTGCGCGACTTCGGGATGGTGCGCCCACGATGATCGAAGAGCGCCCCCCGTGGGAGGAGTTCGAGCGCCGTGGACCGGACCTCGTCGAGGTCGACGGCGTGGCGGTCCGCGCCGGCAGCGTCGTGCGCTTGGCGCCGCGCCAGACGGGAGGCGACATCTTCGAGGTGGCGCTCGACGGGCGCGTGGGCACCGTGCAGGAGGTGCTCGAAGACTACGAGGGACGGATCCAGCTCGCGGTCACTATCGACGACGATCCCGGCGAGGACCTCGGCGCGATCCGCCGCCCCGGGCATCGCTTCTTCTTCGACCCCGCGGAGGTGCAGCCGCTCGACCCACGGGAGGCGCTGCGTGCGCCGCTGCGGCAGCGCGTGCTGGTGGCGGGGATCGGCAATGTGTTCCTCGGCGACGACGGCTGGGGGGTGGCGCTCGCGGGGCGCCTGTCCGCGCGCGCGTTGGCACGCGGCGTCGACGTCGTCGACTTCGGCATCCGCGGCATGGACCTCGCATACGCGATGCAGGACGGCTACGACGCGGTCGTGTTCCTCGACGCGACGCCCCGCGGCGAGGCGCCGGGGACGCTGTATGTGATCGAGCCGGACCTTGACGACATCGAGATGACTATGGACGCCCACGGCATGGACCCGGTGAAGGTGCTGGCGCTCGCGCGGACACTCGGAGCGCAGTCGCTGCCGCGCACGCTGATCGTGGGCTGCGAGCCGCAGACACGGATGAGCGCGGAGGACGGGCAGATCGTCGCCGAGCTGACGGAGCCCGTGCGCGCGTCGCTCGATCGCGCCGTGGAGCTCGTGGAGAGCCTCCTCACAGATCTGACAACCCCGAAGGAAAGAGAGGCATCGCCGTCATGAGCGACATCACGATCAACCGCTCGACGCAGACGGGTCTGCTGCTGGCGCTGCTGGGCGCCCTGGGAGCGGTGGCGGCCAAGCAGCGGCCCGAGATTCAGCGCTACCTGAAAATCAGGTCGATGTAGCCATGCACCGCGTCAAAGTGAAAGTCGTCGAGGACGTGCTCGACGCCAACAACACGATCGCCAGGGCCAATCGCGAGGACTTCGACCGCGCGGGGGTCACGGTGGTGAACCTGATGAGCGCACCCGGGGCGGGCAAGACGGCGCTGCTAGAGCGGGCTCTGGCCGACACGGGCGAGGTGCGCGTCGCCGTGCTCGAGGGCGACGTCGAAGGCTCGCTCGACGCCGAGCGGCTCGCCACGCTGCACATCCCGGTCGTACAGCTGAACACGGCTGGCGGTTTCGGCGGCGAGTGCCACCTCGACGCCAACATGGTGCGCTCGGCGCTCGACTCGATCCCGCTCGAGGAGATCGACCTGCTGATCATCGAGAACGTCGGCAACCTCGTCTGTCCCGCCGAGTTCCGCGTCGGCGAGGATGTGCGGGCGATGGTGTGCTCGGTCGCCGAGGGCGAGGACAAGCCGCTGAAGTACCCGCTCATGTTCCGCGCGTGCGAGCTCGCGGTCGTCAACAAGATCGACCTGCTCGACCACGTCGATGCCGACCTCGACATCCTGCTCGCGAACCTCGAGCAGGTGCATCCCGGGATCGAGCACATCCTCACGAGCGCCCGAACGGGAGAGGGCGTGGACGCCTTCCGCGACTGGCTGCTCAGCCGCACACGCGCCCACGCCACGGTGTGACCGAGACGCTTGCCCTTGCCGCCCCTGCCGCGGAGCGCCGGCGGGCAGCATGCGGGGCGTTCTTCGACGCCGAGGCCGAGCGGATCGCGCGGCTGTGTCACCGAATGGCCGAGCGCTTCGCGCGCGGGGGCCGGCTCGTCGCGTTCGGTGCCGATCCGGTGGCGCGCTCGGACGCGCGCCACGTGGCGGTCGAGTTCGTGCATCCCGTGATCGTGGGAAAGCGCGCACTGCCCGCCCTCGCGCTATGCCCTGAGGGAGGGCGGTTGGCGAGACAGCTGGAGCTGCTCGTCGAGGCGGACGACATTGCACTGGCCTTCGGGGATGATGCAGAAACGGCCGCTGCGCTGCGGGTCGCGCGCGATCGCGGCTGCCTGACGCTCGCCGCTTCGCGCGTGGGAGCCGAGTGGGAGCTTGTGCCCATGTCGATCGCGCGAGAGGCTCCCTCCCCGGGAGCAGACCCGCCCCCGGTCGACGCCCCGGCCGCCGTCGAGGCCCCGCCCGCCGTCGACGTCCCCCCCGTGGTGGATGTCCCGTTGGCGGACAAGGACCCGTTCATCGCACAGGAGCTCGTCGAGACCCTCTATCACGTGCTGTGGGAGCTCGTGCACGTCTTCTTCGAGCACCGCGGCCTGCTCGCGGGACGGGCCGAGCGCGCGGTCCACGACGCGGGCGCTTCGAGCTTCCTCTATCCGTTCCTGGGAGAGCAGGAGGATGACCTCGAGAAGGTCGTCGCGGACGTGCGCGCCTCGGTGCTTGCGAAGGCCGCGGAGATCTCGGCGCTGCGCGCGCAGACGCTCGAAGAGGCGGAGGGGGAGCTGCGCGCCGCGGCAGCAGCGTTGCGCTCGCTGCTGGAGCGCGGCGGGCGCGTGCTCGCGTTGGGCAACGGCGGATCGGCCACCGACGCCATGGACGCAGTCGCGGACCTGCGCTACCCCCCCGCGGGGTGGCAGCCGTGGGCGGCGATCGACCTAACCGAGGATCCGGGCATCCTCACGGCGATCGCCAACGACGTGGGCGTCGAGTCGATCTTCTCGCGTCAGGTCATCGCCCATGGTCGCGCCGGTGACGCGCTGCTCGTGTTCTCCACCAGCGGCGGCTCGCGCAACGTGCTCTCCGCACTGGTGCAGGCACGGCGGATCGGAATGCTGACGCTCGCGCTCGTCGGCTACGGCGGCGGCCAGATCGCGTCTGAGCGCCTCGCCGACCACGTGATCGTCACCCGCTCGGAGCACATCCCGCGCATCCAGGAGGCGCAGGCGAGCGCGTGGCATGTGCTGCGCGAGCTGTTGGAGAGCACGGGTTGAGCGAGACGCCCGGAGCGCGCGTCGAGCGGTCGCGTGTGCGCGCGCGAGCGCGGGTGGACGGGACGGTGCAGGGCGTCGGCTTTCGCCCATACGTCTATCGCTTGGCCGGCGAACTGCGGCTCGGAGGTTGGGTGCGCAACGACGAGCAGGGTGTCGAGCTCGAGGTCGAGGGGGCGCGCGAGGCCGTCGAGGCGTTCCTCGAGCGCCTGCCCGCTGAGGCCCCCCCGATGGCGATCGTCGAGCGCGTCAGCGCCGAGCCGAGAGACCCGCACGAAGAGCACGGCTTCGTGATCGCGCCCAGCGCCAACGCGGGCGCCCCCGACGCGATGGTCGCGCCCGACATCGCCACGTGTGCGGACTGCCGTGCGGAGCTTCGCGACCCCGCCGACCGCCGCTACCGCTATCCCTTCGTCAACTGCACCAACTGCGGCCCGCGTTTCACGATCGTGCGCGGCGTCCCCTACGACCGGCCGCGGACGACGATGGCCGGCTTTCGGATGTGCGCGACATGCCTGGCCGAGTACGAGGATCCCGCCAACCGCCGCTTCCACGCCCAACCGAACGCATGCCCGGTGTGCGGCCCCCGGGTGCGGTTGCTCAACGCCGGCGGGCGGGAGATCGCGGCGCAGGACGGAGCGGGGCTCCTAAGCGGTGCCGGCGAAGTTGGCGCCGGAGATGCCGTCGCTCGTGCCGCGCGGTTGCTCGCAGCGGGCGCAATCGTCGCCGTGAAGGGCCTTGGCGGCTACCACCTCGCGTGCAGAGCCGACGACGTGGCGGCGGTGAGCGCGCTGCGCGCGCGCAAGCATCGCGAGGAGCGGCCGTTCGCGCTGATGGTTGCCGACCTCGCGGCCGCGCAACGGCTCGCGCACATCGACGAGCACGAGGCCGCGCTGCTGGAGGATCTGGCGCGACCGATCGTGCTCGTGGCGCGCCGGGCGGATGCGCCGGTCGCCGAGGGCGTCGCCCCGGGCGCCCCGGATCTCGGACTGATGCTCGCGTACACGCCGCTGCACCACCTGCTGCTCGGTGATCTCGGCAACTCGGTGGCGCTGGTGATGACGAGCGGCAACGTCTCGGACGAGCCGATCGCCTACGAGGACGCGGACGCACGCGAGCGCCTGTCCGCAATCGCGGATGCGTTCCTCGTGCACGAACGCCCGATTCACACCCGTACCGACGATTCGGTGGCGCGCGTGGTGGGAAGCGCGCACCACCGGCAGGTGTTGCCCCTGCGGCGCTCGCGTGGATTCGTGCCCGGTGCTCTGCGGCTGCCGCTGGAGGCACGCCGCCCCGTGCTCGCATGCGGGGCGGAGCTGAAGAGCACGTTCTGCGTGGCGCGCGCCCGCCGCGCGTGGGTGAGCCACCACATCGGCGACCTGCGCAACTGGGAGACGCTGCGCTCCTTCCGCGAGGGTGTTGCCCACTTCGAAGAGCTGTTCGCGGTGGCACCGGAGATCGTTGCCCACGACCTGCACCCCGACTACCTCTCGAGCGCCTACGCTCTGGAAAGGGCCGGGGTGGAGCTCCTCGGCGTGCAGCACCACCACGCCCATCTGGCCGCGGTGCTGGCCGAGCACGGAGAAAGCGGCCCGGCGGTGGGGGCCATCTACGACGGCAGCGGCTATGGCAGTGACGCAACCGTGTGGGGCGGGGAGCTTCTCGTCGGTGACCTCGAGCGCTTCGAGCGCGTCGGGCACCTGCGCCCGGCGCGTCTGCCCGGCGCAGACCGGGCGGTCCGCGAGCCATGGCGGATGGCGTGCGCGTGGCTGGCTCAGGCGACAGGCGATCCCCAGCCCGCGATCCCGGTGGATCTCCTCGACCGGGTGGACGCCGAGCGATGGGCGGCGGTCGCGAGCATCGCCGAGCAGGGAGTGGCGGCACCGATCACGACCAGCGTGGGGCGGCTGTGTGACGCCGTCGCCGCAATCTGCGGCGTGCGCTCCGAGGTGACCTACGAGGGCCAAGCGGCGATCGAGCTGGAGGCACTCGCAAACCCGAGCGAGCCAGGCACGTATGAGATTCCCTATACGGAGGGACAGCTCGACCCCCGCCCGGCGATTCTCGGGCTGGTCGCGGACCTGGACGCGGGCGCCTCCACGGCGATCGTCTCGGCGCGCTTTCACCGAGGACTTGGAGCTGCGACCGTGCGGGCATGCGTCGAGGTCGCCGCGGAAGCGGGGCTCTCACTCGCGGTGCTGGCCGGTGGAGTCTTCCAGAACCGGCTGCTGCTGGAGAGCGTCTGCGCGGGTCTGCAGAACGCCGGGCTCCGTGTACTCACCCCTGAGTGCCTACCACCCAACGATGGGGCGATCTCCTATGGCCAGGCGGCGATCGCGGCCGCGACCATGTGAACTCAAAGGCTTGCGCGTGGCGTCTGCTGACGGTCGCTCGTCCATCTCTCCTCGATGTGAGCGAAACGCCATACCGATAGGGCGATCAGCCATGTCACGAGGAACATCCCGACGATCACGAACCCGATGAAGTTGACGTTGATGGTCTCGAACCAGCTCCAGAACGCGCCGGAAAGGTTGAGCTCCGAGGCGGCCAGGCCACCAACCTCGATCGTGCCGATCACGAGCGCGATCGCAACCGACAGGCCGGTGATCGTGAGGTTGTAGAAGACCTTGCGCACGGGCTGGGAGAATGCCCAACCATAGGCGAAGTTCATGAACGTCCCGTCGATCGTGTCCATCAGGCTCATTCCCGCGGCGAACAGGATGGGCAGGCAGAGGATCGCGTACCACGGCAGCCCGGCGGCGCCGGCGCTACCGGCAATCACGAGCAGCGCGACCTCGCTCGCCGTATCGAAGCCGAGGCCGAACAGCACGCCAACCGGGTACATCTGCTGCGGCTTGGCGACCGTCTTGACCAGACCACCGAAAAGGCGGTTCATGAACCCGCGCTTTTGCAGATGGTCCTCGAGTTGCTCCTCGTCGTACTGGCCGCCACGCATCTCACGAAAAACCTTGATGATCCCAACCAGGATGACGACGTTCAGCGCAGCGATGAGGTAGAGGAATGCGCCGGAGATGCCCGTGCCGAGGTAGTTGGTCACCTGGTGCAGGCTGGAGTTCTCGTGCTTGAGCGGACCCGAGAGCGACCTGACCCCAATCGCGAGCAGGAACGCGAGGAGGAACACGATCGTCGAGTGCCCGAGCGAGAACCAGAAGCCCACGCTGAGAGGCCGCTTGCCTTCGGACATCAGCTTGCGCGTCGTGTTGTCGATCGCAGAGATGTGATCCGCGTCGAAGGCGTGGCGCAGACCGAGCGTGTACGCGGTCACACCAATCCCGATCGTGAAGACCCCGGCGCCGCCCAGTGAGTAGCGCTTCGGTGCGACGAGCTCGATCAGCGCCAAGAATCCAACCACGTGCAGCGCCGCTACGGCGGCGATCATCATTAACAACGTTCGCTTCTGCCTCCGGTCCAGAGAGGCCCAGAAGCCACGCAGACCCGCCCGCCCGACACCGCCAGCCTCAGCCTTCAAGCTCCTGTCTCCTTCCCTCTTACAGCCGCACGGTGGAAAGGCCCTATCTGTACAGGCTACCCGCGCGACGCCAACGCAAACACGGCCGGCTACGGCGTGTCAGCCCGCGCCTCCGACGCGCTGCCGCACGGGCAACTCGTCGGGTGCAATCCTCCTCTTCAGGAGTCGAGTCTTCACTAGGCCAGGCGGTCGGCGCTCGACTCCAGTCTCAAGCCGTTCTGAGCCAGCAGGGGGACGCCACCGTCGATCACGTGGATGACGTGCCTCGCACCGTGATGCGTAAGCAGGCTGGCGGCGGTCGCCGCCCGCACCCCTGCGGCGCAGATCACGGCGATCGGCAGGGCGGGATCCAATCCCCGGGGGATCCCCGCGATGTCGTGCCACGGCGTGAACACCGACCCCGGCACATGGCCGGCATTCCACTCCCGCAGCTCCCGGACGTCGAGCAGCTGCAGCGCGGGCTCCTGTGCGAGTCGGTCGAGGAGGTCGGCGGCGGCCACCCGCTCGGTTGAAGTCACGGCGTGCCGTTCTTGGCGCCAGTTGGTCATGCCTCCCGCCAACAGGCCCGCGACGTTGCGGACCCCCACCGACAGCGCCAGCTTGGCGGCCCGGCGCCCGTCGGTGTCGTCGCGTCCGATGAACACGATCTCCCGATCGTGGTCGGCCAGCCACGCGAGCTTGGATCCAAACCCGGAGCTGAACGAGGGAATGCAGATCGAGCCGTGGATGTGGACATCGTCGAACTGCAGGTCGGTGCGGACGTCCACCAGCAGCGCACCCTCGTCGCGCTTGAGCTGCACCTGGTGGGGGTAGAGCGCGGGCACCTCGACTCCGCTGGTTAGCAGTGGGCCGCGGTTGAGCGCCACGATCTTCTCGAAGTTGGGTGGCTGCGGGCCCAGCTTGGCGAGGGCTTGCGTAACGAACTCCTCCTCGTTCGCGATCGCGAGCGTCGGGTTGTGCTGCTTCTCGTAGCCGACGGTCGAGCAGATCTTCATGTCCATGCCCGGCCCTCCGCACATCGAGCCCCCGAGATGCGCCGGCCACAGCTCGCAATCGTCGGGGAGCGTGAGCAGCCGCTCGTGCACGGAGCGGAAGATCTGGCGGGCTCCCTCGGCTTGCTCGACGGCCAGGTCGGTGCGGGCGACGTCGCCCACGAACAGGCTGTCCCCGCTCAACACCGCCCATGGATCCCCGCCACGGTGGGTGTCGATCAACAGGAAGGCGGTGTGCTCGGGGCGATGCCCGGGGGTGTGCAGGGCGCGCACCGTGAGCGACCCCAAGCGCAGCTCCCACCCATCCTCGAACGGCTCGTGCTCGTAGGCCGGGTCCGCCAGGCGGTGGACGTGGATGCGAGCCCCCGTGGCCGCCACCAGGCGTCCATGTCCGGAGACGTGGTCGGCGTGGTTGTGGGTCTCGAGCACGTGCTCGATCGTGACCCCCCGGTAGCGGGCCAGCTCGAGGTACTCGTCGATCTCAAAGCGCGGATCGACGACCGCGGCGACCCCGGCCCGCTCGTCGCCGATCAGATAGGAGGCGCAGCCGAGATCGTCGTGGGTGATCTGCCTGAAGAGCATCGCCCACGGCCGGTGCTGCTCAGTGCGGCTGGGGCACGATGCGGATGTACGGCTTGGGCGTCTTCCAGCCGTCGGGGTAGGTCGCTTTGGCCTCCTCGTCGGAGACCGACCCCGCGATGATCACGTCCTCCCCCGGCTGCCAGTTGACCGGCGTCGCCACCTTGTGGCCGGCAGTCAGCTGCAGCGAGTCGATCACCCGCAGCACCTCGTCGAAGTTGCGGCCGGTCGTCATCGGGTAGATGAGGATCAGCTTGATCTTCTTGTCGGGGCCGATCACGAACACGTTGCGCACCGTCTGGTTGTCGGCCGGCGTGCGCGCGTCGGAGTCGCCCTCAGTCGCCGCAGGAAGCATCCCGTACAGCTTGGAGACATTGAAGTCGCCGTCGCCGATGATTGGGTAGTTGGGGGCGGTGCCCTGGGTCTCCTCGATGTCGCTCGCCCACTGCGCGTGCTTGCCGGTCTGGTCCACCGAGAGGCCGATGATCTTCGTGTTGCGACGGTCGAACTCGGGCTTGATCTTCGCCATGTAGCCAAGCTCCGTGGTGCACACCGGCGTGAAGTCCTTCGGGTGGGAGAACAACACCGCCCACGAATCGCCGATCCAGTCATGGAATTTGATGCGGCCCTCGGTGGTGTCGGCCTCGAAATCGGGGGCTGTGTCGCCTAGCTGCAATGCCATGTTTGCTTCCTTTCAGTCCACGCTTGGTCAAATCCGCCGGTCGCCGCTGCGCGCCTCAGCCGAGTCCGCGGCCGCGTCAAGTCGGTCGCAACTCTACGAACGCTCTGCCAGAGTAGCCTGGCCGCGCGCATTGGCGGCAGTCCGCCCTCAAATCCTCACTGATCTTATCGAGATCATGCATTTTACCCGGGTCGAGCCCAAATCCCAACGAACGTACAGGGCCAGCCCTCAGCGAACCGTCGACAGCACGCCCCGCGTCATGCGAGGCACAGCGCCGTTTGGAGTGCTCAGGTTGCGGTGTGGACGACGACATCAGCGATGTCGGGAACCTGTAGGCGCAACTCCTCCTCGAGCTCGCTGCCCAGCTGATGAGCATCGACCAGGGAGGTCTCGGCGCCGACGCCTAGCGTGAGGAAGATGACGCGACCGGCCTCGGTGCGAAGCAGCTTTGTCCCGCGTGGCTCCTTGCCCGTCCGCTCGAGAACTATGCGCTTGATCTCCCGTATCGCGTCGAGGTCGGTGCTCGTGGTGGCTGGGCTGGCGCTCAGCGGGCGCTCCAGGGGCTCCAGGTGGGTCTGTACCTCGCTGACGCCGCGGCGAGCGCGGATCGCTCGCTCGATGCGCTCAGTGACCGCAAGCGCTGCTTGTAGGGCGAGATCGGCGGGGAACTTCAGATGCAAGGAGACGCTGGCTGACCCGCCGTTCTCGAAGATCGTGATGTCGTGTACTTCCTTGACCAGCGGCTCGGCCAGCGCGATTGCGAGTACCCGGTCGCGGAGGTCCAGACCACTGCGGCGAGGCTCGACGTGGACGACTACATCGCTGCCGGGCAGCTCGGTCTCGATCGCCGCCTCGATCAGGTTCGCGGCCTGGTGGCCCTCGACCACCGCTGCGCCGGGCGCGACGGCGACGATGACATCCGCGAAGTAGCGTCCGGCGGACTCGCGCAGGCGCAGCCGCACCAGTTCGATGTCGGGTTCCAGGCGCGCAAGTGCACGCTCGGCTGCCTCTCTGGCCTCGGCCGGCGTGCGGTCCATCAGCACGTTTGCGTTCTCCGCGATCAGCCGTGCCGCGGTGGCGAGAATGATTACGGCTATGACGAGTGCGGCGCTCGCGTCGCCTTGAGCGAACCCGGCGCGCACGAGTAGCAACCCGATCAGGACAGCTACCGAGCCGGCCATGTCCCCGGCGAAGTGAAACCCGTTCGCGCGCAGAGCGGGGCTCCCGTAGCGTCGCGCTGCGCGCAGGGAGATAGCAGTGCGGGTGAGGTCCATCGCCAGCGCAATCGCGATGACCACGAAGACATACCAGTGGGTGTCAGGCGTGCCGCTGGGACCGATGAGGTGTCTGATCGCCTCCACTGCGACGATGAGCCCGCCTGCGAGCAGGATGCCGGCCTCGCCGAGCGCCCCAAGGTTCTCGGCGCGGCCATGCCCGTAGGGGTGCTCAGGGTCCGCAGGCTGGCGGCCCAACCGCACAGCGAAGAACGTCAGGATCGCGGCGAGGACATCTCCGCTTGACTCGATCCCAGCCGAGATCAACGCCAGACTGCCCGCTATCAAGCCCACCCCAAGCTTGAGGATCACCAACATGCCGGCCGCGGCGATCGACGCGAGCGTCGTCCGTCGCTGTACGGCCACCTGCTCGCTGCTGGCGGGCTGCACCATCGACAGAGCCTAAGTGCCTGAGGTCTCCACCAGCACCGAGGCCGGCGGCTGTTGCTCGACCCGTCGCGGCACGTTTAAGCACGAGCGGTTCTGAGAGGGCTCAGAGCAGATAGCCACACAAGCGCGGAAAGATTGAAAGCTCGCCGGGAAGGAATCCCGTAATGCCGGAGTCAATCGGGACAGCGCGCGATGCGGCTATGCGCTGGCCGCCGCCCTGCAGCCGTCTTCCCCCGATCTCGAACGACAGGAGTGGTCCCCAGTGCCTAGATCGTCAATCCTTGCCCTCATAGGTGTAGCACTCGTTATCGCTGGCTGTGGCAGCTCCAAAAGCGCCGGCACCTTGACACCCGCGGCCAGCACCAGCACCACCGCGAGTGCGACATCGACACCAGCCGCGTACCTGGCGAGCTTCGCCACCCCGAGCACGCTCGGTTCCACGGTTCCTTCCAACGGCGACATCAACCCCTACGGCATTGTGCTCGTGCCGAGCAGCGTCGGCAAGCTGCACGCCGGTGAACTGCTGGTCAGCAACTTCAACGCCAAGGAAAGCGCACAGGAGAACGGTCAGGGCACCGGCACGACGATCGTGCAGGTCTCGAGCGCCGGGAAGGTCTCGCCGTTTGCGACGATCGATGCCAAGACACTTCCCGGCCCATGCCCAGGCGGCGTCGGGCTGACGACGGCGCTGAACATCCTGCCGGGCGGCTACGTCGTCGTGGGCAGCCTGCCAACGACCAACGGCAAGTCGGCGACCGCGAAGTACGGCTGCCTGATCGTGCTCGACAGCGAAGGTAAGGCGGTCGAGACGATCGCCAGCAAGAACATCCAGGGTCCCTGGGACTCGACCGCCAAGAGCGAAGGTTCCAAGACCACGCTGTTCGTCAGCAACGCGCTCAATGGCGGTGCCGCGAAGGGCATCCACACGATCGACAACTCGACCGTGCTGCGGATCGACCTGGAATCCGGCGAACACCAGACGCCGAAGGTGCTGAGCGAAACGGTGATCGCCAACGGCATCCCCTGGATCGATTCAGCGGAAGCCCTCGTGCTCGGCCCGACCGGACTCGCACTCGCCTCCAACGGAACGCTGTATGTGGCCTCGACCGAGGACAACAAGATCCTCGCGATCTCCGAAGCGACGACGCGCACTGCGCCCGCCGCGAAAGGCGGCGCCGTCCTCACCGAAGGCGGCCACCTCAAGGAACCGCTCGGCATGGTGCTCGCACCGAACGGCAACATCATCACGAGCAACGGTGGCGACGGCAACATGGTCGAAACTACACCCGCCGGCCAGCAGGTAGCCGTGCAGACCGCCGACAGGAAGACTGGCGCGGGGTCTTTGTTCGGCCTGGTCATAGCCCCAGAAAACAAAGGCATCTACTTCGTCGATGACGGCGAAAACACGCTGAACCTGTTGCACTGAGGGCGTGCAGTTCACCGAAAGCTCTGGGCGTTGCCGGCGTCAGTGTCGGCAACGCCCACCGATAGGGAGACTCGATGAACGGCTCCCAGGAAAGCAAATCGTGCGACCCGTCCCGTCCCCTAGCAAAGCCGCGTTTGCGGTGGAAGTTGCCCGTCGACGAAGGACCGGAAGGAACGCGCCTGCCCGGAGTCTCTATCAGTACAGCAGGACCCACACGCGCCGGCACGGTGCCCGACTTGCCACAGGAGTGAATACATGCGCCATCTACTGAAGCTGTCCCTACCAGCAATCGCCGCGTCGCTCCTGATCGCCGCCTGCGGCAGCAGCTCATCCAGCAGCACGACCAGCTCGGCCGCGAGCACACAGGCCGCCGCGCAGACAAGCAGCAGCTCGTCAAGCGCCGTCGTCGTGAAGACCGCCTCCAACTCGCTCGGCACGATCCTGGTCGACAGCCAGGGAATGACGCTGTACCACCTCAGCGGCGAGCAGAACGGCAAGTTCACCTGCACCAGCTCCGCCTGTGTCGGTGTCTGGCACCCGCTGATCGCGCCATCCAGCGGCACACCCGGCGGCGAAGTCGGCTCGCTCGGTACCGTCAAGCGTCCCGAAGGGACCGTGCAGGTCACCTATAAGGGCACGCCGCTCTACACGTTCACGGGAGACCAGCAGTCTGGTGAAACCAAGGGTCAGGGGATCAAAGACGTAGGCACCTGGAGTGTTGTCACTGCCAGCTCCAGCAGCACCCCGCCGAGCACCAGCAGCTCCTCGGAACCGGAAAAGTCCAGCGGCGCCAGCTCAAGCGGCGGCGGCTACGCCTATTGAGCCCTCCCGCGGATGCGCGGGGGCAGCGCGCGTGGGGGTGACACGCCACACCCGCGCGCTGGCCGCCAGTTGTTTGTGCATGACTGCGCTCGGCGGGTGCGCGAGCCAAACCGGGTCGGCGGCCAGCACGCGACGTGAGCAACGGGTGGCGATCGAGCGCTACATGGGCGAGGTCGAGCCGATCAGGCTCGCGGTCAACAAGCTCCTGGGCGGCGCCGACCCGATCCTCGAGGCGTTTCATGACCGGCACATCGCGCACGGTGAGGCCGCCCAGCGCATGGGTCAGCTCGAGCGGCGGTTTGCGGCCTACGCGGTCGATATCGCGGCAGTCGATCCACCCACCGCCCAGCTGCGCGCCCTCAACACCGGCTACGCCAACACCTACGTGTTCGAGGATGCCTACCTGAGCGCGCTCGTTGCCGGCCTCGCCGACGGCGAGCTCACCGACCTGCCCAACACACAGGCAGCCCAGCGCGCCGCGATCATCCGCTGGCGCATCGGCCTGACCGTCCTCGCCCGCGCCGCCGACGCGCCGCTGCCTGCAGACCTCCAACAGGCAGGCCGCGGTGAGATCGCACCGTCTCCCAACGGCAGCTGATATGGCGGTCGGCTTGTCAAGTGGACGTGGCGCGCGCCAGCACCTGCGGCGTTTGAGCCCGCGCGGGCTGTGGCGGGGGTTCAAACGTCTGACCCAGCTCGGATGGCCCAGGGATTTCCCGATCGTTCACGCCGCCAAGACCGACGGCGGGCGCTACCCGACGCCGGGGCTTACTTGACCGTGCCTCCGGAGGCGTTGATCGCGTACCAAGTGCCGCCGAACATTTTGGCGCCAACGTAGGAGGTTTCCCCTGGACCGCTATCGCCGCTGTAGGTGTAGAGCGAGTGACCGGCATAGGTGACCTGATTACCGCTGGTCGTGGACAGAAGCGAAGCCTTGACGCCCGAGCCGGCCGTCGGGCGACCGCTTGCCTTCAGCGACGGCCATACTGCTGAGCACCCCTTGATCGGCGCGCAGCTGTTCTTCTTGGCGTGGTCCCTCGTGAACTCATACAGCGTGCGGCCCGAGCTGCTGACGAGGATGCTGCCGAGATTCGTATGACGCAGCTGCACCGTGGCAGCCCGGCTTGACCGCGCGACCGGGAGGCTCCTCTGTGCGCTCGTGACTGTCGCGGCGCTCGCCGCGCTTGCCAAGGCGACGGCCAAGAAAACGTAGGGGGTTCGCTTCATGGTTCCTCCGAATGTCGGGTGCTCGGGTGCGTGACTGCCATCTCTACCTATAGACACCGCCACGCCGCGAACCTTCCCGAGCACCGGCGTGGTTTCGATCCTCCTCGCCACCGTCAGGCCGACGGCTGTGCACGCTCAGGAGACGGTCGCGTCGTGATCGCTCCAGCTCGCCAACCGTAGCAGCGTGGCGCTGGAGACGCCGCGGCCGGATACCACGCATAGGTGGCCGTCACGCAGCCATGTCACCACCGCAACCGCCACGACGGCGGCTGCCACCGCCCCAGCGCTGGCGAGACCAAAGGGAGGGAACCGACGCACGCCCAGACCAGGAGAGCGCGGCGCGAACTGATTCTGGGTGCGAGGCCACCAACGACTCGATCCGCCGGTGAAGCGGCTCCGGGGCTGGCACGTCGAAGGAGTGCAACAGCTCGGCGATGCGCCGTTGCTCGTCCTCGATATGGGGCACCTCAGTCATGGTGCTCCTCCACTAGACAAAACTCCGCTGGGCAGCGTCTCATTCCCGCGGACTGTCGAGCTTCGTGGGTACCGCGGCGCAAAGCGTCCGTGAAATCGGGCGAATCCGGCTCGGAAGACGCTGGCATGATCCGGCTCGGAAGACGCTGGCATGAGCGAGTCCGGCGCGGGCGCGAACTGCTTGACACCTGCTTGCGAGCGCGACACAGCCTGATCGTGATCGTCGCCTCGCGCACGCGCAGGGCGCTGGGAGGAGCTTCCGGGAAGGATCACGCTGGACCGGAGTCTTGGGTTGTGAGAGCGTGCATCGGCTCCTTTGGACGAGCACGCGAGACTGACTGGGTACTCGACTGGAGAGGTGGGCTGAGATTGTGAAGCTGCGTAAGCGTTATCTACCCGTAGCAGCCGTGCTCGGAGCTGCTATCGCGATCGTGCCCGCGCTCGCTACCGGCTCGCCCGCACCATCCGAAGTGAAGCTCGAAGTGGCCCAAAGCTGCTTCGAGAGCAATTGGCCCTGCTGGAACCCTAAGGGCAACCCCGAAACTAACGTTCCGGAGAGCGAAGTGCCACCGGTCGAGCTCGCCCAGGGCGGCACTATCTCCTTCGAAGACAACGACCCAAAAGCTCCGACAGATGTGATCTGGAAGGGCGCGGCGCGGCCGAGCTGCACGGGAGTCGTCGAAGCACCGCCGACGAAAACCGGCTGGAAAGGAACGTGCACGTTCTCCACCGCCGGCGAATACGAGTTCGAAAGCGAAGAACTATTCAAAGATATCTATAGCAACTACACCAAATACAAGGTGATCGTCGGAAATCTCGGAGGCGGCGGCACAACCTCCACCACAACGACTACGACCACCCCAACAACGACCACTCCAACGACAACCATCCCCATGACGACGACCCCCATAACGACCACACCGACCACGACTACGCCGACTACAACGCCGACGGCTACGACCTCCACCCAACCCTATGGCAGCGTTGCCTCCACGCCCACCACGTCCGGCTCGCTGGAAGCGCCTTCCCCGCCGGGCGAGGGCAATCCCCTCGCGACCCTCGCGCTTGCGAAAGCCCAGCATGGTGACGCCGTGCATGGGACGGTCCAGATCCCCGCCGCCGACGGTGGCGCACGCCTGGAAGTCGAACTGCTCGCCCAGGGCGCCTCGCTGGCCAAGGTCAAGCGGCCGGGCAGCTCCCGCGTCGGGCGGTTCGTCCGCTCCTCGGCGCCGGCGGGCAAGGTGTCCTTCTCGATCTCGCTCAACGCGGCAGCCAAGCTCGCACTTCGCCATCACCACAAGCTGGCGCTCACTGTGAAGATCGTGCTCACACCCAAACACGGCGCGGCTATGACCCTCACGCGAAGCGTGGTCGTACGATGAGACCGCGCACGATTTTGAGACCACGCATGTTTGTGCTTTTCGCCCTCGCTGCGTTGATCGGGGCGGCCGTGGCTGTGCTGCCCGCGCTCGCTGCCGCTCCGTCCGAAGCGAAGCTCGAAGTTAACGAGAACTGCGAAGTGAGCACCTGGTCGTGCTGGACCACAGAAGGGTCGGCGTCGATAGCGAAACCCACGAAATCTGTGACGATCGCGAGCGGAGGAACGGTCACATTCATCGACCACGCGAGCACAGCGGCGGCAGTCGTATGGATGGGCTCTGCGCCAGCCTGCACAGGTGTGCCTACAAGTGCCATGGCCGGCTGGGAAGGCAAGTGCAAGTTCGAACAGCCTGGGACCTACAAGTTCGAAAGCTCGACGCTGTGGCCCGAATACACCAAATACGAAATCGTCGTGGAAGGTGCCGCCGGCACGACCCCCACCACGCCGACAACAACCACACCGACGACGACCACGACCACCACCCCCACGACGCCGACCGAACCCGGCTCCGGCTCGCCTTTGGAAGGGGGATCCAAGGCTCTCAAGCTCGCCGGCAGCCAACACGGATCGACAGTGCACGGGGCGATCAAGGTGTCCCAGGCCGGCGCCGGCGGGCGGCTGGAAGTCGGTCTGGTTGCCGCCGGCGCCTCGCTCGCCAAGGCGGGGCACACCAAACAGGTGCGCGTAGGGCGGCTTGTGCGCTCCTCGCTGCAGGCGGGCAGCGTGTCGTTCTCGGTGCCGCTGAACGCGAAGGGCAAGGCCGCGTTGCGCCGCCGCCGGCACCTGGCGTTGACGGTGAAGATCACGCTTACACCACTCCACGGCGCTGCGGTGATGCTCACCCGCAGCGTCATCGTGCGCGCCTGAGCCAGGCCCGGCGGGGACCGAGTGGCGCTCCCGAGGCGCTTGTGGTGCCGAGAGGCGCGCTGAACGTGCGCGACTATTGCTCGAGTAGCTTCGGGTGCCCGTTGGTGGACGGGGCGGGCCACACGAGCACGGGACCGCGTGCGCTGAGCCTGACCTTTGAGCCGGGCGCCGGCGGCGCCTCGCCCGCGGTGCGCACGGTCAGCTGCCGCTCGCTACCCTCCTCGTCGATCTGCACGTGGAGCACGGCGTCGTGGCCGTGGTAGCCGCAGCGCACGATCTGCCCGGCCAGGCCCTCCTCGCCGCCGGCTGCTGTCATGTCGATCTGCTCGGGGCGGATCAGGACCCTCACCGGGGAGCCGCTCGGCAACGGCTCGCCGCGCCACTGGGCCGCAAGCTTGCCGAGTGGCGTGTCGACGAGCGTGCCGTCGAGGACGCCGGCGATCACGTTGGCTTCCCCGATGAAGCGTGCCAACTCGTCGTCGGCCGGCCACGTGTAGAGCTCCTGCGGCGTGGCGCACTGGGCGATCTTGCCGTTGCGCAGGACAGCGACGAGGTCGGCGAGCGAGAGCGCCTCGTCCTGATCGTGGGTGACCAGCAGCGTCGTGGCCGACGACTCGCGCAGGATTCTCCCGACATCCTCGCGGACGCTCGCGCGCTGGTGGGCATCCAGCGACGCGAATGGCTCGTCCAGCAACACGATCTCCGGTTTGACGGCGAGCGCCCGGGCTAGCGCGACGCGCTGCTGCTGGCCGCCGGAGAGCTGGTGGGGGTAGCGGCGCGCCAGCTCGCCCAGCCCCACCATGCCCAGCAGATCGGCTACTCCTTGCCGCCGTGCCGCGCGGGAGAGTCCGAAGGCGACATTTGCCTCGACGGTGAGATGGGGAAAGAGGCCGCCCTCCTGTGGTACGTAGCCGATCTTGCGATGCTCGGGGTGAACGTGTGTGCCCTCGGAGTCGATGACCTGCCCACCGATCCTGATGGTGCCGTGATCGAGTGTCTCGAAGCCGGCCAGCAGCCGCAGCAGCGTGGTCTTGCCACTGCCGGACGGCCCGAGAATGGCTGTCAGGGAGCCGGCTGGCACCTCGAGATCCAGGTCGGCAAGGACGGAATGGGTCCCGAAGCGCTTGTGCAGCTGGCTGATCTGGAGGCTATTCACTTGGCGATGGGCGCCCTGGAGGGGAGCCTGTCGAAGAAACGACCGAGCACATAGCTGGGCAGGGCGGCGATCGCGATAATCGCGAGCGCAAATGGGGCGGCTTGGCCGTAGGCGAGGTTCTGCTGGTAGACCCAGAACTGGGTCGCGAGCGTCTGCACACCGGTCGGGATCAGGATCAACGTGGCGGTCAGCTCGGTCACCGCCGAGAGGAACACGAGGCAGAACGCGGCCGCGAGGCCCGGGCCGATCAGCGGCAGCGTCACACGCCACAGCACCGCAAAACGGGGCTGCCCGAGTGAGCGGGCGACCTCTTCAAGGCCGGGCGGTGCTTGCATGACGGATGCGCGCACGCCGACCAGGGCGAGCGGGAAGAACAGGATCGCGTAGGCGAGGATCAGCAGCGGCGCGCTCTGATAGAGAAACCCGTTGGCGTAGCGCTCGGTGAAGTAGGAGAACGCGAGCGCAATCACAAGGCCCGGCATCGCGAGCACCAAATAGGTGCTGCGCTCCAGCAGCTGGTACGGGCGTCCCCGGTGACGGATGGCAAGCAGCGCCACGGGCAGCGCCATGACGGTGGCCAGGGCAGCAGCAGCTGCGCTGTAGAGCGCGGTATGCCACGCGGCGTCCACGAGTGAGACGCCGGTGAGATAGGCGTGTCCCGCCTCGAGTATCCAGTAGACGCTCGCACCGACCGGGACACCGAGCGCGAGGGTCACCAGCAACGCGAATCCCACGAGCACCGGCATCCTCGCGCGGCCCAATCGATGTCGTGCTCCTACGCGCTGCACAAGTGGGCCAGAGCGACTCACGCGACCACGGCCCCTTGCCAGCCCCTCTCCAGAGAGGACGAGCAGGCTGAGCAGGACGAGTACGAGCGAGAGCGCCGAAGCGGTAGGTACGTTGAAGGAGACGTTGAACTCGGTGAAGATCTCGGTGGTAAAAGTCTGGTAGCCGAGGATCTCAAAGGCGCCGTACTCGGCGAGCAGCACGAGCGTGACGAGCAGACAGCCGCCGAGGATGGCCGTGCGGGCCTGTCCGAGCGTGATCCGCCAGAATGTGCTCAGGCGTCCGGCGCCGAGGCTGCGCGCGACCTCCTCCTGGCCGGGGTCGGCGTTACGGAAGCTCGCGGCGACCGGCAGATACACCAGCGGGTAGATCGCGAGGGTCATCACGAGCACCGCGCCGCGGAACCCCTGCACCCACGTGCTCAGCGACGCCCAGCCAAAGCTCACCACGAAGTCCGGGATCGCCAGTGGCACCACCACGAGCACAGCCCACACTCTCCGGCCCGGCAGGTCGGTCCGCTCGATGAACCACGCCGCCGCGATCCCGATCACCGCACACAGGACCGTCACCACCACGGTCAACCTCACGGTGTTCCACAACAGGCTCGCCGTCAACGACCGGAAGATCAGGCTCACGATCGTCGAGGTGCCCGCGCCGTGTGCCTCGATCAGCAGAAAGCACAGCGGTGCCACCAGTACGACGGCGACCGCCGCGCTGAGCGTGAGGAGCACCCAGGGCGGGGGAGCACGGCGGGCCGCGACGACCCCGCCGTGGTGTGCCGCCGTCGGCGGAGCTTCATCGACGGCTGGCACCGGCGCGACGCTCATCAGAAACGGCTCGATTCAGCGTGGCGCCTCATAGAAGCCCTGCCTTGCGTAGCAGCGTGATCGCGTTCGACCCGTCTCCGAGCTCGGGAATCGTGATCGGGTTGGGCTGCAGCTGATCGAATGGGGTCTCCGGCGCAGCGGTGCTGACACTGGAGGCGATCGGGTACTCGAAGCTGATCGAGTGGGCGATGATTCCCTGACCCCCTGGGCTGACGAGGAAGGCGAGGAACTTCTGCGCCGCTGCCTTGTGCTTGGAGGACTTCAGAATCCCAGCGCTCGATATGTCCAGCACATAGCCGGGGTCATGGGGCGCGAAGTAGGCGATCTTCGACGACACGTTCGATGCGCCGAGCTCTGCTCGCATCCGATACCAGTAGTATTGGTTGACGACCCCGAACGCGACTGCGCCACGGTTGACCTCATCGGCGATCGTCTCGTTGTCCGGGTAGACATGGCTCCCCGCGTTTGACTTGATCGCTTCCAGCCACTTCAGCGCGGCCGCTTCACCGTAGGTGTGAGCGTAGGATGTCACGATCGGCTGGAAATCGGTCTCCCCGGCCGCGAACGCCAGCTTGCCGCTGTACTTCGGATCGGCCAGTTCCGTGACACTGCTCGGCAGTTCGCTCGCACCGATCAGGCTCGGGTTGTAGATCAACACACTGACCCTTGCCGAGACGCCGAGCCAGTCGCCCTGCGGCGAGTTCCACTTACTCGGTGTGTGAGCGAGTGTCGATTGCTCGAGCGGGGCGAGCAGGCCCTTGTCTTGCAGATACTCGAGCGCGGGCGAGTTCTCGGTATAGATGACATCCGCGGGCGAGTTGGAGCCCTCGGTCACGATCTCATCCACGAGAGTGTCCTCGTCGTCGTTGCGAACATTCACCTTGATCCCCGTCCGCTTTTCAAAGCCTTCAACCAACGAGTCGGTCGTCTGCTCGTGCTGGCCGTTGTACAAGGTGATCGACTGCCCAGATCCCGACGAGGATGAGCTGCCGCAGCCAGCCAGCAGCGCGGCTGTGAGCGCGAGCACGATCGCGAGCGAAGCGATGCGACGTGTTCTGATCACGGGGTGTCTCAGTTCCTCGGTGGTGGTCACGATTCGATTCCCGGGCAGAGATGTTCGATCGTCTTGCTTGCTGCACTGACGGCGCTCTTGGCCTGACTTGCACCGTGGGTGGAGGAGAAGACCTGATACGCAGCTGCCAGTATGTCGATCGCCTGATGCAGGGTCCCGTCAGTGGTGTGGATCTCGCGCAGTGGCAGGATCTGCGCCTGCGCATGGCCGACCGAGTCCGCTTCCGGGTCGGGACCGTCGCTGAGCGCCGCTTCGACCTGCTTGCAGGCCTGCTTTTTGACCTGCGCGCTGGGGGCGCGAGCTTTGAGGAAGATCCGCAGGCGACGAGCAGCACCACGAGCGTCATCGCCATCGCGACAGCGACCGACCGTCGGCATTGCCCTGTGGTACACAAGCTTGACCTCCTGATAGAGAAATCCGACTGCAGAACTCGGGTATGACGGCGCGGACAATACCATAACTTAGGTGACCCTAACTATGATAGGCTCAGCGTCTGGATACAGGCCCGTAGGAGACTCCGAGTCCGTCACCCGCCTCGTTGAGGGTCAGCTTGAGAATGTGCGCTCGCGGTCTTGCTGGAAGCATCGGTGGACCGCTGACCTTGGTCATGTCGCCGGGCTAAGAACTTCCAGGTCGGCGTGCGGTACCCAGGATGTGCGGATCGGGCGGGAGGAACGGGGAGGGACTGAACGGAAAGCGCTCACACGCCTCGATCGCGAATCCGGCCTGCTCAATGCCGGCAGCCGTATCTCGCGCCAGGTGACATCCACCAGCAAGGTGAGGCCAGACGGTCGCGTCGGCGAGTCGTTGGAAGCGCACCTCCCATTTGGAGTGGCCCACGACATGCTCATAGAAACGCAGCTCGCCCCCTGGCCTGATGACTCGGAACAGCTCGGCGAGCGCGCGCTGTTGGTCGGGAACAGTGCAGAGCACGAGCGCAGCAACGCCGGCGTCGAAAGTTCCCTCATCGCCCGGCAGACGATAGGCGTTGCCGTCTAGCACCCGGATGTTCACCGACGCTTCTGTCGCCGCATTCAGTGCTTGGTGGCGCAGATATGGCTCGGGCTCAACGGCGAGAACTTCCTCGACGGATGGCGGGTAGTGCGCGAAGTTGGCGCCGCTACCGGCTCCAAGCTCGACGACACGCCCGCTCAGATCGGCGAGCAGCTTGCGACGATGCTCGGCGCCACCGCGACGGTTGCTCCTCTCCGCGAATCTCGTGTATACGCGAGCGAAGATCGGGCGCCGGGAACGCTCAGGCATCAGCTACCGTCCTGTCAGGGCGTTTGGCCGGCGACGCCATAGCTGCATAGCCGCGGCGAGTGCTGTTAGCCCGGAACGTGCACTAGGCGCGTGAGGGGGACTGCGAGTGGCTGTTTTGGTGGGTCGGTCACTTGTTGATCGGTGATCTGGTTGGGTGGCGTTGTTTGTGGTGCGTTCCCGCGGGAGCGGGGCGTGTGCTTGGCTTGTTTCGGGGCAGCGGTGATTACGGCCGGGTGACCGGGTGGTCTTCTGGGTGGTGGCGGGGTCGCTGGTGGCTGGTCTCAGCTGCTCGCGGCGTGAAGCGTTTTGAGTTTCTGGAACGCGGCGAGGAGCTCGGCCGTCCACGGCCATGTGTCTTGGAGGTGGAGCTTGCAGCGGCGGCCGGAGAACGCGAGGCGCCCAGCGACGTGTAGTAGCCGGTAGCGCAGCCGCTTGGGCTCGGCCTTGGCGAGCTCTCCGTCGAGCAGGAGTGCTTGGGTCCAGACGATCAGGTCGTGCGCGAGCATCACGATCTCCAGCCATACCTCGTTGAGCTGAAACTCTTTGAACGGGAACTTGGAAAGGCCGGTGTCCTTGTCGTCACGGATGCGGTCCTCGACGTGCGCGTGCTGGCGGTGGCGGCACTCCAGGACGGCGATGTCGGGGTCGGCCTGGTCGGTGAGGATCGCTTGGAAGCGGTACCCGTCGTGGTCGATGAACGACATTTGTGCTCCGGGGTGTGGACGCTCCCTGCGCACGATCAGCCTGGAGTCCTCGGGCCAGCCGGACAGATCGACCATGCCGGTGATCTCGCAGACCTCGCCGTTCTTGCGGGCCGACCCGTCCTGGTCGAGCGCTCCTATCCACGCGTCCGTGGGGATTGTGAGGATCGCGCCGCGAACCTTCTCGGTCAGCTCGTAGCCAATCGAGTAGCGCATCCGTGCCTCGCGGCAATAGTCAACGAGGCCATGCGTAGCGCCGGCTGTGTCCGCGCGCACCAAGATCTCCAGAGACGCCACGTACCGGGCGGGGATCTGCGTCAGCGCCAAGTCCAGCGCCGCCACATGATCCGCGGCGGTGTTCGAGCCGGCGTTCCCGGGGCGCAAGAGGCCACCGAGTGCCTCCCTGGTCTCGTCCAGGTAGACCTGCAGCGGGTGAAACCCGTAGCCGCCCTTGTAGGTTCCGGCCGCCTTCTCCTTCTCCGAATGCGTGGTGATCAGTGTCGCGTCGACATCGAGCGTCAGCCGCTCAGGCGCACCATGCAGCTCCCAGAACCGCTCCCGGGCGCGGGCGTGCGCGACACGCAGGGCATCCAGCAACCCCGGCTCAGACGCGACCCGGTCGATCATCCGAAACGCTGTCGAGTCAGACGCCACCGCCCCGAACAACGCGTCCTGCTCGCGGACCACGCCGAGATCCGACACGCACTCGCCACCGTCGACGAGCATCACCGCGAGATCGCGGAATACCCTGCCCGGATCATGACCACGACGCCGCTGCTTGATTCCGGCCAGCCCCCGCGAGAGCGCCCTCGTAAGACCGACCTTATCGGCCACCTGGGCGACCAGCGCGCTGCCCGCATGCGAAACCAAACCGGCTCCGTCCGACGTGACTTCTACGGTTACCGGGCGTCCATCACGCATCACCTTCAAGGTGACCTCCAAAACTCGGGATTCAGGATCTGAACAACCCAAGAATCCCTGCTCCACCGGACGTAATCCGCGCCCCCGCTCAACCCGGGGGCGCGGCCATTACTGCACGCCCTGGGTTAGGACCGGCCAGCCATCCGCAAGGGGAACGGCCTGCTCGAAGGCGATGTACTGCGCGGTGTGCTCGCCGGCAACGATGCTGCGGTCAGCGAACCAAAGGACCCAATACGCCACCAACAGCGTCGCGGTGAAGATCAGCAACGCGATCCCGACCCGGTGCCATAGCTCGACGTAGCTCGTGTTCAGGGAAGGCTTGGAGGGGGCGGCGTTCATGGCGTGGCTCGCATGGGCCGCAGCCCGCGGTTGGCGAGTGGGATGGACGGTGCGTCACGGTCAACGGCGGGTGCTCTCTGACTCATTTTTGACTTCTTTCTTTTTTGGTTGCGGGCTCGGTGAGAGAGCCGGCGCTCAGAAGATCTGCTTGTCGAGGAATCCTGCTGTCAGGAGGAGCCATCCGCCGATCTCTCCGAGGATCAGTGCGACCATGAACAGATGTGTTCCCTTGACGGGGTCGCGGTACTGGTTCTCGGTGTCTTCTCGCCAGCCGTGGAGGAAGTAGGTCGCTACCGCCGCAAAGAAGTAGAACGTCATCGTGCCGGCAGCCAGCAGGTTCGCGAGCTCGCTGAAGCCGCTCAGCTGTACGAACGTCGCGACCAGCAGCAGCGCGAAGCTGTAGAGCAGCGCCGCGCGGTGCGCGATGTCGACATAGATGTGAGCTTTGTGGTCCTCGGTGCTCGCGATCTGGCTGTACTTCCAGACCCCGAGCAGCAGCGCTACAAGGAACATCACGGCATCCGCCAGGAGTACCGCCTTGGTGTCGGCGCTGATCATCGCTTCAGCTCGCTGGGTGTGGGGGGCGGCGCATGAGTCGCAGCGGTGGGCTGCCGCCAACGCGCAGCTCGCGGATGAGCTGAAAGCCGAGGCGTTCGTAGAGCGCGGCGTTGCGCTCGCTGGAGGCCTCGATGTAGGCGGGCAGGCCCTCCCGGTCGCAGCGCTCGAGCGTTGGGCGCATCAGTGCGCTGCCGAGACCCTGGCCCTGCATGTCGGGGAGAACGCCGACGTCACGCACGTAGTAGTGGGGCTCGCGCACGAGACGCATGTGGCGCCACTCCATCGCGGCCCCCATCCTCGCTGCCCGGTCCACGTGGACGCCGAAGGCGCTGCCCTCCAGCAGGGTGATGTGCAGTGGCGAACGCCATGCGCCAGGCGGCAGGCTTAGCGCAGCACCCGTGAGGTCCCTCCTGGTCCAGACGCGCCCCCGGGCCAGCCCGAGGTGGCGGAGCTCGATCGCGAAGTAGCGACGCAGGCGTGCCGGTCTCTTGCTGTCGTTGGGCATCAGCCAGCTGTAGATCGGGTCCTCGAAGAAAGCCTCCGCCATCACCGTCTTCAGGCGTCCGATGTCCTGTGCGGTTGCCGGCCGCAGCCCGGGATCGGCCAGTGGGATGGACGGTGCGTCACGGTCAATGGTTGCTGATCTCTCACCCATCTTTGACTCCTGTCTTTGGTTGCTGTTTCTTGTGGAGGGCTTGCGGCATCTGGGTCGGTAGCGCTGTCGCGGGGTGCTGAAAGCGTGTTCGGCTCAGCAGGCGGACCTTTCCTCCACGACTCGGCACGAGGGTTATGTGGCGCACCCTCGTCCCCTCCGAGCGTGCGCCGACTGGCTGCAGCTGCGTACGGGACAGAATCGTTCGTAGAACTGTCCTCATCTCTAACGTGGCAAAGGCAGCTCCCAGGCAGCGGCGCGAGCCCCCGCCGAACGGGATCCAGCTGTACTGCGGCGCCTGAGCGTCGAGGAAGCGCTCGGGCGCAAACGCGCCGGCGTCGGGGAAGTTGGTGTCGGCGGACTGGACCAGGCCGATCGAGGGTGACACCACGGTTCCGGCGGGGAGGTGGTGGCCTGCGACTTCGACTGGCATGGTGAGCACCCGCCCGACATCGTGGATGACGGGACGCAGACGCAGGATCTCCTTTACGACCGCGTCCAGGTATTCGTCCTCGCCTGCGGCGATGCTCTCGGACAGTCGGCTCAGGACGTCCGGATGGCGAAGCAGCCGCTCAAAGGCCCAGGCGAGGGCGGTTGTCGTGGTCTCATGGCCCGCTAGCAGCAGGGTCACCAATTGGTCGCGCAGATTGCGGTCGTCGGGGCCGGCGGGATCCGATTGTTCTTGATGCATCAGCAGAGAGAGCACGTCGGTGCGTTGATCGAGACCTGGATCTGCGCGATGCTCGGCGATCTCCTGATAGAGCAGATCGTCGGCGCGCGCCTGGGCCTGGCGGTAGCGTCGCCAGGGACCGACGCGTCCCAGCTCGGGACGTATCCAGAGCAGCATCACCGTGCCACCGACGTCTGCGACACGAGGCAGCGTTTCGCGAAGAGCGCTGAGGCGCTGCGGATCCTTGGCGCCGATCACGGCGCGGAGGATCACCTCCAACGTAACGCGCCGCATGGCGTCCATCAGCTGAAATGGTCTGCCCGGCGCCCAGCGGTCGATCTCAGCGTGTGTCGCGGCCTCGACAACGTCGCGGTAGTTGCTCACGCTGTCGCCGTGGAAGGCGGGCAGCATCCTGCGCCGCTGTGCGATGTGCTCCTCGCCGTCGATCAGCAGCACCGAACGCGAGCCCATCACCGGCTTCAAGACCGCGTTGGCCTCGCCCGCGTGAAAGACTTCCGGGTCGCCCGTGAAAACCGTCTTGATGTCCTTGGGATCGGCGAGGAAGACCCTCGTGCCGGCCGGGAAGGCGCGCACGGTGAAGGCGTCGCCGTAGCGCCTGTGGCACGCGTGCAGGTAGTGGTCAGCGTAGCCCCAGTACAAATACGTTTGGATCGCGACGGGCAACCGCGGGCCGGGAGGGAGGCTGGTTTCGCGCTCGATTGCGGTGCCGGCGTTCGGCGCTTGGACGCTCATCCGGATCGTTGTCCGTCCTTGAAGCTGTCGTGAACCGCGGCGTAGTGCGCGGCGAGCCCGACGCCCCACCCGAGTAGCGGATAGATGAACCAGGGGTATGCCGTTCCTCCCAGCTGCCACTGCAGGACCCACACCGCGAGGATCAGGATCTGGACGGCGACGAACGCCGTCGCGTGGATCCGGAATCCCTTTCGATGGCCGTGCGCCCAGCGCTCGCGTTGGCGCTGTCGGGACTGGGTTTCCGCGCGCTCGGCAGCGCGCTCGAATGCATCGGTCATCAGTTTGTCTCCTTGGTTGTTGGGAGCCCGTCGAGACTCTCTATGTCGGCCGCCGCTCGTTGCAGGACGGCCGCTACGGCTTGTGGGTCCACTCGCCCCGAGAGCGGCGCAAGCCGCGCTCTGAAGCGGTCCAGCAGCGGTTCGATCGAGTCCGCGTCGCCAAACCGCGCGCCGGTGCGAACTTCGAGCGCTGCGAGCGCGTCGCGGCGTGCCTCGATCGCCTGCTCGCCCGCCGGGGTGACGCGATACGTGGTCCTACCGCCGTGGGTCTGACCGTCGATCAGCCCCTCAGCATGGAGCGCCTCGATCGCGGGGTAGACGCTGCCGGGCGAGGGGCGGTAGCGGGGGCTGAAGAGACGCTTCAGCTCGGCCATGATCTCGTAGCCGTGCCGCGGGCGCTCGGCGAGCAGCTCGAGCAACACGAGCGGCAGCTCACCGTGTCGAAAGAATCTCCTGGGCAACGCAACCGCTCCCTAGGCCACCGCTACGCCGATGTTCTCGGCGGCGGATTGTTTGGCGTGCTCTCGCCACTGCTGCCCGTTTGATAGTGAACCTCGCACCGTTGATGGGGCCGCTGCGGGGCGCAGCGCGGTAGCGCTCACCGGATCGTTGAGCCCCTTTAGCGCGAGCGCACCGAGAGGCTCGAATGCATGAGCATTCGGGGAACCGGCGAACCTGCGCACAGTCTCGGACACGACTACCTGCCCGCCCTGCGCCACGTCACAGAGTCGTCGCGCGACGATCACCGGTCTGCCGAAGAAGTCGTCCTGCTCGCGCACGGCCTCACCCATGTCGATCCCGATCCGCAAGGTCATTGGATCCCCGCAGACCGCCACTGCGCGCTGCATCGCCACAGCGCACGCGACGGCCGCGCGCGCGTCGGTGAATGTCACCATCAACCCATCGCCAAGGCTCTTGACCTCGGTGCCGGCGTGCTCTCCGATCGCCGTGCGCAGCAGCGCAAAATGCCGGCGGCGAAAGGCGTGAGCGATGTGGTCGCCGAGACGATCGAGCAACGCTGTCGACCCGACCACGTCGGTGAACAGGAAGGTGTCGATCCGCGTCTCGGCGCGCTCATCCAAGGCCTCCACGCCGGATGCTGTCGTCCCATAGAAGACTTCGCCGTCGCGCGCCTCGCTCTCAATCAAGCCCTCCGCCACCAGCGCCCCGATCGCGTACTCGACCCGCTCCGGCGAGGGCCGATAGTCGCGGCCCACACGGCGCGTGAGCCCAGCCGCGAGATCGCCGCGGCCCACAGGACGCTTCGCGCAGAGTGCCAGCAGGACCAGCAGTAGCTCACGGTAGCGATGAGTGTTCGACGACATCTGGCGGCCTTTCTAAAGGGCTTACGAAGTTGTTACGAATCTTATATCGAAACTATTACGAAGTCAAGGGCGGGTTGCGGGCATTAGCCACGAGGCCCAGGGCTCGCCCTTTGGAGTTAGATTACAGAACTAGAATTAGATTACACTAATGCTAGAATATTGCAAATGACCCCCGCCGACCAGGCATCCGGCAAGGCAAAGGATCGCGAGGGCTCCCGCGCAGAGCGTCGCAAGGCGCGCACCGCGACCGCGATCAGGGACGCCGGTGAGCGACTGTTCATCAGCCGCGGGTACTCAGCCACGACGATGGAGGATCTGGCCGAGGAGGCCGACGTGGCAGTCGGCTCGATCTACGCCCACTTCGCCAGCAAGGAGGGCGTGTATGGCGCCCTGATCGAGCGGGCGCTGGAACTGGACAAGCAATACTGCGACGAGGGCTTTCACGCGGGGAACCTCCCCGCTGAACGGCTGTTCGGCCTGGCCGAGGGCTACCTACGCTTCGCGCGCGAGCATCCGGGCTACTTCCAGCTGTTTCGCTTCCCGCCACCGGACCGCCCCGGAGCGGAGCTGACACCGACAGCGAGCACCAGGGTGGCGCAGCGCATCAAGGATGAGACCAAGCGTATGGCGGGCGAGATCCAAAAAATGATCGACGAAGGCATCGGACGACTCGTGGACGCTGAGAGCACCGCGAGGTTCCTATGGGCGGCGTGGGACGGCGTGATCTGCAGCCACTTGGGGCCGAGCAACATGGGCCTCACCGACACGGAGTTCGAGGCGGTGCTGAACAGAGCACGGGAAGGCTTCGCCCTCAGCCTGCTCGCCACATCGGTCCCCAGCCAGGAGCCATGACCCGGATGAACTGAGCCGCCCTGGGCTCCACGTAGGGCTTGATCTGCTCGATGTCAACGTATGCGAAGTAAAGCGCTCGCAAAGTAAGCTGCGGCAGTAACCGAGAGGGCACTCCTACAGCCAGGCGAAGCAGTGATCGGATGACGACCGGTCATCTTCGACTGCGACGGCGTGCTCGTTGACTCCGAGGTGATATCCAACGAAGTGCTCGCCCGGATGCTCACTCACGCGAGAGGGCGTTCCGACCACACTCGCCGAGGCCCGCCGCGCCTGCCAAGGGCTCCTGCTCACGACCCCCAACGGGCCGTCCCGCGAGCGTCCACGCCCCGCGACGCCCCTGGGGAAATCAGTGGGGAATGAGGACGCTTTGTCTGCGCCCCCTGGTACCCTCAAACCCGCTTGGTTAGACGTGTTTCGGCGATGCCGGAGGAGGGACTCGAACCCCCGACACGCGGATTATGATTCGCGTGCCTCCACCCCTAATTGGCTCTACTACGGCGGTTTTGCCCCATGAAATCTAGGGCTTTTCCGACCTAGCCGCGCCCTCTAGGGAAATCACAGGGAAATCAGAGCCGTTGCAGGTCCCCAAGCTCGTTGGCCGTTTCGAGCGAGTGGAGGTCTGTAGCGATGATGAGTACGTTCCGGCCCCGAGGGCATATCCAGGTCAAGCTGGACGCGAACGGCCGCACGCGGGCGTTCTGGGCGTTCTGGCGCGACCAGAACGATCAGAAGCGTGGACGGCGCCTCGGCCCCGCCCACGTCCGCGACTCCGGGCGGCGGACGCCGCGCGGAGCGATCGTATGGCGCGCGGGCTACGGCGAGAAGCCGAGCCCGGACTATCTGACGCCAAAGGAGGCAGAGGACCGACTGGAGGACATCCTCGCCGCGCTGCGCGCCGGCATCGAGGACGAGCAGAGCACGGGACACTCCGCCAGGCCGCGGAGGGATGGCTCGCCGAGCGCCAGAACGAGCGGGGCCTCAAGCGCTCCACCGTCGCGGGCTACGAGGATATCTTCGAGCGCCTTTACCGCGATCACGGCGCCGACACGCCCGTCAGCGACTTTCTCGACGGTCGGCTGAGCGTCTACTTCAAGGACTTCAAGTCCTATCGCGTCCTGGGCGAGAAGATGGCCCGAAAGGCAAGGGCCGAAGGCAAGGATGTCCGCAGGGTGGAGATCACACGCTGGACTGCGCAGCCGCCCGGCAGCGCCGCCGTCGAGGTCAGGACCAAGACAGAGGCCGTGCGCCTGGCCGACGAGCTGCCGGGCACCTGGAAGCACCGTCGGCGGGGTTGCTACCGCGTGGTTCCGTTGAACACGCAGCGCCCAAAGCGGGTCGCGCACGGGACCGCAAGGCAGCGCGAGGCGGAAGGCTGGATCGTCGCGCGGCGCACGACGAAACCGTGGATGCTCGTCGCTCCCGCAGCGGCGCACACGCGCAACGTCTACCGCGACATCTTCGGTGCGATCCTCGACTACTCGGTGCGCCGCCGCTGGATGCCGACGAACCCTCTCGATGAGGTCAAGCGCAGCAGCAAGCGGCACGAGCGGGAGCGCATCCTGCGCCGCGACGACTTCTACGACCCCGACGAGATCGACCGGCTGCTGCAGCACGCGCCCAGCGTCCTCGAGGAAGCCTTCTGGCTGCTCGGCGCGCACGCCGGTCTGCGGCTGCCAGGTGAGGGTCTCGGCCTGCCGCGGGGCGCGGTGGACTTCGAGGCCGGGGTGATCCGTGTCCACGACAACTGGGTGCGCAACGCCATCGACACGACCAAGACCTCAGACTCGGAGGCGATCCCGATGACGCCGCGCCTGGCTCGCGCGCTGGCGAAGGTCATGGACCGCGACTATGCGACCGAGAACGAGGACTTGGTGTTCGCAAGCGAGGACCGCGACGGCCCTGTCGAGCGAGCGCTCGATGCGCAAGGCGTTCAAGCTCGCCCAGCAGAAGGCCGGGCTGAAGCCGATCAAGATGTACAACCTGCGCCACTCCTTCGGCACGACGCTCGCCCGTCGCGGAGTGGATGTCAGAACGATCCAGGCGCTCATGCGCCACGATCGCCTCACCACGACCGAACAGTACATGGCCTACAGGCCCCAGCCCGAGCTTGCCGGCCAGATCACGCGAGCGCTGGACCCCCACAGCCTGCCCGAGAACGTCACGCCCATCCGCCCGGCCTCGGCCACGTCGTTCCTTGAGCGCTTGGAGGAGGAGATCCCCGCCAAGTGGCTGCGCGAGGTCGAACGCATCTTTGCCGAAGGCCACATGCCACTGCCGGCCGGCGACGATCTGGACTCTCTCGATGAGGGAGCGGGGTCCGGGCGCCACCTGACGGCGATCGAGGCGCGATGCGCAATCGAGGTCAGTCAGTAGCGCACACGAAGCGTGCGGTGATGTCCCCATCGGACCACGACTCGTGAGGTCGAGTTCAATCGGGCGTCACCAATGGCTTCGTGGGCTTCATTGACTGCCTCATTGATGTTGCGGTGCGCTTCCATAACTTCGCCGTCTTGGAGTACATGCGGCCACTGAGGGCGGGACGACAGCTCGAAGAAATGGGAGGAGCGCCTGCGGCGCCAGCCCCGTGGTTTGCCGTATCGAAGTTCGACCTCCAAACGTTCGATCCGAACGGGTCGCTGTCTGGGCCGCACTTCGACTACGAGACCCTCCCACGGCGGATGGGCTTCACCAGCGTCCTCGCTGACCCACCTCGCGTCGACGCGAGGACGGTTCCAGAGCGCCTGCACCGTGACCACAGATGCCATCAGCCCGACCACGCCAAACACCCAAGTACAGACTATGGCGAACGTATCGACAGCGGAGGCAATCACATCGGCAACCTAGCGCTCCGAGACTCACCCGAGATGAAGGAGCACCGACCGGGGGGACCGCGATCGCTTACGCGCACAACAGCGAGTCCTCGTCAAGCCGGTGAGCGGACACACCGTCGAGGCGCTGCCCCTACGAACAGTCTCCTCCGAGTCGGCAGGAGCCCAACACCCTGACCGGAGGATCATTTAGCCCGTAGGACGAACGGGAACGCGCGTGCTGATCGCCTGACGAACCTCTTCATAGACGGGGAGAGCGAGCGCGGCGGGTGTCTCGATCGTGACGAGCAGGCCGTAGGGAACCTCATCGGCGAGGTCTCCGGTGGTTGCACGGCAGGCGATTTCGAGCGTCGTGGTCTCATTCGGGCCAAACGGGACTGCGCGGCTACTCATCAGCACCTCGTGTTGCAGTGTGCCGCGTCCGGCCGCCTGGTTGTCGACCTCCTGGCGCTGACCGAACGCAGCGTCGCGCCCCGCGACGTAGGTCAGATCGAGCGCAGCAGTGCGGTAGGCGCGGTGTCGCGGGTTGATCGGGGTCAGCCAGGCCAACGTAAGCGTGAGACGACGTTCGGCCGTGATGCCGGCGAGGCTTGGCGGCAACGGTAGATCGTAGCTGTGGGTGTCGTCGACGCCGAGACGACCGGCCTGGATGAGTACGGGGCGATGGTCGTCGGCAACGAGCGCCTGCTCCGGGTGTGCTCGTCCGTGGCCGAGGAATCTCGAGATCGCCGCACGAGATGCGGACTCACCAGCGTCTCGCAGAACGCGCTCGATCGTCGCGGCGGCCGATCCCCAGCGAGCTGTATGCGCAAGTGCGGACTTCAACAGCACCGCATCAAGTTCTGCGTCGGGAAAATCGAGGCCGTAGGCTGCTCGTAGGACGTCGAGGCGTTGCAACAGTGCGCCGGTGTGGTGGCCCGCGAGTGCGGTAGCGCCGCTAGTGCCTGTCGTGTGGACATAACGGTCCAGCTCGCCGTCTATGCCCGGCGCAGCGACACGCAGCCCAGGTGGTCGGCGCGAGATGGCGACCGACAGCGGCCGCGGGCCTCCCTCCGCGGACGGTTCCGCGCGCATGGCCTGCCGGCCGCCGGGTAGCAGCAGGTCCGGCTTGATCGCGCGGTTGATGCCAGTCGCGACTGGACTAATCACGCTCGGCAGGTCCGTGTCTGCAAGTGGATCAACCACGCCGGCCGGTGCCGTCGCGCCCGACGCGTCGTCGTGCGCCGCGCCGATCGTCAGCGCGTTGGTCGACTCACCAGGAGCGAGCAGTCGTCGCGACAGCGCCTCGCGGCGAATCGCGTTGACGATCTCGTGCTCAAGCTCGGTAGCGTTGGTGATGTCGATATCGGCCGGCAGGGCAATCGAGCCGGTGTGATTGCCCGCGCTGACCAGAAACAGGGCGTTGTAATGCCAGGCCAGCCAGTCGACGAGCCGTGCCAGCGGGCTGACGAAGCGGTCGAACTGCTGGCAGGGGTCTGCCACCGCAAGGACAATCACGCGAGTTTGTGCTGCGGCCGGTTCGTCGCCCTCAAACAGGCGCGCTACGGCCCGGTGGATGAGGTCGACGGGCAGTCGATCCACCGGCAGCATCTCCGGCGGATTATCAAACCAGGCCGCCTGATCGGGGCGCAGGATCGGCCGTACATAGACGGGCTCATCGAGCGCGTCGCCCGCGTCGCCAAGGTCCCCGTGGACGACGAGGGACGCCATCAGCGTGCCGTGGTGGCGGTCGCCCACGCGAATCGTCGAGGCCCAGTCCTCGGGGTCATCGATCCGCAGTCGGCCGTCCAATGCCTCATGACGCCCAACTGGCATGCCGTCGAGCAACGCCACACGAGGCTCGCCTGCTGACGACTCGCCAAGCCGGAGCGGCTTATCGGCGCGCTCCCCATTGTCGATCACGGGGGCGACCATCTGGCCCGTTGCGTGAAACAGACGCACCCCCTCGGTACTCAACCAGCTCACGTCCTCGCTGGCCGCCGCCTCAAGCAGCCGCGTGGCAGGGGCGCGACCAAGTACGCCGTGGTAGTCGATCTGCTCTAGGACCACCTGCCCGACGAGTTCGCCGCCGACCGCTCGCAGCTCGGTGCTGAGCCGGTCGATGACCGCACTGCGGCGTTTCTGGTCGCGCCGCAGCCATAGCTCGGCCTCGAACGGTACGAGCCGGTCGCCCAGCTCGGCGAGATCGCGCCGCCATGCATCGGCGGCTCCGGCTCGTTCGAGCCGATCCTGATCGTTCCACTCGCGGACATCTCGCAACTGGGAGAACAGGTCGCGAAACGCGGTGAGCCCGTGGGGCATCGTCTCGCCGCGCTTGAAACGCTCCCACAGCCCGAGCAGTTGTTGCCAAGCGCGGACGTCCGTCGCGATGAGGAACAGCTGCCGGGTGTATCGCTTCTCCTGGCCTCGCTGATTGACGGCGCGGAAGTCGTCGTCCGGGTCGAGCTGGGCGAGGGCCTGCTCACCCAGGAACTCAAGCCCAGGAACCTTGAGCATTGCCTTGGCGAAGCTCGTGACCTCGCCGGCGATCTCCAGCACGAGGATCGTCTCGGGCTCCAGCGCGTCAGGCGTCGCACGCAGGCGCAGCTGCTGGGCGTCTAGCGCAGCGGTGATGCGCTGCAACTGTGGCCCGATGCGCTGCGCCTGCCGATCGGCGCCGGGACCGCGAACCTTGTCGCGGCCCCGTGGTCCGGGTTTGGTTCGTCTGCCCGGCCTGGCCGGGGCGAACAGCAGCGGAACGCGGTCAGTCACGTCAGGACGTGTCCTGGGTCAAGCGCCGGACGCGCTGCTCGATGAGATGGCGAAGGTCGCGCTCCGGTTGAAGGACGTGTCGCCGACGGATATCGAGCGTGAGGTCGTGAAGCTGAGAGAAGCTCGCCGACTCGGTGGCATCGGCAAGCCTGCGGGACGTGTACCCGGCGTTCTTGTCGAGACTCGACAAAAACGACTCGAAGTACGCGGCACGCTGCGCGTGCGTCGGGATCGGCAGGATGAAATGCAGCTCGAAGCGGCGATGAGCAGCCCGATCCAGCAGCTCGGGATGATTGGAGGCGGCGATCAGAATGACGTGGCTCGGAACCTCGTCGACGAACAGCAGCAGCGAGCTGACGACTCGCTTGATCTCGCCCGTCTCGTGCTCGTCGCCGCGCTCCTTGGCGATCGCATCGAACTCGTCAAGGAACAACACGCACCGGCGCGTCCGTGCGAATTCGAACACCTTGGCCAACCGTGCGCCCGTCTCGCCCAGGAAACTGCCGATGACTGCCTCATAACGAATCCGCACGATCGGCAGATACAGCGCCTCGGAGATGGCCTCCGCCAGACTCGTCTTGCCATTGCCCGGTGGTCCGGTGAGCAGGACGCGATGGCGTGGCTCAAGGCCGTGAGCACGCAACAGCTCGACGCGCTGCTGCTCCTCGATCAGCTCCTCACAGGCGACGCGAACCGTTTGGGGCAAGACAAGGCTTGCGAGCGTACGCTCGGGCGTGATGATCTCGATGCCTGGGCCAGGCTCCAACTCGGCCAACCCGGAGAAGCCATTGGTGCGCCCATGCCCGTTGCCGCCGTTTCGACGAAGCGCCGCCTCGATGCGGTCAGCCAGCACGTGGTGCTGCTTTTCTCGCTCCTCGGCGATCAGCGCCTCGACCGTGCGCGTGAACGCGGCATCGTCGCGCTGGCCGGCAGCCCGGACGAGGCCAAGGATGAGATCAGCACGCGCCACAACAACAGGATGACGACCTGGGCGGCTCGATGTGCAAGACAGGCCGGTTCGGCCGCAAAGACCGCGATGTCGACGGCCGCTGTCCATCTCCTTCGCGCTGTCGGGCTGGCGAGGGGCCGGGTCGGATGCGTCCTAGCGTTGGTGATCCTATGCGCTTCATCGAGCTACTCCCAGCCGTAGAACGTTCACACGCCACCACGCGACAGATCATCGCTGTGAGGGGCTGCCAGCTATGCGCCTCGCTATTGACGCTGGACTTGGACCGTGCAGGCGTGCAAGCCGAGTACGTCACCGGCCGCTACTCGGCACTGCCTGAGCAAGAACACTGGTGGGTAGAAGCTGCCGACGTGCTGCTCGACCCCACCCGCGACCAGTTTTCCGAGGACCCGTTCGCTGAGCACTACACGGGCGAGTACCGGCGTGCGGGCGCCAAGCCCGCCAGCCAAATGGTCGCTGAGGCGACGATGCTGCTGCGCCTGCAGTGGTCGACCAACCGGCGGGTGCGAGGCGCGATCGCCGAGGTCGCAGCTCAGTACCAGCTAGATCTCGCGCAGATCATGGAGCCACCCGGCTTGCTCACGCCGGTTCGTTCGACGCCAGGAGCCGCTCAAGAGACCGAACTCGGCTTGCCAGACGCTTTCCCGTAGAGGGGAACGGGGTCGCGTACGCTTCCGTGCGTGCCGGCTCCTCATAAACAAATGACTGCCGACATCACGTAAGGGACCTCGAGCGGACTCCGCAGCTCCGCATCCGCACTTGCGAAGGGGGACCGTCGCGCGATCGAGGATGAAGCGCGACGCCGACAACAGACACACGGACCCCGGCGGTACCCGCTATTCCACAGCGGCCGAAGCGAGCCCCTCCTGACTGCAAGCACGGACGCGCGGCCGCATCGCTGTCAAGCGGGAGACGACTGCCCGTGAGCCCCTGACGTGCCGGCTCCCGGCTTCGCGGGCTCGCGCCCGCTCCCAGGCAGGCTGCGACACAAGCCGATCGGCTCGCCGCGCCGGCGACCGCCGACGGCGTGGCCCTACCTTCAACGGCCGGCTACCGACGCCGGCTGCGCCCGCTGTAACCGAGCCTCCCTCCGGTCGGCTCTCCACCGAACCCGGCGTCGTGCAATGCCGGCCGGCAGCCCTTCGGGCTGCCCGCTCGCCGCTCGCTGACGCTCACAGGCTCACGCGGCCGGCGCACAACGCCAAGCCCGGACAGACTAGATGCACACCCTGGCGGGTGCTGTGTCCGCGCTGTGCAATCCGTTGGCCGGTCTGGAGCCTTCGTGGTCTGTATCCGTTGTGATGACCGCAGCCAGCATCGGTGCCGCCAAGGGCGGCGGGTACGCGCGCTACCTGGAGTCAAAGACCGTCGAGCCAGACCGCGGGGACTACTACCTCTCCCCGGAGGGGGAGCCCACCCAGGCACCCGGCCAGTGGCTTGCGAGCCCTGACACGCTCGCGCGCCTCGGTATCGAGGGCTCCACGATCGAAGGCCGCGACTTCATCTCGCTGATGGAGGGCAAGCACCCACGGTCGGAGCGGTGGCTGCGGCGGGCCGGTTCCAACGGCGGCAGGGGCGGCGGGATCGACCTGACCTTCAGCGCCCCCAAGTCGGTGTCGGCCGCTTGGGCTCTCGCGGACGAGTCCCAACGGCGCGCGATCGAATCCGCGCACGCCGCCGCAGTTAGCGAGACGATCGCGCACCTGACCGAGACTGTGCCGACCGTGCGCCGCCGCCAGCGCGGGCAGGTCATCGAGGAGCACGCCCGCGACGTGGTGGCCGCCGAGTACCGGCACACCACCGCACGCGGCGTCCTCGAGGGAGACGTACCCGACCCGCAGCTCCACAGCCATGTGGTCATCACCAGCGCGATCCGCGAGGACGGTCAGATCGTCGCCGTCGCCTCCCGTCCGATTTTCCGATCCGCCCGCGAGCTTGGCGCCTACTACCGCTCATCGCTTGCGCATCAACTCCAGCGGCGCGGTTATGCGATCGAGCGGGGCACCGGCAAACATGGCCGCTACTTCGAGATCGCCGGCGTGCCGCGCGGTCTGCTGGATGCCTTCTCCGCCCGCAGCCGCGAGGTCGCCAGAGCCGCCGAGCGCTTCCGGGCACAGTGGGGCCGCGCGCCCGAGCGCGGCGAGCTTCGAGCGCTCAAGCTGGAGAACCGCAAGGCCAAGGTGCTCGTCACGCGCACCGACCTGCAGAGCGCATGGAACGACACCGCCGCGCGCTTTGACTTCACCGGCGACGAGCCCGGACGGCTGCTCGGCGCCGTCGCCGAGCACGCACCGGAGGGTGCGCTTGAGGATCGTGTCGAGCAGCGCCTGACCGAGCGCGCCGCGACCTTCGAGCCCGGCGAGTTCCGAGCCGTCCTGCTTGAGCAGTCCGTCGGCGAGGTCTCGCCCCGCGAGGCGCTTGAGCGCTCGCGAGCGATGATCGCCGAGCGCCGCGTCCTGCCGTTGGAGGGTGGCCTGATGACCACGCTCACGGTGCGCGCCCGCGAGCAGGCGGTCGAGCGCAGGTTCGCCACGCTCGCCGGCGCAGGCGGCCGGGACGTTGGCAACGAGGCCCGCGCACTCGCAAGCGATCAGATCGCCGAGCGGATCGGCGGACGCCTCAGCCCCGAGCAGGCGCACGCGCTGCAGGTCATCACCGGCCCCGAGCGCGCCGCGATCCTCGTCGGGCCCGCCGGCACCGGCAAGGGCGTGGTGATCGACGCCGCCGCCCGTGCCGAGCAGTACGGCGGCCATCAGACCTTGGGGATCGCGGTGTCCGGGTCAACCGCCCAGCGCCTTGGCCAAGACAGCCCCGCGCTCGCCGGCAGGACCCTCACGCTCGACGCACTCGTTTCGCGTGTCGAGCGCGGCCAGCTCCACATCGACACGGACACGACGATCTACTTCGACGAGGCCGGCATGGCCGACACCGACCGGCTTGACCGGCTCACCGAAACGGTGGAGCGCAGCGGGTCAAAGCTCGTGGCGATCGGCGACGCCGCCCAGCTGCCCTCGATCGGCGCGGGCGGCATGTTCGCCCGGCTCGACGAGATCGCCCCGAGCGCCGAGCTCTCAAACATTCGCCGGACCCTCGACCGCGACGAACAGCGGGCATGGGCGGACCTGCGCGCCGGCAGATCCGACAGGGCAATGGCGCACTACCAGGCACGCGGGCAACTGCACATGGCAGACACCCGCGACGAGGCCGTCGAGCACGCCGCGCAGAACTGGGCGGCACTCACCGAGACTCACGACCCGAGTGAGGTCGCGCTGATCTCCGACGCCTCAAACCAGGAGATCCACCGGCTCAACGCCCGCGCCCAGCACTTCCGCGCAGAGCGCGGCGAACTCGGCGAACTCGAAGTCCCCGTGCCCGGCGTCCACTACGGCATCCGCCAAGGCGACCGCGTAGCGATGATCGACCAGCACCACGAGCCAGGCGTCGAGCGCATCGAGAACGGCAGCCGCGGCGAAGTCCTCGACATCACCCCGGCCGGGGAGGTGCTGATCGAGTTCGACGTGACCGGCCGCAAGCGAACATTGGCCGGCGATGACCTCGCCCGTGTGCGCCTCGGCTACGCCCAGCACATCCACCGCGCCCAAGGCGCCACCGTCACCCGAACACTCGTCGTCACCGGCGGCTGGCAGACCAGCAAGGAGCCCGCCTACGTCGAGGCATCCCGCGCCCGCCAAGGCACCGACTGGTTCGTCTCCCGCCAGGACCTCGGCGTCGAAGGGCACGACACCGACCGCATCCAGCGCCTCGCCGAGAACATGCAGCGAAGTCACGCACAGACACCATCGCTTGCCCACCGCGAGCTGGCAGACCGCGACTACGGCACTCACTTCCACCGCTCGATCGCGCCCAGCCGCACGAGCCGCATACCGGGGATCGTCCGCACGATCAACCGCATCGTCAACCCACCAGCACAGGAGCGAACACGATGAGCCAACGACGACAGATCGTCCTGCCCGATCCCGTAGACCTCCAGCTACGCGAGCTGGCGGCCAGCGCCGACACGCCACCCTCCACGCTCGCCGCGCAGATGGTGCAAGCAGGGATCGCCCAGGCAGCCAAGGACGGCAAGGTCCGCCCGCTGCGCCCAGCGCCGGTGCTCGTCGGTGGCAACGGTAGCGAACGCGCACCGTGGCTTGAGCCCTACGGCGGCGACAGCGAATGGCGCCAACAGATGTGGGGCGCCGTCGTTGCGCTTCACGGCCGCTACCCAACGCAGCTCGAAACGCTCAAAGACAAGTGGTGGAAAGACGACTCGCAGACCGAGACGCTGTGCGCGCTCGCCGTATGGCGAGCAGAACTCGACGACGCCGGCCAGGACCCCCGCGACGAGCTCGCCTTCCAGAACCAGCTCGCCGACTACGCCCAAGTTCTGCGCCAGCAGGGCGGCGGCGTCACGAAGGCATGGAAGCCCGGTGCGCCACCGCCCGAGTGGGCTCCGAAGTAGCCACCCAACCAGCCCAACGGTTACACGTTTGGCTGCCTCTGTGTCAGCTTCGTGTTACACGCTCAAAACGCCGCACAGGCTAGGTACGGTCGATCCACAACTGCACATTTTGGCGCCGGCGACAGCTCTAACTGCCCCGGCGCCGTGACACAAGGAGCAGTAACTCCCCATGCACAAACACCGTACCCCAGACGGGTTGGAGGAGCACGCCTGCATCGACCAGGCCGTCCTCAACCTCATGCTCGACATCGACCGGCAGCGGCCGTGGGCCGAAGACGAGATCGCCCGCATCATCAGCGTCCCCGGCGATGTCCGCGACAGCCTCCGGCGCCTGCGCACCTCAAAGCTCATCCACCGCTGGAACGACCTCGCCGTCGCATCGCACCCAGCCGTGCGCTTCCACGAGATCAACCACGGCGGCGGCGATCCGAGCCCCGGCGAGATCGAGGAGCGCCATTGGGACAAAGCCGTCCTTGAGGGCCTGCTCGTGCGCAGCGCCGACGGCGAAGGGCCGCGCTCCGAGCAGCAGACCTACGAAGCGTTCGGCGCGAAAAAGATGAAGAAGCGCCTCGCCATCGCCGACGCCCTGAACCGGCTCGATGGTGACGGTCTCATTGAACGTCGTGGCGGGCGTGCGATCCCCTCGGAGGTCGCGCGTCGCCTTGACGAACTTATGGCGCTTTGACGCGGGTCGGTCCATGCGCGTCAACGAACTGGCCTTGAGCCAGGCTGTCCTCTCCAGCCTGGCCAAGGTCGGCATCCACGAGGTCGAGCAGCTCGCCGAACACCGCACCGGCGAGCTGCTCCGCCGCCCCGAGTTCGGCAGCGGGGTGGAGCTGTACGAGCTGATCTGCGAACTTCACCGCCACGGCCTGACACCGTTCTCCGGCCACGGCGGACACATCGAGACTGAGCGCGAGCTGGAGATATTCCGTCTCCGTGCAGTCGAGGGCTTGACCTTCACCGAGATCGGAGCGCGAGTCCGTCTCAATCGAACCCGCGTCGATCAGCTTCTACGGCTGCACTTTCGCCTGAATGAAGTGCCGCCGGCCGCCAAGCTCAGGAGGCGAGCGCGCAATGACTGACCGGCCGCCGCAGGAAACACGCCCGAGTACGGGCCACGAGCCAATCCTCGTCATCGAGGCGAACGCGGACATCGGACGCTCGCTCGTCGAGCAGCTCCTCGCCGACGGTCATCCCGCAGACCTCGCCCGCACCGCTGGTCATGCCGAGAGGACGGCAGGCACCAGCCCACCAAGATTGGTCGTGCTCGGAGAACTCGACACGCCGAGGGGCACCCTCAATCTGCTGGAGACCATTCGCGGGCACCACCCGCAGGCAACTCAGCCGCAGACAACCTCCCCGTGGCTACAGAACCTTCCGGTGATCGTCCTCAGCTCACGCACAACCGAGCCCGACATGCTGCGCGCGTTCGAGGCAGGCGCAGATGACTTCCTAGCCCGTCCCGCTCCCTACCTGGAGCTGCGAGCACGCCTACGAGCGCTGCTACGCCGCGCGGCCAGCAACAACCAACAACTAGGTCCAACGCAGATCGGGCCGCTGAGGATCGAACCGGCCGCCCATGCGGTCAGCCTCGCAGGCAAACGCTTGGAGTTGTGCCGCCTTGAGTACGAGCTGCTGCTGCACCTGGCAAGCGACCCGCAACGGGTATTCCACAAGCACGAGCTACTAAAAACCGTGTGGGGATACCGCTCCACCGGCACCACAAGGACACTCGACAGTCACGCCAGTCGCCTACGCCGCAAGCTCGGCGCCGCCGGTGAACGCTGGGTCATCAACGAGTGGGGAGTCGGCTACCGGCTGGTCTGAGATATAAAGACGTCGTGCGATAGCAGTTCGGCGCTCCGCGGGGGATCGGCCGATTCGCGTGTCGCCGTCGACAGAAGACGGAGGCAAGTCGTCATCCGTGGCAGTCCGACAGCGCAGCGATGAACGGCTCGCGGATGGCCGGGTCGCAGTGCTGCTGCTCAAGCGCCTGCTTCTCGGTGTCTGGGTCATCGCCAGCCGGAACGTCGGTCCCCGCACCGCACGCCAGCGGCAAGGACGAGCGGCCATCCCATGCGGGACCTGGGAAGGTTGCGTCGATTTCGATGCGCTTACCGTCCAACGTGATTGTCAGGTATCGGTGAACGTCAACGAGCCCCTCGTCAGGAACGGTCGCTGCGGCCGTAGCGCCGAACAGCTCTCGCGCACGAGCGCGATCCAGCGCGTAGACACGGTGAACGATGCGCGGCTCTGTCTCGGGGAACCGCTCAGTCAGAGCACGGGCGAGAAACAAGTGCTTGGTGGAGCAGGTACCGCGGTGCTCACGCAACATCCCCTCCACTGTGCGATCACTCGGGCGGCCATACGGCAATGCCCGTACGGCTTCAACAAGGTCGAGCAGCGTGGCGTCAAATGCGGTGAGAGCGTCGATGAACCCAGGTTAGAGCGGGGCCGCTTGGAAGCCTCGACACTTGGCGCAAACCGTCGAGTTCGCGATCCGAGTGGTTCAAAGCGCCAAGGCTATGCGCTGGGAGTGGCCTGCCCGTAGATGAAGAACTCCGGCGTTGTCTGTACCTGCGCGTCCCACCCGAGGTCGGCAAGCCGCTGGTGTAGTCCGTGGGGCTCGTAGAAGCGCTTGACGATGCGAAACTCGCGGCCATCGGCAAGCCTCCGGGTCATCGTCTCCTCCCGACGATCGGGCAGCCGATGATCCGCAGCGGAGGACAACTCGCTGGGCAGGCTGTCTACAAAGAAAACCCTCCCCCCAGGACGAAGCGCCCGCCCGACTTTCTCCCAAAAGACCTCAAAGTGCGCCTCCGGCACATGCGAGAGCCAGAAGCTGAAGAAGCACACGTCGTAGCTCGCGGATGGCTCCCATGCGAACAAGTCTGCGGGCACGTAGCTCACCCTCGGATCGTCCAGCCCGGCGCGTGCCAGTTCGATCACCTCTGGCGAGGCGTCCACAGCGGTCACGGTGTCGGCGTGCTCAACCAGTCGGCGAGTCCACAAGCCTGTTCCGCACGCCAACTCCAGCACCTGCCCCGACGGCTGGAAGCGCTCCAAGGCGTCCTCGACCTCCGCTGCGTCGGCGAACCACCGCGCGTTTGCGTCGGCGCCGCGGTCGTAGCGCCCGCGGCGAAACCACCAGTCGTCGTACTCACCGGCCCGCTCACGGTAGTACCGAGCCTGCTCGGCGAGCAACCCCGTCAACTGTTCGGTCATGCCTTCTCCTCCCGCGGGCGAGCCAGACAGGTCGATCCTACCTCGCACGCGATCGAGTGAAACCCAACCGATAATTTGCTAGTCACGCTTGCGGGCTGACTGGAGTGGTCTGGAGTGCGGCCAATCGGTGCATGTTTCAAGAAACAGCGCTCACTGGTGAGCTGATTGGCCGCTCGATCATCGGTCGAGCCCTGTGTCGAGCCCAGCTCGAACCCGCGTAGACCCTCGGCGCCGGTTCCTTCACGCCATCAGACCGTTTCGCTCACCGGCCGAAGGAGTGCCAGCACATCACGGAGGTCGTCAGTATCGAGAGTATGGGTCGCTGCTGCCCGAGCGTCGGACGTGGCGTTCAGCGCGATCGACATGCCAACGCGCTCAAACAGCGGAACGTCCGAGCGAGAGTCGCCCACCGCCGCCACCTGGCTCATCAAATAACCGTTGCTCGTGCACCATTCCTCTACGAAGCGCGCCTTGTCGAACTCATCGAAGTAGCGAGTCACGGTGCCCGAGAGCACCCCGTCGGTCACCTGCATCTCCGTCCCGCTAGCCGCGGCAAAACCATAGCGCTCCCGCAACATCTCGGCCACGAATCTCAATGTGACCGTTCCCAATAGCAGACTGGCCCCGGCAGCGGTAAGCGCTCGGAGGGTCTCGGCCATGCCGTCAATCCAGGTGCTGTCCACCAGGACCGCCCAGGCGTCGGCCGTGCTCTGTCCCGCCAACCATCTCGCAGACCTGTCGGCAACTACGCTGTTGGATATCTCGTGGGCGTGAAACGCCCGCTCGAGCTCTGCCATCTCCTCTGCCTGCCCGAGCCATTGCGCGAGGAGCAACGACACGGTCGTGCCGCGCAGCAATGTCCCGTCCAGATCGAAGACGATCACTGGGTAGAAGCCCGGCTCACCCACCCGTAGGATCATAAGTCGTAGCTCCCAGACGCGCCGCAACGGCCCGCGGTCTATCTGTGCGCGAGCCCGAGCGCCGCGGCTGCTCGGTGTGGGCGCGAGTCGGCCAGCAGGCCGAGCGGCGAGCCGTCGCCAGAGACCTTCCCAGTGGCGCTGGAAGCTCATCGCGCACACGGGGCTACTGAACTACGCATAGCTTTATGGCTCCCCGCGAGCCCACTCGACGCCGATAGGATCGGCTGGTGGGCATCTCCCCGTACCTGCGTCGCTTGCGCGAGGCCGTTGGCCGTGAGTTGGTGCTCGTGCCGTCCGTGGCTGTGCTTCCACGAGACAAGGATGGTCGCCTACTGCTCGTGCGCGATGCGGAGACAGGGCACTGGCAGACGATTGGAGGTGCGATCGAGCCCGACGAGTCACCGCAGGAGGCAGCGCTCAGAGAGGCCCGCGAGGAGGCCGGGGTCGCGGTCGGACTTGCCGGCATCCGTGGTGTTGTCGGCGGGCCGGCCTTCCGCATGACCTATCCCAACGGCGATCAGGTCGCCTATGTATCAACGGTGTTCGACGGGTACGTATTGGACGGGACGCCTCGCCCCGATGATGACGAGACCTCTGCGGTGGGGTGGTTCTCCGAGACCGAGCTTGAAGGGCTGGATCTCTCCTCATTTACCCGCTCGCTGCTCGGGGCGATGAACATCCTGCCGGTCGAGCCAGGAGTCGACGGTCGTTCATTGCGGTGAGCATTGACCTCTCACAGCGAGCATCTGACCGAGGCGTTGGGTCGTCGCCCTCATTCCAATCGGTGCTGTTGCCTGTGGCGGAGGCTGAAGCGCTCGTGGAGCCGTTTCGCCGAGTCGGCGACTGGTCGAGCGCACACGGCATCCCGGCGCACATGACGATCGCCGGGCCGTGGCCCCTGTCCGTGAGCCTCCCGATCGAAGCGCTTAGCAATCTGGCCAGCGCGATCCGTGGAGCCCGCTACACACTCAGCACCGTCGGAACGCTCGGCGGCGCGATCTGCCTGCTTCCCGCAGACGACGCTGTGGCTCTCCGTTGGCGAGCGGACATCCTCGATGCGGTCGGCGCTCCAGATGAAGTCGATGAGCAATGGCGCATCCATCTGACGGTATGCCGGGGCGCAAACCGAGCGACCGTAGGGAAGGTCGAGCAGGCGATAGGCCGAGCGCTGCCTCTGAGTTGCGAAGTGCGAGGACTGCTCGTTGCGCAGATGCTCGGCGATTCTCAGGTGTCGGTGCGGCCACTCTAAGCCAGCGGACTGCGCTATCGAGACGGCTGACTGCCGCGCCGGTGGAGCAAGGACCGCCGTGTCGTAGTCTCCCAGGCGTCATGGACTGGCAGGCGTGGCATCGAGACTACACGGACCCGGATTCCGCCCTCGGCCGCCGGCTGGTGGTCGTCCAGGCGCAGATTCGCGCCATGCTGGATCACGCGCCTCCTGGCCCTATTCGCGCGATCGGGGTCTGCGCGGGCCAGGGCCATGACTTGATCGGAGCGCTCGCTGGGCATCCTCGCCGCGAAGATGTCGCAGCTCGACTCGTGGAGCTTGACGAGCACAACGTCACGCTTGCGCGACAGGGGACGCTAGCAGCGGGTCTTCACGGCATCGAGTCCGTCGTCGGCGATGCCTCCGTCACCGACGCATACCACGGTGCCGTGCCAGCCGACCTGATCCTGCTCTGTGGCGTGTTCGGCAACATCAACAAGATCGACGTCACCAACACGATCAACCACCTCCCGCAGCTAAGCCCGGATCCACCGATGGGGTTGATCGGGGTAGGGGAATCCGGGCGGCGGCGCGTTGATGGCGTTGTTCGGTGGTGAAGAGCCCGTGAGTTGGCGCTGTGCCCCGGTTTTGGTGGTTTTGCGGGCTGGTTGGGCGGGCTGGTGGGCAGCCGTGAGCGCGGCCGGTCGGTGAGTTGTTCGCTGGTCTGTGGTGTGGCCGGCGCTGGCGGCGGTCAGTCGGCGGGGAGCGCGCGGATGCGGGCCAGTGCCGCGATGTAGTCGCCCTGCCAGGGCCAGCGGGCTGGCAGGTGAAGGGTCCAGGATCGACCGTGGCGGGTCAGGCGACCAGCGATCGTGAGCAGCCGGCGGCGCAGGGTTCGCCCGGCGCGGATGGTGGTGTTGGGCAGGCCGATCAGTTGTGTCCATCTGAGCAGGTTGTGCGCGAGCGCGCCGAGCACGGTCCAGGCGCCGTTGGCGTTGAACTCGCCGGATGGGAAGTGCACGAGCGCTTGGTCTTTGAGGTCGGCGATGACCTGCTCGACTACGGCGTGATCGCGATGCTCAGCCTCGACCAGGGCGATGTCCTCGGTGCGGTTGGTGATGAAGCAGAAGTGCCGCCAGTCGGGCCATAGCTTGGCTTGCGGGCCGCGGAGCCGGGTGCGCCGGACGATCAGCCTGCGCTCGCCGTAGGTGGTCTCGGCGATCTGCGCTTCGCCTTGCTCGGGGTATTCGATCGTCTGCCACGCCTCCTCGTTGATCGCCTCAACGGCCTCGCGAATCCCTTTCTGCATACGCACCCCGATCGAGTACTGCCACCCGGCGTTCTCGAGCCGCTTGAACACCTTGGTATTCCAGAACCCCGAGTCGGCCCGCAGTAGCTTTACGCCGGTAGCATCAGCGCGCTTGACGCGGGCGATCAGCTCGTCTGTGAAGCGCAGCATCCCCTTCTGCGTGTTCGCCGACCCTTTACGCAAGCGGATGTGCAACACCTCCCTGGTGTCCGCCCGGGTCGCCAGGAGTGGGTGGTAGCCGAGCACCTTGGTGTACCCATAGGCGGCTCCCTGCTTCAAGCGCCCGCACACCTCGCCAACGAAACTGTCCACATCGATCACCAGCCGCTCCTCGCCGGGACCAGCACCCGCCCGCCACGCGCGCACCAGTGTCTCGCCGAGCAGCGCATCGAGCTGGCGCACATGCCCGAATGTGAACGCGCGCAGGAACGTCCCCAGCGTCGAAGGTGCCGGTATCCAGCCGCCAAGCAGCCGCCGCGTGCGGCCCGCCCGCAATACCTCGCAATCATCGATGCTGTCCGCGCCGAGCACCATCGCGAACAAAAGCGCCATCACCTTCCTGCCCGCGTTCGCGGCGCCCGCCCGGTCGCGCCGCAACCGCACCAGCCGCCCAGCCAACACTTCGATCCCCAGCCGCCCGGCGAGCGTCCCAACGAGCATCACCCCGGCGTCCGAGATAGCACGCTCGTCATCGAACTCGACCCGCAGACCGTCCAATCCGACCGGCTCGTCATCATGCACCATGAAGGTGACCTCCTGAACTCGGGCCGCGGCTGGCCCAACAGCCGCTAATCAAGCCCTTTCAGGAGGTCATTCTTCGTTCAGCGCCGGACAGAATCGGTGGATCCAGGCTAAGCGCTCCGCAGGCCACGGTCATCTGGACACGCCATCGTCATCCGCCCGACCTCACGCCCTTCATCCGTGAGATGTTCGAGCAAGCTGGCTTTGACGAGCTGGCCTTCGTCGATTCTCACCCGTTCGGTGTCGGCGCCAACCGCCTGCGCGTCTCGCCGCAACCGTTCCAGGCCGGTGTACGGCTGTTCGAGTTCGTAGGCTATGACGTGCTCGCGCCTGACTTCCACGCAACGCGCCACTCAGTCGACACGGTGAAGCCGTAGCCGATGCCTTCCACGCTGAGATCGCCCGTCGTGGCGAACGTCCTGCGAAGGCTCCATGCCCAGGCCGACGACGAGGACTCGCTGGCCGCACAGCGCGTCCGCGCACGCGAGGTGGAAATCGGCCACCGGCTCGTGCAGGACCAGCGATACGAACTCTACGGGGAGGCGCCGCTGTCGATCACCCCCGAGGTCGGGCAGCTCCTCTACTTGCTCGCGCTGAGCACGAGACCGCGGCAGATCGTCGAGTTCGGTAGCTCGCTCGGCGTCTCCACCATCTATCTCGCCGCCGCAATCCGCGACTGTGGCAGCGGAACACTCATCACAAGCGAGTACCACGCGCAGAAGGTCAAACTTGCATCGCAGAACCTCGCCGACGCTGGTCTCGCCGATCTCGTCGAGCTGCGCTCCGGCGATGCGCTTGACACGTTGGAGAACATCGCCGAGCCGATCGACCTGGTGTTCCTCGACGGGCGCAACGACCTTTACCTGCCGATCCTTCGCCTCCTCGAGCCGCGTCTGTTGCCATCTGGCCTCGTGGTCGCCGACCTCAGCGCCAACGATCCAGATCTTCTCCCTTACCTGGAGTACGTCCGCGAGCCGGCCTGCGGCTACTTCTCAATGACCGTCCCGCTCGATGATGGCGTCGAGCTTTCGGCGCGCGAAGGGGACGGACGACTGTGACCGATCGGCGGCTGCTGTTCTTCGGTGACTCCCTCGTCGCCGGCGTCGGCGATCCTAGCGGCAGAGGCTGGGTCGGCCGGGTTGTGGCCGCATCCTTCGGGTTCGGGCTCCCCCTGACCGCGTACAACCTCGGCGTCAGACGGGAGACCTCAGAGCAAGTTGCGGCGCGCTGGCGCAACGAGGCGCTACCACGCCTATTGCCGGAAGCCGATGCGAGGATCGTTGTGTCGTTCGGCGCCAACGACACCACGATCGAGCATGGCCGGCTGCGCGTAGCGCCCGAGCGCTCTTGCGCTGTGCTGGACGGCATCCTCCACGGCGCTGCCGCGCTCGGCCTGACCCCGCTGGTAATCGGGCCGGCGCCGGTTGACGATGCTCAGCAGAACGAGCGCATCCTGGCACTGTCCGCTTCGTTCTCGGAGGTTTGCTCCAACGCCGATGTTCGCTTCATTGGTGTCGTCGAGCAACTGCTCGCCGCTGAAATCTGGATGACGCAGGTGATGGCAGGCGACGGGGCTCACCCCTCCGCAGAGGGGTATCACGCGCTCGCCGACCTCATCCTGGCTGAGGGCTGGACGGACTGGCTACGCGCCGACGCGCAATGAAGCACGCTACTCGCCGAGCAGCTCGTGCCGGTAGTGCCATGCCGACGCCAGGAGTCCGGTGCTCAATGCCGCTGTGAGGAGATTGATAGTCAGCTCTATTGCGCCGCCGTGGCCCTTGGTGTAGATCCCATGCTCCAGGTCGTAGAGCACGTCGAGCGCGCAAAGATAGACGCCCGCTCCGCCGAGCACCAGCAGCCACATGAGGGCGCTCGGTCGATGGCGGGACAACTGGACAGCCGCAATGAGGGCTGCTCCCAGTAGCCAGGCGTCTGCGAGCGGGAAGGACTGCTCAAAGGCGATGTACTCTGCGGCGTGATCGCTGGCGACGATGCCGCGGTCAGCGAACCAGGCAACCCAATAAGCGACCAGCAGCACTGAGGTGAGGATCAGCAGCGCCATCACGCGCCGACGCCATGCCTCGAAGTCATCGAGGCCGAGCAGGCGAAAGCATCGCAGCGTACTCGCCTGCGTTGGCTCAGCAGCCAGCGACAAGCTCATCATCACCTTTGATTGTCATCCGTAGCAGGACGATGCTGGTGCCGAGTATCCAGGCAAACAGCATGGCGGGAATCGCAATAATCACTCCTCCCTCAAGCGAGAAGAAACCACTCGCGATCACAAGCGACGCCAGGAGCACGATGTGCGCCAGTGCGGCCACGACCGCAATCCACCCTGTCCAGCCAGGCAGGCGGCTGTCGCGGAGCACCTGCCCAGCGTATGAGCCAAGCGCCAGCGCGGTTGGGACTCCGGACATCGCGAGCAGCCCGAATCCGAGGTCGTAGAGCAGCCGGGGATCAGGCGCGTTCGGCGCACGATAGAAAAGCACGAAGGCGACCGTGAAGCCAGCGAGAAGAAGCGTGACGAAGCTGAGCAATCCAACCAGGAAGCACACCGAAAGAACGCTCACGCTGCCAGTCCTCTCCCGCAGCCAGAACCAGACGCCGACACCGAAGGCCAGCCAGAGCCCCACCGCGGCCGTACTGAGGACCATCGCGACGAACAACGCCGAGCGATGCGCGTCGACGTAGCCCGCGATCTCGCCCGCGCTTGCACCGGTCCCTGGAAACGTCTGCATTTCATCGACGATGGAGCCGGCGATGCCAAGCACAATGCTCACCACGCCGGCAACGCCGGCGAGCCTAATCGCCTTGTACGTGGTGCTCCCTACCTGCTCGCGCGTTGTGATCGCCATGTGCTCCGCCTCCGTGTCGATTGGGGCGGCCCCATGCTCCCAGAGGGAGATCGCGCTGTCGATTACCTGCGAGGTAAGTTCCGCAGCGCCTCGGCGGTCGCCGCGTCGGCGGGGAACGTCAACTCGATCGACAGCTCGGAGGTCGTCACCTCGACCGCGGTGCCAAACGTCGCGACCGTGGCAAAGAACGACAGCTCCACACCATCTGGCCCACGCATCCGCATCAGCGGCGTGAGAATCTGCCCGGCCGCCGCCTCGGAGGCCGGATCGTGCTCGTACTCAGGCGCCGGATAGCCCGCCACCTCGGCGAGCAGCACGGCGAGATCCGCATCCCCGGTGATCGCGACCTGACGCTCAAGCCGCCGGAGAAAATACGCTCGCACCTCGCCCAGGTTGATAGTCCACCGGGCCAACCCCCGTGGATGCAGGCCGGCCCGCATCACGTTCACCGGCGGCTGTAGTAGCGCCGGGTCGACCCAGGCGCCGATCGCCGCCATTGCCGAGTTCGCCGCGACCATGTTCCAGCCGCGATCCACGACGACCGCCGGGTAGGGCTCGTGTCCGGTGAGGATCACGTCGAGCGCCTCCCGAACCGGGGCCATCTCCGGCTCCTGCAGCGAGCGTTCCGGGAACGCCGGGGCGTAACCGGCTGCCAGCAGCAGGTGGTTACGCTCCCGGAACGGAACCTCGAGCCGTTCGGCGAGCAGCAGCACCATCTCGGGGCTCGGGTTGGAGCGGCCGGTCTCCACGAAGCTCAGATGCCGCGCGGAGATGCTGGCATCGAGGGCCAGATCGAGCTGGGTTCGGCCGCGACGCTCGCGCCATTCGCGCAACAGTGGCCCAACCCGTGGTGAGGTAATTGCGCCCTCCATGCTGCGCCTTATCTACTTCCCGCGGAAAAAGTCTCTGAGATGACGAACGGCCGCGCTTGTTGAGGGCGCGGCCGTTCGTGAATGAGTGGTGCTCTGGTCAGGAGCGTGTGGAGTGTTTCACCGGGCTCGGACGGCGAGTGTGTCGGCGTTATAGGCGAGGATTCCCCACTCGGTCCAGATCTGCTGGCCTTCTTCGCCCTTCAGGCGGCTACGGCCCATCCCGTAGCGGCGCTTGAGGTGGCTGATCCGGCCCTCTTTCCCGGTGCGGTAGCGCTGTAGCCGGCGGTTGGTGCGTTTGGAGCCGTGTTCTTGGCGACCGGAGATGAAGACTCGCTCTGGTGTGAGATCTTCGAGCGCCTCGTTCGTCGGGCCGGGCATGAACCCGCCGTCGAGTGCGAGTTCGCGCGGGGAGATCTGAAGCCGTTTGAGCTCGGCGACTGTGTCCGGGAGTAGCGTGTTCTCGGTCGGGTTGCCTGGCGCGGTCGATGCCGGCAGGATCAGCCCGCGTGCGCCGCGTTTGGTGTTCTCGGTCACCTCCGCGAGCTGGGTCACATAGCCGAACTCGGTTGGCTTGCCCAGCTTGCCCTTGATGATCGGGCGGGCATCCGGGTCTGACAGCGACACGATCCGCTCGCGGATTGGTTCGCCCTTCACCCGCTTCGTGATCTGCGAGGCGACCTTCTCGCAACGATCCGCGAGCTGCTTGAGTTTGGCCGCCGCTTTCAGCTTGCCCTTCGCGCCCCGGCCACGCGCCTTGGAGCGCGCGAGCTTCGCCAGCCGTCTGGCCTCGCGCACCGAGCGCCGCAACAGCTCGCCGGTCTGTGCTGTGAGCTTGAGCACCTCGGCCTTCGCCTCCCCTGAGCGCCGACGGATCGTGCGCGTGATCCCCCGCAGCCGGCGGCCCATCGCTCGCGAGCGATCCCGCACCCGCCGCTTGTTCTCGCCGATCCGCTGCGCCAGCTTGCGACCCTCCCGCGCCAGCGCCCTGGCCCCATGCGCGGCCAACCCCGCATCGGTTGGATACTTCACGTCCGCCTCGATCACGGTCGAGTCGACCCTCACCGCACGAGCACGAAAGCGCTTCTCCCGCGTCGCGCTCGCGATCAACGTGCGCGTCAACTCCGACACCGTCTCTGAGCCCAGTCGCCTGGTCAGCTTGCGGACCGTCGACTCGTCCGGCACCCGCTCGCTCAACGAAATCCGGCAGAACCGCCGCAAATGAATCGAGTCCGAGACCTCCGCCACAAGCGTCCGATACCCCCACCGGTAGCGCGTCTTGAGCACCATCAAGCGAATGAACGTCTCCATCGCGATCGTCGGGCGACCATCCGTCAACACCGCCCGAGACGATTCCGACACCTCCAGCCGGAAACGCTCCGCGATCGGGCCAAGCAACCCAGGGTCTGAGAGCAGCAGATCCAGCGCCGCCAGATCCCGCGGCAACTCCCTGACCTCGACCGGCAACGCCTCGTCCCACAAACACTCCGCCTGCCCCGCAGACAACCTCAACATACCGACCCCTTTCGACCAGAAACCCGCTCATTTACAGGACATTCTGGCGATCAGACCGGACGGAACCAGCCCCCCAAACACCCTACTTTTTCCGCGGGAAGTATCTAACCAGCCGCGAGTCTCCAGTTCGATTACCTGGCAGGTAAATCATGCGCTGGCGCCAAGCGCTCGAAGCTGCTCGGCGTACCCGTGCGCGACCAGGCGCTCGTCGGCGATTCCGAGGCGCTCGCGCAGCGTCTGCACTAGCGCGTACTCCTCAGCGAGGTCGGAGCCAGGTGGTGCCACCGCCTCGATCTCGATGAAGTTCCCCAGCCGCTCAACAGTGTCGAGGTGAATACGGACCTGGCGCCAGAGGAACAGCCGCCGAGTCTTGCAGACCACTACGGTTGTGCCGATCGCGGCCGTCAGCGCGGCGCGCAGCGCTTCGGCGTCGTCGACCTCGGCGATGCGATACCGGCTCTCGCGCTGCTGCGGCTTACTGGCGCGCTCGAACTGGATCAGATGCGGTCGGCCGGGGTGCTCCTCACGCAGCTTCAGCCCGCCACGCGGCACCGTGAAATAGGTGTCGCTCTGTCGAATCTCTCCGTGGTCCTTCGCGCCAAGCGTGCGGCAGACCGCCAACGAGCCGGAGGGGTCCGGGTCGCTTGCCTTGCACTCAATGTTCCGCAGCGGCGCGCTCACTTCCCGGACTCTGCCGCTCGTGTCGGGCAACACTGGCCACAAACGAGACCTACGTGAGCCCGCCGGATCATCTACGCACGGCGCGAACGAGCTGCAGCGGCTCAGCCGACCGACTCGACCGCGTGACGGCGACCTCTGCGAAACCAGCGGCGTCGAGCATGGAGCGCATCGACTCGTCGTCATAGACGTGCATCCGCGATCCCCATACCCACACCCACCAGTTGCGAAGCGACGGCGTAGGGAGCGGGCCGGGCACCGTCCCGATCACCACGCGCCCGCCAGGCGAGACGACGCGGTGAAGCTCGGCGAGCACCAGTTCCGGCTGCTGCAAGAAGAAGAACGTGTTGGCTGACAGGGCTACGGTGAAGGCGCCATCAGGCCAGGGGAGGTGCGCTGCGTCGCCCAGCTTCAGCTCTAGCGCACCGCGCTCGACCGCCTCCCGGTTACGCTCGCGGCAGAGCGCAAGGATCTCTGGACTGTGGTCCAGCCCTGCCGCACTCGCTGCATCGGCGGCAAGAACCCTCTCAAGCAGCCTGCCGCCTCCGCAGCCAACCTCCAGGCAGCGTACTCCCTCAAGCGGGCCGGCAACGTCGAGCATCTCGTCGAATACGGTCTCGTGCCCCTTGGGTGCTCCCAGCGGGCCTCCGTAGGTCTTGCGAGCGATCCACCCGGACGGACGCCGCGCCGTCGCGTCGATAAGCCGATCCGCCAGAGGCATCGTCCGAGCAGGTTATTCGCTCCGCGCTGGGTCTGCTCGCTGGATACAGCACCAGGCTGATGGTGGCGCCAGGCGCTGCTTGGCGGGCCGGCAGCACGCCGCATAAACCGCCATGTAGGGTTCCCGCCGGATGGCGGTCGAAATCAGGCCCGTGCGGAGCCAGCGCGAGATGAGGGCGTTCATCAAGCTGCCGTGGCAGCTCTACCGTGGCGAGCCCAATTGGGTTCCGCCGCTGCTGATGGACGTCAGAAAGCGGCTCGATCGAAAGCGCAACCCGTTCTTCGAGCACGCCGAGGCCGAATACTTCCTGGCCTGGCGTGACGGGCGGCCGGTTGGCCGCGTGAGCGCGCACATTGATCGGAACTTCAACGAGTTCCAGAAAAACGCTTGGGGTCTATGGGGATGGTTCGAGTGCGAGGACGATCCCGAGACCGCACGCGCGCTACTCGACGCCGCTGCGGGATGGCTGCGGGAGCGCGGCCGGGATCGCATGGTCGGCCCGATGGACTTCACGACCAACGACGAAATCGGCCTGCTGATCTCAGGCCACGAGCGTCCCCCGGTGATCCTCTGCCAATGGCACCACCCGTACTACCAACGGCTACTTGAGCACGATCTCGGCATGGGCAAGGCAATGGACGTGTATATGTGGAGCCTGCACATCACCGGCCGCGAGAAGGTCCACCCCGCGATCTGGGAGGCCGCCGATCGACTTGAGGCCGAGCACGGAATCGTGTGCAGACCCTTCCGCAAGAAGGACCTCCACGCCGAGGTCGCCCGCTTCGTGAAGCTCTACAACACGGTGCTGGAACGAAACTGGGGGTTCGTCCCGCTCACCGAGGAGGAGGTCTACCACTACGCCAAGGACCTCAAGCCGATCCTCGATGAGAACTGGGCGATGTTCGCCGAACGCAAGGACACAGGCGAGATCGTCGGCGGCGCACTGACACTATTGGACTACAACCAGGTGCTCGCCAAGCTGAACGGACGGCTGCTGCCGTTCGGCTGGATACGGGCGCTGCGTGAGCGTCGCCGAATCGACGCGGTTCGCGTGATCGTGCTCGGCGTCATGCCCGACTACCGGCACACCGGGGTAGCCGCGAGGCTCTACCAAATGCACTTCGACGCGGCCGAACGTACACCGCAGAAGGGCGGTGAGATGGGCTGGACACTTGAGGTTAACGAGGGGATGAATCGCGCACTGGAAGGCATGGGAGCTGAGATCACGCGCCGATATCGCACCTACGAACGCACGCTCGCGTCAACGCGATAGCCGTCAAGCCCGCGCGCTGCGCTCGCTCTCCCGAACTACCCGACTTGCTCGCCCTGCGAGCTTCGTCCCGGTCCTAGCGGATTCCCGGTTAGCCCGCTGTTAGCGTGGACGAATTGGCGCTTTGCATCGGTGTATGCCTCTCGGTCATCGGCGAATCGACTGGCGAGCCGACGCTTGAGCATGGCGTATTCACGCGCGAGCACGGGGTCCGCGCGCAGCCGGTCGCGGAAGCAAAGACGATAATCCAGCTCGTGCTGTTCATCTACAAGGTGCAGGTGGCGGGTACGATGCGACGCCGTTGGATAGCAGAGAAACCGACGGTGCGAGAGTGTCGCGTTATACGCGCGAGGGAACTGGTAGCCGGCGCGCTCGACCAGCACGGCGATAGGCGCGTCAATGTCGGGCATCAGCGCCATCATGTCGATGACGGGCTTCGCGGCCAGGCCGGGCACGGCAGTCGAGCCGATGTGGTGGATATCAGCGCCGCCAAGCAGGGGCGCGAGTCGCCTGCGCTCGACCTCAAAGGAAGCCGGCCAGGCAGGATCGTAGTCAACGACCTGTACCGGAGCGTCGGCTTCGCCAGTGCGCTCCAGGTCCACCGCGCCGGCTGCTCGGCGGTCAGCGAGTGCCATCGTTGTCTTGTAGGGCAGCGAGCCGCGCACGGACCTCGCCTGCGGAGGAGAGGAGTGCAGGGTCGTGAACCTCGTTGCGGTCGTGGTAGGCGAAGTAACGCGGCGCAAGACGTGAGCTGCTGTGCCGAGCTGTCTTCTGCTCGAACTCCTGCCGCGAGCGGACGGCGTAGTGGTTGAGCCGCAGGCGCCCGACCGAAACCTGCTTGACCGAGGACTGGCGGATCGCATACGGGTCCGTCTCGATTAGCGGCAGCCGCGAGATGCCGCGCCGCATCCGTCGCGTCCACGGGTCGACGCTTATCACTGATACCGGCTCGTGGTCCTCTGTAATCGCGAGCGCTCCGTCGGCGTACTCGAAGAAGTGCGGCCCGATCGGCCGCACGGCGCGCGTCGGGTCCACGATGCTCTTGATGCGTAGGTTGCGGACCCATTGCATCCTCGCGCGCTTCACAAAGCTCTCGATCACCAGGCCGTCCGGCTTGGCGGTGTGTCCCGACGAGCCGTAGACCTGCCAGTTGACGACGACACCGGGATGGTCCTCATACTCCCGGAGCACGTCGGGCAGCGGCGTCGGCCCTGGCGAGAATAGGAACTCATCAAGGTCGATAAACGCAAGCCAGCGAGTGCAACCGCGGGCTCGCTCCAGACCATCGGCGTAGGCCCAACCCTGACCGCCCTGTCCCAGCGGGATCGAACAGTCTGAGATCGACACGACGCCCGCGCGAATCCACGGCTCCAGAACCTCCCTGCCGCCATCGACGCTGAGGTTGTCGTACAGGAAGAACCGCTCGACGCCTACGAGCCGATGGAACTCGATCCACTCGGGCAGATACGGCGCCTCGTCCTTGAAAATGGCGCAGATCGAAAGATAGGCCAGCTTCATCCGTGGACACGATACTTGGCGCCAGTCACTCAACATCGACAGCAGGACGGGAATAGGCCCTGGCAGCGGCGTGTGGGCTGCGTAACTCCCCAGGTGGTCTATGCGCGACGGCCGCCGAAGACTGCGAACCCACGCTGAGGGCCGACTTGCGCATCGGCGATGCCGGCGTCCGTCAGCCAGCGAACCAGGTCTTCGCGCGCTGGAGGCAGCGGATGGCCCTGGCGGGAGCCGATTCCGAATAGGACTCGGGTACGCCGTGTCTCGCCGGCGAGGAATGTCGTGCCGATCAGGCGCCCGTCGGGCTTGAGGCAGCGGGCGAACTCTCGTACTGCCTGCTCGGGGTCGTTGACCATGTGCAGGCCGCTGTAGGAGAGCATTAGGTCGACCTCGCCGTCATCAAATGGAAGTGCCAACATGTCCGCTGCCACGAACTCCACCCTCGACAGTCCTCTGCGCGTGGCGCGGGCGCGCGCACGAGCGAGCATCTTCTCGTCAATGTCGATAGCCACATAACGCACGTCGCGCTCAGATGGCAGGGCACGAAACGCCACGCCGCCGCCGCACGGAACGTCCACCACCGTCTTGCCGTCGCCTATCCCGGCGAGCGGTTCCATGCTGTCATACAGCACCGATGCGTCGATGCCCCACACCGTGCGGCCGATCGCCTTCATCAGCCACGGTCGCTCAATGTAGAAGTCGTACAGCGCCCCGAATGGCCCGGCGCATATGTTCGGCGTCCTGTCCACTGCTACCGAGTTCTATACGATCGAAGGGCAGGTGGACTGACCGGCTGATCTCTGATGGTCCCCACCGGGAGCGGTTCTTGGACGCGCGGCGCGGGGGCTCTCGCAGCGTGCGGGTCGGCGCTGGGCTTTCTCTGGGCGGATGGCGCTACGACGCGCTGTATTGCGCAAGCCGACTGTCCTCACAGGTCCGGTTACGGCGATTGTTTGAGTGGTCCAGGCCGACTGCGCCCGTCGCGTCAGGCCGCCTCTCACCGGCGATCCGCTTCCACGCGCTCGGAGTACGCCCGGTCGCCTCAGCGCGGCTCGGAGGGAGGGTCCTGCTCGACGCCGATCGCTCGCTGCATCCACGCGACATCGTGCCACGCGCCGAACTTCCAGCCGATCCGCCTGTAGACGCCGACCGGCTCGAAGCCCATCGCTCGGTGCAGGCCCGCGCTCGCCTCGTTCGGGAGCGTCATACCCGCGACTGCCATCCGGTAGCCGCGAGCCACGAGACGCTTGAACAACACCTCGTACAGTACGCGACCCGAGCCTGTGCGTCGCCGGCCCGGCTCTACGTAGACGCTGACCTCGCACGAGAAACGGTAGGCCGCTCGCTGCGCGTGCGGCCCGCCATACGCATAGCCGACGACGCGATCCTTGTCTTCGAGCACGACCCAGGCGTGCGTGCGCGTTGCAGCCGCAATGCGTTCGGCCATCTGCGCAGGCGTCGGCGGCTCGCTCTCGAAGCTGACGGCCGTCTCGCTCACATACGACGCGTAGATCGCTGCGCACGCGGGCGCGTCATCCTCACTCGCATCTCTCACCGTTGCACCGGACACGTTCGGCCGTAGCATACGCGGGCGCGTGCGAGACGTTCGCCTCTGAGCAGCCGAACGCAGGTCACGATCGAACACGGCTGGCGGGGCAGCCAGGGCGGGCTGTAGAGTGCCCGATCCGCCATGCACGAGCTTGTGATCTTCGACTGCGACGGCGTGCTCGTTGACTCCGAGGTGATCTCCAACGAAGTGCTCGCCCGGATGCTCACCCGAGAGGGCCTGCCGACCACACTCGCCGAGGCCCGCCGCGCCTGCCAAGGGCTCCTGCTCACCGATATCTGCGACCGAGCCCAGGCCAAGCTCGGCCGACCTTTTCCGCCGGACTGGATCGCCGAATACGAACAGGAGCGCAACGAGGCGTTCCACCGCGAACTCAAGCCGGTAAAGGGCGCAGCCGAGGCGGTACAGCACGTCAAGGCAGCCGGACTGAAGGTCTGCGTTGCGTCTCAGGGCCAGTTGACCAAGACACGATTGACGCTCGGGCTAACCGGCCTGCGCGACCTGTTCCCGCCCGACGCGCTGTTCTCTGCCTACGACGTGCCACGCCCCAAGCCCGACCCCGCTCTCTTTCAACACGCGGCCGCCACAATGAACGCCAAGCCATCGGCTTGCGTGGTCATCGAGGACACCCCCTCGGGAGTCGTGGCCGCCGTCGCCGCCGGGATGCGGGCTGTCGGCTACGCAGCCGACAGCGACGAGCGCGCCCTTCACAACGCTGGCGCCGAGATCGTCCGCTCCCTGGACGACCTCCCGAAGCTCTTGGACCTACTCCCAATGTAAAACCATCGGCGCGGCAGCCTGCTCGGTCAGCAGTCGCGCGCTCAAGCCGTCTGGTCGCGGCGTTGACTTCGGTCACGTAGATTCCCGCTGATGGCATCCAGTCCAGAGGTCGTCTCGTTGGAGCGCGAGCATCTGCCTGGCGTCATCAAGCTGTTCTCCGGCGAGCGCTGGAGCTATGCCGATGACGAGCAGAGGACCTGGCGGGCGCTCACTGCGCCCGGAACGTTGAGCGTTGTGGCGCTCTCGTCCGAGCAGACGGTCATCGGGATCGCGCAGGTTCTCAGCGACGGTGAGGTTCAAGCGTTCCTCGCGGTCCTTGTGGTCGCCCGCGAGCACCGCCGTGAGGGTGTCGCGCGGCGCTTGGTCGAGGAGGCGCGTGCCCGCACACATGGTCTGCGACTTGACGTGATCTCCTGCGCGGACCCGTTCTATGAACAGCTCGGCTTCCAGCGGGTTTCAGGCTTCCGCTTGCCGGCGACGTAGGCTTGCGTGAGCGCAATGCCCGACGTGATCAACCCGCAGTTGGATGAGCAGCAGGACCGTCCGCCGTTTTCGTGTAGGCGGGCGCGGCTGGGACGCCAGGCCGGTGAATAAGCTGCTATTCGATGCTTGGTGATCGCATCTACGAGCGCGCCCGTCTCACGGGCGAGTTTCGGCTGCGCTCGGGCGCGACGAGCAGCGAATACTTCGACAAGTACCTGTTCGAGTCCGATCCTCGACTCCTGCGCGAGATCGCCGAGGAGCTGGTCCGGTTGGTACCCGCCGGGGTGGAACTGTTCGCTGGTCTTGAGCTTGGCGGTGTGCCCGTGGCCGTCGCTGTCTCCCAGGTGTCGGGTCTGCCCACCGTGTTCGTCCGCAAGGCCGCCAAGACCTACGGAACGTGCCGTTTGGCCGAGGGCGGCGAAGTCACCGAGCGCCGGATCGCGGTCATCGAGGACGTCGTGACCTCCGGCGGCCAGGTGATCGAGTCCTGTCGGCAGCTACGTGACCGCGGAGCCGATATCGCGGCGGTGCTGTGCGTGATCGACCGCGAGGCCGGCGGCCGTGAGAACCTCGCTGCCGAGGGTCTTGACCTGCGCGCGCTGTTCACGATAAGTCAGCTTCGAGATGGTCGTGTGACCAATCCCGCCCGCTCGTGACCACGGACAGCGCTCCCGCCTACGACTGCATTGGTGTCAGCTACAGCGACGTTCGGCGCGCCGACCCGCGGTTCGAGGCGGCGATCTGGGAAGCGCTCGGTGACGCACAGGCCGTCCTGAACATCGGAGCAGGCGCCGGTTCTTATGAGCCGAAGGATCGCGAAGTGATCGCGGTTGAGCCATCCCCGGTGATGATCGCCCAGCGCCGTGCGGACGCCGCTCCGGCGATCCAGGGAGTCGCCGAGGCCATCCCGCTCGATGACGAGAGCGTGGACGCGACGATGGGTGTCTTCACGATGCAGCACTGGGAAGATGTCGACCGTGGGCTCACCGAGGTGCTCCGCGTCACCCGCAAGCGGATCGTCTTCCTCACCCTCGACCTCGACGTGACCGCGCAGATGTGGCTCTGCCGCAACTACCTGCCCGAGATCATCGAGCACGACCGCAAGGTCTTCCCGACGATCGCGCACCTCCAAACCGTCCTTCGCAACATCGAGGTCGAGACGGTCCTTGTGCCCGCCGACTGCACCGATGGATTCCTCGTCGCGCTCTGGAGCCGGCCCGAGGCTCACCTCGACCCAAACGTCCGCCGCGCCTCCTCCACCTGGCACCAACTACAACCAGCAGTCATCCAGAACGGCTTGGATCGGCTACGCCACGACCTTGACAGCGGCGAGTGGGACCGCTGCTACGGACAACTACGCACGCTCGACACGCTCGACGTGGGGCTGCGACTTGTCAAGGCAGAGCTGCACTGATCGGGCATACAGGGGCGGTCATCGCGATCACCGGGACGATCTTGGCTGCGGGCAGGCCCACCCTTCCCCACGGATCACTCGACGTTGCGCACAAACCGGGCTCGGTTCTGCTGGCGCTCGTATCCAGTCGCCGTCCAGAAGCTCATCGCATCGAGATCGTCGTCGGTGACTATCGCTGTGAGCCTGGCGGCGCCGCGCGCCAACAGACGACGCTCACCCTCACGCAGCAGGGCGGTCGCGATCCCTTCTCGCCGCTGCTCGGGATGCACGGCAAGCCGGTAGAAGCTGCCCCGCCACCCATCCCACGCGGCGATCAACGACCCAACGATCTCACCGCCATCCGACTCCGCGACGAGCAGCGCCTCGGGATCAGCGTCGAGCAGCCCCAGCACGCCGTAGCGCGTGTCGGTCACGGTCTCAACGCTCCCTGCCGCATTCCACAACGCGAGGACTTGCTCGATGTCCCGGTTCGTCGCGCTGCGAAATACGAGACGAGTCACCGCTCGCCCCTCAGACATGCTCGTGCGGTCAGCTCGGGAACGGATCTGCCTGCCGTCGCTGTCGAAGTTCTCGGCGGGCGAGAGCCAAGCCTGCACTCGGGTGGCTTGGCCGCAGTCCAATTGAGCGGCTCGCCGACGGGAAGATCGAACGGCACGGTCTGGATCGTATCTGCGGCACCGACGGTTCAGCGGGCGATCTCGGACTTCGGGACGGATAGCTTCCGCTTCCGCGCGACGTAGGCTGCGTGAACGATGGCCAATGTGTTTCAGCCAAACTGGGACGAGGAGCAGGATCGACCGCCGTTCTCATGGCGACGGGCACGGTTGGGACGCCAGGCCGGTGGGCACGCTCTTGGCGCGTCGCTGTTCGAGTTGCCGCCGGGCTCATCGAGCTTCCCGCTGCATATCCATCACGCCAACGAGGAGATGCTGATCGTTTTGGAAGGCTGTCCCACGCTACGTACACTCGACGGCGATCGGGAGCTTGCAGAGGGAGAGCTGGTCGCCTGTCTGACCGGCCGTGCAGGCGCGCACCGGATCGACAACCGCAGCGACGCGCCGGTACGGCTGCTCGTGATCAGCACAATGCTCGCTCCCGAGATCAACGAGTACCCGGACAGCGGGAAGGTGTGGGCACGCACCTGGCCTCCCGGACAACCGCAGCCCGAGGATGCGGTTGACCTCCTCGTGCGCCCCGACCAGGAACCCTTGGACTATCTCGACGGCGAGAGCTGAGCGGGGATTGACAGCGTGACGATCGTTCGGCAGCGTCGCAAGCAAGCCCTGATCGTGTTCGGGGTCGCGACCGTCGTGTTCACGGTGCTCTTGGAACTGATCGACCCCTCGCACGTCTCGCACGGGCCGACGATCCTCGACTTCGAGTTCGCCGTGACCCGCTCGCGCGCCGCACAGATCATGGCTGAATGGGGGCCGAAAGGCCGCAGCGCTGCGCACCTCTCGCTGCTGCTCGACTACGGCTACATGCTCTCCTACGGCCTGTTCTTCGCCCTCGCCGGATTCGCCGTGCGCGACACCGCGCGGGCGCGCGGCTGGCCCCGCCTCGCCGCCCTCGGCACCGTCGTCCCTTTCTTTGCGCTCGCCGCTGCCAGCTTCGACGCGAGCGAAAACGTCGCGCTCTTGCTCACGCTCGCCGGGAACGGCGGCAACTTTGCCCCGCCGTTCGCCGCGATCTGCTCGGCGATCAAGTTCACGCTCATAGGCATCGCCATCATCTACGCGCTCTGTGGCCTTGCGCTTCGGCTCAGGCCGCGGCTGCTGCAACCAGGCTGATCCCGTGCGCCCCGCCTCCTACCGCTGTGGCTGCTTGACGAGCCACTCGTCGAGCATCGGGCGCGTGAAGCGGATGTGCCTTCCGACCCGATGGCAGGGCAGGCGGCCAGCCCTCACGGCCTCGTAGATCCAGCTCGTCTTGACGTTGAGATACCAGGCGGCCTGCTCCGGGCGCAGGAGTCGGTCCTCGGTCAATGCGGCCGGGGGGTTTGCTGTTGATGGTGCTTGCATACCCCTTACAGACCACGAGCGCCTCCAACCGGCCAACGGATTTGCAGGAGACCTGATCGGCCGCCCGTCCATCGGGTCCTATCCGGCTGGCACGATCCAGGACCATGAGCGAGCCGCAAGCTCCCGACGATGGCGTAAAGCACCTGACGACCGGCAACTGGCTGGAGCCCGACCCGATCTGCTTGAAGTTCGTGGAGGTCAACTTGGCCACCGCAGCGCGCCGCCCGCCGACAGGCGAGGGCTGGGCCGAGCGGTTCCTTGCCGTCGATCTCGCGCCCGCCGTGCCGAGCGAGGTGCGAGATATGTGGGAGGCCGCCCGCGGTCTGCTGCTCTACGGCTGGTTCTACTACGCGATTTACGCGATCGGCGAACACGAGCTGCGGCGCGTCGCCGACGCCGCGATCCTGCACCGCTACCAGCAGGCCGGCGGCCCGCCGAACAAGAAGCGCGGACCCGAAGGCGAGCAGCGCTGGCCCAACATGATGCGCCGCGTGAACTGGCTCATCGAGGCCGGCGTCGTCCCAGCCGCGAAGCGCGAGCGCTGGGACGGACTACGCGACCTACGCAACGAGACCACGCACATCAGCATCCGGCACCTCACGACGCCGCACGAAGTGCTGCGCGTGCTCGAACTCCTGGCGGTCGAGATCGACGCCCTGTTCGCCACGTAGCGACCCTCCACGCCCCCGCGACGCCCCCTGGGGAAATCAGTGGGGAAATTAAGACGCCCCGTCCGCGACCCGTGATACAGTCAAAACCGCTTGGTTAGGCGTGTTTCGGCGATGCCGGAGGAGGGACTCGAACCCCCGACACGCGGATTATGATTCCGCTGCTCTAACCAGCTGAGCTACTCCGGCGGGAGGGGCGCAGTGTAGCCGCCCGACCACCAAAACCGCCGCCACCCACGGCCACCGCCGGAACCAAGCAAACCGCCACCACGCTACCGCAGCCGGCGGGCCACCGCCCACTGAGCCCGCGCGCTCGGCGCACCCCAGTCCCCTCACTGCCCAACCCCTTCACTGAGGAAGCTTCAGCCCGTCAAGGATCTCGCTGTAATCGGAGACCGCTTCAGCTTCGAATTCGGCCAGCGGCCCTTCAAGGCGCGCGGTCTCCCGCACCAGCGAGGCCTCAGTGGCGCTCTCGTAGGGACGGAGCAGCCGCAGCGAGACTTCTTCGGCTTCGATGTCGTACGCGTAGAAGCCTTTGTCGAACGCCACCGTGCTCGCGGGCAGGGTTCGGTAGCCGGTGGTAGCCCACGCCTCGACGTCGGCGCAGATGTTGGGCGCCGCCAGCGTGGGGAACCCTTCCAGCTTGGTCGCATAGGCCGCGACCGCGCGCGTGAGCTTGCGGTTGCTCCAGCGCAAACCGCGGATGGCGCGAGCGAAGGCGAGCATCGATTCCCGGTCGGGCTGGTAGGCAACGACCTCCAGTGCGCCCACCACCTCGTTGCTGAGTTGTTCGGCGTCGTGGTCTTGCGGCGCTTCGGCCGCCACCCGCGGGCATTCTCCGGCGACCGTGGAGCCGAGGCTCGTAATCGCCGCTTTCGAGGATGCGAGGTTGGCGCGCGCGCTCTGCACAAGCGCGTAGTCGGCTTTCACGTAGGCACGCGTGGCGAGCGAATTCGGCGAGCTGCGGTGTGCGCGGGTGGCGTGGTGCGAGTGGGCAAGTGCCGCGGCCGGCATCAGGGCGAGCGCGGCGAGGGCAAGCAAGAGCGCAGCAAGTCGGGTGGGCATCCTTACAGAGTACGCGGCGGACGGGCCAAAAGCCCCCGCCAGGCAACCCGAGTGGGCATCGTCCGCCCATCGGAACATCGGGCGAGCGCCGACAGCGAGATGCGTTAGCCTGTGCGCCATGAGGGCGAGCCCGCTGATCGTGATCCTCGTGGTGGCGGCCGTGGCGGTGGGTGTGGTGACGACGCGAGGCCACAGCGTCGGCGGTCTCGCCTCGGCGGGCGCCACGCAACCGGCGCCGCTGCCAGCGACGCGCCTGGTGGACGTCCCCTCGGGGACGATCGCCGACGGGGCGGCGGCGCTGCGCGTAACGCTGTCCGCCCCGCCGGCGAACGACTCGCCGCACCCAACACTCCTCCCGGCCGTGCCAGGCACATGGAGCACGGAAGGCAACTCGGAGGTGTTCACGCCCGCCGCCACGCTGGAACCGTGCGACACCTACTCGCTGACGGTGTGGAAGCACACGTTCGCCAGGGAACACTCAAGCCTGGAGGAGCGGCACGTGCTCACCCTGCACGTGGCGTGCCCGTCGATCACGGCGCTGCAGGAGGCGCTGGCGCGTCAGGGCTACATCGGCGCCGTGCTGCGTCCGCGCTACGCCGCGCACGTCCCGATGGGCAAAGAGTCGCTCAACCAGGCGGCCCAACACGCCTTCCGCCCATTCCACGGGGTGCTGGCGCCGGATCCCGCGGACGCCCCGCCCGTGGAAATGGGCAAGCTGGACGAGACCACCAAAGGAGCGCTCGAGGTGTTCCAGGCCGACCACAATCTCGAAGCAACGGGCGAACCGAACGCGCAGACGTGGCGGCTGCTGCTGGCGGTGGAGGCGCTCGACCACCGCAACCCGCACCCGTACACGTGGGTGTCGGTGACGGAGTCCCTGCCGGAGACCCTGGAGGTCCACGAAGGCAACCACGTGGCGATCTCCACTGCCGCGAATACGGGGGTGGCGGGCGCGGAAACCGAACAGGGAATCTTCCCGATATACGCCCGTTATGTATCCACGACGATGACCGGCACCGACCCCGACGGCGTCCACTACGTGGCGCCGGACGTGCCGTGGGTCAACTACTTCAACGGCGGCGACGCGGTGCACGGCTACCCGCGCGAATCCTACGGTTTCCCCCAGTCAAACGGCTGCGTGGAGTTGCCGATCGAAACAGCCGCGGCGGTCTACCCGAAACTGCAGATCGGCGACATCGTGTGGGTCACTTGAGATCCGGCCCCTGCGCGGGCAGCGCATCGGCGGCCGCCTCCGCCGCGGCGCGGTTCTCCTCCTTGACGGCCAGCCAGATCTCCTCGCGGTAGATCGGCACCCCCTGAGGCGCGGCGATCCCGAGGCGAACGGTCTGCCCCGAGACCTCCATGACGGTGACGAGCACATCCTCGCCGATCACGACGCGCTCTCCCGCGCGGCGCGTAAGAATCAGCATGGGGCAGGATTATGCAGCATCCACCGGGGGCGCCCCGGCGGGTGGAGGCAGATCCGCCCGGCCGGCCCGCTCGGCCGGCCCGGCCGCTCAGCCGGCCCGGCCCGGCCCGCCTGCCCCGGCCGCGCCAAACAGCGGCACCCGAAGCTCGGCGCCCGGCGCGGTGTTGAGCACTTGATGACCGAAGCCTTCCCACACCACGATCGGGGCGCGGAGGTTGACGAGCGTGTCGGCCGGATCGGGAGCGGTGCGCACGGTGACGTAGACCTGCGCGGCGGAGAGGTCGGGTGCGCCAATTCGCTCGCGGTCCTCCGCGGAGAGCACCAGCGCAAAGTCGGCAAAGAACTCGCGGGGATCGACCACGGGCAGCGCCAGGCCGGGATCCTCCAGCGAATGCAGCCACTGAAAGCCCGAGCCGGGGTTGCGGTCGATCAGCGCGTAGCGCACCCCGCCGAGGCCGATCAGGCCGAGCGGGAACTCGATCGCATCGGCGTCCGGGATTTTCAAGGCGCCGAAGCGCGAGCTGTCGATGGCTAGAGGCATGGAGTGCGTGGTGGGAATGGGAGGCTAGGTGTGGGGACGGGGGAGGTCGGGAGGGGGGCCTGCTAAGTAAGAGCCCCTCCACTTTCTTTCTCTCTAGTGCAGGAATTCCAGCAGGGACTCCTGCACGATCGAGGCGCCGGCTTTCAACGCGGCTTCGAAGGCGGCGTGCTCGCTTGAGTATTCGGTCGTGACCTTGGCGATGTTGGCGTCCTGGACGTTCGAGAGCTGCAGCGTGTCGGTGTTCTGCAGCGAGGAGATGCGGGAAAGCGCGATGTTGATTTGATCGGTGACCGAGCCCGCTTCAGCCTGCAGGCCGGAGAGCGCGGAGAGATTGGTTTCGAGGCTTTTCAGGTCGGTCGTGCGCAGCGTTTCGACGGAGGCGGGCGTGCCCGCACGGAGGTTGGCGGCGACGGTGCGCAGCGTGTCGAGCAGCTTGCCGTCGGCGGCGCCGGTACCGGAGCCGAGCGCGGAGGCGAGGTTGATGGAGACGTTGACGGTGCTGCCGGGGGCCAGGGCGCGCGCCACGGGCGAGGCGTTGCCGTGGTATTCGTCTTCGGGCCCCTGTGTGTAGGGGGCGGTGGAGGTGAGGGTGCCGGAGAAGACGTACTGGCCGTCAAATTGGGTGAGAGCGTCCTGCTTGACGCCTTCGGTGAGCTGTTCGACCTCGTCGGCAATGTCTTCCAGATCCCCGGGGCTCTCCGTGCCGTTGCCGGCCTGCAGAACGAGCTCGCGTATGCGCTGCACCTGAGAGTTGATCGAGGCCAGCGCAGAGGAGGAGGCGTTCATCCAGGAGAGCCCGCCGGAGGCGCTCTTTTCGTAGGAGGTGAGCCCGTCGATCGCGCTCTGCAGGTCGACGATCTGGCTGGCGCCGTAGGGGTTGTCGGAGGGTTCGAGGATCGACTTGCCGGAGGAGAGTTCGGCCTGCGTGCGGGCGAGGGCGACCTGGGCGGATTCGATGCCGCCGAGCACGGAGCTGTTCACCATCTCGGAGGTTACGCGGACGCTCACGGGGTACTCACAATCCGGACTCGTTGATCAGGGTGTTTAGCATTTCGTTCATCACGTTCAGCGCCTGCGCGGAGGCTTGGTAGCCGCGCTGGAAGGTGATGAGGTTGGTCATTTCTTCATCGAGCGACACCCCCGAGACGGCCTGGCGCTGGTTGGAGACGGCGGTGAGGACGGCTTGCGCGTTGGTTTGGGCGGTGGTGGCGTTCTGCACGCCCGACCCCACCTGCGCGATCAGCGCGGCGTAGCGCTGTTCGGCGGCGCCGCCGCGCAGGCCGGCGATCGCAAGCGCGACGTTGTTACCGTCGGAGGCGCCTTCGGAGGAGGTTTGAACTTCGCCGGGGGTGACGGCCACTTCGAGCGTGGCGGCGGTGGTGCCCTTGAAGAAGGGAGTGGCGGTGTGCAGTTCGTTGACCGAGCCGGCCAGCGTCTTGGCGACTTCGTTGAGCGCGGCCTGGTAGGAGGCGAGCGCGCCGGTGGGACCCGATAGTTCCAACAGCGCTCCCAGCTTCCCGCCGGCGGCCGCGGTGAGCGCTTGAGGCCAGTTGGTCGTCGAGCCTTCGACGAGCGGCAGCGCGGCGTTGCCGAAGGTGACGGTGTCGGTGCCGTCGGGTTCCTTGGTGACCGTGACCGAGGCCAGCGCGGAGAGCTTGTCGAGCAGCACGTCGCGGTGGTCTTCCAGTTCGTTGGGCTGCTGGTGGGCCGCCAAAGAGAGCTTGATCTGGTGGTTGAGTTCGGCGATCTGCGTGGCGTCGCCGGCGACTTCACCGGTGGGCCCCGTGATCGCGGCGTACTGCGCGGAGGCCGCGCCTTCGAGCGACTGCAGCTGGGCGGCGAGCTGGTGCAGCGAGCCCGTCAGCTGCGTGGCGGCGCCGACGACCCCAACCTTCGCCGCGTCTTCGCCCGGCGATTCGGCGAGCTCGCTCCAGGAGCTCCAGAACGCCGACAGCTGCGAGGCGAGGCCGGTGGAGGAGGGTTCGTTGAACCCGGCTTGGGCCTGCGAGAGCTCTTCGGCCTGCGCGCCGGCGGCGCCGGCAGCGGTGGCGTGTTCGCGGTAGGAGGCGTCGAGGTAGGTGTTGCGGATGCGGGTGATCGTGGCGACGGTGACGCCGGTGCCGAGCTGGCCGCCCTCGCCGGTGACGGCGGAGAGCGCGGCGATGTGCAGCGGTTCTTTGGTTTGGAGAACGGCCGTTTGGCGCGAATACCCTTCGGTGTTGACGTTGGTGATGTTGGAGCCGGTGACGTCGATCGCGTCCTGTTGGGCGATCAGGCCGGAGAGGGCGGTTTGGAGTCCTTGGAGGGTGGGGATGGACATGGGAACCGCCTGCCTATGCCGAGAGGTCGAGCACGCGCAGCGTGTTGATGGGAGCCCGCCCGCCCGCACGCCCACCCCCACTCGCGCCGGTAGTACCGCGGGCGTCGTAGCCGTGCACGCCCGCGTCGAGCGCCAGCGACTGCATGAGGTGGTTGAGGAAGGAGAGTTCGATCTGCATGAGCGCGCGGTTGCAGGCGTGTTCGCGGCGCAGCTCCTCGAGCAGGCCACGCAGCTGCGCGGAGCGCTCGGCGGCGAGTTGCGCGCGGGCAGGGTCGAGCAGCACCGACAGCCGCGTAAGCGTCACCGCCTGCGCGGGGATCCCGAGCAGCGCGCCGGCGCGCTCGAGCAGCCGCGAGCGGGTTGCCTCGATCTGCGCGCGGCGGGCGAGCTCGCCATGCAGCAGGCCCGCAAACCGCACGACGGCGTGCACATCGCGCGCGCGAATCGCGGCCCCCTGTTCGAGCACAATCTCCAGCAGCCGCTGCACGGAGGCGATTTGCGCGTCGAGATGGGCGAGTACGTCGGATCCGAGCGGATCGTCTTCCACCGTAGGGACAAGTTGGGTCGCATCCGCGCAGGCAAGCTGGGTAAGCGGGTGCTGGGCGCGGGGCGTCCTGCCCCGCGGCGGAGCGTTCAGCGAGGCACTCATGCGGAGGCACCTCCCGAATGTGGGGCGGCGGCGTTCGCGGCAACTGCCGCCGCCGGCGCGGACGCACCACCACCGCTCGCGGCGCTTGCCCCCGCAACGCCTGCCGCGGGCGTTGAGGCGGTGGACGGATCCGAGACGCCACCCGCAGAACCGGCGGGAGCGGAAGCAGACGCACCACCACCCGCGGCGGCGCTTGCCCCCGCGGCACCGGCCGTGGAGGCGGAGGAGTCGAGCGAGCTCATCAGCTGCCCGGCCATCCCGAGGCCGCCCTCGCGCATCACTCCTTCGGTGAGCGTTTGCGGCATCAGCGAGGAGAGCATGCCGCCGGCCGCTTCGCCGCCGTCTTCGGACGAGCCTTCTTCGCCCGAGCCTTCGCCGGATTCGCCCTCACCGGAGAGCCCGCTGCTCTGCACGAGCGAGGAGGAGAGCTGCTGCAGGAGCATCTCTTCGAAGCCCTGGGCGGAGGCGTAGGCCTGTTTCACGGAGGCGGAACCGTTGCGCACCGAGGCCGGAGCACGCGCTTCGTCGACCACGGGCAGACCCGTGGCGGAAGCATCGGAACCCACCCGCCCAGCGAGGGAATCGGAGCCCACCCGCCCGGCCGTGACCGGCGCGGCGGTGAGCGGGGCGACGGTGAGGGGGCCGACGGAGCTCATTGGGTCACGAGCTGGTTGGCGATCGAGAGCATCTGGTTTTCGGTTTGGATCGCGGAGCTCTCCAGCTGGTAGCTGCGTTGGGCGCCCATCATCTGCACCATGTCGTTGCCGACGTCGACGTTGGAGCCCTCCAGCGCCCCCTGCTGGATGGTGGCCTTCGCGCTCGGCCGGGGCGCGCCGCTGGAGGCGCCAGTGGTAAAGAGGTTGCCCCCGGCGGCGAGCAGGTGATCCGGCGAGGCGACGGTGACGAGCGCGATTTTGCCGATCGTTTTCGTGCCGGCGCGAACGGTGCCGTCGGGGCCGATCGCCACTTCGCTGGGCGAGGCCCCTCTGGGTAGCGTGATCGGCGGATCGAGCAGGTTGCCTTCGGCCGTGGTCAGCTGTCCGCGCGCGTTGACCTGCAAGGAGCCGTCGCGCGTCAGCGCCACGGTGCCGTCCGCGCGCTTGACGGTGAAGTACCCGGGGCCCTCGATCGCGAGGTCGAGCGGGTCGCCGGTACTCTGGATCGACCCCTGGGCCTGGTTGCGCCCGATCGACCGCGCGGCCGCGCCGGCGCCCTGAGTGGTCGTCGTGCCAGCGATGTCCACCTGGTTGTAGAGCAGTTCGCGGAAGCCCACGCGTTCGGCCTTGTAGCCGGTGGTGGAGGCGTTGGCGAGGTCGTTGCCGATCGAGTCGAGCTGCTGCTGCTGGGCTTCCATTCCGGATGCGGCGGCGTACAGTCCTTCGAGCATCACATGCCTCCTATGACCCGTCGAGGGAGCCAACCTGGGTGGAGGCGGCCTGGAGGGTTTGGTTGATCGCCTGGATGGCCTGCTGGCCGGACTGGAAGGTGCGCAGGGAGCCGATCATTTCGACCATCGTGCGCGCGGGGTTGACACCCGATTCCTCGAGCACCCCCGAGCGCACACTCCCGGCGGCGTGCCCGGAGGGCGTGCCGGTATAGAGGTTTTCACCCTGCTTGGCCGCATCGGGGACGTTGAAGATGCCGAGCGATCCTGCCGGCACGGTGCCTTCAGCGCCCACCCTGATCGGGGCGCCGCTCTGGCTGAGGACGGAGTCGCCGGCGCCGTCCACGAGCTGCCCGGAGGCGGAGGTGGTGAACTGGCCGTCGCGGGTGTAGCGGACCCCCTGGGGGGTCTTGACGGCGAAGAAACCGGTGCCGACGATCCCGAAGTCGAGCGGCTGGCCGGTCGACTGCATCCCCGCGGGGGCCATGTCCACGACGGAGTGGTCAAGCTGCACGCCGGTGTTCATCGCCCCGATTCGCTGCCCGGTGGAGGTGTTGGAGAGCAGCAGTTCCCCGAAGCTGCGCTGGGGGGACTGTTCGGGCTTGTAGCCCGGCGTGGAGGCGTTGGCAAGATCGTTGGAGAGCTGCGCCTGGCGGGTCTGGTCGGCGACCATTCCCGAGGCGGCGATGTAGAGGCCGAGGTCCATCTCAGGACGGGTGATCGCCCGCGGCGATGGATTCTTTAGGGCTCATACCTCGAGCCGGCGGGACATGCGTCAGTCATGCGCTCCATCTACCGGCCGCCGCGAGGCCCGGCCGCCCCACGCGCTCCATTCACCGGCCGCCGCGAAGCCGGGGCCGCCCCACGCGCTCCATCCACCGGCCACCGCGAAGCCGGGCCGCCTATACGGCGGAGAACAGCGAGGCGTCGTTGGCTAGCCGCTCACGCAGGCGGCGGCGCAGCTCGGTGTGGATCTGCGAGACGCGGCTCTCGGAGACCCCGAGTCGGGCGCCGATGTCGCGCAGCGTGCGCCCCTCCACATACAGCAGCACGGCAACCTGGCGCTCGCGCGCGGGCAGTTGGGCGAAGGCGGCTCGAAAACGCTCCTTGGCTTCCATGCGCTCGGCGCTGAGCGCGGGATCGGCGCCCTCGTCCTCGCTCTTCGAGCGTGTCGATCCGCTCGATCGTGGAGGAGTCCTCCGAGCGGATCGTCTTGTTCAGCGAACCGACCTCCGCGAGCGCGAGCTCGTCGAGGCGGCGACCCAGCTCGGGGGTGTTCATCCCGGCCGCGGCGGCGAGCTCCTCGCGACTGGGGTGGCGCTCGTGCGCGGCGGCGAAGCTCTCGCGCGCACCGTTGATTGTGCGCTCGGCACGGCGCAGCGAGCGGGGCGCCCAATCGTGGCGGCGCAGCTCATCGAGTACGGCGCCGTGGATGCGCGTCCACGCGAACTGCTCCAGGGTGGCGCCCTTCGCCGGGTCGTAGCGCTCGATCGAGTGGATCAGCGCCTCCAGGCCGCAGGAGAGGAAATCCTCCACGTCGCACTGCGCGGGCACCTCGCGAACCTTGCGGTAGACGATGTAGCGCACCATCGGCGTGAAGGTGAAGATCAGGCGGTCTCGCACCCGCAGGTCTCCGGTGCGCTTGTACTGCTGCCACAGCGACAGCACCTCGGCGGCCGAGATCCTGGCGGCGCGCTGGCCGGAACGGGGGTGTTGGCCGAAACGGGGATGCTCGCCGGAGGCGAGTGTCTCCCGGCTTCGGTCGGAGGCGAGGGACTCCTGGCGTAGATCCATAGCATTCATGCGGTGCTCCAACTCTTGAGGGAAAGTGGTGCGTCTCGCGGAGCGGCCCCTTGACTTCCCCGTTCGAGGATTCCGAGGAGTCCGTTTCCACAAAGACCCCGCACTGATCGGCACACGGGTGGGCAAGCTTGAGCGATAAGCGGAAGCTGCAAGCAACCAGCCGCTGGCGACTATTCGAATTCAGGCAAGCCGCTCACGGATGACGCGGAGCGGTCGATGACCGTGATGCGTAGATCGCCGCAGTCGCGGGGAAGATAAGCCGACCACCCCTAGGGACACATCGAGCCCTAAAGTTTTTCGATCATCAGCCGATCAGAATGAAGATTGACAAGAGCAAAGCGGCCCAGGGACGGGTCCGTGAACAATGCTTTCAGGAGGAAAACAGCATGAGCTCGCCGATTACACCATCCCAGGGACCCGTTGCCGCCCAGCCGGTACGTCCCACCGCGAGATCCTCCGCGGCTCCCCAAAGCACCGGGGCGCCATTCGCGCTCGAGCCTACGGTCTCGCTCGACGCCTTCCCCTCGAGCCCACCCCCGGAGGTGCTCGATCAGATGGGGAGCGCCGCACGCACCTACGAAACGTTGTGCTCGCAGGGCCGCGAGCTGCGCTTCGCGCGCGACGAGCAGAGCGGACGCACGCGGATCGAGGTGCGTGACCGCGCCGGCAACGTGCTGAAGACGCTATCCCCCGCGCAGGCGCTGGCGCTCGCCGCCGGCACGCCGCTGGAATAGAGGAAGGGGCCTGTCGTGACCACCGTGAGCACATCCACCACGGGCGCGCCGATCAGCTTCAACGGCCTCGGGTCGGGGCTCAACACCAACGAAATCATCACCGCGCTGATGGGCGTGGAACGCGAGCCGATCACGCACCTCACCGATCAGCAGAGCACCCTTGAAGGACAGAGCGCTCAGCTGAAAGCGATCCAGGGCAACCTCACACAGCTCACCTTCGACGCCCAGGAACTGGGCTCGCCGCTGCTGTTCTTCGAGCTCCCAGACGGCGGCCTCCAGCGAACCGACGCGGGTGGCCGCGAGCGCCACCTCCGGCGCGGCGGTGGGCGGCTACGAGGTGGAAGTCACCCAGCTGGCGAACTCGAGCCAGCGCACGTTCACCTTCAAAAGCCCCGCGGCCGCCGAAACCATCACGATCGAAGGCAAGGAAATCGAAGTCGCGGCGGGTGCGACGATCGAAGATCTGGTCAAAGCGATCAACTCGGACTCGACCGCGACGGTGTACGCGGCGGCGGTGGGAACCGAAACGGTGGTGCTCTCCACGCGCGAAACGGGAGCCACCGGCGCAGGCTTCATCGCGGTCACGGACGCCGGGGGCACGCTCGTCGAACAGGCGGGCACAGCCAAAGAAGGCAAGGACGCGAAATACACGATCGACGGGGTCGAAGAAAGCTCGGCCTCGAACAGGCTCACGAGCGCGATCCCCGGGGTGACCCTGGAACTCAAGGCGCTGACCACCACGACGGGGCCGGTGTCGATCGACGTGCAGCCGCCGGCGCTCAACGCCAGCAAGGTCGTCGCCCAGGTGCAGGCGTTCGTGAGCCTCTACAACTCGACGATCGCGGGCATCCAGACGCAGCTCACCACCAAGCCCCCGACCTCACCCCAAAGCGCCGAAGAACTGCAGACGGGGACGCTGTTCGGCGACTTCGACCTCACGAGCCTGCTCGACACGGCGCGCCAGGCGATCTACGAACCGGGCGCAGGCCTGCCGGCGGCGATGTCGAGCCTCGCCGACATCGGCATCAGCACCGGCGCTCCCACCGGCAGCGGCACCCCCTCGCAGTCGGCGCTGGAAGGGCAGCTCACGCTCAACACCGCGGAACTGGAAAGCGCGATCCAGGCGAACCCAACGGGCGTCGAAGAAATGCTCCAGAGCTGGTCGACGGGCTTCCAGAACATCCTCAACGTGGAGGCCGCCCCCGGGGGCACGCTCGACACGCGCATCGAAGGCGACAGCACCCAGGTGACCGAACTGGGCAGCAGGATCACGACGATGAACGAAATGCTCGCAATCCGCCAGAAAACCTTGCAAGCGGAATTCCTCGCGATGGAAACCGTAGTCTCCCAGAATCAGTCGCAGTCCGCGTGGCTGAGCGCTCAGCTTGCCACGATGCTGGGCACCTCCTCCGGCAGCTCCAAGTCCTCCGGCTAAGAACCGGTTTCAAAAAGATCGGCACGCCCGGATGCGTCCCTGGTACACGGCGCTGGATCGCCCCGGACCGTCTTGCCCGTGCCACCAGCACGGGCTGCGCCGGCCCGCGTCGCCCAGCTTGGTCCAGGAACGCCCCGGACGCACCGCCTATTTTGAAACCGGTTCTAAAGCCCAAACTCCGCCGGCCCTTCCGTGCGAACACACACCCGGCCGCCGGCCGGCATCGCACCGCGTGCGCCCCCGGGCGGTGAGTAGGCCGTCCACGCCTCAACACCCCGCTGCTCGAATCCACCGGTCCCCAAGATGAGCCGGGTCGGTGGTATCGCTCCGCGCCTCAACTTTGCGCGGGCACGACCGATCACCGGGACAACCCAGCCCAACGCCAAGCGAAGGAGCGAGCGAAGAGCACATGACCCCGATGACCGCATCACCGCAGGCATACCGCGAGAACACCGTGCTGTGCGCAACTCCGGCGCAACGAGTGGTGATGCTCTACGACAGCGCCCGCCGCTTCCTGCGCCAGGCGGCAGAGGCGATGCGCGCGCGCGAAGTAGAGCGCGCCCACAACAAGCTGCGTCGAGCGGAACTGATCATCGCGCACCTCGACGTGGTGCTGGACTACGAGCAGGGCGCCGAGCTCGCCGAACAGCTGCACGCGCTTTACAACTTCTGCCTGACCCACCTCAACCGCGCGCGCATGAGCCTGGAGGCCGACAAGGTCGATGAGGTCTCGGAGATCCTGGGCGAGTTGCGCGAATCGTGGGTGGAGATCGCACACCGGTGAACACCATGGACCTCGCATCCCCCAACCCCTCGCCACCCGACCCCTACACGGCGATCCTCGAGCTCGCCGAGTACGAGCTGCAGCTCGCCAGAGACGGCCGGATCGAGGATCTGCGCTCGCTGGCGCCCTGGTGGGATGCCCTTACCGCGAACCTCCCCGAGCAGCCCCCCATCTCCGCCCGCGGCCCGCTGGAACGCGCGGCGGCGCTGCACGAGCGCACGAGCGCCACCCTGCAGTGCCTGCGCGAGGGGCTGCTGTGCGACCTGCGCACCACCGCGCGCGCCAGCCGCGCCGCCCATGGCTACGCCGGCCAGGCTCCCCGGCGCGTGCACCGCATGGACCGCAGCGCGTAGCCATCCCACACTGCTACCATTCTGCTACCATTGTGGGATGAGCAAGCAGATCGCTGTTCGGCTCCCGGACGATCTCGTCGAGTTCGTCGATGGGATCGTTGATTCCGGCTTCGGACGCAGCAGGGCGGCGGTCGTCACCAGAGCGCTTGAGCGCGAGCGCCGACGTGCAGTTGCAGCTCGCGACGCCCAGATCCTGGCCGGCACCGGCCCGGATCCAGAGCTGGTGGGACTGGACGAGTACGCCGTGGGGCTGCACTCCACGCTCGATTGATGCGGCCGATTCACATCGCCCAGCTCGACAAGGCCCGGCCGGTGCTGGTCCTCACGCGCGAGCTCGTGCGCCCGTATCTCACGACGGTGACCGTCGCACCCATTACCACCACGATCCGCGGCCTCTCTACCGAGATGCCCGTCGATGCGGCGAACGGCATCGCCGAACCATCGGTGGTGAGTTGCGACAACATCACCACGATCTCCGTGGACGCTCTCGGAGAGCAGATCGGCATGCTGCTCGACCATCAGGAGCCGGCTCTCAGCAACGCGATCCAAGCCGCGTTCGACCTCGATTGACGGACCCTCCCGCGGAGATCCTGAAGCGGCGCAGCCAGCACACCCTCCAGATATACGACACCAAGAGGCGCTCAAGCTCCCTGCCTGGATGCCGATGACCGGAGGGACCCGGGCCTTGCTCGGGAGGCGGCTCACATGGATGGGAGTCGGTATGGCCCAAGGAGGGCAGTGCAATCCCTCGTAGCCACGCCCTTTTACTCCCTCCCCCGTCGCCTTCCCCACGCCACCCGATGTCCCTGATCGACACCACCCAGCTCGCATTGGAAAGTGCGGCGCGCGGCGCATGGGCACGCCAGACGCTGCTCACCAACAACATCGCCAACGCCAACACCCCCGGCTACCACCGCGAGGATCTCAACTTCCAAGGTGCCCTGCGCGAGGCGCTCGCCGGCGGGGAGTCCCCCGCGGAAGTGCAGTTCAAGCCCGAAGTCAGCTCGCAGGTGGTGGGACCCGAAGGCAACGGGGTGGACATCGACCAGGAATCCGCGCTGCTCTCCGAGAACGGCCTCGAATACGAGGCGCTCGTGCAGGTGATGGGCACCCGCAACGAAATCATGCGCTCCGCGATGGGGCTCAGCTGATGGGCTCCTCGATCAGACCGAGGCAGACGCTCACTGAACCCCTCGACCCGACACGGGCAGGTGTTCGCTGATGGGCCTCTTCGACGCGATCGAAATCGCCGGCAGCGGGCTCAGCGCCGAACGCGTGCGGATGGACGTTACCTCCGAGAACCTCGCCAACGCGCAGACGACCAAAGCCGCCAACGGGCAGCCCTACCAGCGCCAGGAGGTGGAGCTCCAGCAGACGGGCTCGCCCTCCTCCAACTTCGAAGCGACGCTCTCCGAAGCGCTCGGCTCTGGACCCGGCGCCGACGCCGGGCTCACACATCCGCCCGCCGGCGGCGTGCAGGTTGCGGGAATCGTCGCCGACAAAACGCCCGACCAGCAGGTCTACGACCCCGGCAACCCCGAAGCCAACGTGCAGGGGTACGTGAAGATGCCGAACGTCAACACCGTCACCGAAATGGTGGACCTGATCTCCGAGTCGCGCTCCTACCAGTCGGACGTCACCGCGATGCAGACCGCCAAGTCGATGTTCACCGCGACCCTTGGGATCCTCAAGTGACGATTCCCCCGATCGGCGCGATCGGCAACGTGCTCTCGCAGAGCGTCGCGGGCCTCGGCCCGGGCGAAACGTCGGGTATCGGCACCAGCTCGGGTGCGGCCGCCTCCAACCTCACCCCAGGCGCGCCCGCCGCCGGCGCCGAACCGGCGAACGGCGCGAGCTCAGGTGTGGGCGGGGTCGGCGGGGTCTCTGGAGCGGAAGGCTCCACCGCCCCGAGCGGCGTCGAAGGCGCCGGCGGCGGCGAATCGGGCGGCTTCGGCGAAGCGCTCACGCAGGCGATCTCCTCGCTCGACAAGACCCAGCAGAGCGCCGGCGGCGCAGCACAGGCGCTCGCCACCGGCACCGCCTCGAACCCCGAGAGCGCCGTGGTGACCGTCGAGGACGCGCAGCTCGCGATGCAGCTGGCCTCACAGATTCGCACCAAGGCAGTCGAAGCCGCCCAGCAGATCTTCCAGACCCAGGTGTAACCCGCCCACTTTCGCCACCCGACTTTCGCGCCCGCCCACCTCGACTCAACTTCAACCTCCAAATCCTTCCTCGCCCCACCTTCTCGGCTTTCACCTCTCCTCCCCACCCGTTTTTTCAACTTCAGCTTCAACCTCCCGATCCCTCCCCGCACCTGCCGGCCTTCCCACCCCACCCTCACACAACCCACCTGATCGATGCCCGTAAAACAGCTCGCCACCCGACTGACCCCGCGCGGATGGATCATCCTCGGCGCCGGCGCCGTCGCCGGGATCCTGTTCATCTACCTGTTTGTGCACATGGTGTCCAAGCCCTCCTACTCGACGCTTGCCACCGGCCTCGAACCGGCGCAGACGGGGAAGATGACCGCCGCGCTCGACCAGCAGGGGATCGGCTACGAACTGCAGAACAACGGCACCGCGCTGGCGGTGCAGTCCAACGAGACGGCCCAAGCCCGGGTCGCGCTCGCGGGCGCCGGGCTGCTCGGTAACGCCCAGCCCGGCTTCAAGCTGTTTGAAAAATCGAGCCTCGGCGAAAGCCAGTTCCAGCAGCAGGTCACCTACCAGCGCGCGTTGCAGGGCCAGCTCGAACAGACGATCGACAACATCCAGGGGGTCTCCGGCGCCCAGGTCGAGCTCGTTCTCCCCAACCCCCAGAACCAGCTGTTCGGCGAAAGCCAGAACGCCTCCTCGGCCGCCGTCCTGCTCAGCGGCTCCTCGAGCTCGCTGAGCTCGACCTCCGTGCGCGGCATCGCCCAGCTCGTCGCCTCCTCGGTGCCCGGGCTGCGGCTGCAAAAGGTGACGATCACCGACGGCACCGGGCAGCTGTTGTGGCCTTCGCAGAACGGCGAAGCCGGCGGCGGCGCCAGCGGCAAGCAGGCCGCCGAGGAACGCTACGACGACGGGATGGAGGCCAACATCGACGAGATGCTCGCCCAGACGCTCGGCGCCGGCAAGGCCGAGGTGCAGGTGTACGCCAACCTCAACACCAACCAAACCACCCAGGAATCGCTTACCTACGGCAAGGCCGGCGTGCCGTTGCAGCAGAGCAAGAACCTCGAAACCCTCACCGGCTCCGGCGGCGGGGCGGGCGCGACGGGCACCGCCAACATCCCCGCCTACGCCCAAACCGGCGCCTCCGGCAAGTCCAACTACAAGCACGAAGTGACCGGCTCCTCGCTCGGCGTGGACAAGACCGTGACCCACTCCACCGTCGCCCCCGGCGAAGTCGAAAGCGAGCACGTCTCGGTGCTGCTCGACCACTCCATCCCCGCCGCCTCCGTGCCGGCGATCAAGGAAGCCGTCACCAACGCCGCCGGACTGCAGCCCAAGCGCGGGGACACCATCTCGGTGGCCCAGATGACCTTCGCCAAGGCCGCTACGCCCGCCGCCGCGGAAGGCGCCTCCGGCGGGATGCTCGGCTACGCCAAGTACGCGCTGATCGGTATCGCCTCGGCGCTCTTCCTATTCTTCACCACCCGCGCGCTGCGCCGCCGCGAGCAGGAGGGCATCGACAACCAGCCGCCGTGGCTGCGCGAGCTGGAGCTGCCCGTCCGCCTCTCCGAGCTCGAACGCGAAATCCCGCCGCGGCCCGCCACCGACACGCCCACGCTCGTCGCCGCCGCCGCGGGCGCAAATGGGGCTGGCGCTCCGATCCGTCGCCAGGTGGAGCAGCTGGCAGAGTCCAACCCCGATCGCGTCGCCCAGCAGCTGCGCAGCTGGATGCAGGAGGACTGATGATTGCCCGGCTTCCCAGGGGATGCGTGACCATGGCTGCATCTGCGTCGGTGCGATCGTGAGGCAAGCCTGATGGCGATTCAGCTGCCCCCCGCCTCGGAGGCGCCGAACGCCGCGCTGCCGCAGCGCACGGTCGCTCGCCTCGGTGGTCGCCGCAAGGCCGCCGTGCTGATGGCCGCACTCGGACCCGACCTCGCCGCCGAGGTCATTCAACACCTGCGCCAAGAGGAGATCGAGAGCCTCTCCCTCGAAATGACCAAGCTCGGCGCGATCGAGGAGCACACGACCGAGGCGATCCTCGGCGAGCTCGCCGCCGCCGCCGGCACCGAGGGCCTGGGCGAAGTCGTCGGCGGAGTCGAGTTCGCCCGTGAAGTGCTCGAACGGGCGCTCGGCCCCGAGCGCGCCGAGGAGCTGCTCGCGCGGCTGGCAAGCGCCAACGACGCGCGCTCCTTCGAGTTCCTGGCTCGCACCGCTCCCGAGCAGATCGTCGGCTTCCTACGCACCGAGGCCCCGCAGACGATCGCGCTGGTCGTCGCCAACCTCCACACCGCGCTCGCCGCCCAGGTGCTCGCACGCCTGCCCGATGCACTCCAGCCAGACATCGCGCTGCGAATCGCGCGCATGGGCGAGACCAGCCCCTCGGTGATCCAGCAGGTCGAAGAGGTTATCCGCCAGAAGCTGACCACCGTCGTCGAGCAGGAGTACTCCACCGCCGGGGGCGCCAAGGCGCTCGCCGACATCCTCAACCACGCCGACCGCTCGACCGAGCGCGCCGTGCTCGACCACCTCGCCGCGACCGACTCCGAGCTCGCGGAGGAGGTCCGCCGGATGCTGTTCGTGTTCGAGGACATCGTCACGCTCGAAGACCGCGCGATCCAGCAGGTGCTGCGCGAGGCCAACCAGAAGGACCTCGTGCTTGCGCTGCGCGGCGTGCCCGACGCCGTCAAAGAGAAGCTCCTGGCCAACATGTCCGAGCGCGGCGCGGCGATGCTGCAAGAGGAAATGGAGGTCCAGCAGCCCCAGCGCCGGCGCGACGTGGAGGCCGCCCAGGGGCGCATCGTCGCCGTCGTACGCCGCCTGGAGGAGGCCGGCACGATCGTGCTCTCCACCGGCGAGGGCGAGGGCGAAGAGGAAGCGGTCGTGTGAGCTATCAGCTCGAGCAGCTCGAGCCCTCCGCGCCCCCTCCACGCGGCAGCGCCGCGCGGATCCTCGCCGACGCCACCGCCGAGGCCGAGCGAGTGCGCGAGCTCGCCCGTGCCGAAGGCCACGCCGAGGGTCTCGCTCAGGGACGCGAGGACGGCCTATCCGAGGCCCGCTCCGCCGCAAGCGCTCTGCGCAAGGCGCTCACCGAGGCGCTGGCGCTGCGTGAGCAGCTCGCCGCCGAGACCGAGGCCGACGCCGTCGCGCTCGCGCTCGCGCTCGCCGCGAAGATTCTCGCCGGCACGCTCGCAGTCGCGCCTGAGCGCGTGCTGGATACCGTCCGCGGCGCGCTGCGGCGCGTCACCGACCGCCGCCGCGTGACGGTGCTCGTCGACCCCGCCGACCTCGAAGTCGTCAGCGCGGCGATCGCCGAAGTGGAGGCTCAGGTCGGGGGCATCGACCACTGCGACGTCCAAGCCGACCGCCGCGTCGGGCGTGGCGGCGCGATCGTACTCACCCTGGAGAGCGAGGTCGACGCCTCCGTCGACACCCAGCTGGAGCGCGCCCGCGAGGTCATCCAAGCGGAGCTCGGCGGCGTGGAGCCCCTCCATGAGCAGTGACCTCCTCAATCGCGCCGCCGCCGCGCTCGCCGGAGCCGACCTCGCCCGCTGCCACGGACGTGTAAACAACCTCATCGGGTTGATCATCGAGGCCACCGGGTTGCAGGCCGAGGTCGGCGAGGTGTGCCTCGTTGGCGCCGACCGTAACCGTGAGACAGTGCCCGCAGAGGTCGTCGGCTTTCGCGAGGGCCGCACCCTGCTGATGCCACTCGGCGAGCTCCAGGGGATCGGGCCCGGCACCAAGGTGCTCCCCACCGGCGCCCCTTTCCGCGTGCCGGTCGGCCCGCAACTGCTGGGGCGTGTCATCGACGGACTCGGCGCCCCTCTCGACGGCCTCGGCGCGGTGACAGCGGAATCCCTCGCCGGCACTGCCAGCCAAGCTGGGCGGGCAGACCAGGCGGGCCAAGCAGCCCACGCGAACCAGGCCCATACTGATCAGATCGGCGCCCGCCCCGGTTTTCGCTCCACGATCGCCGCTCCCCCCGGCTCTGCACCGGCCCCGCATCCACGAGCGCGTCGCGCTCGGCGTGCGCGCCCTCGACAGCCTCGTGCCATGCGGGCGCGGGCAGCGTCTTGGGATCTTCGCCGGCTCCGGCGTCGGCAAGTCCTCGCTGCTCGGGATGATCGCCCGCTCCACCTCCGCCACCGTCAACGTGATCGCGTTGGTTGGCGAGCGTGGCCGCGAGGTGCGCGAGTTCGTCGAGCGCGATCTCGGGGAGGCGCTCGAGCACTCCGTTGTCGTCGTCGCCACCTCCGACGAGCCCGCGCTCGTGCGCATCAAGGCCGCTTTCACCGCCACCACCATCGCCGAGCACTTTCGCGACCAGGGCCACCACGTGATGCTGATGATGGACTCCGTCACCCGCTTCGCCACCGCCCAGCGCGAGATCGGACTGGCGATCGGCGAGCCCCCCGCCACCCGTGGCTTCACCCCCTCGGTGTTCGCGCTGCTTCCCCGCCTGCTGGAGCGCGCCGGCACCAGCCCCCGAGGCTCCATAACCGGTCTCTACACGGTGCTCGTCGACGGCGACGACATGAACGAGCCGATCGCCGACGCAGTCCGCTCGATCCTCGATGGGCACATCGTGCTCACCCGTTCGCTTGCTCATGCCGGGCACTACCCCGCGATCGACCTCCTGCAGAGCGTCTCCCGCCTCACCGGCGAGATCGTCGCGCCCGAGATCGCCTCGGCAGGGCAGCGCCTGCGCGCGGCTCTGGCGGCACTGCGGGAGAAGGAAGACCTGATCTCGATCGGCGCCTACCATTCCGGGAGCGATCCACTGCTCGACGCCGCGTTGGAGCACCGCCCGCGGATCGACGCTTTCCTGCGCCAGGCCGTTACCGAGCCCAGTCGCCCCGCCGACTCCGATCGCACGCTGCTGGAGCTCACCGACTCCCTCGAGCGCTCCCTCGCCCAGCGCTCGGGTGAGGTTCTCGACGCCGAGGAGGTGCATCCCGGCGGCGGCGTCAGCGGGGAACCGATGAACTCGCCCGGCTCGGGGGACTCGCAAGCGCCAGGCTCGGGGGGCTCGCAAGCGCCCGGCTCGGGGGGCTCGCAAGCGCCAGGCTCGGGGGGCTCGCAAGCGCCGGACCTCCAAGGCGGGACAGCCCCCAGCCCCTTTGAGGCCTCCGCCATCCCAGCGCTTGGGCTCTAATCAACTCAGTGGCGCAGCCGCAGAGCCGGCCCGTGGTGTTCGGTGCGTCGCTCAGCGCAGCTACGCCACCGCCACCGGGCGGTACTCTCTTGTCTCGGGGTTTTGCTCCAGCAGGCCCACTGCCCGCAGCGTCTTCACGTAGCGGTGGGTCGTTGAGGGCGACATTCCCAGCTGTCCCGCGAGGTCGATGATCGCGCGCCACGGCCGATCCGGCCCGTAGGAGGCCAGGATCGCCAGCCCGCGCAGCAGCGACTGCGAGAGCTGCGGATCCTCGAGCGCATCTTCTAACGCCGCTCGCGTTGCCTTTTGCAGGGGCGAGGGCTTCCCTTTGCCGCCATTCTTCCCCATCGGCTGGTAGGCGTGGTAAAGCGCAGTCAGCAGCAGGTTCGAGACGGTGCCATTGCGGTTGCGGCCCGCGGAACGCATCACCTGCTCCACTTGCAACGGTGACAGCGTGATCGCTACTTCATCCGATTTCTTCTTGCTCATGTCGTTCATCCCTAGGGTGTTGTTTGGTTGAATTGTTGCATCAACATGATCCGTGCGGTTCCGCCTCCATGCCCGCATGTCTGGGTAGACACATGTTCTTGCGAATAATTTTGTCGTTCGGATCACATTTTGAGGAATAAATCCAACTGTCAGTCGCCATAATCATCGGATCTACCGAGAAATAGCGGTTGCCGCCATCGCCGGAATCGGCGCCCACATGCAGGATCCTCAATCCGCTGTGGCGCATACACAAGAGCTTACATTAGTTTCGCTCTTCGGGACAGCTGCCCTGCCCATCCGGCCGGCGCGGGCTTCTACGCTCGCTCGCGCCACCTCAAGAACCGCGTCGCCCGTCCGATTACGCGGCTGTGAGCACGGCTTCCTCGTTCCGCTTCCGACTTGAGCGTGTCCGTGCGCTGCGTCAGCGCACCGAGCTCCTTGCGCGCGAGGAGCTCGCGCGGGCGATCTCGATGCGCAGCGGCAGCCAGGATCGCCTGCGGCGCGTCGAGGAGCACCTCGAGCGGGCGTTCACCCACCAACGCCTCGCGACCGGGGGAGGGGCGGGCGCGAGCACTGTCAGCGCCGCCGAGCTACTCGCACGCCAGGCTTTCGTCGAGCACGTCGAGGCGCAGCGCACGATGGGCGTGCGCGAGCTCGAGCGCCACGACGCCAACGTCGCCCATCGCGACACCCAGCTTGGCCGCGCCGCGCGCGAGCACGAGATCCTCGAGCGCCTCAGGAACCGCCAGCGCGCTGAGTACGAACGCGAGGCCGGTCGCCGCGAAAGCGAGCGGCTCGACGAGATCGCGCTCGAGCGCTTCCGTCGGAGCGCCGCATGAGCGCCGCCGCCCTCAGCGGGTTGGAACCGATCGCCGCTGCTGCCACGGGCGGCGGGGAACCGTTCGCCGCCACCGCCGCCGGCGAACGCGTCCAGGAACCGATCGCCGCCACCGCCGCGGGCGAACGCGTCCAGCAGCTGCAGGCTCTCCTCGCACAGGTCGAACGGGGTCCCGCCTTCGCCTCGGCCCTCGCTGCCGCCCAGGGGGGAGCTACCGGCTCCGCGACCGCCGGCGCCTATACATCCTCGGCGCCGAGTGCCGCCGCCTACGCCATGCCCACCGCCGACACCTACGTATCTCCCACGTCCACCTCCAGCGCCGCCGACACCTCCATGCTGGCCGCCGGCTACCCCTCTGCCACTCCCACCATCGACGGCTACCCCTCCGCCACCCCCACAACCGCCGCCTTCGACGCCGCCACACCCGCGGCCGCAAGTGGCAACGCCGGCGGCGCGTACGCGCCGCTGATCGAACAGGCCGCCGCCCGCTACGGGCTCGACCCCTCGCTTCTTTCCGGGTTGATCGAGCAGGAGTCCGGCTTCGATCCCACCGCCTCCAGTAGCGCCGGGGCGCTGGGGCTCACCCAGCTGATGCCCTCCACCGCTGCCTCCCTCGGGGTCAGCGAACCGCTCAACCCCGCCCAGTCGATCGAAGGCGGCGCCCGCTACCTCTCCGGGCTGCTCCGCCAGTTTGGGGGCAACACCGCCAACGCACTCGCCGCCTACAACGCCGGACCCGGCGCGGTCGAGCAGTACGGCGGCGTCCCTCCCTACCCCGAAACCCAGCAGTACGTCACCAAAGTGCTCGACTACGCCGCCTCCTTCAGCCAGAGCAGGCAGGGTATGAGTGTTGCGGCGCTCCCCGCCACCGCGGCCACCACCGACCCTACTGGCGCCCTGGCCACGTCCACCGGTGGCGCCACCGCCTCCGAGGCGATCGTATGAGCCCGAGCGCCTCGCTGCCGGTCAGCACCGCTCCGGGTGGGCTGGAACTGACCCCGGGTGGACGGGAACCGCTCCCTTCCGGCGGCGCACCACCGGGCGCCCCCCCTGAAGGGCCGCCCTTCAAGAGCGCGCTCGAAACTGAATGGGCCCGGACCGCCATTGCGGAAGGCCAACAGCAGAGTCACCCGCAACATTCTGGGCACCGCGTCGCCGCAACGCCCTCCGACACCAAGGCGACCGCGGGCTTGGCACCCTCCGCGTCCACATCCGCCGGCTCTGCGCCGACGCCCACCGCGGCACCCCCAGGTGGCACTCCCACCGATGAGCTCGTGGCGGGCGCCACCGGAGAATTGACGGTGAGCACCGCCGGCGGGCCAGGGGGTGCCACCGGCAAGCTCACGGCGGGTGCCTCCACCGGCCAGACGAGGCCGGGCATCAGTACATCTGCCGCGGGGGCGCACGGCACCCCCAACTCCGGCGCCCCCACGGCGCCAGGCTCCTCCGCGGCGCCAGGCTCCTCCGCAGCGCCAGGCTCCTCCGCGGCGCCAGGCTCCTCCGCAGCGCCAGGCTCCTCCGCAGCGCCAGGCTCCTCCGCAGCGCCAGGCTCCTCCGCAGCGCCAGGCTCCTCCGCGGGCGTCGACGGTGCTCTCACCGCCGCCGCGGTGGCCCACGAAGACGCTCCACCTGCCACACCCACCAGCCCCGCGGGGGGTGCCGCTGCCGTAGCCCACGACGGCGCCTCCACCGCCGCTGCCCTCGCCACACCCCGGGACGGCGCCCCAAAGACCGGCGGGAATGCGAGCGCTCTTGCGGCGGCCACGAAGGATGCCGCCATCGCCGGCGACGGCACACCGACGCGCCCGACGCCTGCGGCTGCACCCGCCGGTGCACCTCTCACGCCACACGGTTCCTCCACACTCTCCGCCGGTACAGGCCAGGCGGGCGCGCACGACAAGCTGTGGGTGGCCAACCCCACCCAGGCGTCGCCTGACGGCGCCGCCAGCGGCGGCGGCGACGCGGGCGGGCTTTCCGAAAATACTGCCTCCCCGCTCATGCCCGCCGCGGCAGACGGCAACTCCGCGCCCACCGCGGGCGAACTCGGGGCGTCGGGCTACGGCGTCGGCCTGCAGGAGGCGATCGAGAGCCTCCACGGCACGATCCAACTCGCCGCTCGCCAGGGCCTCACCCAGGCGCGCATCTCGCTGCAGCCCGAGGAGCTCGGCGAGATCCGCATCAACCTGACTCAAACCGCCCAGGGCCTGCTCGCTCGCGTCACCGCCGAGTCGCCCGCCGCCGCCCAGGCACTTGCCGGTGCCCACGCCCAGCTGCGCCAATCGCTGAGCTCGCTCGGCATCAACCTCACGCGCCTTGACATCGGCCACCACGATCCCGCCCAGAGTGGGGGCGCGAACGCCAAAGGCGGCGGCCAGGGCGGCGCCGCCCCCGGTGAGGGCTTTGCCGGCGGCCGCCCCGGCCGGTCCACGGCGATCGCGGTCTCCGCCGACCCTGAAACCGAAACCGATTCGCCCGTGGCCGAAGAACCCGCGCCGACCACGACCGCGCCATCGAACGGAACCCTCATCGACGTGCTCGCCTGAGCACCGCGAGTCGACCGAACAACCACCACCAACGCGACCGAAACGCACACACCGCACCACCCCAGCACGAGAGCGAGGCAATAAACCCAATGACCACCGTCACCCCATCTACCACGGCGCCCCCCGCCGCCGCCACCGCCAAAACCGGCTCCGCGGCTGGCTCCCCCGAAACCGAACCCGTCAACCCCAAGGGCGAACTCGGCAAGAACGCCTTCCTGCAGCTGATGGTCGCCCAGCTGCAGGCGCAGAATCCGCTGGAACCGAGCAACGGCACCGAATACATCAGCGAGCTCGCGCAGTTCTCCCAGCTCGAGCAGACGACCAACCTCGCCCAGAGCAGCTCTCAGTCCGTCACCGCCCAGCGGGTCGCCCAGGCCGTGGGGCTGATCGGACACACCGTCTCCTACACCGATCCCTCCACCGGGGCCAGTCAGAGCGGTGCGGTGCAGAGCGTGGAGATCACTCCCGAAGGCGCCACCCTCACGGTCGAAGGCACCCCCGGGATCGAACTCGCCGGGGTTTCGGAGGTATCGTGAGCGTCGAATTCAACCCCGCGCTGCTTCCGGGGGGCCCGGCCTCGATCCCGGCCTCGAACCCCGTCGGGAGCCCGCGCACCGGCCCCGCGACGGGCAGGCGCGTTACGGACGCCGGGAGTACCTCCGGGCCGTCGTTCGCGGATGTGCTCGAGGAGACCAGCGGGCAGGAACCGCTGCACTTCTCCAAGCATGCCCTCGAGCGCGTGCAGCGCCGTGGGATCGCGCTGGACCCGAGCACGCTCGGCAGGCTGCACGAAGGCGTGGGACGCGCCGCCGGCAAGGGTTCGCGCGACTCGCTCGTGATGGTCGACGGCACCGCCTTCGTGGTGTCGGTCCCCAACCGCACCGTGATCACGGCGGTCGGCTCCGAACACATGCGCGAGCACATCTTCACCAACATCGACAGCGCCGTCATTGCTTGAGGCGCACGCAACAGCCACTCCGATTCATCCCCGCACAACCACAACCAGACACCACACACAACCGGATAGGAGCCAACCACGTCAACAACCCCCCGGGCCTGACTTTTCACCAGCTCGGCCCACCAATCATCGAGACGAAACAACTCCGAGAACTCTGCAAACACACACACGGCTGGACCTCGTCGAGGAGGCCGCGAAAGGAAGTGACGCAAAACCATGATGAGTGGAATGTATGCCGCGATCAGCGGCTTGGACGCCAACGAGGCGATGCTCAACGTGACCGCCAACAACCTGGCGAACGTCAACACGATCGGCTACAAGTCCCAGCGCGTGACGTTCGCCGATTCGCTGTCGCAGATCGTGCGGGGAGCCTCCGGGCCGACCACCAGCAACGGCGGCACCAACCCCATGCAGGTGGGGCTCGGCGTCGTGGTCGCCTCGACCGACAACGAAATGACCGAGGGCTCCTTCCAGACGACCAACAATCCGCTGGACGTCGCCATCCAGGGCGAAGGGTTCCTGCGCGTCGGCAGCGGCACACCGCCTGCCGAACCCCCGTACACCGCCAACCTGCCGTCCGGTTTCCAGTACACCCGCGAGGGCGACCTCACGACCAACACGAAGGGCTTCCTCACGACGCAGGCCGGGGACTACGTGATCGGCCGCGAAGCGGTGGCGACCAAAACGGAAGCCGGCACCACCTACGCGCCCGGGGCCAAAGACACCTACATAGTGATCCCCCCCGGCTCCGCCAACGTGTCGATCGGCGAGGACGGGGCGGTCAGCTACACCGACGAGAACCCCAAATCGCCGACCTACGAACAGCAGGTCACGGCGGGCTACCTCTCGCTGGCTCAGTTCCCCAATCAGGATGGCCTGGAGCGCCTCGGCGGATCGCTGTGGGGCCAGACCACCAACTCGGGCGCGCCGATCGTGGGCACCCCCAACACCGGCGGCTTCGGCCAGACCGTGGCAGGGGAGCTGGAGATGTCGAACGTCGACCTCGCCACCGAGATGACCAGCATGATCACCGCCGAGCGTGGCTACCAGGCCAACTCGAAGGTGATCACCACCGCCAACGAAATGCTCCAGACGGTGGTGACGATGGTCCAATAGCACACCAACGGACGTACAACGAGGCGCCCGGGTGGGGCATGAGTGCGACAACGCACCGCGCCCCACCCGCAGGCGACACCTGATGCGAAATCGAGGAGGGTGGAGATGATGTCTTTCCCGCCCATACCACTTCACAAAATGAAGGGTTTGGGTCCGAAAAGCACACACACCACCCGCAAGGCCCTCCTCGTAGCCCGCTTCATCCGCCGAGGGCGTGCGGGCATGAAAGCCAACAGAGAGAAGGCACCATGATCATCCTCCACCGGCTCGGACACACCGACGAGCCCTTCCAACTGAATCCCGATTTGATCGTCACCGTCGAGTCGACCCCCGACACCGTGGTGACACTTGCCACGACCGCAAAGGTCGTCGTGGCCGAGAGCCCCGAGGAGGTGGCCGCCGCGGTGCGCGCCTGGCGCGTCGGCGTGCTCTCCGAGGCGATGCGAAACCGCCGCGGGGGGCCGGGAATCGGCTCTGGGGGAAGCGATTCCCCGCCCACTCCGATCAAGAGCCCAGGCAGGCGTCCAGAGCGAGTTGAAGGATCGCGCCTCCCGGCCGATGAACGAGGGCGATGAAGGCCGCAACAGCAATCGGAATCGGGGTCGCCTTCGGCGCCCTGCTGCTCAGCTCGATGATGGACGGGACCAGTCCCGCCTCGTTCATCAACATCCCCGCGCTGATGATCATCCTCGGCGGCACCTTCGGGGTGACGCTGGCGAGCGTCGGGATGCAGTCGATGAAGCGCATCCCCTCGCTCTACAAGCTCACCTTCTCAGCCGTTCCCCCCGACCTGCGCGGGCGCATGGACCTGCTGGTGTCGCTCGCCGACCAGGCCCGCCGCGATGGCCTGCTCGCCCTGGACGCGCAGCTCGGCGAGATCGATGACCCCTTCACCCGCAACGCGCTGCAGCTCGTCGTGGACGGCACCGACCCCGAGATGGTGCACGCGATCATGGAGGCCGAGGTCGATGGAATGGCGGCCCGGCACGCGGCCGGCGCGGCGCCCTTCGAGAAGGCTGGCGGCTTCGCCCCCACAATGGGGATCATCGGCACCGTGCTGGGGCTGGTGCACGTGCTGCAGAACCTCGCGGCCCCCTCCACGCTCGGCCCCTCGATCTCCGCCGCCTTCCTGGCGACGCTGATGGGAGTCGGCGCGGCCAATGTGATCTTCCTGCCGATCGCCAACCGTCTGAAGGCAATCTCCGCCGAAGAGGCCGAGCTACGGATGATGACGCTCGAGGGGATCCTCTCGCTGCAGGCAGGCGACAACCCGCGCCTCGTGGCGGACAAGCTGATGTCCTATCTGCCCCCCGCCGAGCGCGATGGCGAGGACGGCGAGGGCGCTTCACCGCAGGCTGCGAGCGCGCAGGCCGAGGCGGCATGATGGGCCAGACGAAGCGCCACCAGATCCGGGTCGAGCACGACCAGACTCGCGGAGGGCGCTGACGATGGCGCGCGGACACGGGCGCAAACGCCGCGGGCACAGCGCCGAGCACGACAACGACGAGCGCTGGCTGCTCACCTACGCCGACATGATCACGCTGCTGATGGCGCTCTTCATGGTGCTGTTCTCGATCTCCTCGGTGAACATCTCGAAGTACCGCACCCTGCAGATGGCCCTCAAGGCGGCCTTCTCCGGGGACATCCTGCCAGGCGGCAAGTCGATCGAGCAGCCCGGCGCGAGCGCCAACTCCAGTCGCGCCCCCACCACGATCGATACGCCCGCGATCGTGCGGCTCACCCCCAACGTCACCAGCGAACTCGAACACGTGTCCGGCGGACAGTCGGGGAGCGCCCAGAGCGCACCGGCAAGCGCGCAGAGCGTGGCCGCGAGCGCGGCGAGCGTGCAGGTGTCCGCCGCCCAACAGGAGCAGGCCAGCTTCGAAGCGCTGCAGCGCGAGCTCAACGCATACGCGGCCAAGCATGGGTTCGCGAAGTCCGTGCACGTCGCGATCGAACAGCGCGGCCTGGCGATCCGTGTGCTCACCGACAGCCTCCTGTTCAGCTCCGGGAGCGCCACCCTGGAGAGCCAGGGCCAGCCCCTGCTCGCCGAGATCGCGGCGCTGCTGAACGTCGACCACGTCCACCCGATCGCCGTCGAAGGCAACACCGACAACGTGCCGATCACCGGCGGGGCGTTCCCGAGCAACTGGGAGCTCTCCACCGCCCGCTCGAGCAGCGTCGTGCGGTTTCTGATCGCCAAGGGCGTCGACTCCCAGCGGCTCAGCGCCGTTGGCTACGCCGAACAGCACCCGATCGCCACCAACTCCACGCCCGCCGGGCGCGCGCTGAACCGGCGCGTGGAGATCGTCCTGCAACGCCTCTACTGAAACGCCCCTGAAGAACCGAGCCCGGCGCTACTGAAATACCGGCGTCCTCCCGATACACCCAGCAGGCAACCCATCACCCACACCAAGACACGCCACCACACCCCCAACCCACCGTCCCACCACCCGCACCCTACGCCCCACGCCACACGCCCGACTCGAACTCCAACCACTGCCCGCCCCCCTTCCTCTGACCCTCCAACCCTCCCTCCGCGACCATGTCCAAGAAGAAGCTCCTCATCCCCCTCGTGCTGCTGCTGGTGCTCGGCGTCGGTTACACCATGACCAAGCCCAAGAAGACCGTTAAGCAGAAGATCCCGGGCACGATCTACCTGATGCCCCAGCCGTTCCTGCTGAACCTCGCCGAAGGGCACTACGCCAAGATCGCGGTCGCACTGGAGCTCGCTCCGGGGCAGAGCGACGGGGCATCGGCCGCGGGCTCATCGAGCTCGGGGGAAGGCGCGGGGACGCTGCCGGAGGAACCGGCCGTCCGCGAAATCGTGACCAACACTGTCACCGGGCAAAACGGGAGCATGCTCACCTCGAGTCAGGGCCGCGGCTCGATCAAGCACCGCATCCTCGCGAGCATCGACCGTCAGACCGACGTCAAGGTCGAAGCCGTGCTGTTTCCCGAACTGACGGTCCAGTAAGGCGATCGGAGCAGACATGGGCGACGCAGTCGTATACGAGCAGCTCGACCAGGAGGCCCGGCCCGCCGCCTCCGCGCACGCGGGCGACCACACGGGCGGGGAAGTGGCTCCCTTCGAGGCAGGGCCCGAGAACGGCGCGGACCTGCGCCGCCTCAGCGACGTCCTCATGGAGCTGAGCGTGGAGATCGGCCGCACCCGCATGACGGTCGGCGAGATGCTGCAGCTGCGTGCGGGCTCGATCGTTACGCTCGAGCGGCTGGCCGGCGAACCGGTGGACCTGCTCGTCAACGGCACCCCGATCGCCCGCGGCGAGGTGGTGATCGTGGATGAGCAGTTCGGCCTGCGCGTCACCGAGATCGTCGAGGGCGAACCCTCGGCGGCAGATCTCGAGGAGCGGAGTGACGGCAAGGAGGGCGCAGACCAGCCGGGGGGTGGCTATCCCGCGCCGCCCCGGGCGGGTGGGGATCCGATCAATATCGACCCCACCGCGCGGGAGTGACCGGGAGGCCACGATGAGCGAGGCCCCGCATCACCAGCTCGAAGAGACCCCGCCGGGCGACGCACGCGACCCCGCCCGCAGCGAGGTGGACGCCAACGCCGCAGACGTGTCCCCCGCAGACGGGGTGAGCGAGGAGGGCCAAGACCCCGCAGATAACCCCGCCGCAGAGGCAGGAAGCGAGGCAGGCCACGACCCCACGGACGCCCCGGCAGGAAGCGAGACAGGCCATGACCCCGCAGATAACCCCGCCGCACAGGCAGGAAGCGAGGAGAGCCACAACCCCACGGACGCCCCCCCGGCGGACGGGGTCGACGAGGTTGGAGGGGTGGGCACGGTGGGGGGCCACGTGATCCGAACGGTGGACTTTTCCCAGCCCACCAAGTTCACCGCCGAGCTGCGCCGGCGGATCCTGCGCGCGGTGGGATCGTTCGGAGAAGCGTTTGCGATGCGGCTCTCCACCGAGCTTCGTGCTCCCGTGGAGCTCGCCGTGGCGGACTCCAGCCAGCTCACGTGGGCGGCGGCAAAGGCGCCCCTACCGGCAAACACGATCGCCGTGGCGCTCGGGGTGCAGCCGATCGGCGCGCAGATGCTGCTCTGCATCGAGCCGCCCTTCGTGCTGCAGGCACTCGAGTGCCTGCTCGGCGGCCACCCCGCCCAGGCCGCCTCGGAGCGGCGCTTCAGCGAAGTCGATTGGGCACTCACCAAACGCCTGCTGCAGTCGATGCTCGCCCAACTGGCCCCCGCGTGGCGCGATCTCGGTGGGCTGGAGCTGAGTCTCGGCGAGGTCGATCTCGAGGGCGACGCGGGCGTGCTGGTGCCAATCGGGGAACCCACCTTCGCGGTCACGCTGGAGAGCCGGATCGACGACCTGCCCTCCGGCATGTCGCTGCTGATCCCGTGGTCGGCGATCGGGCCCGTCGCGGAGGAGATCCTTGGCTCCGGACCGCGGCTGCAGGACTCCGACTCCCGCGAGGCGCACGCGGTGCGCCGCGGGCTTGCCGCTGCCCACGTCTGCCTGCGCGCCGAGGTCGGCGCCCGCGAGATGCCGGTCGAGCGGATGCTGGCGCTCACGCCGGGCTCGCTGCTGGGGCTGCACGATCGTGCCGCGGAGGGAGTGCGGCTGTTCGCGGAGGGCGTCCCGATCGGCCGCGGCCGGCCCGGGTTGCGGGGCCCGCAGCGGGCGGTCAAGCTGACCGAGGCGATTGTGCGAGCGAGCGGGCGAGCGAGCGGGGGTCTAATCAGCCCGATCCAGCCGCTGCTCGCCCAGATGCCCGCCGGGGCGCCGCATCCCGATCGCGGTGTCACGAGCCTACCCACCCGGGAGCAGACCGCGCCCACGCGCGAGAGCCTCGCCCGAATGATGGACGTGCAGGTGCGTGTGTGGGCCGAGTTGGGGCGTACGACGCTGCCGCTGGGCCAGGCTCTGGAGCTGCCACCTGGCACCGTGATCGAGCTCGACCAGGGCGCCGAATCCCCGATCGAGCTGTTCGTCAACGGCACTCGCTTCGCGCACGGCACCCTGCTGGACGCCGACGGCGAGTGGGCCGTGCAGATCGACGCGCTGGTCTGAGTCGCAGGTCGGGCGCCAGACCCTCCATGTGAGCGCGCCCTGAGCGACGGCCGGCAGCATTCAAGGCAACTGGGGCAACGCCGATAACCGGAGCGACTCTCCTCGGAGTCGTCCCTCGATGACTAAGTTCACAACGCCTTCGCGCGCGACCTCACGGGTCGCCCTTCCCGCGCTGGGCATGGCCACAATCGGCCTTGCCCTGCTTGCTGGCGCCTGCCCGGCGCAGGCCTTCACGCCCGCCTCCAAGCACGGTGGAGAAGCGCTCCCGCTCGACCTCTCCTCCACCGCCGGCAGCTCGCACACGAGCTCCGGGGGCGCGAGCATCGTGCGCACGATCGTCGGCCTGCTGATCGTGATCGCGGTGATCTGGGGCCTGACGTGGATCCTCAAGCAGGTCAAGACCGGGCGCGAGACTCGCACCGCCGGCTCCGGCCTGACGAGCCTCGCCACGCTGGCGCTCGGGTCGGGCCGCACCCTGCACCTCGTGCGCGCCGGACGCGACTACCTGCTGGTCGGCTCCGCCGAGCACGGCGTCGCGCCGATCCACCGCTACACCGAGGAGCAGGCGCGCGACGCCGGACTACTCGATCTCCCCGAGCCCACCGGCCCCGACGACGGGGACGCAACCCGCCGCGCCCGCGGCCGTGCGATGCAGATCCCCGGCCAGACGCGCCCGGATTGGAACCCCGCCCTCCCGAGCGTCGTCTCCGACGCACTCGAGCGCGTGCGCCAATGGACGGTGCGCAAGTGAACGTAAGCTCCTCAAACGCCGTACAGATCCTGCTGCTCGTCGGCGGGCTCTCGCTGATCCCCGCGGTGCTGTTCACCGTCACCGGCTTCAGCCGCATCCTGATCGTGCTCGGCTTCATCCGCACCGCCGTCGGCACCAACAACGCGCCCCCCAACCAGGTGCTGGTGGGGATCGCGCTGTTCCTCACGATCTTCGTGATGGCCCCGACGATCAGCGCGATCAGACGCGATGCGATCGAACCGCTCTCCGCGCATCACATCTCCACCACGACCGCGATCAAACGGGCGGAGCAGCCGCTGCGCGAATTCATGTTCCACCAAACCAGCGTGCAGGACATCTCGCTGTTCGTCAACCTCGCCCACGCCAAACCGCCCCACACCCGCGCCGAAGTGCCCACCGAGGTACTGATCCCGGCGTTCATCGTCTCTGAGCTAAAGAGCGCGTTTCAGATCGGCTTCTTGATCTTCCTGCCGTTCCTGATCATCGACCTGATCGTCTCCTCCACGCTGATGAGCATGGGGATGATCATGCTCCCCCCCACCTTCATCTCACTGCCTTTCAAGATCCTGCTGTTCGTGCTGGTCGACGGCTGGGACCTTGTGATCAAGGCGCTCGTGCAGAGCTTTCACATTCACTAGCGGCGCGATCACCAAAACGCGTTTCACCCCACAAGCAGCCCCTTCCCCTCTCCTCCCTCAAAAAATTCATGGACCAAGACACCGTCATCAACCTCGCCTCACAGGCGATGAGCCTCGCCTTCAAGGTCGCCGGCCCGATGCTGCTCGGCGCGATGGCCGTCGGCCTGCTCGTGTCGATCTTCCAGGCCGTCACCCAAATCCAGGAGCAGAGCCTCACGCTGATCCCCAAGATCGCGATCATCGCGGTGATCGTGGTGGTGCTCGGCCCGTGGATGCTCGACCAGATGGTCGCCTACACGACCAACCTCTACTCCTCGATCCCCACCCTGACGAACTGATGTACCCCCCCGCCACCACTTTTGACCGACCGGCGCGGAGGGAGCACTGCCGCGAATGTTGTGGTGCAGGCACGAGGGCCGGTGGACATGCGGCTGGCGGTTGCTCGATAGACACGCTGGAGCGAGGCGGCCCGGCATGACTCAGGGGCACCCTACGCCGGGCCGGCAAGCCCTGGCACAACCACACGCTGCATGCACGCGACTTGGCGGCCCGGCATGACTCAAGTCCTCAGCCTGCTGGCAGGCAACGAGCTCGCCGGCTTCATCCTCGTGCTCGCGCGGGTGGGGCCGCTGTTCCTGCTGGCCCCGCCCTTCGCCTCGCCGATGGTGCCCCCGCGCGTGCGCGGGATCATCGCCGTGGGGATCTCGATCGGCCTCGCGCCAATCGCCCTGCACGGGCAGCACATCCCCACCGACCCCTTCACCCTCGCCGCGCTGATCGTGGAGGGGATGCTGGTGGGGCTCGGCTTCGCCTTCTCCTTCGGCGTGCTGTTCGCCGCCGTCGAATCGGCCGGCTCGCTCGCCGACCTCGGCGCCGGCTTCTCCTACGGCAACCTGATCAACCCCGTCAGCGGCGATGAAAGCGGGCCGCTCACCCACATGTACTCACTCGTGGGGATCGCCATCTTCCTCGTGATCGGTGGCGAAGCGTGGGTGCTGCGCGGACTCGCCCACACCTTCCAGCTCGTCCCGCTCACCTCCGCCCCCCGCATCGCCACGCTGTTCGCCGGCGTCGAGCACGTCTTCTCCACCGTGTTCACCTCCGCCCTGGAGATCGCCGCGCCGGTGCTGATCGCGCTGATGATCACCGACGTCGCCTTCGGCGTCGTCTCGCGCGTGGTGCCTCAGCTCAACGTGTTCGCCGTCGGCTTCCCCGCCAAGGTCGCCGTGGCGCTGCTGCTCGTCGGCGCCTCGATGCCGTTCGTCGCCGGCTGGATCGCCAACCAGATGTCCACCTCCGTCGGCGCCGCCCTCGGCGCCCTGCACGTCGGGTAAGCCATGGCGCAACAGGACCGCACCGAGAAAGCCACCCCCAAGCACCGCGAGCGCGCGCGCAAGAAGGGACAGGTCGCGCGCTCCGCCGACGTCGGCGGCTCGCTCGTGCTCGCCGGCGGGCTGTTCGCGATCACGCTGCTCGGCCCCTCGGTGGTGGGCGCCGCCGAGGCCGCCTTCCGCGAGATCCTTGCGGAGATCGCCACACCCGCCAAGGCGATGACCGCCAACGGGCTGCACTCGCTGATGGAGGTCGGGCTCACCACGCTACTGCTCACCGTCGGGCCGATCGCCGCCGTCTGCTTCGGCACCGGCCTCTTCGCCGGCGCCGCCCAGGTGGGCTTTCGCCCGGCCCCCAAAGCGCTCGGGCTCGACTTCAAGCGGATCAACCCCGTCTCGGGAGCTCGCAACCTGTTCGGTCCCAACATCCTCTTCGAGGCGCTCAAGGCAGTCACCAAGGTCGCCGTCGTCGCCGGCGTCGCCGCGCTCGCGATCGTCCCCGGCCTCACCGCGCTCGCCGCCGAAGTCGGCCTCCCCCCCGCCGACCTCGGCATCGTGCTGGGGCATCGCGGCATGGAAATCGCCCAGCACGCCACCTTCGCCTACCTCGTGATCGCCGCGATCGACTACGCCTGGCAGCGCCGGCGCACCGAGCGCAAGCTGCGCATGACCAAGCAGGAGCTCAAGGACGAGCAGCGCCAGTACGGGCTGCCCGCCGAGGTCAAAGCCGCGCTGCGCCGTCGCCAGTCGCAGGCGGCCCGCAAACGGATGATGGCCGCCGTCCCCGAGGCCGACGTGGTGATCGCCAACCCCACCCACTTCGCCGTCGCACTGCGCTACGACGGCTCCCGCACCGCCCCCGAGGTCGTGGCCAAGGGCAAGGACCTGATCGCCCTGCAAATCCGCCGCATCGCCGAGGAGCACGACGTGCCGATCGTCTCCGAGCCGCCGCTCGCACGCGCGCTGTTCGCCTCGTGCGAGATCGGCCACGTGATCCCCGAGGAGCTGTACGCCGCCGTCGCGCGCGTGCTCGCGTTCGTCTACCGCCTCGCCCGGCAGCGGAGATACGCGCTATGAACCATCTCGCCCCCTCCGCTCACCCAATCGCGATGCGACGCCTGATACTCGGTTTTGGGGCGCCCGGTACTACCACACACGCGACGTCGTGGGGCACGATGCCCCACGCCCAGCCCCGCGGGGGCGAGCTCACCCGCGCGGATGATCTCCCATGCCCACCTCTCGACGACCACCCGGCGGTGACCTGATGAATCTCGACTCCGTGCGCCGCCTTCTGCGCCACACCGACCTGCTCGCCGCGATCGCCGTGGTGATGGTCGTGACGATGCTCGTCGTGCCGCTGCCCGCCGCGCTGCTGGACCTGCTGATCACGCTCAACATCTCCGCTGCGCTGACGATCGTGGTCGCCACGATGTACCTCGGCAAGGCGCTTGACTTTGCCTCGTTCCCGTCGCTGCTGCTGCTCACCACGATGTTCCGCCTGGCGATCAACGTGTCGGTCACGCGGCTGATCCTCACCACCGGGGACGCCGGTAGCGTGGTGAAGGCGTTCGGGGAGTTCGTCGTCGGCGGCAACGTCGTCGTCGGCCTCGTGATCTTCCTGATCCTCATCGTGATCCAGTTCGTCGTCGTCACCAACGGCGCCGGACGCGTCGCCGAGGTCGGTGCGCGCTTCACGCTCGACGCAATGCCGGGCAAGCAGATGGCGATCGACGCCGACCTGAACGCTGGGCTGATAACCGACGAACAGGCCCGCTCGCGCCGCTCGGAGATCGCCCAGGAAGCGGACTTCTACGGCGCGATGGACGGTGCTTCGAAGTTCGTCAAAGGCGACGCGATGGCCGCCGTGATTATCACCGCGATCAACCTCATCGGCGGCATCGTCGTCGGCGTGGCGCAGCACGGCCTCTCCTTCACCGAAGCCACCCACCAGTTCTCGCTGCTGACGGTCGGCGACGGCCTCGCCGCGCAGATCCCCGCACTGCTGATCTCGGTAGCGACCGGCATCATCGTCACCCGCGCCACCTCCGACAAAGACCTCGGCTCCGACATCGCCTCGCAGATCCTGCGCCAGCGCAAAGCGCCGCTCGTCGCGGCGACCGCGATCGGGCTGTTCGCGCTCGTCCCCGGCCTGCCGAAGCTGCCGTTCCTGGCGATCGCCGCGATCTTTGCCGCCGTCGGATGGAGCGTGCGCCACGGCCTTCCGGGCGATGAGGCCGAGGGCAGGGCGCTCGCGACCGCCACACCAACCGGGCCGGCCGGTCAGATCGGGGACGGGCAGGGCTCCGAGGAGGCGATGGAGCGGCTCTCGGTCGACGCGCTCGAGCTCGCCGTCGGCTTCGGGCTCGTGCCGCTCGTGGATGGCAGCTCCGGCGGCAACCTGCTGCGGCGGGTCTCCGCGATTCGCCGCCACATCGCCGGGGAGCTCGGGATCGTGATCCCCGCCGTGCGCATCCACGACGAGCTCGGCATGGAGTCCCACGAGTACGTCTTCAAGGTGCGCGGCTCGGAGGTCGCCCGTGCGCGGATCATGCCCGGGCACCTGCTGGCGATGGACCCCGGCGACGCCGCCGGCAGCCTGCAGGGGATCCCCACCACCGAGCCCACCTACGGCCTGCCCGCCGTGTGGGTGCACTCCTCCGACCGCGCCGAGGCCGAAGCGCTCGGCTACACCGTCGTTGACGCCGAGTCGATGATCGTCACCCATTTGACCGAGACGATCCGTACGCACGCCTCCGAACTGCTCACCCGCCAGGATGTCAAGACGCTGCTCGACCGGCTCAAGGAGACCAACGCCGCCGTCGTCGAGGAGATCGTGCCCGAGGCGCTCTCGCTCGGCGAGATCCAGCGCGTGCTGCGCTCGCTGCTCGCCGAAGGCGTCCCCGTGCGCGATCTCGGCACGATCATGGAGGCGATCGGGGACAAGGCGCGAATAACACGAGACACCGGCCTGCTCACCGAGTATGCCCGCCAGGCCCTGGGCCGGGCGATTACAGCCCCCCATCTGGACGAGCGGCTCTGTCTGCAGGCGATCACCCTTGACCCTGCGATCGAGCAGGAGGTCGCAACCTCCATCACCCAAACCACCGACGGCGAGTACCTGGCGATCGACCCGCCCCGGGCGCAGGCGATCGTGGGGGCGCTGCGTGCCCAGGTCGATCACGCCTCTGCGCGCGGCGCGCGCAATCCGGTGCTGCTCTGCTCCGCGCGCGTGCGCCGCCACCTGCGCCGGCTGATCGCCCAAGCCCAGCCTCATCTACCCGTCTGCTCCTACAACGAGATCGCGCCGGGCGTCAACGTCGAGACGATTGGAGTAATCCACGCATGAGCACCGCCGCCTACGACACCGCCTCTCATCACGCCGCTCCCCCACGGGCCATGCCCCGTCAGGCCGCTGCACGCGATGACTCCTGGCTGGACTCCTGGGAGGCCGGCCGCGACCCCGCCTACCCCGACCCGCAGGGCACCGTCCCCGGATACTTCGCTCCCCGCATCTACCGCGGGCGGACTGTCGATGAGCTGATCCCCACGATCGTCGCCGAGCTCGGCGAGGACGCCGTTGTGCTGCGTCACCACCGCGGTCTCACCGGTGGCTTCGCCGGCTTCTTCCAAAGGTCCTTCGTGGAAATCGAGGCCCGCCGCGGGGACCCGGGCGGCTCGCTGCTCGACCGCTATGACGAGGACGGCGCGGCTCCGGCGCTGCCCGGCGACGGTGCGTGCGTACGACCGGACAACGTGACCCCCGCGCTGCCCGGAGACGGCGCTTCCGTACGGCCGAACAACATGGCGCCAGCGCCACCCCGGGAGGCGACCCGAGAGCTGCCCGGCGAATTCGACTACGCCCGGGCGCCGGCTGCGGCCCCAAAACCTCCTAACTGGGACGGGGCGACAGAGGTATGGGCCACCAACCCCTTCGCAGCCGCGCTCGCCGAGGCCGAGGCCGCCGTGCGTGCAGCCGAGCCCGCCGTCCCGCCCGACCTCGATGCTGCACTCGCCGAAGCGCTCGCCGAAGCCGAAGACGCCGAAGCACCCGAAGAGATCGTCGCGGCTCCTGCTGCGGATCTTTACGCGGAGCCCGCGGCCGCCACGCCTGCCGCCGCCGTGGCGGAGACGCTTCCCGCCCAGCCCACCGTTCCTCCCGACCACTACACCCGGCCCCCCGCCCCCGAGCCCTCCGCGCGCGAGGAGATCGAGCGCACGTTGCGTGGAGTCGGGATCGGCGAGGAGTTCGTGCAGGAGCTGATCGAGGCCGCCCTCGCGCACGTGCTGCCACTGATGTCCCCCTCGACGAGCCTCGCGCAGGCCGTGCACTCCGCGTTGACGCAGAGGATCCCGGCGGCTTCACCGCTGCCCGCTGCGGGCGCGGCGATCGCCGTGGTGGGCGCGGGAGGCAGCGGCAAGAGCGCCTGCTGCGCCGCTCTGGCGGAGGCATACAGCGAGCACAGCACGCTGCCCGCCACCTGCGTCACGATCCGCCATGACGCCACGCCCGAGGAGTCGGCGCTGTGCGAGGCGCGCACCGGCCGCCTGGTGCTGCTCGACACGCCCCCCGTCTCCTGCGCGGACCCCGGCTCGATCTCCGCGCTCGCGGAGCTGCTGGAGCAGTTGCGGCCCGACCGCGTGGTGCTCGCGCTCCCCGCCACACTCGGCGCCACACCCGCGACCCAGCTGCTGGGCGCGCTGGGCTCACTGAACGCCGACGCCCTGGCTATCACCCACGCCGATGAGACCGACCAACTCGGGGTGGCTGTGCAAACGGCGTGCACGTTCGGGCTGGCCCCCGTCCACATACTGGCACGGGCTGAGCATGCACACGGTGACACACATGTCCACGGCGACGCCGGGGTTGGGGCTGACGCCGCGCGACCTCCGCGAGCGTGGGCGATGACCTGGATCGACCCCTTCCTGCTCGCCGACCGACTGCTCCCACCGCGATGAAGCTCAGGCGCTCGGCAAAAGCGTTGCGGGGTCGCGGCGAGATCGAGCTTCCGGAGCGCACCGATCCCGTCACGATCGTGCGTCCGAGCGGCGAGCGCGTGCAGGCGCGGGTCGCTGAGCGCGACGGCAGTGGGCTGTTGGTCGCACTGATGTTTCGCGCCGAACGGCCCTTCAGCCCCGGCTCGCTCGACGAGCTGGTGCTCGAGTTCACCAACGACCGCGGGCGAGTCCGGCTGCAGGGCACGGTCACGCTGGAGGACAGTGAGCTGCTGCGCTTCCGCGAGCTGCACTCGGTCGAGTTGATCCAGCAGCGCGAGTACGTGCGCATCCAATCCACCCGCCCGGTGCTGGTCGTCACCGGTGGCCACGGGGGCACGGTGCAGACCTATTCGGTGGACATCAGCGGCGGCGGGATGCTGCTGGCGGGACCGAACACGCTGAAGGTCGGCGAGCAGGTCGAGTTCCGGCTGACGACCGCCAAGGGCGGTCCGCCGATCACTGGTGTGGGCACGGTTGTGCGCACCGATCTCCAGGGCCGGCGCGCGATCTGCTTCGACGAGATCGGTGAGGGCGAGCATCGGCGGTTGGTGCGCTTCATCTTCGACTGCCAGCGCGCCGAACGGCGCCGCGGACTGGAGAGTGACGCAGGCGGCCAAAGGCCGCCGAGCCGGGGCGGGCGGGATCGAATCCCTGAGAACAAGAGCGGTGATGGTCGTGGCCGGTAAGAGCGACAAGTCAGCCAAGGCCGACAAGACTGCCAAGGGCGACAAGGGCAAGGGCAAGCAGAAGGGCGCGAGCGCCGAGGGCTCGGGTGGCGCGCCGGGGTCCAACCTGATCCTCGCCGAGCACCCCCGCGCGGCTCGCAGCGTCGCACGCACCAAGGCGTGGGGAGGCCTCGCGGGCTTCCTGCTCGGCGGCTACCTCTCGCTGCCCACCCAAACACTCGCGGGCGCCGGCCTGCGGGCGCTGGTGGCGGGAGTCGTGTGCTATGTGGCGGTGTGGGCTGCCGCCGTGTTCCTGTGGCGGCGCCTGCTGGTCGCCGAGCTCCACCAAGCCAAGCACGACCTGCTCGCCGAAGAGCTAGCCAAGTTCGATCGCGCCCGCACGCCCGGCGCGGGCGGGCCTGTCGGTGGGCGCACCTCGTAGCGGTGGGGCTTGGGCCCACATCCAACCCTTAGGAGCACACGATGGATCCCATCCAACCAATCGGCCCCCGCCCCCCGTGGATCGCCGAGCTGGCGGCGGAGCAAACGCGGAACCTCTCGCGCGAGCGCCGCAAGCAGTCCGATGGGGACGCGAAGCGCGGACCCCGCCGTCCGCCGCCGCGCGAGCCTGACGATCCCGATGACGACAAGCCCGACGGCCGGCACATCGACGTGCGCGCCTGAGCCTTAAACGACGAGGTTGGCAGCCCGAAGGCCGGGCGGGCGGGCCATTAAACGACGGGATGGGCAGCCGAAGCTGCCCATCCCGACCACCGTTCCCTCGATGAATCGGCGGTATGTAGCTTCTTGCCGGCCTTCCCAGACCGTCGGAAGCGTTATGACCACCCCCGGGCGGGTGAACCCGCCCCGGGATGGCTTCGCTGCAGTGGTGGCGCCTAGGCGCCACCACTGAGGAAGTTTGGATCAGGGCCTCAAGAACCCTGGCTTATCGACCTTCGACCAGCTGCAACACTGCCTGGGGCAGCGAGTTGGCCTGGGCGAGGATCGCCACGTCGGCCTGCTGCAGCACCTGGGCCTTGGTGAAGTTGCTCATTTCAGCCGCCATGTTGGCGTCCACGAGCGAGCTCTGAGCGGCGGAGAGGTTCTCCCCGTAGATCGCCTGGTTGGCCTGGGTGTACTGAAGGCGATCCTGCACCGAACCGAATTCGCCAGCCAGCGTGGCGACTTTTTCGATCGCTGCTTCAATCGTTTTGATTTCTTTGATTTTGATGCCTTCGGTGTCTTTTTTGAGTTCGGCCGTTTCGACTTCGATCGTTTCTTTTTCGTTGGCACCCACCTGGAACTTGATTTTTTCCGCTTTAGCCAGGAGTTCGACGCCGTTGAACTTAGTCGTTTCGCCGACACGAGTGAGCTCTTTTTCGAGCTGTTTCGACTCGTTTTCGATCGCTTCTTCGTCGGATTTCGAGTTGGTGCCGTTGGCCAGCTGCACCGCGAGCTCGCGCATCCGCTGGAGCATCTGCTCCACATCGTTGAGCGCGCCCTGGGCCGTCTGCACGAGCGCGACCGCTTCCTGGGTGTTCTGCGCTGCCTGCATGACGCCGTTGACCTGGCCCTGCAGGCGCTGGTTGGCGGCGTAACCGGCGACGTCGTCGGCGGCGGAGTTGATCCGCAGACCCGAAGACAGGCGTTCCATCGACGTGGTCAGCGAGCCCTGGCTGCTGTTGAGGTTGCGCTGAACGATCAGCGAGTCGATGTTGGTGTTGATGCTGAGGGACATGCGTTCATCTCCTTGATGACGATTGTTTGGGTCAGTCCCGGGCCGACTCCCTGTCAGCCCTGTGTCTCATGCCGGTTTATCGTCATCGGCGAGCGATTCTTGAGGGCTCCCCGAATAGCTGGACAGCGTGCAAGCGAGCGTTCACACAAGGCGGGTCTTGCGACCGCGGCCGCCATCATGCCGCGGCGTCCACTCGCCCTGCGTGACGCCATCGGCGACGAAGGTGTCGTCCGCCGGTGACGCACCGGGTGCACCGGGCGCACCGCGCGCCGAAATCGGCCCCGCGAGCTTGGGCTCGTGGGCATAGGACTCGTGTGGCTCGTGGGCATAGGCTTCGTGTACGAGCGTCTGGCCGGCGAACTCCTCGACCGGCTCATCTTCCTCCGCTGCGGCCCACACCCCGAGCGCATAGCGGAACTGCCCGCTCTCGTCGGTGACCCAGAAGGCTTCGCCGTCCTCCGCGATCTCGTGCAGGATCGAGCGGTCATAGTGCTCCGCGATCTGCGCCAGCGCCTCCATGTCCTCGACGTCGATCACCGGCACCCCAGGCAGCTGCCACACGCGCGCGACCGGAACGATCATCCGGCCGTAGCGGGCACGGATGGACGCCGACTCGTCTCGCGGCTGCGAACGGCCGAGCGCCAGTGCCAGCCGCAGGCAGGCGAGTGCCGCCAGCACGGCGAGCACCACCAGGGCGATACCGTAGAGCGCGAGCTGCCGCGCGCTCGCCACCGACATCTGCCCGACCCCGAAGGAGAGGGACTGCGGCTCCGAGCGCGTGCCCGTCGCCGAACCGGAGGTCGAGGGGGCGAACGGGCTTTCCGCGGAGTGTTCGCCGGCCGGGGAGCCGGCGGTGGAGGCGAGCGCCGGCTGGGCCTCGATCGGGCTGAGCGCGAACTGGATCTTCGGTGCGAATGTGGTGTGCACCGGCAGACCGTTCACCCTCCCGGTCGCGCTCACGTGCGGGAAGAGCGTGAGCGTGTAGGAGCCGGTCGCCTTCGTCGCGGTTTCCACGCTGTGCACCAGCGCAAGCAGCGAGGTCAAATCGAGCGTCCCCGTGACGAGCGCGCGGCTGCCGTGAAAGCGCGTGGGGGGCGCGAACTCGAGTGTCGTGTGCCAGCCATCCGTCGAGACCACCGTCGCGTCGAGGGAGGCCCTCCCCCTGAGCGAGTGCCTGCCGACGGCGCGCAGGCGGTAGGCGAAGCTGAAGTCGACCGCGTTCAGCACGTGCGCGAAAAGCGGGTCGCCGGTCACGGCCCGACCGCTCGGATAAGTGGGTCCCGGCGGCCCTTCGGCCGAGTAGGAGAGCCTGCCGCTCTGTTCGTAGGGGACCGTGTAGGGGTGGAGCCGCGTGGGCGAGCGGGTGAACGCGAGCAGCGCGAGCATGAGGAACGGGATCGCCAGCAGGGCGCCGATCGCGAGGACGGCGAACGTGGGCGTCGCGGCGCCCTCGCCCGCGTGCCTCTGCCCGCGCCTGCGCCCTTGGGTCCGCGCGAACGCTCCACCGGCGAGGAGGAGCACCCCGACGAACAGGAGGATCCCCATCACAAGCGGCGAGCGGATCGACTGAAGGCGCAGGCCCACGCCCGGGATATGTATCCACAGGGCGCCGATCAGCTGGCTGGCAACCGGGTGTTCGGGGTCGACGAAGTTGTTGTTGTCCCCCTTGAACAGATACCTGTCGCCTTCGCGCCCGACAATCCGGTGCAGCACGATCGTGTGCAGCTGGTGGTTGTGGTAGGCGACGACTTCCCCTACATGGTAGTTGCTCTGGCCGCGCACGATCGCCAGGTCGCCGGTGTGAAAATGGGGCTCCATGCTGGTCCCGTGGGTGACCACGTAGGTGGTCGAGCCGCCGAGCTGGGTCGGGGCGAAGTAGAACCACGCAGTCCCCAGGATGATGAGTCCCAGGGCCGAGAAGAGGATTTTTCTAATGCGTCGAGGTCGCATTTCTGTTGTGCGGTTGTGGACGTGGGCGTGGAGGGCCGGCAGTGCCGGCCCTCCACGTTTGCCACTCGGTCGTTACACCTACGATGTGACGATGGTTTCCTGTACGACGTCTTCTTCGATTTCTGTGTTCGTGAGCGGGGTTCCAAATGTGCACGTGAAGAGGGCCGACGTGCCCGGAGTAGTCAGTACGCAATGCGTCCAAGCCGACGTTCCGGCCGTCTTCACTACATTGATTTCGGCTTCTTTGGCGTTTGCCTCTCCTGCTATTGCTTCTGCTGTGAATTCGGCCTTCGTAGCAGTCCCGCCCGTGAGCGTGAAGTGCAGGTTCGAGGTTTTGTAGCCGGACACAGCTGCGACGTTGGCACCGGCGCCCGATTTTTCCGCTTGTGTGTTGCTTGCTGTGAACGCGTACGCGCCCACAGCCAGGACGCCTGCGAGCACGAATGCGCACAGGCCGGCTATCTTTCGCTTGCGGCTAGCGAAGCTTCGCTTGCCAATACGCATAGACACGTCTAGCCCCCTTGGGATTTGAACAGCGATGTAGACACTTGCGTGTCCTTTGCCGGCGCTATCGACGAACTATTGGAAGCGCTTTAGACCAGGTTTTTGGATGCAAGCATTTATGCGGTTGGGTGGGCGGGCGGGACCGATAGCTCGACGGCCCACCACCCGCCGCCGCGCCTTCCGCCATGCCCGCCCCGTGCCCCATGACCCCCGCTCTCCCCGAGCCACCGCTCAACCACTGACAGGCACTGCCGATCACCGGGCGGATGTCGGTCGAATCCGTCCTCGCGCGCGTGGCCACGCTCGAACAGGCGATCGCCAACCCCGCCGCCCTGCTCGCCGCCAGTACGGCGCGTACCGGCGGCACGGCGGCGCCCGCGGCCCCCGAACCGACGCAGGCCGGCGGCAGCTCCTTCGCCCAGGCACTGCAGAGCGCGAGTAAAAGCCGGGCGGGCACGGCGACGCCAACCAGCACAGCGAACACTGGCGTCACCCCCACGGGCATGGCCCCCACCGACACGGCAGACCTGGAAACGGGGACGCCGGTACTCGGCAACGCAAGCGTGGGGGCACTCGCGAGCACAACCGGACTCGCAGGCACAACCGGGCTCGCGAGCCCCGCCTCCACTCCGGGCCAGCAGATCGTGAGGATCGCCGAAAGCCAGCTCGGCCAGACCGAGCAGCCGCCCGGCTCAAACGAATCGCCGGCGATCGCCATGTACCGGACCGCCACCGCGGGAGCGATCCCCGGCGCCCCGTGGTGCGCCTATTTCGCCTCATGGGTCGCGCGCCAGGCGGGCGAGCCGCTGGGCGCCAGCGGTGAAGGCCTGGGATCGGTGGCGCAGGTGTGGTCGTGGGCGCAGAGCACCGGCCGCGCGATCCCCAACGGCCCGGGTGTGATTCCCCAGCCGGGCGACCTGATCGTGTTCGGCGACGAACACGTCGGGATCGTCAGGGGCGTCCTCCCCAATGGCGACATCCAGACGATCGAGGGCAACTACGAAAACAAGGTCGCCGCCAACGTGCGCACGCCGACGGAAGCCACCGGTTATGTGAACATGAACTGACGGAGCACAACCACAGGAGAGACCCTTCGGTCCGTCTACGCCGCGACTGCGATGCCAGCCGGCACGTAGTGCTCGACCGTCAGATCGTCGCAGTCGAGCGTGAAGCGCACACCTTCCTCCGCGAGCCGGTGGGCCTCCGCGTAGGTGTCAGCCACGGCGGTCCAACGTGGCACGTCGGGAGAGCTGGCGACCCAGGTATCTACATCTTGGCGATAGAGCACACGCACAATCATGACCTCCTCAGAGTAGCGCGCGGGCCTCTTGCTCGGAGAGCCCCACCTGGTTGCAAAGAATGTCCCTAACGGTCGAGGGACGAATCGTCTGCCCATCGTGGAAGGCAAATACGATCGTCGGGTGATTTGCGGCTTCGAGCCTACGGTGGGAACCCCTCCGGCGCACAATCCGATAGCCCAGGGACTCAGCCTGCAGCACGCGTAGGAGCTGCTTGGCCTTCAGGGAGGGAAATCTGGCCATGCCAGCACCATACGCACGGCTTGAGACGAGACAGCCCGCCGCACACCACGCCTCGACACCCCACGCTCTGATACACCCAGGGTGATGGGCGATACCGTCTCGTCCCAACGGCGTGCCAACGGCCCGCGACTGCGCAGGCGTGTGGTCGTGCCCATCCTGCTGCTCATACTCGCCGCGATCCTCGCGTTCGCGCTCTCGCGCCTGGGGCTGCATCGCGTCGGCAATGCGCTGACCTCGGCGGAGCCGGGGTGGATCGTGCTCGCGCTCGCGCTGATGGGGCTCTCGCTGCTACTGCGTGCCGGCTCCTGGCACGAGGTGCTGTGCGCCGCGCTGCCCGATACTCCGATCGCGTGGGCGCCTGTTATTCGCGCGACGATGATCGGCGTGATGGGCTCGGCGGTGTTCCCCGGGCGCATCGGCGAGCCCGCGAAGATGCTGGTGCTCACTCGACGCCTGCCCGGCTCCTCGCGCCGCCAGCTGCCGGTCATCGCCGGCACCGTCTTCTCGCAGACGTTGATCAACCTGCTCGCGCTGGCGATCCTCGCGACCGTCACCTTCACCAGCCTCGATCTCCTGCGCCAGCACGTTTCCGGCCTCGTGATCGCACTGGCGGTCCCGCTGGCGATCTGCCTGCTGGTGTTGATGGGCCCGTGGCTGCTGGCGCGCGCCCAGCGCTCGCGCTCGCTGCGGATCGCGCTTGCCGCCGCGACGCTTGCCCGCCTGCTGCGACTCGGCAGGCAGGGGCTGGCCGTCTTCGCCAACCCCCGCCACGGGATCCCTGCCGTGCTGGCGCAGCTGTTGGCGTGGACGCTGCAGTGGCTTGCCTGCTACGCGGTGCTGTGCGCGCTCGGCCTGCAATCCGACGACGGCCTCACCGCCGCCGCCGCGGTGCTGCTCGCCGTCAACGTCTCCGCGGTACTGCCCGCCACTCCATCGAACGTCGGCGTCTTTCAGGCCGCCTGCCTGGTCGTGCTTGCCGCCTACGGCGTCGGCGCGGGGCCCGCCCTGGCCTACGGGATCATCCTCCAGGCCGTCGAGGTCCTCACCGCGCTCGCCCTCGGCATCCCCGCCCTACTCGGTGAGGGCATGACCTGGCGCGACATCCGCGGCGCCGCGACGCTGGAGGACGAGGTCAGTTGACCAGCGCGCGCAGCGACTGGCGCAGCGAGTGCGTGGTGCGCAGGACCGCGGTCGGCTCGTAGCCGCAGTGAGCCATACAGTTCTCGCAGCGGGGGTCGCGGCCGCGGCCATACTTGCTCCAGTCGGTCGTTTCGATCAGCTCTTTGTAGGTGGAGGCGTAGCCGTCGGACATCAGGTAGCAGGGGCGCTGCCAGCCGAACAGCGAGTAGCTGGGGATCCCCCAGGCGGTGCAGTCGAATTCGGCCTTGCCTTCGAGGAAATCCAGGAACAGCGGGCTGTGGTTCAGGCGCCAGCGCTTGCGCCGGCCGCCTGAGAACGCCTCGCGGAACAGCTCGCGCGTCTGGCGCACCCCGAGGAAGTGCTCCTGGTCGGGTGCTTTCTCATACGCGTACGCCGGGGAGATCATCATCTCGTCGACCCCGAGCTCGTCGTTGAGGAAGTCGAGCACCTCGCGCACCGTCTTCGGAGAGTCGTGCGTAAAGAAGGTGGTGTTGGTAGTGACCCTGAACCCGCGCGCCTGCGCTGCGCGGATCGCCGACACCGCCTTGTCGAACACGCCCTCGCGTTCGACCGAGGCGTCGTGGCGCTCGCGCAGCCCGTCCATGTGGATCGCCCACGCGAAGTAGGGGCTGGGCTTGAAGTTCTCGAGCTTGCGCTCCAGCAGCAGCGCGTTGGTGCACAGGTAGACGAACTTCTTACGCTTGACGAGCTCCGCCGCGATCAGGTGGATCTCGGGGTGGATCAGGGGCTCGCCGCCGGCAATCGACACCATCGGCGTGCCGCTCTCCTCGATCGCCCCCACCGCCTGCTCGACAGACATCCGCCGGCGCAGCACGTGGTCGGGATGCTGGATCTTGCCGCACCCCGCGCACTCCAGGTTGCACTGGAACAGCGGCTCCAGCTCGACGATCAACGGGAACTTCTCACGTTTGGCAAAGCGCTGGCGCATCAGGTACCACCCCATGCGCGTGCTCTGTTTCATCCGCGCCGCCATCGGTGCCAACTACCATAGCCGCCCTGCCATGGGTGTGAAGGGCGGCCCGCGCCAGCCGACGCACGACAAATGGCTTGCGGCCCCCCACGCGAAGATCAGCACTCCGGCGTCCACTCGTGCAGCGCGCCCGCCGCGCGGCGCAAGACCGCCATCGCCCGCGCCACCCCCGCGACCGTCAGCAGCGGGTTGGTCAGCTCCCGGGCGGGCGTGTCGGTGATCACCCGCACGACCGCGAACGGGCGCTCGCCCGCCCCCGGGGCCAGCCACGCCGACTCCATGTCCACGGCGATCGCCCCCGCCTCGCGCAACTGCACGCGCGCGTCGCCCATCGCCAGGCGCGCCACCGAAGCGACCGTCCCGCGACGCACGCTCAGGCCACGGCGTTCGAGCGCACCTGCCAGCTCCTGCGCGCCGGCGCAGGCGACCGGCCCCATCCCGTCGGGCCCCTGCACGGCGTCGGCGACCACCACGTCGCCCACGTCGCTGTGCTCGTCCAGTGCGCCGCCGAAGCCCATCACCAGCAGCGCCGCCCCCGGGCGGCGCTGAAGCACCGGAGCCATCGCCTGCGCACGGCGCGGGCCCATGCCGGTGCGGTGCACGCGCACGCGGGGCGGGCGTGGATAGGCCGCCCGCCCGCCCGGGTGGGAGCGAATCCCCGCGGATATCGCCCACGCCTCCAGGCGCAGCGGCGCGGCGATCAACAGATCGCTCACCGTCCTGCACCCCGCAACGCCCCAGCTTCGCCTGCTCCCGATTCCCGCGCCCCGGCATCCTCCGCCTGGCGATCGCCCGCGGTCGCCGGGGCCGACAGGAGGCCCACCGCCGCCAGCACACACGCAGCCGCCGCATGACCGCTAAGCACCGCGCTCTCCAGCGTCGCCGGCCAGCCTGTGTCGGTCCACGCGCCCGCCAGCGCGAGGCCGGGAACCGCGGTGCTCGGGCCGGGGCGCAGCGCGCCGACGCCCGGCTCGGCCCGCAGTGTGGCGGCGTGCTCGCGCGTGACCATGAAGCGCTCGACCCGCGCCGGCCGGGCGCGTGGAAAGAGCTCGGCGAGGGCGGGCAGGTAGCGTTCGCGCAGCGCCTCGACGCTCATGCCCATCTCCTCGTCGGCTCCCGACAGCGACACGGCCAGGTATTGCATCCCCGCGTCCACGCCACCGGCGTCGCTGCGGTCGAAGACGTACTGCACCGGTGATTCCACCCCACCCACGAACGGAAGGTCGCACACACTGCGGTCGTATACCACGTGCAAGTTGACGATCGGGGTGTCGCGCAGCTTCAGCGCACGAGCCGCAGTCACCCGGTCGAGCGGCTCGATCAGTGCCGCGGCGCGCGTGCGTGGCAGCGCCACGATCGCCGCGTCGGCGCTTACGCTGGGCTGGCCGCCCTGCACCTCGAACCCCCCGCTGGCTGGAACGGGGACCGATTGGGGAGACACTCGCTTTGCCGAAGCCGGGGGACGCTCGCCTGTGGCGAGCATCCCCGTTTCGGCCAGCATCCCCAAATCGGCCGGCGCCGAAGGCTCGTGTCTAGCGGCTTCAGCCACCACCACCCGCTCCGCGCGCCACCCCAGTCTCACATCGACACCCGCCGCGCGCAGCGCACGCTGCGCCGGTTCCCCCACGATCTGGCTCTGCGGGAGGCGGTGGAAGCCGATGTCCCCCGCGTCCGCCCGTTCGAGCAGGCCGCGCTTGAACACGAACACCGCCAGCGCCAGCGACGCCTGCTCGGCGGGCAGGTTGAGCGCGGGCAGCGCGATCAGGTCCCACAGGGCCACGGTGGCGCGCGAGCCCTGCCCGTGGGCAGCCAGCCACGCGCCGAGGGTCTGCCGGTCGAGCTCCGGCGCACGCGGGTCGAGCCGGCCCAATGCCACTGCCGCGCGCACCGCACCGAGGCGCTCGCGCACGGAAAGGTGGCGGTAGCGCAGCAGCGTGCCCGCCAGGTGCAGCGGCGCCGGCAGGCCGGAGCGGCGCAGCACGCTCACCTCCCCTCCGGGGCGCACCAGCGGGATCTCCAGTCGGGGCTGCAACCTCACCCCGTGCTCGCTTCCCAGGCGCGTAAGCAGCGCACGGTAGGCGTGAAAGCAGCGCAGGAACACGTGCTGACCGTTGTCAATTCGCAGGCCGTCGCGCTCGAACGAGTACACCGCCCCGCCCAGCCGCGGGCGCACCTCGAGCAGCGTCACCCGCGCGCCCGCGTCGGCGCAGTCGAGCGCCGCAGTGATCCCCGCCAGCCCGCCGCCGATCACCGCCACGTGGGGGGCCGGCGGTTCGGGAACACTCAAGAAGCGTCTTCCTCTTGAATCCGTTCAGCCGGATGCCGCTCCGGTATCCCCTTGCCGAGCAGCGCACGCGCCGCCACCCACGCCTTCTCGCGTTTCTTCAGCCGCACGCGTCGCGCGAGCGCGCGATCGGGGCGCTCCTCGATATGACCCAAAAGGCGCCAGTAGATGCCCGCCATCGCCAGCACGCACGCGGCGCTACGCCGGTCGAGCAGCGCCACCAGCTCCATACCCCGGTGAAAGAAGTCGCGCGAGCGCAGACAGTAGAAGCGCATCAGCGCGTACAACTGACCCACGTCCCCTCCCTCAAAGCCCGCCACCATCGCCGGTTCGGCCATGCTCGCCTCGCGTGTGAGCGCCTGCAGCGCGAGCACATCGAGGGGGCCGTCGTCGTGCAGGTGGTAGCGCACCATGTCGCGCTTCGTCAGGTACACGCGGCCGCGTTCGGTGTCCTCGCGCAGGTCACGCACGATGTTGGCCAGCTGCAGCGCCACCCCGAGGTCCTCCGCCAGCTCGCTCGCCGGCCGCTCGCGTCGATCGGAAGCCCACCCGCCCGCCCTCCGGCCCGCGTGCGCGCCGAAGATCGCCAGGCACAGCCGTCCGATCGAGCCGGCGACGCGCCGGCAGTAGAGCTCCAGCTCCTTGCCGTCCGTGTAGGAGATGCCCCGCACGTCCATCCGCACCCCCTCGATCAGATCGTCGAGGGCGTCCGCCGGCAGCTGGAAGCGCACGCTGGCATCCGCGAGCGCCGCCATCACCGGGTCGGCGTCCCGCGGGTCCAAACGCTCCAGCGCCTGCGCGGCCGCCGCCAGCCGCCGCAACTTCTCCTCCGGCGCCAGCGTCCCGTCGGCGATGTCGTCCACGCGTCGCGCGAACGCATACACCGCGCACATCGCCCTGCGCTTGGGGGCGGGGAGCAAGCGGATGCCGTAGTAGAAGTTGCCAGCCGCCGCCCGCGTCAGCGCCTCGCACTGCCGGTAGGCCAGCTGCGTGTGGGCCGACGCGGCGCTCACCGGCGCCGCTCCGCCAGCGTCCTCGCCAATGCCACCGCGCGCCGCGCACGACCGGCCCGCGGTGAGCCGCCGAGCACGTCATAGCCGGCGCGCTCGATCGCCCCGAGTGCCGCGTCGGCGCCGCTTGCGAACGCCGCCACCGCCAGCCGCTCGCGCCTGTGCAGCGTGTCGATCAGCGGCGCTCCCTCTTCCAGCAGGGCGCGCGTGCGCGCCACCTCGAAAGCGATCAGCCCCTTCACGCGCCATGCCGCGACAGGTTGCGCGAGGTCGCCCTCGGTGCAACCGAAGCGCGCCAGGTCCTCCGCGGGCAGGTAGATCCGGCCCGCGCGCAGATCCTCGGCTACGTCCTGCCAATGCTCGGCCAGCTGCAGCGCCGTGCAGATCCGGTCCGAGAGCGCCACGCGCTCGGAGGTGGCGGCACCGAACACGCCCAGCACCAACTCCCCCACGGGGTCGGCCGAGAGATGGCAGTAGCCCAGTAGCTGCTCCCACGTGTCGTAGCGCGTCACGCACTGGTCGACGTGGTTGGCCTCGATCAGCCGCAGGAAGGGCTCGCGTGGCAGCGCGCATTCGCGCACGGTGCCCTGCAGGCGCACCAGCAGCGGGTGGCGCGCCCCGCCGGCGTACACGCGCTCCACTTCCCCCTTCAGCCAGTCGAGCGCCGCCAGCCTGTCTGGAGGCCCACCCGCCCCATCGGCCCCAACAGCCACGGCGTCCCCCAGTTCGTCGACCAGCCGCGCGAAGCCGTACAACGCCAGCAGGTGCTCCCTCAGGCGGCGCGGCAGCATGCGGCTGGCGACGGGAAAGTTCTCGCCGCCCGCCCTCGCCATCACCGCCGCGGGCGAGGGCAGGTCGGCCGGTTCGGGGGAGGGTGAGGAGGGCGAGGGCACCGCGAGCAGGTCCCATCCGGCGCGGCCCACAGTCGCCATTCTCATGCCGGTACCTCAGAACGTGTTTTGAAATAGGCGGTACGACCGGGGCGTTCCTGGACCAAGCTGGGCGACGCAGGGCGACGAAGCGCATGCTGGTGGCATGTGCGAGCCGTCATGTGGCGATCCAGCGCAGTGTCCAGGGACGCATCCGGGCGTGCCGATCTTTTCAAAACACGTTCTCAGCCCCCACGCAGCGGCCCAGCGCCGTGATCGGGAAGGTGAGGCGGTAGAGGTGGTAGTTGATGTAGTAGTCCGAGGGAAACCCGGTGCCGGTGTACTGTGGCTCGTCCCACGTCCCGTCTGGACGCTGCGTGGAGACCAGCCACGCCACCCCACGCTCCATCGCATCGGAGCGCTCCAGCTGCTCGTCGGCAGCGTGCAGCGCCAGCAGCGCCCACGCCGTCTGCGAGGCGGTCGAGTCGCCGCGGCCGATCCAGGCCGGGTCGTCGTAGGAGCGCGGGTCCTCGCCCCAGCCGCCGTCCTCGTTCTGGTGTGCGTGCAGCCACGCCACCGCGCGGCGGATCGGCTGCTCCTCCGGACCGACACCCATCGCCGCCAGCGCCGGCAGCGCCGCCCCGGTGCCGTACACGTGGTTGATCCCCCACCGCCCAAACCACGAGCCGTCCGCCTCCTGCTGCCCCAGCAGCCAGCTCAGCCCCGCGCGGGCCTTTTCGCTGTCGGCACGGCCGAGCGCGGCAAGCATCTCCAGCGCGTGCGCGGTCACGTCGGCGCTCGGCTCGTCGATCACCTCACCGAAGTCCAGGAACGGGAGCGCCCTCACCAATGTCCGCGTGTTGTCGGCGTCGAACGCTCCCCAGCCGCCGCCCTCGCTCTGCATTCCCTCGACCCACTCCACGGCGCGGTCGATCGCGTCCTGCGCGCGCTCACGCACCCCCTGAGCGCCCGCGGCTGGTGAACGCTCGCCGGTACGACGACGGTGGCGGTTGGCGCGGCGCATCTGCTCGGGTTCCAGCTCAATCGTGCGCAGCAGCGCCAGTGCCACCTCCGCCGTGTCATCGACGTCGGGGTAGTTGTCGTTCTCGAACTCAAAGGCCCATCCCCCTGGCTGCAATTCCCCTCGCGCCTGCGCCCAATCGCCACGCACGCGCACCTCCTCGTCCAACAGCCACTGCGCCGCGCGCGTCAGGGCGGGATGCTCGCGTGGGGTGCCCGCATCGCTGAGCGCCACGAGCGCCAGCGCCGTATCCCACACGGGCGACTGGCAGGCTTCCAGGCGTCGACTCGGTGGGCGGGATTCCCGTCCCGCCCCCACGCCGCGGCTGTCGTCGCGGTCCTCGACCATAAAGCGCTCCAACCCCTCCAGACCGCGGCGCATCACCGGGTGATCCAGCGGGTAGCCCCCGAGGTGGAGCGCCATCAGCGAGTACACCCACGGCGGCTGGATGCCGCCCCATGAGCCATCAGCCTCCTGGCGGCGCACGATCCACGCCTCGGCGCGCGCGATCGCCTGACGGCGCAGCGGGGGCAGCGGGTGGCGCTCGTACACGCGCAGTGCGCTATCCAGACGCGCCAGCCACGTACCCGCGCTGGCCGAAACGGGGATGCGAGCGAGCAGCGAGTGTCTCCCGGCTTCGGTGGCCGCGGCGGGTGAGGAGGCAGGTAACAGCGAAGAGAGGCCACGTCTGGAAGAGGACGGCCGCGAAGGGCGGGGCGGCCGGGTGCCGTCGCGAGGCGCGAGCGCCGATCCACTTGGGATCCAAGGCTGCGCCCCGTGCAGATCGCGCAGGTCGAACTCCAACGCCTTTTTGGGGCGCCGCGCCATCACCAGCGACAGCGCCACGATCGTTTGGCGCGCCCAGCAACCGAAGTCGTAAATGTTCAGCGGCACCAACCGCGGCAGCATCACAATCTCCGGCGGCAACGCGGGGATCCGCTCCCACGGCCACAGCCCGAACAGCGCCAGCCACACGTGTGTGAAGACGCGCGCCCCCTCCACGCCGCCCTGCTCGCGGACCCACTCGGCTGCCGTGCGCATGTGCGCCGCCTCGGCCGGATCGCCAGCCAGACGCAGCGCCCAGTAGGCCTCAACAGTCGTCGAGAGGTCGCCGGGCCCACCGTGGAAGTTCGCCCATGTTCCGTCCTCACGCTGCTGCGAGCGGATCCAGGCCGCGGAGCGCTCCGTCTCGGCCGCGGTGCGGATTCCGAGGAACTCGCGCAGCAGCATGTCCTCGGCGTCCATCGTCACGTTCGTCTGCAGCTCGCCCCGCCACCAGCCCGCCTCATCCTGGAGGGCGAGCAGGTGCTCACAGGCGCGCTCCAGCGCGATGCGTGCCTCGCTGCGGGTCGTGGCGGTCGAGGTCGGCATGGTCCGACAGCTAATCCTTTCGTATCCAACGACTGCGCGGGCGGTGATATCACGTTATGAGCTCGACCGCACACTCGGCGGGTCACGGAGCCCCCGCGCGGCGGCGGCCCGAGGGGCGGGATTCCACGCTTATCGCACCAGCACCTCGGGGCGGCCTTCGGCAATCACGTGTTCGCGCAGCTGTGCCTCCCCCACCGTGCGCGGTGTCGGGGAGATGAATCGGTAGAGGATCATGCCGTGCACATTCCCGTGCTGCACCAGGTGAAAACCGGGCGCCGGCGGTTCCCCCGCCCCCGGGCGCAGCGGGGCGTAGCCGGTCTCGTCGATTTCGCTAACCCTCACAGCCGCCCCCTCCCGCAAGTTGCGCAGCGGCGGCAGGTAATACTCGAGCGGCGCCGCACCCAGCTCCACCGTGGTGATCGCCGCGGCGCCGCCCGCCCGCCGGTTGCCGGACGCCCGTCGGATGACCTGCGCGAGCCCACGCCAGTCGCCGCGCTGCAGGCGCGGGCTGAGATCCACGTCGATCGACAGCGCCGCAAACGTCACGGCGATCAAGCCCACCAGTGCAAGCCCGGTGCGGCCGGTGCGCAGCGCCGCCGCGATCACGGCGATCCCGGCGCTCAGCGGGATCATCGCCCCTACCACGTTGCGCGGCGCCAGGTAGTCGGCGCCGGCCACCGCCATCGCCACCGGGATCAGCACCCCGCACGCGGTCACCCCGAGCGCCAGCAGTGCGGCTTCGCTCTCGCGCGGGGTGAGCATCCGCCACAGGCCGTAGCCGATCGCCGCGAGGATCTCCAGCGCCACCAGCAGCTCCAACCCGTGCCCGAGTGACGCTGCCGAGTAGCCCGTCAGGTAGTACTGCGGGATCGTTTCGAGGCGGCTGGCGAGCGCCCACGCCCCGATCCACTGGGTGCCGTGCCCGCCCTGCGTGAGTGCCAGCGGCATGAGCCCCGCGCCGACTACCCCGATCGCCGCTACGGCGGCGATCACCCTCACCGGCGGCATCGACTGGCTGACAACGGGGGGCGCTCCGCCCAGCGGCATCGACTGCGAACCCGCGGGATGTGCGCGTTCCCCCGGGAGACGCCGTCGCGGGCGCAGCAGCCACAGGCACATCGGCGCCAGCAGGAACACCGCGAAGTAGTGCGTCGTCAGCGCCGCCGCACCACTCGCCGCGAACGCCGTCAGCCTGCCCGGCGTGGGGTCGGCGTCGGCGCGCAGCCAGCACCACATTGCCAGCGCGGCCACGAACACGAACAGGCCGTAGGCGCGTGCCTCTTGCGAGTACCACACGAACAGCGGGTTGGTCGCCACGAGTGCCGCGGTGGCGATCGCCGCCCGGCGGCCGGCCAGCTCCTGCCCAATCCCCCACGCCACCGGGACCGTGGCGATACCCGCCAGCGCCGAGGGGAGGCGCAGGGCGAGCATCCCCGTGCCGAAGACCCGCGACCACGCCCAGATCAGCACATACCACAGCGGCGGTGTGTTTTCGCGGTGCTCGACCGAGCGCAGCGTCGCCAGCAGGGACGCGTGCAGCGTGTGAACCGGCACGTACGCCTCGTCGTACCAGAAGCTCTGCAGGTCCAGCGTGCTCAGCCGCAGCGCCGCTGCCAGCACCACCAATGCCGCCAGTGGCCACCATTTGGTTAGGGCTCCGCGCTTGGCGTTTGTCGCACGCCCCCATCCCCGACCCTTGGATTGGTGCCCGCCCGCCCGGTCCATCTTCAAATCCCTTCCCCCCGAGCGCGACGCAACCGTGGGCTCAGCCATCAGCCTCCCGTCAACGGTTCGTCCGGCGCACCCGGCGGGGTCGGCAGGCCACACAGGCGTTCACTCACCGCTGTTCCGAAGCAGGCATAGCGGTTGACGTGCTTGTCCTGGAAGTAGGGCGGCAGGTAGAAGCCGCCCTTCGCCGCGCGCATTCCGTGCACCGTGGGCCCCGTCACGATCAGGCACACCTGCGGCTGCGTCCCCGGTGGCCCTTCCCCGGTGTTGCCGCACAGCACGTCGCGCGTGGTGTGATGCGTGAGGTCCTGTTCGACTGAGATGTTGATCAGGTCGTTGCCGGTGATCGTCCGCCACGTGCGCAGGTCCGCGGTGATGCGTTCGTTGACGTGTACCTGGCGCACCACGTCGTTGACGACAGCCACCGCGAGCAGCAGGAACGCCAGCACCAGCAGCGTGCTCTCCACGCGGCGCAGATCGCCTCGGCCACGGTACTCGTGCGTGTGCGGGCGCAGGCGCTCCGGCACGCGCTCCCAGCGGCCGCCCGGCTCGGCGGTGCTCGCCGCCCCACTCACCGCGTGCTCTCCCCGCGGCCGCCCTGGCCGGTGTGCTTGCGCCCCCAGCAGCCACCTGGCTCAATGTGCGTGCTCGTCGGGCTCATGGCGACGCCGGCGAGAATAGCGGGGCGGTTTGGTGGACGATGAACAGGCCCTGCACCGCAAAGATCGCGATCAACAGCCGCCGGTCGCGCGCGACCACCGCCAGCGGCAGCGCCCACAGGGTGTACCACGCCAGCAGCCACGTGCTGGTGACGGCGATCGCCAGCAGCGCCCAACCCGACGCCGACACCCAGTCGTACCCCCGCCAGGTGCGCCACAACAGGTGCGCCACGATCGCGACCAGCGCCACCTTCAGCAGCGTGTGATCGGCCGGGAACACCCCCGGCTTGCCCAGCAGGTGCGCGATCTCGTTGGGGAAGCTGTCGGTTGAAACAAGTGCCGCGTCGCGGTTGAGCGCCGAGACCACGTCGAGGCCGTGCAGGCCGAACACCGGGTAGGAGACCACCGCGATCGCCACCAACGCCCCGACCGCGCCCGCCAGCGCCCGCTGGCCGAAACGGGGATTCGCGCCGAAGGCGCGTGTCTCCCGGCTTCGGTCACGCCGCGCGAGCAGCATGAACGGCAGCAGCACCGCGCCCGTCGCCTTCACCATACCGGCGGCCACCACCGACGCCCCGGCGGGGGCTTCGCGCTCGGAGAAGACGAACGCGACCGCCGCCATCATGAAGAAGGTCATGATCACGTCGTTGTGGGCGCCCCCCAGTGCGTACAGCACCCACAACGGGTTGGCGCCGACCGCCACCAGCGCGACCACCGGATCGTATCCCCGCGCCCGCGCGCAGCGCCACGTCAGCGCCAGTGTGCCCGCGCACGCGGCGAGCGCCTCGACCTTCGCGCCCCACACCGCCCCCTTCAGCCCCAGCAGCGCCAGCGGGTAGGAGATCAGCGTGTACATAGGCCCGTACGCGGTCGCCACTTTGAGCCAGTCCTCGCCCACGTATTTGAAGATCGGGTCGTGTTCGATCCTGATCGGGCCGTGCAGGTAGGGGTCGATCCCGTGCAGCATCCCCATGCGCGCGTAGGCGATGTAGCTGAACACGTCGGTCGAGAAGAGGATCGGGCCGGCGCACACGATCACCGTCAGCGTCCCGACCAGCGCGATCGACCAGCGGGTGGCGCGGGGATCGGCGGAGATTCGCCGCGCCAGCACCAGCAACCCCGCGTAGGCGCCGGTGAAGCACAGCAGCGCGATCAGGAACACACGGAAACCCAGGCGCTCGCCGACCCCCCATTGCAGCCACCCCGCGATCCCCGGCGAGCCCGGGGTCAGCGGCGAGTGGCCGACCGCCGCATCGAGCACCACCTCGAGCGTCGCCGCGAGCAGCACCAGCACGCACAGCCCCGCCAGTGCCAGCGTGGTGCGGCTCGGGGCGGCGCGCTCGGCGCCCGCGCGGTGAGTCACGGCGGCCTCACTCGCCCCGGCGGGCGACTGCGGCAGCACCGAGGAAAGGGCGTCAGGAGTCACGAAGCAGGAGGACGCCAGCCGAGGTCCGGGGGTGTGCCCTCGGATTTGTTGGTCTGCACACGAAACAATGGCTTCTCGGCCGATACGGACGGGGCGAGGGTTTTGGGTCTAGCCCTCGGCGCCCTCGAAGCGCAGGATCGCGAGCGCCCCCGTCACCTCGAACACCCGTTGCACCGCCTGCTCGCCCGGACGCAGCACGAGCTCGTAGCCCTGTTCCTTGGCGCGCGCATCCGCCTGCAGCAGCAGCCGCAGGCCCGTGGAATCGATGAACTGCAGGCGACCCAGGTCGATCACCAGGCGCGTGGGGCCCTGCTGCTCGGCGGCCGCCAGGCTTGCCTCCATCTCCGGCGCCCCCGCCAGGTCGAGCTCCCCCTCCAGGGCGAGGCTGACGGTGCCGTCGTCCACCATGCGGGAGATCTTCAGGCGCCCGGGGCCGGGCATCGATGCGCTCATAGTGCGGTCCACACGCTCTTGGTCTCCAGGTAGGCGCCGAGACCGTCGTGGCCGTGCTCGCGGCCGAGGCCCGAGGCCTTGAAGCCGCCGAACGGCGCCGAGGGATCGACCGCACCCCAGGTGTTGACGTACACCGAGCCCGCGCGCAACAGCGCGGCCAGGCGGTGGGCGCTCGAAACATCGCGCGTCCACACGCCCGCAGCCAGCCCGTAGTCGCTGTCGTTGGCGCGCGCCGCCACCTCCTCGAGCGTGTCGTAGGGGGAGGCGACCAGCACCGGCCCAAAGATCTCCTCGCGCGCGATCCGCAGCTCGTCAGCGCCGGCGCCGGTGGCGCTGAACAGGGTCGGCGCGACGAAGTAGCCGCCGCTGTCGGCGAGCGTCGCCTCGCCGCCGGCCAGCACCTCGGCCCCTTCGGCGCGGCCGGCCTCGATGTAGCCGAGCACGCGCTCGTGCTGCTCGGCGGAGACGAGCGGGCCGAGCTGGGTCTGTGGGTCGAGCCCCGGCCCGAGCTGCGCCTTGGCGGCCTGCTCGGCCAGCCCGCTCATCACCTCGTCGAAGCGCTCCCTCGGCACGAACAGGCGCGAGCCGGCGTTGCAGGCCTGGCCGGAGTTGAAGTAGATCGCCTGGTAGGAACCCTTGATCGCCGCCTCGAGATCGGCGTCGGGGAGGATGATGTTGGGCGACTTGCCGCCCAGCTCCAGCGTCACGCGCTTGAGTGCGCGCCCGGCCTTCGCGCCGATCTCGCGCCCCACCGCCGTGGAGCCGGTGAACGCGATCTTGTCGACCCCGGGGTGGTCCACCAGCGCCGCGCCCGTCTCCCCGTCGCCGGTGAGCACGTTCAGCACGCCCGGCGGGAAGCCGACCTCCAGCGCCAGCTCGCCGAGGCGCAGCGCGCTCAGCGGTGTCTGCTCGGCCGGCTTCAGCACCACCGTGCAGCCCGCGGCGAGCGCCGGCCCGAGCTTCCAAGCGGCCATCAGCAGCGGGAAGTTCCACGGCACGATCTGCCCGCACACGCCCACCGGCTCGCGGCGGGTATAGCAGAGCATGTTGGGCGCGCTCACCGGCAACACCGCGCCCTCGATCTTCGTCGGCCAGCCGGCGAAGTAGCGTAGGTGGGCGACCGTCCCGGCAACGTCCACATACCGCGCGAGCCCCACCGGCTTGCCGTTGTCGGCTGACTCAATCTGCGCGAGCTCTTGCGCGTGCTCCTCGATCGCCCCTGCCAGCGCCAACAGCAGCCGCTCGCGTCCGGAGGCCGGCATGCTCGCCCACGGGCCATCGGCGAACGCAGCGCGCGCCGCCGCCACCGCGCGCTCCACGTCCTCGGGGCCGGCCTGCGGCACGCGCGCGAGTTCCCGCCCGTTGGAGGGGTCGAGCGTGGCGAAGGTGCGCCCGTCGGCGGCCTGCGGGCGCTCCTCGCCAATCAGCAGCCGGTGCTCGCGGCCGATGAAGACGCGCGCGTCGGAGCCCAGCGCATCGGGAAGCTCGATCGGGGATTGGGAGGAGGGGGATGGGTTGGTGGTTGCCGCGGCGGAGGTGGCTGCGGTATCGGTGGCGGCGGTCATGTACGTGGCTCCTTGGAAGTGTTGTCGCGAAGGCGGGAACGGTGTCTGCGGCAGCTCACCGCCGCCTTCAAGGTTTGAGCACGATCTTCAGCGCCTCGCGGCGGTCATACAAAGCGTACGCCTCCGGAGCCTCGTCGAGGCTCATGTGGTGGGTGACCAGCGGTGTGGGGTCGAGCACCCCGGCCGACATCAGCGCGAGCACGCGGTCGATGTGCCCGATCACATTGGCGTGGCCGGCGCACATCCGCAGCGACTTGATCCACAACAGCCCCATGTGCAGCTCGGCGCGCTCTGCGTACACGCCGATCGCCTGCACGGTCCCGCACTTGCGGGTGAGACGCAGCGCGAGGTCCAGGGCGGAGGGGTGCCCGACCGCGTCGATGCACACGTCCACCCCACGCCCCGCGGTCGCCGCGCGCGCCGCCGCGCGGGGGTCGCCCTCCTGCAGATGCACCGCCTGCGCGCCGAAGGATTCCGCCATCGCCAGGCGCTCAGGCACCGAGTCCACGGCGATCACGTGCGCCGCGCCTGCCGCGCGGGCCGCCTGCACCACGCACAACCCCACCGGCCCCAAGCCGAGCACCGCCGCCACGTCCCCGGGGCGCATGCCGCTGTCGAGGACCGCGTGAAAGCCGGTGCCCATCACGTCGCCGGCGAACAGCGCCACGTCGTCGCTCATCCCCTCCGGCACCTTGCGCAGCACCAGGTCGGCGCTCGGCACCAGTGCGCGCTCGGCCTGCGTGCCCTGCAGCGAGCCGAGCGCCGCACCGTGGCCGAAGGTGCGCGAGTGATCGCACTTGTGAAAGGCGCCCGCGCGGCAGAACCAGCAGCGCCCGCAGGCGCTCTGAAAGCAGCCCAGCACGCGGTCGCCGACGGCGACCTCGCGCACCCCATCGCCCACCGCGAGCACCGTGCCGACGTACTCGTGGCCGATCGTGAAGCCCGGTTCGATCTGCACGCGCCCGTGGTAGATGTGCAAGTCCGAACCGCACACCCCGGACGCCTCGATCCGCACGATCGCCTCCTCCGCGCCCGTCAGCTCGGGCTCGGGAACCTCCTCGACCGCCACCCTGCCGGGTGCCTGAAACGTGACCGCGCGCATCGGGGACGCAGCCTAGAGGATCGCGCGACACGCAGCGGGCGGGCTTTCGAGCCGCCGGCGGTGGAAGAGCACACCCGCCGGCTGCGTGGTTTACCCTGGAGCACTCGATGGCAGCCAGAACAATCGTGACCTCCCACCCCGACGTAGAGTGCGACGTGTGTGGGAGACGCCTATTGCGGGGGGAGCAGCCCGACGTCTTTCTCGGCGGAGGACAGCGGCGGACGGTGTGCGAGCTGTGCACCACGCGCGCCACCCACGAGGGCTGGCGCCGCGAGACCGAGGAGCATCCCGGCAGGCCGCGTGCCGATCGCCAGCGTGGGCGCTCGCTGCTGCGCAAGTTGCGCCAACTGCGCGAGCCCGCGCAGCCGGCACGTGCGAGCCGCATCGACGCCGAGGACCCCGACGAGAGCGGGGGCACGGGAGCGGGCATCGACGCAGAGTGGGCTGCGGTGGATGAGGAGTGGGGAACGCCCGAGGAGGTGGTGGGTGCGATCGAGTATGCAGTGGATCCACCCGTCGCCGCCCAGGATCCACATGTCGCCGACCAGACGGACCTGAACATAGAGCGGGCACTCGCGGTGTTCAACGTAGGCGAGCACCCACGACGACTGGCGGGAGTTGCACGTGCGCTCGGCGCCCCCACCGTGCGGGCGACTCAACTCCAGAGCGCGAATGTGACGATCGTGGTCGCGTGGGAGTTGTGTTGGTATCGATACGAGATCGACCCAGACGACGAGACCCGCGGCGCATGGTTGGCGGCGGAGGGCATGGAGCTGGAGGAACTCGCCGACGAGGACCGCATTCCCAATGCCGTGGTTGACGAGCGTGGAGCGCTCTCGCTGCTGGTGAGCTGAGACTGAGCACTCCGACCCGATCCCGAGCTTTTCCCGACGCAGGCCAATAGTCGAGTAGAATCGAGCACACAATGATCTACAGCGTGGTCCCAAGACCGCTCGCCGATGAGCTCTACCCGAAGCTCGTGGAGCACTACAAGAGCAACGAGAACGTGACCGTGATCGTCGACCGTCGCAAGGCCGACAGGCGCGGTCGTGGTCGCGCAGGCAGCGTGGACGGAGACCCTGCTCGCCGGCAGCGCATCGTGCGCGATCGCCGTCGCGCACGGGTGCCGGGCGACCTGCCGCAGCTGGCACAGCCCTGAGTCGTCGCGTCGGCCCTGCTTCCCGGCCCGTCCCTCCACGCACCCCGCCCGCCCACCCGTACCCGCCCGGTCGAAGGGTATGCGTCGCTGCGCCGACGCATACCGTCCCCGCCGCGGGATAGGCTCGACACGATGAAGGTGATCGTTCACGTCGACGGCGGCGCCCGCGGCAATCCCGGCCCGGCGGCGGCCGCATCCGTGGTCAGCGATCCCGGCGGTGGGGTGCTCGACGAGCACGCGCGTACGCTCGGCGAGGTGACCAACAACGTGGCGGAGTACCGCGCGCTGCTGCTCGGGCTCGAACGCGCCCGCGCGCTGGGGGCCACCGAGGTGGAAGTCGTCAACGACTCCGAGCTGATCGCCAAGCAGGTGCAGGGCGTCTACAAGGTCAAGCACGCCGCGATGCGCCCCCTGCACCTCGATGCGATGGCGGCGCTGAAGCAGTTCGAGCGCTGGTCGATCCGCTCGGTGCCCCGCGCCCAGAACGCCCACGCCGACGCGCTGGTCAACGCCGCGCTGGACCAGGCACGCACTGCCGCGAGCGGCTGAGCCGGGAAATCGTCTCGCGCCGGCGCCGCCACTCTCAGGCACGCTACGGAGGACGGCCTGGGCCGGCGTCTCCCACCGCGGTGCCGGACTCGCTACCGCAGCAGCTGCGTGGAGTCTGCGAGCGTGAGCATCTGCTGGTTGGTGAGTTCCTCCAGCAGCGTGTTGATGACCCAATAGAGGGCGTGGTGTTCGCGCCAGGCGATCATGTGGATGTGTTCGCCGTCGGCGAACACCATGTACGCGCGACGGCCCACGTAGCGCGTTTCCTGGGGGTGCTCGATGATCGGGGGGTCCAGCCAGTCGGTGCCCTCGACGTCATAGTAGCCGCCGATCGTGTTCTGCCGAAACACGATGGTGTACGCGTGGTGGAGGTGTCCCCGGGGATCGCGCAGCGCGTAGGGGCGCACCTCTTCCTGCGTCGCCGGGCCGGTTTGCAGGCGCGGGGAGAGCAGCTGGAATGGGACCTGCACCGCCGCGCTCACCGCCTGCTGCTGGTCGCTTGAGGGTGTCGGGTAGAGATCCTCACTCGCCGGATTGGACGCCACCTCGCGGCTGGAGCCGTGGCCGCGCCGATGGCCACGACCGCCGTGCGAGGCGCTCGCGTGCAGGTTCAGCGGCTGCAGGTGCTGATGGCCGTACAGGAAGTCCTCGAGCGTCGCGTGCTCCAGGGCGGTCGAAGAGGTGACGTAGTCGCCCCCGTTCAGCACGTAGTCGACGTTTTCGGTTTGGAACTTCACCTGGCGCAGCGGCTTGCCCTGGGAGAAGCCGATCAGCTTCGCCAGCTCCAGCAGGATCGAGGCGGAGGGCGAGAAGTTGGTGCTGATCGCGTGTCCGACCGCCCTGGCGACCTTGTCGACTTCACCGAGTTCGGGGGAGACCTGCTCGCGCAGGTCGCGCAGGAAGTCCTGCTGGCGGCCAACGCGCACGAAGTCGGAGTCGTCGTGGCGGTAGCGCACGTAGTCGAGCGCGTTTTCATAGCACAGCTTCTGGTAGCCGGGCTGCAGGTTGATGCTGGTGTAGTCGGTTTCGGGGGTGCCGATGTTTTCGTTGAAGTAGCGGTGGTCGACATTGACGTACACGCACCCAAGCGAGTCCACCACGCGGATGAAGCCGGCGAACGTCACGTCGATGATCCCGTTCAGTTCGAGGCCGGGCAGCACTTCTTTGATCGTCTCCGCCGCGAGGTTGGCGCCCTCGTCGTGCCCGGGCAGGGCGCTGCCGAGCGTGTACGCGGCGTTGATCTTCTGGGGGTAGAGCGATTCGCCGTCGGGCATCTTGATCGTCACGAGCAGATCGCGCGGGACTGAGAGCACCGACGTTTGTTCCTGTTCGGGGTCGAAGCGCACCAGCAGGATCGTGTCGCTGTGGGGCCCCGCTTCGCGTTCGTCGATGTTCGTCGAGCCGTAGCGTTTGTCGGAGCCGAGGATCAGGAAGGTCTTCGGCCCGCCGGTGTAGATCGAGGAGATCAGGCCCTTGGGCGTATGGATCTGGTTGAGCCGGGGGAACACCTCATTGGCGATGCGGTTGGCGGTGCTCACGGTAACGGCGGCCGTGGCCCCGCCGCACAGCAGCACGATCAGCAGCCCCCCGAGCGCGAAGCGCTTCCACATGCCGATCCCCAGCCGCGGCGGGCGCTCGTCATCCATCGCCGCAGGGTACCGGCGCAATCGGCGTGTCACGCCGGGTCTGGGGATACCCTCAGCAGGTGCTCAGCCCCCGCAACCGCGAGCTGCTCGGCCTGCTCCCCGCCGCCCTGCTGGTGACGGCCGGGTTCACGGCGATCTTCATCCAGGAGCAGGGCGCCAGCGCGGGGGCGGCGGCGGACGTGACGCTCAACCACGCCTCCAGCGTGTCGCTGACCTACGGGGCGATCTTCCTCGGGCTGTGCCTGGCGGGGCACCTCGTGATCCGCTTCGCGCTGCCCAACGCCGACCCCTACCTGTTCCCGCTCGGGGCAGTGCTGGCGAGCGTGGGGATCGTGATGGTGTACCGCATCAACCCCACGCTGGCGCGCCAGCAGGCGCAGTGGATGGTGCTGGGGCTGGTGCTGTTCGCGGCGACGATCCTGCTGCTGCGCCGCACCGGCGTCGGGGTGCTGGAGCGCTACCGCTACACGATCGTCGCCGTGGGGATCGGCATGACGGTGCTGCCGCGGGTGCCGGGGATCGGCGAGGAAGTCAACGGCGCCTACCTCAACGTGCACGTGGGCGGGGTCTCCTTTCAGCCGGCGGAGCTGGCGAAGATCGCACTGGTGATTTTCCTCGCCAGCTACCTGCGCGACAACCGCCAGATCCTCGTCACCGCCGGGCGGCGCGTGCTCGGGGTGACGCTGCCGCCGATGAAGCAGTTCGGGCCGATGCTCGTGGTGTGGGGCGCGGCGATGGCGACGCTGCTCTTGACGCGCGAGCTCGGCACCTCGCTGATGTTCTTCGGCGCCTTCCTCGCGTTGCTGTACGTCGCCACGGGGCGCCTCTCGTTCCCGCTGATCGGCTTCGTGCTGTTCGCCGCCGGCGCGTGGCTGCTGGCGACCCACGTCAGCCACGTGCACGCGCGGGTGGTCGACTGGGAACACCCATTCAACGCAACCCTTTACAACAAAGTCGAAGGTGGGAGCTATCAGCTCGCGCAGTCGCTGTTCGCGCAGGCCGACGGCGGGCTGCTGGGGACGGGCTTCGACCGCTCGCTGCTACGCACCGGCCCGCACGGAGTCTCGATCCTGCCGGTCCCCGAAAGCGACATGATCTATGCGGTGATCGTCAACGAGCTCGGGCTCGTCGGCGCCGTGGCACTGTTGCTTACCTATCTCCTGTTCGTGGCGAGGGGCCTGAAGATCGCGATGCTCGCGCGCGACTCCTTCTCCAAGCTGCTGGCGACTGGCCTCGCGTTCATCGTGGCGCTGCAGGTGTTCGTGATCGTCGGCGGCGTCACCCGCGTGATCCCGCTCACCGGCGTCACGCTCCCGTTCGTCGCCTACGGCGGCTCGTCGGTCGTGATGAACTTCGTGCTGCTGGCACTGCTGCTGGTGATCTCCGACAAGGCGCGCCGGCCGGGGTAACGGCACCGTCTATTTTGAAAGACGTTCTACGGCCTGTCGCTGCCGGCGCCGACGGCTCGCAGCCCTCTTGACGCCGTGATCTGCGCAGCCGGATCCGCCGACTCGCCGCCATCGTCGAGACCGGCCGTTACGCGCAGGTCATCGACTCGCTCGACCTGTCGGTCGAGCTGGCGCGTGCGCGTGCTCATCAGCTCGGCGTACGCCTTGCGCGAGCTTTCCAGCGCGCGATCGACCTTGTCCATCTGCTCCTTGAACATGCCCCACTGCTTGTTGAAATCTCCCAGCGCCCCCAGGATCTCGTTGGTTTGCTGCGCCAGCTTGAAGTTCTCGCTCGCCTGGCGGATCACCGCGAGGATCGCGAACAGCGTCAGCGGCGAGCAGAGCACCACCTTGCGCTGGAGCGCCTCGTCGAGCAGATGCGGGTCGTTTTCGTGGATGAACCCGTACACCTGCTCGTTGGGGATGAAGATCAGCATGTAGTCGAGCGTGCCGCCCTGGGGGTCGATGTATTCGCGCGTCCCGACCTCCTTGATCCGCATGCGAACGTCCCGCTTGAACGCCTTCGCCGCCTCTTCGCGCTCCCGCTCGGTGGCGCCCTCCAGGTAGCGTTGATACTCGACCATCGGCGTCTTGACGTCCATGTTCAGCCGCTGGTCCTGCACGAAGAACGTGAAGTCCGGCCGCGAGGCGCCGCCTGGGATCTGCTGCTGCTTGCTGTACTGGACGCCCTCGATGAACCCGGCCATCCGCAGCACATCCTCGGCCATCCGCTCGCCCCACTGCCCGCGCGTCTGCGAGCCCGAGAGCACCTCGTTGAGGCGCCCGGTCTGGGAGCGCAGCAGTTCGGTCTGCTGCTTGCTCTCGCGCGTGACCGCCTCCAGCCTGACGATGCTCTCGCCGCGCTTGGTATCCACGTCGCGAACCCACTCGTGCAATGTGAGCAGCTCTTTGCGCACCTCCGCGAGGCCCTTGTCGATCTCGCCCTGGCGAGCCTTCAGCTGCTCCTCCCCGCGCCCGGTCTCCTTCTCCAGCTCGGCCTTGTTGTGAGCGACCAGCTGCTCGACGCCCGCTTTCTGGATCTCGCCCTGCACGCGCGCGAGGTTGGTGTGCAGCGCCGCGACGATCCGCTCGGTCTCCCCCGGGTCGAGCTGCGCGGGCGCCTCCCGCCCCTGGCGCTGTAGCAGCACCGCGACTAGGGCGATCAGGACAACCAAAAGCAGAGCGAGCACGTAAAGCATCGCTGACGATTATGGGCAGCGCTCCGGCGGGAAAAAACTAAACCATCCCCATCGCCGATTAGGCTCGGCCAATGGCGAAGAAGTACAGGGACGTCAGGCGAGCGCTTCGCGCCGCCGGCTGGGAAAGGGTGCGCACTGTCGGCTCGCACGAGATCTGGGAGCATCCAAATCGTGCGCCAGTGGTCGTCCCGGCCGGCGGCAAGGACAACCTGGAGGTGCCGGTCGGCACATTGGCTAGCATTCGTAGGAAGACTGGATTGCGAGATCTGCGATGACCACCTATGACGTAATTTATGAGATGGCGTCCGACGGTAGTTGGAGCGCAAGCGCGGTGGATCTGCCTGTGTTCTCGGCCGCGGAGACGCGTGAAGAGGTCGAACGGGAGATTCAGGAGGCTATCCGCGTCTACCTGGACGAGCTTGCCCGCAGGGACACATCGGCGCCGGCAACGCGTTGAATCTCCGGCACGATCACCGTTTGAGCGGTCCTACGCGTGCGCGGCAGTCCGCTCGCCGGTGGCCTGCTCGACGACCTTCTGCGCGAGGTGGGCCGGGATCTCCTCGTAGCGCAGAAACTCCAGGGTGTAGTCGCCCTGGCCGCCGGTTATGGAGCGCAGGTCGGGGGCGTAGCTGAGCATCTCCGCCATCGGCACCTCGGCTTTGATCTCGGTCATCGCGCCGACCGGCTCCATCCCCTGGGGACGGCCGCGGCGGGAGTTGAGATCGCCGATCACGTCGCCCACGCTCGCCTCAGGCACGGACACGGACACGAGCATGATCGGCTCCAGCAGCACCGGGTCGGCCTGCTCCAGCGCCTGCTTCATCGCCGCCGCCCCCGCCAGCCTGAAGGCGATCTCCGAGGAGTCCACCGCGTGGTAAGAGCCGTCGAAGAGGCGCACGCGAACGCCCTTCACCGGGTAGCCCGCCAGCACCCCCTCGCCCATCGCCTCGCGCACCCCTTTCTCGACCGCGGGGATGAACGAGCTGGGGATCACCCCGCCCTTGATCTGGTTGACGAACTCGAAGTCCTCGGGGTTGGCGGGATCCCCCAGCGGCTCGATCTCGATGTGGCAGTCGCCGAACTGGCCGCGTCCGCCCGACTGCTTCTTGTGGCGCCCGTGCGCCTTGGCGCAGGCGCGAATCGTCTCCTGATAGGGCACGCGCGGTGGCTTCAACGCGACCTCGACGCCGAAGCGCCGGCGCAGACGGTCGACGATCACTTCGACGTGCACCTGCGAGAGGCCCGCGACGATCTGCTCACCCGTCTGCGGGTCGCGGTGCAGGTCGATCGTCGGATCCTCCTCCTGCAGGCGACGCAGCGAGGAGAAGACCTTGTCCTCCTCCCCCCTGCTCTCGGCCTCAATCGCGAACGCCATCACCGGCGCCGGCAGCTTCAGCGCGGGCAGCTCGATCGGCTCGTCACGGGCGGCCAGCCAGTCGCCGGAGCGGGTCTCCTTGAGCTTCGCGACCGCGCCGATGTCGCCCGGGCCGAACTCCTCGACGTGCACCACCTCCTTGCCCGCGAACGTCAGCAGCTGTCCGATCCGCTCGCGCGCGTGCGTGCGGGTGTTGAGCACCTGGGTGTCGTGACGCATCGTCCCCTGGTACACGCGCAGCAGGTTGATCCGCCCCGCGAACGGGTCGGCGCGGGTCTTGAAGACGTACGCGAACAGCTCCTTCTCCGCCGCCGGCTCGAGCTGCTGGCCGATCCCCGATCGGTCTCCGACCAGCAGGCCGCCGTGCTTCACCGGGGAGGGAAGATCCTCGACGATCGCGTCCAGCAGGCGCGTGGTGCCGAGGTTGGCGCTCGCCACGCCGCACACAACGGGGAAGATGCGCCCGTGGTTGGTGCCCTCCTTCAGCGCCCCGACGATCTCCTCGTGGGAGATGGCCTCACCCTCCAGGTAGCGCTCCATCAACGCGTCCGACACCTCCGCGACCTCGTCCATCAGCTTCTCGCGGTACTCCTGCGCGCCCTGGGCGTGCTCGTCGGGGATCGGGATCTCCGTCCACCCCCGCCGTTGGGCAGAGTCCTGGCGGAAGGCCCGCATGTCCACGAGGTCGATCACGCCAGTCAGCTCCTGCTCGGCGCCCATCGGGATCTCCGTGGCGACCACGTGGGGGCCGAACGCCGCCTTCAGCTGCTCCAGCGTTCCGAAGAAGTCGGCGCGCTCGCGGTCCAGCATGTTCACGAACAGCATCCGCGCGATGTCGAGCTCCGCGGCACGCCCCCACAGGCGCGCGGTGGAGACCTCGACGCCCATCACCGCGTTGACGACGAACACCGCCGACTCGCACACGCGCAGCGCGCCCAGCGCGTCGGCCACGAAGCTCGGCTCTCCGGGGGTGTCGAGCAGGTTGATCTTGCGCTCAGCCCACTCAAACGAGCTCAGCGCGGTGGTGATCGACATCTGCCGCGCCTGCTCGTCGGGGTCGGCGTCGGAGACCGTGTTGCCGTCCACCACGCTGCCCAGCCGCGTCGTAACCCCTGCCTCGAACAACAGCGCCTCGTGCAGCGAGGTCTTCCCCGCCCCGCGGTGGCCGACGAGGGCGACGTTGCGAATCCGATCCGCCGCTGTGTGCATGGACCTCTCCTTTCCGGGGTCCGTTCAACATACCGCGCGAGCCGTCGGCGCGCCAGGGGCGTTTCCGGATCAGTCGAAGGAGTCGCTCTGCATGCGCGAGCGCAGGCGCAGGACGGCCTTGGTGTGCAGCTGGGAGATGCGCGACTCGGTCACGCCCAACACCTCGCCGATCTCGCGCAGCGTGAGGTTCTCGTAGTAGTACAGGGCGATCACCAGCTTCTCGCGCTCCGGCAGCCGCGCGATCGCGTCGGCGATGCGATCCTTCATGTCGCCCACGTCCAGCGCCCTTGCCGGGTCGGGCGCGCCCGGGTCCTCCAGCGTGTCCATCAGCGACACCTGGTCGCCGCTGGAGTCCGACACGCTCCACAACTCGTCCAGCGCGGCAATCGAGGAGTGCGAGATCGCCAGCAGCGACGTTTGCAGTTCGTCCTCGGAGATCCCCAGCTCCTGGGCCAGCTCGGCGTCGGTGGCCGCCCGCTGCAGGCTGTGCTCGAGCTTGGAGTGCGCGCGCTCGATTTCGCGCGCGCGCGCCCTGACGCTGCGCGGCACCCAGTCCATCGAGCGCAGCTCGTCGATGATCGCGCCCTTGATCCGCGTGATCGCATACGTTTCGAACTTGATTTCGCGCGAGGGATCGAAGCGCTCGATCGCCGAGATCAAGCCCACGAGGCCGTAGGAGATCAGGTCGGCCTCCTCCACGTGCGGGGGCAGCCCCGCGGCGGTGCGCCCGGCGACATACTTGACCAGCGGCGAGTACGCGACCACGAGGCGCTCACGTGCCCGCCGATCTCCGTCGGACTTGTAGCGCCGCCACAAATCGCGCAGCTCGACCGTCTTTACATTGGTCTCCAGGGCTTTACTCCGAGTAGTCAGGCTCGAGGGTGGCTGCGTGCATAAGCGCTTTTCAGCCTGGCGGACTCTACCCGAGTGTATACCTGCGTCGTCGACACGCTGGCATGGCCGAGCAGCTCTTGGATGCTGCGCAGGTCCGCACCGCCGTCCAGCAGGTGCGTCGCGAAGCTGTGGCGCAGGGTGTGCGGCGAGGCTCCACCGACCACGCCCGCGCGGGTCGTCCACTTGTGCAGGCGCCGGCGCACGTCGCTGGTGTTCAGGCGTCTGCCCGACTTGCTCAGGAACAGCGGCGCCCGCGGCCCTCCGCGGGGAGGGGTGGCGGTGCACATGTTCTTTTTGAGCCGTGTCCCACCTTCGCTATACACCGTCTCGGTTTTTTGACATGCGATGGAGCCGGCGCTCGCCGCGAGCGCCGGGCGGGCCCGATCGCCGTAGTCGCGCAGCGCCGCCATCGCCGGCTCCCCGACTGGGACGTAGCGGGTCTTGCGGCCCTTGCCTTCGACGCGCAGCTGCTCACCGTCCCAGTCCACGTCCTCGAGCCCCAGCGACACCACCTCCTCCGCCCGCAGCCCGCAGGCGTAGGCAAGCTCGAACATCGCCCTGTCGCGCAGCTCCAGCTCCGGGCGGGCCTTTGCCTCGCGGGTGTGACCGGCGTGGGTGGAGCCCGGAATGGAGCCCGGAATGCTCTCCAGCAGCCGCGCGGCCTCGCTCGCCTTCAGCACGCGCGGCAGACGCGAGGGCTGGCGGGGAGTCGCCACCAGATCGGCCGGGTTGCTTGCGATCAGGCCGTGCTCGCGCTGGCTGGAGAATAGGCCCCTAATGGCCGCCAGCTTGCGGGCGGTGCTCGCCGGCGCCGAACCCGCCTCCGAGAGCCCCGCCACGTAGCGGCGCACGTCTCGCACGCCGATCTCCGCCGGTGCTCTGCCGCGGGCGTGCGCCCAGCGCACGAACTGCTCCAAATCCACCGCGTAGGCTCGGCGCGTGCGCTCCGCGGCGTCGCGACGGCGCAGGTCCTCCTGCAGCAGCTCCAGCGCCGCGCTCCACTCCGCCGGCAGGCCCCTCTCCTCACCGGCGCTCCCATCCGCCGCCATGTTCAGCTATTTCGCCGCGCAGCCACCTATGACCTGCTCGCTCGCCACCTGCCCGGCGATTAGCTGCTTCCCACCGCCATCCAGCCGGCTATGAACTACGTGCGCCCACCTCTGCCCCGACGTGTGCGCGCGAGGCGAGCTCACCGGAGTCGACCGGTGCGCCCACCACCGGCGCCAGCAGGCGCGCGAGCTCGTGCCAGTCGCGCGCGCAGATCACATCCTCCTCCTCGCACACCTCCTCGTTCCAGGGGTGCACGATCGTCGCCGCCACGATGCCGTGCTCCAGCGCCCCCGCGATGCTCAGCGGACTGTCGTCGACCAGCAGCTCGATCCCCTCCCGCACGCACATCTCCACCCGCTCGGCCGGGCACTGCAGATCGTCGAATGGCAGCCCGATCGCATCGAGCCAGGCAGCCGTCGAGCGGCGGCAGCACGTGGCGGGGTGACTCAACAGCTGCACGAAGTGGCCCTGAGCGTGCCACCCGCGGACGGTCTCCGCCGCGCCCTCGTAGGGAACGCCCGCGAGGATGCGCTGGTCGGAGTGACTCTCGCGCACGCACACCTCCAACTGCTCCGGGCGCAGGCGCGTGAGCCCCCATGTCAGCTGCTCCTCATACGGCAGCTTCACGCCGAAGCGCCGCATCGAGACGTCGGAGATGACGTCCCAGTGGTGGTGCAAAGTCGAGTCGATGTCCACCGCGATCCTCATTGCCGTACCCCGCTTCCATTGCCCAGGATCCACATGTCCTACCCTGGTGGCGATTGCCTATCTCGATCGATTTTCCCGTGCCCCGTTCGACAGCGCTCCCCGATGAGACGCTTCTCCCCCTATAACACAACGCAACGACGATCCGATTCGTCTTTCAGCGGTCGATAATTGTTTCCATGACCCCCGTCGCCTCCCCCTCCCAGCCGGATGTGCGCCGCCCCTACGACGGGCCCCAGGGACGCTCCCCCTGGCTGGACGTGGACTGGCGCTCCCACCAACACTGGACAATTATAAACGATACCCCGATCAACGTGATCGAGCTGAATGATTCGGCGCCCACCCACCCGCCGCTGGTGTTCGTTCACGGGCTCTCCGGCTCGTGGCCCAACTGGTTGGAGCAACTGCCCGTATTCGCTGCCTCCCACCGCGTGATCGCGCTCGACCTCCCCGGCTTCGGACGCTCGCCGATGCCGACCGAGCCGATCTCGATCTCCGGTTACGCGCGCATGCTCGATGCACTGCTGGGCGAGCTCGGGGTCGACGCCGCCGCGGTGGTCGGCAACTCGATGGGCGGCTTCGTCGCCGCCGAGCTCGCCATCGCCTTTCCCCAACGCGTCGAGCGCCTGGTGCTCGTCTCCCCCGCGGGACTCAGCACCTACGGCGACCCTCGGGGTCTGCGCGTACTGGGCCGGGTGCGCCGGATGGAGCGCATCGTCGCCGCCTACGCCAGCTGGGTCGCCGCCCACTCCGACACCGTCGCTCGGCGGCGGGGCCTGCGCAACGCCACCCTTAGGGCTCTCGACTTAGTTTGTGAAGGGGTTTGGTGGGTTGTGTAGAACTGGGGGTTGTGGTCGATGAGCGCGCGATTGGTGAGCGGTATCGGCTGTTGAATGCGCAGGGGTTGCTGGACGAGCGTACGCGGCGGTTGTGGGCGGCAGCGGAGGCGCGCTCCGCTGGCTATGGAGGGCTCGCGGCGGTGGTGAGAGCTACGGGGATCTCGGAGTCGACGGTGCTGCGTGGCCTTGCCGATCTGGATTCTGAGGAGCGGCCAGCGCCGGGGAAGATGCGTAGGCATCCGGGGCGCACGCCGATCCTTGAGCGCGAGCCGGGACTTTGGGAGGCGTTGGAGCGCCTCGTTGATCCGGTTACGCGTGGGGATCCGGAGTCGCCGTTGCGGTGGACCTCGAAGAGCGGCGCGAAGCTCGCGCAGGCGCTGCGGGAGATGGGGCACGACGTCGTTGACCGGACGGTGCTGCGGTTGTTGAAGGCCAAGGGCTACAGCCTGCAGGTTAACCGCAAGACCCGGGAGGGCGAGTCCCATCCCGATCGCGACGCCCAGTTCGAGCACATCAACCAGACCGTCACGGCCGCGATCGCGGCGAAGGAGCCGGTAATCAGCGTCGACACCAAGAAGCGAGAGCTCGTCGGGGATTTCAAGGCTGTCGGCTCAGAGCTTGAGCCGAAGGGTAGGCCTGTCGAGGTCCGCACGCACGACTTCAAGGACAAGCAACTCGGGCACGCGATCCCCTACGGCGTCTACGACTTGACTGCGGACGAGGGATGGGTCAGCGTGGGAATCACCAGCGACACCGCGACGTTCGCCACGAACACGATCCTCGATTGGTGGCAGACACTCGGCAATACGCGCTACCCAAACGCCACTACGTTGACGATTACCGCTGACTGCGGTGGCTCGAACTCCAGTCGCACCCGCCTCTGGAAGCTCGAGCTGCAACGCCTCGCCGATCAGACTGGCCTGCAGATCGCGGTCTGCCACTTCCCGCCCGGAACGAGCAAGTGGAACAAGATCGAGCACCGCCTGTTCAGCTTCATCTCGACCAACTGGCGCGGCAAGCCCCTCATCAGCCACGAGGTCATCATCAACCTCATCTCAAACACCACAACCAGCACCGGCCTGAAGGTCTACGCCCAACTCGACGACCGCGAATACGAGAAAGGCATCAAAGTCAGCGACGAACAACTCGCCACCATCAATATCAGCCGCAACCCATTCCACGGCGACTGGAACTACACCATGGCTCCTTCACACGCTAAATCGTGAGCCCTTAGGCTCATCGCCGCCCACCCCAGCCGGCTGTCTGCGCCCCTCGCCGCCGAGCAGGTCCGCGGCGCCGGCAAGCCGGGCTTCATCCAGGGACTGGCCGCCAACCTCGAATACGACTTCAGCCACCGTCTCGGTGAGATCGTCTGCCCCACCCTGATCGTGTGGGGGGATCGCGATCGGGTGATCACCGTACGCGACGCCGCGCGCTTCGCGGAGTCGATCCCGGGCTCGCGCAAGGTCATCTTCGAAGACACCGGCCACGTAGCCATGCTCGAGCGCCCCGCCGAGTTCAACGCGCTGCTGGCGGAGTTCCTGAGCGAGTAGATGCTGTGCGGATGGCGCATGTTGGCGATGAAGCTGTGCAGGTCGGCGCATGCGCCGACCTGAGGACGGCCACATGTGGCCGTCCTGGCAGGGCCGCATGCGGCCCTGCCACCAGGGCGCGCATGCGCGCCCTGGCCGGCCGCCGCATGCGGCGGCCGGAGATCCCCCGCTCAACGCGCGATCGCGCCCTCGGCGGCGCTGCCGACCAGCTTGGCGTACTTGGCGATCGCGACCTCTTCGCGGCCGGTGCGCACAGGCGGGGTGTAGGCGCCTAGTAGCAGGCGCTCGGCGATCTGCTCGTCGCTGAGCGCCACGTCGATGCGCCGCGCATCCACGTCGATCGTCAGTTCGTCGCCGTCGCGCAACGCGCCGATCGGACCGCCCCGTACCGCCTCCGGCGCGATGTGTGCGGCCATGAACCCATGGGTGGCGCCGGAGAAGCGACCGTCGGTGATCAGCGCCACCGACTCGCCCAGCCCCTCCCCCACAATTGCCGCGGTCACAGCCAGCATCTCGCGCATCCCCGGGCCGCCCGCGGGGCCCTCGCCACGGATCACCACGACGTCGCCCTCGCCGATCGCTTTGGCCAGCACCGCCGCCATTGCGGCCTCCTCGCCGTCGAACACGCGCGCGGGGCCCGTGTGCCGACGGCGCTCGTGGCCGGCCAGCTTCACCACGCAGCCGTCGGGCGCGACGTTGCCGCGCAGGATCGCAAACCCGCCCGTCGGCTTCAGCGCGTTCGAGAGGGGGCGCACCACCTGCTGGCCGGGGGTCTCCTGCGCGGCGGCAGCCTCTTCGCCGATCGTGCGGCCGGTCACCGTGATCGCCTCCTCGTTGAGCACGCCCGCTTCAGCCATGCGCTTCAGCACCAGCGGGATGCCCCCCGCCTCATACAGGTCGGTCGCCACATACCGCCCCCCCGGCTGCAGGTCGCACAGCAGCGGCGTGCGCTCGGAGATCCCGTCGAACTCGTCGATCCGCAGCGGCACGCCCATTTCGCTGGCGACCGCCAGCAGGTGCAGCACGCCGTTGGTCGAGCCCCCACTGGTGGCCACCGCGGCGATCGCGTTCTCCAGCGCCGCGCGCGTGATCACTTCGCTTGGACGCAGCCCGCGGCGCAGCACATCGATCACCAGCTCGCCGCACTGCACGGCGACCTCCAGCTTGCGCCCGTCCTCCGCCGGCACCATCGCCGAGCCCGCCGGCGAGATGCCCAGCACCTCGAACGCCATCGCCATCGTGTTGGCCGTGAACTGTCCCCCGCAAGCCCCCGCCCCGGGGGAGGCCACGTCCTCCAGCTCGTGCAATTCCTCCTCGGTGATCTTCCCGGCGGCGTACTGCCCCACCGCCTCGAACACCTGCTGGATCGTCACGTCCTCGCCGTGGAAGTGCCCGGGGCGGATCGAACCGCCGTAGAGCATCAACCCGGGGATGTCCAGCCGCGCGAGCGCCATCACCGTGCCCGGGATCGTCTTGTCGCAGCCGGATATGCACACCAGCGCGTCGAAGCAGTGGGCGCTTGCCACCAACTCGATCGAGTCGGCAATCAGCTCGCGCGACACCAGCGAGGCGCGCATCCCCGCCGTCCCCATCGTGATCCCGTCGGATATGGCGATCGTGTTCAGCTCCATCGGCGTGCCCCCCGCCGCGCGAATTCCCTCCTTCACCTTCGCCGCCAGCACGCGATTGTTGAAGTTGCACGGCATCGTCTCGATCCATGAGTGGGCCACGCCCACGATTGGCTTCGCCAGGTCCTCCGCGGAGTAGCCGATCCCGTGCAGGTAGGCGCGCGCCGCGGCCCGCTCGGGACCCTCCGTCAGCGCACGGCTGCGGTGTCTGATGTCAAAGGTGCTCACGCGGCGCGAACACTAACCGAGCTAGGCGCGACCCGTGCGGCCCGCCGCAGGTGCTCGAGACGCTCCCGCTCCCAGCGCGCCAGCCGGGCGAGGTCCTCGCGCACCTGCTGGGGATCGACCTGGCGGCCCGGTAGGTGCATGTTCGCGTCGGCGATCAACCGCCGCTCGTCCGCCATCAGCGCCATCCACTTCGCCAGCACGTCGTCGGCGTCGGGCAACCGCGCGCTCCCGTACGGGCGGGTCTCGTCGGGGAACGCCACGCAGTACTCGTTCAGCAGTGCCCCCGTCTGCGGGACATACGCCACGATCGGCTTGTGGGGGTACACCAGGTAGGCGTAGGGCGCGCCATCGAGTGCTCCCTCAGCGCGCGGTGAGGAGTCTCCCGGCGTGTCGGCGCCGGCAGCGCAATCGGAGCCGCGACGAGTGGCGCTGGTCGGCGCCCACACGCGTAGGAAGCCTAGATCCCGGTACATAGCCCACTCTTCCTCGTTGACGCACGAGCGCAGCAGCTCGCGGGCGCGCTGCTCGGCGCGCAGCTCGCGACCGGGGTCGTAGCCCTGCTGGCCGAAACGGGGATGCTCGCCGGAGGCGAGCGTCCCCCGGCTTCGGTCGTGCGCGCGGCCTGCCCGGCGGCGGGCGAGGAGCTCGTGGGCGAGCCGCGGCAGCGACACGCGCATCCGCGGGAGCGCCAGCTCCCACAGCAGCACCGTTGCCATGATCGCGGCAGCGCTCAGCGGGAGTAGCATCCGATCCTCGCCTCGCCCTACCGGGAGGCCCCGCCGGCAGCACGCGGGAAGAAGATCACCCGCTCCGCCTCCCGCGGCACCTCGTCGAAGCTCCTCACCATCTCCGCCTCGCGACGGCCGTCGCGACGCTCCGTGGGCACCGCCGCCCACATCCCCGCGTCAAGCTCCCGGCGAAACGCCTCGATCAGCTCCCGCTCCTGCTCGGGCACCTCCACGTCGCCCTCCGCGAGCACGATCTCCCCATGACCTGGCTTTAGACGCAAGATCCTCATCGACGACCGGACTTCAGACGCAGGAGCTTCATCGTCGGTCGATTATGGCACTCCGACGGGCCTGCACCCCGACGACATCAACCGCCGACGGGCCTGCAACCCGGCGATATCGACCGGACCCGCGCCCGCGCCGACATCGCGCAGGCCCTGCCTCACCGCCTCGCCCGCCAGCCGGCGGGCCGTGCGCGCAGCCTCCAGCGGGGCCTGGCCCAAAGCGAGCGCCGCCGCCAGCACCGCGGAGTGGGTGCAGCCCGAGCCGTGCGCCGCGCCGTCGGGGTGGCGGGTCCCGGGGATCTCCACCCCGACGTCGTCGCCCACACCGTTGCCGTCTACAAACAGATCCACGGCACGCGTGCAATGGCCGCCGGTGAGCACCACGATCCGCGGACCCAGCGCCAGCACCGCCTGGGCGAGCGCCTTGGCCTCTGAAGACTCGCCCTCAACGACCTCGTGCCGAGCGGGGTGATCCTCGTCGGCGTGATTTTCATCATCCGTCTCGACGCGATCAGCCACCGCAGTGGCGGGCTGCGCGGCGAGCACGCGCGCCTCGAGCAGGTTGGGAGTGAGCACCGTCGCGCGCGGGAGGATCTCCTCCACGAGCGCCCGCTGTGCGTCGGGCTGCAGCAGCCGCGCGCCCGACTCCGCCACCATTACCGGGTCGACCACCACGGGGGTGCCGGGCGGCAACTCATCGAGCGCCCGCGCCACCGCCAGGGTCACCTCGACTGTTCCCAACATCCCCACCTTGACGGCATCCACGCCGATGTCGCCTACGACCGTACGCACCTGGGCGAGCACGATCTCCGCCGGCACCATGTGCACTGCCTGCACACCCACCGTGCTCTGCGCAGTGATCGCCGTGATCGCGGTCATCCCGTGCACCCCGCAGTGGACGAACGCCTTCAAGTCGGCCTGGATGCCGGCGCCGCCGCCGGAGTCCGAGCCGGCGATCGACAGCACCCGGGGGGTGCGGGTTTGGGCGCTCACGATCCGGCGGCTCCGCTCAACAACCTTGCACCAACCGTCCAGCAACGGACCATTGACCGTCCGCTCACGGCCGACTCGCCAACTCGTTCTCAGGCCGCAAACCGCTGCGCCGCGCGAGCCCGCGCCTTCGCCGCCTCGACCTCGCGATCCTTCGGCGGTGCCGATGTCACGAGCGCATCGAGCAGCTCGACGGAAGCCGCCGCGACCACGTCGACGGCACGCTCGAATGCCTCCGAGTTGGCCTGCGAGGGTTGCGTGAAGCCACTGATCTTGCGGACGTACTGGAGCGCCGCCGCACGCACCTCTTCATCGCTGGCGCGCGGCTCGAAGTTGTACAGCGTTCGGATGTTCCTGCACATGTGACAATCGTATCGCCATCCCACTCACAGGCCAAGCACAGACAGGCCGGGCACGCGCAATCTTGCTCCTTCGAGAGCCACCATCGGGGCTGTATCAACCCTGTGACGATCCTGCCACACTCCTGACACAAAGAATGCTCTCGGGGCACACTCGCCGGCTTAGCCTTGCCGTTATGTGCCCCTCATCAACCCCCTCTCCCGAGCAACCCCCCGCAAACCCCGCCGGCGAGAACCCTCGCGCTGAGGACCCTCCCGGCCCGGGCACACCTCTCAAGAACCCCCGCCACGAGCTTGGCCGCCTCGGCGAGCGACTGGCCGCCTCCCACCTCGAGCGCCTTGGCTTCGCAATCCTCGCGCGCAACGCCCGCACCCGCTACGGCGAGATCGACCTGATCGGGTTCGACGGCCACACCCTCGTCTTCGCCGAGGTCAAGACACGTCGTGCACGCAGGCGCTGGCAGCTGAGCGCGGAGGAGCAGCCGCTGGCATGGCTGCGCACCACCCAGCGCGCGCGCCTGCGACGCCTCGCCGCTGCGTGGCTACACAATGAGTCCCGCAACCGCCCTACCGCCCACACGATCCGCTTCGACGGCATCGGCGTGATTGTCGACGAAGCCAACCGGCTCGTCTGCCTCGACCACATCGAAGGCGCGTGGTGACCTGCGACCCCCTCCCTACCAACGGCCCGGCGCGGACCCGCCGCCCGTTGATCGCGGCTACAACGCCAGCTGTTGATAAGCCAGCGACTGAAACGAGAGGCGGTGCAGCGGGGAGACGCCCAAACGCATGATCGCCTCGCGGTGGGCGGGCGTGGAGTAGCCCACGTGCTCGGCGAAGCTCCAGCCGGGGTGGAGGGTGTCGGCGTGGCGCATGTAGCGGTCGCGGGACACCTTGGCAACGATCGAGGCCGCGGCGATCGCCGCGCTGGTCGCGTCGCCGTCGACGATCGCCCGCTGGGGACGCCCAAAGTCGGGTACCGAGAAGCCATCCACCAGACACGCGACCTCGCCCGAAACGCCCTCGCTGACGCCCAGCAGCGCGTCGCGCAGAGCCGCGAGGTTGGTGTTGTGCAGACCACGCGAGTCGATTCCCCGCACGCAGCGCGAGACGACCGTGACCCGCGCCGCGCTGCGTAACACCAGCGGGTAGAGCTCCTCGCGGGCCTCGGCGGTGTGCTGCTTGGAGTCGTTCAGCGCCGCCAGCGCGCGGAGCTGGGGGGCTGAGAGGGTCTCGTAGTCGAACAGCACACCGGCGGCCACCAGTGGGCCCGCCAGGCAGCCGCGGCCGGCCTCGTCCGCACCGGCCACCAGCCGCACGCCGAGGCGCCGGTCGAAGGCGAACAGCCGCCGCCCGCTCGACGCTCGACGCGCCCTGCGACGGGTCCGGGAGGTACCGCCAACGACCGAGCTAGAGCGTGCCGATGCGGTCGGGGGGCCAGTAGGTGAGGAACGCACCCCCGATGATCCACGAGCGGGGGACGGGTCCCCAGAACCTGCTGTCGTCAGATTCGCCACGGTTGTCCCCCATCATGAACCAATGACCGGCGGGAATCTTGATCGGGGTGAGGAAGTTGCACTCCCGCACTCCCCCGCAGGGTTTGATGTAGGGGTCGGACTCGCGTTTCCCGTTGACGATCGCGTGACCTTCCTTGACGTAGATCGTGTCCCCCGGGCCCGCAACGATGCGCTTGATGAAGTTTTCGCTGGCCGCTTCGGGGTTGGTCTGGTCGCAGGGGGCGCCGCCCGGGCTGACTTCGTAGTGCGTGGGGCCGCACCGCTGTTCCTTGGCGCCCTTCGGCGGGTGGAACACCACGACCTCTCCTACGTGCGGCCCGTTCAGGGCCATCCCGAGCCGGTTCACAAGCACACGCTGGCCGATCGTGAGCGTCGGCTCCATCGAGCCGCTCGGGATCTTGTAGGGCTTGACGAGGAACCTCTGAATGCCCACCGCCAGCAGCACCGCAATCACGATGATCGCCACAAGCTCGAACAGCGAGCTGGCGGTCGATTTGGACTGCTTGGCGCCGTTGCCCGAGCTCATCGACGTCGCCGGGCCACCGGGCGTGCCCGGACGAGCCAAGCTCGCGCCCTTCTTCGTGGAACGTACGCTCACGCGAGCCCCTCGAAGACGGCGCTCACGCTGGAGCGTCGCCGGCGGCGGACCGCTCGCCGGAATCGGGGGCATCGGCCTGATCCACCGCCGTCGCCGACGGCGCGCCGGAGCGCTCCGCCTCGTCCGAGCTGGCGGGCTGCGCGTCAGGCTCCCCCCCGGCGGACACGTCCGCCAAACCGTTCTGCACCACGTTCTCCGGCTCCGCCGCCGGGCTTTCCGGCTCGGGCTCGTGCAACAGCCCCGGCTGCACCGTCTCTTCCGGGCCGGTGTAGCGACGCTCCCGCACACGCGCGCGCTTGCCCACGCGGTCGCGCAGGTAGTAGAGCTTCGCGCGGCGCACATCTCCCCGCGCCGCGAGCTCGATGCGCTCGATCTTCGGGGAGTGCACCGGGAACATGCGCTCGACACCGACGCCGAAGGACTGCTTGCGCACCGTGAACGTCTCCCGCACGCCGTGACCCTGGCGCTTGATGACGACGCCCTCGAACACCTGGATGCGCCGGCGAGTGCCCTCGATCACCTGGAAGTGCACCTTGACGCGATCGCCCGGCGCGAAGTCGGGCACACGGCGCAGCTGTGCGCGTTCGAGGGTGTCGATAACGCTGCTCATGAGTTCAGGGAGGGGGGGTCGCGCCCCAAGGAGCCGATCGTCGGCGCTCCGGCGCGGTCAGCAATGGTAGCGGACAGCTGCCGCGGCCCGCGTCAGTGCTCGCCAGCGCGTTCGCGGCTGCGCTCCCGCCGCCAGCTTTCGATGCGCTCGTGGTGGCCGGAGAGCAGCACCTCGGGGACCCGCCACCCGCGGTACTCGGCGGGGCGCGTGTAATGGGGATACTCGGGGTCGCCCCCCAGCGCCTCGCTGAAAGACTCCTCAACGGCGGAGTGAGCGTCTCCCAGTGCACCCGGCAGCTTGCGCAGGACCGCGTCGCACACGACCATCGCCGCCGGCTCTCCCCCGGAGAGCACGTAGCGTCCGATCGACAACGTCTCGCCGGCGAAGTGCTCGACGATCCGCTCGTCGAAGCCCTCGTAGCGGCCGCACAGCAGCGTCAGAGCCCCCTCGCTCGCGAGCTCGCTCACATAGCCGTCGTCGAGCAACCGCCCCGTGGGTGTCAGCGCGATCACTCGCCGTTGCTCGCGCAGCTCCACCGGGTCGACCCCGTAGCGAGCGCGCAGCGCCGCGTCCATCACGTCCACGCGCAGCACCATTCCCGCCCCGCCCCCGAAGGGAGTGTCGTCGACCTGGCCGCCAGTGAGCGGCGTGTGCTCGCGAATGTCCACGCACTCCAGGCGACTGCCTGCGGCCTGCGCGTTGCGGACGTGACGCTGGGCGTGGAACCACTGAAACCACTCGGGGAACAGCGTGAAGATGTCGATATCCACTACGTCTCTCCCAGAAAGTCGAGGCTCACCTCGATGCGGCCCGTGGCGACGTCCACATTGCGCACGGCGTCTCTGACCATCGGCACCAGCAGCAGGCGGCCGTCCTCGCGCTGCACCTCCAACACCTCGCAGGAGGGCAACTCCAGCAAGCCGGTGACCGTGCCGAGCCGTCGTTGGCCGTCGCACACGACGCATCCCTGCAGTTCGTGGGCCCACCACTCGCCAGCTTCGAGCGTGGGCGCCTGCGCCTGTGCCACCGTCAGCGACTGCCCGCGCAGCGCCTCGGCGGCGGTGCGGTCCTCAACGCCGTCCAAACGCACGATCGGGCGCTGCTCGACGCCGGCGCGGCGCAGGATCCGACGGACGCTGCCGGCAACCGTCACCTCGCCGCCCTCGGTGAGCAGCCGCGGCCGGGCGCCGGTCACGTAGAAGCTGCCGTCGAGGCCGTGCGCGCGGCCCACGCGGCCCGCGTCCAGTTGCGAATCAATCGACGATGTCGACGACGACACGGCGCTTGTCCTCCGCCGCGGCGGCCCTCACCACGGTGCGCAGTGCCTGGGCGGTGCGACCGTGGCGGCCGATCACCTTGCCATAGTCCTCCCGCGCCACCGCCAGCTCCAGCACCACGGTGCCATCGTCCTCCTCGAAGAGCTCGATCGACACCTCATCGGGCTCATCCACCAAGCCCTCGGCAAGGTACCTCAGCAGCTCCTGCGCCCTCTCCGCCGCCATCTCGGGCGTCCCGGGCTAGGAGCCGATTCCCTGGGTGCGCAGCAGCTTGCGGACGGTGTCCGATGGCTGCGCGCCGCGAGCCAGCCAGCTGCGGGCGCGCTCCTCGTCGATCTTGATCGTCGAGGGGTTGGTTTGCGCGTTGTAGTGGCCGATCGTCTCGATCACACGCCCGTCACGGGGGGAGCGCTGGTCGGCGACGACCACTCGCCAGATCGGGTCCTTCTTGCCGCCCACTCGTGTGAGCCTGAGCCTTACCGACACGTGTTGCCTCTCAAGGTTGAAATCTTTTCTCGCTGTTTCCAACGCGAAGCTTAGACGGTTGGGCATAGCTCGGCGTAACGCGCATCGCACCGGCGTATGCGGAGCTATCGAGATGCCACACCGCACGGCACGCCCGCGTCCCAAGCGCAAGCGCCGGCGCAGACAGGTGCACAGCGTCCGCGGTTCAGCGCGCCTGACGCATCAGCGCGCCGAGATCCGGCATCTTGCCGCGGCCGACCTGACGCATGACCTTGCGCATCTGGCCAAACTGCTTGACGAGCTGGCTGACCTGCTGCACGTTGGTACCCGAGCCGCGTGCGATCCGCAGCCGCCGGGAGCCCTTGATCAGCTCGGGGCGCTGGCGCTCCTCCGGGGTCATCGCGAGAATAATCGCCTGTAGGCGGTCGAGCTCGCGTTCGTCCATTTTCAGGTTGCGCAGCTGCGCGCCGCCAAGGCCGGGGATCATCCCCAGCACGCTGCTGAGCGGCCCCATTTTCCGAACGGCCTTCAGCTGATCGAGGAAGTCGTCGAGGCCGAACTCGTTGCGGCGCAGCTTGCGCTGCAGCTCCACCGCGTCGCGCTCGTCGAACTGGCGCTCGGCCTGCTCGATCAGGCTGAGTACGTCGCCCATGCCGAGGATCCGCTGGGCCATGCGGTCGGGGTGGAAGCGCTCGAACTGCTCCAGGTGCTCGCCGGTGGAGGCGAACAGGATCGGGCGACCGGTGACCGCCTTCACCGACAGCGCCGCGCCGCCGCGGGCGTCGCCGTCGAGCTTGCTCATCACGACCCCGTCGAACTGCACAGCCGCGGCGAACTGCTCGGCGACGTTGACGGCGTCCTGGCCGGTCATCGCGTCGACGACCAACAGGGTGTCGCGAGGCTCAACGGCGGCGTGGATGCGCACCAGCTCCGCCATCAGCTCCTCGTCGACGTGCAGCCGGCCGGAGGTGTCGACGATCAGCACGTCCTTGCCCTCCTCCCGCGCGCGCGCCAGCGCCCACGTGGCGATCTCGACGGGATCGGGCTCGGTGCCGCGCTCATACACGGCCGCGCCGGCGCGAGCGCCCATCTTCACGAGCTGCTCGACCGCCGCCGGGCGGTAGGTGTCACAGGCGGCGAGCGCGACCGAGGAGTTGTGGTGCTCGTGCAGATAGCGGGCGAGCTTCGCGGCGGCGGTCGTCTTGCCCGAGCCCTGCAGGCCGGCGAGCAGGATCACGGTGGGAGGACTGGAGGCGAAGCCGAGCTCCTCGGACTCCCCCCCCATCAACTCGGTGAGCTGCTCGGCGACGATCTTCACGACCTGCTGGCCGGGGTTGAGGCTCCCGACGATCTCCGCCCCCAGGCAGCGCTCCTTCACATCGGCGGTGAACTGGCGGACGACCTTGAAGTTGACGTCCGCCTCCAGCAGCGCGAGACGGATCTCGCGCAGCGCGCGGTCGATGTCCTGCTCGGTGAGCGTCCCCCGCTGGCGGACATCCGAGAGCGTGGCCTGGAGCTTCTCGGCGAGCGAGTCGAACATCGGTGTGCGTCAACCCTCTCTGCTGGGCGAGTCCCCGGCGGAGGAGCCCGTGCCGAGTGAGCCCGCGCTGCGGGGACCATCACCCGGGGAGGATCCGCCGCCGGAGGAGGGCTCCTCGCCGCGACGGGCGAGGGCCTCGCCGATCCCGCCGAACATCTGCGCGAACTCGGAGGGCACCACGAACACCTTGTTGGCGTCGCCTTCGGCGAGCTGCGGGAGCATCTGCAGGTATTCGTAGCTGAGTAGGTCGCGCGTGGGATTGCCTGCATGGATCGCTTTGAAGACGGTGTCGATCGCCTTCGCTTCGCCCTCGGCGCGCAGGATCGCTGCCTGGCGCGCGCCCTCGGCGGTGAGCACCGCGGCCTGCTGCTCGCCCTCGGCGGTGAGGATCTGCGCCTGCTTCTCGCCTTCGGCGGTGAGGATCGCCGCGCGGCGATCGCGCTCGGCGCGCATCTGCTTCTCCATCGCCGAGCGGATGTCCGCCGGCGGGTCGACCGACTTGATCTCCACGCGGTTGATGCGGATGCCCCACTTGCCGGTGGCCTCGTCGAGCACCGTGCGCAGCTCGGTGTTGACGTTCTCGCGGGCGGTCAACGTGGCCTCGAGCGTGAGCCCGCCGATCACATTGCGCAGCGTGGTCACCGTGAGCTGCTCGATCGCCTGCAGCGGATTGGCGATTTCATAGGTGGCCGAGCGCGGGTCGGTGATCGTGAAGTACAGGACCGTCTCGATCCCCACCACAACGTTGTCCTCGGAGATGACCGACTGAGGCGCGAAGTTGACCACCTGCTCGCGCAGGTCCACCAGTGGCTTGACGCGGTCGACGAACGGCGTGACGATCGCAAGGCCGGGCTCCAGCGTGCGGCTGTAGCGCCCGAGGCGCTCGACCACGCCCGCGCGCGCCTGAGGGATCACGCGAATCGTGCGCGCCGCCACGACCAGCGCAAACAGCACGACCACGGCGACGACGATGAGAGCAACCATCAGCAATTTTCCTTTCTTGACGCCATCCAATCAGCCTATCTTCTTCGCTCTACGTAACTGAGTGAGGCGGTTGTGAGCTGGTTTGAGGAGAGAGGGGCGGTGGGTCAGTTTGGAGGAGAAAGGGCCATATAGCCATTGCAATAGGGCGGAGTGTTGAACAACAAATTCAAAAGCCGTGCGCAATTGCTATCGGGTTGTGGATTGTTTATAACAACCCCAGCACCTACTTGTACATACTATCGCTATACCCGGCGCCAGCCGCCTCAGTGCATCACAAGCGCAGTGGCCCCCCGAATCTCCACGACCTGCACGCGCTCGCCGGCGGGGATCACCTCGTCCTCGGCATAGCTGCGCGCCGTCCACACCTCGCCCCCGATCCGCACGCAGCCCACGCCCTCCTGATTGGCGATCCGCTCGAGCACGACCGCGTCGCATCCGATCAGCGCCGCCGCGCCCGTGCGAATCCGGGGAGGATGCTGCAGGTGGCGCCGGGCCACGGGGCGCAAGGTGAGCAGCACCAACAGCGAGGCGACCAGGAAGACGACCAGCGCCAGCGGGAGACCAAGGCCGGCGAGGCTCACGAGCGCAGCGACCAGCGCGCCGATCGCGAACGGCGCGAGGAAGAACCCTCCGGTGTGCATCTCTCCCGCGCCCAGCACGCAGGCCGCCACAGTCCACACGATCCACGCGTCCATAGTCCGATTATCGCACCGCGCAGGCGGTTTGCCGTGCGATCTGGGTTGCGGGCGCCAGCAGGACACCAAGGCTGCAGGGCGCGGGTTGGGACACCAGACGCCACCTACTCCGCGATCAACGCCCGCGCGAACTCGTCGGGGTCGAAGGGGCGAAGGTCCTCCAGCGACTCGCCGACGCCGATCAGCTTCACCGGGATGCCCAGCTCGCGGGCGATCGCCAGTGCGATACCCCCGCGGGCGGTACCGTCGAGCTTGGTGAGCACGATGCCCCCGACCTGCGCCGACTCGGCGAAGACGCGCGCCTGGCGCAGCCCGTTCTGACCGGTGGTCGCGTCGACCGTGAGCAGCGTCTCGTGCGGCGCCCCCTCCAGCTGACGTGCGATCACGCGGCGCACCTTGGCGAGCTCGGCCATCAGGTCGTCCTGGGTGTGCAGGCGCCCGGCGGTGTCCACGATCACCACGTCGAGCCCCTCGCCGCGGGCGCGCGCGACGGCCTCGAACGCGACGGCGCCCGGGTCGGAGCCTTCGGGGCCGGTGACGATCTCGCAGCCCGCGCGCTGCGCCCACCCCTGCAGCTGCTCGGTGGCGGCCGCGCGGAAGGTGTCGGCGGCGGCGAGCAGCACGCTGCGCCCCAGCTCCCGTTGCAGGTGCCAGGCGAGCTTGCCGATCGTGGTGGTCTTGCCGGTGCCGTTGACGCCCACCGCGAGGATCACCGTGGGGTGGGCACGGATGTCGATGCGCTGCTCGCCCACCCGCGCGGTGTCGGCGAGCAGCGCGATCAGCCGCTCCGTCAACGCCTCGCCCCCGCTCAGCCCGTCCTCGAGCGCCTCGCCTTCGAGCGTCTGCACAACCGCAGCGGTGGCGGTGGCGCCGACGTCGGCCATGATCAGCGCCTCCTCGAGACGCTCCCAGGTGTGCTCGTCGAGGGTTTGAAAGAGCGTGGCGTGGATCTCGCCGCCGAGCGCCTGGCGGGTCTTTGACAGGTTCACGCGCAGGCGGCGAAAGAAGCCGCGGCGCTCGGAACCCTCACCGCCGTCCGCAGCGCCGGAAGCATGCCCGCCGGTGATGAATAGGTCGCTCCAGTCGCGTGACACGGCCGCGCGACGATACCAGTGCACCCATTCCCAAGCCACGCGAGCTCCACGATTCGCTCGAGCACGCCACGCCGACTCTTCGGTAGATGACCCTCAGCGCCCGACGTAGCGGACGTGGCCCTGATTATCGACCTCGGTCACGGCGAACGGATAGCTCCGGCCCGCAACCGCCGCGGTGCACGTGAATGCGACCCCAGCTTTCTGGATCACCTCGGCGGGGCAGGCCACCGTGGAGCGCAGGCCTCGCTGGGCGCTGATCGATTGCCCTATCGCCCGCTCGACTCTCGCGATGTCGAGGACGGCGAGCGGCGTCTGGTTCAGATATCTCACGTGCCCGCGGGCATTCGTCTCGGTCACCAAGACAGGATATGCGCCGACGTCGAGCTCAGCCTTGCACGTGAAGGCAAACCCCGCCTGGCGCGGAGCATTGGTGGGACAGCGCACGGTGGTGCGCAGGTGATGCTGGGCCAGGATCGACGCGGCGATCGCGCGCTCGACCGGCACCACGCCAAGCGTGGGCGTGCTCGAACCGCACGCGGAGAGCGATGGCACCGCAAGCGCGGTGACGGCTAAACCGAAGAGGCGAATACGTCGCAAGGTTTTCACCCTTTTGCTCAACCGGCTCTTATTCGTTCGAGAATTTAGCGTTTCACAGAAAATTAGGATGAAAGGAAATCCGCTCGGGCCACAGCGCTTTTGTACGAATTGGTGCAGCAAGAGGTGTTTTCCGACATATGAAGTAAGTAGTTTCCCGTAATCGCCAATCTGCCGACCCATATACTAGTTTACGGTCCACTCACTGGCAGTACGTGAGGATCGCGACATCTCGAAAGCACGGGGGCATGTCGAAGGCAATCGTCCATCGTTCGATTCTGGCCATGCTCGTGGCCGGGCTCGCCATGGGCGGAGTCCCGGCGGTGGATGGAGGATCGGCGCTGGCAGAGGAGCTTCGAGATGTCCACGTAACATGTCGATTTCCACAAACTACGCGGGATCGAAAAGCTCACAAAACCCACCGGCAGGTCGCACGCAAGGAGCACCAAGAGCCCCCCGAGCACAGTACGCACATCGCCCCCTCGCGCCCCCCGAGCCGACCCAAGCCGTCGCGCCCCACCCCCAAGCACCAGTCGAACAAGAGGCGACAGCGCCCCGCACCGCAAGGACCAGCCAAGCACCCAAGGCAGACCCACACACAGGTACGCAAAGGACCGGCTCACGCACAGACCCGCAAACGACAGGTCCGGCACACGAAGGCCATCGCCAAGCGCCACAAGGCAAATGGGCCGCAAAGGCGAACCTCCGCGCCAAAAAAAGCAGTGCCCAAGGCCTCACGAACAAGTGTGATCTGCGCGATCGACCCTCTGAGCAAAGCTGACCCCCGGAGCGAAACCGGAGCCAAAGGTAGGGAAGGACCAAAGGGACCACAGGGCGCCCAGGGCGCAACGGGCCTGCAGGGACCAGAAGGCAAAGCGGGATCGGAAGGCCCGCAGGGCGTCAGGGGCGAAGTCGGCGCCGCCGGCTCACAGGGGCCCGAAGGCAAGCAGGGCCTCGAAGGGGGAGTCGGTCCCGCAGGCCCTCAGGGCATCGCGGGCGCAGCCGGCCCCACCGGCGCCGCGGGATCAGAAGGACCCCAAGGCGCACAGGGCGTCAAAGGCGAAACCGGAGCCCAAGGACCCAAAGGCACCACCGGCGAACACGGACCCGAAGGGGCACAGGGCCCAGAAGGCCCGCAGGGCAAGGAAGGCGCCAAGGGGACGACCGGCGAAAAAGGGCTCGAAGGCAAAGAAGGACCCAGAGGCGAACAGGGGCCAGAAGGCCCACAAGGTCAAGAAGGACCCCAAGGCGCACAGGGCGTCAAAGGCGAAACCGGAGCCCAAGGACCCAAAGGCACCACCGGCGAACGCGGACCCGAAGGGGCGCAGGGCTCAGAAGGCAAAGAAGGCCCACAAGGACCCGAAGGCAAGGAAGGCAAAGAAGGACTCCCCGGCCCACAAGGCGTAACGGGCGCAACAGGAGCGCAGGGCCCGGAAGGTCAAGCAGGCAAAGAAGGACTCCCCGGCCCACCGGGCGTCCAGGGCGAAACCGGCCCGGCCGGCCCGCAAGGACCTGCAGGGAACGAAGGAAAAGAAGGGAAAGCCGGCGCCACCGGAGCAACCGGGGCCAAAGGCGAAACCGGGGCCAAAGGCGAAACCGGGGCCAAAGGCGCGGAAGGCAAAGAAGGAAAAGAAGGAAAAACCGGCGCCACCGGAGCGACTGGAGCAGCCGGGGCCAAAGGGGAAAAAGGTGAAACCGGGGCCAAAGGGGAAACGGGTAAAGAAGGAAAAGAAGGCAAAGAAGGAGCCAAAGGCGCCACCGGCGAAAAAGGCACCACCGGGGCCACCGGGGCCGAAGGCAAAGAAGGCAAACAGGGCAAAGAAGGAGCCAAAGGCGAAAAAGGCACCACCGGCGAAAAAGGCACTACAGGCGCGGAAGGCAAAGAAGGCAAAGCCGGCGCCACTGGGGCGACCGGCGCCAAAGGCGAAACCGGGGCCAAAGGAGAAAAAGGCGAAAAAGGCGCTACCGGCGCGGGTTTCAACGCCGGGGAATACGGGGCGTTGACAGAACGCTCGCAGAACACCGAATACGAACCGTCCGCCACCGAACCGGTGCAGGTCATTCTGACCGTGTCGTGTCAGACGGCGACGGAAACCACCATCCAGGTCGCCGTCGGCGCCACCGTCATCGCGGAAGACGTGGCCAGCAAAGCGGCCACCGGGACGACCAAGGTGCCGATCACATTCATCGTGCCCGCCGGGAAGAAATGGAAAGTCGCGACCAACGCGGGGATCACGCTCATCAAGTCGACCTATCTAACCCTGTAGAGGGCAAGTCTCCCGGTGCGCCTGGAGAAGATCGGGGCTGCGTTAGCTTTTAGAACCTCTTTCAAAATGACTAGCACGCCCGGATACGGCCCTGGACACGGCTCCGGATCGCCACGGACCTCCTTGCCCGTGCTACCAGCACGGGCTTCGTCGGCCCGCGTCGCCCGGCTTGGCCCAGGACCGTCCCGGTCGCACTCTCATTTTGAAAGAGGTTCTGAGGAGCAGTGGCGCTCCCCCGCGGAAGCGGACGGGAGTCTTCGAGGCTACGCAACCTCGGCCAGGTGGGACACCTCGACAGCGCCAGCGGCCTCGGTTGTCTCGGTGGGCCCATCCCCTTGGTCGCCACGCTCGACGGCGTCGACAACCTCGGCTTTCGTCTCATGCGGCGGCTCCGGTGCAGGCGCAGGAATTGGTTGGGAGACTGGCGCCGACGTGGTATCGGCGAGCGCCTGCGCAGCCGGCGGCAGCCGCCGCGAGAGCACCTTGGAGACGCCGTTGCCGGCCATCGAGACCCCGTACAACCAGTCGGCGGCCTCCATCGTGCGCTTTTGGTGGGTGATCACGATGAACTGCGCGCGGTCGGCGTAACGGCGCAGCAGCGAGAGGAAGCGCTCGAGGTTGAGGTCGTCGAGCGCCGCCTCGACCTCGTCGAGGATGTAGAACGGGCAGGGTCGCGCGAGGAACACCGCGAACAGGAAGGCGAGCGCGGTCATCGACTTCTCCCCACCGGAGAGCAGCGAGAGGCGCTTGGTGGACTTGCCGGCGGGGGTGATCTCGATCTCGACCCCAAGCAGCTCCTCGTCGGGATCGTACCCCGAGTCGGCTCGATCGAACACATCGCCGCGCTCACCGTCGCCGTCACCGCCCTCCCCGTTCACGCGAGCGTTGCCGCCGCCCTCAGTGGCTGCGCGCCCGATCCCAGCTCGCTCCTCGCGCTCCGCGGCGGCCTCGTGATCGCGCTCGGCACCAGCGCCCGGGGCGCCGTTGGGCAGTGGCTGGCCGCCGAGCACCGGTCGGGGTACCTGCGCATCTTTGACGAGTCGCAGCTGGCCGCCGCCGCCGGGGAAGAGGTCGCGCGCAAGCTCCTCGAAGTTGCGTGCAGCAGCCTCAAAGGTGGCGCGGAAGGTCTCGTGAATCTGGCGGTCGGTGTCCCGGATCAGGGTGCGCAGCTCACGCAGCGCCGTCTCCAGGTCGCTACGGCGGGCCTCCAGCTCCTCGACGTGGGCGAGTGCCTCGGCGTACTCCTCTTGGGCGAGCGGGTTGACGGGGCCGAGCTGCTCGCGCCGGCGGCGCAGACGCTCGAGGCGAGAGGTGAGCGCCTGCACCTGCTCCGCGTCGAGCGGCTCGGGGTCCTCTTCGAGCGCCTCGGCGACCTCTCGATCTAGCTCGTTCGCGGTCGTCTCGTCCTCCCTCTCGCTCTCCGCGCCTGCAGCGGCGGGGACCCCCGAACCCGACTCCTCCGAGGCCGCCGCCGCGTCCCCCGGCCCGGCCTCGGCCGCACCCCAGGTCGCGCCCGCCGCTGCGCCCTCCGGCCCACCCTCGTCCGTGCCCTCCTGCCAGCCCTCGGTCGCGGCCTCCGCAGCGTCCTCCGCTGCGCCGTCCGCTGCGGGCAGCTCCAGCTGTTCGCGCACCGTGCGCAGCTCCAGGGCGGCCTCCTCGGTGTGGTCGCGAAGGCGTTGCGCGGAGACCTCGGCGGCGGTGACCGCCTCACCCTGCGCACGCAGGCGCGCCTGGATCTCAGCCTCCTGAGCAGCGCAGGCGCGCAGCTCGGCGGCCATCTCCTCACCGGCAGCGCGGTAGCTGTCGAGCTCCAGCTGAAGCTCGCCGGCGCGCGCGGCGACCGCCTCCCCGGTGGTGTGCAGCGCCGCCGCGAGCCGCTCGGCGAGCGGCGCGAGCGCGGTGTCGGCGGCGTGCTGGGCATGCAGGCGCGCCAGGCGCGCCAAGCGCTCGGCGTGTTCGCGGGCGAGGCGCTCGGCAGCGCGGCGCTCTGCAGCGAGCTCGCCCTCCAACTGCGCGCGACGCACCGCGAGCGGCCCCTGCTCCGGGGCGGCGCGGCGCTGCTCGATCAGCCAGGCGGCGTGGCGCTCAGCCTCCAGCGCATGGGCGTGAGCGCGCGTTGCCTCGCGCAGCTCTCCGTCGGCCTCTTCGCGCGCGAGATCGGCGCCCGCGGCACCCTCCTGTGCCTGCTCGGCCGCGCCGCGCGCGGCGTGCTCGGCGGCGGCAGCAGCCTCGGATGCGACGATCAGCTGCTCGCGCTCGTTGCGGCGGGCGAGCACCCGCTCGGAGCCGCCCTCGGCGACCTGGCGCACCTCGCCCAGGACGGCAAACCACACGCGACCGCGTGGCGTGACGGCGACACCGGCGAAGTCGTCGGGGAGATCCTCCAGACGCTCCAGCACCCACGTATCGGTGAGCAGCCGCCGCGCGAGCGCAAGCACCGGCGCGGGCCCGTCCACCAGCTCGATCAGGGGACGCGCACCGGGAGCGGGGGGCACGGACGCACCGACCGGCGCCGGCGCGACGTCCGACGAGCGCCAATCCGCCAACAGCGCCGTGGCACCGTCGGGCCCGGCGCGATCGAGCAGCGCGGCTGCACCGGCCAGGTCGGCCACAAGCGCCGCGTCGAGGCGCCCACCGAGCGCCGCGGCAAGCGCGAGCTCGCAGCCCGGCTCGACACGAAGCGCCTCGCTCAGCGCACGCGGAGCGCCATCTCCGGAGGCGCCATCGCCGTACTTGCCATCCACGGCCCCGCCGACCACGGACGCGGTACGCAGGAACTGGTTGACGGCGGCCAGCTCGGAGCCTACCCGGGCGGCGTCGCGACGGGCGGCCTCGACCGCGCGCTCGGCCTCGCGCAGAGCACCGCGGGCCTCCTCGGCCTGCTCATCGGCCTCTTCGCGTGCCTCGCGGGCCTCGGCGAGCGCGGCATCGAACTCGGCGACCTCGGCAGCGGCCTGTTCGAGGGAGCGCTCCAACTCGACGAGCTCCTGCTCCAACTGCTGCTCACGCTCGTGCTCCAGCTCAGCGAGCTCCTGCTCGATCGCGCCGATGCGCCGGCCGATTTCCGAGCAGTTGCCCTCGGCGTCCAGGACACCGCCTTCGCCCTCCGCGGAGGCCTCCTCCAGCAGCTCGATCTCACGCGTAGAGCGCAGGATCCGCTCGGCGAGGCCGGCGGCGGTGGTGGATGCCTGCTCGCCGCGCAGCTGCAGCCGCTCGGTGGCGGCGCCGGCGTGCAGAGCGCGGCGTGAGAGCTCGTCGTGGCGCTCGGAGCGCTCGGATAGCGCCCGCTCGGCGAGACTGCGCCGCGCGACGACCTCCTGCAGGCCACCTTCGACCTCTGTGCGCTCGGCGCGCGCCGCCTGCACCAGGGTCTCAGCCTCAGCGAGCTCCAGGCGCCGGACACGCAGCGCCTCGCGCGCCAGCTGCAGGCGCGCTTCGAGCATCTGAGACTCCAGGCGCTGGTGCAGCTCCGCGGCCTCGGCCTGACGCTTGAGCGGGCGCAAGCGGGAGCGTGCCTCGCGCTCGACGTCCAGCGCGCGGTCGAGGTTGTCCTGGGTGCGTTCGAGCTTCAGCTGGGCGCGGCGGCGGCGCTTGCGGTGCTTGCCGAGGCCGGCGGCCTCCTCGATCAACAGGCGGCGGTCGCGGGGCTTGGAGTTGACGATCGCGTCGACGCGTCCTTGGGAGATGACCGAGTGGGTCTCCTTGCCGAGACCCGTGTCGGAAAGCACCTCGATCACATCGACGAGCCGGCAGCGGGCGCCGTTGAGCCGATACTCGCCCTCGCCGGAGCGATGCAGGCGGCGCAGGATCGAGATCTCGCTGAGCGGCAGCGCGACAGTGCCGTCGGAGTTGTCGAGCACGAACTCGACCTCGGCGGCGCTGCGGGCCTGCACGCCGCGGCCGCCGCCGAAGATCACGTCCTGCATCGATTGCCCGCGGATCGCCAGCGGGGACTGCTCGCCCATCGCCCACAACACGGCGTCGGTGATGTTGGACTTGCCCGACCCGTTGGGCCCGACCACGACGGAGACGCCGGGGCCGAAGTCGAGGCGGGTGCGGTCGGGGAAGGACTTGAAGCCCTTCAGCGTGAGCGACTTCAGATACACGGGATCATGCCTGCAATTTCTCGACGGCTTGGTGCGCGGCCTCCTGCTCGGCGTGCTTCTTGCTGCGCCCGGAGCCGCTGCCGAGCGGGCGGCCGTCGACCGAGGCGGCCACCTCGAAGGTGCGCTCGTGCGGGGGACCGTGCTCGGCCGTCACCTCGTAGGTGACGAGCTCCCCGCGCTGGGCAAGCAGCTCCTGCAGCGTGGACTTGAAGTCCACGGGGTTCTCCAGCGCCTGCTCGATCTCGGGTCGAAACGCCTCGACCACGGCTTCCGCGGTGCGCTCGTAGCCGAACTGCAGGTAGCAGCCCCCGATCACAGCCTCGATCACGGAGGCCAGCACTCGCTCGGTGGCGCCGAGCAGCACCGCGTTCTCCTGTACTCCCGCGGGCGCCGCGGCGCGCAGCCGCTCCGGCACCTGCAGGCGCTCGGCGACCGCCCGGCACGAGGGCCCGGAGACCGCCTGGGCGCGGATCTTCGTCAGGCGTCCCGCCCCGAAGCGCTCGGCCTCCAGGCGCGGGTAGAGATGGGCTGTGACCGCCAACCCCAGCACCGAGTCGCCGAGGAAGGCGAGGCGCACGTAGGAGTCGCTGCGCCGCTCGCTCCACGAGGCGTGGGTGAAGACCTGCCGGGACAGCTCCTCGGGAAGCTCCTGCAAGAGCGCGTTCAGCAGCTTCATCCGCGCGCATCAAACCTCGGCGGGGGCTTGCGCCAGCACGAAGTCCACAGCCTGCCCCACCGTCTTGATCTCCACGGCCTGCTCGTCGGAGATCTGCACGCCGTAGGTGTCCTCGAGCTCCTGCACGAGCGTGTACAGGTCCAGCGAGTCGGCCTCGAGGTCCTCCTTGAAGCGGCTCTCCTCCCCGACCTCGTCGGGGTCGATGTCGAGCTCGTCGGCAAGATGGTCGCGGATCAGCTCGTATACCTGCTCACGGGTCACCTCGTGGAGGCTAGCGCCCCGCGCGGATGGCGGCGTCCGCGACCCCGCCCGCCGATCCGCCGGGGCCAAGAGCCCGACCGCGCCGCTGCGTGCTCATCGCGTCTTGCGACTCTTGGGCGGCCGGCGATTGGGCTTGCCGCGCCTGCGCTTGTCGTGCTTGGCCTTGCGCTTGGTGTGCTTGGCCGCCTTCTTGACCTTCGGGCAGCCGGTGACCGCGATCTTCGTGGTCTGGTGCAGCTCGGCGCCGTTCTGCGCGAGGAATTCGGTGGGCATCGTGAGGTTCTTGGCGGTGCAGAGGTTCCCGGGAGCTGTCAGCGCGGAGTAGGGGCCCTCGGGGAGCGTCAGTTCGAAGCTCGAGAACGGCTGGTCGGGAACGGTCTTGAACGTCGTCGAGGTGACCCCGTGCTTGATGTCGGTCGTGCCGACGAGGTCGATCGTGATGCCGTAGCCCTGGAGCACGAGCGTCAGCGACGGGAACGCTTCGCCGCCGTGGGAGACGAAGATCGCGGGACCCTGTAGCGGGACGGGGATCAACGGGGTGTGCACCACCGCGTAGCCGATCTTCGACGCCGCGGGGCAAGCAGCCGGGTTTGATTCGAACTGCGTCGCAGTGCACGCTTTCTGCAGCGTCGTCAGGCGGCTGGGGAGTTGCTTGGGGAGTTCGACTTTGACCTTCGCGATGTCGGCGTCGGTACCCTGGGGCACGTTCGGGTAGGTCAGCTTCGCGCTCAGGTTCGCCCCGCTCGTCCGGCTTGTTTTGGCGGAGGTCGAGACCGTGAATTTGGGTTCGAACTTCAGCGCGGCGCAGTTCGTGACCTGGAACGGCGTTGAGATCGTGCTGGTGCCGCCTTCGTTCAGCTGCACGGTGCCGGTGAGCGTCATTTTCGAGCAGTTCGTCGGGTTGAACTGAAAGTTTCCGCGTGTGGTGGTGGCGTTGACGTGCTGGATTTCCAGCGGGATCCCTTCGATGCTCGTCGGGATCGAGTCCGGCGAGCCGGGCGGATTGGACGTGATCGTGATCGCGGAGGTGATCGGGTTCAGTTCGATCTTGCCCCTGACGACCACGCAATCGCACGGGGGATGGTTGTCCGTCGTGTTCGCGAGATCGAACGGACCGGCCTTCGCGGGCACCGCGAACGTGATCCCGAACGGTGCGCACCCCGCTTCACCGACCATGCAGCTGCCGTGGCCGTTGTAGGGGCCGGTGAGATAGAACTTCCCGCCGGTGACCGTGAACGGGTCGTTGCCGACACCGACGCCGATCGTCGCTTCGCCGATCTTGCTGCCTTCCGCGCACAGCCCTTCGTTGGCCTGCGGTTCGGGGCACAGTTCGACACCCGAGAGCACACCCGAGAGGCCCGGCGGCAGTTTCGCTTCGAGCGACTTCAGGTTCTGTTCGCCGTTATCACGGTTCACCGTCACCGTCAACGGCGAGAACGCACCCGCCTGAATGTTCGTCGCACCCGCATTCACAGACGGGTCAAACGGCAGGCTCGTACCGGGACACGGTCCCCCATTCGGGCCGTGTTCGATCTTGAACGACGATTCCGTCGTCACCGGACCATTCCCGTCCCACGGCGTAAAGGCCGCAGTGGTCGTATAGGTCCCGCACCGGGACGGGGTCGCCAGCGGCGCGCGTTCCCCACCGAAGAAGTGCAGTTCGAGTTCTTCGAAGGGGATGTCGGGGGTGTTCTTGAACGTCGTCACGATCTGCCCCGTCTGCGGGTTCAACGACACTTCGCCGGCGAGCTTGACCACGCTGTCGGATATCGGGTCTTCGATGATCATGTACATCGCGAACAGGCCCCCGAACGGGTTGGCGTTCTGCGCCGCGAGATACACCGCGCCTTCCAGCGGGTTCGGCAACAGCGGCGTCTTGATCTTCACCGTCCCGATCTTCGACCCGTTCGGACAGAAGTTCGCGCCCGGCTGCAGCGGTTCGGGCATTTCCGGCGTGAACGTCGCCGTCTTCACACCCGCTTCATCTTCGGGATTGAATTCACTGAAGCCCGTAAAGCCCGCCAGGCCCTCCGAGCACGCTTCCAGCCCACCCGCGCCGGCCGGGTTGATCGCCACGCCTTCGGGCAGCGTCACCGTCGTATCCCGCAACGCCGACTCAGCCAGGCCGGTGGGGTTGAACAGCGCCGCCTGGGGGACGTGCACACCGACCGTCAGCCCACTCGAGCTGCTCGCATCCGTGACATCCGGTGCGACCGAGATCGCCGGCGGGAACGACAGCTTCGAGCACCCCGTCAGCGACACCGGCGTACCCGCCGCATTACGCGTGACCGCGCTCGTGGTCAGATAATGGTCGGGTTCCTGGTAGGAGTCCGCCGAGGCCGAAGCGCGTAGCGGACCGTGACAACCCGTGGGCAACGTCAGGAACGCCCTGCCGTCCACAACCCCAGAGAGTGTCAATCTGCTCTTGAGCACCGGCGCGGACGGCGGAGCGTTGGTGACCGTTGCCTGCACGGGATAATCGCCGCCGGCGAGCACCCCGTTGTTGACGTACAGGCCAAGGCCCACGTAATTGATGCCGAGCTGCAGAGGTACACCCCGAGGGGGCACCATGTTATAGATCCGCTGTTTGAATTCAAACTCCCCCCCCGCCACCTGATGACTCCATGCGAGCACCAAATGGCCGACCACCGATTCGATTGGACACGTCAAAGTTTCGTAGATATGGGATTCGCCGCTCAGCAGTTCGTCCGGCGTGCACTTCTTGGTCGTCGCATCGGGGTCGCCAACCAGCCCGGGGGGCAGATCGACGGCGAGGTTCTTCAACACGCCGTCGGGCTCAAGTATGTAGCGCGAGTCGGCGTTCGATTCAAAGTGCACGTAGTGCGAGTTGTATTCGACGTTGTTGACCACTTCGTACGGGTGCGAGCCGGCCTGCGTATCCGGCGAGCCATCTTCGTTCAAGAACGACACTTCAAAGCTCTTGACGCCAAAGCCCGCGCCACGGGTCGCGATCAGGCCGCTGCTTTCGCCCGAGCCGCTGGCGTTGCCGGCGACAAGACGGAAGCGATAGAGCAGCCCCGGCCGCAGGCCTCCGATCTGCACGGAAACCGCCACCGGGACAGTTCCCGCGCCGATCGCGGCCGTTTCCGGCGTGCAGGCGACGGTGTGCTCATAGGGACCCTGCCCGTATTCGTTGGCGACACCATATTCGAACCGGCAGGAGGTGACGGCCGCGCCGCGGGGATCGACCGCGCCGCTCAACGTAGCCGATTCCATCGTAACGTTCACCGGCATACCGGCGCTCACCGCCGGAGCGTCGCTGCCAAAGACATACACCTTGCCGTCTGCGGGATTGGAGACATAAATATCTCCGCTGGCGCCGTCCACGGCAATCCCGCCCTGCCCCGAAACACCTGAGAGCCACAGCGACCCAAAGCTCGATACGAGCGTTCCCACCCCTGGATATTCGAATGAACGTTCAAGCAATTTGCTCCCATTCATTGCGCCGGTGTCCCACTCCGTGACAGACGACTGGTCATCGACGTAGACGTGGCCGGTCACGGGGTCGGCCGCGATGGCGACATCGCCCGCACCCGGACTGTCGAGCTGCCCGAAACCCGTTAGCTGTGGCCCAAGCTTCGCTGTACAATTGCATGACCCTCCCCACAACAGATAGTCATCGCCGGTCGGGCCGACGGCAAAGCCGTCGGCCTCCGGGCCGGAAGGAATGCCACTCTCCTTCGTAGCGGGAATTTCATTTACCTGTTCGGCAACCAGGCTGCTTGCCGATGAGTCGTTGAACTCGTCGACCAAAACCCACGTTGGCTGATTGATGTCGATGATGTCGACGCGGAGGGTGCCGCTCGCGTCGACGCCAAGCCCCAGCAATTCGTCGCCTGAGGGGTTGATGATCTGATCGAGATATTCACCCTTGGAGTTGAACTTGTCGATCACATTGTGACCTGCGTCCATCACGTATAGATCCCCGGCCGAGGGGTCTGAGGGGTTCGTGGAGTTGTCGATCGCGATCGTGGCGGGGGTCCCATACACCGACGGGAACGAGAACGAGCCTGCCGGCGTCGCACCGCCGGTGAGCGCATTGGAGTGAAGCGCTGAGAAGTCGACAGGGTTGCCGTCCGCGTCGAACTTGTAGATCGTGTTGGTGCCGATGTCCGCGACGTAGACGTCTCCGCTTGACTGGTCGATCGCAACGCCGTTCGGGTTCGCGAACGAGCCGAAGCTGAACAGCAACGGGTGCGTTTCAGCCAACGCCGGGGAAGCGCCCACTGCCAATGCGACGACCGCGGTGAGGACGAGCGCGACTGCTGCTGAGAGTCTTCTGGAGAGCATGATCACTTGCCTGCCTTGCTGGAGTGGACGGACGGCTTGGCCTTCTTCCCGGCTTTCTTGTTGGGTCGCTTTACGCACCTGTCCTTCTTCGCGACAGAGCGCCGCTTGCACTTCACCGGCTTTGACTTGGGTTTGACGACCGGCGTGGGCGCCGACGCAGTGAGGTTCCCGACACCCGAGAACGTCTGGCTCGGCGGCGCGCCATAGATCAACGGCTGCGACGACACAGCGGCTCGGCACGCATCGGCTGTCGTGCATGGCGGCGGCGGGGCCACGGCGGGAAAGCCGCCATCCACGCGCGCGGCGTAGATCACGCCCATTTCTGGCACGGTGTCCTGCGGCACGAGCTGCTGTGCAGTATCGAAGAACACGTCATCGCCGCTTTCGCTCACGCCCACCAGCGCCGACCCCGGGCCGGTGCCGGGGGAGATCAACAGCGGCTCGCCATCCTCGTACTCGTAGACATCGGGCTGACCGTTGGTGTCGGAGGGCACCAGCGCATAGGGCGTTACGAAGAACACCTGCCCGCTGTCGGTGACGGTGCCGCCGATGACGCCGTCCCCCGGTTCGCCGCTGGGGTTGCACGACGCGCACGCGAAGCTGTTCGACGCGGCGCTGTAGAGATAGATCTCGGGCTGCCCGGCGTTGTCATAGCCGGTCAGACTGCGATCCGAGGTGAACGCGAGGTAGGTGCCGTTCGGTGACAGCTGACCGCCTCCCGTTTCATGGGAGATGAATGTGATCGCCCCGTTGTGGTCGAGATAGAAGTTCGGCTGGCCGGCCTCGGCCGTTTCGCCCAATTGGTTCGCCTGCGACCCCGACAACACGCCGTCGGCCTCGAAGTACACGTAGGCGCCGTCTTCGCCGCTGCCGGTGAAGACCGCTTTGGCTTCGCCGACCGGTGTGAGGTCGCTCAGCTGGCCCGTGTCGAGGTCATAGCGATACAGGTTGCTGCCGCTGCCCGCCACCGTATCGCTCGTCAAACCGGCCGAGGCGTCGTCGGTGAAGAACACCTGCGAGCCGTCGGCGCTGACCCCCTTCAACGCACCCCCGCCGCCTGGACCCGTTCCCCCCCGCGATTCGTCGATCTGCACGGTGCGTTCACCATTCAAACGCGCGAATAGCTCTCCGTCCGCCGTGAAGAAGGCATCCGTGCCGTCGGCCGAGAAACCCGCGAACGTACCCGCGACCGGAGAGCCGTCCGGCAGCACCGTCAAAAGACGCACGACGCCTTCGTCCCATTCATACAGGTCCTCGACTGCGCCGGCCGGCGCATTGGCCGTCAACGGCGTCCCCTCGCTGAAGGCGACGTGGCTAAGGTCCGCGGAGGCCCCCACGAAGAACGCATCGGCGGGAACCGACGTCAAACCCGGTTCCATGGCGTTCACCAACTGGAGGGACCCGGTTTCGTTGTCACGCGACAGCAGGTTCTGATAGCCCACAGGTTCACCGCTCACCGCTTCAACGCCTTCCGCATTGCATTCTTGAGAGTTCAGAGAGGCGCCTCCGCGCTCAGACGAGCGATCATCATGACCAAAGCTGATCAGGTCCCTCGACAGTTCGCTCGAGTAGGCGACCACTCGGCTGCTAAACGAGGTACAGAGCAGTCCCGAATAGGATTCCAAGGGCATCAGATCTTCCGAGGTCCAGCCATCTGAGCCGCGCCTATCCACATAGTAAAAGCCGCCGCTCGATGCGCCGGGCAGCGGTTCGTTGGTTTCAAATGCGATCGCGTCTCCCCCGCGGGCTACTGCTTCGACTTGCCTGATCACGACCGATGTCTTGACGAGCGGAGTCACCAGCTCATAGGCGCGGCAGTCTGGCAATTTCGCGGAAAAGCCGCCGCGCAACTGTTCGTTGGGGCAGGAAGCCTGCGCCGCGGTCTCGGTCGTGAACGTCTGATCGGGCCCGACAACGGTACCGAGTTCGCTCGTGGCAACGACGCGATAATGGTAGGTCGTGCCCGGCGAGAGACCACTCAGCCCAGCCCAGACGGTGTGCAAGGTGAGATTTTCACCGACACTACCTTCGGGGAGCGGAGCCGTCTGACCGTAGGCGTCCGTCGTGCCATATTCGAAGCGAAAGCTCGTCGGGGCTCCGCCCGGGTTGACAAGCGCACCGAGCGTCGCCTTAGAGGTATTCACTTCGGCGGTGAACTCCTTGCCGATGACTGGCGCGGTTGGCGGAACGAAGACCAAGACCCGTTCTTTGTAGGGGTCGCTCACATACACACGACCACTCGCTTCATCCACCGCAACCATGCTACGAAGATTGTCACCCTGATCTTCCGCCTCTTCAGCGCCTCCCAACGAGCCGGCGCCGACGTCGGCGAGCTGCACACCGGAGGAGCTGTACTCCACGAGGTGAGTGCACGGCGCAGGGATGGCGTTGCAGAAGTCCACCTTGTTCCTGACGATCGCAAGCACATCGCCGTGCCCATCGAGCGTAACCGACTCCACACCTTCACTCGCTATTTCGGCGATCGGCGCATCACTCGGGCTGAGCTCCTCGATCCGCTTGTTGCCCGCGTCGGCGACCCACAGATCTCCGGAGGGAGCAACCGCGACACCGGCGGGTTCCTTCAGCGCGCCGGAGCCGGTGAACGTCTTCAGCAGTGTCCCGGCCGGGCTGTACTCCAGCACCTCGTTTTTCGGTACGACCGGCACATAGACATCGCCCGCGGAGTCGGTCGCGATCTGCACCATCGTCGCAACCCCGAAAAAATTGAGAGACCCCGGCACTTCAAACGACGAAAGCAGCGCGCCCGTGCTCGGGTCATACGTTTCGATCGCCCCGAACGCGTTGAGGAGATCTAGATCGCCGTTGACCGGATCCACCGCCGCACCGGAATGGAGCCCTTCGCCAAACGGCGACGGCGGCGATATCAACTTACCCGAGCCATCGAACTCGTTGATCGGCGGCTGCGTTTCGTCATACCAGGCCGCCACGTAAACGTCGCCGCTGGGCTGGTCGACCGCGACGCCGACCGGGTTCGTCGCGACCGAGCTGAAGGAGCCGTCGGAGATCAGCTTGGGTGCTTCGGCCCGCGCGACGGCGGTGGAGAGCATGAGCAGGCCGACGCAGGCACAGAGACCCACAAGGGGGATGGCGATCATGCTGCGCGTGGGCGCACCACTCCCTTGTGCGTGCAGGAGGCCGCGGAGCGTCGCGAAGCGCCCGGTCTTCGGCATGGAAGCGGACTTCGCGGTGTGCTCTGTGGGTATCACCTTGTCTCCTTCGTTGAATGTTGTGAAGTCGTTGCCAGCCGGGCAAGTGCCGCCCGCTTGTGCGGATACGAGCGCCAATGCCCTCGATGCGGAAGAGCGTGACCGCGGCATCAGGCGGCCCGCCGCTCATGGGGGGCGCTGTGCGCGCGGATGCTCCGGGCGACCTGCTCACCCTTCGCGGTGAGCGTCCAGGCGTTGGGCTCGCCCTTGACGCGGCCCGCGCCGCTGTTGGCAAGCAGCCCAAGGGTCTCCAGGCGCCGCAGCAGCTTTGAGACCTGCCCTGGGTCCCTGATCCCGGCGTGGTCGGAGATCGCGCGGTTGCTGGCCCCGGGATGATCCGCAGCCCCTTCCAGGACGCGGGCGGTGCGGTAGGTCAGGCGCATCTCGACACCCCCGAGCGGATCGTCCGTGGCCATGGCAACCCGCTCGGACTCGCGAGGGGCACGCGTAGGGACGGCGGGCGCCGAGCGGGCCTGCTCGCGCCGCGCGGCCCCCACACCCAGGTAGGGGAGCACGATCATCCCCATCAGCTCGCCCAGCAGATCGGTAAGTGGCCGATGCGCACCGCGCAGCAGCCGCGCGTAGACGATTGTGAAGGCCGCGCCGACCAGGCCCTCCGCCGTCAGCGGCGTGCACTGTGCGCCGCGGGCACCCTCCAGGCAGCCCTCGTCCACGGCCGCGGCCAGACGCGCGAGAATCCGCTCGCGGCGCTCGAGCACCTCGGGGCCGCCGCGCAACGCCTGCACGACGCACACCCGCGCCAGCGCCGGCTCACGGTCGAGGAAGGAGAGAATCGCCCACAACCCATCGCGGATCCGCTCGCGCCACTCCAGGCGCTCCAGGCCCGCGGCGGCGAGTTCGTCGCCGATCGCGCCGACGACATCCTCAAGAACCGCGGCCAGGCACTCCTCGCGATTGGTGAACAGTTCATAGAACGTGCGGCGCGAGACACGCGCTCGGTCGGTGATGCTCGCGACCGTCGTGCGTGCATACCCGACCTCCTCGAGGCTGCCAACCGCCGCGGTCAGCAGTCGCGAGCGCTGGACTTCCACGACCTGCGCGCGCGGCACCCCACGGCCGCCGAGGACCTCCACCGCCGGCTCCACGCGCGTGGGCATCTAACAGCCACCCCCCGCGCGGGGGGAGTTTGGACGGCCCGAGCGCGCCGCGGCGCGGCGGCTAGCGGCCGGCCCTAGACCCGAAGAGAGAGAGAGAGAGAGAGAGATGCATCAGGCTGCTGATGCATCTAGCCTCAGGCCGCAACTCGGCGGCGCACATACCCGGCACGTATCTCTCTGCTGAAACCACGCTAAGACTTCTCCCTCATCCGTTTCGCGACCCGATCCCTCTCGCTGACCCCAACATCTGCCAGTGCACTCAAAGCCAACCACAGGCGGGCTTGACCCAACCAGACCCTATGTTGCCCGGTGCTCCACTCCGGTGGACACCGCGACACCTCAAGCTAACCAGATCGGCAGCTTGCTGTCAAGTCCCCAGAGTAGACATGTTGAGGCAAGCCTGATCCGAGAGCACACCACGATTCGCGAGTCATGCCAGAATCGGTGATGAATAAAGATGATTCTGGCGATCGTCGAGACGCAGACGGCCGCCCCACGACGGACAGGGACCGTTGTCATCTCGGCACAGTGAGTCTACATCTGGGCGGAAGGCTCCTGCTTATCACGAAGGTCGGAACCGCGGTGAGGCTCGACCGTGCGCAGCGCTCCCGCCTGCTCGAGCGCCGCGTGCGTGCGCCCCACCAGGTCCTCCTGTGCACCACGCGCGGCGCGCAGGATCGCCTGCGCGAAGCCGTGGCGTGTGAAGCTCCCGTGGGGCACGACCCCCAACCGGCGCAGCCCCAGCAGGTAGGCGCCACCCTGACCCTCGGGGTCGATCTGATCGCGGAAGGAGCGCAGCGCCGGGCGCAGCAGCGCGCCGCCGAGCTTCGCGCGGGGAGACGAGAGCGCGGCGTCGCGAATCGACCGCAGCATCGTCTGCGAGACGCCCTCCATCACCTTCAGCGCGACGTTGCCGGTAAAGCCATCGGTGACGATCACGTCGGCGGCCCCGCTGGTGAGGTCGCCCCCCTCGACGTTGCCCACGAACTCGAAGGGAATCCCGCCGCCGCCTGGCCCCTCGGCTACAGCAGCGAGGCGTTCGGCGAGTTGGGCGCCCGCGGCCACCACCAGCGGGCTGCCGCGCCCCTGCTCCTCGCCGTTGGAGAGCAGCCCCACGCGGGGGCGGCGCACGTCGAGCACCACCTGCGCGAGCGCCGCCCCCATGAACGCGAACTGCACGAGGTGCTCCTCGCGCGTCTGCGCGTTGGCGCCGACGTCCAGCAGCGTCACCGGATGTCCCGGCACCGGCAGCGCCAGCGCCAGCGCCGGGCGGTGGATGCCGCGCGCGCGCTTGATGTTGAAGAGCCCCGCCGCCAGCGCCGCGCCGGTGCCGCCGGCGCACACCAGTGCCTGAGCACGTCCCTCCGCCACTGTGCGCGCGGCCTGCACGATCGAAGCGTCGGGGTTCGCGCGCGCAGCGCGCGCTGGGTCGGGGCTCTTGGCGATCGACAGCGGCGCGTCGACGAGCTCCACACCCGCAGCCGAGGTGGCGATCTCCACGGGTGGAGTGTCGAGTTCCGCCAGCGCAGCGCCGAGCTCCACGCGCGGCCCGAACAGCAGCACGCGCGCCCCCTGCCGCGCGGCGAGCGCCGCGCCCGCCGCCACCTCCGCCGGTCCGAGGTCGGCGCCGTTGGCGTCGACCGCGACAACCGGAGGGTCAGTGGTCGTGGTCGTGGTCCTCGTGATGCTCTATCGGCACGGCGACCTCGCGACCGGCGTACGTGCCACACACCCCGCACACCCGGTGTGGGCGGCGAGGGCTATGGCAGCGCGGGCACACGCTCAGCGCGGGCGCAACGATTTTGTGCTGCGCGCGGCGCTTGGCGGTGCGGCTGTGCGACTGCTTCTGCTTGGGGACGGCCATTGGACCGGGAAGGCTAGCAGCCACGGCCGGCGGGCAGGTGGCCCCAGCAAACCGGAGAGTGCCCCCCCTGCGCCGCGCACGCCCCAGGGCTGGCGCGAGCTGTCCCAGGGCGAGGTGCGGGTAGGTCCCGTCGGCCGCTACTCCAACTTCAGCTCGCGCAGCTTCGCCCAGCGGGGGTCGGGCTCGCGCTCGTGGTGATGTCCGGGGCCCGCCTCGTTGAGGTCGGCCGCGCACACCGGGCACAAACCGGCGCAGTCGGCGCGGCACAGCACCTGCGTGGGGGCGCTCAACGCGAACGCGTCGCGCGCCCACGCCGCGAGGTCGAGCGTCTCGCCGCGGATGTACGGGCTCGACAGCTCCTCCCCCCTCCCGGGCGGTCCACCTCGCGCGCGTCCACCTCGACCTCCGTGGCCGCCCCCGTCAGACAACGCATGCACGGCCCCGCCAGCGCCGCGGTGAAGCGCAGCCGCAGCGCATACCCGTGGCCGACCATGCGCGAGATGTCGAGCGTCACCGCCTGGTGCGGCGGTTGGGCGACATAACGCTCGCCCCCCAGCACCAGCGGCTCGATCTCGACCACCAGCTCCAGGCGCCGCCCCTCGCCCGGGCTGAGATGCAGGCTCCCCAGGTCGAGCTTGTCAGTGAGGGCGGCCACCACCCTCAGGCTAGCCTCAATCCGCGGTGGTCGCCAGCTCGCGCTTGAGCACCTTGCCGGTCGCGTTGCGGGGCAACGTTTCCAGGAACACCACCTCGCGCGGCACCTTGTAGCGAGCGAGGTTCTCCTTGACGTAGTCCTTCACCGCCTCATCGCTCAGCTCGGCGTCCTCGCGCGCCACGACGAACGCCTTCAGCCGCTGGCCGAACTTCTCGTCGTCCACACCGATGACGGCCGCCTCTTCGATCTGCGGGTGCGTCGCCAACAGATCCTCGACCTCGCGCGGGAACACGTTCTCGCCGCCCGAGACGATCATCTCGTCGTCGCGGCCGTCCACGAACAGGCGCCCGCCGGCGTCGAAGTGCCCCATATCTCCGGTGCTCATCAGCCCACGTACGATCTCCTTGCCGCCGCCACCGGTATAGCCGTCGAACACCATCTCGTTCGCGGCGAAGATCCGCCCCCGCTGCCCCTGCGGCAGCTCGCGCCCCTCCGCGTCGAGGATCTTCACCACTGTCCCCAGCGGCGGGCGGCCGGCGGTGCCCGGCGCGGCGCGCAGATCCTGCGGGGTGGCGATCGTCGCCCACGCGACCTCGGTCGAGCCGTACAGGTTGTACAGCACCTCCCCGAACGTGTCCATCACCCGTGTTGCCAGCTCCCCGGGGAGCACCGAGCCCGACGCCGCGATGACCCGCAGCGCCGCCGTGTCGTACCGTTCGAGCGTCTCCGGCGGCAGCTCCATGATCCGCTGCAGCATCACCGGCACCACCGCCAGCGCGCTCGCGCGGTAGCGCGCCACATCCGCCAGCGTCTGCTCGGGGTCGAAGCGCCGCCGCAGCACCAGCGTCGAGGACAGCGCCAGCGCCAGCGTGAAGTGCCCGTACCCCCACGAGTGGAACATCGGCGCCGCGATCACGGTGGTCTCGCGCGCCCTCAACGGGATCTTCGAGAACAATGCCGCCGCCGGCTCCAGCGAGTCCGGCTGTTTGCGTTTCGCGCCCTTCGGCGTGCCAGTCGTGCCGGAGGTGAGGATCACCACGCGGCCCGTCTCGACGGGCGGCTGAAGCGGCGATTGGTCACCGCGCGCGATCAACTCCTCCACCCACGGGTCCCCGCGCCCGGTGCCGTTGCTCTGCGGACTGGCCGCCGGCGCGTTGGTCTTCCCCGCCGTCCCTCCCTGGCCTCCCTGGTCTCCCTGGCCGGCCTGCCCGGCCTGCCCGGCCGCTGCTCTGCGCCCCCGCGGCTCGCGCCAGCTTACGAAGCGTGGCATCCCCTGCGAGCCCTCGTGCACGAGGCCCTCGAACTCCTCGTCGTAGATCAGCGCCACCGGGGCCTCGCGGCGCAGCACGTCCGCGATCTGCGGGCCGGCGAACGCCGTGTTCAGGTACAGCACGCTCGCCCCCAGCTTCGCGCACGCCACGGTCGCCTCGATATAGCCGCGGTGGTTGCGGCACATCAGCGCCACCCCGTCCTGTTCCCCCACGCCTGCCGTCCGCAGCGCCCGCGCCAGCGCGTTCGTGCGCGCGTCCACCTCCGCGAACGTCAGCGCGCCGCGTTCGTCGACGATCGCCAGACGTTCCGGATAGCGGATCGCCGAGATCGCGTACGCCGCCGCCGAGCTCGAGCCCCAGCGGCGCAGCGTCCCCAGCGCGCGCACGACTTTGTCCGGCCGTTCCGCGGACAAGATGTGCGTGCCCAGCAGCGTGCGGGCGACCTCCAGGCGGTGCTGCAGGGACGGACTCATATGGCAAAAGCTACCCGACTCCGAACAATCGCCACAAGGACCGCACCGGATTTCGATGTATGGACACGGCGCCCGGCCCCCCGACGGCGACCACTCTGCGAGGTGGCGGCCCTACGAGACCTCGGCCGGTTCGTCCTTGCCTTGCAACCGCTCGCGGCCGCGCCCGACGGCGCTGATGATCTTCGAGAGGTTGACCTCCAGCGTGCTGAGGATCTCGTCCGCGTAGTCCTCGGCGCCGAGGCGGATCTCGCGCTCGCGGGCGCGGGCGTCCTCGACGATGTCCTCCGCCGCGCGCTCGGCCTGCTTGGTGACCTCCTCCTCGCCGACCAGCCGCTCCTGGCGCTCGCGCGCTTCTTTGACGATTTTCTCGGCCTCGCGCTTGGCCTCCGCCAGCATCTCCTGGCGCTCCTTGACGATCCACCGCGCCTGCTTGATCTCCTCGGGGATCGTCGCGCGCATCTGGTCGAGGATGTCGTAGATCTCCTCCTTGTCGACCCTCACCTGGTCGGTCAGGGGCACAGGCTTGGCGTTGTGCACCAAGTCGTCCAGCTTGTCTATCAGCACAAGTACATCCATAACCGGGTTACCTCCGCGGGGCCTCCAGCCCTGCGGTCTGTATATCAAGGTTCGACATCACGCCTCCCATCCTGTTCGTCAGCGCCGCAACTCTTCCTGCAACCGCTTTGCCACCTCGGCGGGCACCAGATCGTCGATCCGGCCCCCGAACGTGGCGAGCTCCTTGACGCCACTCGACGACAGGAAACTGTACTGCGAGCTCGACATCAAGTACACCGACTCGATCTCCGGGTCCTGGCGGCGGTTGAGCTGATGCAGCTCGAGCTCGTACTCGAAGTCGGAGATCGCCCTCAGCCCCTTGACGATCGCCTTCGCGCCCACGCTGCGTGCGAACTCGACGACGAGGTTGCTGAACGGCTCGACCCGCACGCCCGGCAGCTCGGCCGTCGCACGTTCGATGAAGCCCACCCGCTCCTCGATGTCGAACAGCGTCGCGTTCTTGCGCACCGAACGTCTCACCACCGCCACGACCACCTGCTCGTACAGCCCCGCCGCCCGCCGGATCACGTCGAGGTGGCCGTTGGTCACCGGGTCATACGAGCCCGGGCATACGGCTATTGACTTGTTGAGGCTCATCGTCGGCGTTGAATCGTGATCACAGTGTCTCCGTAGCGCCGCTGTGTCTCCACCTCCAGGAGCGGTGATCGCAGCGGCGGTTCGGTGCGCCGATCGCTCTCCGTCACCACGCGCGCCCGCGGCGCGAGCAGGGGCGGCAGCGCCTCCCGCAACTCGCGCCCCAGCACACCCGCATGTCGGTAGGGCGGATCGACGAAGACAAGATCGTATGTCTCCGCGCGCTTGCGTGCGTTGCCCAGCGCGGCCAGCGCGTCGGCGCGACGCACCTCCGCCTCCTCCGCGCCGAGCCCAAGCTCCGCGAGATTCGCCTTCAGAGCCTCCAGTGCGCGGGGGTCGCGCTCGACCAACACCGCCCTTTCCGCGCCCCGCGAGAGCGCCTCGATCGCGAGCGCGCCGGTGCCCGCGAACAGATCCAGGACCACGATTCCCTGGAACCCCCCGGCCCCCTCCGGCCCCGCCGACAATGGCCCCCCCAGCATCGAGAACAGCGCCTCCCTCACCCGATCGGAGGTCGGCCGCGTCGTCCGACCCCGCGGCGCGCGCAGTCGCCTCCCGCCGTACTTGCCCGCGATCACCCGCACGAGGATCCGACAGCACGACCCGAGCGAGGCGCGACCGGAGGGCGAGCAGGTTGGACCGCGGGGTGGCGGGGGTGTGCATATAAAAAATATTGGAGGTGTGCGCAATTGCTATCGGACTTTGAAAAGAACATATACACCTATGCCCGCAGCGGCTCGCGCGCCTCGTCGCCCAGCGCGCGCTCGAGCGCCTCGCCCAGCGGCGCGTGCTCCGCGGCAGCCAGCGCGGGATCGGCGGCGAGCAGCCGCTCGGCCCACACGCGCGCGCGTTCGAGCAGCGCCCCGTCCTGCGGCAGGACCGCCACCCGAGGCTCGGCCTGGCCGTGCTGGCGGGTGCCCGCGAGCTCGCCCTCGCCGCGCAGCTGCAGGTCGATCTCCGCGAGCTCGAAGCCGTCGCCGTGTTCCGCCAGCGCGCGCAGCCGGCGCGCGTTGCGGGGCCCGAGCAACAGGCACACCGAGGGGTGCTCGCCGCGGCCGATCCGTCCGCGCAGCTGGTGCAGCTGGGAGATCCCATAACGCTCCGCGTTCTCGACCAGCATCACGGTCGCGTTCGGCACATCGATCCCCACCTCGATCACGGTCGTCGCCACCAGCACATCCACCGTGCCGGCCGCAAACCGCGCCATCGCCTCGCGCTTCTCCCGGGGGCGCAGTTGGCCGTGCAGCAGCTCCACGCGGAACTCGCGCAGCTCGCCGGCGCGCAGGCGCTCGTACTCCGCGGTCGCGGCACGCGCCTGCTCCGCGGACTCCTCGACCAGCGGGCACACCACGTACGCCTGGCGCCCAGCGCGCAGCTCTTCGCGGATCCGCTCGTAGGCGCGCGCCCGCTCGGCGGCACTCGCCGCCACATGCGTGGCGATCGGTCGCCGGCCCCGTGGCAGCTCGCGCAGGCGCGTCACATCGAGGTCGCCATACTCGGTCAGCGCCAGCGTGCGCGGGATCGGCGTCGCGGTCATGTGCAGCACGTGGGGGGCGAGGTCTTCGGGCCCCTTGCGATCCAGCGCCGCGCGCTGACGCACGCCGAAGCGGTGCTGCTCGTCCACGACCCCCACCGCGAGGCGATCGAAGACGACGTCGTCCTCGATCAGCGCGTGCGTGCCGACCACCAGCTTCAGCTCACCGGTGGCAAGCTTGCCGAGCAGATCGACGCGACGGCGCGGCGAGGTCGAACCGGTCAGCAGCGCGGACGGCAGCAGGCCCTCGGGGACGAGCGCCTGCAGCGTGGCGAAGTGCTGTTCGGCGAGCGTCTCCGTGGGCGCCATCAGCACCCCCTGCAACCCGTGCTCGACGGCGCGCAGCAGGACATACAGCGCCACCACAGTCTTGCCCGAGCCGACCTCCCCCATCAGCAGACGCTGCATCGGACGCGTGTGCGCCAGGTCGGCATCGATCGCCGCGATCGCCGCGGCCTGGTCGGCCGTCAGGGTGAACGGAAGCAGCTCCTTCAGCCAGCGCGCGGTCAGCTCGCGGACACCCGTCAGCGCCACCGCGCTGCCCGAGCCACGCAGCGCGCGGCGGCGCAGCAGCGCCAGCTGCATCAACAGCAGCTCCTCGAACGCCAGCCGCGCGCGGCCCGCCTCCACCTCCTCGCCACTGCGCGGAAAGTGCATCGCCGCCAGCGCCGCCGCGCGGGCGGGCAGACGCTCGGCGGCGCGCATCCGCGCCGGCAGCGACTCGACCACGTCCGCGAGCGCGCCGCGGTGCTCGCGCACCAGCGCCGCGATCTGCGTCGAGCTGACGCCCACCGTGGCGGGGTAGTGCGCGATCTCCCCCGCCGCCTGCGCGCCCGCGAGCTCGCCGCCGAGCGCGTGGTGGACGACCGCGAAGCGGCCCCCGGGGCGCGCTTTGCCGTGCAGCAGCAGGCGCGTGCCCGGGCGGTAGCGATCCACCAGCCACGGCTGGTTGAAGAACGCAGCGCCCATCGCCCCGGTCTCGTCGAACACGGTTGCCTCGACCAGCGGGCGCATCCCGCGGCGGCGCACCGGCCGCGCGGCGATCGACTGGACCTCGACCTCCACAGTGGCCTGCTCGCCGGGGCGCAGCTGCGCAATCGCACGCGCCTCGCGGCGGTCGCGCGGCAGGTGCTCCAACAGCTCCCCCACGGTCTCGATGCCGAGCGTCCGCAGGCCGTCGGCAAGCTTCTTGGCAGCGGGTGGCGCGAGCGGCTCCTCCAGGCGACTGGGTCGCGGGGCGCGTAGCGGCGCGTTCAGCAACTCGGCGCGCGTGAGGGCACACGTGGAGGCAAACGCACGCGGCTGCGCCATTTCCGCGCCGGAGAGCATGCCCGGACGCGCGGAGCCAGTTTTGCCGGCAGCACCTTCGCGCGGCTGCGCGGGCACGGCCTTCGCGGTCGCGGCGGACATCTCGGCCACCATGATGAACCGTGGGTCAGTCGTCAGGGCCCGAGGTTTCGCGCGACCCTCACTCCGCCGCGAGCAGCCACCAGTAGGCGCTCTGCCCACCGTGGCGCTGCTCGAGCTCGGCCGTGCCAAGGTCCCCGTCGAGCAGCGCGGCGACCGCGGAGGGGTCGAGCGGCGCCTGCTCGCCGTCGAGCACGCTGAGCAGCTCGGCGCCGTCGGCGAGTGCCACAAGCACGTGGCGCAGCGTCGCGGCCGGCTCGCCCCACGCGACGACGTCCTCGCCGAGGAAGCCAACGGCCTCGCCGGGAGCGAAACGGCCCGCTGGGTCGGCGCGGGCGGCCGGGGCGACGGCGCCGGTGCGCACCCGTGCGAGCGCCTCGTTCAGCGCCTGCGCGTTCTGCTCCAGCGGGCGCTCTGCGAGCAGCTCGACCGCCGCGGCGAGTGCCGCCTGCTGGCTGAGCGCAGGTACGACAACCACCTGCTTGTCAGAGAGCTCTGCGGCGCGCTCGGCGGCCATCACCACGTTTGGGGAGCAGGGCAGCACCAGCACCTCCTCGGAGGGAACCTCGTGGATTGCGGCGAGCAGCTCGTAAGTGGACGGGTTGAGCGTCGGGCCGCCGTCGAGCGTGTGCACCCCCAGCTCGGCGAACAGCCGCTTCAGGCCCTCGCCGCTGACTACGGCAACCGCGCCGCAGCGCACCGCCTGCGCGACGCCGGAGCCACCCGCCACCGATCCGCCCGCCGCCGATCCGCCCGCGGCCGCCCCGTTCGCGTGTCCGCCGGCAGCCCCTCCAAGCGCGTGCGCGCCCTCGGGGGGTATGCCTGGCGGGCCCGCGTTGCCGCCGCCGAGCCGCCCGTCGCGCTCGGCGACCTGCAGACGCATGTCAGCGACGTCCAGATGCGACACCTCGCCCGCGCCGTCGAACACCGCGGTGGCAAGCTCGGGGTCGTCGGTGTGAATATGCACCTTCAGTGTGGCTGCGTCGCCGACCACCAGCACGGAGTCGCCGAGCCCCTCCAGGGGCGCGAGGAAGCGCTCGGGCTCCAGGGCGCTGCCGGTGACGGCGAAGTTGGTGCAGTAGCGGTAGGTGGAGGAGTGGTGCTCAGGGTGGTGGATGCGCGCGGGCGCGTGGTGATCCAGTGGCGGCGGATCGTCGCCGCGCAGGGCCGCGACGACGCCGGCGAAGATCACCACCAGCCCGTAGCCGCCGGCGTCGACGACGCCCGCGTCGCGCAGCGCGGCGAGCAGTTCGGGGCCACGCTTGACCGACTCCTGACCGGCGGCGACGGCCCGCTCGAGCGTGGCGGCGATCGCGCGATCCTGCAGCTCGGGGGCAGCGTCGGGGTGCAGGCGGGTGCGCGCCGGGTCGCGCTCGTTCTCGACCGCGATCCGCTCGGCCATCTCGCGTGCGACGGTGAGGATCGTGCCCTCCGCGGGGCTGCGCACCGAAGCGTACGCACGCTCCGCCGCGTTTTCGAGCGCCGCGGCGATCAGCGTGGCATCGATCAGCTCGCCGGGGCGCGAGACGAGCTCCTCGGCGGCGCCGCGGATCAGCTGCGAGAGGATCACCCCGGAGTTGCCGCGCGCCCCCAGCAGCGCCGCGCGCGCGACCGATTGCACGATCTCCTCGCGGCCGATCTCATCGATCGTGCGCGTCTCGTCGGCCCCCTGCAGGCGGTCCAGCTCGGCCAGCACGGCGCGCAGCGTCAGCGCCATGTTGTCGCCGGTGTCGCCGTCGGCGACCGGGAACACGTTGAGGTCGTTGACCTCCTGGCGGCGGGACTCCAGATGCGCCAGCGCACCCGCGACGGCGGCTCGAAAGCGAAGCAGGTTGGTGTCGGTCACTGCGGTCTGCATCATCCTGTCCGCCCCGGCGTGCCGCAAACCATGCAAGGAGCTACGCGCAGCCTGTGCGAAGGTTACGCCACGGTCCCCGGGAACGCCGTGCGGCTGGGATCTCAGCCTCCTGTAGGGTGGCTGGGCAAGCCAGGCAAGGAGATCCGGGCCCACCCACCCCGCGAAGTGTGCTGGCCGAAACGGGGATGCGAGCGCAGCGAATGTCTCCCGGCTTCGGTCAGACGCCTACAGCGCCTTGACTACCTTGCCGGCTTTCAGGCAGCGGGTGCAGACGTACACGCGCTGCGGCGCCTTGCCGACCAGGATCCGCACCTTCTGCAGGTTCGGCTCGAAGCGCCGCCGGGTGGCGACCATCGAGTGGCTGCGACTGTTGCCGTACGCCGGGCCCTTGCCGCAGCTGTGACATACCTTGGCCATTGCGGGACGTAGTTTAGCCGCTCGGCGGCTCAGCCCGCAGTTCGGTGCGCAGCGCGGCCATGCGCAACACCGCCTCGGCGGCGTGGCGACCTTGGTCGCGCTTGCCGCCGCCGGCGCGCGCGAGCGCCTGCTCCATCGTCGCGCAGGTCAGCACGCCGAATGCACACGGCACGCCCGTGTCCAGCTGCGCCTGCATGATCCCGCGCGCAGCCTCGGCGCAGACGAAGTCGTAGTGGTCGGTCTCGCCGCGGATCACCGCGCCGAGACAGGCGACGCCGCGGAAGCGGCCCGAGTCGGCGGCATAGCGCGCGGCGAGCGGCAACTCGAAGGCGCCGGGGACGTCAAAGATCTCGACGGCGGTGCGGCCCGCGGCAGAGAACGCCGCCTGTGCGCCCCGCACGAGCCGCTCGGCCAGGTCCTCATAGAAACGGCCCACCACGATCGCGAAGCGCTGCCCGCTCGTATCGGATGGCACGGGCAAGTCTCCCAAATCTCTCAACACCTGCCTGGCCTGGCGCTCGATCCCAGAGTCGGCCGGCCCCTGCTCGGTACTCACGCGGCCCCGCCCGGCCGCTCGCCGCGCACCTGCCGGCGTTCGTGCTCCTGCTCGCGGTCATGGGCGCGCTCGGAGTGCAGCAGCTCCTCATCGAGGTTGAGACCCTGGTGGTGGAGGATATGGCCCATGCGCCGGGCCTTCGTGCGCAGATAGTCGGTGTTGTGCTCGTTGGGCGCCTGCTCGATCGGAATCTGGGCGGAGACCGACAGCCCGTAGCCCTCCAGGCCGCGGATCTTCTTCGGGTTGTTGGTGAGGATGCGGATCGAGGAGAGACCCAGGTCGGAGAGAATCTGTGCGCCAATGCCGTAGTCGCGCAGGTCGGCCGGCAGCCCGAGGCGCTCGTTGGCTTCAACCGTGTCGAGGCCGTCCTCCTGCAGGCGGTAGGCGCGCAGCTTGTTCAAAAGGCCGATCCCCCGGCCCTCCTGTGAGAGGTACAGGAGCACCCCCTGCCCCTCGCGCTCGATCATCGCCAGCGCCGCTTCCAGCTGCTCGCCACAGTCGCAGCGCAGCGAGTGGAAGACGTCGCCGGTGAGGCACTCTGAGTGCACGCGCACGAGCACGTCGGGGCGGCCGGCGACCTCGCCCTTGACGAGCGCCACGTGGTGCTTCTCGTCGACCAGCGAGCGGTAGCCGACGGCCTCGAAGTCCCCGAACGCGGTCGGCAGCCGTGTCGCGACGACGCGTTCGACGAGCCGGTCGTTGCGCCGCCGGTAGGCGATCAGGTCGGCGATCGTGACCATTTTCAGCCCGTGGCGCTCGCAGTAGTCGGCGAGGTCGGGCACGCGCGCCATCGAGCCGTCCTCGTTCATGATCTCGCAGATCACCCCGGCCGGGATCAGCCCCGCCAGGCGTGCCAGGTCGACGCTCGCCTCGGTGTGCCCCGTGCGCTCCAGCACGCCGCCGGCCTTCGCCTTCAACGGATTGACGTGCCCCGGCTGCACGAGATCGTCGGGCCTTGAGCCCGGGTCGACGGCGACCTGCATCGTGTGCGCGCGGTCGTGCGCGGAAACGCCGGTGGTTACGCCGTTGCGGGCCTCGATCGTGACCGTGAAGGGGGTTTGCAGGGCAGACTCGTTCTTCGCCGTCATCAGCTCCAGCCCGAGCTCCTCGCAGCGCTCGGGGCTGAGCGCCAGGCAGATCCACCCGCGCGCCTCCTTGGCCATGAAGTTGATCGCCTCGGGTGTGACGAACTGCGCGGCCATCACGAGGTCCCCCTCGTTCTCGCGGTTCTCGTCGTCGCAGATGACGACCATACGCCCCGCGCGGATCTCCTCGATCGCCTCCTCGATCGTCGCAAACAGCGTGGTCGTCTTCGATGCGCTCATGCTCCGGCCTCCAGCAGTCGGCGTACGTGCTTGGCGGGGATGTCGGCCTCCATCTCAGTTGGGGGAGGGCAGGCCCGGGTCGGGCGGGCCTTCAAACCCCCTCCCATTTTTGCAAGAGTCGTTGTACGTGCTTGGCGAGGATGTCGGCCTCCAGGTTAACGGCCCGCCCAACCGCTGCCCGGCCGAGCGTGGTGCGCCCAAGCGTCTCTGGAATCAACGAGACAGCGAAGCCGGACTCGCGCAGCTCGCTGACAGTCAGGGAGACGCCATCAATCGCGATCGAGCCCTTTTCGACCAACAGGGGGAGCAGCACCGGGTCGGCGTCGATCGCCACGACCCGGGAGAAGCCCTCCTCACGTACCTCCGCGATGGTTCCCACACCATCCACGTGGCCCTGCACGACGTGCCCCCCGAGGCGCCCGTCGGCGCGCAGCGCCAGCTCCAGGTTGACCGCGTCGCCGGGGGAGAGCGCGCCGAGCGTGGTGCGCGCAAGCGTCTCGTGGATCGCCTGGGCCTCGAACTCCCCAGAGGTTCCGTCCGCGGCTGGCCCCACCCCCGGATCACTGCCACCCGCACCCTCGAGCACTCCCGCGCCGCCCACCACACGGGTCGCGGTGAGGCAGACCCCATTCACCGCAACCGAGTCACCGACGCCCAGTTCGCCGGCGAGCGTGGTGCGGATCCGCAGCGTGGCGCCGTCACCGCCGCGCTCGATCGCGGCGACGCTGCCGAGGTCGGCGATCAGACCGGTGAACACTGGGCCACTACCACTCGCGCAGGCGCGCCGAGACCAGCAGATCCTCGCCGACACGCTCGCAGTCGAACGTGAGCGCGCGGACCGCGTCGGCGATGCTCTCGACGCCTTCCCCCTCCAGGGGATCGCGCGCGGTGCGCCCGCCGAACAGCAGCGGCGCGAGGAACAGGCGGATCTCGTCGATCTCGCCGGCGTCCAGGAAGGCACCCGCGAGGTGGGGGCCGCCCTCCAAGAGCAGCGAGGCGACGCCGAGCTGGCCGAGCTGATCCAGGGCGGAGCGCACGCGCGCCGGCTCGTTCTCACCCGTCGCGACCAGCACCTGCACGCCGGCCGCCTCCAGGGCGTCGGTATCCGCGCGGGCCGCAGCTCTGGAGACCACGACCGTCAGCGGGATCTCGGCGGCGGCCGCGAGCAGGCGCGAGTCGGAGGGCAGGCGCGCGAGCGAGTCGAAGACCACGCGGCGGGGTTGCTCGGAGGGACAGGTGGGGGTGCCCTCGGGGCGCGCCGTCAACTGGGGGTCGTCGGCGAGCGCGGTGCCGATGCCGACGACGACCGCGTCGACCGAGGCACGCCAGCGGTGGGCGAGCTCGCGCGAGGCGTTGCCGCTAATCCACTGCGAGTCGCCCGCCCGCGTGGCGACCTTGCCGTCGAGCGTCATCGCCGACTTGAACAGCACCCACGGGCGCCCGACGCGCGCGTACTTGCGGAAGGCCTGGTTGAGCAGGCGGGCGCGGGTGGCGAGCTCGCCGTCGGCGATCACCACCTCGACGCCCTCGTCGCGCAGGATCCCGAGGCCGCGGCCGGCGGCCTTCTCGGTGGGGTCATCCGAGCCGACGACGACGCGCCCGATCCCAGCCTGCACGATCGCCTCGGTGCAGGGCGGCGTCTTGCCCTCGTGGCAGCAGGGCTCGAGTGAGACGTACAGCGTGGCCCCGGAGAGGTCGGCAAGGCCGCAGGCCTCGATCGCGTTGACCTCGGCGTGGGCCGCGCCGAAGCGTTCGTGCCACCCCTCCCCCAGCATCTCGCCGTTGCGCGCTACGACCGCGCCGACGACGGGGTTGGGCTTGACCGCCCCGACTCCGCGCCCCGCGAGCTCGATCGCGCGGGCGAGGTGCAGCCGGTCGGTGTCGGTGACAACGGTCATCCCAGCTGTCCAGGATAACCCCCTCGCGCGGGACGAAGTGTCGAACGTGAAAGTTGAGGGGCAAGGTCCGCATAGCTATCGCAATAGGGGTGGGGTGGAGTATTGAAAAAAGCAAGCCGTGTGCAATGGCTATCGGGTCCTAAATCTTTTATAACGACCCCAACGCTGCCTATACATACTATCGCTATACAAAAGGCTGGTCTCCGGAGAGAACGCGAGAGAGCACGGCTCAGGTGTGCGCGCAGCGCCCGCCGCGCAGTCGGTAGACCACAACTTCGGGGCCAGGGCGGTAGTAGGAGAGCGGGTAGTAGTCGAAGGACCAGTCGAAGTTGAACGCCACCGGACGCGCCCCGGCGCGGTAGGGAGAGGCGTGGTAGACAGCTTCTCCCGCACGCGCAAGCGCGCGGTAGTAGGCGACCGCGAGCGGCGCACGCGCGGGGTCGGCGAACGCGCGGCCAGACTCCGCGGAGCCGCTCAACACCCAGCAGTACCCTTCGCGCTCGTAGAACGGGATCAGCGAAGGGGCCAGCGTGAGCTCGTAGTTTTCGAGGCTGACGACGTGGCCTTCGCCGGGCACAAGCGCGCCCGCCGGCGCGATCCGCGAGAGCAGTGACCGGTACTTCAGCCAGCGGTCGCCGTCGGGCACGGTGAGCGTGGGGTGCCCGACGTCCTGCACCCACTCGTCGGGCACGATCGGCTCGACAACCACCTTCGCGCCGACGGGCACGTGCGCGACCATCCACGCCCGCGCGAGGGAGCGAGTGTCGGCGCGCGAGAGGATCAGGCCGGAGTGGACGCTGTAGACGAGTCCCTGCGCGCAGAGTGCGAGCACAGCGAGCGCCGTGAACGTAACCTGCGCAAGCCGCGAGCGCGGGGGGGCGGGGGCGGAGGCGGCATTTATTTGGATGAGCTCCGCCGGCCGAGCCGGCTCCGCGGGATGGATGAGTTGTTGGCCGCGAGAGCGCGATTGGCCGGAGGACAAGGAGCCGGCACTTCGCTTGTCGATCATGCACAGCGTGGCTCGCGCCAGGGCTCGGGCGCACGACAACGCGGCGAACGCGGCGAGTAGGCAGAGGATCGGGAAGATCGGCAGCAACCAGCGCCCGAAGTAGCGCCCCTCGGAGCCCATGAACAGCAGGAAGAGCAGCGGCGCCGGCACGAGCACCCAACCGAGCCGTTGGCCGGAACGGGGATGCTCGCCGAAGGCGAGTGTCCCCCGGCTCCGGTCGCGCCACCACACCATCACCGCACCGGCGAGCGCGGCCACCGCCGGCACCCAGCCAAGGCCCCAAGTGAGCGCCCACAGGTAGTAGACGAGCCCGCTCTCGCGCGGCGCGCCGAGCTTGCCCTGCGCTTCGCCGGAGAGCGATGATTGGTGGGCGAGACCCTGCTCGAAGGCGTGGAAGTCGAGCACCGAATAGGGGTCGACGACCAGGAAGGCCGCCAGCGCGGCGGCGCCGGCGAGCACGAGACCGATCACCACCGGTCGCCCAGCCGTCAAGGGATGCGGCGTTCCCGGCCCCCCGACTGCAACTCGACCGCCCGTACCCTCGCCCTGCGCGCCAGCCCCATCACGCGCGCCTGCCGCAGGCCGCGGGGTCGGCACGAGATACTGGGCCGCGGCGGCGGCGAGCAGCGGCAGCAGCACGATCCCGCCGGTGTACTTCGTCGCGCAGCCGAGCCCGAGACCGACCCCCGCGATCGCGTAGTCGCGCGCGCGGCCTTTGCGCAGCACGCCCGCCGTGCCCAGCAGCGAGAGCGTCAACGGCGCGAGCGTGGGGACGTCGTTGAGCGCGAGGTGGGAGTAGAAGACCGGCAGGAACGCGACCGCCTCCAGGGCCGCGGCAAGCAGCGCCACGCCGCGGTCGAAGAGGCGCGCGCCGGCGAGGTACAGCAGCCACACCGCGAGCGTGCCGAGCAGCGCGGCACACACGCGCGCCAGCGTGAAGACCGCCGTGGGGTTGACCGCGAACGTGTGCGAGACCCCCGCGCGCCCGCCGAACCAGGCAGCGAAGACGAGTCGCAGCAGGTCGGTGTAGGCAGGCGGGTTGGCGAAGTAGTGGGGGTTCCAACCGAGCGTGAGCATCCCGATCGCGCGCGGCACGAAGTGGGCGTCCTCGTCGGAGTTGTAGGCGTAGGGCAGCCCCTGGCGGATGCCCCACAGGCGCAGGCCGAGCGCAAGGAGCAGCACCAGCGCGAGCCCCAGCCACACAAGCCGCCGCGCGCGAGCCCGCCCTCCCCACCCTCCCCCCCTCTTTCCGCCTGGCGACTCAGCCGTGCCCCCTCCGCCGTCGGGCATCCCCCTCACCGGGCGTGGCCCCGTTGAGGGTTCGGGTGCGGTGCCCCCCTCAGCAGTTGCCATAGACCGCGTAGTAGCGGCTCGTGTAGATCCGCCGGAAGCCGTGCAGTGGAATCTGATCGAGCGGGTTGTCGCCGACATCGACGATCGCCTCCTGGAAGACGGCGGCACCGAGCGGGTACACCGCGACGCTCGCGCGCGCGATCCGGTCGGTGAGCGTCGGGTCGCCCGCTTCGGAGTCGGCGCGCGCCTCGCCGCGGGCGACGATCTCGTGCTGGTTGCTCACGCCAAGGATCCAGCGGGCGTCGGGGATCAGCTTGTTGTCGGGCAGCGACAGCAGCGGGCAGCGCGCCAGTTCGGCGCGCACCGCGGGGCTGTGCAGGGCGGCGGCCAGCCCTTCGTGGAAGTCGTCGTGGTAGGCGAGCGTGGTGCGCGCATTGGAGAGGCTCGTGACCGACACCGCCGCCACGGCGCCGTACACGAGCAGCGCAGCGCCGGCCGCCATCCACATGCGGCGCAGCAGCGAACCGGGGCGCAGCAGCGACCAGCCGCCGATCGCCAGCGCACAGAACGGCAGCAGCAGCGCCGCGGCGCCCATCATGTAACGGTCGATCACCGACGCCCCGGCGGCGCCCTCGGCGACGTACACGAGCAGCAGCAGCGCCAGCACCGCGAGCGGCACGCGCGCGCGGCGCGGGGTCAGCCAAACCCCGAGCGCCGCCCCGGCGAGGCCGCCGAGCACGATCGGCAGCTTGTCGATCCGCACCAGGTAGCGCCACGTGGCGGCGAGCACGGAGGTGAACCCCTTGGTACGTTCCAGTTCGGCGGCGAGCACGGCGGTGGAGTGCAGCGAGTAGAGCGGGTCGCCGGTCACGAGCGTGTCGATCGCAACCCACACCAGCGGCGCGGCGGCGACCAGCGCCGCGTAGCCGAGGAGCGTGCGTGGCGACGGACCGGCCGCCGGCGCACCGCGATCCGCTCGTGGCGACCGACCGACCGCCGGCGCACCGCGATCCGCTCGTGGCGACCTACCGGCCGCGACTCCCCCACGCCCTGCGCGCGGCGAGAACCACACACGCGCCGGCCACGCGCACCACAGCCAGTACACCCCCGCCAGTACCCACGCGTCGGGGCGCAGCAGGCCGGCGAGCGCGAGCAGCACGAACACGGGCACGCCGCGGCGGGGCCGCTCGACCTCCAGGGCCGTGGCCCACACGATCAGCGCGAGGTAGGTGAGGTCGAGGTAGCCCTGCGCGGCGAGGTTGGCGTCGTACAGGCGCGTCAGCATCAGCAGCGCCGCGAGTACCGCCACGACTGGCCCGAAGCAGAGCCGGGTGAGGCGAAAGAGGCCGACGGTGAGCGCCACGAACGAGGCGATCGAGCCGAGCACCATCAGCCGTGCGCCGGCCTGCCCGAAGAGCGAGCAGAACATCCCGAAGGCGATCGCCAGAGGATGCTCGGTGGGGGCGCGGTAGACGTTGAAGTCAGGCAGCTGCAGGTGCAGCAGGTCGCGCCCCCACAGCAGCGAGTAGAAGGAGTCGTAGGTGGGGTAGGTGGGGAAGGCGAAGTACCCCACCAACGCCCCCACGCACAGCGCCGCGAAGCCAAGCCGCGCCCAGGTGGCACCCGGCACCGCGCGCAGGCGCGCAAGCAGTGAGTGGTCGCGCCGTGGCCGGGCGAGCGTTGCGCTCTGCATTGGCTAGAGCTTATGGCCGTCGCCCGCGGCTGGACGCCAGCCGTGTTTGCGCCCCTCCCACCCCCTCATGATCGACTTGGTAACTTGACCTGGCCGGAAGCGCCACCGACTTCGGCCGGCAAGCCTCATAACGCGCGGCGAGCCAAGCGCCGGGAGGCGCAGCTCAACGCGCCCGGTACGCTTTGGTCACCCGTGCAAAGACCCCCTCTGCAATGAAGCTGATCATCCAGATCCCGTGCTGGGACGAGGCCCAGACGCTGCCCGTAACGCTCGCCGAGCTGCCGCGCGAGCTGGAGGGCTTCGACACGGTCGAGTGGCTGGTGATCGACGACGGCTCGCGCGATGAGACGATCGAGGTGGCGCGCCGCCACGGCGTCGACCACCTCGTGGCGCTGACCAACCACAAGGGCCTTGCCTCCGCCTTCCAAGCCGGCCTCGACACCTGCCTGAAGTTGGGCGCCGACGTGATCGTCAACACCGACGCCGACAACCAGTATTACGGTCCGGACATCGCGCGGCTGGTGGCACCGATCCTCGAGGGCCGCGCCGACATGGTCGTCGGCGACCGCGAGGTCGTCTCGATCGATCACTTCTCGCCGCTGAAGAAGGCGCTGCAACGGCTCGGCTCGTGGGTAGTGCGCCAGGCCTCCTCGACCTCGGTGCCCGACACGACCTCGGGCTTCCGCGCCTACAACCGCGAGGCGGCGCTGCAGGTGCAGGTCGTCTCGAAATTCACCTACACGCTGGAGACGATCATCCAGGCCGGCAAGTTGCTGGTGGCGGTCGAGCACGTCCCCGTGCGCACCAACCCCGCCACGCGCGAGTCGCGCCTGTTCCCGTCGATGGGGGCGTACGTGCGCCGCAACGCCGTGTCGATCTTCCGCATCTACGCCCAGTACGAGCCGCTGCGGATCTTCTGGAGCCTCGCCGCGGTGATCGGCGTGGCGGCGCTCGGCGTGTGGATCCGCTTCGTTGTCGCCTACGCCGAAGGCAACGGCAAGGGCCACGTGCAGTCGCTGATCCTCGGCGCGGTGCTGTTCATCGCCGCCGTGGTGCTGTGGGCGCTCGGAGTGATCGGCGACCTGCTCGCCGCCCAGCGCGTGCTCACCCAGCGCACGTTCGAGCGGGTGCGGCGGATCGAGCTGCAGCTGGACGTGCCGCCGTCGCACTACGAGCCCGGCGGCGGCCCCTCGGAGCGGGCAGGCATCGCATCCTCCGCCACCGCGGGTGACGGCGTTGGCGGAGGCACGCGTGCGCAGCAGCACGAGGTGATCGGGGCTTGAGCGCAGACGTCACGCTTTCCCGCGACGGCGTCGTCACGGGCAATACCTACGATAAGTACGGCTCCTCGAACCCGCTCGCGCGGCGGCTGATGGCCCGGTTCGAGCGCGACCTCGACGAGCTGCTCGCGCGGGCCGACCCGGCCTCGCTGCTGGACGTGGGCTGCGGCGAGGGTGTGCTCGTGCACCGCTGGGCGCAGCGGCTGGCCGGGCGGCGGATCGTCGGGATCGATCTGGAGGAGGAGTCGATTCAGGCCGGGTGGGCTGCCCGGCAGGCGCCCAACCTCGAGTACCGTGTGATGCCCGCCGAGAACCTGCCGTTCGCCCGCGGCGAGTTCGACCTCGCGTCCGCGATCGAGGTGCTCGAGCACGTGCCCGACCCCGCCCACACGCTCGCCGAGATGGCCCGTTGCGCCGAGCGCCACCTGCTCGTGTCGGTCCCGCGCGAGCCGCTGTGGCGTGGGCTCAACATGGCCCGCGGCGCCTATCTGCGCGAGCTCGGCAACACCCCGGGGCACCTCAACCACTGGTCGCGGCGCTCGTTCGTGCGTCTGCTCGCGCGCCACGGGACGGTCGTCGAGGTGCGCTCGCCCTTCCCGTGGACGATGCTGCTTGTCCGCCTCTAGTACCAACGTCTCCACGTCAGAGCCCGAGACCCCGACGGGTGGCGAGCCCACCCGTTCCTACGGCAGCGGCGCGCGGCTGCTCTCTATCGGGATCGCCGCCACCGGGCTGCTGACGTTCGCCTACTTCTCGATCGCCTCCCACGTGTTGAGCGCCGAAGCCGCCCAGCGCCTGGACGTGCTGTGGTCGGTGATGTTCGTCGTGATCTCAGTGATCTACCGCCCCGTCGAACAGCTGCTCTCGCGCACGATCGCCGAGCGCCGGGCGCACGGCCACACCCGCCATCCGCTGCGCGTACCGCTCGCGCTGCAGGCCGGCTTTGCGCTCGCCTTCCTGGTGATCGCGCTGGCGCTGCACGAACAGCTTGTCCACGAGGTCTTTGACGGCTACACCGCGCTCTACGACATCCTGCTCGTCGGCACGCTCGCCTACGCCGGCTCCTACTTCGCGCGCGGCTGGCTCGCCGGCCACCAGTACTTCGGCCTGTTCGGCGCCCTGGTGCTGATGGAGTCCACCTCGCGGATCTGCTTCGCGCTGGCGGTCGCGCTTGGCCTCGCCTCCGGTCAAACGGCGGTCGCCCTCGGGATCGCCGCCGCGCCGCTGCTCTCGCTGGCGGTGGTGCCGGCCGCGTTCGCGCGCAGCGCCACGGAGCGCCGAGGGGCGCGCGCAGGCCCGATCACCGCCGACGAGGCCGACGCGGCGCTCGCCGGGCCGGGGACGGAGGGCGTGCAGGAGGTAGCCGCGCACGACGAGCTATCGCTCTCGCGCGGCGGACGCTTCGCGCTGTGGGTCTCCGGGATCATGCTCTCCGAGCAGACCCTCCTGAACGCCTCGGTACTGACCGTCGATGCACTCTCCCCCGACAAGGCGTTGGCGGGGATCGTCTTCAACGTGATGCTGATCGCCCGCGCCCCGCTGCAGCTCTTCCAGGCGATCCAAACCTCGCTGCTTCCCCACCTCACCGGCCTGGAAGCCCGCGAGGGCCACACCGCCTTCGCCCACGCGATCCGCCTCACCCTGCGAGCGATCGCCGCCTTCGCCGCCGCTGTGGCGCTCGGCCTGCTGCTCATCGGCCCGTTCGTGATGGGCCACATCCTGTTCGGCCAGACCTACGCCTACAACCGCGTCGGCCTCGCCCTGGTGGGCCTCGGCATGGGCATGCACCTCGCCTCGGGCACGCTCAACCAGGCCGCGCTGGCGCGCAACCGCGCCCGTGCCGCCGCGCTCTGCTGGCTCGCGGCGGCCGTGGTGTTCCTGGGTTGGATGTTCGTCCCGGCCGTGAGTGAACAGGTGCTTCGTGCGGAGATTGGGTACTTGGGGGCAACGACGCTGCTCGCGGTGTTGCTGGGGGTGCTCTATCGGCGAAGTCAATCCGCGCCTGCGGCCTCCGCGATCGCCAGGTAGGCCGCCCCCGGGTCTGGCGTATGGAAGATCGCCGAGCCGGCCACGAACAGAGTGGTGCCCGCCTCGCGGCAGACCGGGGCGGTCGTCGGATCGATACCCCCGTCCACCTCGAGCGCCGCGCTCGACCTGCGCTCGGCCCCCGGAGGCTCGTCGTGCGGAAACACGCCACCGGAGGATGCTCCCTCGCCGTCCAGCAGCGCCCGCAGCTGCGCGATCTTCTGCGGTGAGCGTGCGATGAAGGGCTGGCCGCCCCACCCGGGGCTGACCGTCATGCACAGCGCGAGGTCGATCGTGCCCGCCAGCTCCGCGAGTGCCTCGACGGGCGTGGCGGGGTTGATCGCGACGCCCACGCACGCCCCGCCGGCGCGGATCTCGTTCGCGGCGTACTCCGCGTGCGGGGTGGCCTCCGCGTGAAAGGTGACCGAGTGCGCGCCGGCGCGCACGAACTCCCCCACCTGGCGCTCGGGGCGCTCGATCATCAGGTGCACGTCGAGCATCCCCCCCACCTCCTCGACCTGCTCGCGCAACGCTGAGACGACCACGGGGCCAAGCGTGATCTGGGGGACGAAGTGGCCGTCCATCACATCCACGTGGATCACCCGCGCGCCGGCGGCCAACACCTCGCCCACCTGCGCGCGCAACGCACCGAAGTCGGCCGAGAGGATCGACGGCGCCACCCTCACGCTCGCGAGCAGCGCCTTTGTCGAAGCGCTCATCTCGTTCGCTCCTGCAGATCCAGCGCAGCCATGAGTGCCTCAGATTGGTTGCAGCATCGAGTCGCCACAGTTATTGCACTTGAGGATTGCGGTCGAGGACATTCTCACGATCGTCGAATGCTCGCCGCAGTTGGGGCACACCGAGGCGAGCTCGAAGCGGTGCAGGCAGTACACGCAGCGGTAGCGCCCCGGCAGGTTGGTCGGGCGCAGCCACGGCTCCGAGCAGTGCGGGCACAGCGGCCCGAGGTCGCCCGGGGCGGTCGAGTCGCGCTCGCTGGCCATCACTCGCTCACAGACGTCTCGCGCCGCAGCCGCGCGACGAAGAAGCCGGCGGTGTGGTCGCGGTGGGGCATCGTCAGCACCTCGTCATCCAGGGAGAAGCCGGGGTTGGATTCCAGGAAGGCGAGGATCTGGCTCTGGTTCTCGGTTGCGGAGATCGTGCACGTAGAGTAGACCAGCACACCGCCCGGACGCACCGCTGCAGCGCCGGCTGCAAGGATCGCCGCCTGCGTCCGCGCGAGCCGCGCGGGATCCTCGGGTTCGATCCGCCAGCGCAGGTCCGCGCGCGCCTGCAGCGTCCCCAGCCCCGTGCACGGCGGATCCACCAACACGCGGTCAAACGGCGCCTCGTCACGCAGCGGCCGCGCCGCGTCGCCGAGCACCACCCGCACGCACTCCTGCGCGCGCAGACGCTCCACCGTCCGTTGCAGCTCCGCGGCGCGACGGGGGTTGCGCTCTACCGCCACCACCTCGCCCTTGCCGCCCATCAGCGCCGCCAGGTGCGTGCTCTTGCCGCCGGGCGCGGCGCACAGGTCGAGCACCCGCTCGCCCGGCTGGGGCGCCAGAGCCCGCGCCGGCAGCATCGCACCCCGCGACTGTGCCAGCACCGCGCCGGCGCGCCACTGCGGCGAGCCGTGCAAGTCCCACGGGCCCTCCAACACGAGCGCCTCGGGGATGCGCGGGTCGCCGTGGACGCCCACCGGCCGGGGACCGGCCCTCAGCTGCTCCGCCACGCTCGCCGGCTCGGCGACCAGTGTGTTGACGCGCAGCGCCAGCTCCGCCGGCTCGTTGTCGAACGCCAGCAGCGCGCGGGCATCATCGGCTCCCAGCTGCTCCCACCACAGCCGTGCAACCCACTCCGGGTGGGAGTGCTTCAGCGCAGCGGCCTCGGGCGTACTGTCGTCGAGCTCGGCCAGCAGCGCCCTGCCCTCGCGCGTGGCGCGACGCAGCACCGCGTTGACCAGGCCGTGGCCCCCGCGGCCGGCCCGCGAGCCACCGCCGGTCAGCGCACGGCCGCCCGCTGCCACTCCGCCACTCTTCGCCAGCTCGACCGCGTCCGCCACCACCGCGTGGTCGGGCGCGCCCCCGAGATACAGAAGCTCATACAACCCCAGCCGCAGCGCCGCCAGCACGGGCGCATCGAGCCGTTTCAGTGGCCGCTCGGTGAGCCGTTCGATCAGGTAGTCGAGGGTCCCCTTGCGCTGGACCGCCCCATACGCGAGGCGCATCGCCAGCGCCCGATCGCGGGCGTCGAGCTCGCGCGCCTCCGCGCGCAGCGCCAGATCGGCGTACGCGCCCTGCTCGAACACCCTCCGCAATACCGCGTAGGCGCAGACGCGGGCCTTAGCCGGAGAAGGAGACCCCACCCGTCCCCCCACCCGCCCCGGCTCGTCGGCCCGGGGCCGGCTGCGCCTGCTAGGAGAGGGCATGTCCCCGCAAATACGCCTGCGCGTCCATCGGCCGCCCACCGGGAGGCTGAACCTCCAGCAGCGCCAGCGCCCCGTCCCTTGTCCCGTACAGCAGATGTCCGGCGCTCGCCGCCAACCTCCCGGCGGGGAGACTCCCGGAGCCCTCCTCCACCAGCGCCGCGTCCACCAGCACCGCCTCGGCCAGCGTCGCCTCGGCCAGCGTCGCGCGCGAGACGCCCAGCAGCGTCCCGTCCGCTCGCGCGAGGCGCGCACCGATGTGGGGCTGCAGCGCGCGCACCTGACGCTCCAGCTCCACCGCCGTGCGCCCCGGGGCGAGCAGGCGGTCCTCGGCGCCGATCTTCTCCGCGTAAGTCACCCCCTCCTCGGGTTGCTCCTCGAAGCGCGGCGGCTGCCCTCGCTCCCACTCGTCGAGCACCCCCACCAGCAGCTCGCCGCCAAGCCGCCGCAGGCGCTCCGCCAGCGACCCGGAGGTGTCGGCCGGGCCGATCGTCTCCTGCGCAGTCGCACACACCGGCCCGCTGTCGAGGCCCTCGGTGAGGCGCATGATCGACACGCCCGTCTGTGCGTCCCCGGCCATGATCGCCCGCTCGACCGGTGCCGCCCCGCGCCAGCGCGGCAGCAGCGAGGGGTGCACATTCAGCAACTCATGGGCCGACAGCAGCGGCTCCCTGATCAGCGCTCCGAAGGCGCACACCACCAGCACCGCCTCCTCGCCCGCCACATCCCGCACCAGCGCGCACACCGCGGGATCGTTGATCCGCTCCGGCTGCTCGAGCGCGATGCCCAGCTCTCTCGCTGCCTGAGCCACGGGCGGCGCCGCCAGCTGCCGGCCCCTGCCGCGCGGGCGGTCGGGGCGCGTCAACGCCAGTGCCGGCCGGTGCCCGCTCGCCGCCAGGCGCTCCAGCACGGCCGCGGCGAAGTCGGAGGTGCCGAGGAAGACGGTGCGCAAAGTGCCGGGCGACCTACGCGGGGGCGGCCGGGGCCGTCGACCGCTCGGCGGTCGGTCGTCGAGACCCGTCATCGGCTTCCCGCGCCTCGCGCAGCGCGCGCATCGCGTCCCGGCGCGCCTCGCGTGAGATCCGATCGAGGATCAGCACTCCTTCGAGGTGATCCATCTCGTGCTGGATCACACGGGCCGGCAGACCCTCCTCCTCGACCACCAGCTCCTTGCCGTGCGTGTCCTGGGCGCGCACTCTCACGCGCACAGCGCGCTCGACCTCGACGTGGACCCCGGGGAGGCTCAGGCAGCCCTCCTCCTTGACCTCCCGCTCCTCGCTCTCCCACTCCAGCGCAGGGTTCACCAGAACGCTGACGGGGTCGTCCTCGTACGCCTTGTACACCAGCACCCGGTGCAGCACCCCCACCTGGGTCGCGGCCAGGCCGACGCCGAGCGCGTCCTGCATCAGCTCGCCCATCCGCTGCACCTCGGCGCGCAGCCGCTCGTCGAAGCGCTCGACCGCCACCGCGCTGGCGCGCAGCACCGGGTCCCCCAGCTTGCGCACCTGGCGCAGCGCCGCGTCGCGGCGCGCGCGCGTCTCCTCGTCGAGCTCCTCCGCGGGCTCGTCCTGCTCCTCGACCTCGGTGGGCTCCTCAACGCCTGTACTCATCTGCGACCCATTTTGACAGGTGAAGAGGGGCCTGGCTCGGCGGGGGCACACAGCCCGAAGGGCTGGGTCGGCCACCTGCGCCACTCTTATTGCGGGTCCACGTCGACGCTGAAGTTCACTCCCGCGTGCGCCTTCGCCCTCGCCGCGCGCTGCACGGCCGCACCGACGCCCGCCACCGCCGCGCCCCGGTCGGTCGCCTTCACCAGCAGCATCCTGCGCTCGCGCCCGCGCAGCCGGAACAGCGCCGCGGGCCCCAGGACGGTTGCTGAGCTGCGCGATGCTGCGTCCTCAGTCGCTCGCGTGCTGAGCACGCCACGCTCCTTGCGTCCTTGCCTCGCTTGCTCAGCAACCGTCCTGGCAGCGCAATGCTCCAGCCCATCCAGCTGTGCGCGTACGGCGCTCGACGCCGCCTGCGCACGCGCCGCCTCCGGGGCGGAGCACACGATCCGGATCAGGTGCGCGAACGGCGGGTAGCGCAGCGCCGCACGACGCTGCAGCTCGCCCGCTAGAAAGCCCTCGCTGTCGTGCCGCGCCGCGTGCGCGATCGCCCGCGCCTCGGGGGCGATCGCCTGCACCAGCACCCTGCCCTCGCCGCCGCGCCCAACCCGGCCGGCGAGCTGGGCGATCAGCGCAAAGGTGCGCTCCTCCGCGCGGAAGTCGGGGAAGCGCAACGTCGCGTCCGCGTCCACCACCACCCCGAGGCGCACGTCGGGGAAGTCATGGCCCTTCGCCACCATCTGCGTGCCGATCAGCACGCCCGCCGGGGCGTCGCCGAAGCGGCGCAGCAGCGCGCCCACGCCCTCCCCACCCGCGCCGACTGGGATCGTGTCCGCGTCCAGGCGGAAGATCGGGAAGCGCTCGCCGTCTCCAAGCGCGCCCTGCAGATCGTGCTGCAAGCGCTCGGTCCCGGTGCCGTGGCGCGCGACCGCCGTCGAGCCGCAGCCACACCGTTCGGGCACGCGCTCGCTGTGGTCGCAGTGATGGCAGCGGACCTGCCCCTCGCGGCGGTGGAACACGAGTGCCACGTCGCACTGCGGGCAGCTCCACACCTTCCCGCACGAGCGGCAGGAGAGGAAGTTCGACCAGCCCCTGCGGTTGAGCAGCACGATCGCCTTGCCCCCCTCCCGCCGCACGTCCGCGAGCGCCTGCGCCGTCTCCGGGTGCAGGCCGTGGCTCTGCTCGCGCATGTCGAGCAGCTCCACCGGCGGCAGTGGGCGGCCGTCCACCCGGCGCGGCAGGCGCACGCGCTCGAGCGCGTGGTGGCTCTCCGGCCGCGGCGTCGCGCTGCCCAGCAGCAGCAGCGCCCCCTGCAGCGCGGCGCGCTTGGCGGCGACCTCGCGCGCGTCGTAGCGGGGATCGCCTTCGTGCTTGTAGGAGGCGTCGTGCTCCTCGTCGACGACGATCAACCCCAACTGCTCGATCGGCGCGAACACCGCCGAGCGCGGACCCACGCACACCCGGGCCTCACCCGTCCGCAGTCGCCGCCACTCCTCCCGCCGCTGCGCCGCGGTCAGGCGCGAGTGCAGGACCGCCACCGTCTCCCCGAAGCGCCCCACGAAGCGCCCGACGATCTGCGGGGTCAACGCGATCTCGGGCACCAGCACGATCGCGCCGCGACCGCGTTGCAAGGCGCACGCGGCGGCGCGCAGATACACCTCGGTCTTACCCGACCCGGTGATCCCGTGCAACAGCAGCGCCGGATGTTGGGGAGCCCACCCACCCGCAGGCGCCGCAAGGGCCTCAAGCCGCTCTTCGATCGCCGTCAACGCCCGACGCTGGTCGTCGGTCAGTGGCGGCGGCTGGCCGTGCAGCCTGCCGATCGGCTCATGCCGCGGGCGCGTGACCGCACGCGCCCGACGCTTGCGTACGCCGAGACCGCTCGGCCCTTTGCCGGTCGCGCCGGCGGGCAGTACCAGCCGCAGCGCGCGCGCCACCGTCGAGCAGTACTCCGCCGCCAGCCACTCCGCCAGCGCCACCAGGTCCACGGGCACGCCGAGCTCGAGCGCGCGCAGCGGCTCCAGCAGCTTCTCCTCGGCCACCTCGCTGCGCTCGGAGAGGCCCGTGACGACCCCCAGCACCTCGCGCCGGCCGAACGGCACCACCAGCATCGAGCCGACCCCGACGGCACCCCCCTCGAGCTCCGGCGGCAGCCGGTAGTCGAACGGCCCGCGCAGTGCGCGGGCTGTGGTCAGGGGCTCAACCTGGGCGATCTCATGCGGCATCTGAAAGAAGAGGGGCCAAGGCTCGCCGGCCTTCGGCCGGCTGGGCCACCCTCCAGGCCTCACACTAGATGGAGCACCGGACCGCTTAGAGGCTCGCGCCGGCCCCCAGGCCCGCCGCGGCGCGCAGCTCCTCGGCCTTGTCGGTGCGCTCCCACGTGAAGTCGTGGTCGTCGCGGCCGAAATGGCCGTATGCGGCGGTCTTCTGATAAATGGGGCGGTGCAATTTCAGCTCCTCGCGGAACGCACCGGGGCGCAGATCGAAGTGCTCTTTGACCAGCTCCGTGATCCGTCCGCGGCCGATCTTCTCGGTGCCGAACGTCTCGACCATCACCGACACCGGGTGCGCGACCCCGATCGCATACGCCACCTGCACCTCCGCGCGGTCGGCCAGGCCGGCGGCGACGATGTTCTTCGCCACCCACCTGACGGCGTAGGCCGCCGAGCGGTCCACCTTGGAGGGGTCCTTGCCCGAGAACGCGCCGCCGCCGTGGCGTGCCATGCCGCCATAGGTGTCGACGATGATCTTGCGCCCGGTCAGCCCGCAGTCGCCCATCGGCCCGCCGATCACGAAACGCCCGGTGGGGTTGACCAGGAAGTTGCGCAGCAGCTCCTTCTCCTCGTAGAGCTCCGCCGGCAGCACCGGTCGCAGCACGTGCTCGAAGAGGTCGGGCTTGATCAGCGTCTCGCTGTCGATCCCATCCGCGTGCTGGGTGGAGATCAGGATCTTCTCCACCCCCACCGGCCGCCCATCGCGGTAGCGCACCGTCACCTGCGTCTTGCCGTCCGGACGCAGATAGGGGAGCACGTCCGCCTTGCGCACCTCCGCCAGGCGCTTGGAGAGCTTGTGCGCCAGCAGGATCGGCAGCGGCATCAGCTCCTCGGTCTCGCTGGTCGCATACCCGAACATCATCCCCTGGTCGCCCGCCCCCGCCAGGTCGAAGCGGTCGTCGTCGAGCGGGTCGTGGCGGGTCTCGTACGCCGCGTCCACGCCCTGCGCGATGTCCGGCGACTGCCGGTCGATCGCGTTGATCACCGCGCACGTGTCGCAGTCGAAGCCGAACGCGGCGTTGTCGTAGCCGATGCCCCGCACCGTCTCGCGTGCCACCGCGGGGATGTCCACGTATGTCTCTGTCGTGATCTCCCCCGACACCACGATCAGGCCGGTGTTGACGAGCGTCTCGCACGCAACGCGGCCGTTTGGGTCCTCGCGCAGTACCGCATCCAGCACCCCATCGGAGATCTGATCGGCGATCTTGTCGGGGTGCCCCTCCGTCACCGACTCGCTGGTGAACAGGTATTCGTTGTCTGAAAGCTCGCTCATTGGGGGCAGTGTACCGGCACTCACGCGCGTTCACGCGGCCCTACCGGGCGACGCGAGCCCCCGGCTTCAGGCGCCCGCCGCACGCTTCACGCGGCCGAGCGCGCGCCACGGCGACGTCCGCGGGGTGGGTCGCCGGCGGCGCTGCGCTGGCCCCGTTCCACGAAGTCGATGATCAGCGGCACCCCGTCCATGCCGTAGCGCGCGCGCAGACGGTTCTCCAGGAAGTAGGCGTAGTCGCGCGTCACCCGCTCGCGCGAGTTGACCTGGATCGCAAAGCGCGGCGGGCGCTCTCCCGTTTGGGTCATGTAGATCGGCTTCAGGCGGTGCTGGCTGGAGCCCCGACGCGTGCCGATCGGCGGCTGGCGCGCCTGCACCGCCTCCGCCAGGAAGCGGTTAAGCTCGGGCGTGGGGATCCGCCCCGCCATCCGATCCCCCAACGCCAGCGCCTCGGTCAGCAGGCGCGCGGTGTGCCGACCGGTGATCGCACTCGCCGTCAGCACCCGCGGGCGCAGCCGCAGCTTCTCCGCCACCCGCGCGCGCTCATGCGCGAGCGCCGCCTCGCGCGCCTTGTCATCCTGCACCTCGGGGTGGGACTCGGCGAACAGGTCCCACTTGTTGAGCACGATTGCCGTCGCGCAGCCCGCCTTCATCGCGAGCTCCGCGATCCGCAGGTCCTGGGCGGTGACTCCTTCGGTGGCGTCGCACACCACCAGCGCCACGTCCGCGCGCTCGGCCGCGCGGCGGGAGCGCAGCGCGGTGTAGTACTCGACGGAGTCCGCCACCTTCGACTGGCGGCGCATCCCGGCGGTGTCGATCAGCGTCACGTCGCGCCCCTCCACGAGCAGCGGCGTGTCGATCGCGTCGCGGGTGGTGCCCGCCAGCTCGGAGACGATCACGCGCTCCTCGCCGAGGAAGCGGTTGACCAGCGAGGACTTGCCGACGTTCGGGCGACCGATCAGCGCGAGACGCAGCGCCTCGGGCTCCGTTTGGGCCGCCTCCGTGGGCCCCAGCAACTGCACGATCCGGTCCAGCAGATCGCCCGAGCCGAGCCCCTGCGCGGCCGACACCGCCAGCGGCTCGCCCAGCCCGAGGCGGTGCAGCTCCGCCGCGAGCGGCAGATCGCCGACCGTGTCGCACTTGTTGGCGACGACCACACTGGGCACGGGCGAGCGGCGCAGCAGATCCGCGAGCTCCTCATCGCCGGGGCGCACCCCCGCCCTCGCGTCGACCACCAGCACCGCCACCTGAGCCTCGGCGAGTCCCGCGCGCGCCTGCTCGCGGATCGAGCCGGCCAGCGGATCCTCGTCGCGGAAGTCCACGCCGCCGGTGTCGATCAGCGTGAACGTGCGCCCGTTCCACTCGCACTCGACCTCGTTGCGGTCGCGCGTCACCCCGGGGCGCTCGTGCACGACGGCTGTGCGCGTCCCGCTCAGGCGGTTGACCAGCGAGGACTTGCCCACGTTGGGATAGCCAATGATGGCGACCTTTTGCATTCGATGAGTATGAGCTATGAGGGTCGTGCTGCCGGATGGGCGAGCCCCGCGATGCGCTCGACCACCTGCTCGATGCTCAGGCCGGTGGTGTCGAGCACGACCGCGTCGCGAGCCGCCCGCAGCGGGCTGTGCTCGCGCTCGGCATCGCGCTGGTCGCGTTGGCGCAGTTCCTCCAGCACCGCCTCGCCGTCGAGACCGAGCTCCACGGCGCGCCGGCGCGCGCGCTCGGCCGGGTCGGCGGTGAGAAAGATCTTCAGCGCCGCGTCGGGGGCGACCACCGTGCCGATGTCGCGGCCCTCCGCCACCAAATCGCCACGCGACACCAGCTCCCGCTGCAACGCGACCAGCGCCTCGCGCACAGCCGGGTCGGAGGCGACCTGCGAGGCCTTCTCCGATACCTCCAACGCGCGGATCTCCTCGGTCACATCGCCGCCATCCAGGTGAATGCGCTCCCCCAGCTCGATGCGTGCGGCCTGCGCCAGCTGCGCCGGCGGCCGATCGGGTGCGGCAAGCGCCAGCAGCGCCACGCAGCGATACATCGCGCCGCTGTCCATGTAGGTGAAGCCCAGTCTGTGTGCGACCGCACGTGCGACCGTGGACTTGCCCGCCCCGGCGGGGCCGTCGATCGCGATCACCATCGTCGCGCCCCCACGGCGGCGGGCCGCACGATCGGCGAGGGCGGACATGGGGTCCCCGCCGGCCGGGGACGCATCAGCCCGCCAACCGTTCGAGGTCCTCCACGAACCCCGGGTAGGAGATCGCGGCGGCCTCGATCCCGCGCACCTCCACGCCCTCGCGCGAGGCGAGGCCGGCGACCGCGCCGAGCATCGCCAGGCGGTGGTCGCCGTGGGCCTCGAGCACGCCGCCGCGCAGCCCGCCCGTCCCGGTCACGGCGAAACCGTCGTCGGTCGCCTCGATGTCGGCGCCGAGACCGCGCAGGCCGTCGACGACGGTGGCGATCCTGTCGGACTCCTTGAGGCGCAGCTCCTGTGCGCCGCGTACCACCGTCTCCCCCTCGGCGAAGCAGCCGAGCAACGCGATCAGCGGCAGCTCGTCGATCGCCAGCGGCACCTCCTCGGGACCTACGAAGGTCCCCTCCAGCCCGCCCGCGGCGACGTCCAGGTCGCTGACCGGCTCGTGTGCGATCAGTTCACCGGTCTCATCCTCCAGGTCGCCGAGCACGATTCCCTGCATCCGCATAAGAATCCGCAGGAAGCCGCTGCGCGTCCAGTTGACGCCGACGTCGCGGATCAACAGGCGCGAACCCCCCACCAGCACCCCCGCGGCGATCATGAATGCGGCGGAGCTCGGGTCGCCGGGCACCCGCACACGCTCCAGCACCAGCTCGTCGGCGTTGGTGACGGTGACGCTGCGGCCGTTGCGGTGGATGCGGACACCAGCGCCCAGCAGCATCCGCTCAGTGTGGTCGCGGCTGCGCTCGGGCTCGGTGACGGTGCTCGCGCCGTCCGCGGCCAGCGCGGCCAGCAGCACACACGACTTCACCTGGGCGCTCGCGACCGGCAGCGTGTAGGAGATCGAGTGCAGCCGCGCGCCCCTCACGCTCAACGGCGGGTAGCGGCCCTCGCGCGCATCGAGGCCGGCGCCCATCAGACGCAGCGGCTCGATCACGCGGTCCACCGGGCGGCGGCGGATCGACTCGTCGCCGTCGAGCGTGAACGAGCGACCCTCCTGGGCGGCCAGCCAGCCGGGCAGCAGGCGCAGCGGCGTGCCGGCGTTGCCCACGTCAATCGGCCCCGCCCGCCCCGCGGGCTCGCGCGCCTCGCGCAGGCCGGAGCCGCGCACGACGACCGCGTCGGGGCGCACCTCGACCAGCGCGCCAAGCGCGCGCACCGCGTTCAGCGTCGAAGTGGTGTCGGCCGCGTGCAGGTAGTTCTCGATCCGCAGCGGGTAGGACGCCATCGCGCCGAGCAGCGCCGCGCGGTGAGAGATCGACTTGTCCGCCGGCGCAATCAACTCGCCCGTGAGGGGGCCGGAGGGCTCGAAGCGCAGGTTCATCCTGCCCGCAAGCCTATGGGGCAGCGCCTGCGGGAGGCTCCTCGCCACCCAACAGCGTTGTACGGGCGACCAGGGCGCGCTCGTTCCACGCCGCCAGGGCGTCGGCGTCCGCGCGGGTGAGCATGGCGCGGACGTCCTCCAGTCCCAGCAGGGCCCGCTCGATCGCCTCGATCAGCGCCTCTCTGTTGGCGAGGTAGATGTCGGTCCAGATCGCCGTGTTGGAGCCTGCCACGCGCGTGGCGTCGCGAAAGCTCGGCCCCACCCCGAGCGTGCGCGTCGACGCAGGCTGGTCATTGTCGCAGCTCGCCGCGGCGAGCTGCTCCACCAGCACGTTGGCCAGCACGTGCGGCAGCTGGGAGACCGTGGCCATCAGGCGGTCGTGCATGTCGGCGTCGACCGGAATCGGCTCCGCACCGAAGCGCACGATCAGATCATGCAGCCGCTCGTATAAGCCCTCGGTGATGTTGTCGGCCGGGCACAGGTACCAGGTGGCCTCGTCGAACATTTCCTCGCGGGCGTGCGCGACGCCTGCCGTGTGCGACCCCGCGAGGGGGTGCCCGCCGACGAAGCGGGGGTCCCGCCGCGCCTGCTCGAGCGCAAGCTTGGTCGAGCCGACGTCGCTCACTACGCAATCGTCCCCGGCGTGTTCGAGGGCCTCGCGCACAGTCTCCGCCAGCACCCCCACGGGTGCCGCGGCGAACACCACCTGCGCACCGGCCACCGCGGCGGCGATGTCCGGCGCCTGCTCGTCGATCGCCCCGAGCTCGAGCGCGGCGGCGCACGCCCGCTGGTTGGGGTCATACCCACAGACGTGTGCACCCGCACGCCGGCGAGCGGCGAGACCGATCGACCCGCCGATCAGGCCGACGCCCAGGATCGCGATCTTCAACGCGCGAGCCCTCGGCACGAGGGCCGAACGCCTGAGAACAGCGCTCCGTGGCCCCCGATCACGCGGCGCTGAACGCCTTGCCCGCCAGTGCGGCGGCGCGCTCCACCGCGGCGGCGTACTCGGCGAACGTGTCGGTCGGCAGCGACTGCGGCCCGTCGCAGAGCGCCTCGTCGGGAGCCGGGTGCACCTCGACGATGATGCCGTCCGCCCCGGCCGCCGCGGCGGCGAGCGAGAGCGAGAGCACCAGGTCGCGCCGGCCCGCCGCATGCGATGGGTCGACGATCACCGGCAGGTGCGAGAGCTCCTTGAGGATCGGCACCGCCATCAGGTCGAGCGTGGAGCGCCGGTAGGCGTTCTCGAACCCGCGGACGCCCCGCTCGCAGAGCATCACGGCGGGGTTGCCCTCCTTGAGGATGTACTCGGCGGCCATCAGCAGCTCGTCCAGGGGCGCGGAGAGTCCGCGCTTGAGCAGCGCGGGGCGCCCGGAGCGCCCGACCTCAGTGAGCAGCGAGTAGTTCTGCATGTTGCGGGCGCCGATCTGGATCACGTCGGCGACCTCCAGCACGGCGTCGATGTCGCGCACGTCCATCAGCTCGGTGACGACCGGCAGGCCGGTCTCGGCCTTCGCCTCGGCGAGCAGCCGCAGCCCCTCCTGCCCGAGACCCTGGAAGGCGTAGGGGGAGGTGCGCGGCTTGTATGCGCCGCCGCGCAGCAGCGTGGCGCCACCGTCGCGCACCGCGCGTGCGGTCTCCAGTGTCTGCTCGCGCGATTCGACCGTGCAGGGACCGGCGATCAGCGCGAAGTGATCGCCGCCAACCTTGCGCCCGTCGATCTCCAGCACGGTGCGCTCGCCGTGGCGGAACTGCGCGGAGGCCAGCTTGTAGGGCTTGAGGATCGGCACCACTCTGTCGACCCCCGGCTGGCCCTCCAGCCCGAGGCTCTCCACGGAGGCGTCCTGCTCGACGTCGCCGATCGCGCCGATCACGGTCACGCGCGCGCCCTGGCTGCGGTGGGCCCGCGCGCCGGCTCGCTCGATCTTCTCTGCGACCGCCGCGATCTCCTCGTCGGTGGCCGACTCCTTCATCACGATCATCATCGGTGGGTCCTTTCTGGGCTTCGAATCTTAGTATCGGTCTCCCGCCGTGGGGCCGGCGCGAGGAATCGTGAAGGGCCTGGTGATGCGCCCGGTGGGGTGGCGCTCGGTCGAGAGAGAACCCTGGGCGGCCGCGGTCCCGCTCACGCGCGGGCGCAGGCCGAAGCGCCTAGCTAAATCGCCAGGCGTAGGCGTAGGAGGACGACCAATAGGAAGGCGCAGGGGTGTGGCAATGCGGCGCGGAAGCGGACATGGTCGTCTCAGAGGTTTGTAGCAGCTTCACAGCAATTCAGCAAGCGCATCCAGGAAGATCGCGTTCTCCTCGGGCGTGCCATAGGTGACGCGCAGCGCCCCCTCGCGCCCGAGCGCGCCGCCACCGCGCACCAGCACGCTGCGCTCGAGCAGGCCGCGCATCACCTCCGCTTCGTTTCTATCGTCGCCGAGCCCGAACCAGCAGAAGTTGGCCTGCGAGTCGGCGGGGTCGAGCCTCAGCGCGCGCAGCCGCTCGTCCATCGCGATCCGCTCGGCGATCGTGCGGGTGACGCGGTCGGTGACGGCGTCCTGATGGTTCAGAGCCTCGGTGGCAGCAGCCTGGGCGACGGCGTTGCAGAAGAACGGCTGGCGCACCTGGTCGAACGCTCGCGGCAGCTCCTCCGAGCCGCACAGCGCGAAGCCGACGCGCAGCCCGCACAGGCCGTACACCTTCGAGAAGGTCCGCAGCAGCACGAGGTTGGGGTGTTCGCCAAGCAGTTCGACGGAGGCGTCGGGGTCGTCGAGCAGGTTGAACTCGCAGTAGGCCTCGTCGATCGCGACGCACACGTGCGGGGGCACCTCCGCCAGGAAATTCGCGATCTCCGCGAGCGGCAGAGCGGTGGAGGTGGGGTTGTTGGGGTTGCACACGACCACCAGCCGCGTGGCGACGGTGATCTCGCGCAGCATCGCGGGCAGGTCGTGACGATCGCGCTCGTCGAGCGCCACGGTGACCGCGCGCGCACCCGAGGCGGCGCTGAGGTGCGGGTAGATCGAGAACGAGGGCCACGCGTACACCAGCTCGGCGCCGGGCTCCAGCAGCGCCTCGCCCGCGGCGAGCAGGATGTCGCAGGAGCCGTTGCCGACCGCGATCTGCTCGGCCGGCACGCCGTAGCGCTCGGACAGGCGCCGGCGCAGCGCGCCGCTGGTGGGGTCGGGGTAGCGGTTCAGCGAGGAGAGCGTGTGCTGGATCGCCTCTTGGACAGCGGGCAGCGGCGGCCACGGCGACTCGTTGCTGGCCAGCCGCACGCGCGGCGCCGCGTCCGCGTAGCCGCCGGCCGCCGGGTAGCTCGGCAGGCGCCTGATCCGCTCGGAGAACTCGACGGGCACCGGCCTATTGTGCCGAGGAGCTCACGGCGCGGGCTTCCAGGTCGGCGCCAAGGCGCTCACTGGGCGGACTGCAGGTCGGTGCGCAGCGCCTTCGCCTCGCCCAGGTAGATGTGCTGAGCGGAGTGGCCATCCTCGGCGTAGTAGTGGATCAGCACCCGGATCACGCGCGGCAGCGCGCGCGGCACCGGGATCTCCCGCGCGCACAGCAGCGGCACGTTCTCGAAACCGAGCGCGCGCGCAGCGACGGCGGGAAACTCGGCGTTGAGGTCGTTGGTGGCGGTGAAGATGCAGCTGACGACGTCCTCGGGGCGCAGCGAGTTGCGCTCCATGATCGCGCTCATCAACTCGGTCGTCGCCTCGAGGATGTCCTTGGCGTCGTTGTGCGCGACGCTGGTCGCGCCGCGTAAGGCATACAGTCGCATCGCGGGCGATTCTCTCAGAGTCCTCGGCCGGGCCCGCCCGCCCCTGGATCGCTCGCGCCCTCGGAGGCTCGCGCGCGAGGCCCACCAGACTCGCCCAGCTTGCGCAGCTCGGCCTCGCCGAGGCGTCGGTGGGCGCCGGGTTGCAGGGTGCCGAGCCGCAGCGAGCCGAAGGCGACACGCCGCAGCGCGAGCACGGAGTGGCCGACCGCCTCGCACATGCGCCGCACCTGGCGGTTGCGGCCTTCGCGGATCGTGATTTCGAGCTCGTCCCCCCCGCCGCCCACGCGCCGCACCTGTGCCGGCGCGGTCGGGCCATCCTCCAGCGTCACGCCGGCTCGCAGCGCCCGCAGCGCGCGCTCCCCAACCGGCCCCTCGGCGAGGCGCACGCGGTAGATGCGGGGCACTTCGTAGCGCGGATGCGTGAGCCGCTGCGCGAGCGCGCCGTCGTTGGTGAGCAGGATCAGGCCGCTGCTGTCGGCGTCGAGGCGCCCGACGGGGTAGAGGCGACGGGACTCCTCCGGGATCAGCTCCACCACCGTGGGACGACCGTGGGTGTCACGTGCCGTGGAGAGCACGCCGACGGGCTTGTGCACCGCGTAGACGACCCGCGGCTCGGGGCCACGGAGCGGCTGCCCGTCGACCTCGACGCGGTTGCGCTCGTCCACATCGCGCGCGGGATCGCGCACCAGCTCCCCATCGACGCGCACGCGCCCGGCGACGATCAGCGTCTCGGCGGCGCGTCGGGAGGCGACGCCGGCGTGGGCGAGGTGCTTGGCAAGGCGCATGGATGCCACCATAGGAGGCCGACCTCGACGCGAGCGCCCTCGACCCGAAGACATGGACCTGCAACTTCTCGACAAGACGCTCTCCGCCCGCGGAGAGCCGAGCTTCCGCGCCGCCCAGGTGTGGCGGTGGGCCGCGGGAGGCGCCGCGGGGTATGAGGCGATGACCAATCTCCCGAAGGCGCTGCGCGAGACGCTCGCGCGGGAGGTGCCGTTCTCGAGTCTGGAGGTGAGTCGCGAGATGAGCGCCCGCGACGGCACGGTGAAGGCGCTGTTCGCCACCGCTGACGGCCGGCCGCTGGAGGCGGTGCTGATGCGGTATCGAAACTCTCCGGGAAGTGGAAGCCCTCCGGGAGGTGGAAACCCTTCGGGAGTGGGCGTCGGACGGCGCTCGATCTGCCTCTCCTCGCAATCGGGCTGCCCGCTGACCTGCACCTTCTGCGCCACCGGCGCGATGCGGTTCGCGCGCAACCTCAGCACCTCGGAGATACTCGACCAGGCGCTGCACTTCCGCCGGCTGGAGCGGGTGGACCACTGCGTGTTCATGGGGATGGGCGAGCCACTGCTGAACCTCGACGCGGTGCTCGGGGCCTGCGAGCGGCTGCCGGATCTCGGCATCACGCACCGCCGCACGGCGATCTCGACGGTGGGGTGGATTCCCGGAATCGAACGCCTCACCGAGTGCGAGCTGCCGCTGCGCCTCGCGCTCTCGCTGCACGCCGCTGACGAAGCACTGCGTTCGGAGCTGATGCCGGTCAACGAGCGCTACCCGCTGCGCGAGGTGCTCAACGCCTGCCGCGCCCACTACGCGCGCAAGCGGCGGCGGATCTTCGTCGAGTACGTGATGCTGGCGGGCATCAACGACCGCTACGCGCAGGCGGTGGCGCTGGCGAAGCTGCTCGCCCCAGATGGCGCGGATGCCCCGCGGATGTTCAAGGTCAACCTCATCCCCTTCAATCCAACGAGCTCGCCATATCAAGGCTCGAGCCGCGAGGCGATCGCGGCCTTCAAGGCGGCGCTGGAGGAGCACGGTGTGCAGGCGACAGTGCGCCTCACGCGCGGGCGCGACATCGACGCGGCGTGCGGCCAGCTGGCGGCGAGGGCTGCCTGATCACGACTCCAGCGGCGACGGCCCGCCCTCGGCCCGCGCCTCGCCCGCCCGCAACAGCCGCTCGCGCAGCTCGGCCTGCTCCTCCAGGGTGGGATCCCACTGCGCCACGTCGGGCAGCTCGTTCAGCGAGCGCAGGCCGAACAGCTTCAGGAACTGGGTGCCGGTGCGGTAGAGGACGGCGCCGAACTGGGAGCGGCCGGCCTCCTCGATCAGGCCGCGCTCCAGCAGCGTGGTGGCCGCCGAGTCGGCGCTGACGCCGCGGATGCGCGTGATCTCCGGACGCGAGACCGGCTGCAGGTAGGCGACGATCGCGAGCGTCTCCGCCTGGGCGGGCGTAAGCGCTGCGGTGCGTGGCCGGCTGAACAGGCGCCGGGCGGCTTCCTCGCAGGCGGGATCGCTGGCGAGCGCGTAGCCGCCCGCGAGCTCCCGCAGCTGGATGCCGCGTAGGCCGGGGGCGTACTGGTCGGCGAGCAGCCCCACAGCCGCGGCGATCTCCAGCTCATCGGCCCCAGCCGCGTCGGCCAGCTCACGGATCGAGAGCGGGTGGGACGAGATGAACAGCAGGGTCTCGACGACGCGGGCAAGCTCGGGGGAGGCAGGGCCGCCGGGCACGTCCCCGGCGGGGGGGTGACCCTCGACGGGCTCACCTTCAGCAAGAAGACCCTCGAGAGGCTCACCTTCAGCAGAAAGACCCTCGACGGCCTCAGGAGGACCCTCGACCGGCTCACCCACGGCATCCGGCTCGGAGCCAGCCAGAGGCGGCTCGGTAGGTGCGAAAGGCGCGTCCGCGGCGTCGCTCACTCAAGCGCCTCCGGCGCCCGCGGCAACCACGGCGGGAGCCGGCGGAGCGAGCGCGTGGACGTGGATCTCGCCGAAGCACTCGCTTTGCTCCCAGGCCGCTTCGCCGCGTTTGTAGAGCTCCAAAAGCGCGAACACGGTGATCGCGACCGTCATGCGATCGTCGGTGTCGCCGACGGCCTCCTCGAAGGTGAAGCGCCCGCGGCGCAGCAACGAGCGCAGATGCGAGAGGCGCTCGCCGAGCGATACGCGCGGGACGGTGATGTGACGCAGGGAGATCGCGGGCGGCATCACCAGCAGCCGGCCGAGCGCCTGCCCGAGCGCCGCCGGGTCGAGCACGCCGTCGACCGGCGCGGGCGCGGCGCGCAGCAGGAACGCGGGCGGCGGAGCCGAGCGGAAGCGCACGCCATCCTGCGCGGCGAGCAGCTCGCGCAGGTGGGTGGCGGCGGAGCGGTAGCGGCGCGCGTCGAGCATCCGCGTGAGCAGCTCTTCGGCGGCCTCGGCGGGCTCGATGTCGAGCAGCTGCTCATCCTCCTCCCCGGTGAGCATCAGCCGCGACTTGAGCTCGAGCAGGGCGGCGACCAGCACGATGAACTCGGTGGCGGTCTCGAGGTCGAGCTCGCCACGGGCCTCGAGGTGATCGAGGTAGGCGAGCACGACCTCGGCGAGCTGCAGCTCGAGCAGGTCGATCTCTTCGCGCAGGACCAGCGTCAAGAGCAGGTCGAACGGCCCGCTGAACACGTCCAGGTCGAGGTCGAGGGTGGCGACGGAACTCACCTCCTCACCGTACCGATCACGAAGGATGCCCCCCCCGCCCGCCCGCGCCCACGCCCATCCGCTCGCGCACGTCGGCGAGCGTGGGAGCTGCGATCGCGCGCGCACGAGCCGCGCCGGCGGCCAGCACCGCCTCGAGCGCCGCCTCGTCGGCGCGCAGTTCGGGGTAGCGCTCGCGCACCGGCGCGAGGTACTCGATCAGGGCGGCGGCGACCGCCGCCTTAAGGTCGCCGTACCCGCGCGCGTCCGCGAGCTCCGCTTCGACCGCCTCGGGTGTGAGCGCGCGCGCGACCGCGAGGATTTCGATCAGGTTGGCGACGCCCGGCTTCTCCGGCGCGCGGCGGATCTCCGCGCCGGAGTCGGTGACGGCGCTCTTGATCTTCTTCTCGATCGCGCGCGGCTCGTCCAGCACGTACACCGTCCCTTGCGAGGTGCCCCCAGTGGTGGACATCTTGCGCGTGGGGTCCTGCAGGTCCATGATCCGCGCGCCGACGGGTGGGATGCGGTGCTCGGGCACGATCAGCACCTCCTCGCCTTCGCCGAAGCGCGCGTTGAAGCGCCGCGCGACGTCGCGCATCAGCTCCAAGTGCTCGCGCTGGTCCTCGCCGACGGGCACCTCGTGCGCGCGGTAGACGAGCACGTCGGCGGCCTGCAGCACGGGATAGAAGAGCACCCCCGCGCTCACCAGCTCGCGCTGGGCGTGCGACTTGTCGCGGAACTGGTGCATCCGCTGCAGACGGCCGAGCTCGGTGAGCGAGCACAACAGCCAGCACAGCTCGGTGTGCTCGGGCACGTCGCTCTGGCGGAAGAGGATGCAGCGCTCGGGGTCGAGGCCCGCAGCGAGCAGCAGCGCGATGAGGTCGTACACGCTGCGCCGCAGCTCCGCCGGCTCATACGAGACGGTGGTGGCGTGCAGGTCGACGATGCAGAACAGCGCCTCGCCGCGCTCCTGCCCCTCGACATACTGGCGGATCGCGCCGATGTAGTTGCCGAGGTGCTTGGAGCCGGTGGGCTGGATGCCGGAGAAGATGCGCATCGAGAACTCAGCTGGAGGCCAAGCCGAGGAACACAACAATCGCCCGGTTAAGTCGGATCATGTCGATCGCGGCAAGCACGCCCGCGCGGTCGCCAAGCTTGGACCGAGGAACCGTGGTGAGCTTGTCGACCATGAGCCTGCAAGTCTCACGCAGCCCATTGTCGGGTGAAGGGTGGATCTCCAAGCGGAGCAAGGGCGCATCGGTCGGATCGGTAGTGAATGGACAGATCGTGACCGAGTCGGTGTCGAAGCGCTCATCTTGGACGATCACCGCGGGTCGCGGCTTGCCGGCGTAGCCTGGGCCACCCGCGACCGTCCAGACCTCGGCGCGCTTCACTCCCCCGACCACTCGGATATCGAATCCACGAATGCCTGGTCCTCGACAGCGGCTTGGCTGGTAGCCACCGCACGCGACTGACGGTGTGCCTCCTCGGCGAATCGCGGAGCGCGAACATCGGGCACCCAGATTTGAATAGGCCGTAGACCCTGCTTGCGCAACCTCGCTCGGTGCTCACGTACTCGGGCTCTTGAATTTGAATGGATGCGGGACATAGCCGAAGCGTTACATGTAACAGGTAACAGTGGAGGCAGCATAACGGATCGAACACTCGACGCTGAGGCTCACGGACTACATCGCCTGGCGGATGACAGGGCGCTTCGCGGCGGCGACCTCATCAAGACGCCGTACGGGCGTGGTGTGAGGGGCGGTACGCGCGACCTCGGGATCAGCGGCGGCCTCGCGCAGGATCGCGGCAACGGCGTCGGCGAAGGCGTCGAGCGTCTCCCGCGTCTCGGTCTCGGTCGGCTCCACCATCAAAGCCTCGTCGACGAGCAGCGGGAAGTACACCGTGGGCGGATGGAAGCCGAAGTCCAGCAGACGCTTGGCGAGATCGAGCGTCTTGATCTGAAGCTCGCGCCGCATCGGGCCGCCGGAGAGCACAAACTCATGCATGCAGAGATCCCCATAGGCCAGCGGCAGGTACTCGGCGACGCCGTGCTCCCGCAGCCGCGCGAGCAGGTAGTTGGCGTTCAGCACAGCCGTCTCCGAGGCGTCGCGCAGGCCCTCGGCGCCGAGCGAGCAGATGTAGGCGTAGGCGCGTACGAAGCAGCCGTAGTTGCCCTGGAAGCCGCGGAGGCGACCGATCGATTTCGATCCCACGGCGCCCTCGCCGTAATCGAGGTCGAAGACCGCCGCCCTGGGCCGGCCCTCGTCAGCTGACGGCCTCCCGCCATTGGTGGCGCCATCGTCGCGATGACCCATAGCGGAGCCGTGGGGATCCTCGCGCCTGACGACCACCGGAACCGGCAGGAACGGCGCGATCCGCTCTGACACGGCGATCGGCCCGGAGCCGGGGCCGCCGCCGCCGTGCGGTTGGGTGAAGGACTTGTGGAGGTTGAAGTGGACGATGTCGAAGCCCATGTCGCCCGGGCGGGAGAGCCCCATCACCGCATTCAGGTTGGCGCCGTCGTAGTAGAGCGTGGCGCCGACCCCGTGCACGATCCGCGCGATCTCCTCGATCGCGGGGTCGAACAGGCCGAGCGTGTTGGGGTTGGTCAGCATCAGGCAGGCGACGTCCGTGGACGCCTTGGCGCGCAGGTCGTCGAGGTCGACGCCCCCAGCGGGGTTGGTCGCGAGCTTGACGACCTCCAACCCCGCCATCGTGACCGTGGCGGGGTTGGTGCCGTGGGCGGTGTCGGGAGTGAGCACCTTGGTTCGGACCTCCCCGCGGGCCTCGTGGTAGGCGCGCGCGAGCAGCACGCCCGCGAGCTCGCCGTGGGAGCCGGCGGAGGGTTGCAGGCAGACGTGGGGCAGGCCGGCGATCTCCCCGAGCGCGCGCTGCAGGTTCCACATCAGCTCCAGAGCCCCCTGCGCGCGCGCGGGATCCTGAAGCGGATGCAGGCGGGCGTGGCCGGGCAGCGCCGCGACGCGCTCGTGCAGGCGGGGGTTGTGCTTCATCGTGCAGGAGCCGAGCGGGTAGAAGCCGGAGTCGAGGTCGAAGTTGCGCTTGGACAGACGCACGTAGTGACGCACGATCTCGGGCTCGGAGAGCTCGGGCAGCCGCGCGGGCGCGGTGCGACGCAGGCGCGCGGGCAGCAGCTGCTCGGGATCGACGGCGGGCACGTCGAGCGCCGGGCACTGAAAGGCGCGCCGCCCGGGAGCGCCCTGCTCGAAGACCGTGAGCGTGTCGGTCATGCGGGCGCGTCCAGTTGGGGATCGTCCGCGCGGCGCCACTGCACCTCAAACGCCCGGGCGTGGGGCCTCCATGCCCCACGGCGACGCGCAACGTGGAAACGGGGAGCGCTCACGTGAGCACCGCCAGCTCCCGCTCGGCCGCCACGGCGGCTCCCAGCACATCGACGAGCCGGTCGATGTCCGCGCGGGAGCGCCGCTCGGTGAGCGCGACCAGGAGCCCGCCGCGGTCCTCCTCGCGCCCGGTGAGCGCGAACAGGTCGGCCCCCGGGTTAACCCCCTGGGCGGCACAGCGCTCGCGGACGGCGGCGACGTCGGCGTCGAGGCGCAGCGCGAACTCGCGCACGACCGGCTGGGAATGGGCGCCCTCGACACCCTCCAGGCCCGCGAGCATCTCGCGGGCGTAGTGGGTGCGGGCGAGCAGCAGCTCGCCGAGCTCGACGATCCCGCGGCGCCCCAGCCACGTCAGGTAGACGACCCCCGCGAGCGCATTGAGCGCCTGCGCGGTGCAGATGTTTGACGTGGCCTTCTCGCGGCGGATGTGCTGCTCGCGCGTCTGCAGCGTGAGCACGAAGCCGCGCCGCCCCTCGGCGTCCACCGTTTCGCCGGCGATGCGGCCGGGCATCCGCCGCAGGTAGGGATCGCGCGCGGCGAAGAAGCCGAACGAGGGCCCGCCGAAGTCCAGGCGGTTGCCGAGCGACTGGCCCTCGCCGACGGCGACGTCCACGCCGCACTCCCCCGGCGGGGCGAGGATCCCAAGCGTGATCGGGTCGACCTGGCAGATCACCACAGGCCCCCGCCCACCGGCGCCATCGGCGTGGGACCCGACTCCCGCCCCGGAGCCCCCCTCCCCTCCGGCAGCCTTCGCGGCGGTGCTCAGCGCGGCGGCGTCCTCGACGGCGCCGTAGAAGTTGGGCTGGGCGAAGATCGCGGCGCACGTCTCGCCGTCGATCGCCGCGCTCCACGCCTCCAAGTCGGTGGCACCCCCCAGCAACGGCACCTCGATCACCTCCGCGTCGAAGCCGTGCGCGTAGGTGCGCAGCGTCGCGAGCGTGTGCGGGTGCAGGCCCGCGGAGACGACGAAGCGGCGCCGGCCGTTATGCAGCTTGGCCATGTACGCGGCGGAGGCAACAGCGGACGGACCCTCGTACACCGAGGCGTTGGAGACCGGCAGCCCCATGAGCTCGCAGACGGCCGTCTGGTACTCGAACATCACCTGCAGCCCCCCCTGGGAGACCTCCGGCTGGTAGGGGGTGTAGGGCGTGAGGAACTCCGAGCGCTCCATCAGCATGTCGACCAGCGCCGGGACGTAGTGGTCGTACATCCCCGCCCCCAGGAAGCAGAGCTCCTCTTCGGCGCTGACGTTGCGCGCGGCCAGCTCGCGCAGGTGCGCGTAGACCTCCTGCTCGGGCAGCCCGGCGGGCAGCTCCAAAGCACGACGCAGCCGCACGGCCTCGGGGATCTGGCGCTCGAACAGCTCCTCCACGGAGCCCACGCCGATCGCCGCAAGCATCGCGGCACGGTCCTCGAGGGTCGTGGAGGTGTAGCGGGTCACCGCCTCTCAGCCTAGCCTGCCGCAATGACGCCCCGCTCAGCTCGTCGTGGCCTGGCCAATGGGCCCACCCCGTGCCTTCACCGCAGCAGCAGTCGGCAGCGACGCAGCAGCTCCTCGCGGGTGCCCGGACGGAGCCGTCCCAGCCTGCGCGACAGCCGCTCGTGGGAGACCGCGCGCAACTGCTCAGGCATCGCGAAGCTCTTCTCACGCAGCCCGCCCTCCGGCGGTGCGATCTCAAGATGAAGCGCGTTGCCGAAGTCGGTGCGTGTCAACGGAACGGCCAGCGACAGCCGTATCGGCGAGCGGTTCAGCTGATCGACCGACACGATCGCAAATGGGCGCGCCTTGGCCTGCTCTGAGCCCTGCGTGGGATCGGGGTCCGCCCAGTAGACATCGCCCTGCTCCGGCTGGGCGCTCACCAGCCTGGTGCCGGAGCCCCGAAGCCCGTGTCGATCTCCAGGGCCTCGGAGCGATAGGCGGCGAGCGTGTCCGGATCGCTCGCGATCCGCCGAAACGACGCCTCCGCGTCGGCCAGCAGCAGCTCATCGCCGGCGGCACTCACGAGCTCGGCGACGATCTCGCCCACCGAGTCCCCGCGGCGCGCGCCAAGCGCCTTCAGCAGGTCGCGGGTCTCAGTCGATACGCGAATCGTGGTGCTCGCAGCCATGTAGACGGTCAGTATACATGCCCAGAACGTTCACTCGCCCGCTGGAGAAGACCGCCCGCACGGCATCCCCCCGCCCTTGGCCGTCACTTCTTCCTCCCCCTCTTCGCCCGCTTCCCGCTCGTGTGCTTCTTGCGCTTGTGTTTGACGTGCCGGGCCTTCGGGCAGCCGGTGACGGCGATCTTCGTGCTCTGCGTGATCTCCGCGCCGTTCTGGGCGAGGAGTTCGGTCGGCATCGTGAGCTTCTTCGCGGTGCAGAGGTTCCCGAGCGCGGTGAGGGCGCTGTAGGGGCCCTCGGGGAGCGTCAGTTCGAAGCTGGTGACGGGCTGGTCGGGGACGGTCTTGAAGGTGCTACTCGTGACCCCGGCTTTGCTGATGAACGTCGTCGCGGTCAGGTCGATCGTGAAGCCGTAGCCCTGCAGCACGATCTCGAGGTCGGGGAACGCTTCGCCGCCGTGACTGACGAAGTACGCGGGTCCTTCCAGCGGGACCGGGAGGATCGGCGTGATCGCCTTGGCGTGCCCGATGTTCGACGCGGGTGGGCACCCGGCGGGGTTGGCGTCGAACTGTTCGCCGGTGCACGCTTTCTGCAGCGTTGTGAGGCGGGAGGGTAGTGCTTTGGGGAGTTCGACTTTGACCCGGCTGATGTTCGCCTGGGTGCCGAGTGCGCCGGGGACGGCGAGCTTCGCGGTGAGGCTCGCGCCGTCCGTTCTGCTGGTCTTGGCGCTGGTGGAGACGGTGAACTTGGGTTTGAATTTGAGGTTTTGGCAGTTCGCGAGCTGGAATGGGGTGTTGGTCGTCACGAATTGTTGGTCGGCGGGGTTGGTGGGGTCCGCGCCGGCGCCGCCGACGGTCGCGGCGAACGTCTCGGGGTCGCAGTTGGTGGGGTTGAGCATGAAGTCCGGACGGTCGATGTAGACGTGGATGTCGCGGACGTGGATGATGATCCCGTCGATGATGTGCGGGATCGGATCGGAGGCTTTCGCGTCGACGGTCACGACCGCTGTTTCGGGGTTGATCTCCAGCGCGAAGCGGATCACGACCGTCCCCAGGTCGAACGGGCCGACCTTCGCGGAGGTGATCGAGACGACGGAGAACGGCGCACCGTTGTAGGGCCCCGCGAGATAGATCCTGCCGGGGGTGTACGCAAGCACCGCGCCGACACCCGCCCCGACGAGGGAGTGCCCGATTTCACTCGCAGCGGGACACGAGGGGTCGGCTTCCTCCTGCGCGCCCGAGACGAGCTTCGCCGCTTCGATATCAGCGTCGGGGCAGAACGGGACACCCGAGAGGTTCGCCGTGAGCCCTGGGGGTAGGATCGAGGAGAAGCGGGTGATCTCTTGTTCGCCGTCGTTGCGGGTGATGTGGATGTCCATCGGGCTGTAGGAGCCGGCGCTGTTGTTCAGCGTCCCCGCGATCAGCGCCGGTTTGAACGGTGGGACACCGCCGGCGGGGCAGGGGCCGCCGGCGATGCCGTCTTCGATCTGAAACGAGCTGCTCAACGGCACCGCGGTCAGTGGCGCCGACCACGGTGTGAGGTCGGCTTCCGCCGTGTAGGTTCCGCATGTGGGGGGGCTCACGAGCGGCGAGGTCGCCCCTTGGCGTAGTTTTAGCGTGAAGCGGCTGAACGGGACCTGGGGGTTTTCATCGAAGACCGTGGTGAGCTGTCCGGTCACGGGGTTCGGTTCGATGTGGCCTTGGAGTTTGACGATGATCCCACGCGCGGGGTCCTTCACGACGATGTACAGGCCGAGCAGCGAGTCGAACTTGTTATCGAACGGGGTCGCGATATACACCGAACCGTAGAGCTTTTCATCGAGCAGCACGGGCGTTTCCACTTCGACGCTACCGATCTTCGCTTCCTGCGGGCACCCTTCACCGGGCAGCCCCGCCGCCGTTTCCGCTTCATACTGCTGCGGGGTGCACGTACCCAACCCCGACGCCAGCGAAGGGTTCGCCGTATAACCCACCGGTAGCGCGAGCGTTGTGTTCTCGAGATTCGCCGTGGAGATCGTTTCTGGTTTTTCCCAGCTCTGCGGCACCAGCAACGACACATCCAGCCCACTCGGGGATTCCGCCGCGTTCGTCGTCGGCTGCACCACTATCGACGGACTGAACGGCACCCGTTCGCATTCCACTATCGGGGGCACTTCGAAGCTCGCCTTGGACCAGCTTTCCGGCTCCTCCCACGAATCCGCTTCCATCGTAGCGACGTGCGGACCACAGCTAGTCGGGTTCGTCAAGAACGGCTTGGGAGCGATATTCACTTCTTCGCCGCCACCACTGGGTGTGCACGTGGATTCGCCGTTTTCCTGGTGGCATTCACGGCCGCGTTCGGCGTTATGTGCCGAGGTGTTCGGGACACCCCACGTGGTGACGGAGACGTTGTGGATATCACCGACCTCCTCGATGTCGGGTGCGGTGATCGTCAGCCCGGAGTCACCCGGGCGGACCGTGACCAGCAGCACCTGAGACAGGATAATTGCCTTGAAGCCAAGCTCCGCGGCGATACCGGGACTCGTCACTTCTATGTTATACAGAGGAAAAGTGCTCTTTACAGACTTCGTCAGAACGGTGAGGTTGAATGTTATCGTGCCGACCTGGCTATCTGCCGGGCAACTGCCGGCTTCATGGCCCCGACCCGTGCCGTGCCCGCCGGCCCCGCCGGTCAGAAGCTGCGCGACGTTGCATGTCGGTACGGCTGTGTTGTTGCCGATGAAGCCGGGTGGGAGGTTGACGATCGTATTCTTTGGGTCGTTGTCGTCCACGCCTGAGGGGGTGTGGGCGAGGTCGAATGCCACGGTGAGGTCCTCGTGCGCACCGGCCTGATACGTCGAGGGAGTGACGCTGAACGAGCCGGGAACAATTCCAAACGGGGTTTTGCTGGGTGCCGCGAGCGCCGGTCCGGCCAACACCGACAAGATGCCCGCCGTTAGGAGCGCCGCCAGCTTCAAATGCGTAGATCTACTCATCGTCCGGCCCTCCGCTTCTCGCCGGATCTCCGCGCTTGACGATCGGGCCGCCCAGGCTTTCTTCTCTTTGGCTTCATCCGTTTCGCTTTGGCCTTCTTTGGTTTCGGCTTGGCCTTCGATACCACCGGCGGAATTGCGGAGATGATATCGCCCGTGCCCTGAAACGTTGCGCTTGAGGGTGTGAGATCGTTCGGGGGCGCGAACGGTGTCGAGCACGAATCCCCTTCGCATTCCGTGGGACGCGGCGCAGGCGGCGGGAAACCACCATCAATGCGTGCATCGTAAACATCAGGCGAACTATCGGTGTCCTGCGGCACCAGCGATTCGTAGGTGCCGAAGAAGACATCGTCGCCCGAAAGGGTGGTGCCATACAGAACGTTGTAAAAACCGCCCTTACCGGTCGTGATCAGACTCAGGCACCCCTGTACGTTCGAGCAATCATCGACACCGTTGGCGCGCCACTCATAAATATCGCTGGAGAGCGAGATGCTCCCAGAGTTGTGTTCACCGTGATCTTCACCTTCTTTTCCTTCGGGTCGGCTTTCACCGTCGACATCCTGGGGCACCAGCGCCGCCGGATCGGAAAAAAACGCGTACTCCCCATTCGCAGACGCCGAAATCGGGCGGGTCGTAGGGCTATTGCTTTCATCGACGCCGAAATTGGCTCGCGCCGGACCCAGCTTCGGTTCTGGGTTAAACGACGAGGCGCATGAAATGCACTGCACCAGGTTCTCGACGCTGTCATAGCGATAGGCCTGCCCGGAAACGGGAAACCCGACGCCCCTCTCTCCGTACGCATAACGGCCATCCGGACTGACTTCGTCTGGAGGGGCTCCCTGCCAGAGAAAGCGCAGTGTCCCCGAGGAAATGTCATAACGATAAACGTCGATAGACGAGCGATCGTTGACTTCGATGGTTTGCCCGGTGGGGGGTGGAGCTTCGGTACCCGCGAGCTGTTCGGTGGTACTGAGATAGATCGTGTTCAATTCATCGCTGCTTTCAGATACGAGAAAATGGGGTTCTTCGTGCATCGTAAGCAGCGATTTGAACGCGGCCGATTCGGTGTCGTAGAGCAGAAGTTCCCGCGCTTCGCCGCTGCGATGTTCGAGCAACAGTTCTGTACCCTGGACGTTCGCGGCCAGAAAACCATATTCCCCGATATCGACCGTTTCGGCACCGTTGACGCGCATATAGAGATGATGCGTGCAGTTATCGGTGAAAAAGACACGAGAGCCATCGGCGGAAACGGCATGGGTGCTGCTGAGCGCATGCTCTCCCTCAGTGACCGGGATTTCCGCCTGCCCGACCGCTATCTTTGCACCACATGTGCTGATCGGCGTGCCCGGCGAGCCGCCAAGCACGTTGACCTGACGCAACCCGCCGTTGGCGTATTCATAAATATCGGTACCGCTTATAGTACCGGTCGAGCGGCCGAGCAAATTGTGGTCTTCGACCTGGAGGATCGCCTTTGAGAAGTCCGCGGAGGCGCCGGCCCAACCATCGACGGACCTCTCAGCCTCTTTACTGGGAATCGAAGCTACGTGCGTATAGGGGCCGCCCGGAGGACCCACTTCGAATTCTATATCAGCGGACTGGCTCGCGAACGACGTCGCCCAACTGGTTTCAAGCGCGGCCTGCGTCAGATCGGAGTTGAGAAGCAGTGGCCGGTAGCTCCAAGGTCCGGCCTGCACCGACGGCCGAAAAGGCGTCATCTGCCACCCCGTGGACGTACGCGAGAAATCATAATTATCCGAGACCGTATCGGGATCGGACCCCCACTTCACCCCCGGCGCGTGAACCAGGAAGTGATCGCCATCTTCACCGACCTGGACACCTTCCAGCCCACCTTCACCATACTTGCTCATAGACATAGCACCGTTCTTCTCGGACGGCGTGACCTGCTCAAACGCACGACAATCCGGGAGCTGCGCCGAAGGGCCACTACGCAAAGCCGCGTTCGGACACGACGGGGCTTCCTGCGCCGGCGCCGGGGTCGGTACCGTCAACGCCTGTTCAACACCACGAACCGTCGGATTCCCGGGAGCCGTGCTCGTGGCGACCACGCGATACCGATAGGTTTCACCAGGCGTCAGGATCGGAAGATCCTGATCGACGATCTCAGTGGAGAACTCACCGAGCTTTTCCAATTCACCACCACCACCGGCGTCGGCTTCAGGGGTGCTCTTGGCATCGGCCCACCCAGCCTTCGAGAATTCTTCCTGGTTTACGTATTCAAAACGATAGTGGGTATCATAACCGTGCGGTCGGAGATCGCCGAGTACGCGCATCGCTTCACCGTGTAGAGCATGGACGGCAAAGGTTGTCGTGGAGGGGGGACCTGCGGTTTCTATATGATACTGCACAGGTTCGCCCCCCGGATTCCGGGCTTCGCCGTGTTCGTTTTCAGCAAATAGACGCACGTAATAGGTCGTGGCCGGCTTGAGGCCGGTGAGTTCGCCCTTGACCGCGACGTATTCGACACCGGCTTCCGCGATCGGAATCGTGCCGCTGGCACCCGAGGCGGGCGTACTCCACGAACTTGGGTTACCCGGTTCGGTTGTATATTCAAAACGCCAATTGGTTTCCGATTCATCAGGGATGACCTCGCCCGTCACGCGGACAGAGCTCAGGGCATCTTCTTCAAAACCTACTCCTCCTACCATAGGATAAGCCGGGCGAGTGTGATACGCCGGTAGTTGAAGGAACGTGACGGTGCATTCCCGGGCCGGTTCACCCGCAATGCAATGATTGGACGCTTTGACACGAACATAGAAAGGAGTTTCGGGACTGATACCGACGATCTCCGCTTCGGGTTCAGCGAAGTCTTCAGCAACGCTCACTTTACCCGTAGCACCAGAGGAAAAAAGATGAAAAGGACCCGTTTCCGAAAGCGCGTATTCAAAGCTATATTCCGTTTCGGCGCCATTCGACTCCACACGCGTATCGCAGACAGCGGTGATAGTGGTCATTTGACAACCAATTGCTGACGGTTGATCTTCTCCGTGCCCATCTCCTTCCCCTCCGAGCTGGCCAGGGAACCTGATTGCAGGTCCGCTGACCGGAAGCGTCGTGAATTCGGCCGTCTCCTCCGATTTGCCAACTTCGTTTTCGGCCACTACACGAGCGTAATACTTCGTCGCGGGAGTAAGATGACGAGCAATCAGACCTGACAGCGAGGCGTTTATTGCATTAGCATTAAGCGTGCCGCGCTGCGCGACAGTCCAAGGTCCGCTCGGACCGGTAGCATATTCGAAACGCCAGCTAATCTCACCGTTGCTGGTGGTTTCCACCCTCGCTTCGGCGGAGAGACGAGTAGGGAAGACTGCAAATTCCTCATCTGTCACCTGACCATACCCAAAGTGTTCAACCTTCGGGGGCCCGGTTTCCGCGCAAGCACCGGGAGCGCCAAACGCGAGGAACAACGTTGAAAGCAAGGGAACGAAGACAAGGGCAACGACACCTATCGGCCGCCTGCTCGAAGCAGCGAGGCTGGTGGAGGACACACCTCTCCCCGGGCCACCGAGAAAGGCCCTGAGCACGGCGAGGAGACCGGCCCGGCGAGACGGGATCCTTGTGCTGCGCTCGATATGGTTCATCGTGATGCCTTTCTCGTGGAATTGATGCATATGGCGGGACTGAGGATGTGTGACGGGTGTCGTGGTGTCATGCGGTGTGCCCCTGATCGGACGAGTGCCCTGGGCCTCCCCCGAGGCGGCGATAGGCGCCCCGGGGGAGATTAAAGCTCGGCAGTCAGACCCGGAAGTGGACTATTCGGCGGTCACCGCCCAAGCTCCATAGGCGATGACTGGCCCCGTCGCTTCAGAGGTGAAAACCGCTAAGACTCCCGCGGTCCCAGCTTCTTCGGCGTGACCCGACTGGGCATCAAGGAACTTAGCCTCGGCAAGCGCCCAACCAAACGTCGCGTTGTTATCGTTTGGACTCGCGAACACGCAGAGGTTTCCAGCCACAGCTTCCGGCGTCAGCACGTTTCCACTGCAATGACTCGGGATCAGCGTCTTGTTTTCTTTGGGTTCATTTTGGCCTTCTTCAGGGCCGATGTACTCAGGCGTCGGAGCGCTCGCCAACGGGATCGTGAAGGAGATCGGCGCACTCAAAGGCTGCTGCGCCGCGGTCGCGTCAAAGACGACCGACCACACACCCATCTCCGTCTTACCGGACGGAAGCGTCGCAGTGAACCCGGTCTGGCCGGCCGGGCCTTCTTTGCCTGCCGGACCCTGTTCGCCTCTTTCACCCCGTTCACCCTTACCCGCCGGGCCTTCCTTACCGGCCGGGCCTTCCTTACCGCTGGGCCCCACCGCACCGGTCGCCCCGGCCACACCGGGGGCGCCATCCTTACCGTTGGAGCCCTTCAGCGCCCTCAGCACCTTCGGGCTGATCTGCTTTGTCGAGGTGATCAGGTAGCGACCAGCGGCGTACGCCCCACCGGTCATCGCGAACACAAGCGCAAGCGATGCGATCACGGTCGCCGGACTGAAATGCAGCCTCCTACGTAGTGCTGAGAACATCGGTCATCTCTCCTTTGCAGACGTGCTGGCGCTCGGCGCTACGCACGCATATCGGGTTACGTTGCTGAAAACGACAGGAACAAGCGGCGCCACAGCCGAACACCGCGCGGAGTCCCGCCCACACACACGGACGAGATCCTTCGGCACCAATCGAACTCTGCGCATCACGCGGCCTCCACCCTCCGGCCAGCGTCGATGCTGAGCCGCCCCGCGACCTGGCGCCCCTGCGCCGTCAAGCGCCACGCGTTCGGCTCACCACTGAGGTGCCCCCCACCAGTGTTCACGACCAGCCCCAGGCGCTCCAGGCGCCGCAAAAGCTTCGAGATCTGCCCCGGGTCCGCGACCCCGGCATGCTCAGCGACCACACGGTTGCTCGCGCCCGGCTCGCCGGCGATGCAGCGCAACACCCGCGCCGTGCGATACGTCAGGCGCATCCCGGTGGCCGCCAGCGGATCGCGCTCACCCCGCGGCTCCACCGGTGCCCGCTTCACACCCGCCACCGCCACCGGCCCGGGTGCGGAGCGCGCCTGCTCGCGCCGCGCCGCCGCCAGGCCGAGATACGGCAACACGATCATCCCCATCAACTCGCCGAACAGGCCCGTCAACGGAGCGCGCTCGCCGCGCAACAACCGCGCGTACACGATCCCAAACGCCGCACCCACAAGGCCCTCCGCCGTCAGCGCTGTGCATTGCGCGCCCCGCGCGCTCTCACCACGACCCTCCTCGAGCACAGACGCCAGACGCGCGAGCACCTGATCGCGACGCTCCAACACCCCGGGACCACCGCGCAACACCTGGATCACGCACACACGCGCGAGCGCCGGCTCCCGATCGAAGAACGACAGGATCACCCACAGACCACCACGAACCCGCTCACGCCACGGCAGACCGGCCAGACTCGCCGCGGCGAGCTCACGCTCGACCATCCCCACCACATCCTCGAACAGCGCCGCCAGACACGCCTCACGGTCGGCGAACAACTCATAGAACGTGCGCCGCGAAACCCGTGCACGCAACGCGATATGCCCAACCGTCGTCTGCGAATACCCATGCTCGTCGATCGCGCCGACCGCGCCCACCAGCAGCCGCGAACGCTGGACCTCCGCGACCTGCTCCCGCGGCTGCGCCCTGCGCACAGCCACCCCCACCGGACGGCGCGGCACACGCGTACGCACACGCGACACTACGCAGCCCCCTCGAGCAGAACCCCGGCTCGCCCAAGAACACCGAGCCGCGCGCTACGCGACCCCGCGCGTGAACGCAGCGAGCCCCTCCCCCGCGCGAGCGGGGGCGCCTGGCGCGTCGAAACTAGGCGACTAGCGCCGTCGGTCTCGAGCCACGACGCTGAAGAGAGAGAGAGAGAGAGAGAGATGCGACAGCGCCAAGCTGGCGCATCTAGCATCAGCCCCAAGATCGGGTGCGTGCACCCTCAACACGTATCTCCCTGCAGAAACCACGCTAAACCAAGCTCCCTCTTCATAAAACCGACCCGGTCCCTCTCCCGAAAGACCCCTCAGTGCGCTGGAACGGTCGACCACCACGGGCAGACCCCAAACCAGACCCTATGTTGTGCCCGGTAATCACCATCGATCCCCGTGGCATTGCCATCATAGGCGCTGCCGTTACCTTTTGTCAAGTGCCAAACGCAAAGAACCCGAGACGCCGATCCAAAGAACCCCGCGACCCCGGTCATTACAAGGCCGCTGTAATGACCCAAACTTCGAGCAAGAACCCCTACAGGCCGGCCCTCGGCGAGGCCGTTCAGCCGCGCAGCCAGTTCTCGCAGCTGAGGCCGGGGGGCCCGCGATGAGCCAGCGCCGACAGCTCGGTGCAGCAAGGCCAGTCCTCGTGGCTGAGACCCTCTTCGAGCCTTTGCCTTATTACGAGGACCCAAACGCGCCAAGTTTTGCGACTTTCGACCCCCAGAGACGGGGGGAGTTGGACGATCAGCGGGGCGTCGATCGAGCGTTTCGTCCCAAGCGCGGCATACGGTGATTGGCATGTCCGCGATAGCCGTCATCCGCATCCTCTGCGAGGCCAACCCATCACTGGGAACAGCCGTCGTCAACGGCCTGCTCGCCTGGGCGGGCGTCCTCGGGGGCTGCACAGTGTTCTTCTCGGGACTGCCCGCGGCCGTGGCGCTGTTCGTCCCGAGCAGGCCCGATTCACTGGTGCGACGGATCAACCGGGGACTGGGATGGGGCTTCGCCTTCGGAATGCTGCTGGACCCCTTGACGCTCTTTGTCTTCGCCACTAGGATGGTTTCATGACCGGTTTCGGCAGCGTCAATCGCTACGACCTCGTCATGTACGTGCTGTCCGGGGCCGTGTGGGTGGGCGCCCTCATCCTGGGCGCCCACCTGTGGGCGCTGGTGCTCATCATGTTCGCGATCTGCGTCGCCGGCTTCATCCGCCATTTCGACGAGATCATGGGACCGCCGTAGGCTCGGGAGCCGGTTATCGCACCCGGTCATTACGCACTCAAGTTCCGCGACTACCTCCTCCACATCGCGCGCTCATAGCAAAAATCACCGGCACTGCTATCTCATGCGGCATTCTCTGCTATCCTCTGGGCATGAGCGCTGCTATCCGACGCAAGACCTCGTTCCAGATCGATACCGCGAAGGTGCAGGCCGCGAAAGAGGTCCTCGGGACCAAGACGCTGACCGACACCGTCGACGTGGCGCTCTCGGAGGTCGTCAAGCTCAGACAGCGCCGAGACCTGCTCGAGTTGCTGTCCACTCCCGGCGCACTGGAGCTCGACAACCCCGATGTGATGGCCGGCGCCTGGCGCTGAGCCGTGCCCAGCTTCCTCGCCGACAAGAGCGCCCTGGCCCGGCGACAGACCAGAGCCGAGGTCCGCGAGGCGCTTGACCCCCTGTTGCTGGGGGGAGAGATCGCCACCTGCGGGATCGTCGACCTGGAGATGCTCTACAGCGCCACCAGCCCGGCCACCTATAAAGCCCTTGCCGAGGCGCTGCGCGGGATGCCACGGGTCCCGCTCGACGAGGCCACCGTCGTGCGGGCACTGGAAGTCCAGGCAAAACTGGCCCAAGTCTCCCAGCACCGCGCCGTGCCACTGCCCGACCTGCTCATCGCAGCCTGCGCCGAGAACGCGGGGCTGACGGTCCTGCATTACGACGCCGACTACGAGCGCATCGCCAAGCTCACCGGCCAAGCCGTGCAGTGGGTCGTGCCTCGCGGCAGCGTGGCCTAGCCACAATCCACCCTCACACCATCACTTCTTCTTCCCTTTCCTCGCGTGCTTCTTGCGCTTGTGCTTGGCGTGTCGCGCCTTGGGGCAGCCGGTGACCGCGATCTTGGTGGTCTGTGTAATTTGAGCGCCGTTTTGGGCAACGAGTTCACAGTTGTGGACAAAAGCTCCCTTGTTTTGGCCGGGACAGGTTTCGCTGACCACAGGGGTCCACGGCCCGCTTTCGGAGGCGGAGTATTCCACGGTGGAGGTGGTATCAGCGCCAACCGGTTCCACAAAGACCTCGAGACTGGTACGGGTTGGATGGATTATCCGCCTTTCCCCGGGCACTTGCAATTTCTGGAGGCGAGGAGGACCTTCTTCGTCGCTGACAGCGAAGGCCGGGGCCGCGCCGAAGACGAGGAGCAGCCCGCAGGCCGCGAGGAGGAAGGGAGCCGAGATCACCCGCTTCGCCGGAAGCCAAACAGTAGCCAACATAGGCGTGGCGCCGTTCGCATGGCCGCCAACGAGGGTCGCGGGACGACGTGAGGGCACACCACGCGCCTGGCCGCGCAGGAAGGTACGGAGCGCGGCAAGCAAGCCAGTCATGGAGGACGACCTCTGTACGCTCTGCTCAGTGCGGTTCATTTGTGCCTTTCTCGCGCGTGTGATGCATGTCTTGTGGTCGGGGTGACGGTGGTGAGCGCTCAGGCTCCCCAAGCGTGCGGGGAGCCTGAACGCAAGGGCAGGATGGGCCCCAGCTATTCGGCGGTCACCGCCCAGCTGCCGCTGGCCCCGACGAAACCTTCTTCTTTGGATATCGCGACGATGCCGAAGCCGAAGGAATCGGCACTCGATCCCTCCCTACTCTCCACACCTTCACTGATAATCTTATTGGTGCCAAAGGAGACAACCCTGGGGAACGCATTACTTTCGTTGACGGGTAGAACGTTATTTTCGCCGTGCGCGTAGACACAGAGGAAGCCGGGACTCGCGGTCGGCGCTTTGGCCGAGCCGAAACAGTTGGTGGGCGTCACTTCTTCGGGAGCACTTTCTCCGATACTTTCGATGACTTCTTTTCCGTTTGCCCTGACGAAGCGGACGACGGGCGCCTTGGCGAGGGGGATGTCGAAGCTGACGCTGTTGGTAGCGATCCCTCCGCCGGCCGGCACCTCCGAGCTCACGGTCCAATCACCCTCCAGAGTCTCACCGGAGGGCAGCGTGCCACCGGCGGCCCAAGGGGAGCCTTCCTTGCCGGGAGCGCCATTTTCCCCTTTCCCACCGGCCGCCCCTGTCGGCCCGGCAGGGGCCCCCCGCCGGACCCTGAGGGCCCTGTGCGCCCGCGGGACCCTGTGCGCCCGCGGCTCCCGCAGAGCCGGTGGCCCCCTTCCTGCCGCTCGAGCCCTTCAGCGCCTTGAGCACCTTCGGACTGATCTGCTTCGGCGAGGTGATCACGTAGCGACTCGCGGCGTACGCGCCGCCGCTCATCGCGAACACCAGCGCAAGCGTCACCGCGACGTTCACGTACGTCATACGTCTGCGTATAGCTGAGAGCATTGGTGATCTCTCCTCCTCTGGGAGTCGAGCGTGCCGGCGCTCAGCGCTACGCACGCGGATTGAGTTACGTTGTTGAAAATGTGAGAGCCGGACAGGCCCGGAGCGGAGCGCCGCACTTGATACAGCCCCCCGTGCTGGTGAAACTCACTCGGCACCAGTCGGGCTCGGCGCATCACGCGGCCTCCACGCTCCGGCCGGCGTCGATGCTGAGAAGCCCCGCTACCTGGCGGCCTTGAACCGTCAGCCGCCACGCGTTCGGCTCACCGCTGAGGTGCCCCCCACCGGTGTTCACCAGCAGGCCCAGGCGCTCCAGGCGCCGCAGCAGCTTCGAGATCTGCCCCGGGTCCGCGACACCCGCGTGCTCGGCGACCACACGATTACTCGCACCAGGCTCACCCGCGATGCACGCCAACACCCGCGCCGTGCGATACGTCAAACGCATCCCGGTGCCCGCCAGCGGATCGCGCTCACCCCCAAGCTCCACCGGCGCCCGCTCCACACCCGCCAGCGAGACCGACATAGGCCCGGGCGCAGGACGCGCCTGCTCACGCCGCACTGTCGCCGGGCCGAGATACGGCAACACGATCATCCCCATCAACTCACCAAACAAACCCGTCAGCGGTGTGCGCTCACCACGCAACAGCCGCGCATACACGATCCCAAACGCCGCACCCACCAGACCCTCCGCCGTCAACGCCGTGCACTGCGCGCCCCGCGCGCCCTCACCACGACCCTCATCGAGCACCGCCGCCAAGCGCGCGAGCGCCTCATCGCGACGCTCCAACACCCCGGGCCCCCCGCGCAGCACCTGGATCACACACACCCGCGCGAGCGCCGGCTCCCGATCGAAGAACGCGAGAATCGCCCACAGGCCGCAGCGGACCCGTTCACGCCGCGGCAGACCGGCCAACCCCGCCGCGGCCAGCTCGCCCTCGATCATCCCGACCACGTCCTCGAACAGCGCCGCCAGACACGCCTCGCGGTCAGCGAACAACTCGTAGAAGGTGCGCCGCGAGACCCGCGCACGCGACGCGATCTCGCCAACCGTCGTATGCGCGTACCCGTGCTCGTCGATCGCGCCGACCGCACCCGCCAACAGCCGCGAGCGCTGGATCTCCGCCACCTGCTCCGGCGGCTGCGCCCTACGCACCGCCATCCCCACCGGGGCCGGGGCCGGGCGACGCGGCACACGCGTACGGACGCGTGACACTACGCGGCCCCCCCGAACGGAGAGGGCACCGACACCGAGGCGGCACCCCCGGACGACGAGAGAGCGCCGGGCCTGGCGCTAGGCCACGACCGGCGAGAACACAGCGATCCCCTCCCCCGCGCGAGCGAGGCCCCGGGACGCGTCGAAGCTAGGCGCTCAGCGCCGTCGGTCTCGAGCCACGACGCTGAAGAGAGAGAGAGAGAGAGAGAGAGAGAGAGAGAGAGAGAGAGAGATGCGACAGCGCCAAGCTGGCGCATCTAGCATCAGCCCCAAGACCGGGTGCGTGCACCCTCAGCACGTATCTCCCTGCAGAAACCACGCTAAACCAAGCTCCCTCTTCGAAAACCCGACCCGGCCCCTCTCCCGAAAGACCCCTGATGCGCTTGGAACGGTCGACCACCACGGGCAGACCCCAAACCAGACCCTATGTTGTGCCCGGTAATCACAGTCGGTCACCGTGGCATTGCCGTCATAAGCGCAAGCGTCACTTTTTGTCAAGTGCCAGCTGCAGGAAGCGGTGCGCGGGTGGTTCGTTATCGCGCCATCACAGCTTTATCGGGAGCGGAGAAGGCCGAAAAGATTGCCACGACCGGCGGCCGAGTCCTACATGCGCCGCGCCCACGCCTGTGAGGACTAGGGCCGAACGCTCGCCTACGCATTGCGAGGGCTACCGGCCGAACCGCTCGCTCAGCTCAGTCGAGACTTGCCGCGTACGCGGCGGCGTCCAGCAACTCGTCGCGCTCTGCCGGGTCGGCGAGGCGGATGCGCACCAGCCAGCCCTCGCCGTAGGGGTCGTCGTTGAGCTTCTCCGGCTCCTCGGCGAGCGCGTCGTTGACGGCGACGATCTCCCCGGAGAGCGGGGCAACAACGTCGGAGACCGCCTTCACGGACTCGACCTCGGCGTAGGGCTCGCCCTGCGTGAGCAGCGACCCGACCGCGGGCGGCTCGCAGAAGACGATCTCGCCGAGCAGGTCCTGCGCGTACCAGGTGATCCCCAGCGTCGCCTCGGGGTGTGCGGAGTCGTCGGGGTGGGCGGGGTTTCCATCCCCCTCGATGCGCGCCCAGTCGTGCTCGGGGTGGTAGAGCAGGTCCTTGGGGTAGTTGGCGTCGGCCATCGGGTTCAGGTGGCGGTGGGGATTGGGTTCAATTGGCGGGGCGTCAGGTTTGGTCGGCGTCGAGCATCTGGCTCAGTCGGCGGGACATCGGTTTCAGGAGGCCTTGCGATACAGCGGCTTGGGCCGCACGGTTGCAGGGCGAATCTTGCCACGGACGTCGATCTCGAGGCGGGTGCCCACGGCCGCGCGCGCGGCGGGCACGTAGGCGAGGCCGATCCCGACTCCCCCGGGGAGGGAGAGACCGTGTGTGCCGCTCGTCACCTCGCCCCCGCCGACGACCGGGTTCCCTTGGCGGGCGATCCCGGGGCCGTCGATCACGAACGCGACCAACCGCTCGGCCGGGCCGGAGTCGCGCACCGCGCGCACGGCGTCGGCGCCGATAAAGCCGGTGGCCTCCTTGCAGCACCACCCCAGCCCCGCTTCGATCGGGCCGCGCGCCAGCGAGAGGTCGTGGCCGTAGAGGTGAAAGCAGGCCTCCAGGCGCAGCGTGTCGCGCGCGGCGAGGCCGCACGGCAGCGCGCCGCGGCGCACGAGCTCATCCCACAGCGGCGGCGCGTCGGCGGGGGCGGGCAGCAGCTCGACGCCGTCCTCCCCGGTATAGCCGGTGCCGCATACCAGCACGCGGGCGCCCCCCAGCATGCACTCGGCGGCGGTCATCCGCGGCGGCAGCGGGGAGTCGGCGAGCGCCTGCACGACTTCGCGCGCGCGAGGGCCCTGCACGGCGAGCATCGCGTAGTCGTTGAGCCGGTCGCGCACCTGCGCGTCGAAGCCGCCGGCGTGCGCGCGGAACCACTCCAGGTCGCGCGCGTGGTTGGCGGCGTTGGTCACCGTCAGGAAGCGCTCTGCCCCCAGGCGGTAGGTGAAGAGGTCGTCGAGCACCCCCCCGTCCTCCCGACAGAGCACGCTGTACTGCGCGCCGCCGACGGGGATCGCGGCGACGTCGTTGGAGAGCAACCGCTGCAGCAGCGCCTGCGCGCCGGGGCCGGCGGTTTCGATCTCGCCCATGTGCGAGACGTCGAAGATCCCGCAACCCTCGCGCACCGCCATGTGCTCGGCGCGCACGCCGGTGTACTGCACGGGCATCTCCCAGCCGGCGAACTCGACCATCCGCCCCCCGGCGGCGACGTGGCGGTCGTACAGAGCGGTGCGGCGAATAGGACTCGACACGGCCCGCAGGCTATCGAGCGATCGGTGCCGGCCTATGTTCGACCCGCGCATGCGCGGGTCGACGGTGGGCGCATGCGCCCACCGCGAGATGCCGCATGCGGCATCTCGTCCGACGGCGCATGCGCCGTCGGGGCAGGGCCGCATGCGGCCCTGCCCCTCAAAGCCCCAACAACGATCGCAATAGTATTGCGTGGCAGGTGTTGTTCTAAAAATTTGAGAGCCGTGTGCAATTGCGCACGGCTCTCAAAAAGTTAAGCACACACCCCGCCCTGCCACCACTCATCCGCCTCGCGGGCACACGCCCCGCCGTCCGCACTACCTCAAGAACGGGGGCACGTCGATGTCGTCGTCGGAGATCTCCAGCGACGAGCGCTCGCGGTCGCCGATGCGGGGGCCGCGGTCGACGGCACGGCCGGGGCGCTCGCGGCGGGCGGCGCGGCCCGGACGGTGGTCGAAGCCGGTGCCGATCACCGTCACGCGCACCTCCTCGCCGAGGCTCTCGTCGATCACCGCGCCGAAGATGATGTTGGCGTCGGGGTCAGCCGCGCTCTGGATGATCTCCGCGGCCTCGTTAACCTCGAACAGGCCGAGATCCTTGCCGCCGGTGATGTTCAGCAGGATGCCCGTCGCGCCCTCCACCGACTCTTCCAGCAGCGGCGAGGAGATCGCGATCTTGGCGGCCTCCGCGCAGCGGTTCTCGCCGCCGGCTGAGCCGATGCCCATCAGCGCGGAGCCGGCGTCGTGCATGATCGTGCGCACGTCGGCGAAGTCGAGGTTGATCAGGCCGGGGATCGTGATCAGGTCGGTGATCCCCTGGATGCCCTGGCGCAGCACGTCGTCGGCCTCCTTGAAGGCGTCGAGCATCGAGGTGCGCCGCTCGACCACCGCCAGCAGCTTCTCGTTGGGGATCACGATCAGCGTGTCCACGACCTCGCGCAGCTTGGCGATGCCCTCGCTTGCCTGGCGCGCGCGCTGGGTGCCCTCGAACTCGAACGGGCGCGTCACCACGCCGACCGTCAGCGCGCCGATCTCGTTCTTGGCGATCTCCGCGATCACGGGCGCCGCGCCGGTGCCGGTTCCGCCTCCCTCGCCCGCGGTGACGAACACCATGTCGGCGCCCTTCAGCGCCTCCTTGATGTCGTCGCGCGACTCCGCCGCCGCGCCGGAACCGACATCGGGGTTGGCGCCGGCGCCGAGGCCGTGGGTGGACTCGTGGCCGATATTGAGCTTGATGTCGGCGTCGCACATGGCGAGCGCCTGCGCGTCGGTGTTGGCGGCGATGAACTCCACGCCGCGCAGCCCCGCGTCGACCATGCGGCTGACCGCGTTGGTGCCGCCGCCGCCAACGCCGACGACCTTGATGACCGCCAGGTAGCTGCCTACGCCGCTCTCCATGGTGTGTTCTGCTTTCCGTCCGAAGACTTGAGTAAGAGTTAAGGGTTTGCGAACCGTTTTCCCGTGAGAAACCGGATTAGCACGTTATGCAGGGAACTTCGCCCTGTCAACAGCAGCGACCACTTTTGCAAGATCGCTTGCAGAACGCCGGACTCTCAACCGTCGCCCGAGGAATCGCTTTTCGGTTACCTCAACCTGAAGTTGAGGGTGAGGTTTCAAGCGTGGAGCCTTCGCTGCCCCCTGTAGCGGTGCCGGAATTGGCCGCGCCCGCTTCAGTCGTGCTCGGTTCGGTGGTGCTCGACGCAGGGGGCCGCGACCCGGTGGCGCCGGATGCTCCGGCCGGCGACGCCGTGGCACTCGACCCGGCCGCGCTCGCGGCCCCAACCGCCGACCCGGTGGCACTCGCGGTGCCCGACCCACCGCTGATCGCTTCGGCGAGGACGTTCGCCAGCGCCGCGGAGGTCGCGTCGGTGGCACTCGCCTGCCCGGTGGGCGTGTCCCCCGCCAGACCGCCCACCGCGGTGGTGCCGGCCGCCGGACGTTCGGGGGCGCGCACATCGACATAGGTCGCCCCCGCGGAGGAGGGGTCGGCAAGCACGCGCGCAGCCGCCAGCCACTTGGCGTGCGGACGCGTGGCATCGCCGAAGTAGATCGAGAGGCCGTTGCGCATCGCCACCGTCAGCCCTTCGGGCCCGATGAGCACCTTGCTCACCCACCCCAGCAGCACCCGCGGGGCGGCGCCCAGCACGCTCAGCTCCGCCCGGGCGGTGGCGTTCTCGACGTGGCCCCCCAGCGGCGCCTGCAAGCCGGCTGCGAGGGTGATCGCCGGCAGCGACACACGCTCGCCCGCGAGCAGCTCGGGGAGGGTGGATCCCAAAACCACCCCGTCGGCGGCTACCGCCGTGTGAACCCCACCGATGCTCAGCGCCGCCACCGGGAGCTGCTCGACCACGTGGATGCGCAGGCCATGGGGGAAGCTCGTGCTGACGCTCAGGTCCTTCACCACGTGGAAGGGCGCCACGGCGGCACGCAGCGCGGCGACGTTCACGTTCAGCGTGCTCATCCCGCGCGCGGCGCCCCGCAGCGCCGCGTCGATCGGGCCTGCGTCGACCCCCTGCACACCGGCGATCTGCACCTGCTCGACAGACACCAGCGGGGATTTGCGCAGCAATAGCCAGCCGCCGCCCAGCAGCGCGAGGACGGCGAGGGCGATGCCAAGCCTCCTCGCTGTCGCGCCGCGTGGGAGCGCGAACGACAGGGGGCGTGTGAGGCGGCCGATTGGGGGAACACGGCTCGCAGAGCCGGGTCGGGCGGCGAAGGAGCGATCCACCCTGGAGTCTTCGACCTCGGCGGGCGAACCCCTACCGTTTCCTTGCGATTCGGCTTTGGATGCGTTCTGCTGCTGGGGCTATTACGGTGATTGCTGTTGCCGTCTTGAGGGACCTGGGCAACCGGGTCCCTTTCTTTATGCCCACGGCCAGCGAACCGGCCCGAGCGTCTGCACCTCGGGCTCCAGCGTCACGCCGAAGCGCTCCTGCACACGGCGGCGGCCCTCGGCCATCAGCGCGACGATCTCCGCCGTGGTGGCCGCGCCGGTGTTCTCGATGAAGTTGGCGTGCTTGGTCGCGAAGCGGGCACCGCCGACGGCGAGGCCGTTGCAGCCGGCCTCGGAGAGCAGCAGGCCTGCCGTGCGCCCTCCTGCCCCCGGGTCATCCGGGTTCTTGAAGGTCGAGCCGAACGTCTTGATCCCCTGCGGCTGGGCCTCGTGGCGACGGGCGCGCAGATCTGCCAACGTGGCCTTGACCTGCTCGGGCGGCGCTGGATGCAGTGCGAACGACGCGCGCGCCACCACCTCCCCGGCGGGCAGGTTGGAGCTGCGGTACGCAAACCCCAGCTCGGGCGGCGTGCGGCGGTCAATCCCTCCGGCGCTCGCAACCTCCACCCACGTAAGCGTTCGGGCGAGCTCTCCGCCATAGGCGTTGGCGTTCATCCGCACCGCGCCGCCCACGGTGCCGGGGATGTTGACGCCGAACTCGATCCCCGACAGCCCCGCCCGCGCGGCGTACGCGGCCACCGCGGGCAGGCGCGCGCCGCCACCGCACTCCAAGCCCCACTCCCCACCGCAATCGATCCCCGCCAGCTCGCCCTCGAGCTTCAGCACCAGGCCTACCACGCCCTCGTCGGCGATCAGCAGGTTGGAGCCCGATCCGACGACCGCCACCGGCACCTGCGCGGCGTGCGCCCACGCGAGCAGCTCAAGCAGCTGCGGGGCGCCGCCGACCCGCGCGAACAGCTCCGCGGCCCCCCCCGTGCGCACCGTGGAGAGGCGGGCCAGCGGAAAATCGCGCTGCACCGACGGCGGGGGCGGGGACACGCTCACAGACTTGCTCCGCCCTCCGCCAGACCGTGTCCGAGCGCGTCGAGGTCGGCAGCGTCATCCATCAACCGGTGCCCCAGGCGCGCGACCTCACCCGCACCATCCACCCGACGGTGGCCCGGCGCATCAACCTCGTCGGGGCCTTCCACCAGCTGGTGCCCCAGCGCGTCCACGTCGCCGGCCCCCATCACCAGGCAGAGGTCGCCCTCGACGAGCAGGCCGCGCAATATGGGCAGCGCATCGGCGAACGTCGGCAGCCACATCACCGGGCGCCCGCCCGCAGCGTCGGCGGCGGCGAGCGCGATCGTCAAACCGCTCACCCCCGGGAAGTCCTCGGCGCGCTCGCGCGCGGGGTAGACGTCGAGCACGACCGCCACGTCGGCGAGCGCCAGCGCCTCACCGAACTCCCGCGCGAGCAGCGCGGTGCGCGAGTAGAGGTGGGGCTGGAACACCGCTACCAGCCGCCGGGGCTCGAGCGTGCGAGCCGCGCACAGCGTCGCCCCAAGCTCGGTCGGGTGGTGGGCGTAGTCCTCGTACACCACCCCACCGCGCGCGGTGGCGCCCACCCGCTGGAAGCGCCGCCCCGCGCCGGTGAAGCCCGCGAGACCTGCGATCGCACGCTCCGGCTCGGCCCCGGCGAGAGACGCGGCTTCAAGCGCAGCCGCGGCGTTGAGCGCATTGTGGGCGCCCGGCACCGCGAGTTGAACCTCGTGGCCGCTCCACGCGAAGCGGGAGCCTCCCGCGGTGAGCGTCGGGGTGGGGACGTCGTAGGTGAGAACCCGAGCGCCCCGCTTCATCTCCACACTCCCCCCCGACACCCTCTCCCCACTCCCCCCGGACACTCCATCCACGCCCTCCCCGGACACTCCCTCCCCGTCGCCCCCGGGCATTCCCTCCCCCGCCAGCTCGACCAGCTCGGGGCGATCCCACACCACGACGGCGCCGCGAGCGAGCGCGAGAAAGGCGCGAAAGGCAGCACGCAGCTCGGCCAGCGAGGCAAAGCTTGCGTGGTGGTCGAGCTCCACATTGGTGAGCACCGCGATCTCCACCTCGAGCGAGAGCATCGAGCGGTCGGACTCGTCGGCCTCCACCACCAGCCACTCGCCCGCGCCCCAGTGCGCGTTGGGCAGACCGCCACCGACGGGGGCACCCACCAGCCAGCCGGGCTCCATGCCGGCGGCGCGCAGGATGTGCACGAGCATCGAGGCGGTGGTGGTCTTGCCGTGCGTGCCCGCCACCGCGATCGTGCGCCGCAGCGAGCTCAGCTCGCCCAGCAGCTCGGCGCGGGGCCGCTCGGGCAGCCCCCGCGCGCGCGCGGCAGCCCGCTCGGGATTCTCGGGCGGCACGGCGCTGGAGTAGATGACCTCCACCTCCTCACCGGCGGGTAGGTTGGCAGCGTCGTGGCCGATGCTCGCCTCCAGCACCCCATCGGCGCTCAGGCGCTCCAGGGAGGGCGAATCGGCGCGGTCAGAGCCGCTGACCTGCGCCCCCAGCGCGTGCGCGGCACGTGCATACCCGCTCATTCCCGCGCCGCCGACGCCGACGAAGTGCAAGCGCCTCCCGCGCCACGGTGCGCTCATTCCCGCGCCGCCTCCAACAGCTCCTCGGCAACCGCCTCGGCGGCGTCCGGCCGCGCCAGCCGGCGGGCGGCGGCCGCCATCGCGCGCATCCGCTGCGGGTCGGCCAGGAGGGCGGCCGTCTCGCGCGCGAGACGCGCGGCGGACAGCTCGCCGTCGGGCACGACCACCGCGGCGCCGCCTCGCTCCATCCAGCGGGCGTTGGCCGCTTGGTGGTCGGCGGCCGCGTACGGATATGGGATCAGGATCGCTGGCCGGCCGTGGGCGGTGACCTCGAACAGCGAGCCGCCGGCGCGGGCGACCACCAGGTCGGCGGCGGCGAGCGCCTGCGCAAACTCAGCGAGGTCGAGGTACTCGCGCAGGTCATACCCCGGCGAGCGCGGCCGCGCTGCAAGCTCCGGGTGGTCGCGCCGCCCACATACGTGCAGCACGTGGAAGGCGGCGCCCGCGTACGCCTCGATCGCGGCGAGGTTGATCGAGCGCGCCCCCAGCGAGCCGCCGAACACCAGCACACAGGTCTCGCCCGGCTCGATCCCCAGCCGCACCCGCGCGCCGGCGCGGTCCTCGTGGGGTGGCGGGATCGGGCGGCCGGTCACCCGGTAGCGGCGCCCGCCGCGGCTGTCGATCGCGAACGCGAGGCACACCCGCCGCGCAAACGGGGCGAGCGCGCGGTTGGCGAGGCCGAGGTGGCTGTCGGCCTCGGTCAGCACCAGCGGGATGCGGCGCGTCACCGCAGCCAGCCCCACCGGAGCGGAGACGTAGCCGCCGCCTCCCATCACCGCATCGGGCCGCAGCTGCCCGAGCAGCGCGCGGGCGCGTAGGAACGCTTTCACCGCGAGCACCAGCGCACGTGCGGCACGCAGCGGGTTGGCGCGGTCCAGGCCGGCGACGGCGATCGTGTGCAGCGGGTAGCCCGCCGCCGGCACCAGCTGCGCCTCGGCGCGCGTACCGCCGATGAACGTGACCTGCGCGCCGCGCGCCCGCAGGGCGTCAGCCACCGCGAGCGCCGGCACCACGTGCCCGGCGGTTCCGCCCGCGGCGATCACGATCCTCGTCGGTGTTGCGCTCACTGGCCAATCCTGCCGCTTTACGCCCGCGCGCGTCGCCCACCGTCCGCGCGTCGCCCACCGCACGCACGTGGGCGCTGGTGCCAGAGGCGACGTTGAGCAGCAGGCCCATCGCGGCGAGCATCACGACGAGGCTGCTGGACCCGTAGGAGACGAACGGCAGCGGCACGCCGGTGAGCGGCGCGAGCCCCAGCACCGCAAACACGTTGAGCACCGCCTGGGAGAGGATCAGCGAAGTCATGCCGACCGCGATCAGCGCGCTGTAGAGGCTGCGGGCGCGCTTGGCAGCGCGCAGGCCGGCGTAGCCGATCAGGCCGTAGAGGAACAGCAGCGCATACACCCCGACTACTCCCAGCTCTTCGGCGATCACCGCGAAGATGAAATCGGTTTGCGCCTCCGGCAGATAGAAGGCCTTCTGCACCGACTGCCCCGGCCCGACCCCGAACAGACCGCCCGAGCCGACCGCGATCTGGCCCTGGACCGCCTGAAAGCCGCTGCTGGATGCGTGCGCCCAGGGGTCGACGAACGAGGTGAGGCGCTCGCGCGCGTTGGGGCGCACGAGCACATACAGCGCCACCACCGCCAGCGCGCAGCCAACGAGGATCGCCAGGTTGCGCATCGGGATACCCGCGGCGACGAGCAGTGCGCAGGTGGTGAAGGCGATCACCAGCGCGGTGCCGAGATCCGGTTGGGTGATCACCAGCACGCATGCCGCCCCCACCACCGTCAGCAGCGGCCGGGAGAGCGCGCGCAGGTCGTGCACGTGCCGTGGGCGGCGCGCCAGCAGCGTGGCGGAGTACAGCACCAGCGCGAGCTTCAGCAGCTCGGATGGCTCGAACTGGAAGATGCCGGGCCCGATCCAGCGGCGTGCGCCGTTGACGGCGACGCCCACGTGCGGGATGTGCACCGCCAGCACCAGCACGAACGACACCGCCAGCAACGGCCCCACCAGGCCCTGCACCCGGGCGACGCCGTGGCGCGCGAGGTAGTGCATCAGCGCCAGCCCCACGGCCCCGAAGATCACGAACTTCACGAGGTAGGAGCTGCCGGTGCCATGCCCTTCCAGCAGCGCGGTGGCCGAGGAGGCGGAGTACACCATCACCGCCCCAAACGCCAGCAGGCACAGCGTGGCGGTCAACAGGATGCGATGCTCGAGCGGCTGCTGGCGACGGGCCATCCCAGCCCACTTCGACGCCCTCGCGGGGATGCCTGCCCCGTCGTGCTGCTACTTGCGGCGCACGGCTCGCCCGCCCACCATGAAGCTCGTCTTGGCGGACCGTCTGCGAGCTCGCCTCTTGCAGTTGGCGGGGTGTCTCTTGGACCTGCGTCCACATGCGCTCGGGGCCGTATGCGGCGTGGACTTGCCCGGCCCCGCAGCGAGTGGCGGCCATCCTTCAGGAGTCCCCGAGACGGGTGCCGGCGGAAGCTTGCAATCCTGCGGATCTTCAACGCACGGCGACACCGGCGGCAGCCCGCAGCTCTGTGGATCTTCAACGCACTGCGACACCGGCGGCAGCCCGCAGCTCTGTGGATCTTCAACGCACTGCGACACCGGCGGCGGCACGCAGTCTTGTGGGTCTTCCATGCACGCGGACACGCATTCCTTCACGCCTTCCCTGCACGGCGGCGGGACACATTCCGCCAGGCCTTTTTCAGCGCACGGCGGGAGTTTGCAATCCTGAGGATCTTCCTGGCACAGCGGCGGCAGGCAGTCCTGCGGGTCTTCCACGCACGCGGACACGCATTCCTTCACGCCTTCCCTGCACGGCGGCGGGACACATTCCGCCAGGCCTTTTTCAGCGCACGGCGGGAGTTTGCAATCCTGAGGATCTTCCTGGCACAGCGGCGGCAGGCAGTCCTGCGGGTCTTCCACGCACGCGGACACGCATTCCTTCACGCCTTCCCTGCACGGCGGCGGGACACATTCCGCCAGGCCTTTTTCAGCGCACGGCGGGAGTTTGCAATCCTGAGGATCTTCCTGGCACAGCGGCGGGACACATTCCGCCAGGCCTTTTTCAGCGCACGGCGGGAGTTTGCAATCCTGAGGATCTTCCTGGCACAGCGGCGGCAGGCAGTCCTGCGAGTCTTCCACGCACGCGCTGGAGGGCAGCGTCGCGGCCGACAGGCTTTCGATCGACGGCGCGGGACTCGCGTAGGTGGCGGCCGGCAAGGCTGCGCCACCTGCAACGACTCCGACCGTCACCGCCAAGGCACTCAGTGAACGTCGCATCAGCGAAACCCCTCCCCGTGTATGCCAGCCAGCTCAGCCCCTGCGCGCATCCTACCCGATGCCGGCGACGATGGTTGTGAACACCTCGCCACGAGCCTCGAAGTCGGCGAACTGGTCGAAGCTGGCGCAGGCCGGGGAGAGCAGCACGGTCTCGCCCTCGCTTGCCGCCGTGCTCGCCGCCGCCACAGCCCGCTCCAGGTCGCCGCATTCGTGCAGCGGTACCCCCGCGCCCGCCAGCGCCGCCGCGATCCGTGGGGCGTCTTCGCCGATCAGGTAGACCCCCTTGCAGCCGGCCGCCACCACCTCGCACAGCGGCACGAAGTCCTGGTTCTTGCCCTGGCCGCCGAGGATCAGGTGGATACCGCCCTCGGGGAAGGCCTGCAGCGCGACGCGCGTGCTGGCGACGTTGGTCGCCTTGGAGTCGTTGACGTACGTCACCCCCCGACGGCGCGCCACCTCCTGTAGACGGTGCGGGACACCCGCAAAGGTGCGCAACCCCGCGCGCACCGCGTCGCGATCGACCCTGCGCGCCAAGCAGACCGCGGCGGCGGCGAGCGCGTTCTGAACGTTGTGGGCGCCGCGCAGGCTCAGCTCCGCGGTCGTAAACAGCGGCTGTCCCCGCCACCACAGGCGCCCATCGCGCAGCGTGCACTCGGGATCGGTGCCGGCGCCGGCCTCGGCGTTGGAGTTAGGGTCGGTTTGAGTGCCGGTGTGGACGTCGATGTCGATGTGAGGGTCTGTGTGGGTGGTTGTGTCAGCGCCAAAGGGCACGCGGCGCACACCCGGGCGCAGCGGGATCTCCGGTGACCCCGCCGGGAGCACCGCCACGTCCCCCTCCTGCTGGTGGGCAAAGATCCGCAGCTTCGCTTCGCGGTAGGCCTCCAGGGTTCCGTGGCGGTCGAGGTGGTCGGGGGTTATGTTGAGCAGCACCGCCGCCTCCGGGGCGAACGCGAGCGTGTCCTCGAGTTGGAAGGAGGATGCCTCGCAGACGATCGTGGCGCGCTCATCCAGTTCACCCACCAGGCCGCTCAGCGCTGTGCCGACGTTGCCCGCCACCGCGACCGGCAGGCCGGCCTCGCGGTGGATGTGCCCGATCCACTCCACCGTCGTCGTCTTGCCGTTGGTGCCGGTCACTGCGATGAACTCGTTGGGCAGCAGACGCCACGCCAGCTCCAACTCGCCGAACACGGGCAGCCCGCGGGCGCGGGCCGCGGCGATCACGGGCGCCTGCGCGGGCACTCCCGGACTCTTGACGACGGCGTCCGCACGCTCCAAGCAAGCGAGGCCGTCGTCGTGCAGGTGCAGCTCGACCCCCCGCGCCGCCAGTGCCTGCGCTCCCGGCGGCGCGCCCGCGTCCACGCCGATCACCTGCTCCCCGCGCTCGCGCAGCAGACGCGCCGCCGCCGCCCCCGAGCGGGCGAGGCCGACGATCAGATAGGGGCCTGCGGGGATCGGGGGACGGAGGGTCATGCCACAGCCACGGTAATGCCTGGACAGCTGCCACGACTACCAAAGGCCCACACGAGTCGCAAAAGCATCCAAGTTACGCTGTAAGAGATGCTCCAACGTAACTTTTTCAAGCAGTTGATCCATCGTTGTGGGGAAAGCCTCAAACGAGTCGGGCGCCGCCCGCCTAGGACACCGTGCAGGCACAGGGCGACCTCCCAGTGTGATCCCCTCATCCATTACCTGCTCCACGAGTCACCGGCTCATGGGATGAGTCAATCCTCGGTACGTACGTTGGACCACGATCTGAGTAGCGAGTGAGTCTTCCTGCCTACCCAAGGCTCTGGCGGTAGATCGTGAAGCCGATCGCGCAGCAGATCGCCGCGATGATCCAGAAGCGCAGGATGATCTTCGTCTCCGACCAGCCGCGCAGCTCGAAGTGGTGGTGGATCGGTGCCATCAGGAACACGCGCTTGTGGCGCCACTGGAAGTACGCCACCTGGATCACCACCGACAGCGCCTCGAACACGAAGATCCCACCCAGCAGGATCAGCAGCACCTCGGTCTTCGTCATCACCGCCAGGCCCGCGATCGCCCCGCCGAGGCCGAGCGCGCCGGTGTCGCCCATGAAGATCGTCGCCGGGAACGCGTTGAACCAGAGAAAGCCGATGCACCCTCCCACCAGGCAGCCCGCGAGCATCGAGAGGTCGTACTGGTTGGAGACGTTGTACTCGGAGGTGATGAACGTGATGCCGATGTACGCCAGCAGCACGATCGCCGCGCAGCCCGCCGCCAGACCGTCGAGACCGTCGGTGAGGTTCACCGCACTGGTCGTGCCGGCCACGACCAGGTAGATCAGCAGCGGGTAGAAGGGGCCAAGATCGATCGTGTAGTCGACGACCCGCAGGCGCAGCGTGCTCTGCAGGTGGGCCTCGTGGGTCGCGACAAACCACAGCGCTAGCGAGATCGCGATCGTCACCGCCAGCTTGGTGCGCGCCCGCAGGCCCAGCGAACGGCGGCGCACGAGCTTGGTGTAGTCGTCGGCGAAGCCCAGCAGCGCGCACGCCAGCGCCGTGCCGAACACCCCCAGCGCGCGCCATTCATTACCGGTGAGGATCGCGAACGGGATCGCCACCGCGATGAAGACGATCACCCCGCCCATCGTTGGCGTCCCCGCCTTCTCGCGGTGCCCTGCGGGGCCCTCCTCGCGAATGTGCTGCCCGAACTCGCGCCGGCGCAGGAACTCGATGAACTTGGGACTCAGGAAGATGCAGATCAACAGCGCCGCCGTTCCCCCGATCAGGACGCGGCCCATTCAGCGGCTCCAGTCGCGTTCGAGCGCCTGCGGTGTCGGCGTATCGGCATTTTGCTCATCCGACCCGGGCCGGGGGGGGCGAGATCCGGATCCCTGCGAATTGCCACCGACGGGCTCTGCCGTGAGCGCTTGGGCGACCCGCTCCAGCCCCATGCCACGCGAGCCCTTGACGAGAACGACATCACCCGCACGCAACAGCCTCCCCAGCAGCGTCGCCGCCTCCCCGGCATCCGGCACGGAGTAGACCGACCCATCCCCCTCCTCCCCCATCTCACGCGCCAACGGGCCGACCGTCAGCAGCAGCTCGACCCCGCGCGCGCGGGCATACGCGCCGATCTCGCGGTGTAGCCGGCGCTCCTCCCCACCCAGCTCGAGCATGTCGCCCAGCACCGCGACCCGGCGGGAACCCCCGCTCACGGCGAGATCGTCGAGCGCGGCGCGCATCGACATCGGGTTGGCGTTGTAGCAGTCGTTGATCAGCACGATTCCGTTTGCCAGCGCCACGCGTTCGCCGCGCAGCGCCGAGAACTCCACGTCCAGCCTCCCGTGGGGAGTGACGCCGAGCGCGCGCGCTGCCGCCGTCGCGGCCAGCAGGTTGCGCAGGTTATGGGATTGCGCGAACGACGGCCGCACCGCGATGCGCTCCTCCGCGCGCGAGAAAGCCTCGCCGCCCGCACCCTCGCCGCCCGCGCCCTCCCCGCTCGTGCCCTTCCCGCCCGCACGCCCTTCGCTGTTCGTACCCCCCCCACGCGCGCGATCCACGATCGTCACCTCGCCATTCGCCGCGCGCTCCACCAGTTCCACATCGCCGCCCTCGCCGAACGTGATCGTGTGCTGGTCGGCGCGCAGATGGGGCTCCAGCAGCGGCTCCCCCGCCGGCACGACCACCGTCGACTCGGGCGCCATCCCAGCGATCAGCTCGGCCTTGGCGGCGGCCACAGCCTCCAGCGAGCCCAGCTGCTCCAGGTGCACCGGCCCCACGTTCACGATCACCCCCACCTCCGGCCGCGCGATCGCCGTCAGCTCCGCGATCTGCCCCTTTCCGCGCATCGCCATCTCCAGCACCAGCGCCTTCGTCCCCGCGGGCGCCGTCAGCACCGTCAGCGGCAGCCCGATCTCGGTGTTGAGGTTCGCCCGGCTTGCCACGGTGTCGCCGCCCAACTCCGCTTTTGCGTCGCGCAGCAGCGCAGCGAGGATGTCCTTCGTCGAAGTCTTCCCGGTCGAGCCCGTGATCGCAACGACCTTGGCGCCTTCCTCCCCGAGCGCCTTGCGCCACTCGCGGGCCAGCGCCTGCATGGCCGCGAGCGGGTCGGGGTGCGTGAGCACCGCGCCGCCCGCTTGCGCGTCCGCGTGCTCGCGGGCAACGAGCACCCCCCACGCGCCCGCGCGCAACGCCTGCTCCGCGTAGGCCCCCCCGTCGGCGTGCTCTCCGCGCAAGCCCACGAACAGGTCGCCGCGCTGAGCCTCGCGCGAGTCGATGACCACACGGCTTGGTGTTCCCTCCCGCCCCCGCACCACACGCGCCCCCGCCGCCGTCGCGATCCGCTCCGCGCCCCACCCGGTCACGCCGTGGCTCCCGCCGCCTGTGCGCGGCGCACCCGCAGCGCTTCACGCGCCACCGCCACGTCATCGAACGGCACCACCCGTCCCTCGGCGAACTCCTGGCCCTGCTCGTGGCCCTTGCCCGCGATCAGCACCACATCCCCGGGACGTGCGGCCTCGACCGCGCGGCGGATCGCCTCGCGCCGGTCGGCCTCCACCATGATCTTCGGGGCGCCCACCGGGCGAGCCTCCGCCGCGCCTTCCATGACCTGCGCAATGATCTCCAGCGGCTGCTCGGACCGAGGATTGTCCGAAGTGACGACCACGACGTCCGCACCACGCGCCGCGATCTCCCCCATCGGAGCCCGCTTGCCTCGGTCGCGGTCCCCGCCCGCTCCGAACACGCAGATCACACGCCCGCTGGTCAGTTCGCGAGCAGTGCCCAGCACGTTCTCCAGCGAGTCCGGCGTGTGCGCATAGTCCACCAGTACTGCCCACTCCTGGCCCTCATCGACCGGCTCCAGGCGTCCCGGCACCCGAACCCCGCGTTCGAGCGCCCCCACCAGCGTGTCGAGGTCCTCGCCCAACGCGTGCACGGCGGCGAGGGCGCCCAGCGCATTCGCCACGTTGAAACGGCCCGGCAGCGGCAGTGACAACGCGCGCGCGCCCCGCGGGGTCTCCAGTCGCAGCCGGCAGCCGCCAGGGCCCACCCGCACGTCGTGCGCACGGTATTGGGCGTCATGCTCGATCGCGAACGTCACCGCCTCAGGCAGTTCGGCCGCCAGCCGGCGCCCGTAAGGGTCATCGAGGTTGACCACGCTCACGGCCGGCGGGGTGGCTCCAGCGACGGCATGCGATGGGGACACGTCGAGCCGCCCAGCACCGGGCGCAGTGGGCACGAACAGCCTGCGCTTGGCTTGGAAGTACTCCTCCATCGTGCCGTGGAAGTCGAGGTGATCCTGCGTCAGGTTGGTGAAGATCGCCGCCGCGAAGTGCACTCCGTCGGTGCGGCCCAGCGCCAGCGCATGCGAGGACACCTCCATCGCGCATGCCCGCTCACCCCCGTCGAGCATCGCGCGGAAGTCCGCCTGCAGGTCGATCGCCTCGGGGGTGGTGCGCCGCGCCACGCGCTCCTCGCCGCCGACGATCGAGGTGACCGTCCCCAGCAGGCCGCACCGCCTGCCGCTCGCCTCCAGCAGAGCCCTCACCAGGAACGCGGTCGTGGTCTTGCCGTTGGTGCCCGTCACCCCCACGACCTGCAGCCCTGCGGTCGGGTCGCCGTGGAAGCGCGCCGCGACCGGCCCCATCGCCGCGCGCGCCGACTCCACCACGACCTCCGGCACCCTTTGCCCCAGCGGCCGCTCGACCACCAGCGCCGCGGCTCCCGCCCGCACCGCCTGCTCGGCATGGTCGTGGCCATCGCTGTGCTCGCCGGGCACGCAGAAGAACAGCGAGCCCGGCTCGACCTTGCGGCTGTCGTACACGAGGCTCGTAATCTCCACCGCCGTGGCATCGCTCGCTGGCCGATCTTCGATCGGTCCGCCGGGACCCACCAGCTCGGCGGGTATCAGCTCCGCCAGCCTCATCGACCCGGGCCCGCCGGCCTCATCTGCGCACGCCGCCTCTGCATTGGCTCTGAGTCTAGTTTCGGCCCCCGACGCGGCGGGCGGGGGCGATTGCGGGCAGCTCAAACGGCGGGCGGTGGCTGGGTCGAGCGCAGCTCAAACAGTGAGCGATGGCAGGATCGACGCAGCTCAAACAGCGACCGGCGCCGCGGGCTCGACCGCCGGCGACCCCGCCCTGGAGAACTCCAACGCATCGTCCTCGATCGCAGCGCGCTTGAGGCTGAGGATGTCGAGCGCGTAGTTCTGGTAGAGGCGCCACGGCGCCCTCGCGCCCTGCTTCGGGAACTGGTCGATCGTGCGCTGGATGTATCCGGAGGAGAAGTCGAGGAACGGCAGCTCCTGCACCGTGGGGTCGCGGCGCGCCGTGCACACGTCATACCCGTGCGCCGTCATATGGTTGAGCAGCCGGCAAACGTATTCGCAGGTCAGGTCGCACTTCAGCGTCCACGAGGCGTTGGTGTACCCCACCGCAAACGCGAGATTGGGCACACCGCTGAGCAGCATGCCCTTGTAGCTCATCGTCTGCGCCAGCTCCACCTCGCGGCCGTCGACGGCGATCTCCACGCCGCCGAACATCACAAGGTTCAGCCCGGTGGCGGTGACGATCAGGTCGGCCGGCAGCTCGGTCCCGGAGACAAGCCGGATGCCCCCCTCGGTGAACGTCTCGATGCGATCGGTCACCACCTCCGCGCGGCCCGCGCGGATCGCCTCGAACAGGTCGCCGTCAGGCACCAGGCACAGGCGCTGGTCCCATGGGTCATAGTGGGGTTTGAAGTGGGTGTCGATCTCATACCCGGGCGGTAGCTGGCTTTCGAGCCCCTTGCGCAGCAGCGCCTTCATCGCTCCCGGCCGCCGCCGCGCAAGCTGAAAGCTCGCCATCGTGCGCAGCACGTTCTTCCAGCGCGCGATCGCGTACGCCGCCTTCGCCGGCAGCTTGCGGCGCAGGAAGTTTGCGATCCGGTCTTCCGCCGGCAGCGACACGACGTAGCTGGGCGAGCGCTGCAGCATCGTGACGTGTGCCGCGCTGCCCGCCATCGCCGGGACGAGCGTGATCGCGGTCGCCCCGCTTCCGATCACCACCACCCGCTTGCCGGCGTAGTCGATCTCTTCGCTCCAGTGCTGCGGGTGCACGATCTGCCCGGCGAAGCGCTCGGCGCCGGGAAACTCGGGCGTGTAGCCCTCGTCGTAGCGGTAGTAGCCACTGCACATCAACAGGAAGCGGCAGGTGAAGTGGACAGTTTCCCCGGTGTCCCCGCGCTCGGCCTCCACCGTCCAACGCACATCCTCCGAGCTCCACTCCGAGCGCACCACGCGGTGGTTGAAGCGGATCCGCTCGTCGACTCGGTGCTCACGCGCCGTCTGCTCGATGTAGCTGAGAATCGACCCGCCGTCGGCGATCGCCTTGGCGTCCTCCCACGGCTTGAAGGAGTAGCCCAGCGTGTACATGTCCGAGTCCGAGCGGATGCCCGGGTACCTGAAGAGATCCCAGGTCCCCCCCAGCCTGTCACGACCCTCCAGGATCGCGTAGCTGTGGCCGGGGCAGTTCTTCTGCAGGTGCACACCGGCGCCGATCCCCGAGAGACCGGCCCCAACGATCAGGACGTCGAGATGTTCGTGCGGCGTCTCCATCGGCTGCTGAGGAGTCTATCCGCCGTATCACAGTCGCCTACGATGGGCACGTGCACGGCCCTGAGGCGGCGACCGACACCACCGAGCGGCTGCGAGCGCTGATTCGCGACATCCCCGACTTCCCGCGGCCGGGGATCCTCTTCAAGGACATCACGCCGATGATGGCCGACCCGCACGCCCTTGCGCTCGCGGTACGCGGCCTGGCGCGGTACGCGCGCCCGCTGCGCGCCGAGTGCGTCGTCGCCGCCGAGGCCCGCGGCTTTCTGCTCGGGCCGGCGCTCGCGCTGGAGCTTGGCGCAGGGTTCGTGCTGGCTCGCAAGCCGGGCAAGCTGCCGTATGAGACCGTCAGTGCCGAGTACCTGCTCGAGTACGGCACCAACCAACTGGAGCTGCACACCGACGCGATCGGGCGTGGCACGCGCGTGCTCGTCCACGACGACCTGCTCGCGACCGGCGGCACGGCAGCGGCGCTATGCGAGCTGGTGGAGCAGCTCGGTGGCGAGGTCGTCGGTTGCGGCTTCCTGATCGAGCTGGCGTTCCTGCGTGGCCGCGAGCGGCTCGCGCCGCACGAGGCGCACGCGCTGTTGACCTACGAGACGTGAGGCGTACGCGGCCAGGGCCAAACGCTCACAGCAACCGGCAGGCGAAGGTGCCCGCCGCGAGCGAGTGACGCGCTGAGCTCACGCCAAACAGACGGCGGGCTTCAGTCGGCGCTGCGCTCAGAGATGAAGCCAAGGATCAGCTGCACGGTCTCCAGCGGCACGTCCAGCTGCGGGAGGTGGCCGATCCCCTCCAGCTCCACCCAATCCGCATTCGGCAGCCACTCGTGGCGGTAGCGGGTCGCAAACGACGGCCACGGCAGAACCCTGTCGGCGGTGCCCCACACGACCCGCACGGGGCACTCGATCCGCTCGGCGTCCAAGCGAAAGCCCTCGCGCTGCGCGAGCTCGATCAGCGGCTCCAGCCCCTCGCAGCTCGCGGCGCCGACGAGCTGGTGGGCAAGCAGCTCGGCCGGGATGTGCTCGTAGTTGGTGGCGGTGTACTGCGTCGCTCGACGACGACCCTCCGGAGTGGCCACGAGCTGGTCGGCGTACGGCGCCGCCTGCTTCACCAGTCCCTGCATCTGCCGGAAGTACTCGGCCGTCTCCCGCGAGGACTCGCCGTCCTTCGCCCACCCGCCCGCCGGGGCGAGCGCCACGACCGTCTGCGCGCGTCCGCGCTCCGCCAGCTGCAACGCCACATAGCCACCCAGCGAGTTGCCGACGAGGTGCGCGGTCTCAAAGCCCGCTTCATCCATCGCGCGTTCCACCGCGTCGGCGATCGTCCCATCGTGCGGCTCCCCCGCGATCGTCGGCCCGCCGGCGTGACCCGCCAGCGTTGGCGCCAGCACATCGTGCTCGCGTTCGAGCGCCGGCAGCACGAGCTCCCACGTGCGCCACGTGTCGGTGAAGCCGTGGAGGCACACCATCGGCAGACCGGAGCCTCCGCGGTGGGATGGGGTGTAGGTCGTTTGCATGCCCCAGACGCTACCTTCCCCAGCGGGATCGGTCGGAGATCGTTTTCATGCCCCAGACGCTACCTACTCCGGCGGAATGCCGAGGTAGGGCAGCGCGAAGTCCATGATCTGACCGAACGCGGGGGCGGCGACCGTGCCGCCGTAGATCGAGCCGTTCTGCGGTTCGTCGACGATCACCGCGCACAGCAGCTTCGGGTCGGATGCCGGCGCGAAGCCGATGAACGAGGCTACGTAGGCGGTTTCCGAGTATTCCCCGGTTGCCGGATCCACCTTGCTGGCGGTGCCGGTCTTGCCCGCAAGGGTATATCCGGGCACTGCCACCTCACTCGCGGTGCCCCCGGGCGCCAGCACCCCGCGCAACATCTGTCGCACCTGCGCGGCGACGCTCGCCGACATGATGCGGTGCCCACGCGGCAGCTTGGTGGGATGGCCGTTCACCGCCCCCACGATGTGTGGCGTGCGCAGGATGCCGCCGTTGGCGAGCGCCGCGTAGGCGCTCACCATCTGGATCGGGGTCACCAGCTCGCCCTGTCCGATCGGTAGGTTGCCCATCGAGGAGCCCGAGTATTCACTTGGATTCAGCACCTTCCCCATTTCCTCGCCCGGCAGATCCAGGCCCGTCCGTGCCCCGAAGCCGAAGCGGTGCACCCATTCGTTGAACGTGTTTTCACCCTCCAGTTTGCCGATCGTGATTGCCCCCACGTTGCTCGACTGCGCGAGGATTTGGGCGGTGGTGAGCATCTCTTCCGGGTGTTCCTCCGCGTCGTGGATCGTGCGGTTGGCGACCTGTATCTGATCGGGGATGTCGAATTCGGTGCTGGGTGTGATCAGCCCCTTCTGCAACGCTCCTGAAACAGCCACCACCTTGAAGGTCGATCCCGGTTCGTAGTTGAAGCTCACACCCCGGTTCTCCAGCGCTGCTTCGAGGGCCGCCTTGGAGGTGGGCGGATCGTCGAGGCTCAGCTGCGGCCAGCTCGCCATCGCCAGCAGCGCGCCCGTGTCTGGCTGCATCACAATGGCAGTGGCGTCTTTGGGGTGAAACACCTTGCCCACTGCGTTAAGCACAGCTTCGGTGCGCTGCTGGATGTTCGCGTCCAGCGTCAACTTCAGCTGCGCTCCCGGCACCTCGCGGTGGACGTTGGTGATCGAGATCGGCTGCCCATGCGCGTCGCTCACCACCCGGCGCTCCCCCGCCTCCCCCCGGAGGATCGCGTTGTCGGCGTACTGCACACCTGACAACCCCCCCTTTTCGCCCATCAACCCCAGCACCTGCGCCGCCAGCGTGCCGCGGGGGTACACCTGGCGCATCGTCGGCATGCTGCTCACGCCGGGGATGTTCAGCGCCATCACCGCCTTCGCCCGCGTCGCCGGCAGCGCCTTCGCGAGATACACGAAGCCGCTCTGCTCGTTCAGATCCCTGAGCACCGTCGCCTGCGAGCTCCCCACCAGCGGAGCCAACTCTTCAGCCGCGCCGAGCAGTCCCTTCGTCAGATTGGGGTCTGCCTTCACCAGGTAGGGGTCGACCGAGATGTCATCCGCCGGTTCGGAGATCGCCAGCACCGTCCCGTGGCGATCGGTGATCGTCCCCCGCTGCGCCGGCACTTCTTCGATCGTCACCTGCTGCGTGTTCGCCGCCTTGCGCAACGCTGCGCTGTGCAGCACCCCGAGGTAAAGCGTGCGGCCCGCCGCGACCGTGAGCAGGCCGAAGAACACCGCGAACAGCACCCCGATGCGGCGCTGGCCGAACTGGGGATGCGAGCGCAGCGAGTGTCTCCCTGTTCGGTCGCTCGCCACGGTGCTAGCCCGCCGGTGCCGCCTGGGTCCCGCCACCGGCGCCGGTCGGTGCACTCGTCGCTTCGGTGGAGCCACCGGTCGCAGTCGGTGCCGCTTCCGTCGCCGCCGGGGTTGGCGCTTGCGAAGCGGTCGTTTCGGGCGCGGTCGGCGCCTGCGCCGGCGTCGCCCCGGCGCCCGTGGCTTCGCCGCCGGCGGAAGTCGTGGAGCCCAGGTTCGCCGCCGTGCCGGCGGTGCTGCTCGTCGGGCTTGGTTCGCCGCTCGCGGTGCTCACGTTCGCTGCTGCGGCCGCGGAGCCCGTGCTCGGTTCTGTACTCGCAGTGTCGCCACCCACCGCCGTCGAGGGGGTCGTCGGCGCCTGGATCGGCTTCGCCAGTGCCGCCGCCGCCAGCCGCGCGTCGAGCGGGCCGCGCAGTGTGGCGAAGTGCAGCGCCGCCGGCGATGCCGGCACCATGCCCTTGGCGAGCGCCAGCCGTTCGATGCGTTCCGCCGAGGAGAGCGCCGAGTCTTCACTCGCCAGTGTTGAGTTCTCCTGCTGCAGCAGCTGCGTGTGCTCGAGCGCACGACCGATCCCCACGCCCAGCTTCACCACCCACAGCTGCATTGCGACGATTCCGATCAGCGCAAACGCGATCACGGCAATCCACGCACGTCCTCCGATCAAGCGGTCGAGGAGCCGGTCGGGCACACGCCGACCGACGCGGCCAGGGACGGCGACGGGGATATGCAATCCTCCCCACCGCACTCCCACCGACCCGGAGCCCACCCCCGCCACGCCCACCCGTGCACGGCTGGCCGGGGCGGCCGGGCCCGAGATTCGACGTGGTCGAGGCGCCGGGCGCGAGGGCTGACGGGGACGGCCGGTTCGCGTGGGACGGCGCGGGCGGACGACGGGCGCAGCAGCCGTGGCGGAGGGAGGAGTCACGTCGCGCCCCCGGCACCCTCCGCCAGCTTGCGCGCCGCCCGCAGCCGCGCGGAGGAGGCCCGCCGGTTGTGCGCGAGCTCGCCCGCGGAGGCGGTGATCGCGCGGCGGGTGAGCAGCGCCGCCTGCGGCGTGCGCCCGCAGGCGCAGACGGGCAGGTCGGGCGGGCAGATGCAACCCTGGGCGCGAGCCGCCATGAAGCGCTTCACGCGGCGGTCCTCCAGCGAATGAAATGAGATGCTCGCCAGCACGCCGCCCTCGCGCAGCAGCTCCCACGCCAGCGGCAGCCCGCGGTCGAGCTGCTCCAGCTCGTCGTTGACGGCAATCCGCAGCGCCTGGAACACCCGCTTGGCGGGATGCCCCCCCGCAAAGCGCGCTGGGGCGGGGATCGCCGAGTTGACGATCTCCACCAGCTCCTGCGTGGTTTGAATCGAATCGGCGCCCTCACGTTCGCGACGGCGCACGATCGCGCGGGCGATCGCGCCTGCGTGGCGCTCCTCGCCGAGCTCGCGCAGCATCCCCGCCAGCCGGCGCTGATCCCAGGTGGCAAGGATCTCGCGCGCGTCGAGCTCCTGCTCGGGATCCATACGCATGTCGAGAGGCGCGTCGTAGGAGTAGGAGAAGCCGCGCTCGCGCGTGTCCACCTGCATCGAGGACATGCCGAGGTCGAAGTACACGCTGTCCGCGCGCAGCCCCTCCCGCGCGAGCAGCTCCAGCGCCTCGGCGTAGCCGCCGCGGATGAAGCGCACCGTGCACCCAACCTCTTCGGCCAGCTCGGCGAAGCGCTCCTCGGCAATGGGGTCGCGATCGATCGCCACCAGCGTCCCGCCGGCGCCGAGGCGCTGGGCGACCAGGCGCGCGTGCCCGCCGCCGCCGAAGGTGCAGTCGATCGCGACCTGCCCGGGCTGAGGATCCAAGACATCGATCAGCTCACCCGCGAGCACGGGGATGTGGACGGTCATGTCAAGAGTGCCTAGCACGAGGCGAGTGCGGTCGGGGTGGTCGTGGGCCGAGCGGGGCGCGGACGCAGGATCGTGGCTGCAGTGGTGCTGCAGCGCGATCCGAGGACAAAGCCCCGCGATGCGCACACGGCCGCATCCGGACGTGCACGCATTGTGGTAGGCGCTCTAAGCAGGATGGTCGACACGCGCTGTGATCTCCGCGACGCCGCCCAGCAGCGTCGGTCGGTGCTCGTTCCAACGGTCGCGGTCCCACAGCTCCAGCCGATCCCCGGCGCCGACGACCACGACGTCCTTACTGAGCGCCGCGTGCTCGGCGAGGAAGCCGGGAAGCATGATCCGTCCGGCCGAATCCAGCTCCGCATCCTGGGAGCTGCCGTAGAAGAAGCGCTCCAGCTCGCTCAGGCGGGACGAGAGCGGCGGCAGCTCGGCGAGCGCGCGCTCGGTGTAGCGCTCGTACTCCTGCGGGCGCCATACGCCCACGCACGGCTCGAGGTCGACGGGCATCGCCATCACGACTCCCTCCGCCAGCGTCGCGCGATAGCGAGCCGGCACCGTGAGGCGGTTCTTGGCGTCGAGCGTGTGGTCGTAGGTGCCACGGAAAGCCACTGTGCCTGTGCTCCAGATCGATCTTCTGAAAAGAGAGGCCCGACCGAAGCCGGGAGACACGCGCCTTGGCTCGCATCCCGTTTCGGCCTGCCGGCCTTTTTTAGGAGCCGAGGTGGAGAGGTGGGAGGAGCCTCTCCACCTCGGCTCGTTCCCGGCACGGTACCCCACTTTCCCCCACAACGCAACCCTAATTGCACATTTTCCCCCACTTTGCCATCACCACAACCCCCATGTCACCAAAAATGCCCGCATATCGCCTGTTTTCAAGACCTCACCCAGAGAGCAATTGGAGCGCACGAATACGCAAGCGGGGCTGCACGCTGCGAATTTGCCACGTAAGTTGCATCTGCACGTGTGACTTGCGCGAACGCCGCTGGGGCGCATACGATCGTTATGTGCTCTCCGTCCCGACCGCCGAGAAAGGACCCAACGCGTTGTCCTCAGCCAGCACCATCAAGCTCGTCTCCCAGAGCCCACCGGCCGCCCCTTGGGCGGGGATTCATGCCGACGCCCATGTCAGCCATGTGAGCGGCGCCCGCCCAAGCCGCCGTGCGTCGGTAGCAGCGACGATGCTGGCGGCCGCCACGCTCCTCGCCGCGGCACTCGGGGGTTGCGGCTCCAGCCCGAGCGGGACGAGTGCGAGCCCGGCGACTGTGACGCCGGCCGCGGCGCCGCTGTACATCGACGCGGTGGTGCAACCCGAAGGCAGCTTGAAGACTGATGCCACCGCGACTGCGCACACGCTCACCGGCCGCCAGCACCCCTTCGAAGGTCTGCTGAAACTGCTGGCGGGCCCCACCGGCAGGCCCCCCAACTATTCCCGGGAAGTTCAGCCATGGCTGGGCACCCACGCCGGGGCGTTCCTCAGCTCGATCGCCCTCGCACGCGCACAGGGACTGCTTGGCGGCGAAACACTCAAGAAGCTCCTCTCGGAAGGGTTTGGCGGCCTGGAAGCCGCCCTGCTCGGAGAAGGCGGCCTGCAGACGGCGCTCGCGAGCTCCGGGCAGGACGCGGTAGTGCTCGACACAACCGACGTCGACAAGGCCAAAGCGTTCCTTGAAGGCCAGGCCCACAGCGCCGGCGCGCACACGACCAGCTATCGCGGCGTCACCTACCAGGTGTCCCCCGACGGGGTCGCGGAGGGGATCGTGCACAAGTTTGCGGTTATCGGCAGCGAAGCCGGACTCAAGAGCGTGATCGAAACGGCCGCCGGCGGCCCCTCGCTGGCGCAGGCAAGCGCCTACTCGAAGCTCGCCTCCACCGCCGAACACGGAGCCCTCGCCAACGCCTATCTGAGTTCCGAAGAGCTCACTCACGCGCTCGCAAGCGCAGGCGGCGGTGGCAGCGGTGGAAGCGCCGGCATCGCAGGATCGCTGCTGCCGTCGCTGGAGGGGCTGCTCGGCAACCCCGGCCAGGCGTACCTGTCGGTGATCCCAAGCTCAAACGCGGTGGCGATCAACGTCGACACGCTGCCCCCGACCTCCTCCACCAGCAGCGGATCGGCGTCCAGCTCCGAAGCGCTCGGCGAAAGCGGAGCGCAGGTGCTGCGCGGGCTCCCCGGCGACTCCTGGCTGGCGGTGGGCATCGGCGACCTCGGCGGTGCGCTGGGCCATGGTGCGCAGAACCTTGGCGCTCTCGCCTCGCTGAGCTCGGCCCTGGACATCGGCGGCATCGACTTCGGCACGCTGCTGGCACCGCTGAGCTCGCACTCGCTGAACCCGCAGCGCGACCTATTCAGCTGGGCGGGTGCCACCGGGATTTATGTGAGCGGCAGCAGCGTGCTCGAGCTGCGGGCGGCGCTCGTCATCACCTCCACGAATCAAGCCAGCTCGCGTGCCGCGGTGGCGAAGCTCGCGCAGGCCTACCGCGAAGCGGGTGGTCAGACCTCACCAACCTCGGTGCCCGGCACGGAAACCGCGGTGACGGTGAAGCTGCCGAGCTTCCCGCTGCAGCTGACGCTCGCCGCGGGACAGGGCAAGTTCGTGGCGGGGCTGGGATCTGCTTCGATCGAAGAAGCACTCCACCCGCAGAGCACGCTGGGAAGCGCGCCCGCGTACAGCACCGCGACCAGCACCCTCGGCGGGGGGATCCAGCCGAGCGCGCTGATCGAAGTCCACACAATCTCGGGGCTGCTCGAATCGCTGGGACTCAACCAGGCCCCCGGCTTCTCGAGTCTCGCCTCGGCGATCGCCCCGCTCGGCACCGTCACGGCCGGCGGCGGACAGTCGCTGTCCGACGGGGTCAAGCGAGCGCGGGTCGTGATCGGTCTGCAGTAGCCGGAGCCGATCGGTCTGCAGTGGCCGGAGCCGGATCAGTAGCCAGAGCCGATCAGTCTGCGGTAGCCGGAGCCGGGTGGCCCTCGGTCTCGATGATCACCCGGCAGGGCCGCCGGCTGAGAAGGTGAAGCGCGGTCGGGCCGATGCGCCGCTCGCCCGCCGGGGCGTGCAGGGTGGACCAGTAGATCATGTCCGCCTGCAGTCTCAGGGCCTCGTCCACCAGCGCGGCGCCGGGGTTGCGTGTGCGGATCACACCGGTATGGATGCGGATGCCGGCACGACGCGCCTGGATGCGGGCGCTCTCGAGCACTGAGCGCCCTTGCGCCTCCTCCTCCTCCAAGCCATCCTGGAGCGGGAGCTGAGGAGGCACGGGGAGCACGAAGACGGCATGGATGACCCCGCCCTTGCCGATCAGCTTGGCGGCGCGGCCGATCGCGGCCGCGCTGACGTCATCCCCGAAGATCGGCACCAGCGCGCTGCGGTAGCCGGGGACCCCGGGCGACCGCCGCTGTCCGTGCTCGCTGAGGCGCGCCATCAACATGGAGGGTACAGCCGTCCGTGCAATCTCCCGTGCAGTGCTCCCCCATTGGGAGGAACTCAGCTTATGATTCCGACGGCACGGAGCCCCAGGGGGTGGCACGGCCGGCCGGAAGCCGGCGAGCCAGGCCCCTTTTTAGTCAGCCAGGCCTCTTTCATCAATCCACTATCTCCGGCACTTACGTCATGGACAAGACACGCCGCGGAAACTACAACTCGGGAGAGGACTTCGTCCTCGAATACGGGGAGCTGCGCTTCACCTTCAACGAGGATGACTTCGCCGAGCGCTGCGAGCAGGCGGCCCTGAAGCTGGGGTTCGTGGGCGGCAGGCTCGGGGAAGACGAGCTGGAAGACCTCGTCAACCTGGCGGTCAACGGCGAGATCCTCGACCCGGCGTCGGCGCTGGGAGAGCACGTCAACGAGTGTTGGCAGGATCTGGTGGGGCCGGCGGAGCGCTCGCTGGTGCACTGGCTGCGCCGTCTGGTGTTCCGCGGCGCATGGCTGGATCAGCGCGTCAACGAGGGTGAGCTGGGGGTGGCGTTCGTCGAGGAGACGTGCAGCTTCGCCTACGTGCAGCCCACGGGGGGGCGAGACGGCGATCCATCCCGGCGCGGCGAGCCGATCGAGCTGTCGCCCGAGCCCTCTTGGGCGCGCGTGGCGTACCTACGCTAACCCGCCAGCGCCGAGGCGCGGGCCTTGGTGATCGCGGCGGCGCCGTCCTCGCCCACGAGCAGCTCGGGCCGCACCACACCGCTGGCCGCCAGGTCGAGCGCGGGGATGCGCCCGGTGGAGGTGAGCGCGACGTCGAGCGCGATCACGGTGCTCTCGCCGCCGAGCGGACGAGTGGCGGTGGCGATCAACGTGAGCGAGCCGCCCTCGACGAGGTTGCGCGCGCCCGCGAGGATCCGCCGTGCTGCGTGCGGCGGTAGATGGTCGAGCGTGTCGATCAGCACCACCACGTGCCCGCCGCGGGCGGCGACGCGCTTGGCGGTGTCCACCACGTGCTCGACGGTCTGGCCCTGAAGCTCGGCCGATGCGCCGAGATCGAGCGCGGCCGCGGGCGCCACCGGCCCCTCCCGCCACACGGCGATCTCCTCGGGGCGGATGCCGCTGAGCACGAGCATCACCTCCAGACCCTCACGGCCAACGAGCGCTCCGAGCAGACTCCGCAGTGTCTCGGTCTTGCCGGAGCGGGCCTCTCCCACGATCGTCGCGCGCGAGCCGCGACCGATCGGCGTGAGCCATTCGATCGCCCCGAGCGTCGGATCCTGAGGGTCGAGCTCGAGGCGCTCGGACGGGTAGGCGACCGCAAGGTCCTCATAGCGGGTGCCCTCCGCGACGGAATCGGCTGGGGCGCCGTTGATCGTATCCACGCGCGCCAGCGAGGGGTAGCGCTCGGACTGGCGCGGGGTGCGCACGGGGCCGCTCACCCGGTCGCCCGATACCAGTTCGCAGCGGCGCACCTGAGCGGCGGAGATGTAGACGTCCTCATCGGAGGCGTCGGGCGGCGAGACGCGCAGGAAGGCCGACCCGTTGCCGAGCAGCTCGACGACGCCCTCGACCGTGCGGTCCTCCGCGGCGCGCGGCGCGCGGGCCCTGGCTCCCCCGGGCTCCTCCTCGCGCGCGGTCGCGCCCTCCGACTCTTGCTCCCGGCCCTCCGCGGCGCCTCTGGAGCGGCGCGAGCGCGCGGGGCGCCGCCGGCGCGCGGTGCGGGTCTCGCGCTCCTCGCCCGAATCCTCCTCGCCGGCACCCTCCTTGTCCGATCCCTTCCTGCCCGAACCCTCCTCGCCCGCACCCTCCTTGTCCGATCCCTTCCTGCCCGAACCCTCCTTGCTCGAGTCCTCCTCGCCCGCTCCCTCCTCGACGCCTTCCCGTCCACCGCTGTCGGTGGGCTCGCCGCCGCGCCCACGACCGGAGCGCCCTCCACCGGCACGGCCCCCGCGCGGGCGTCGTCCGCCGCCATCGCCCCCGCGATCGCGGTTACCATCGCCCGTGTCCTCCCCGCCCCCTGCGCCGCTGGAGCCGGAGCCGCCGCCGGAGCGCTCGAGGATCGCGTCGATCAGGTCGGCCTTGCGCAGTCTGCGAAACCCGTCGAGGCCGATTTGGTCGGCGATCGCGTGCAGGTCGGCCAGCGGGCTGGCGTCAAGCTCAGAGCGCTCGAGTACGGTCATGTCAGTCCCCTCTTCTCTTCCTACTTTGATGGGTGGTTGGCGCCCGACCGCGTTGGACAGCGGCCGGCACCCGTGTGCGTCACGCAGCTTACGGCATCCGGCGAGCAGCTTCCGATGCGCTTGAGGCGCGCAGCGATTGCTGATGTCTCAGTTCCTCCGCAAGCGCAAGATCCCTTCTCAGCGGCAACTCCCCGGCGAGCGCGGCGCGTACCGTGAGGAAGTCGGCGGCGTCGGCGACGTCGTGCACCCGGAAGATGTGCGCACCGGCATCGACGCCGTGGGCCAGAGCCGCGAGCGTACCGGCGAGCCGCTCGCGCGGCGGACGACCGGTGAGCGCGCCGATGAAGTCCTTGCGCGAGATCGCCAGCAGCAGCGGGAGTCCGAGCTCGTGGAGGCGCTCGACGTGTGCAAGCAGCGCGATCGTCTGGGCGGGGGTCTTGGCGAAGTCGGGCCCCGGGTCGAGGATCAGCTGCTCGCGTGACACCCCGGCCCCGAGTGCAACGGCGACCCGCTCCCGCAGAAAGTCGAGCACCTCCCCCACCACATCCCCATACAGGTCGGGCTCCTGCCTGCGCACGCGGGGTGCAGCGGCGGTGTGCATCAGCACCAGAGCAGCCCCGCTCTCCGCGCAGACGGTGGCGAGCTCGGGGTCGCGCAGGCCGCTGACGTCGTTGACGATCCGTGCCCCGGCGGCGATCGCGGCCCGGGCGACGGGGGGCTTGTAGGTGTCGATCGAGACCACGGGCTGGACCAGACTCTCCCCAGCCCGATCCCAAACCCGACCCTCACCGGAGGCCGGCCGAATCCGCTCGCGCTCCAGCTCGGCCACGATGCCCTCGATCAGCGGCACGACACGCGCGATCTCCTCCGCCACCGGCACGGGCGGGCGCCCGGTGGTGGCCGACTCACCGCCGACGTCGAGGATCTCGGCGCCGGCAGCGGCATGCGCCAGCGCCAGCTCCACCCGCTGTTCTAGGCTCCCGTAGCGACCGCCGTCGCTGAAGGAGTCGGGCGAGGCGTTTACCACACCCATGATGAGAGGCCGGCCCGCCCGCGAGCCGAGCTCCAGCACGCGATCGACGGCGTGCAGGCGGTGGCGCGTCACCCGGCCTCGAGTCCCTCCGCGCGGGCCTCCCGCGCGAAACGCTCGATCTCCTCCGAGGTGCGCTGCGCGCTCCAGCCAAGCTCCCCCGCCAGTACATCGGCGACGCGCCGCACGGGTGCCGGCGCCCCGTCCGGCGAGGAGCCGTCGAGCTCGCGCGCGGCCAGCAGCCACAGGCGAGTGCGGCGCAACAGCACGTCGGCGACGCTGCGCGCCTGCTCGCGGCGGGCGGCGAGGACGGCCTCGGCGAGCAGGTCGGGGAGGCCGGGCACGATCGGCTGGGCCAGCTCTCCCCGCTCGGCCGCCAGCGCGAGCACCTCGTGCGCGGCGTAGCCGTAGCGGGCAGCCAGCGCGGCGTAGGACTCCTCGGGCACCCCCTCGACCCGCGGCAGCTCCTCCACCGCGACCGGCTGGCCGAGCGGGATCTCGTGCGTGCGGCAGGGCGCCTCGCGCGCGTCGCGCTCCACGAGGCGGTCGACGGTGAGCTTGGCCATCCGCCGCCAGGTGGTGAGCTTGCCCCCGGTGATCGTGAGCATGCCGCTGGCGGTCTCGTACAGCTCGGCTCGGCGCGAGATGTCCACCGACTTCTTGGGGTCGCCGCTTGAGATCAGCGGTCGCACACCGGCATACGCACCCGTCAGATCGCGCGGGTGCAGGTCGGTGGCAAAGAACGTGTTGACGGCGTCGAGCAGGTAGTCGATGTCCTCCCCTGAGGGCCGCACGTGCTCGAGGTCGCCCTCATAGTCGTTGTCGGTGGTGCCGACCAACGTGCGCCCCAGCCATGGCAGCGCAAAGATCGAGCGGCCTTCGCCGGCGGGCACGATCGCGCCGCCCACCAGCGGTAGGTCCTCGTGGGAGAGCGTGAGGTGGGTGCCGCGGCTGGGCCTGATGAACGGCGCCGACACCCGCTCGCCACGGTCCGGCCCGGCCAGATCCGCCGCGTCGTGGAGCTCCTGCGGACGCAGCTGATCGGCCCACACGCCGGTCGCGTTGACGACGTTGGCGGCGCGCACCACGAACTCCCCGCCTCCCTCGAGGTCGCGCGCGCGCACGCCGCACGCACGGCCATCGTCGTCTTCCAGCAGGCCGACGGCCGCCGCGCGGTTGGCGCACACCGCCCCGAAGCGCTCGGCCTCGCCGAGCACGGTCAGCACCAGGCGCACGTCGTCGGTTTGGCAGTCGTAGAAGAGATAGCCCCCGGTGGGCTCGCGGGGCGCCAAGGCGGGCAGCAGCTCCAGCACCTCCTCTCCGGAGATCATGCGGTGGCGGGCGGGGCTCCAGCCGCGTTCGGCGGCCTCCTCCGCCTCCCCTCCCCGCGCGCCCGGGCGCTCAGCGCGACCGCGACGCGGGCGCAGGCGTCCACGTTCCACGGACATCACGTCATACAGGTTGAGCCCCACGCCCATCATGCGGTCCGGGCGGGCACCGTCGAAGGCCGGCACCACCAGCGGCAGCGGGCGCACGAGGTGGGGCGCGAGGGCGACCAGCAGTTGACGCTCCAGCAGCGCCTCGCGCACCAAGCCGAGATCGAAGTTCTGCAGGTAGCGCAGCCCGCCGTGCACCAGCTTGCTGGAGCGGCTGGAGGTTCCCGAGGCGTAGTCGGCGCGCTCCAGCAGCGCCACGGAGTAGCCGCGCGTGGAGGCGTCGAGCGCAACGCCGGCGCCGGTTATCCCCCCGCCGATCACCACCACGTCGAACTCGCTGGCCGCGAGCGCCTGCAGCGCTTGATCTCGCTCGATCACGTCCGCCAGTCTGGCAGAGGCTCCCGCGGCGTTGGTCGTTCAGCCCTTGCACCGACGCGCGCGACGAGCCGGCCGGCGCGAGTGGTGCGCGGCGTGCCCTTTGTGCTTGTGCCCCCCGCGCACGACCCTGGGACATACGCCGCGGTGGATTCCCCCCGCCGAGGCCAGCGGGGGTGCGCCGAGGAAACGGGCGACCGCGGGGTCGGCGACGCGCAGATACACGCCGGGATAGCCGGCCTGGCCGCAGCCGTTGCCGAAGTCCACCAGCCCCAGCAGCACGTCGCCGTCGGGCGAGGAGCCGGCCGAGCCGGGCGCCACCAGCGGGCCACCGCTGTCGCCGTAGCAGGAGTCGGCGTGCCCCTGCCCTTCACCCGGCTCACCGCCGGCGCACATCATCCGCGGCGTGATCGGCTGTTCGATCGTGACGTACGCTTCTTCGCAGAGCGCCGTGGCGACGAGCGGCACGCGCGTCTTGTGCAGGCGCAGCGGGTAGCTCGGCGAGCCGCCCGGCTGGGGGTTGAGATCGCCCCAGCCGCTGACGAGCGCCTGCGCCGGCGCCGTCGCCGCCTGCGTGGCGGACGCCGCGGCGCTCTGCGCGGCGGCTGTGCGCGCTTCGGCCTGCGCGGTGTCGAGGGTCAGCGGGGCGATCGTGCTGTCGCCGTCGAGCGCCGGCGTGGAACCGTTCCACAATGAGCGCGCGAGCTGCAGCACACCGACGTCGTAGTCGCTGGCGGCGGGGTCGTAGGCGGGGTCGGCGGTCGCCGCCACGACCGGGTCCCTGACACTCCCGGGATCGGTCGGTTCGAGGTAGGTCGATCCGGCCAGCACCTCGATTTCAGCCGGTGGGGTGTGCTGCCCGCGTTCGCCGAACAGGCAGTGCGCAGCGGTCGCCACGTGCGTAGCGTCGAGGATCACGCCGCCGCAGAAGAAGCCCTTCGCGGGCGAGCCGGCGCGCGGGTTGTACAGCGCCACCTGGAAGGGGAATTCGGTGATCGAGGCGGCGGTGCCGTCAACGATGCTCGCGTGGGCGGCGGGATCGTTTTCGGCCCGCAGAAGACTCCCCTGCGCGAGCGTCGAGCCGACCGTACCCACTCCCAAGACCCACAGCACGGCCGTCACCGCCCGCGCAGCGCCAACGCGCCGCGGTGCGGAACCAAGACCGTTCATCCCTCTCAGTTGAGATTAGAGTACGCAAACTAAAGTTGCAACCCAAGCTACGAAAAAACACGCGTGTTGGACAGCGCGGATCGCTCGATCGTGAAACGCGAAGCGCGTCCCTGAAGCGCGGCGGGCGGGGACTCCTAAAGCTGCGCCAGCTCGGCGGTGATCTCGCTGACGGCGGACTTGGCGTCGCCGAACAGCATCGAGGTCTTGGGGTCGAAGTACAGCTCGTTTTCGATCCCGGCGAAACCGGGGTTCATCGAGCGCTTGATCACGATCACCGAGCGGGAGTCGTCCACTTCGAGGATCGGCATGCCGTAGATCGGCGAGGAGGGAGTGTTGTGGGCGGCGGGGTTGGTGACGTCGTTGGCGCCGATCACCAGCGACACGTCGGTGCGGGCGAACTCGGGGTTGATGTCGTCCATCTCCTTGAGCTGGTCATACGGCACGTCGGCCTCCGCGAGCAGCACGTTCATGTGCCCCGGCATCCGCCCCGCAACCGGGTGGATCGCGTATTTGACGTCCACGCCCCGCGTCTCCAGCTCCGAGGCGAGCTCGCGCACCGCGTGCTGGGCCTGCGCGACCGCCATCCCATAGCCGGGCACAACCACCACGCGGCTCGCATAGGCGAGCTGGATCGCGGCGTCCGCGGCGGTCGTGGAGCGCACCGTGCCCGCGTGCTCGCCCGCGCCCGAGGCGCCCTCGACGGCGCCGCCCCCGCCGAAGCCGCCGGCCACGATCGCGGGAATCGAGCGGTTCATCGCGGTGGCCATCAGGTTGGTGAGGATCGTGCCGGAGGCGCCCACGATCATCCCAGCCACGATCAGCGCGGGGTTGTCGAGCGCCATCCCCGTGGCCGCCGCCGAGAGGCCGGTGAAGGCGTTGAGCATCGAGATCACCACCGGCATGTCGGCGCCGCCGATCGGCAGCACCACGGCGTTGCCGAGCAGCGCGGCGACGATCAGCATGCCGATGAACAACAGTTCTGAGTGCGCGCCGGCCACCAGGTCGATACCGGCGGCGAGCGCCAGGATCAGCAACACGAGGTTGACGGCCTGCTGGGCGGAACCGAAGGAGATCGGGCGCCCGGGGATCACTTCCTGGAGCTTGCCGAAGGCGATGTTGGAGCCCCAGAAGGAGATCGAGCCGACGATCGCCGCGAACACCGAGAAGATCGCCACGTACGTCGGAGGCCCGCCGGCGCTGATCACGACGCTGCCCGTTTCGCCGAGCAGATGGATCGTGTGCGAACCGTAGGTGGAGCCGTAGTGGCGGAACTCCACCCACGAGATCAACGCCACCGCGCCACCGCCGACGCCGTTGAAGAGCGCCACCATCTGCGGCATCGCGGTCATCTTCACGTTGCGCGCCGCGGGGATGCCGACGGCGACGCCGAGCGCGATGCCAAGCGCGATCAGGCCCCAGTTGCCCTCCCCCGGGTTGAGCAGCGTCGCAATGACCGCGATCGCCATGCCCACCGCGGCGGTGCGGTTGCCGCGCACCGCGCCCGTCGGGCCGGAGAGCCCGCGCAGCCCCTGGATGAAGAGCGCGAAGGCGACGATGTAAAGGACGTAGATGAAGCTTTCGCTCTGCAGGAAGGTGGTGGCGAGGGGGGCGCTCATTTGCCGGCCTCCTCATCGTCCTCTGCGTCCACCTTGGCAGGCGGCGGCTTCGGCTTGGACTTGAACATCTCCAGCATCCGATCGGTGACCAGGAAGCCGCCGACGACATTGATCGTGCCGAACGCCACGGCGATCACCAGCAGCCCCTTGCTCAAGCCGTCGAGGCCCGGGAGGCCGAGCAAAAGCAGGCCGCCGACCAGCACGATCCCGTGGATCGCGTTGGTGCCAGACATCAGCGGCGTGTGCAGCGTGTTGGGAACCTTGGAGATGACCACGAACCCGATGAAGCCGGCGAGCACGAGGATCGCGAGGTTGGTGGTGAGGACGGAGGCGAGGATCATTGCGAGGAGCCTCCAGCCGGAGTCGTCGGCCCGGCACTCGCCCCACCGTCGCCCTCGCCCTTGCCCTCGCCACTGACACCACCCTCGCCGCCGCGCGATCCGCCCCCGGCGGCAGCCTCAACCGCAGCCTTGGCGCCCGCATGGACGATCTCCCCCGCGCGCACGATGCAGGCGCCCTTGACGATCTCATCCTCGAAGTCGACCTTCAGAGTGCCGTCCTCCCCGACGAGCAGCTCCAGCAGCGCGAGCACGTTGCGCGCGAACAGCGCCGAGGCGTGCTCGGGCAGCGTCGCGGGGAGGTTGAGCGGGGAGAGAATCGACACGTCGTGGCGCACCACGGTCTGGCCCGGCTCAGTGAGCTCGCAGTTGCCGCCCGCCTCCCCCGCCAGGTCCACGACCACCGACCCCGGCTTCATCCCTTCGACTGCCTCCTCGGTCACCAGCTTCGGCGCGGGACGGCCGGGCACCAGGGCGGTGGTGATGACCACGTCGAAGCCCTTGATCGCGTCCGTCAACGCCTGCTGCTGACGTGCGCGCTCCTCTTCGGTCAGCTCGCGCGCGTAGCCCCCCTCGCCGGCGGCCTCGAGGCCGAGGTCGAGCCACTGGGCGCCCAGCGAGCGCACCTGCTCGGCGACCTCGGGGCGGACGTCATAGCCGGTGGTGCGCGCCCCCAGCCGTTTGGCGGTGGCGATCGCCTGCAGGCCGGCCACGCCGGCCCCCAACACGAGCACCTTCGCCGGCGGGATCGTGCCCGCGGCGGTCATCAGCATCGGGTAGAAGCGCCCCATCTGCTCCGCCCCCAGCAGTGCCGCGCGGTAGCCCGCGACGTTGGACTGCGAGGAGAGCGCGTCCATCGCCTGCGCGCGGGAGATCCGCGGGATCGCCTCCATCGCGAGCGCCGTCGCCTTCGCGGCGGCGAGCGCGCTCGTGCAGGCGGGGCTGGTCAACGGCGCAAGAAAGCCGATCAGCAGCGATCCTGCGCCCAACAGGCCGATCTCCTGCGCGGTGGGCGGGGCGATCGTGACCACCACGTCGGCGCGCCACACCGCGGCGGCGTCGTCGGTCAGCTCGGCGCCGGCGTCGGCGAAGGCGGCGTCGGGCAGCAGGGCGTCGGCGCCCGCGCCACGCTGCACGAGAACCTCCAGTCCCCTGGCCTTCAGCTTGCCAACCACCTCGGGCACGAGCGCCACCCGGTGCTCGCCCGCCGCAGTCTCCTTCGGAACGCCAACCCGCATCTGAGTTGCGAGAACGTATCCGATCGAGCGGACGCGCGCCACCTCGGTGGACCATCTGCCAGACTGAGGTGGTCCCGGTGGGCGCATGCGCCCACCGGCGAGGCCGCGCATGCGCGGCCTCGGGAACGGCCGCATGCGGCCGTTCCAGGCAGGGCCGCATGCGGCCCTGCCGGCCATGCCACATGTGGCATGGCCCCCCAAAAGAGCCACGCCATGACAGTCAATCTCACCCGCATCTACACCAAGCTCGGCGACGCCGGCGAGACCCACCTCGGGGACATGAGCCGTGTCTCCAAGCTGCACCCGCGCGTGGAGGCGTACGGCACCGTGGACGAGCTCAACTCGGTACTGGGCGTGGCGCTGCTGGCGCCCGGGCTGCCCGACCGCATCGCGGCGTGGCTGCGCCGTATGCAGAACGACCTGCTCGACCTCGGCGCCGACCTCTCGGTGCCCGCGGGTGATACCGAAGCCGGGAGACACTCGCCTTCGACCGAAGCGGGGGGACACTCGCCTCCGGCGAGCATCCCCCGTTCGGCCAGCATCCCCGTTTCGGCCAGCGAGCGGCTGCGGATCACCCCCGAGTACACCGAGTGGCTGGAGCAGGCGTGCGACGAGGCCAATGCGCAGCTGGCGCCCCTGCGCTCCTTCGTGATTCCCGGCGGCACCCCCGCGTCAGCTCATCTGCACATGGCTCGCACTGTGTGCCGCCGCGCCGAGCGGCGCGCACTCGCGGTGGAGGACGCCAACCCCGAGACGGTGCGCTACCTCAACCGCCTCTCCGACCTGCTGTTCATCCTCGCCCGCGCGGTGAATCAGAGCCCAGCCACCCACGCGGGGTCGGAGCCGCTGTGGGACCCCGGTGCGCACGAGGCCGCCACGGCCCCCGAGCAGTAGACCCCCGCTCGCAGGGGATACCGGCTGCGGGAGTGGACCGGCCGAGGGAGCGCCTCACGCAGAGCGACGCCGCAGCGGCCCCGGCCGATCCCAGGCCGGGCCCATCGCGGCGACCATCAGCGACACGCACAGCGCTGCCAGCAGGTAGCCGCCGAGCACGTCGGAGGGCATGTGCCAGGCGAGGATCAGCAGCGAACAGCCGACCGCCACGGCGAACGCGCAGCCGAGCGCGGCGACCATGGGGCGCAGGCGGTGGGGGGTGACGAGCAGCGCGCACAGCACCAGCGTCATCGCCGCGGTGGCATGGCCGCTGGGCCAGGAGGCGGAGGCGACCCACTGCCAGCCGGCGCTGTCGTGGGGGTGGGCGAGCAGTGGCTTGAGCAGCTCGGCGATGCCCGGCGCCGCGGGCAGCACGACCGCGATCGCGAGCGCCACCCGCGGGCGCCCGCGCAGCAGCGCCACTGCCACCAGCAGCAACGCCCACACGGTGTAGAGCAGCGGGTCGAGCAGGTGCAGCAGGTCGTTGGCGAGCGTGTCCACCCCGGGCCGGGCGAGCTTGGTGAAGTCGTTGAGCACGATCGCGTCGCGCCAGTGAACCGCCGGGACGAGCTCGGCAAACGTCCAGGTGAGGGCCATCGCGACCCCGCACAGCAGGGCGGCCCACAGCGCCCACGCAATACTCGGCTGGGGCGCGCGACCGACGCGCCCGCGCGCCGGTCCGCCCACGCCACGCCGCACAGAGTGGGACGTCGCCGTCAGAGGTGCGCTCGACATCTCTCAGAGGGTAGACGTTCGCCGCCGGCCTCACCCGATCGGGAAGGGAGCGCGCGCCAGCGCCGTGAGCGCCTCGGCGGTGACCCACACCGGCGATTGGGTGCTGGTGCGCGAGTAGCGCACGCTGCCGTTGGGGGCAACCAGGCTCTCCAGGTAGCCGAGCGGCGAGCGACTGCCGTCGCGGTTGATCTCTTCGACGTTGCGCCCCGTCGCAGTGAGGCCCTGCACCGCCCACGAGGTGGACTGTGCGTTGGAGTCGCCTCCGGGCTGCTCGGGGAAGCCGCCGTCGAGGTTCTGCGCGCGCAGCAGGAACGCCACGGCGTGTTCGACGCCGGCGCCGGAGCGGATACCGGCGTCCACGAGGGCCTGCAGTGCGGCGGCGGTGTCATCGACGTCGCTGGCGCCGCCCCGCACGTCGAAGTTGAAGCCGCCGTCGGCATCCTGCTGGCGCGCGATCCACGCGCCCGCGGCGCCCACCGCGGGATCGTTCGCCGAGTGCCCGGCGGCGCGCAGCGCAAAGATGGCAAACGCGGTGAGGTTGACCTGATGGGAGAAGGAGCCGTCGCTCGCGCGGTAGCGCAGCAGCCCCGCCAGCAGGTTTTTGCCCGCGAGCGAAGTCACCTGAGTGCCGCAGGCGCGTAGCGCGAGCATCGTGCGCTCGTAGTCGCCGGCGCCTTCGAGCGTGCCTGCCTGCGCGCGCAGCGCGTCGAGCGCCGTGTGCCCGTCGCGGCGCACGCTCTGCGGGTTGCGCCCGGCGGCGGCGAGGCCGATCGCCGCCCACGCCGAGTACAGCTCGCTGGAAGGCTGCCCCGCCGCGGAGCCCCAGCCGCCGTCGGAGTCCTGCGTAGAGGCCAGGTAAGCGATCTCGCGGGCTACGCTCGCGCGGGCGATCGAGGCCGGGGTCGGAGCCGCGGCGGGCACGCTCGCAGCGAGGGAGTCGGTGGCCACGGCAGCGAGATCGATGGACGCGTCGATGCCAGTGCGGACGGCGCCGACGGGTGCCCGTGGGGTCGAGGCCCGAGCAGACCCGCCGGGCAGCGCCAGCGCGCCCACAAAGCCGAGCGCGAGAACCACAAGCGCCACCGCGCCGCCGACGCCGCCGGCCGCGGCGGGCGAGCGGGCGGGTTCCCAGTAAACATCCATGCGCGAGCGCACCCGCGCCAGCACGCGCGCCAGCTCGGGGGCAAAGGCGAGGCCGAAGAGAAAGGAGGCGACGACGTCGGTGAGGTCGAAGGGCAGCGCGCTGCCGGCAACGAGCAGGAACGCCGCCGGGGTATGGGTGGCGCCGAGGGTGAAGGTGTACACGTTCATGATCTCCTTGGCGAGCAGCGCGGTGAAGGCACAGGCGAGCGCGAGGGGCACGCGCCCGAGGCGTCTGCCCGAGAGGCGCCCGAGCGCGGCGCCGATCAGGCCCACCAGACCCCAGGCCGCCATCTGCCAGGGGGTGTAGGAGCCCTGGCCGAGCATCACGTTGGAGGCGAGCATCCCTACGGCGCCCACGCTGAAGCCCGGCAGGGGGCCGAGCGCGTAGCCGACGACCAGCGTGATCGCCGTGATCGGCTTGACGTCGGGCAGCGCCACGAAGGCGTCGCGCCCCAGCGCCGCGACCGCCGCGAGCGTGGCCACCACGGCCACCATCCGCGCGGAGGGCCGCGCGCGCTCGTACGCCAGCCAGCCGACCGCCAGCACGAGCCCGACGAGCGTGAACGAGGCGAGGGGCCAGCTCATCGCGCAGCCTCCCCCACACGCAACCCCGCCGCCGCCGCGGAGGCCTTCCCACCCATACGTGAAATCGACCGCGCGTCCGCGGCGCCCGCCAAGGTGGGAGCGGCGGTGGCCCCCGGCGACCGATCGCCCGCGCGCATGCGCTCGGCGAGCAGCGAGGCACCCTGCTCGGGCGTGAGCGCACCCCCGGCGCCGCCGAGGATGCGGGCGGTTTCGGTGGCGAAGTACCAGCCGCCGGCCAGCAGCTCCGCCGCGGGGCCGTCGGCGATCACGCGGCCGTCGGCGAGCAGCACCGCGCGCTCGGCACAGGCGCAGGCGAACTCGGGATCGTGGGTGGCGACGATCACCGCCTGGCCGTGTGCGGCGCGGCGGCGCAGCTCCTCGGCGAGCTGCGCCTTCGCGAGGCGGTCCATGCCGCGCGTGGGCTCGTCGAGCGCCAGCACCGCGGGCTCCTCTCCCCCGTCGGTGACGATCGCAAGCGCCAGGCGCTGGCGCTCCCCACCGGAGAGGTCGCGGGGGTTGCGCTCGGAGAGCTCGGCGAGGCCGGCGAGCGCGAGCGCGCGCGGGGAGGCCTCGCGCGCGACGCGGTCGTGCATGAAGTAGTCGCCGGGGTTCTGTAGCAGCAGCGCCACGCGCCCGCCGCGCTCGATCCGCCCGCGGGTGGGCTCCATCAGGCCGGCGGCGTGGCGCAGCAGCGTCGACTTACCGGCGCCATTGCGCCCCATCAGGGCGACGCTTTCGCCTGGTTGCAACCGCAGATCGGCACCGCGCAGGATCGCGGGGCCGCGGTGGAGCTCGTGCCACACGCCTCGTATGCGCAGCGCCGCAGAGGAAGGTGCCCCCTGCCTGCGGTTGCCCATGTTTACATGAAAGGCGGCAGGGGGCGCGGGGGAGGATACAGACTCCGACGACAACAGGCGTCGTGCACGCAGGCTTGCACGGGCCTGCTTGACACCGACCGGCGGAGGGGCGAATCCCGCCAGCGCGAACAGACGTGCGCCGGGGGTCTGCAGCGCAGGCTCCTCGCGAATTGCCCACTCCAGGAACGAGTCCGGAGAGCCGTCGTGTGCGAGACGGCCGTCGCGCAACGCGAGCACGCGATCGGCGGAGGGCAGGCAGCGCTCCAGACGGTGCTCGGCGAGCAGGATCGTGACGTCCCACTCCTGGTTGAGGCGGCGCAGCAACCCGATCAGCTCATCGCCGGCGACCGGGTCGAGCTGCGAGGTGGGCTCGTCGAGCAGCAGCACCGGCGGTCGCCCGGAGAGCGCGGCGCCGAGCGCCACCCGCTGGGCCTCGCCGCCGGAGAGCGTGCGGGTGGGGCGGTCGAGCAGGTGGTCGATGCCGAGCGCGAGCGCGACCTCCTCGACCCCGCGCGCGACCGCGGCGGCAGTGTGCCCACGACTCTCCAGCGCGAGCGCGAGCTCGGCGCGCACCGAGCTCATCACGAGCTGGCTCTCGGGGTCCTGGAAGAGCGCGCCGGCGAGTGTCCCGAGGCGCGCGGGGGGGTGCTCGTGGGTGTCGAGCCCGGCGAGCTGCACCCGCCCGGCAAAGCGGCCCCCGTGGAAGTGCGGCACCAGGCCGCACGCAGCCCGCAGCAGCGTGGACTTGCCGTGCCCGGAGAGCCCGGCGAGCAGGCAGAACTCGCCCGCGGCGACCTCGAAGCTGACGTCGTCGAGCGCGGGGCGCCCGGCGTCGGGGTAGTGGTAGGTGACGTTGTGGAAGGAGAGGGCGCTCATGGCTGGATCCCCCGGCGATCGCAGAACGGCAGCAGGATCGCGAGCACGAGCGCTCCGCAGAACGCGAGCAGACCGAGGTCGATGGGAGCGTGCACCAGCGGGTAGGCGGTGAACGAGGCAACGCCACCGATCCGGGCGAGTAGCGCGAGCGCGAGGATCGCCACCGCGGAGACGGAAAAGGCGAGGTCGTGGCGCGACCACGGTCGCGACAGCCGGGGTGCGCGGGGGGCCGTGGCGAAGCCGCGCAGCTCGAGCGTGGCGGCAACGTCCATCGCGCGGTCGAGCGAGCCGGTGAGCATCGCACCGAGCAGTGCGACCCGCGCGCGGGCGCCATTGGCCCATCCTCGATCGGTGCGACCGCCCGGCCGCGTGCGCTGCGACTCGGCGATGCGCTGGGCGTCGGCGGCGAGCACGGGGATCATGCGCACCGCGAGCGAGGCGGTGAGCGCGGAGCGGAACGAGAGACGGCGGCAGATCCGCAGTAGCGCGTCGGGGTCGATGCAGAGGCTGCAAAGCGCGGTGATGAGAATCAGAACCGTGACCTTCAGCGCGATCACGGCACCGTACACGAGCGCCTCGACGGTCAGGTCGCCCTGGCCGAAGGGGCCGAGGTCGCCGAGTCGGGCGAAGACGGTGAGGCCGTCGCGCGAGACGAGCACGTTGATGAGCACGATCGGGATGGCCACGATCAACGCGGTCCGCAGCGCGAGCGCCAGCTCGCGGCCCACCCCCGCCCCCCAGCCGGCGGCTAGCACCGCCAGCGCGAGCGCCGCCAGGCCCACGGGGTGGTAAAGCAACAGCGCGGCAATGATCAACGCAAACCCCCACAGCGCCGCGACCCCCGCGCGCGCGGCGTGCAGCGGGCTGGCCTGCGGGCGGTACAGAAGCAGGCCGACACGGTTCATGGGCTGGGCTGGGGCAGTGCCAACAGTCCCCCGTTTGCGGTGATGGCGACGGCGAAGCGGTCGTGCAGCGCCGCTTCGTCGAGGTGGCTGGCAGCAAGCTGCACGCCGGCCGCGTCGGTGCCGGTGATCAGCCACTCGGGTTCCTGTTCGGTGTAGCGGGTGGCGGCGATCAGCCCGGCGCTGCCGGTAAGCGTGCGCACGGTGGCACCCTGCGCGTCGAGCAGCGCGATGCTCTGACCAGAGGTGGCTGGGCGCGCGTACACCCCGCTTGCGGAGGGACCGCGTTCGAGCAACCGCGCACCCGGGTCACCGCTCACCTGCGACCAGGTGCCGACGAGCAGCCGTAGCGTGTCGGGCTCCTCCCCGGCCGGCCCCAGCGCCGCGACCGCGGACGTCACGCCCGCTGCCCGCAGGTGGGCCGTGACGGTGTGGCAGATGTCGCCGGCCGGTGAGGCGCATTCCACACGCACCGGCAGCCGCAGCCCTTCGATCCCGCTGAGGAAAGGCTCGGGGAAGGAGCCGACGACGGCGGGCACTTCGTCTGTCTGACTCCAGTCGTGCAAGTCCCACCACACACGGTCGCCCGGGTGCACGTCGATCTCCGCCGCCCCCTTGGCGGCCTGCACGCCGTTGACGTAGTAGAACCAATCGACCGGCTGCCCGTCTTCGTGCCCGCCGGAGTGGCCGTCGACGCTCTCCACGAAGCCGCCGCCGTAGCGGGTGGTGACGGTCGCGTTGCGCAGCAGCAGGCTCATCACCGTCTCTTCGCCGTGATTGTGGGGAGCACGCAGTGAGAGCAGCGAATCGGCCCCGAAGCCGCGCGTCACGTCGAGCCGCAGGCCCGTCGGCGTCGTCCCGGCGCCGAGGCCGCAGCCGCCAAGGGGAAGGGCGGCGAGCGTAAGGACAAAGAGCGCGACACGCCACCGCCCGCCGCGCCTGTGAGTCCTACCTGACATAGAAGACAACCCGCGAGCTCCCACGGTCGAGCGGGGCATGATCGCCCGCCGAGTCGCTCGCCGCGATGTCCAGCACATAGCGCCCGGGGGGCAGACGCGAGGGCAGCAGGTAGGAGAAGGAGTCCCCACCCGAGGCCACTCCGAAGAAGCTGCCCCGCCCGCAGCGGACGTGCCCAAAGCGCTCACGAGAGCCGTCGTAAGCCCAGCAGCGCCCCCGATAGGAGCGGCGCAACCGCAGCGAGATCGAGGTGACGGACGCATGCGCGCTCACCGTCCCGGCCAGCACCCGGGGGGCCTTCCCACGGCTGTAGACATTGCCTTCGTGGATGCCGGTCAGAGCCGCGACCACCGCGTAGGGTCCGGTGTAGGGGGCGCTCTCGGCAACGACACCGCCGCCAGAGCTGCTGCTGCTGCTGGAAACCGGGAGCGAGCTGCCGGGCGGGCGCGAGGTGCCGCATTCGCCGTCATCGCCGGTGTGCGCACAGACCAGCGCTTCCCCGGGCACCGCGAGCGGGGTTTCGCCTGTGGCACCGGTGGCGCGCAACGTGTAGGTCTCGTCGCCGGGGAAGGTGAGCGTCGCCTTGCCTTCGAAGTTCGTTTCGGTGTTCGAGCCCCAGCCACCCAGGTTCACACCAGCGGCGGGAGAGCGTTCGCCTTTGGCGTTGTACGAGACCACGGTGACACTCGTGGGCTTGCCGACTTCAGCCGTAGATGGCACTTCGATACCCAAAACATGCGATGGGCTCGGACATTCAGCTTCGGAAAAGCACTCTGGGAAGAACAGAACCTGCTCGCCCGCTTCCAACTCGACCGCACAAATGCCTTCTTCCTCGTATTTGTTGTTTAGCCAGAAGCTCCAGTAAGGCAAGCCTTCCATGAATGGGTAGGGGTGTCCATCGATGGAAATCACTTCATAGTCGCTGTACTTGCTGCTCCAGTTGCCTTCCCAATCCCCTTTGGTCGCCAGTTCCAAGGCACCGCCCACGCTGGTGCCAGAGCAGGAGCCGCCGTTCTTGGTCACGGTCGTAGTCGTGGTGGTGACCTGGGTGGGCGGAGTCAGGGCTTCGTAGTTGGGCGCAGGACCAAGCACCCTGACGGTGACCGTTGCGGGCGTGCCGGCCAAGGCCACAGGCGCAGCGAAAGCGCCGCCGCCGGCAACCAGCGAAAGCAACGAACCTACGAGCACCGGCAAGACACGACGAGAGACGATGAGCATGGAGCCAACCCCTTTCCACGAGGGCTTGTGGGCTTGCGGCCGGAGGCAGGTCTCCTGGCTCCCGGGCCTACCCTCCGCGCCTTCCCGATGGCCTTAGCCGATCAGTGGCTCACGCTCCAACGCGCACAGCGGGGGCATCCCCGGTCACAGTGGCGGGTCCGCGCCGGATTCTCACCGGCTTCCCTAAACCACCGACCGTATGAACGCCCCGGATACTACCGCCCGCCGGGACGCTACGCCAGCGCCAGTCGTCGCTATGAGAACCAGTGCCCGGCCCGCCTGCCATCTCTACGCGAGCGGCTCATGCCCAATGGGCCAAGCTGAACCCTACTCCGGGGGCAACCAGTGCGCGGGCAACTGGCCCGATCAGATCGCCCCCAGCTCGCTGTCCACATCCGCCAAAGCCGCGCGGGCGGCGGCGTCGAGCGTGGGGCGCTCGACGAGCAGCCGGCGCGCGGGGTCGAGGTCCTCGGAGCGCCCGAAGGTGAGTGCCGCGACGAGGCGTTCGTCGCGCAGGTACCACGTCGTGAAGCTGCCGTCCTCCGGCGAGCCGCGCACGATCTCCTCGTCCCACTCCCGTGCCGGGCCGACGTACTCGAGCTCGCCCCAGTCGCCGAGCACCGAGTAGAAGTAGGGGACGGTCTCGTGCGGGACGTCGCGGCCGAGCATGTTCAGCGCGGCCGTCTTGCCGTGGTTGAAGGCGACATCCCAGTGCTCGATCCGCAGCGGCCTACCGTGCACGGGGGAGTCGTACTCGCAGATGTCGCCCGCCGCGAACACGCCCGACGCCGAGGTCGCGAGGCGCGAGCTGCAGCGCACACCGCCTCCCTCCCCCATCTTCAACCCCGCTCCGCGCGCGAGCTGCACGTCGGGCGCGACGCCGGCACCGATCACGACCAGCTCCGTGGGCAGTTCCAGGCCGTTCTTGGTGACGACCTTCGCCACGCGGCCGTCGCCCTCGAATCGCTCCAGCTCGTCGCCGCCGTGGATGGTGACGCCGTGCGACTCCAGCAGTTCCTGGAAGAAGCGTCCGGCCGTGGGGCCGAATCCGCGTTCGAGCGTGATCTGCTCCTGCATCACGATCGTGCAGCGCTTGCCGAGCAGCGTCAGCGAGGCGGCGACCTCGCAGCCGATGTAGGAGCCGCCGATCAGCACCACCTGCTCGGCCTCCGCTGCGTCCGTGCGGATCGCATCGGCATTGCCGAGCGTGCGCAGGTAGTGGATGCCCTCCAGCTCGCACCCCGGGACGTTCAGCCGCCGCACATTCGCCCCGGTTGCGAGCAGCGCCTGACCGAACTCGAGCTCCTCCTTGGTCGAGAGCTTCGCGGTACGCGCCCCGAGGTCGAGCGCGGCCACGCTCGTGCGCGTGAGCAGCTCGATGCCCTGCTCCCCCACCACTCCCGCGGACGGAAGAACGCCTCGCTGCGCTCCTCCTCGCCGCGCAGGTAGCCCTTGGAGCAGTTGGGGCGGTTGTACGGCGGGTCGAACTCGCGGCCCACCACCAGCACCGACCCCTCAGCGCCCTCCTCGCGCAGCCAGCGCGCGCAGTTCGCGCTCGCCAGCCCGCCGCCGATCAGCAGGTAGTCCACCTTGCGGGATGCCACAGCCACAACCCTACAACCCCACCGGATGGCGCAGACATGGCCGACGAAGGGCTGGCCCGGGTGGGCGGGTCTTCAAACCACCTCCCGGCGATTCCCTCATAGTCCCACCGGATGACGCACCGACCAGTGCGCCCACGTGGGGATGTGGTCGAGGACTCGCCAGCGCGGGCCGTTTTCGTTGCGGTTGGGGCCGACGTCGGTGCCGTCGTGACTCGTGTCGAGGCGCAGGCCGGCGATGACGATGAAGACGTGCGGCGTTGGCGTGTCGGCCGCGTAGATCGTCACCCATCGCCCCGGCCCGGGAGCTCCCCAGTTCACGTAGTCCTGGGCGAGCGGGTCCTCGCGCACGATTTCTGCGAGTGGCCTTACGCCGGTGCGGTAGAGCACGTAGTTGACGGTGCTCGAGCAGTCCTCGTCGGGCGCCCCCAGCGGGTCGGGGTGGCCGTCGGGCCCGTAGGGGAGGTCCTGCAGCTCGTTGCCGGCCACAACCATCGCCTGCACCGTCGCCGGCACGCCCGCGGGTACCAGCGCCACGTGGCCGTCGCCGGGTGCGAGCATCGCGCGAACGCCTGCGATGAAGCGCACGGGCGTCGTGGTCTCGCTCGCCAGGCGCGTGTCGGCGCCTTCGAGGCCCGTACCTTCGATGCTGGGACCTTCCCCACCTGTGCTTTCGAGGTTCGCCCCTTCCCCGCCGGCACCCTCGACCGCGCCGCCTGCCACACCGCCACCGCCCAGATTTCCCCTGTCCTCACCTCCGTTCGCCGGCGACGACGCCGGGGCGCTGTACTTCGCCGCCCAGCTCTCGACCGCTTCCACATACCAGCCGGCGTGGTTGTACGCGTAGATCGCCGCGCGGTAGTTCCCGGGGGCGCCCGAGGCCCGAAGGTAATTGGCCGCCCCGAAGATCGCGTCCGCCGGGTTCCAGCGATCCGGGGAACCGTCGCCTTCGGCGTCCACCCCGTACTCCGCCCAGGTCGACGCGAGGAACTGCATCGGCCCGCCCGCGCCCGCCGAGTTGACCACGCCCTCCTGCGTGCACGAGGGGGCGGGGTCGCGCCCGTGGTCGCACTCGACCTTGCCGATCCCCGCGAGGACGGCCCAATCGAGGCCATAGCGGGCGGCCGCCCGCAGGTAGAGGCGCAGGTATTCAGGCGGGATTTCCGCGCGCGCCAGCGCTGAGATTCCGTGACCGCCAGTCTCCTCTTCGGCCGCGCTCGGTTCGCCGGCGAACGCCGTGAACCGTCCACCGAGCGTCGCGGTCACCGCGCCAAGCGTGAGCGTCACCGCGAGCACTGCTGCGCCCCCAAGCAGGGCGAGCGCCGGACGACTCGGCCGCCGCACGGCGTTGGCGTGAGCGGATGCGGCGCTCAGCGCTCCGTCCCCCGGAGCCCTCGCGCGGGTGACGCCGGCAGCCCGCGGCGTGCCCGACATCGCGCTCTCGCCGGCCCCACCATCAGCCCCCGAGCTGGCGTTTGCGCCGCCGCGCGACCTCGTGGGCGTCGCGCAGCACCGGGGACTCGAAGCCGCCACCGGGGCGCCGGGGTGGATCGGCGCCAGGCGAGTGGTGGGGTGGCACGTGGCGGGACCGCTCGCGGCGCGGGGGGCGGATCGATCGAAGATCGGCTAGCGAGCGCGGCGCGGAGTGGCCGCTCTGGCGCAGGCGCTCGTCGAGCGCACCGTCGAAGTCCTTCTCCGCGCGGCGGCGCTCGCGTCGCCCCGGCGCACCCTCCCCAGCGGCGACAGTGGAGCCGGCGGCGTCGCGCAGCTCGCGGCGCAGCGCCAGCTCGCGATCGATCTGCAGGCGCGCTTCGCGCTGCGCGCGCGGGTGCAGGCGCTCGTACTGCTCGCGGCTGTGGCCCACCAATCCCGCGAGCGCCGCGTAGTCGCGCCGCGCCCCGCCGGCGGCCATGTCCCCCCTCTGCACGCCGCCTCCGATGCCGTCGCCCATGCCGCTCTGCGCTCCGCTCCCGGAGCCCCCTCGCGCGCTGCCTCCCGCCCGCGCGGGGGCCAGCGCGGCCTGCGCATCGAGCCATTCGCCGCGCTTCCGCAGCTGCTCGGCGGTGTGGACGCGACCGGTGTGCAGCTGTGCGCGCTCGCCCTCGGCGGCGGTGCGCCGCGCCTCGTTGAGCGCTTGCCGGCCGTGCTCCACCTCGCCTTCGATGCGCTGCGCGCGGGCACCGAGACGGGCCGCGCGACGCGTGTCGCCGGCCGCCGCCGCTCGCTCCTGCGCTCCGCGCACCCGCTGCAGTTGGGTGCGCTTGGCCGCCAGCCCGCTCTGCGCCTCCGAGCCCGGCGCCACGCGGACGGCTGCCGCGGCGCGCTCGTGCTCGAGCATCCGCGTCACCTGCTCGTCGGCGGTCTTCTGCGCACGCTCGCGGCCAATGCGCTCGCCCGTGCGCCGGCGCTCTGGAGTCGGAGCCCGCCCACCCGGACCGGCGAGCCTCTTGCGCATCCAGTTGGCGCTCCGCATGACGGTGCGGGGCCCCTCCAGCTGTTGCTTGAAGCGCTGCAGCAGCGAGCGATGGTGCTCGCTCGTGGCGCGGTGCTCGCCGGCGATGAAGCCCAGCACCTGGTGGCGCTGGCGGTGGGCGCCCCACCACAACACCGCCACGAGCAGCCAACGGGTCCACCAGCCGAGCGCTTCGAGGCCGATCAGCGTGCGCGTCATCAGCAGCACCACGCCGAGCAGGAAGGAGAAGATCAGCTTCGAGCACACCGCGCCTGCCAGGCGCGTAGCCCACGTGCGGAAGGCCGCGCGACCGCCGTCGCCGAGCGCCGGCGCGAGCACCGCCGCCGGCGCGAGCAATAGGTAGAAGAGGCTGAGGATCTCGGCGCCGAGCAGGTGCAGCGCGATGAAGCCGAGCAGCCTGATCATCCCCACAGCCCCGATCGCGATCAGCAGCAGCCCGGCGATGCGGGGCGTGGTGGCGCCCTGCGTGCGGAACTCCGCCTCCGCCGCCATGGCCCCCCGGCATTCGGTGGCGCTTTCAGAGCCCCCGCACAGCACGCGCAGCAGCGAGCCGGGCATCTCGATCGAGTTGCGCGCGGCCTCGTTGGCGGGGAGCGCGAGGAACACTTCCCCGTTGGTGCGCGCCGCGCGCATCAGCGTTGCGGTGCGCGAGTGCGGCAGCACAGAGGCATGCGGCGCTTCGCGTTCGAGCGCTTCGCAGATGCCTGCCGGCCGCTCGCTGCCTTCGCATTTCGCGATCCGCGGGCGCGTGAGCAGCGCGAGGCCGGCAGCGCGCAGCCGCGGTTCCAGGCGCGCGGGGTCTTCGCACCAGCCGACATTGCCGAACTCCAGGTAGCACCACGGCGCGCCGACGGCCGCCCCGAACAGCCCGCTCATGCTCTGCGCGAGCGTCCGCGAGGCGTGCGCGGGGCTGCCCTGCACGACCGCCCCCAGTGTGCCCGCGCCGGCCTCGTCCACCCACCGCCCCAGTGCCCCGACGGTGCCGGCGGGATCGGCGATCACCCACAGCCCGCCAGCCATCATCGCCAGCATCAGCGCGCTCTGGCCGAGCGTCTCCGCGACGCGGCGGCGCACGAGGCCGTTGTAGGCAGCGGCCATGGAGGCGAGCGCGAGCGCGAGCGCCAGCCACGGGCCGGTGAACGAGGATTGCGTCGCGCGCAGCGAGCGCTCGAGGTCGCCCAGCACGGAGCTGTCGAGCAGGTCAAGCATAAAGCACCACTCCAGCGCCACGATCAGCGCGTGCACGACCCAGACGAGTCCCATCCACACCGGCTCGACGAGGTAGTCCTGCAGCACCGTCTGGCTGTTGACACCGAGCAGGCCGGTGTCGATGTGGACGTCCAGCCCGTAGTTGCCGGTGGGAGCGCCCGCTGCCTCGAAGCCCGAGGTTTCGCAGTTGTGCCGTCCGGCCGCCGGCAGTTCCGCGGGCGCCCCGCAGAGCGGGCTGCCGAGCCCGTTTTCGACGAGCGGATCGCCGCTGCTCGGGGGTGCCGAGGCCGAGGCGTCGCTGCCAGTGACCGCGCCTTCGCCGAAGCCGGCGCCCGGCGCCCGGCGCCCGACCGAATAGGGTGACACTCGCTGCGCTCGCATCCCCGATTCGGCCAGCGGTGGCGCGCTGGGCGCGTGCGGCGCGGGAGCAAGCGCCATCGCAAGTGCGGTGACCGCCGTCGCGGCTCTCATCGCGCCCGCCCGGGCGTGGTTGAGAAGGCGCGCAGCAGCGAGGGCACCACCACGTCGACCTGGATCGCCTCGATTCGCCCGTGGTGGTCGCGCAGCAGGCAGCGGCCGGCGTCCAGCTCGAGCAGTGTCTGGCGCATCCGCCGGTCGTCGGGGTCGAGGCCCAGCAGTTGCAGCGCGCGGCGCGCCTCCGCGTCGGAGCGCATCCCGAACACGAACGTCGCCCCGAGCAGGTTCTCGATCGACTCGCGCTCCCCGAGGAGCGTGTCGCCGACGAGCTGTGTGGAGATGATCGGCACCGCCAGCTCGGAGCGGCCCATGCGCTGCAGCGACAGCAGCAGCGTGCGGCCGATCGGGTCGCCGAGCAATCTCCAACCCTCGTCAAAACTGAAAATCTTCAAGCGCTCGCGCTCGGCGCCCATCAGGTGCATCGCGAACATCGCGATCAGCCGCACGATCTGCTCCCCCACGCGCTCGGCCTGGGATTGCTCTGAGCGCGCGGTGCCCGGCTCGGGGGCGGGGAGGTCGCGGATCGGCAGGTAGGTGACCTGGCGGTGACCGACGGGCGGCAGCTCGACGTCGGGGTCGGCGAAGCCCAGCTGGGTGAGCCCGGAGCGCGCGTACACCTCGAGCGTCTTGGCAACCTGAATGTCGATCTCATCCCCTTGGCGCAGTGCGCACACAACCTCCAGGCAGGTGGCGGTGCGCGCACGGCGCAGCACCCGGTCGACGGCTCCCACCACGGCGGTCTCCCAGGCGGGCTCGGCGCGGCCGGGCAGCAGGTCGCGCAGGAACGACACGGCGGTGTCCTGGCGCAGGTGCTCGGGCGCCACGCGCAGAGGGTCGAGCACGCCGCGCAGCGCGGGGTCGGGGCGCAGCGTGATGCACTCCACGTGCGGGGCGACCTGCTCCAGCAGGTGGAAGCGGTGGTCGCCCTTGGGGTCGCAGTCGATCACGCGGGCGCCCTGCAGGAAGGCCTCGTACTTGAGCTTCTGATCGAGCGTCGTCTTGCCCGAGCCGAGCGCGCCGACGCTGAGGATCGTCGTGTTGCGGTCGCTGTCGGAGCCCTCGCGCAGATTGAAGCGCACCGGCCGCGCCGAGCCGGTGAGCGTGTGGCCAAGGTAGAAGCCGCCCGGGGAGCCCGCCTCGTGGGCGGCGGTGGGCATCATCGCGGCGACCTGTTCGGCGGTGAGCGTGTCGTCGTAGCCCGCCACGCGCGTGCGCTGCCCGGGGAGGTGCTGGCAGAAGAGCGCCAGCTGATCGCCTAGCGGACGGTGCAGGCGGATCTCCCCGTACGCGCGCCGGCACATCTCCACGCGCTCCTCCAGCTCCTGCTCCGTGCGCGCGGCCAGCGCGATCGCGAGCGTCGCGCGCAGCAGCGGCGGGCGGCTGGAGGACTGCAGGTGGGCGAGTAGGTCGCGCGCCTCCTGGGTGCGCCGGTAGCCGAGGTCGGTGGCGCCCTGCTCGCCGTCGGACTCGGCGCGCAGGATCTGGTCGGCGTCCTGGATCCGCCGCCGCGCGATCCGCATTGCCAGCTCGTTGGGCAGGAAGCGGGCGTTGAGGGTGAGGTCCACGCCGAACGGGAGGCTCTCGACGGGCGCGAACATCAACTCGGCGCGCGCGCCGGGGAAGTGAACCTGCTCGGGCAGCGCCCCCAACACAAGCTGTGCCTGCCAGCACGCCCCGAGCTCCGATTCGATTCGCAGCGCTCGCGGACGGTGCTCCACCCAGCTGTCCATCCAGCGCAGCACATCCCCTTCCAGGGGCGCCAAGAGTGCCCGGCCGTTACGCTCGAAGACCAGCGCCCGCGGCTCGTGCAGCCCCTCCACATGTGGCTCACCGAGGTCGCGGCAGAAGGCGCGGCGTACCAGCGACTGCAGCTCTGCCACGGTCGCGGGGCGGGCGTCGAGGTAGTCGGCGAGGCGCGCGTGCGCCTGGTCGGCCCGCACCCGCGCGCGCTCCAGCTCGGTGGCGCGCAGCAGACGGCGGTCGCGCGGGAGCAGTCCGCGGCGCAGCGTCCCCAGCCACTCGCGCGGATGGCGCTCCGCGGCGCGCGACACGTAGGAGGCCACGTCGCGCTCGGGGTCGCGCAGGCTGACCATGAAGAACAGCGCCGGGCGCTGCGCGTCCAGTTCCTCCAGGCGCCCCACGTGCGCCGCCACATAACGCCTGAGGGCGCGCGCTTGAGAGCCCCCGGGCCGCACGGCCGATCCGTGCTCGGGCTCGGGCCTGTCCACGCCGCGCGGCTCTCTCGTCCGCCCGCCGGCGCCGCCCGCCTCCCTCGTCCGCCCGCCGGCGCCCGCCTCCCTCGTCCGTCCGCCAGCCCCCGCCGTGTCGGCTAGGCCCCCCATCTCCCGCGCGTAGCCGGCAACCTCCCAGCGGCGGCTGACACGCACGATCTGGATGTCGGCTGCCACCGCCTCCAGTGCGCCGAGCAGCGCGAGGAAGCGCTCGCGCTTGCCGTCCTCGGAGAGCCACTCGTAGGAGCCGGTCGGCACCGCAAACGCGGCCCACCCGTCGTCGAGGTCGGCGCCGAACACGAGGTTGCCGTACACGAGACTGATCGGCGGACGCACGTTCCGCTACCGGGTCCCAACGCTGCTCGGAACGCGGACCCCAACCCGCAGCTCGGCGCCGGGCTCCAACACGAGCACCTGCCTGTTGCCCGTCATACGTACGGCGCCGGGGCCGCTGTAGCGCAGGCGACGCGGGCGCGGGTCGGAGCCGTCGGGGAGCATCAACAACTCCTCCGGGCGCCATACCCTCGTCGAGGCAGCGCCCCGCCGGCCCGGTGAGGCATCGAGCGATCCACACGCGGGCAGCAGGCCCGCGAGCTGGTGGGGGCCGAAAAGATGGCGCACCAGCGCGGCGGCGGCGAGGTGAAACGGCCGGCCCTCGACGCGGATCATCGTGAGCAGCGCCGCGAGCCCCCCCGGCAGGAGCAGGTCGCGCACATACCACGGTAGCGCCCGTACGGCCGTCCCCACCAGCGGCAGCGCACCGGCGAGCGCGAGGCAGGCGAGGATCGCGAAGCAGTAGACGACCCCGCGCACCGGCACTCCGCCGGGGTTGAGCCGCAGCCGGTCCACGCGGTAAATGCGCCGCTCGAGATCGAACACGGCGCGGTAGGAGCGGATCTCGATGCTCATGCCCGTGGCCCCGTGGTCATGTCGGGGATCGCCGCAAGGTCCACGGTCACGTCAGCGCTCGCCCCGGACCCCACGCTCACGAGCCGAACAGCGAGTTGACGGTGTCCTGCAGCAGGTTGATCCCCGCGGGCGTGGCGAGCAGCACCGCCACGATCCCCACGGCGAACACGCCCGCGGCCTCCCTGAAGTCACGGCGGAACGCCAGCACGATCCCCGCCACAGCGAACGCCAGCCCGATCAGGCTCATCGCGACCTTGCGCCCCGTGCTGCCGGCCTTGGAGGCGGCCGCTTCGAGCGTGCTGCCTTCGGATGAGCCGCTCGCACCGGCGCCGCCCGATCCGGACCCGGCTCCGGGCACGGAGGAGGAGGCCACGGCCGCGCGCGCGGCCGTCGGCGCCAGCCCAAGCAAGGCACAGGCGAGCACGATGCCGAGCAGCAGGGCGGTGCCGGTACGCGGGCGGTCGGTGAGCGATCGAGATACTTGCACGGTGCGCATCGGGGCTCCTTCGTTTGGTGGTGGAAGCTCGTGTGGTGGGGGGAAGCATTTGGTCAAGTGGTGACGTGGCAATTGGTGGGGTGTCGGGCATCGGCCGGCCCCCCGGCTACGCGGCGTCGGGGTCCATCTGAATCGCAGCGATCTCCCAGCGGCCCTGGGCGCGGAGGACGTCGAGTTCGTAGGCGAGCGTGTACTGCGTGCCCCGCTGGTCCTGGGCCTGCACGAGCGCGAGCACCGCGCCCGCCCCGGGCGCCCACTGGAGTGACTGCAGCGACTGCAGCGCGAGCTCGATGCCGGGCAGCGAGACGCGCGCCCCGGGGGCGAGGTCGGCGGCCAGCTCGGAGGGAGAGCCGGCGAGGTAGTTGCGCAGCGCGCGTTCCACCACGGTGGCGAGCCCCGCTTCGCTCACTTCGCGCAGGCGCCCGCCGGCGGCCGTCTGTGCGGGGGCCGAGGCAGGGGGACCGACGAACGCGGGATAGCCCGCCAGCGCGAGCGGATCCCCGGGCCTGTGGAGGACACCAACTGTGAGGTAGATCAGCCCGGCCGTGTCGGTTTGGGCAGCAACGGTGTAGATGTCATCGCCCGGCTGGGGTTCGCGTTCCTGCACAACCTGCGCCCACTGCACCCGCTGCTCCCCGTTCGCGGGAGGCTGCAGCCCCGCGCCGGCGTCGATCCCCGACCCCACGAAGGGTGCAAGCGCGTGTTCACGGGCTTCCGGGTGCGACGCTTCCCAGGTGAGGTAGGCGCGCGCGAACAGCGTCGCAAAGCCCTCCGCGGCGAGATCCCCGCTCGCCGGACGCCGCAGCAGCGCCGCCGGCAGCGCGGCGCGCGGGGGGTCGAGCGCGAAGCGCGCGCTCGCCAGTGCCCCCGCCCCCGCGAGCGCGTAGAGCACATAACGGGGCAGCCCGCGGGCGAGCCGGATCCGCCACAGCGGCCGCCGCGCGATCGTCACGGTGGCGCGGGGCTGCTCGCCCGCGAGTGGGTCTCCGTCGGCAGGTCGCAGGTGGGGAGGGGCGCCGCTCATCGCCGCTCGAACCCGAATTCCGCGCGGGCTCCGCCAGCCGTGGCCGTCCGCCCCGCCGCCGAGGCCGTCGCGGGCGTGGCCGTTTGCGTAGCCGAGGCACCCACCGCCGCCGGGGCCGTCGCGGGCGGAGCCGCGGTTGGGGCCATCGCCGTGGTGCCCGCGGTTGGGGCTGTCGCAGTGGTGCCCGCCGCCGGGGTCGTCGCCGTGGTCGCAGTCGCTGCCGTGGTGGTCGTGGTCGCCGTCCCCGCGGTCTCTGAGATCACCGTCGTTGCAGCGGAGGATGGCTGCGGTGGGATATATGGATGTGCCGGGATCGCAGGTCGACCGACAGAACGAGGGCGGTGCTCGGCAACGCGTCGAACCGCCTCGGAGGCTCGCCGGCTGCGCCTGCGAGGATCTGCGTCATGCGGCCGGATACTCCGCCGACCGTCAACGATCTCCCGCGGTGATCCTCCTCGAACCGCGATTCTTGCGACAAATCCGCGATCGCTCTCCGATCTGGATCGGGCCGCATTCAACGCAACCACACCGACGACCGCCGCGACGACCGAGGCGAGCGCCGTAAGTACCGCGAAACGTCCCCATCGCCTCGGCTCGCGTTGGCTATCCACAAGGCCGAGTAGGGCAAACTCGGGCTCGAACGTGGACGTGAACGTGGACGCGGGCCCGACTCCGGCCTCAACCTGACAGTCCTCGGCGGCGAGGAACTCTTCCTCGGAGTAGATGCGGCAAGTCCGTCGCGGCGCGGAGCGCAGGCGCGTCATGCGCGATGCCCCCGCCTGGGGGCCCGCCCTCGCGACCCCGGGATAGGTGAATGCCGGCTCTGTCGTGCAGCCACGCGAGCGACCGGGGGCCAAGGTGGGGAGATACCCGGCCCCCGGCCGCATGCGCGCGGATGGGCATCGCCGCGAGGTCGTGCCTGCGACCGACCTGTGGCGTCCCAGGGGACGCGCCTATGGGGGTAGTGAGGGATGTTCATAGGTGGGTCCCTATCTCTCTGTTCCGACTCTTGGGCGAAGGTGGGACAGGCGCGGGCGGATTGACAGGCTCCCCACCCCACGGCTCCGTCTCCACCAGCCCCCGCAACCGCGCGCGGGCGCGCTGGGCGACCTTGCGGTACTTCTCGTGCGACCAGCCGAAGCGCTGGCAGAACTCGGCGCGGCCCATGCCGAGCGTTACCTGACAGGCGAGCACCAGCCGCTGGTCGGATGTGAGGAGGGGCGCGAGCCGCGCGACCTGGCGCAGCTGGTGGCGGTGGGCGACGAGCGGGTGGACCTCGGCGCGGGGGTCGGCGAGCTCGAGTTCCCGCTCGCCCAGGCCACTCCACGGGAGCGCGCTCTCCAGGTGGGCCTGCAGCGGGCTGCGGCCGCGCACCGCGCGGCGGCGGTCCTGTACGCGCGAGAGGAAGCGCTGCTCGAGCGCGTTGGCGACGTGCTCGCGGCTGGCGAAGCGGTGACCGCGGGCGAGCAGCTCGAAAACTGCCTGGCTGAGGCAGTCCTCCAGGTCCTCGCGCCGCAGCATGTTGTGGTAGGCGCGCAGCATCGCCTCGCGCCGTGCGCGCGCGACGAGCGCGATCTCCTCGGCCGGGTCGCCACTCCGTCGGCGCTGCAACTGCTGGGCAGATCGGGTAGACACACAGGAATGTCGCACCTCGTCGCCGGGAGACCCCCCTCCCAATGACCTTCAATGAGCGCCTGCAAGCGGTCGACAGCTTCCAGCAGCGCCACCGCGGGCTGAGCTTTCTCGCGGCGGTCGTCAAGAAGTTCGGCGACGACGGCGCCGGCCGGCTGGCGGCACTGATCGCGTACTACGGCTTCTTCGCGCTGTTCCCGCTGCTGCTGGTGTTCGTGACCGTGTTGGGCTTCGTGCTGGAAGGCAACCGCAGCGCCCAGGAGAGCGTGCTCGACTCGACGCTCAAACAGTTCCCGATCATCGGCAACCAGCTGCAGCACAACGTCCACTCGCTCACCGGCAGCGGCGTCGGGCTGGCGATCGGCGTGATCGGCTCGCTGCTGGCGGGCCTCGGCATCACCGGCGCGGCGCGCACCGCATTCGACGAAGTGTGGCACGTGCCCCGCAAGCACCGCCCCAACTTCCTCGCGTGGCGGCTGCGCGGACTGGGCCTGCTGGTGACGCTGGGCACGCTCACGATCGTCTCCACCGTCGTCGCCGGCTACGTCACGGCCGCCGCCCCCAGCGCGCTGACGGCGCTCGCGGGCGTGGTGCTGGCGCTGATCGCCAACCTACTGCTGTTCTTCTGCGCGTTCCGGCTGCTGACCACGAACGAAGTGCCCACGCGCGAGTTGCTGCCCGGCGTCGTGGTGGCAGCGGTGTTGTGGCAGATCCTGCAGCACCTCGGCGGCTACTACGTCGAGCACGTCGTGCGCCACGCGAAGGAGACCTCCGGCCTGTTCGCGTTCGTGTTGGGGCTGCTCTCGTGGCTGTACCTGGGCAGCCAGGTGACGCTGTTCGCGATGGAGATCAACGTCGTGCGCGCGCAACAGCTGTGGCCGCGCAGCTTCTTCTCGGCGCCGCTGCTGGACGCCGACCGCCGCGCGCTCACCTCGCTCGCGGAGGTCGAGGAGCGCCTTGAGGAGGAGAACGTCGAGGTCAGCTTCGAGAACGACGAGTGACGCCCGCCGAGGTTGTCGAGCTGGGTTTGAACGTCGCCATCGTCATGACTCACCGGGGAACGTCCCGCTGACGCAAATGATGTACTGCGGCGCCGCAGAGCCGTTTCCCTGGCTGTGGGGGTCGAGATAGCTCAGGTTCGGCAGGCCGAAGTTCGTCGTGCCGTTGCCGCCGTAGGTGATCCCAACGAGGCTGAACAGCGCCGTGTTGCCAGAGATCGGGATCACCCGCCCGTCGGCTGGCAGCCAGTTGTTGGCGTACACGACGCCCGCGTCGAGGACGACCTCGCCGACCGTGCATGTCGCGCCCGCCTCGTTGCCCTGACCGAAAGTCAGCGAGGAACTGCCGAAGTTCCCAGAAGGCTCGAAGGCTGAGGCCGAACTCCCGCCGAGCTCTGAGCTGTTTGCTGCCGTTCCGGTGCTCGTCAGGTAACCGGCTGCGGCAACGCCGCCCAGCTCCGAGCTGTTCGCGGCGGTGCCGTCGGTGGTCAGGTAACCGGAGGCCGGGACGCCGCCGAGGTCCGAGCTGTCGGCAGCGGTGCCGCCGATCGGGAGGTAGCGAGAGTCGCTCTCGGCCTTCGTGTAGAAGCTGCTGGTTTCAACGGTTCCCGTCGGCCCGGTCGGCCCCTGGACTCCCTGGGCGCCCTGGCTGCCCTGCGCTCCGGCCGCGCCTTCCGGTCCGGCCGGTCCGGCGATGTTCCATCTGACCATGCGCTCGGAGGGTTTGCAGCTGCCCTCGCGCAGCAGCCGCATCGCGCCGGTTTGGTTCGACACGCATGCCCTGAGAACACCCGTCGGTGTCGAGGAGGTCATGGCATAGGCGCTGCCACCGAGGGCAACGAACAGCGCAAGATAGGCAGCCACCGTCGAGTGGCGAGGAAGTCGCATCGGAGTCCTTTCAAAGATTCTGTCCGTCGGCGCAGTATCGGTCGCAAGAGCAAAACCACAGCGATTTTCCTTGTCGGCTAGGACAGCCGTCCGGAACGCGGGCCAGCGTCGGCGAGTGGCTGGGGCAGACACTCCTTTGGGCCTATGCAAATAGACCAAGGATGCCGGTGATCCTCGCCGACCCGGAGGGGCAGCCCGTGTCGGATGACGTGGCAGAGGCTCCAGCGGAAGCTCCGCACGCGCGCTTGCGCGCACCGGGCTACTTGATATTGAGGAAGAAGTCTTGGCGCACGGTGTGGCCGGGCGGGATGACGACTGCCTCGGGTTCCCTCGGGTGCACGCCGTTGATGGTTGCACCGAGGAACGTGCCCGTGATCGTGTACGAGCCAGCCGGCAGCGGGATTTCCACGAAGTGGCCGCTGGTGGAGGTCTGTGTCGCCACGACCGCCCCGCTTGTGTTCGTCACTTCCACCGTACCCGCTCCGGGCGAAGGGGTGGGTAGTTTGCACCCCGGATCAGAGAACCTGTGGTCCGGCGGACCACCGACTAGAAAGAAGCCGCTGACCAGCTCAGTTGGCCCCGGCGTCACGAGCGGCTCCTTGAGTTCCGGACCGTACGCCGCTTCACGCCGGCAGAACGGATTGAGCCAGACCGTCACTCTCGACGAGGAGCGTCCACCGCCGGCGGGCGACTGGCGCTCGACCGTCTGGACTTGGGCTTCTTCAAGCGCAGCGCCCTTCACGCGCAACCTGCAACCAGCGTGCTCGGCGCGTTCGCGAGCGACGCTGAGCGCAAGCCCGGTAAGCCGCGGGACGTGACACAATCGGCCCACGCGCACGACTGGTCGGGCAGACGCGCTCCCCGACACCACACAGAGGACCATAACGGCCACCGCGAGCGCGCGCCGCACAGTCACTGCGTCCCGCGCAAGTAGAGGTGCACACCGAGATGGACCACCGACTGAGCGTACTCCCCACAGCCAGCCCGCATCGAGGCAGACTGTTTGGTGAAGCCCTCCTCTTTAGCCATCGCAGCCCCCGCTAGCCCTGATTTCAGGCGGATACGGGCGGTGTAGGGATGCGAGCGGGCATGGAGACGGGCGAGACCGTGGTCGGGTTCGACCCTAACCGGCCATATCGACCCGCCCCATCTCCTATCCCGGCCCTTGCGCACCCTGCAGTCCTTTGTTATAGTAGCTATCAATTCGTAAGCTCATATGGAGCGTATACCGATGCCTGCAAGCTCAGATAACGGCAAGTCCCAAGCCCCCACCCCCCGCGTAGACGCCGGCTCCCAGACGGAGCCGCGCAAGCTGCTGCGGCTGATCCCGCTCGACGACACCGTGGTGTTCCCCAACATGGGAATCACGCTCACCGTGGACGTCGGCGACGACGAGCGCGTCGTACTCGTCCCCCGCCACGAGAACGAGTTCCTCGAGGTCGGCACCGTCGCCGAGGTCGAGGACCACATCCGCCTGCCCGGCGGCGGGCGCGCCGTGGCAGTTTCCGGCCAGCACCGCGCGCGGATCGGCGCCGCCCAGACCGGCGTCGACGGCGAGTTGCGCGTCGAGATCGACGAGCGCCCCGACGAGGTGCCCACCGATGGGCGCACCCGCAACCTGGAGCGCGAGTACCGCGCGATCGTCGAGGAGATCCTCGAGCTGCGCGGCGACGACGGGCGGATCGCGGCGTTCCTGCGCGCGATCGTCGAGCCCGGCCCGCTGGCCGACTCGGCCGGCTACTCCCCCAATTTGTCATACGCGCAGAAGGTCGAGCTGCTGCGCACGCTCGACGTCAGCGAGCGCTTGGATATGGCGGTGAAGCTGCAGCGGGAGTCGCTCGCCGAGCTGCAGGTGCGTAAGCGCATCCGCGAGGACGTGCAGGACGGCGCCGAGAAGCAGCAGCGCGACTACTTCCTGCGCAAGCAGATGGAGTCGATCCGCAAGGAGCTGGGCGAGGACGAGGGCTCGATCGTCGATGAGTACCGCACCAAGATCGAGGCCGCAGAGATGCCTGAGGAAGTCGAGAAGCAGGCCCTGAAGGAGCTGGGGCGCCTCGAGCGGATGGGCGAGCAGACCGGCGAGTCGAGCATGATCCGCACCTACCTCGACTGGCTGATCGCGCTGCCGTGGGCCAAGCGCTCGGAGGAGCACCTCGATCCCACCGGCGCGCGCGCGGTGCTGGACGCCGACCACGCGGGCCTTGAGGACGTCAAGGACCGTATCGTCGAGTACCTGGCAGTGCGCAAGCTGCGCCAGGACCGCGGCATCGAGGCCGACCCGAAGTCCGGGGCGATCCTCACGCTGATCGGCCCCCCCGGCACCGGCAAGACCTCGATCGGCGAGTCGATCGCCCGCGCGCTGGGCCGCGAGTTCGTGCGCATGTCGCTCGGCGGCGTACGCGACGAGGCCGAGATCCGCGGGCACCGCCGCACCTACATCGGCGCGCTCCCCGGCCGCCTGGTGCGGGCGCTGCGCGACGCCGGCACGATGAACCCGGTGATCCTGCTCGACGAGGTCGACAAGGTCGGCGCCGACTGGCGCGGGGACCCATCGGCCGCGCTGCTGGAGGTGCTGGACCCTGCCCAGAACCACTCCTTCCGCGACCACTACCTGGACGTGGAGCTGGACCTGAGCCAGGTGATGTTCATCGCCACCGCCAACGTCGCCGACACGATCCCCGGCCCGCTGCTGGACCGCATGGAGGTGATCCGCTTCGACGGCTACACCTCCGAGGAGAAGCTGGCGATCGCCAAGGGCTACCTGTGGCCGCGCCAGCGCGACCGCAACGGCCTGCTCGAGGGCGAGGTGGAGATCAGCGACGAGCTGCTGCGCACCGTCATCGCCGAGTACACCCGCGAGGCGGGCGTGCGCTCGCTCGAGCGGGAGCTCGGCACGCTGCTGCGCAAGACCGCCACCAAGATCGCCTCCAGCCTGCCGGCGGAGGACGGCACAGAGCCGGCCGCCGACGCGCAGCAGGGCGTTGAGCCCGGCGATGCCGGAACGACGGACGCCGCACAGCCGGAGGAGGTCGAGCCGGTTGCGCCGGAGGTGGCCGCCGAGTCCGCCGAGCCGGCTCCCAAGCAGGTGCCGACGCTCAAGACCCCCGTGAAGATCGACCTGGAGACCGTGCGCGAGGCGCTCGGCCGCCAGAAGTTCTTCCAGGAGTCCGCGTCGCGCACCGCCACCCCCGGCGTCGCGACCGGCCTGGCCGTGACCGGCACCGGCGGCGACGTGCTGTTCGTCGAGGCCACCGCGATGAAGAGCTCAGGCTCGGGTGGCGGCGGCGGGCTGGTGCTGACCGGCCAGCTGGGCGACGTGATGAAGGAGTCGGCGCGCATCGCCCTCTCCTACGTACGCGGCCACGCCGAGGAGATCGGGATCGACGAGGCCAGCGCGTTCGAGGGACAGGAGTTCCACGTGCACGTGCCCGCCGGGGCGATCCCCAAGGACGGCCCCTCCGCGGGCGTGACGATGGTCACCGCCCTCGCCTCGCTGCTGAGCGGCCGCCCGGTGAAGCACACGGTGGGGATGACGGGTGAGGTGACCCTGCAGGGCAGGGTGCTGCCGATCGGCGGGCTCAAGCAGAAGGTGCTGGCGGCCCATGCGGCCGGTCTCACCGACGTGATCCTGCCGGAGCGCAACCGCGGCGACCTGGACGACATCCCCAAGGAGGTTCGCGAGCAGATGAGCTTCCACCCGGTGATGACCGTCCAGGAGGTGCTCGACCGGGCGCTGGAGCCCACGCGCGATGTCGTCGCCCATTAGGAGCCTAGGCGCTCGGGCTCTCCCCGTCGGCACTCCCAGGAGCCCCAGCCGCCGCGGACCCCACCAGCGACCCCACCACCGCCATGCCCCCCGCCAGCTCCCGTAAGTGTCACCCCGTTCCCCTGGAGGTCCGCCGTACGGCGGACCTCCTGGAGCGGCGCTGGCAGCTGTCGATCATCTACGCCGCGCTCACCGGCGCACTGCGCTTCAGTGAGTTCGCCGAGGCGGTCGCGGGCATCTCCCCGCGGATGCTCTCCGAGCGGTTGCGGGATCTCGAGGCCGCGGGCTTGGTGGAGCGCACCGTGATCCCCTCCTCCCCGCCGACCGTCGAGTATCGCCTCACCCCGCGCGGCCGGCGGCTCGCGCCCGTCGTCGAAGCCATGCGCACCTACGCCGAGGGGTAGGCCCGCGAAGCACACGGGCCTACCGACGGCAGTCGCTACTTCCGCCTGCCCTTTTTGCGCTGCTTGCGCTTGTGCTTGTGCTTAGCCCTCTTCTTTGATGTCTTGTGCTTGGGGCAGCCGGTGACCGCGATGTTGGTGGTCTGTTTGATCTCTGCCCCATTTTGCGCGATGAATTCGGTGGGCATCGTGAGGTTCTTGGCGGTGCAGAGGCTCGCGGTCGCTGTGAGTGCGCTGTAGGGGCCCTCGGGGAGCGTTAGTTCGAAGCTCGAGAAGGGCTGGTCGGGGACCGTCTTGAACGTGGTGCTGGTGATGCCGTTTTTGATCAGGGTGCTACCGGTCAGGTCGATCGTGACGCCGTAGCCCTGGAGGACGAGGACGAGGCTCGGCCAGCCTTCGCCGCCGTGGGAGACGAAGATCGCGGGGCCCTGCAATGGGACCGGGATCAACGGGGTGTGCACCACCGCGTAGCCGATCTTCGACGCCGCCGGGCAGGCGGCCGGGTTTGATTCGAACTGCGCCGCGGAGCACGCTTTCTGCAACGTCGTCAAGCGGCTCGGGAGCTGCTTGGGGAGTTCGACTTTGACCTTCGCGATATTCGCGTCGGTGCCCTGCGGCACGTTCGGGTAGGTCAACTTCGCGCTCAGGCTCGCCCCGCCCGTTCGACTCGTCTTGGCGGACGTCGAGACGCTGAATTTCGGTTCGAACTTCAACGCGGCGCAGTTCGTGACCTGGAACGGCGTGGAGATCGTGCTCGAGCCGCCTTCGTTCAACTGCACCGTCCCGGTGAGCGCCATCTTCGAGCAGTTGGTTGGGTTGAACTGGAAGTTCCCGCGTGTGGTGGTGGCGTTGACGTGTTGGATTTCCAGGGGGATCCCTTCGATGCTCGTCGGGATCGAGTCCGGTGAGCCGGGCGGGTTCGAGGTGATCGTGATCGCCGAAGTGACCGGGTTCAGTTCGATCTTGCCCCTGACGAGCACGCAGTCGCACCGGGGATGGTTGTTCTTCGTGTTCGCGAGATCGAACGGGCCGGCCTTCGCGGGCACCTCGAACGTCAAGCCGAACGGCGCGCAACCCGCTTCACCGACCGTGCAGCTGCCGTGGCCGTTATACGGGCCGGTGAGATAGAACTTCCCGCCGGTGACCGTGAACGGCTGGTTGCCGACACCAACGCTGATCGTTGCTTCGCCGACCTTGCTGTTTTCCCCGCACAGCCCTTCGTTGGCCTGTGGTTCGGGGCACAGTTCGACACCCGACAGCACACCCGAGAGGCCCGGCGGCAGTTTCGCTTCGAGCGACTTCAGGTTCTGTTCGCCGTCTTTGCGATTCACCGTCACCGTCAACGGCGAGAACGCTCCCGCCTGGATGTTCGTCGCACCCGCATTCACAGACGGGTTGAACGGCAGGCTCATACCCGGGCATGGGCCACCACCGGGGCCGTGTTCGATATTGAACGACGATTCCGAGGTCACCGGGCCGTTGCCGTCCCACGGCGTGAACACCGCGGTCGTGGTGTACGTCCCGCACCGCGACGGAGTCGCCAACGGTGCGCGTTCGCCGCCGAAGAAGTGCAGTTCGAGGTTTTCAAACGGCAGGTCGGGGGTGTTCTTGAACCTCGTGACTATCTGTCCCGTCTGCGGGTTCAGCGACACTTCGCCCGCGAGCTTGATCAAGCTCCCCGAATAGGGGTCTTCCGCGACAATGTACATCGCGACGAGACTCCCGAATGGGTTGGCTTCTTGAGCCGCCAGGTACACTGAGCCTTCCAGTTCGTGTTCCAATAGCGGCGTCTTGATCTTCACCGTGCCGACCTTGGACCCGTTTGGGCAGAAGTTCACACCCGGTTGAATCACGCTCGCCAGTTCCGGCGTAAAGGTGTTCCACTTCACGCCCGGTTCGTATTCGGCGTTCAGTTCTTCCTGGCCCCTGTAGCCGATCTGATCGCCGGGGCTGCCGAACGCGCCTTCCGGCAACGCACCCGCGTTGGACGTACACGCTTCAAGACCGCCACCGCCCGACGGGTTGATCGCGACCCCTTCGGGGAGCGTCACGGTCGTGTCCCTGAGCGAGGACTCAGCCAGACCATCGGGATTGAACAACGAGGTCTGCGGAAGGTGGACGTTCACCGTCAACCCCGAGGACGTGCTCGCATCCGTGCTGTCCGGCGCGACGCCGATTTCCGGCGGGAACTTGAGCTTCGAGCAGCCCGTCAGCGAAACGGGCGTGCCGGCGGAATTGTGCGTGACCGAGCTCATCTTCGCCCACTTGCCCGGCTCTTCCCACGAGTCGGCCGCCATCGACGAGCGCAGGGGGCCGTGGCAGCCGGTCGGCAGCGTCAGGAACGGTTTGCGCCCGCCAGCTTGCTTTTCGTACTCGCCGCCTCCGGATGTGGGAGCCAACTCGGTGCATGTGGGGTTCGAGTAATTCCCGCCCGACGGCACGAACACACATCCGCCCACGACGCCGGAGATTTCCACCCTGCCTCCGATGGCGGGCGCCGTCCCCGGCGCGGCCGTCACCGTCGCCTGCACGGGGTAATCTCCGCCCGCGAGCAATCCGTTGTCGATATACAAGACGGGTAAGAAGAAATTGGCGCCGAGCTGCAAAGCCACGCCGTGTGGGGGCACCATGTTGTAGAGCAGGTTTTCATAGCCTTCCGGTTGAGTAGGCTGTGTTCTTGACCAGTACAGATGGTATTCGCCCACGCGCGACTGCGACGGACAGGCTTCCCGCGAATTTTCACCCCCCTGAGACGAGCCTCCTCTTTCTACTTCTCCGAGTTCCTCTCCGGTGCACTTCTGGGGGGTGGCATTGGGGTCGCCGACGAAGCCGGGGGGGAGATCGGCTGTGACATCCCGCAAGATGCCGTCGGGCAGGCGAATGTACGGTGAGTCGGCGTTCGATTCTTGGCGCTTGAAGTGCGAGTTCATCGTGAAGGTGTCGAGGAACAGATAGGGGTGCGAGCCCGCCTGTGTGTCGGGAGTGCCGTCTTCGTTCAGGAAGCTGACTTCGAAGCTCTTGATGCCGAAGCCGACGCCGTGCGTCGCGAGCAGACCGCTGGCCTCTCCCGGGCCATTGGCGTTGCTCGCAACGAGGTGGAAGTGGTAGAGTTCACCCGCCTGGAGGCCTTCGAGCCGCGCGGAGACCGCCACCGGGCTGCTTCCCGCACCGATCTCGGCCGGCGTCTGCTCGCACGGCACGCTGCGGTTGTAAGGGCCGTTGCCCACTTCGTCGGTGAGGCCGTATTCGAACTTGCATTCGCCGACGGCGGCTCCGCGCGGATCGACCGTGCCGCTCAGGCTTGCAGCTTGCGTGGTCACGCTGCTCGCCGCGCTCGCGGTGACCGCGGGGGCATCGCTCGCGAAGACGTAGACCTTGCCGTCGGCCGGGTTGGACACGTAGATCTCCCCGCTCCCACCGTCCACGGCGATCCCGCCCTCGCCCGCGAAGCTCGAGAGCTGCAGCGAGCCGAAGCGCGCGACGAACGTGCCAGCGGAATTGTTGTTGCTTGGCGCGCTGTTGGCGTTCATCGCGCCCGTGTCCCACTCGGCCACCGAGGACTGATCGTCTGCGTAGAGGTGGCCGGTCGCGGGGTCGACGGCCACCGCGACGTCGCCCGCTTCGCCGCTGTCCACACGGCCGAGCGGGTTGAGCTGCTGCCCGAACTTGACCGTACACGAGCACGACGGTTCGTAGATCGGATAGTCATCGCCCGTGGCGGAGACGGCGAAGCCGTGGGCCTGGCGTTCTGCGGAGGGAATGCCGACGCCACCGCCATTGTGGTCCTGGGCATGCCATGCCTGGCGAGCGATGAGATGATTCACGGCCGCGTCGTCGAATTCGTCGATCGGCAGCGAGGTGGTTGCCGTTGGTGAGCTCACGCCGACGTGCACGGTGCCGCTCCCGTCGACGCCCAACCCCAGCAGTTCTTCGCCTTGGACGGAGCCGGTGGATGGCGAGAAGCCGCCGATCTGGCTCAGATACCTGCCTTCGGGGCCGAACTTGTCGATCACGCCGTGGCCGGAATCCATCACGTACAGGTCGCCGGCGGAGGGGTCGAATTCTTCACAGGTCTTGCCGGTGAGCGCCGGGATGTGCTGCACACAGGCGTTATCCACCGCGATCGCCGCAGGGCTGCCGTACACAGTGGGGAACGAGAACGATTCGGCCGGCGTGGGACCGGTGAGCGCGTGCGAGTGCAGCGCCGCGAACTCTTCCGGTTCGCCGTTGGCGTTGAACTTGTAGACGGAATCCGTGCCGATGTCGGCGACATATACCTCGCCAGTCGATTCGTCGATCGCGATCCCGTTCGGGTTCGAAAAACCTTCCGTCGCGCTGCGGCCGAATTCACGCAGGAATGGGTGCGCTTCGCCGGCGAGCGCCGGGGACGCGCCCGCTCCCAGCGCCACGATCACGGCAACCGCAAGCAAGAGCGCCGTTGGGATTCTCTTGGAGCGCGTCATCACTTACCCCTCCTGTTGGCATGGATGGACTTCTTGGCCTTCTTCGCCGTTTTTTTCACACACTTGCCCTTCTTTCCATCCCTCCGTGACCCGCCACCTTTGCACTTCACGGGCTTCGCCTTCGGCTTGGCTTCGGGCAACACGAGGTTCCCGGCGCCGGAGAACGTCTGGCTCGCCGGCGCCCCATAAACCGAGGGCTGCGGCACCACCGCCGTGCGACAGGCGTCAGCGGTCATGCACGCCGGCGGGGAGGACACTTCGGCGAAGCCACCCGCAACGCGCGCATCGTAGATGACCACCTCTCCTTCCTGGTTGTCCTGCGGCACAAGCTGCTGGTCCGACCTGAAGAACACGTCATCGCCGCTTTCGCTCGCACCCTCCAAGTTCGATCCGAGGGAACTCGTGCCGCTCGAGATCAGGTACACGCGACCACCCTCGTACTCGTAGACATCGATCTGGCCGTTCGTATCGGAAGGCACGAGTGTTTCGTATGTTTGGAAGAAGATCCGGCCGGCGTCGGTGAGCAAGCGCCGCCTCTGGAAGACTCCGCTGAGTTCTTCGGGGCTTCCCCCTGACCCTTCCGCGTAGCCACCCCCCTCCGGCACCACACCTGCTCCTGGCTGGCCCGTGGGGTTGCACGAAGCGCACACGAGCTGCCCTGTGGCAGCGCTGTACAGGAAGAGCTCGGCGCCCGCTACGTCGTCATAGCCGGTCAGGCTCTTGTGCGATTCGAACGCGAGCCACCTGCCCTCGGGCGAGATTCGCCCGCCGACCCTCGTTCCGACGAACGGCGCGTCGGAGACGCCGCCGGTAGCGATGAAGATCGTCTTGCTGCCGTTCCACAGATACAGGTTTTCCTTTCCCGCTTGCGCGCCTTCGACGACGGTCTTGCCTTCGCCGTTCGTGATCTCCCTCGTGTTGGACGCCAGCACACCCTCGGCGACGAAGTAGACATAGGAGCTGTCATGGCCGCCGAGCGGCGTGACACGCAGCACATCGGCGTGCTCCCCCGCCGCAGCAACCGTGAGGTCGCTCAATTCGCATTTGCTCGCGCCTTCGGGCAGCGCGCACTCGTACAGGTCCGGTTCTCCAGGCGCGGCGCTCGAGCCTTCCGTCAACCGGCTTTCGTCGGTGAAGAAGACCTTCGAGCCGTCGGAGGTGGCGGCCTTGAAGGAGCCGCCACCGCTGAGGCCCGGCCCGCCCTGCTGTTCGTCGATCCGGACGGTGCGCTGCCCCTGGATGCGGTCGTACAGGGCGCCGCCGTAGTTGAAGAGGACGTGCGAGCCGTCCCTGGAGACCACGCCTTCGTGTTCGGCGGTACCCGCTTTTGCCGCAAGCGATCCGGGGACCGCCGTCCCGTCCGGCAGCACGCTCACCAGCCGCACCGCGCCTTCGTCCCATTCGTACAGGTTTTCGATACCGTACCGCGCGCCTTCGGCCAGCGGCGAAGTCTCAGTGAAGATCACGTGGCTGAGGTCCGCGGAGGCGGCCTGGAAGTGGGCGTCGGCCGGCGTCGCGCCCGGCGGCGTGACGTTGACAAGCTGGTAGGTGCCGGTCGCGTTGTCGCGCACCAGCAGGTTTTCGTAGCCCACCGGTTCGCCGCTTACGACCTGACGGCCTTCCGGGTTGCACGACTCCGGGTTTCCTAGGTACCCGGCGGTCGCGGAAGCGCGTGACCCTCCGCCAGCCAGCATCACGTCCTTGGTAATCTGTTCCGAGTAGGCGTACACATTTTGGTATTCTGGGCACGTCACGCCGTCATAGGATTCGAGCGGCATGATGTCTTCCGCGATCCAGCCGTCCGCGCCACGCGTCGCCACGTAGTCTTCGCCGGCGGTGGGCGCGCCGGGGCGCGGTTCCCGGGCGTAGAGCGTGATCGCTTCGCCATCCGCGGCGACCGCGCTCCAGTACGCAAGTGGTTCCGCAGAATCGAATTGAGACGAGCTCTTGACCGGTGGCGTCACGAGCTCGTAGGCGCGGCAGTCGGGCAGCCTCGCGGCGAATCCGCCGCGCAGCTGTTCGTTGGGGCACGCAGCCTGTTCGGCGGTCAGCGTGGTGAAGGTCTGGTCGGGGCCGTCAACCGTACCCAGTTCATTGCTCGCCACGACCCGGTAGTGGTAGGTGCCCCCGGGCGCGAGGCCGCTTGCGGACGCCCACACAACGCGCGCCGTGACGCCTTCACCGACGCTTCCTTCGGGGAAGGGCGTCGAGCTGCCGTAGGCGCTGGTGGGACCGTATTCGAAGCGGTAGGCCGTCTGGAAGCCGCCGGGGTTCACGAGCGCCCCGAGCTTCACTTCGATGGTCCCCACTTCCGCGACGGACTCCTGGCCGACCACCGGCGCGGCGGGGGGCCCGAATACCCAGATCTTTTCTTGACGGCCGTCGTTCACGTATACACGCCGGCTCGCTTGATTCACCGCGACCATGGTGAAGAAGCCTTCCCCTCCGCCACCATGTGTGCCGAACTGGCCAGCCCCCACATCGGCGAGCTGCCCGCCTTCTGCGCTGTACTCGACGAGATGGAGACAGGGCGACGCCTTTTCGCCGCACGAGTCCGCGTTGTTCTCTACGACAGCGAACACGTCCCCATGCCCATCGAGTGCCACGGACCCCACGCCTTCGCTGTTGATTTCCACGGCCTTGCCGTTCACTTCCACAGGCGCACCGCTGGAAGCGAGCTCCACGATCCGGTTGTTGCCGGCGTCGGCCACCCAAAGATTGCCGGAGGAATCTTCGATCGCGACTCCGGTCGGTTCCCTGAGCCCGCCGGTGGCGGAGCCCGTGAACGTCTTCAGCAGCGTGCCGCTCGGACTGTACTCGAGCACCTCGTTTTCCGGCACGACCGGCACGTACACGTTGCCGGCCGAGTCGACTGCGATCTGCACGTCCGTGAGGAGGCCTTCCCAATTGTGTGACGCCGGCACTTCAAACGGCGTTCCCACCGGCGCACCCGTGTTGGGGTCGTAGACGAAGATCTTTGTCGCGGGTGTGAACAATTCTTCTTGGCCGAGCACGTACACGTCGCCGTTCGCCGGGTTCACCGCAACACCCGAGTTGTGCCCAGACCCAAACGGGGACGGCGGCGAGAGCAGCTTGCCCGAAGGATCGAACTTGATCACTGGCGCGGGGCCGAATTCCCTCGCTGCCAAGAGACCCAACACGAACAGGTCTCCAGAGGCTTCCACAGCGACACCAGTCGCGAGATACTCGTGCGTGATGAACGATTCGTAGGGGATCAGCTTGGGAGGTTCGGCTTGGGCGACACCAACACACAGTGCCAGCAGAACGCAGAGCGCGGCGAGCGGCGCGGCAACGAGACCGCGCGCGGACGCACCACTCCCTTGGACTTGGAGGAGGCCACGTAGCGTCGCGAAGCGCCCGATCTTCGGCGTGACAGCGGACTTCGCGGTGCGCTCTGTGAGTATCACCTTGTTCTCCTTTGTCGTCGATGTTGTGAAGTGGGAAATCGATCGGGGGCTGCGCGTCATGCGGCCTGCTCCCGGTCACAGGCGAGAACGCTGAGGCGCCGCGGGACCTTCCCACCCAACGGCGTGAGCTCCCACGCGTTCGGCGCACCGCTCTGATGGCCCCCGCCGGTGTTCACCGCGAGACCGAGGCGCTCAAGACGCCGCAGCAGCTTCGAGATCTGCCCCGGGTCGGTGACCCCGGCGCTCTCCGCGACAACGCGATTGCTGGGAGCGGAACCCCGCCCACCCAGCTCCGCGATGCATTCCAACACCCGCGCCGTGCGGTAGGTGAGACGCATATCCACCTCGTCCAACGGGTCGCTCTCCGCGTGCGCGGAAACCGGTCCACTACGCGGCGGCGCCGGCCGCGGCGCGGGAGCGGGAGCGGGACGGCGCTGTTCACGACGCGCGGCACGCGACCCCAGATACTGCAGCGCGATCATCCCCATCAACTCCTCCAACAACCCAGTCAACGGACGACGATCGCTGCTGCGCAAACGCGTATACACCACACCAAGCGCCCCACCCACCAGGCCTTCCGCCGTCACCAAGGTGCACTCCTCGCCACGCGGGCCCTCCCGGCGACCCTCATCCAGGATGCGCGCCAGGCGCGCGAGAATCTCCTCACGCCGCTCCAGCACCCCGGGGCCGCCCTGCAGCGCCTGTACCACACAAATCCGCGCCAAAACCGGCTCGCCGTCGAGGAACGAGAGGATCGTCCACAGGCCCCCACGCACCCTCTCACGCCACGCAAGACCATCCAAGCCCGCGCCGACAAGCTCCCGCTCGACCCGACCGGCCACATCGTCCAGCAGCGCGACCAGACACGCCTCGCGGTTTCCGAACAGGTCGTAGAACGTCCGCCGCGACACCCGCGCCCGCGTCGTGATCCGCGCCACCGAGGTCTGCTCGTAACCCAGCTCGTCGATCACCGCCGCCGCCGCGACCAGCAACCGCGAACGCTGAATCTCATCGACCTGCACCCGCGGCGCCTCCAACGGTAACACCGAGCGCTCCGACCCACGAAGGCGCCGCCGATCGACCGGACGGGGACGCTCCCCCCCACGCACACGCGCGGATGCGGACATTCAGCACCCACCCCCCGCGGGGACGAAGCAAAAGCGGCGCGAACGCGCCCGACGAGGAACCTCTTCGACTAGACCACTAGCTGAAGAGAGAGAGAGAGAGAGAGAGAGAAATGCGACAGCGCCATGCTGGCGCATCTAGCATCAGCCTCCTGGCCGATGGCGCACATCCCCATCATGAATCTCCCTCTAGAACCACGCTGAAACAACTCCCTCATCGCTCTGATCCAGACCCTCTCCCATAACTACAAACCCTGCGAGCGCTTGACGTCAACCACAAGGCGGTATGACCCCAACCAGACCCTATGTACACCAGACTCCCAACAGCGGGAGGACTGGCCCGTGAACGAAACGTAACACTTTGCTTCGCAGATGTCAAGCCCTAGGGTGAGGTCGCGTACGGCCACCGCGGCTCGCTGTCAACGCCAGCCCCCGCTCGGAGTCGGCAGGAATGCCTGCAACCGGCCCGGCGGCGTCGAGCCTCGGCGCGCAAGCCGGAAATAGCGATTTGCCATTTTCGAGGTTTTTGGCAGGGCGCCAGCGCGACCGCAACGGCCTGCGCGAGGGCGAGGTCGAGATCAGCGACGAGCTGCTGCGCACCGTGATCGCCGAGTACACCCGCGAGGCGGGCGTACGCTCGCTGGAGCGCGAGCTGGGCACGCTGCTGCGCAAGACCGCCACGAAGATCGCCGCCACGCTGCCGGCCGAGGGCACGGAGCCGCCCGCCGAGGCAGATGAGCAGCCGGCCGTGGCCTCGACGGCGGAGGCGGCACCGGAGCAGGCAGCCGTCACCCCTGTGGAGATCGACCTGGAGACCGTGCGCGAGGCGCTCGGCAGCGCCTGCGCGACCTCGAGGCCGCCGGCCTCGTCGAGCGCACCGTGATCCCCTCCAGCCCCCCCACCGTCGAGTACCGCCTTACCGCCCGCGGCCGGCGGCTCGCGCCGGTGGTCGAAGCGATGCGGGCCTACGCGGAGGGGTAGGCTGACGCTCGCCCCTGAGCCAGTATCAAAACGACCTCGATCCCAAGCGTTTCGACCGCGTCGTGCTAGACTTCGGAGACGGATCGGAGAAACCATGTCAGAGACTTTGCCGAAGACCGTGACGATAGCCAAGCAGCGCTTCGAGCTGCGAGCGGACCGCGTCGAGCGAGCCCTGGGGCGGACGCTGCCCGAGCCGATCACGAGCCACTATGTCGTGATCGGCTGCCGGCGCTACCCCCCCAAGCAGGCGATCAGCCTCGTCACCGGGCTCGACCGAGCCGACTTCACAACTCATCAGGCGCGGCGGATCTTGACCGGATTGGGCTTCCCCGCGGGCCGGCGCTCGGGCCAACCCAAGTCGAAACCGACCGCCGGCGCCCGGCGAGACCGATCTCAGAGCATGCGAGCGCGGCCCACCGCTGAGACCCTCGAGCCGTTCATCGGACAGTGGGTCGCCACCAGGGACGCGGAAGTACTCGTCGCCGCGCCCGAGCCCCGCACGGTCGTCGGCTGGCTGGCTGAGCATCGCCAGCAAGCCGACAGCATGTTCCGCGTGCCGAGCAACGAGCCGCAAGCCAGCGGCGCCGCGCCCTGGTGAGACACTCCTTTCAGGCCCTCCCCTCGCAGGCCGGTCGCCCACGCCCCGTCGTCGACCTCGTCGTCGAAGGACTCGAGCTGGCGCCACAAGCCTGCCTGCTGGACACCGGCGCCAGCGACATCCGCATGGGCCACCATGTCGCCGAGCTGGCCGGCATCGACCTCACCGGCGCCGGCGAAGACCAGATCCTCGTAGGCGGCCTGCAAACGACGGGCCGCGTCGCGACCGTCCAGCTGGAGCTGCCCCAAGGCGAGGACAGTCACGCATGGGCGCCCACCGTCTACTTTTGCGACCCCTGGCCCTGGGCCTTCGGCCTCCTGGGGATCGCCGGCCTCGACCCGTTCCTCGTGAGCATCGACACCTACGAGGAGTGGGTCGAACTACACCCCCTGCACCGATGATCACAGGGACGGGCGGTCCAAGAGGTGCTCGACCGGGCGCTGGAGCCCACGAGCGATGTCGTCGCCCACCAGGCGTCGTAGGCACTCCCGCCACCAGCGAGCCCACCACTGCCATGCCCCCGCCAGCTCCCGTAGGTGTCAGCCCGTTCCCGTGGAGCGGCGCTGGCAGCTGTCGATCATCTACGCCGCGCAGACCGGCGCGCTGCGCTTCAGCGAGTTCGCCGAGGCCGTCGCGGGCATCTCCCCGCGGATGCTCTCCGAACGGCTGCGGGACCTCGAGGCCGCGGGGCTGGTGGAGCGCACCCCTACCGTTTATTGCGCCTTCCACGCTTTCCGTGCTTGGTGTGTTTGCTCGCCTGCTTCTTGTGCTTTGAGCAGCCGGTGACCGTGATCTTGGTGCTTGCAGTTCGTCGGGTTGAACGTGAAGTCGTTACGGGTGATCGTGACGTTCACGTGCTTGATCTGCAGCGGGATCCCGTCGATGATCGTCGGGATCTTGTATGGGCCTTCATTGTCGCTGGTGATCGTCAACGCCGCGGTGATCGGGTTGACTTCGATCTTCGCGCGCACAATCACCTCCCCGAGGTTGTACGGGCCCGCGACCGCCGGGTTGACGATCGACAGCCCGAACGGGGCACCCTTGTACGGGCCCGTTATATAGACTTTCCCGCCCTTGACGGTGAACGGGTCGTTACGTACACCCACCGACACGATCGTTTCGCCGATTTCGCTTTCCGGGCCGCAGGTCCCCGCGTTCGCATCCGCTTCGCCGCACAGCTTCGCACCGGACAGAAGACCGGAGAGGCCGGGGGGCATATTCAAGCTGATCGCCTGCAGGTTCTGCTGGCCGTCTTCACGGCTCATCGTCATCGTAAACGGGCTGAACCCGCCCGCCTGGATGCTCGTCGTGCCCGCCGTGAGGCTCGGGTCAAACGGCAGGCTCGCGCCCGGACACGGGCTCCCGTTCGGACCGTGTTCGATGTTGAACGAGGATTCCGAGGTCACAGGACCGTTCCCGTCCCACGGCGTGAACACAGCCTGCGTTCTATACGTCCCGCAACGCGAGGGCGTCGTCAACGGCGCGCGTTCCCCACCGAAGAAGTGCAGTTCGAGGTTTTCAAACGGCAGGTCGGGAGTGTTCTTGAACGTCGTGACGATCTGCCCCGTTTCGCTCAGGTGCACTTCGCCCGTGAGCTTGATGATCGAGCCCGAGGCGGAGTCTTCCACGATCAGGTACATCGCGACCAGGCTCCCGAACGGGTTGGCGTTCTGGCTCGCCAAATACACCGAGCCTTCCAGTTCGTGTTCGAGCAGCGGCGTCTTGATTTTGACCGTACCGATCTTCGATCCGTTCGGGCAGAAGTTCGCGCCCGGCTGCAACGGTTCGGGCAGCCGCGCGGAGAAGCCGCCGCGCAGCGCGGAGGAAGGCACGGAGCGTCGCGAAGCGGTCGATCTTCGGCGTGGAAGCGGACTTCGCGGTGTGCTCTGTGGGTTTCACCTGTTCTCCTTGGTCGTGGTTGTGAAGTGGTAAATCGATCGGAGGTGGCGCGTCATGCGGCCTGTTCCCGGTCGAAGGTGAGAACGCTGAGGCGCCGCGAGACCTTCGCGCCCAGCGGCGTGAGCTGCCACGCGTTCGGCTCCCCGCTCTGATGGCCCCCGCCAGTGTTCACCGCGAGACCCAGGCGCTCCAGGCGCCGCAGCAGCTTCGAGATCTCCCCGGGTCGCTGACCCCAGCGCTCTTCGCGATCACGCGATTGCTGGGATCGGAACCCCGCCCACCCAGCTCCGCGATACATTCCAACACCCGCGCCGTGCGGTAGGTGAGGCGCATATCCACCTCATCCAACGGGTCACTCTCCGCGTGCGCGGAAACTGGCCCGCTGCGAGGCACGCGACGCGGGGTGGGCGACGGCGTTGGACGACGCTGTTCACGACGCGCGGCACGCGACCCCAGATACTGCAGCGCGATCATCCCCATCAACTCGTCCAGTAGGCCCGTCAACGGACGACGATCACCACTTCGCAAACGCGCATACACCACACCAAGCGCCCCACCGACCAGCCCTTCCGCCGTCACCAGCGTGCACTCCTGACCGCGCGGCCCCTCGTGCCGCCCTCGGTCCAGGATCGCCGCCAAGCGCGCGAGAATCTGCTCACGGCGCTCCAGCACCCCAGGCCCACCGTGCAGCACCTGCACCACACAGATCCGCGCCAACGCGGGCTCGCTATCGAGGAACGAGAGGATCGTCCATAGACCACCGCGCACCCGCTCACGCCACGCCAAGCACTCCAGACCCGCCGCCGCAAGCTCCCGCTCAACCCGCGTGGCGACCTCATCCAGCAGCGCCACCAGACATGCCTCACGGTTACCGAACAGGTCGTAGAACGTCCGCCGCGACACCCGCGCCCGCGTCGTGATCCGCGCCACCGAGGTCTGCTCATAACCCAGTTCGTCGATCATCGCCGCCGCCGCGACCAGCAGCCGCGAAACGCCGAATAATGAGTTGCCGTTTTTCGCAATTTTTGATAGCTCATTTGCTATGCTTCACGCTATGGGTGTAGTCAATCGCAAGCAGGAGCTGATCGAGAACATCGTGCGGCTGCGTCGCGTAGGGCTCGAACTGCCGGGCAATCCCGACATCGCAGCGGTTCGCGCAGCGTTGGAGCACGAACTGGGAGAGACCGTGTCACGCCGGTTTGCCGCGCGCGTGCTGGGCGTCAGCCACACGGCGCTGGATCGTTGGATCAAAGCTGGCGATCTGCCCGTCGTCTACTCGCCTGCCGGCCGCTTCGAGGTCCCGGTGCCGGCGCTGCTGGACCTGTACGAGGCTGTTCAGGCCGAACGCACCGAACATCCTCGCCGGTACATACTGGCCCCAACGATGGCGCGACGGCGGGACGCCGCGCGCCGCCTTCGCGTCAATGCCGCATACAGCGATGGCGCAAGAGACCCTCACGACCGTGCGCGAGCACGTAGCCTCGCCTACCACCGGACGGTCGCGCGGAGACTGCACAAGCCGATGGTGCGAGAGGCGCGACACGTACTGTTCCGGTGGCGGACGCAGGAGCGGATCGACCCGCGGTACGCCGAACGGTGGGAACAACTGCTCGACCGGCCCATCCCGGAGATCCGCCGAGCGCTGGTGGATGAGAGCCAAGAGTCCCACGACCTGCGCCAGAACTCGCCATTTGCGGGGTTGCTCAGCGAGCCCGAACGCAGACGGATCCTGCGCGAGGTCGCATAGATGGGTCCGCGGGAGTTCGAGCACGTCCTCGCGGCCGCCGCGGCGGTGACCGGCCAGAACGAGCTCGTCGTCGTCGGCAGCCAGGCGATCCTCGGCTCCTGCAGGCATCCTCCAGCGTCGATGCTGCAATCTCTGGAGGCAGACATATACCCGCTTCACGACCCCGACGCAGCCGACCTGATCGACGGGGCACTCGGGGATGGATCTCCCTTTCACCTGGCCTACGGCTACTACGCGCACGGTGTCGGGCCCGAGACTGCGAAGGCCCCGCGCGGCTGGCAGGAGCGCCTCATCATGCACGAGATCCCGCCGCGCGTGGCGTCGGAGCGCACCGCGGTCGCCTGGTGCTTGGAGGCGCACGACCTCGTGCTCTCCAAGTGCGCCGCCGGCCGCGACCGCGACTGGGACTACGCCACCGAGGCGCTCAACGCAGGGATCGTCCAAGCTGACGTGCTCTTCGCACGACTGCCAGACCTGCCGGTGGACGACGAGGCGCGTGACCACATCGAGAAGCTGCTGCGCGCCATCGCTCACCGACACGCGCAATGAGGCCTTGGCTTTCGGCCTCCTGGGGCTCGCCGGCCTCGACCCGTTCCTCGTGAGCATCGACGCCTACGAGGAGTGGGTCGAGTTCCACCCCCTACACCGATGAGCCCCGGACCGGCTTGAAATTGCCTACCGTTTCCCGTGCTTTGCGCTCCCACGCTTGGCCTTGGCCTTGCGCTTCTTCTTCTTGTGCGTGGCCTTCTTGACCTTCTTGATCTTCGGGCAGCCGGTGACCGTGATCTTGGTGCTTTGCTTGAGCTCGGCGCCGTTCTGCGCGAGGAATTCGGTGGGCATCGTGAGGCTCTTCGCGGTGCAGAGATTCCCGGGGGCTGTCAGCGCGGAGTAGGGGCCCTCCGGGAGCGTCAGTTCGAAGCTCGAGAACGGCTGGTCGGGGACCGTCTTGAACGTCGTGGAGGTCACCCCGTTCTTGATGTCGGTCGTGCCGACGAGGTCGATCGTGATGCCGTAGCCCTGCAGCACCAGCGTCAGCGACGGAAACGCTTCGCCGCCGTGGGAGACGAAGATCGCGGGGCCCTGCAGCGGCACTGGGATCAACGGAGTGTGTACGGTCGCGTAGCCGATCTTCGACGCCGCGGGGCACGCGGCCGGGTTTGCTTCGAATTGTGCGGCGGTGCATGCCTTCTGCAGCGTCGTCAGGCGGCTGGGTAGCTGCTTGGGGAGTTCGACTTTGACCTTCGCGATGTCCGCGTCGGTGCCCTGCGGCACGTTTGGGTAGGTCAGCTTCGCGGTCAGGCTCGCCCCGGCCGTGCGGCTTGTTTTGGCGGATGTCGAGACGCTGAATTTGGGTTCGAACTTCAGTGCGGCGCAGTTGGTGACCTGGAACGGTGTTGAGATCGTGCTCGTGCCGCCTTCGTTGAGCTGCACCGTGCCCGTCAGGGACATTTTCGAGCAGTTGGTTGGGTTGAATTGGAAGTTCCCGCGTGTGGTGGTGGCGTTGACGTGCTGGATTTCGAGGGGGATCCCTTCGATCGATGTGGGGATCGAGTCCGGTGACCCGGGCGGGTCCGTGGTGATCGTGATCGCGCTGGTGATCGGGTCCAGTTCGATCTTGCCCCTCACGACCACGCAATCGCACGCAGGATGGTTGCTCTTCGTGTTCGCCAAGTCGAACGGGCCGGCCTTCGCGGGCACCTCGAACGTCAGACCGAACGGCGCGCACCCCGGCTGCCCCACCGTGCACCCACCGCTGCCGTTGTAGGGGCCGGTGAGATAGAACTTCCCGCCCGTGACCGTGAACGGCTGGTTGCCGACACCAACACCGATAGTCGCTTCGCCGACCTTGCTGCTTTCCCCGCACAACCCTTCATTGGCGCGCGGTTCGGGACACAGTTCGACACCCGTCAACACACCGGACAGGCCAGGCGGTAGTTTCGCTTCGACCGACTTCAGGTTCTGTTCGCCATCTTTGCGGTTCATCGTCACCGTCAACGGCGAGAACGCTCCGGCCTGGATGTTCGTGGCGCCCGCGCTCACGGTCGGGTTGAACGGTAGGGTCGCACCGGGACACGGGCCACCACCGGGGCCGTGGTCGATGTTGAACGAGGATTCCGAGGTCACGGGGCCGTTGCCGTCCCATGGCGTGAAGACCGCGGTTGTCGTATAGGTCCCGCACCGCGTCGGGGTCGCCAGCGGAGCGCGTTCGCCGCCAAAGAAGTGCAGTTCGAGGTTTTCAAACGGCAGGTCGGGCGTGTTCTTGAACGCCGCGACGATCTGCCCCGTCTGCGGGTTCAACGACACTTCGCCCGCGAGCTTGATCAAGCTCCCCGAAAACGGGTCTTCCGCGACGATATACATCGCTATCAAGCTCCCGAACGGGTTCGCGTCCTGCGCCGCCAGATACACCGCGCCTTCCAGTTCGTGTTCGAGCAGCGGCGTCTTGATCTTCACAGTCCCGACCTTCGACCCATCCGGACAGAAATTGGACCCCGGCGCGAGCGGGCTCGCGACTTCCGATGTGAACGTGTTCCACTTCACGCCCGGTTCGTATTCCTTGTTTAGTTCTTCCTGGCCCTTGTAGCCGATCTGATCGCCGGGGCTCCCGAGCGCACCCGTTGCGAGCGCTGCCGGTTCGGACGTGCACGCTTCAAGGCCGTCGCCACCCGACGGGTTGACCGCGACGCCCTGGGGCAGCGCCACCGTCGTGTCCCTGAGCGCCGACTCCGCCAGGCCGTTGGGGTTGAGCGCGGCAGTCTGTGGGACGTGCACGTTCACCACCAGCCCCGAGGACGTGCTCGCGTTGCTGCTGTCCGGCGCGACGCTGATTTCCGCCGGGAACTTGAGCTTCGGGCAGCCCGTCAGCGACACGGGCGTGCCTGCGGCGTTGTGCGTGACCGTGCTCGCCTTCGCCCAGTTGCCCGGTTCTTCCCACGACTCGGCTTCCATCGTCGAGCGCAGGGGGCCGTGGCAACCGGTCGGCATCGTCAGGAACGCTCTGTCGCCGTCCGCCGGTCCCCTTTCGAAGTCACCAGATGGCTTGGCTTCTTCTTGGCACCCGGATTCGTACTTACCGCTACTAGTGGTACCTAGCCCCACCTGCTCGCAGGGCTCAAGAACACCGAAGAGCACCGCCTTACTACTGATGACGGGCGCCGACGTCGGCGCTTCCGTCACCGTCGCCTGCACGGGATAATTGCCGCCCGCGAGAACACCATTGTTGATATACAGCAGGGGTATAAAGAAAGGGGTGCCGAGCTGCAAAGCCACACCGCGCACGGGCGCCGTGGCAAAGAGGGGCTCTTTGAGAGACGATACACGCTGCAGGTTCGCTGACCAGGACAGGGTCAGTTTGCCCACATTCGATTCGATTGGACAGTCAGTAGTCGCAAAATCAAGCTGAAGTTGCTGTCCGGTGCAGTGTTGGGAGGGAGCATTGGGGTCGCCGACGAAGCCGGGGGGCAGATCGATCTTGACATTCCGCAAGACACCGTCGGGCAGACGAATGTACGGTGAGTCAGCATTCGATTCCATGCGCTTGAAGTGCGAGTTCAGCGTGAAGAGGTCGACGAACTTGTACGGGTGCGAGCCCGCCTGCGTGTCGGGTGTGCCGTTTTCGTTTAGGAAGCTGATTTCATAGTTCTTGATGCCGAAGCCGACGCCCTGCGTCGCGAGCATACCGCTGGCCTCCCCCGCGCCGTTGGCGTTGGTCGCGACGAGGCGGAAATGGTAGAGTTCGCCGGGTTCCAGGCTTTCGAGCTGCGCGGAGACCGCCACGGGATCGCTTCCCGCTCCGATCTCGCCCGGCGTCTGGTTGCAGGGCACGCTGTGGTTGTAGGGGCCGTTGCCCAATTCGTTGGTGACGCCGTATTCGAACTTGCATTCGCTGACGGCGGCGCCGCGCGGATCGACCATGCCGCTCAGGCTCGCGGCTTCCCTGGTCACGTCCGCGGATTCGCCGGCTGTCACGGCCGGGGCGTCGCTGGCGAAGACGTAGACCTTGCCATTTGCGGGGTTGGAGACGTACACGTCCCCGCTCGCGCCGTCGACGGCGATCCCGCCCTCGCCCGAGGTCCCCGAAAGCTCGAGCGAGCCAAAGCGCGCGACGAGCGTGCCAGCGCTGCGATGTTCCTCATTGCTGTTGCGGTTCATCGCGCCCGTGTCCCATTCGGCCACGGAGGACTGATCGTCCGCGTAGAGGTGGCCGGTCGCGGGGTCGACGGCCACCGCGACGTCGCCCGCTTCGCCGCTTTCCCCGTTGCCATCCACGCGGCCGAGCGGGGAGAGCTGCTGCCCGAACTTTAGCGTACACGAGCACGACGGGTCGAACATCGGGTAGTCATCGCCCGTCGCGGACACGGCGAAGCCGTCGGCCTTGATTACTACGGCGGGGAAGCCCACGCCAGAATCACCGTTCTCCGCATAAAAATCCTGGCGAGCGATGAGACGATTCACGGCCGCGTCGTCGAACTCGTCGATCAGCAACAGCTTGCCGATGACCGTTGTGCTCAGATCGACGTGCACGGCGCCGCTCCCATCAACGCCCAGCCCCATCAGTTCGCCTTCGACTCCGCCGAAGCCGTTAGTGGTGACTGGCGGCAAGCCACCGAGCTGGCTCAGGTATTCGCCACTGGGGGAGAACTTGTCGATCGCGTCGTGGCCGGAATCCATCACGTACAGGTCGCCGGCCGAGGGGTCGAATTCTTCACAGGTCTTGCCGGTGAGCGCCGGGGTGTGCTGTACGCAAGCGTTATCGACCGCGATCGCCGCGGGACTGCCGTACACCGAGGGAAACGAGAAGGATTCGGCCGGCGTGTCAGCTCCCTTGAGTGTGTTCCCGGGTGCTTCCTTGGAGCCCGCGGGGAAGTTGAAGTTGACCGGGGCGCCGTTCGCATCGAACTTGTAGACCGCGTTCGTGCCGATGTCGGCCACGTACACGTCACCCGAGGCTTCGTCGATCGCGATGCCATTCGGATTGGTGAACGAGCCGAATTCCCCTATCTGCGGGTGAGGTTCGGCTGTTGCGAGCGCCGGGGACGCTGAGAAGGCGAGGGTGGCGAGGACGAGTGTAAATGCAAGTGCCAGAGGTTTGACCGCTGTTGCTCGTCCGAGAGAGGCTAGTTTTGTGGACTTGGTGGTTGTCATTACTTGCCCCTCTGGTTGTGGCTGGCTCTTTTTGCCTGTTTCTTACTCTTTTTTCGTACACATTTACCCTTTTTGTTCTTCACAAAGCCCTGCTTGCACTTCACGGTCTTCTTTGTAACCTTCTTGACGACCGTCAGTGGCGCCGGTGCGAGGTTCCCCACGCCCGAGAATGTCTGGCTCGACGGCGCCCCGTATATCGAGGGCTGTGGCGAGACCGGCGTGCGGCAGGCGTCAGCGGTCGTACACGGCGGCGGAGAGGGGGGTTCGGCGAAGCCTCCGTCGACGCGCGCGTCGTAGGTGACAAGCTGTCCTGGCTGGTTGTCCTGCGGCACTAGCTGCTGGTTGGACCTGAAGAACACGTCATCGCCGCTTTCGCTCACGTCCTCCAGGTTCGATTCGAAGGAGCTCGTGCCACTCGAGATCAGATGCGCGCCACCGCCCTCGTACTCGTAGACATCGCGCCCATCGTTCGTATCGGAAGGCACAAGCGCTTCATTCGTTTCGAAGAACACCTGGCCGGCATCCGTAAGCACATGCCGGTTCGGGAGGACTCCATAGGTTTCTCCATAGGCTTCTCCAGGCCGCATCACACCGCCTTCTGCGATCGCAGCTTCGCCCGTGGGGTTGCACGAAGCGCAGGCGAGCTGCCCTGTGGCGGCGCTATACAGGAAGAGCTCCGCGACGGGCGCGTTGTTCGGGTTGACGTTGTCATAACCGGTCAGGCTCCTTTTCGATTCGAACGCCAGCCACTCGCCGTCAGGCGAGCTGTATTCGACGCCTCTGGCGTATTCGACGCCACTGGCGATGAACGTCGTCTTTTCGCCGTTCCACAGATACTGGTTCTGCTTCCCGGCTTCCGCGCCTTCGACGAAGGTCTTGCCTTCACCGTTCGTGAATTCCCTCGTGTTGGACGCCAGCACGCCCTTGGCGACGAAGTAGACGTCGGAGCTGTCATGGCCGCCGAGCGGCGTGACGCTCAGCACGTCGGCGTGCTCGCTCCCCGCAGCGACCGTGAGGTCGGTCAATTCGCATTTGCTCGCGCCTTCTCCCAGCGCGCACTCGTACAGGTCGGGTTCGCCCGCTTCTGCGGTCGAACCGGCCGTGAGCTTGCTTTCGTCGAGGAAGAAGATCTTCGAGCCGTCGGTGGTGGCGGCCTTGAAGGAGCCGCCACCGCTGGGGTCCGACCCACCCTGTTGTTCGTCGACCTGGACGGTGCGCTGCCCGTCGATGCGGTCGTAGAGGGCGCCGCCGTAGGTGAAGAGGACGTGCGAGCCGTCACTGGAGACCACACCTTTGTCGGGCCTGTGTCGACCTTCAGTTACTTCTTTTTCAGTTACTTCTTTTTCCGGAAGCGATCCGGGGACCGCCGTGCCGTCCAGCAGCACGCTCACCAGCCGCACCGCGCCTTCATCCCATTCGTACAGGTTTTCCACGCCGTACCGCGCACCTTCGGCCAGGGGCGAGGTCTCCGTGAAGATCACGTGGCTGAGGTCCGCGGAGGCGGCCTGGAAGTGCGCGTCGGCCGGCGTCACGCCCGGCGGCGTGACGTTGACAAGCTGGTAAGCGCCGGTTGCGTTCTGGCGCACCAGCAGGTTTTCGTAGCCCACCGGTTCGCCGCTCACGACCTGACGGCCTTCGGGATTGCACGATTCCGGGTCTTCGGCGTAGTTCTTAGACGCGGAAGCTCGTGACCCTCCGCCGGCTTGGATCACGTCCTTGGTGACCTGTTCCGAGAAGGCATACGTGAATTGGTAGTTCGCGCAGGCCGCCCCGTCATAGGATTCGAGCGGCATGATGTCTTCCGCGATCCAGCCGCCCGCGCCACGCCTCGCCACGTATGCTTCACCGCCAGTGGGCGCGCCCGGCCGCGGTTCCCGGGTGGTGAGCGTGAGCGCTTCGCCATCCGCGGCGGCCTTGCTCGCGTACACCATAGACAGTTCACCATCGAACTGGGAGCCGCTCTTGACCGGCGGCGTCACGAGCTCGTAGGCGCGGCAGTCGGGCAACCTCCCGGAGAAGCCGCCGCGCATCTGTTCGTTCGGACACGCCGCCTGTTCGGCGGTCAGCGTGGTGAAGGTCTGGTCGGGGCCGTAGACCGTTCCCAGTTCGCTGCTCGCCACGACACGGTAGTGGTAGGTGCTCCCGGGCGCGAGGCCGCTTGCGGACGCCCACACCGCGTGCGCTTCCAGTCCTTCACCGACGCTTCCTTCCGGGAACGGCGTCGAGCTGCCGTATTCAGTCGTCGTGCCGTATTCGAAGCGGTAGCTGGTCTGAATGCCGCCGGGGTTCACGAGCGCGCCGAGCTTCACTTCGGAGGCACCGACTTCGGCAGTGAGCTCCCTGTCGACCACAGGCGCGACAGGAGGACCGAACACCCACACGGTGTCTCCGGTGCCGTCGGTCACGTATACACGCCCGCTCGCCTGATTCACCGCGACCATGCTGAAGAAGCGTTCAGATTCGCCCTCCTCTCCGCCGAAATTGCCCGCCCCCACATCGGCGAGCTGCCTACCTTCCGAGCTGTACTCGACGAGATGAAGGCAGGGCGCTTGCTTTTCGCCACACGGGTCCGCGCTGTTATCGACGTCCGCGAACACGTCCCCATGCCCGTCGAGGGCCACGGACCCCACGCCTACGCTCTTGATTTCCACGTCCTTGCCGTTCACTTCCACAGGCGCACCGCTGGCATCGAACTCCACGATCCTCTCGTTGCCGGAGTCGGCCACCCACAGGTCGCCGGAGGAGTCGATCGCGACTGCGGTCGGTTCCTTCAGCGCTCCGGCGCCGGAGCCCGTGAACGTCTTCAGCAGCGTGCCGTTCGGGCTGTACTTGAGCACCTCGTTTTCGACGGGGTTCGGCACGTACACGTTGCCGGCCGAGTCGGCTGCAATCTGTACGTCTGTGAAGACGCCGAAGTAATTGCGTGACGCCGGCACTTCAAACGACGACAGCAACGCGCCCGAGTTGGGGTCGTAGACAAAGATCATCGCGGGCGTGGCCGGCGTGAAGAAGCCTCCTTCTTCGCCGAGCACGTACACATCGCCGTTCGCCGGGTTCACCGCAACACCCGAGTAATGCGCAGACCCAAACGGGGACGGCGGCGAGAGCAAGTTGCCCGAAGGATCCAGCTTGACCACCGTCGAGGGGCCAAACCCTTCGACTAGGAGACTCGACACGAATAGGTCTCCAGCGCCTTCCACAGCGACGCCAACCGGGTGCCCACCATCGGGCACGCTGAACTGTCCGTAGGAGACGAGCTTGGGAGGTTCCGCTTGAGCGACGGCGGCGGTGGAGAGCGTAAAGAGGCCGGCGAGCGCACAGAGGACCACGAGGGAACGAGCCACGAACGGCGCGGCAATCGGGCCGCGGGCGGGCGCACCACTCCCTGCGGCACGGTGCGGGCCACGGGGCAGCGCGAAGCGACCGGTCTCGGGTGCGACGGCGGGCTTCGCAATGTGCGCTGTGGATTTCACCTTGTCTCCTTGGTCGAGGTTGTGAAGTGGTAAATCGATCGGAGGTGGCGCGTCATGCGGCCTGTTCCCGGTCGAAGGTGAGAACGCTGAGGCGCCGCGCGACCTTCGCGCCCAGCGGCGTGAGCTGCCACGCGTTCGGCTCGCCGCTCTGATGGCCCCCGCCGGTATTCACCGCGAGACCGAGGCGCTCCAAGCGCCGCAGCAGCTTGGAGATCTGCCCCGGGTCGCTGACCCCAGCGCTCTCCGCGACCACGCGATTGCTGGGGCCGGAACCCCGCCCACCCAGCTCCGCGATACATTCCAACACCCGCGCCGTGCGGTAGGTGAGACGCATATCCACCTCATCCAACGGGTCGCTCTCCGCGTGCGCTGAAACTGGCCCGCTACGCGCCGGCGCTGGGCGCTGCGCGGGAGCAGGACGGCGCTGTTCGCGACGCGCGGCGCGCGACCCCAGATACTGCAGCGCGATCATCCCCATCAACTCGTCCAACAGGCCGGTCAAGGGACGACGGTCACCGTTACGCACGCGCGCATACACCACACCCAGCGCCCCACCAACCAGCCCTTCCGCCGTCACCAGCGTGCACTCCTCGCCACGCGAACCCTCCCGGCGCCCCTCATCCAAGATCGCCGCCAAACGCGCGAGAATCTCCTCACGACGCTCGAGCACGCCGGGGCCACCATGCAGCGCCTGCACCACACAGATCCGCGCCAACACCGGCTCGCTATCGAGGAACGAGAGAATCGTCCACAGCCCACCCCGCACCCGCTCACGCCACGCCAAGCCCTCCAGACCCGCCGCCGCAAGCTCCCGCTCAACCCGCGTGGCGACCTCGTCCAGCAGCGCCACCAGACACGCCTCACGGTTACCGAACAGCTCATAGAACGTCCGCCGCGACACCCGCGCCCGCGTCGTGATCCGCGCCACCGAGGTCTGCTCATAACCCAGCTCGTCGATCACCGCCGCCGCCGCGACCAGCAGCCGCGAACGCTGAATCTCATCCACCTGCACCCGCGGCGCATCCAACGGCAACACCGGCCGCGCCGGCCCACGCTGGCGCCGCCGTTCGACCGGCCGAGGACGCTCCCCCACACGCACACGCACGGAAGCGGGCATTCAGCACCCACCCCCCGCGGGGACCAAACAAAGACGGCGCAAATGCGCCCGACGAGGAGCCCCTTCGGCTAGACCGCTAGCCGAAGAGAGAGAGAGAGAGAGAGAGATGCGACAGCGCCAAGCTGGCGCATCTAGCATCAGCCCGACGGGCCAAGGCGCACATCCCCATCATGAATCTCCCACTAGAAACCACGCTCAAACAACTCCCTCATCGCTCTGATCCAGACCCCTCTCCCAAACCAAACACCCTGCGAGCGCTTGACGTCAACCACAAAGCGGTATGACCCCAACCAGACCCTATGTACACCAAGCCCCCCAACAGCGGAGCACTGGCCCGTGAACGAAACGTAACACTTTGCTTCGCAGATGTCAAGCCCACAGGTGAGCCTACGGACGGTGGTGGCCCGCGCTCTCATGCGCAGCGTCTATACAGGAGCCTCACACCCACAGCGCCTCGACCGGCACGGCCCAGATGCCGCGCGCGAGCGGGATGGTCTGGCGTGTTGTGCACAGCACCAGCCCGGCCACCCACCGCTCGCCGGCCAGCTCCCTGAATTTGTGCAGCCCGCGCAGGTCGCCGCGCCGGACGGTGGAGCCGGCCTTGATCTCGATCGCGACCGTTTGGCCGGCACGGTTTTCCAACACCACGTCCACCTCCTCCCCGTGCGGGCCGCGCCAGTGGCGCATGGCGGGCGCGGTGACGGTATGAGACAGCAGGCGCGCCAGCTCCATCGCCACAAACGACTCGTACACACGACCGCTGAGCATGTCATCGGAGGCGACGCGCGCGGCATCTGCCCCCAGCAGGTGGGTGAGCAAACCGCTGTCCTCGACGAACAGGCGTGGCGTGCGCACCGCCCGCGCCGCCAGGCCGGGAGCCCACGCCGGCACGCTCACCACCAGATGGAGCAACTCCAGCAGGCGCACGTACGTGCGCACCGTCTTCTCGTCCGCCGCCAGCGCCCGCGCGATCGGTCGCAGGGCGATCGTGGAGCCCGAGCCGGCAGCGAGATGCGCCAGCAGCGCCGGCAGCAGATCGGGCCGCCTGACGTCCACCAGGTCGGGCACGTCACGCGCCACCAGGGCGGCCAGGTAATCGTCGAACCACGCGCCGAGCCGGCGCTCCGAGCGCGCCAGCACCGACGGGAACCCACCGGTGGCGATGCGCTGGGCGTGCGCCGCTCGCCCCACCTCCTCCGCCTCCACGTAGGGCGCGCCGGCGCCCCCCCAGATCTCCTCCAGCCACGCCGGCACCGGCCGGCGCGCAATCTCAGCCTGCGTGAAAGGACGCAGCGGCACCCGCTCCACGCGCCCGGCGAGCGAGTCGCCGACCCGGGGAGCCAGCAGCAGGTTGGCCGACCCGCTCACCAGGAAGCGACCGGGACGGACGTCACGATCGACGACGCTCTTCAGCGCCAGCACCAGCTCCGGCACGCGCTGCAACTCATCGATGAACACCCGCTCGCCGAGACCCGCAAGGAACCCCGCGGGATCGTCGGCCGCACTCCGTCGCGTGTTGGCGTCATCGAGCGTAACCACCCCCATGCCCCGCTCCGCGGCGATCTTCGTGCAGAGCGTCGACTTGCCAGCCTGACGCGGGCCTTCGACCGCCACAATGCGCGTGTCGGCAAGCGCCTCCGCTACCTGCGCCTCTGCGTGCCGGGGAATCTCATACTCGGACAAAGCACCATTACGATAGCGGATAATCCGGAATATAAACCCGGACAACGCGGATTACAAATCCGGTGAATCCGGAATAGGGCTGGTATCTTGCAGGCCCCTTTCGGGCTTACGCCAAGGGGTAGGGCAGCGACCTACCGTTTCTTACGCTTGCCCCGCGCTGCCCACGCTTGGCCTTATGCTTGGTGCGTTTGCGCGCCTTCTGCTTGTGCTTGGGGCAGCCGGTGACCGCGATCTTGGTGCTCTGCTTGAGTTCGGCGCCGTTCTGCGCGAGGAATTCGGTTGGCATCGTGAGGCTCTTCGCGGTGCAGAGGTTCCCGACGGTCGTGAGCGCGGAGTAGGGGCCCTCCGGGAGCGTCAGTTCGAAGCTCGAGAACGGCTGGTCGGGGACCGTCTTGAACGTCGTGGAGGTCACCCCGTTCTTGATGTCGGTCGTGCCGACGAGGTCGATCGTGATGCCGTAGCCCTGCAGCATCAGCGTCAGCGACGGGAACGCTTCGCCGCCGTGGGAGACGAAGATCGCGGGGCCCTGCAGCGGCACTGGGATCAACGGAGTGTGTACGGTCGCGTAGCCGATCTTCGACGCCGCGGGGCACGCGGCCGGGTTGGATTCGAACTGTGCTGCTGTGCACGCCTTCTGCAGCGTCGTCAAGCGCGAGGGGAGCTGCTTGGGGAGTTCGACTTTGACCTTCGCGATGTCCGCGTCGGTGCCCTGCGGCACGTTCGGGTAGGCCAGCTTCGCGGTCAGGCTCGCCCCAGCCGTGCGGCTTGTTTTGGCGGATGTCGAGACGCTGAATTTGGGTTCGAACTTCAGTGCGGCGCAGTTGGTGACCTGGAACGGCGTGGTGATCGTGCTCGTGGCGCCTTCGCTCAACTGCAACGTGCCGGCGAGCGCCATCTTCGAGCAATTGGTCGGGTTGAATTGGAAGTTCCCGCGTGTGGTCGTGGCGTTGACATGCTGGATTTCCAAGGGGATACCTTCGATGCTCGTCGGGATCGAGTCCGGTGAGCCGGGCGGGTCCGTCGTGATCGTGATCGCCGAAGTCACCGGGTTCAGTTCGATCTTGCCCCGCACGATCACGCAGTCACAGGCGTCCTCGCCCGCGGGGTTGGCCGTGTTGCGCTTCAAATCGAACGGGCCGGCCTTCGCGGGCACCTCGAACGTCAGACCAAACGGCGCGCAACCCGCTTCGCCGACCGTACACCCACCACTACCGTTATAGGGGCCGGTGAGATAGAACTTCCCGCCGGTGACCGTGAACGGCTGGTTGCCGACGCCAACACCGATCGTCGCTTCGCCGACCAGGCTGTTGGGGCCGCACTCGCCGAGGTTGGCCTGCGGTTCGGGGCACAGTTCGACGCCCGTCAGCACACCGGACAGGCCCGGCGGCAGTTTCGCTTCGATCGACTTCAGGTTCTGTTCGCCGTCTTTGCGGTTCATCGTCACCGTCAACGGCGAGAACGCACCAGCCTGGATGTTCGTAGCGCCCGCGTTCACAGTCGGGTTGAACGGCAACGCCTGACCCGGATAGACACACGGGCCACCACCCGGACCGTGATCGATCACGAACGACGATTCGGAGGTGACGGGACCATTCCCGTCCCACGGCGTGAAGACTGCCGTCGTCGTATACGTCCCACACCGCGACGGTGTGCTCAACGGGGCGCGTTCCCCGCCGAAGAAGTGCAGTTCGAGGTTTTCAAACGGCAGGTCGGGCGTGTTCTTGAACGTCGTGACGATCTGGCCTGTGGCGGTCAATTTCACTTCGCCCGTGAGCTTGATGGTGCTACCCGAGACGGGATCTTCCACGATCATGTACATCGCGACCAGGCTCCCGAACGGGTTCGCATTCTGCGCCGCCAGATACACCTCGCCTTCCAGTTCGTGTTCGAGCAGCGGCGTCTTGATCTTGACCGTCCCGATCTTCGACCCGTTCGGACAGAAGCTCACACCCGGTTGCAAGGATTCGATCGGCGTCGGCGAGAACAATGGGGTCTTCACACCGGGTTCGAATTCAGGGTTAAATTCTTCGAAGCCGCTGCCGTCCACGCCATGGCCGATTTCAAAGCCCGCCAAACCCTCAGAGCACGCTTGGAGGCCTTCGCTACCCGACGGGTTGATCGCAACGCCTTCGGGGAGCGTCAGGGTCGTGTCCCTGAGCGAGGACTCCGCCAGGCCGTTGGGGTTGAGCGCGGCGGTCTGTGGGACGTGGACGTTTACCGTCAGCCCCGAGGACGTACTCGCGTTGCTGCTGTCCGGTTTGACGCTGATTTCCGGCGGAAACTTGAGCTTCGAGCAGCCCGTCAGCGACACGGGCGTGCCCGCAGCGTTGCGCTCAAGCGCGCTCGCCTTCACCCAGTTGCCCGGTTCTTCCCACGAATCGGCCGCGATGGTCGAGCGCAGGGGGCCATGGCAGCCGGTCGGTAGCGTCAGGAAGGCTTTGCTGCGGGCCAGTTCCTTTTCGAATTCGCCTTGGCCTTTGTAGGCGGTTTCTTGGCAGTTTTCGTCCTTGTACTTGCCGGTTCCCCCTCCCACCCTCACGCAGGGGACAACAACACCATAGAGTTCCGCCCTGCTCTTGAAGACGGGTGCCTCCCCTGGCGCGGCCGTCACCGTCGTCTGCACGGGGTAGTCCCCGCCGGCGGCAACCCCGTTGTTGATGAACAGCAGGGGGACTAAGAAATTGGTGCCGAGCTGCAAAGCCACGCCGCGTGGGGGCACCATATTCCAGAGGTAGTTTTTGAAGTGCGTTGCACGAGACGCTCCTCCTCCCCATTCCAGACTCAATTCGCCCACGGTCGAGTTGAGTGGACAGAGGCCTGGCCACGGCCGCAGTTCCTGTCCGGTGCACTTCTTTGAGGTCGCATTGGGGTCGCCGACGAAGCCGGGGGGCAGATCGATCGTGACATCCCGCAAGGCGCCGGCGGGCAGGCGCAGGTACGGTGAGTCAGCGTTCGATTCCATGCGCTTGAAGTGCGAGTTCAGTTCGAAGATGTCAACGAACCTGAATGGGTGCGAGCCCGCCTGCGTGTCGGGCGTGCCGTTTTCGTTCAGGAAGCTGATTTCATAGTTCTTGATGCCGAAGCCTTCGCCCTGGGTCGCGAGCAGATTGCTGGCCTGCCCCGCGCCGTTGGCGTTGGTCGCGCTCAGGCGGAAGTGGTAGAGCTCGCCGGGCTGGAGGCCTTCGAGCTGCGCGGAGACCGCCACTGGGCTGCTTCCCGCTCCGATCGCGGCCGGCGTCTGCTTGCAGGGCACGCTGTGGTCGTAGGGGCCGTTGCCGCGTTCGTCGGTGAGGCCCCATTGGAATTCACACGAGCTGACGGCGACTTCGCGCGGATCGACCGTGCCGCTCAGGCTCGCGGCTTCCTTGGTCACGCCCGTCGGTTCGCCGACGGTCACGGCAGGGGCATCGCTCGCGAAGACGTAGACCTTGCCGTTGGCCGGGTTCGAGACATAGATCTGGCCGCTCGCGCCGTCCACGGCGATCCCGCCCTCGCCCGAAGTCCCCGAAAGCTCGGGCGAGCCGAAGCGCGCGACGAGCGTGCCAGCGGAGTAGTTGTTGATACCTTCCGCGCTGTTGGCGTTCATCGCGCCCGTGTCCCACTCGGCCACGGAGGACTGATCGTCTGCGTAGAGGTGGCCGGTCGCGGGGTCGACGGCCACCGCGACATCGCCCGCTCCGCCGCTGTCCACGCGGCCAAGCGCGGAGAGCCGCTGCCCGAACTTGACCGTACACGAGCACGACGGTTCGTAGACCAGGTAGTCATCGCCCGTGGCGGAGACCGCGAAGCCGTTGGCTAGGTGTACGGCGGCGGGCAGACCGACACCGGGAGCCGCGTTCCATGATTCCCATTCCTGGCGAGCGATGAGCTGATTCACGGCCGCGTCGTCGAACTCCTCGATCAGCGGTTTTGATTGGTTAGGTGGGCTCAGGTCGACATGCACGGAGCCGCTCCCGTCGACGCCCAACCCCAGCAGTTCGCCTGTGAAGCCGGTGAAGGAGTCGTAGGTGACTGGCGGGAAGCGGCCGATCTGGCTCAGGTATTCGCCGCTGGGGGAGAACTTGTCGATCACGTCGTGGCCGGCATCCATAACGTACAGGTCGCCGGCGGAGGGGTCCGACGGGCTCTTCGAGTTGTCGACCGCGATCGCGGCAGGGTTGCCGGGAGCATTCGGGACGGCGAATGAGCCGGCCGCTGTCGTGCTGCCGGTCAGCGTGTTGGTCGCGAGCGAGGCGAAGTTGACAGGGTTGCCGTTCGCGTCGAACTTAGAGACCTTGCCTTCGACGCCCGGGGTCGTGGTCGCAACGGCGCAGGTCGGGCTCGTGCCGCCGGTCAGCGCGGAGCCGTCGCACACTAACTGCGGCACGTTGGAGGCCGCCAGTTCGCCCTGGAAGGTGACCGTGTAGGTGACCGTGCCCGGCAGCGAGCCTTCTTCGGTGACCGCGACGTTGCTGATGGCGGGGCCGTTCGTGTTTTCGGGGGGGATGGCGGGGCCGATCGTGCTCAGTTCACGCAGCGCCCTCTGCACCGCTTCAGCGGTCGGGGCGGTCGTGGCGCTGACGCTCAGAGCCGAGGTCTTCTGCCCTTCGAATTCGAGCGTGAAGCCGCCACCTTCGGGGCCGCCCTGGATGCTGACGGTCTGCTGCTCGTTCGTGCCGAGCTGCGCGACGTAGACATCGCCGGTCGCTTCGTCGACCGCGATGCCGTTGGGATTGGTGAACGAGCCGAATTCCCCTATCTTCGGGTGGGATTCGGCCAGCGCGGGAGAAGCGCTCAAGCCCAATGCCGCGACCACACCGACCACAAGCGAAACTGCCGTTACGATTCTTCTGGAGCGCTTGATCATTTGCCGGTCCTCCTGTTGGCGTGGACGGACTTCTTGGCCTTCTTCGCCGTCTTCCTCACACACTTGCCTTTCTTCTCGACAAAGCCCTTCCTGCACTTCGTCGTAGTTTTCGACTTGGGTTTCGTCGTCGGTTTAGCCGCCGCGGGCGCGAGGTTCCCGAGGCCGGAGAATGTCTGGCTCGCCGGCGCCCCGTAGATCGAGGGCTGTGGCAAGACCGGCGTCCGGCAGGCGTCGGCGGTCGTGCACGCCGGCGGCGAGGCGGGCGCCGGGAAGCCGCCTACGACGCGTGCGTCGTAGATGACGATCATTCCTTCCTGGTTGTCCTGCGGCACGAGCGCCTGGTTCGATCTGAAGAACACGTCGTGGCCGCTTTCGCTCGCGCCCTCCAGGTTCGATTCAAAGGAGCTCGTGCCGCTCGAGATCAGGTACACGAGGCCGTCCTCGTACTCGTAGACGTCGAGCTGGCCGTTCGTATCGGAGGGCACGAGCGCTTCCGTCGTTTGGAAGAACACCTGGCCGGTGTCGGTGGGCCGGAGCGGGCGCTGGGCTTCGGTGGTCGCGACGCCACCTCCGACCGGAGCTTCGCCCGTGGGGTTGCACGAGGCGCAGACGAGCTGCCCTGTGGCGGCGCTGTAGAGGAAGAGCTCCCTGGCGCCGGCTACGTTCGTCACGACTTCGTCATAACCGGTCAGGCTGTCAGGCGATTCAAACGAGAGCCACTTGCCGTCGGGCGAGGTCTGTTCGCCTGTGAACCCCCCTCTGTTGACGACGCCGGTGGCGATAAACGTCGTCTTTTCGCCGTTCCACAGATACACGTTTTCGTTCCCGGCTTGCGCGCCTTCGACGACGGTATTGCCTTCGCTGTTGGTGAATTCCCTCGCGTTGGACGCCAGTACGCCCTTGGCGACGAAGTAGACGTAGGAGCTGTCATGGCCGCCGAGCGGCGTGACCTGGCGCACGTCGGCGTGTCCGCCCGCCGCAGCGACCGTGAGGTCGCTCAATTCGCATTTGCTCGCGCCCTCAGGCAGCGCGCACTCGTACAGGTCAGGTTCGCCCGCGGCCGCGGTCGAGTCGGAGGTGAGCTTGCTTTCGTCCAGAAAGAAAACCTTCGAGCCGTCGGACGTGGCGGTCCTGACGGAGCCGCCACCGCTGGACCCTGACCCACCCTGCTTTTCGTCGATCTCGACGGTGCGCTGCCCATCGATGCGGTCATACAGGGCGCCGCCGTAGGTGAAGAGGACGTGCGAGCCGTCGCTTGAGATCACACTTTCGTGCTGGGCATTCTGCTGAGACCGACCCATTTCTACCGCAAGCGATCCGGGGACCGCCGTGCCGTCCGGCAGCCAGCTCACCAGCCGCAGCGCGCCTTCGTCCCATTCGTACATGTTTTCGACGCCGTACTGCGCGCCTTCAGCCAGGGACGAGATCTCCGTGAAGATCACGTGACTGAGGTCCGCGGAGGCAGCCTGGAAGTGCGCGTCGGCGGGTGTCACACCCGGCGGCGTGACGTTGACCAGTTGGTAAGCACCGGTCGCGTTCTCGCGCACCAGCAGGTTTTCATAGCCCACCGGTTCCCCGGCCACGACCTGGCGGCCTTCGGGGTTGCACGACTCCGGGTTTTCGCCATCATTCTCACTCTCGCTTGACCCTCCGCCAACTTGCATGACGTCCTTGGTGAACTGATCCGAGTAGGCGTAGAGATATTGGTACTCCGGGCATCCCACCCCGCCATAGGGTTCGATCGGCATGACGTCTTCCGCGGTCCAGCCGCCTGCGCCACGGCTCGCCACGTATTGCACACCGGAGCTGAGCGCGCCCGGCTGCGGCTCCGTGGTGACGAGCGAGACCGCTTCGCCATCTGCGGCGACCGTGCTCGAGTACCTGAACTTTTCCGCAGCATCGAACTGGGTTGAGGTCTTGGGCGGCGTCGTCACGAGCTCGTAGGCGCGGCAGTCGGGCAACCTCTCGGAGAAGCCGCCGCGCACCTGTTCGTTGGGACACGCCGCCTGTTCGGCGGTCAGCGTGGTAAAGGTCTGGTCGGGGCCATAGACCGTTCCCAGTTCGTTGCTCGCCACGACCCGGTAGTGGTAGGTGCTCCCGGACGCGAGGCCGCTCGCGGACGCCCACACCGCGCGCGCTTCCACTCCTTCGCCAACGCTGCCTTCCGGGACCGGCGTCGAGCTGCCGTAGGCGCTGGTGGGGCCGTATTCGAAGCGATAGCTCGCGGCGATGCCGCCGGGGTCAACCATCGCGCCGAGCTTCGCTTCGGAGGCGCCGATTTCGGCGGTGAGCTCTTTGCCGACCACAGGCGCGGTGGGGGGCCCGAACACCCAGACGGTTTCTTGGACGCCGGCGAGCACGTATACACGCCCGCTCGCCTCATTCACCGCGACCTTGCTGTAGAAGCTTTCCACTCCGCCAGCATTTAGGCTATTATTTATGCCGAAATGGCCGGCCCCCACATCGGCGAGCTGCCTGCCTTCCGAGCTGTACTCGACGAGATGGGGGCAGGGCGAGCTTTTTTCGCCGCATGGGTCCGCGCTGTTGTCGACGACCGCGAACACGTCCCTATGTCTGTCGAGTGCCACGGACACCACGCCTTCGCTCTTGATTTCCACGGGCTTGCCGTTCACTTCCACAGGCGCACCGCTGGAATCGAGCTCCACGATCCTGTTGTTGCCGGAGTCGGCCACCCAGAGGTTGCCGGAGGAGTCGATCGCGACTCCAGTCGGTTCCTTGAGCGCACCGGCGCCGGAGCCGCCCGTGAAGGTCTTCAGCAGCGTGCCGCTCGGGCTGTACTCGAGCACCTTGTTTTCCGGGGGATTCGGTACGTACACGTTGCCGCCCGAGTCGGCGGCAATCTGTACATCTGTCACGGTGCCAGCCAAATTGAGTGACGCCGGTACTTCAAACGACGACAGCAACGCGCCCGTGTTGGGGTCGTAGACGAAGATCATCGCGGGCGTGGCCGGCGTGAAGAGGCCTACTGATTCTTCGCCGAGCACGTACACATCGCCGTTCGCCGGGTTCACCGCAACACCCGAGTAGTACCCAGACCCAAACGGGGACGGCGGCGAGAGCAAGTTGCCTGAAGGATCGAGCTTGACCACCGTCGAAGGGCCAAAGCTGTTGGTCAAGAGGCTCGACACGAACAGGTCTCCAGAGCCTCCCACGCCGATGCCAGCCGCGTTTTCCTCGTGCGTGCTGAATATTCCGTAGGGGATGAGCGTGGGAGGTTCGGCTTGGGCGACGGCGACGGTGGAGAGCGCGAAGAGGGTGGAGAGCGCACACAGCGCGATGAGAGAACGAGTCACGAAGGGGGCAGCGGCCAGGCCGCGCGCGGGCGCACCACTCCCTGGAGCACGGTGCGGGCCACGGGGCAGCGCGAAGCGACCGATCTTCGATGCGACGACGGGTTTCGCGATGTGCGCTGTGGATTTCACCTTGTCTCCTTGGTCGAGGTTGTGAAGTGGTAAATCGATCGGGGGCGGCGCGTCATGCGGCCTGCTCCCGGTCGAAGGTGAGAACGCTGAGGCGCCGCGCGACCTTCGCGCCCAGCGGCGTGAGCTGCCACGCGTTCGGCTCGCCGCTCTGATGGCCCCCGCCGGTATTCACCGCGAGACCGAGGCGCTCCAAGCGCCGCAGCAGCTTGGAGATCTGCCCCGGGTCGCTGACCCCAGCGCTCTCCGCGACCACGCGATTGCTGGGGCCGGAACCCCGCCCACCCAGCTCCGCGATACATTCCAACACCCGCGCCGTGCGGTAGGTGAGACGCATATCCACCTCATCCAACGGGTCGCTCTCCGCGTGCGCTGAAACTGGCCCGCTACGCGCCGGCGCTGGGCGCTGCGCGGGAGCAGGACGGCGCTGTTCGCGACGCGCGGCGCGCGACCCCAGATACTGCAGCGCGATCATCCCCATCAACTCGTCCAACAGGCCGGTCAAGGGACGACGGTCACCGTTACGCACGCGCGCATACACCACACCCAGCGCCCCACCAACCAGCCCTTCCGCCGTCACCAGCGTGCACTCCTCGCCACGCGGCCCCTCGCGGCGACCCCCATCCAAGATCGCCGCCAAACGCGCCAGAATCTCCTCACGGCGCTGCAGCACGCCAGGGCCACCGTGCAGCGCCTGCACCACACAGATCCGCGCCAACACCGGCTCGCCGTCAAGGAACGAGAGGATCGTCCACAGCCCGCCACGCACACGCTCACGCCACGCAAGACCCTCCAGGCCCGCCACCGCGAGCTCCCGCTCGACCCGCCCCACCACCTCATCCAACAGCGCCACCAGACACGCCTCACGGTTGCCGAACAGCTCATAGAACGTCCGCCGCGACACCCGCGCCCGCGTCGTGATCCGCGCCACCGAAGTCTGCTCATAACCCAGCTCGTCGATCACCGCCGCCGCCGCGACCAGCAACCGCGAACGCTGGATCTCATCGACCTGCACCCGCGGCGCATCCAACGGCAACATCAGCGGCTTCGACCCACGCGCCAGCCGCCGCTCGACCGGCAACACCCGCTCGACCACGCGCCGACGCGACGCCGTCCTCACACCACCACGCGCCGGCGCCGCCATCAGCAGCCACCCCCCACACGCGGGTGCGACTCCGTGACCACGCGCAGAGCCGCCGTGGGCCTCTGCAGAGCCGCCCGGAGCCCACCCCCCGCGGGGACAAAGCAAAAGCGGCGCGAACGCCCCAGCACTTCCCTTCCCCCCTCCGGGGGGTTCCGGGCGGCCCGCGAAAGCGGGACGCAAGGGGGCTCCGAGGCTAGAGCGCTAGCCGAAGAGAGAGAGAGAGAGAGAGAGATGCGACAGCGCCAAGCTGGCGCATCTAGCATCAGCCCTTTGGCCGATGGCGCACATCCCCATCATGAATCTCCCTCTAGAAACCACGCTGAAACAACTCCCTCATCGCTCTGATCCAGACCCTCTCCCACAACAACACCCTGCGAGCGCTTGACGTCAACCACAAAAGCGAGATGACCCAACCAGACCCTATGTACACCAGGCCCCCTACAGGGAGCACTGGCCTGTGAACGCAACGTAACACTTTGCTTCGCAGATGTCAAGCCCACAGGTGAGCTTGCGCACGGAAGGCTACTGGACACCGACCGGCGCACGCGAGCGGGCTGAGCTGCTTCGCGACCTCCCAGCCGAGCGTTCCATCACAAGCCACCCGCGACAACCCTCCCCACGGGGTCAACTACATCGTCGACATTCAGGTCCGGGGGATCGGCGCGAAGGCCAGTCGCGTCGTCACCGTCAGGACCATCTGGATAGTCAGCGCCGCGGGCGATTCGCCGCGACTTGTGACCGCCTTCCCCAACCCCTAAGCTGGAGGGACCATGACCACATCCGTCAAGCAAGCCATCCATGAGAACGACGTCGTCGAGCTCACCCAAGCCGTCGACAAGACCCAAGATGCCGGTCAGTGGCCGTCGGAACCAGAGGCACCGTCGTCGCCGAGCACGACCAACACAAGCTGATCGAGATCTCCGAGGGACTGCTTGCGCCGGCATGGTTCGTTGGTGGACTTGGCTCGCTGCTGTGGCCTTTGGGACTCGATGGCGTGAGAGCTTGCCCTAGATACCGAGGAATAGAACAATCGTCCAGAGCTACACGATCTCGTCACATATGGACTCTTGCTTCTGATTCAATATATCCGGCTGCTTGATTCGACTGGAGGGACGCGGTCGTATGGGCTACATGGAAGCACGGGACTTGCGGGGAATGCTGGGACGTTCAGCCAGCAACGGCAGTGGTCTTTGCGGGCGGTGGCGACGGGCCGTGACGTGAGCAGTCGCGCCGCATGGCTGGAGGAGGATCGCGCCGGTTTGGTCGAACGGTTGCAAACGCGCCAGCCAGAGATCGAGGCGGCGGTCTTCGCGCTGGTCGAACGTATGACCGTCTCGATCGCCGATGAGTACGAGCGGGAGCTTGAGGGATCAGAACGCTCCCCCGAGCGGCGTCGCGCCGAGCTTGTGCAGGGGCTGCTTGCCGGCACGCTGGTCGATGTCAACGAGCTCGGCTATGAGTTCGATGCCTGGCACCTCTGTGTGATCGCCACGGGCACAGGCGCGGAGAAGGCCGTCCGGGGCTTGGCGGCGGCGCTGGGCCGCGAGCTGCTGCCCGTCGTGCGTGACGGGGAGGTGTGCGTGTGGCTCGGCGGTCAGCGCAAGCTCATGATCGCCGACGTCGAGCGGGTTCTCTCGGCGCGGGGACTCGCCGACGTGTCGATGGCGATCAGTGACGCGGCGAGAGGAATCGAGGGATGGCGCCTCACCCACCGCGAGGCGGAGGCGGCGCAGCTGGTCGCACAGCACAGACCACAACACATGGTCACCCTGTATCCAAACGTGGCGCTCGAGGCAGCCACGCTGCGGGACGAGACGCTGGCGCACTCGCTGCTCGAGACGTATCTGTCCCCGCTCGACGATGGGCATGGTGGTGGCGGAGCGGGGCGACGCAGAATGCTGCGCGCGTTCTTTGACGCCGAACACAACGCCTCCTCGGCCGCGGCGGTCCTCAACGTCGATCGCGGTACCGTCCACCGTAGGCTCGCTGATATCGAGCGGCGGCTGGGCTGCCGCTTGCACGAACGCCAAGCCGAGATCGAGGTCGCCCTGCGCATCGAGGATCTGCGCGCACACCGCAGCCCTGAACGCACATCGGCTGAGCACTGAGACCTACAGCCTCCCGACGCGCGTCTTTGTCCCGCCATGCCGCAAAGTGCTGCATCTCCTCTCGCCGAACCCCGCACATTGGTGTAGCGCGCGACCCCGAGGACTGTTTGGATTCCCCCAAATCAGCCGCGCATCCGCGCAGGCAGCTTCCAGCAAAGGGGAAAGATATGAGGGTCTTGCACTTCAGTCCCGTCCGGCAAGCCGGTCGAAGCGAGCCAGTCCCAAGACGCCGAGCAAGCCGGCTGGCCTGCCTGATGGTCCTTGCGGCCGCTCTGCTGGGGTGTGTCATCCCTCAGGCTGCAAGCGCGGAAAGCTTCGCGCTCTCCACGGTGGAAGCACCCTCCTCTGAATGTGGCGTGTGCATGGCGATCCGCGTCCCGACTGTGCCCGCCAGCTCAGCCGACGCGACCGGACCTGATCTTGAAGGCAGTGGGGAACTAGGCGGCCTCGATCCGAAAGACCTGCGTGAAGCGTCTGAACTGCCCGCAACGGGCGGGTCAAGCCAAACGGTAGCGATCGTTGACGCCTACAACGATCCCTACGCGGAATCTGACCTCCAAATATACCGCGAAAAATACAAAGTCTATTTCAAAGGCACCGAAACTGCATGCACCGAAGCAAACCACTGCTTCACAAAGATCAACCAAAAAGGTGAAACCAAAAACTACCCCCCAAACGAAGCCGGATGGGCCGGAGAGATATCGCTCGATTTGGACATGGTCTCGGCGGCTTGTCCGGAATGTCACATCCTGCTCGTCGAGGCAAGCGGTGAACCCGAAGAACTCTCCAGCCTAATCGCGGCCAACGAAGAGGCCGCCAAGTGGGAAGTAGAAGAACCTGAAACAAAAACAAAAAGAAAAGCCACAGAGGTCACCAACAGTTGGGGCGGGGTGGAGTCCTCTGCGGACACTTCCAATGACAAGTATTTCGACCATCCCGGCCTACCGACATTTGCCGCGGCCGGTGATGTCCAGTACAACGGCTGTGACCACAAATTTGGAGCCGGTATCTGCTATCCGGCTGCCTCTCAGTATGTGATTGCCGTTGGTGGTGTCAAGCTCAAGAAGAAAGGAGAAAATTGGAAAGCTCCCACCGAGGAAGTATGGAAGGAAGAAACAGAAACGAGAAAGAACGGCACTGGAAGCGGCTGCAGCAAATATGAGCCCAAGCCGCCAGGACAGAAAGAACTGGCGGCGAACAGGTCATACTGCGAACACCGCCTGGACAACGATGTCTCGGCGGACGCCGCCGTCGAATCGGCGGTATCGGTCCGTGACAGCTACTACACAGGCGGCTGGGAAGACTTCGGTGGGACGAGCGCATCCTCACCGTTCGTTGCCGGGGTGGATGCGCACGCGACGAGCGCTACGCAGCTCCTGGGCGCCGACGCCTTCTACACGAAACCAACCATGTTGTTTGACGTGACAGTCGGGGAAAATACAAAGGAATGCGCCGTTAAGATCAAAGAAGAAAAACTTCCCGAAGAAGATCTGTATTTTTGCCACGCTGAGACGGGCTACGATGGCCCGACGGGTGAGGGCACGCCCGATAATGTCTTTACATCCATTGTGCCCGCAGGAGCTACTGGGTTTGCGACGAAAGTAAAATCATCAGAAGCCACGCTAAACGGGATTGTAAATCCGAACGGCGCGACTACGAAATACTATTTCCAATATGGCACCACCGAATCGTATGGCAAAACAACCACCGAAGAAAGCGTGAGCTCTGGCACGACTAACGTGGAAAAGAGTAAAGCCATAACTGGTCTGACGGCAAGCACGAAATATGACTTCCGGGTTGTCACGACCAACAGCAATGGTACGACTGATGGGTTGAATCAAACGTTTACCACAGCAGCACCGTCTTGGTCTCTTCAGACGACGCCTAATCCTACGGGATCGGAATTCGGCGTTTTGTACGGGGTTTCTTGTTCAGCGCCAGCGGAATGCACGGCAGTAGGTTACTATAGGAACAGTCTGGGTGTGATGACCTTGGCCGAGCGGTGGAATGGCACAGAATGGTCGATCCAGAGCACGCCAAATCCAAGCGGGTCGAAAGAGAGTCTTTTGCTCGGAGTGTCGTGCTCGTCATCAGCTTCGTGCACCGCTGTAGGCACCTATGAAGCTCATGGGCGCGACGAAGAGGCACCCCTAATCGAGCACTGGAACGGGACGGAATGGTCTATTCAGGCCGCACCTAATCACGGCGAACCGTTCCGTTCCGTATTGTATTCGGTATCGTGTACGTCATCGACGGCTTGCATCGCCGTAGGCGACTACGAGGAAAGCTCCTCTCCGTATAACTATGATACGCTCGCGGAGCGGTGGAATGGCACGGAATGGACTCTGCAGAGCACACCGAATCCGTCGGGCCGGACGGGGGAAAGTAACTATCTTACCGTGAGCGGTGTTTCATGCACGGCGTCAAATGCGTGTACTGCAGTGGGATGGTATGCGACGAAAGGATTCGAAGAAGGAAAGACTATACTCGCAGAGCGATGGAATGGCACAGAATGGACCATCCAGAGCACACCGATGCCCGCCGAATCCAGCGGACAGCTACATGACGTTTCCTGTACGTCATCGACCGCCTGTACGGCCATAGGGTTTTATGGAAAAGGGTCCGAAGCCGGGAACCTAACCGAGAATTGGAATGGTACAGCTTGGTCAGATCACGTACAGTCTGGGTTTAACACTCTGTTTGGAATCTCCTGCTCGTCCTCTATTGCATGTATCGGCGTTGGATCTGCATACGGGAGTACCGTGGTTATCGCAGCAGGCTGGAACGGGACAGAATGGTCAGAACAAACAGCGCCAGACCCAAGCGGTGCAAAAGAATCACATATCACCAGGATCTCCTGTTCGTCATCGACTACCTGCACAGATGTGGGATGGTACGTCAACAGCGCAGGTACATATGTGACCCTGGCGGAGATCTACCACTGACATTGACCGTCGTCGTGAGTAACTGGTCCCCCAGGGTCTCCAGACCTGGGGGACCAGTGTTCCCTGAGCCGCGACGAGAAAGGATCGCTATACTTGGCGCGTGATGGGGTCGCAGGTTGTGGGTGAGAACGTGCCGGATCGTGGCTGCGGCGAGGGATCCCATCGCAACAGCGCTCAGGGTAGGCAACGCGCGACGCTCTGGTTCGCCGTACTCCTCGCGTTGATCCTTGTGGGCCGCGTTCTATTCAGTGCCAGCTCAGCGCTAGCCGCCCCGCCCTTGAATTGGGCGAGCCCGGTCCGTGCCGATGACCAGCCGCCGTTCGAATCGCCGACGGCGATCACCGGCGTGTCCTGCCCATCGACGGGCTTGTGCGTCGCTGTTGATGGTGCGGGCGATGTGCTGAACACGACCGATCCCACGGGTGGCGCCGGGGCGTGGGTCACAGCCCCCAGCGTCGCGGAAGGCTTCGACGGCGTGTCGTGCCCATCGACCGGATTGTGCGTTGCCGTCGGCGGCGGAGACGTCGCGACATCGACCGACCCGACCGGCGGCACCGGCGCGTGGACCGTCGCGAGCTTGATTCCTGCTGCCTCCCAGATACCGAACAAACCCAACCGGCTTGACGCTGTGTCGTGCCCGTCCGCGAGGCTGTGCGTCACAACAGATGAAGCGGGGAATGTATGGACCTCGACCGACCCGACCGAAGGAGCCAGTGCTTGGACCAAGGCCAATGTCGACGGCCCTGAAAAAATCCTCAGCGGCGTGTCGTGTCCGACCGAAAGCCTGTGCGTCGCCGTCGACCGCGGAGGCGGTGATGTCCTGACCTCGACCAACCCGACCGGGGGTGCGGGCGCGTGGACCGTGACCGAAGTGGACAAGCACACGCTCTTCGATGTTTCGTGCTCGTCTGAAACCCTGTGCGTCGCGACCGACAGTGGCGGGAATGTTCTCACGTCGACCGATCCGGCTGGTGGTGCCGGCGCGTGGAGCCCCACGCAGGTGAGCGGAGGGCTGATCCAGCACGTGTCGTGCGCGTCGTGGGGCCTGTGCGTGGCGCTCGATGGCAACGAAGTCATAACGTCGATGGGACCGACCAAGGGCGCACAGGCGTGGACCTCTGCGGCGATAGAAACCACCAACAAGTATGGCGGCCTTGAATCGCTCGACAGCGCGGCGTGTCCCGCTGCCGGCGTATGTGTGCTGACGGACAGCGGCAGCGCCGTTGTGACGTCCACCGAACCGATGGGTGGTGCGGGCGCCTGGACAATCACTAAGCTGGAAGTCGGCTTCAACTCGCTGCAGGATGTGTCGTGCGCCCCGGCCGGCCTGTGCGTGGGTGTGGACACCGCGGGCAACGTCGTCAGCTCCGCCGACCCGGTGGGCGGCCCGAGCGCGTGGAGCTCGGCGCACGTGGACGGCCACCCGCTCGACGGCGTCTCATGCCCGTCGAGCGGCCTGTGCGTCGCCATCGACGAAAACGGCGACGTCGTGACCTCGACCGAACCGACCGGTGGCCCCAGCGCGTGGCACGTCGCCGATGTCGATGGCACGACCCGGCTACTCGGTGTCTCGTGCGCGTCGGTGAGCCTGTGCGTGGCGATCGATCGGAGCGGCGACGTCGTGACCTCGACCGAACCGACCGGCGGCGCGCGCGCGTGGCACGCGGCCTCTGTCGCCGATCGCGAACTGAAGGGCGTGTCCTGTCCCTCTGAACAGCTGTGCGTCGTCAGCGGCGGGGGCCACGCGATCGTCTCGACCGATCCCGCGGGCGGAGCGAGCGCGTGGATCACGACCTCCGGCGAAGTCTTCGCCGGCATCTCCTGTCCCACGGAGAAGCTCTGCGCCTCGACCGGCATCGAAGTCGATAGCGTGCTGACCTCGACCGAACCGGCCGGCGGCAAATCGGCATGGGCCGAAACATTCTTCAACCCTGAAGACTTCAACGGTTTCGACCGGATCGCGTGCGGGTCGCAAACACTGTGCGTCGCGACAACGCTGTCCGGCAACGGCTCGCGGGGCAACGTGATGGTCTCCTCGAACCCCACGGGTGGCGCCGAAGCGTGGACCGAGGCCGAAGTATACGGCGGCCCCATCGAAAAGCCGATCCCGATCATTGAACTCTACTCCCGGGTGCTGACCGGCGTCTCCTGCACACCGGACTTGTGCGCAGTCATCGATAATTCCGGCAAAGTGATGGTCGGGACGCCGGTGCCGGCGCCACCCGTTAACACCTCGCTGCCGGTGGCGTCTGGAGCGTCGGTATCTGGCCAGACGCTCTCGTGCTCAAACGGGTCCTGGACGGGCTATCCGCCGCCTACCTTCACCTACCAGTGGTTGCGGGACGGCGCGCCGATCGGTGGGGCGAGCACAAGCGCCTACGTGGTGCAAGCAGCGGATCAGGGGCACGGTCTGTCCTGTCAGGTCACGGCCAGCAATAGTGCTGGATCGGAAAGCGCGACGAGCAACACGTTGCAAGTGCCGCCCGCACAGGCATCCGGCGGTGACGGTTCGGGCGGCGGCTCGTCCAACGGCGGCGGTAGCCCGGGCACACTGACTGGCACGGTGAGCAATGCGTTCGTGCTGAACGGCATGGAAAGCGTCGCGGCGCGCGGCACCGTCAAGGTCACGCTGACCCTCCCCGGGCCGGGCACGCTTCAGATCGTGGGCAAGGCAAGCGCTGCGCAGTTCGCGGGTGTTTCGCGTACGAAGAAGAAACACAAGACGGCGCTCGTGATTGTGCAGCTGCGCCTCACGGTAAGCAAGGCCGGGCGGATCGTCGTAACGCTCGTCCCGGCGGCGAGCGCAAGGACGGTCCTCGCCAGGCGAGGCAAGCTCAGGGCGACCATCACGATCACGTACACGCCGAAGGGCGGCAAGCCCCGATCGATCGTGCGGACTGTGACCTTCAGGCTGAAGCGACGGCGGTGACGAAGGCTTCGCCATGCCTTGCGACGGAGGACCGAAGCTGCATCTGCCTACGCTCGCGATCGTCGCGCTTGGGCTCTTGCTACCTGGATGCGGCGGTGCCAGAGACACCGCCAAGGCGAAGGACGCGCCAGTGCCCGGAGAGACGGCGAAGCAGTCAGTATCATCGCGAGTCACCGTGCACTCCGGAGGCTTGGCGATCACGCTGACGGCCACGCCGACGCGGGCGAAGATCGGCTCCACAGTTCAGTTCGAGGTGACGGCGAGCGAGGCTCATGCTCTTGGGGCCCTCGGCTATCAGCTCAGCTATGGTGACGGGACCAGCGCCGAGAATGTCGTACCCCAGTTCTGTGTTGCCGGAAGGGGCGCTCCGATACGCCAAACCTGGCGTCTATCCCATCGTTACAGGACGGCCGGCCAATACCGCGTCTCGGCGAGCGTCTATGTCAACTGCGCCCGCGACCACGCGACGGCGACGGTCGCGGTCGACGTGACGTGAGACCCGTTGGCGGGTCTCACGTCGGTGCTACGGGGCCAACCGCCGCCGCCAGCCTCAGGGTGTACGATAAGAGCGAGGTGTGCTACGGGATTGCGAGGGTAGGCTGATGCGGAAGTCTGCAACGACCCAGCGGCGTTGCGGCGGATGGCTCATGTATGGCGGACTCGCTCTGCTTGCCACGATCGGCGCCGCCCTGTCTATCGCCGTCCTGCCCACCGCGGCACTCGCGGTCTCGCCGGCGAAAGTTCAGATCGAGCCGGCCGAACAGACTCCCACCGGCTTCAAGTTGAAGGCCAAGGTCAACCCGGAGGGCTCGGCGACGACCTACTACTTCATATACAAGCAGGTCGGGGAAGTCGAATGCGAAGACCTGGAGGGCTGCGGCCCGGAAACGCCGAAGGGCGGGCCCCTGACGGGCGACACCCAGCAGGAAGTGCAAGCCGAAGTGACGGGCCTGACCCCGGGGACGAACTACGTCTATTGGCTGATCGCCCACAACGCCTTCTCCGAGGACGTCCGAAGCGCATCACTCGGGTTCACGACGCCCCCCGCGCCATCGATCGAAAGCGAGTCCGTCTCGTACGTCACGCACAATGACGCAACGCTCGAAGCGACGATCAACTCGAAGGAACTGCCCGAAGGCGCCTACTACCAGTTCCAACTCGTCAAGAACCCGAGCGAATACCTGCCGCAGCTGACCTGTCCCGAACCTGAAGTGCTGCCGCCGTCCAACCCCGACGGCTGCACCAGCCCCGACAGCCAACGACCTACACCGGGCGCGCTGCCGATCGGCTACATCGCCAAAGGGCCGCAAGGCCAATCGGTCAGCCTCGACATGGCTACCGCGGGCGTGACCCTGCAGCCAAACACGACCTACCACTATCGGGTGCTCGTCGCCAAGCGGGTGCAGAGCGAAGACGGGGTCAACTGGCAGCGTCCGTTCGTCGAAGGCCCCGACCAGACCTTCACGACGCTCCCGCCGAGCACCCCGCCGAGCGAAGTCCTCACCGGATCAGCCGAACCGACCCCGACCGGCTATGACCTGAACGGCAAGCTGAACCCCGACGGTCTGCCGACGACGTACTACTACGAATACATCGGCAGCAACGAAGTCCAATGCCTGGATATCGAACCGGGTTTGGAAAGATGCTGGCACGAAACAGCACATCTGGGGCCGATCACCGGCGACACCCAGCAGGAACTCCCGCCGGTCGAAGTGACCGGCCTGACCGTGGGAGTCACCTACCACTACCGGCTGGTCGCCACCAACGCCGACCGCACCGTGTTCGGCAATGAAGCGAGCTTCACGGTCGGGTCCCCACCCTCGATCGACGCTGAATCTGTGTCTCACGTCACCGAACGCGATGCGACGCTGGAAGCGCAGATCGACACCGAGGGCTTGGCGACGCTCTACCAGTTCCGGCTCTCGGCTATCTGTGGGGGAAAGGGCGCATGCCTCGTCGTGGTCAACTACCCGTTGCCGAGCGGCTTGCTGCTCGGCTCCTTCGTCGATCAGAGCGTCAGCCTCGACCTGAACACCGCCGGCGTTACCCTGCAGCCTGGGGGCACCTACACCTATTCGGTTAGCGCCACGAACGCCTCGGGCACGACAGAAAGTGCTCCTCATAATTTCACCACACCCGAAAACGCGGTTCAGCCGCTCAGCACCACCACGTCGCTCCTGTCCGGTGCCGGCCAGCCCGCTAGCTCGAACACCAACAGCAGCGACCAGCCCGCCGGGTCCGGGAACTCATCATCCTCATCGACACCGGGCGCGCAGTCTCCTGACATCCGAGTTGGGAAGACCACCAGGCTCGAGCCACTCACGAGCTCGCAGAAGCTCGCCAAGGCATTGAAGCTCTGCGAGAAGAAGCCAAAGAAGCAGCGGACGAGCTGCAAGAAACAAGCTGAGAGGAATTATGCCACGGCGCGGGCGCGCGCGCGAAGGTAGGGAGTCCGCCGAGTAGAAGCTGCTTACCGCTGCGGCTCGGATGGTGTCATATGGCGATCAGCCCCAGCTCGTCAAGGTGCCGGGCGCACGGCGACGCTACGACGTGCTCGTCCTGAACGACCGCGACGCCGTGGCGCTCGAGGTCGGCGATGGCGTCGCTCAGCGCCAAGGGCTCTACATCGTTGAGTTTGGTTTCAAGCTCGGTGCGCGACCATTGCTTGTCGTGGTCGTCGCGTAGGAGTTGCAGAACGATGGCGCGCTCGGCGATCCGAGGGTCGGAGGGCAGGCGGGGGTGCTCGGTCATGGGGACCCTTTCCTGGTGGCGGACACGAACCAGTCGGATGAGCGAGACGGGGATCAGGCAGGTGAACTTGACCGTGTTCCAGAACGCGAGCAGCACGATCAGATCGACCCAGCCCGGCCCGCCTTTGCGTACGACTGTGGCTGTGGCAAGCATCAGCAGGCCGTAGAGGACGGCGGCGGCCAGGCCGACGAGCGGTCCCCACTTGATGCCGGTGCGGGTATGCACGCGCCGGATGAGGATGTTGCTGGGCGCGAAGCGCCGGAACAGGTTGTGGAGGCGGGCGCTGATTGCCCAACTGGCTGCGAAGATCATGATGGTCTCTCTCTGCTCGGACGCCGAAGCGTCGATTACCGGGATGGCAGTCCGGAGAGAGATGGCGACCCTGACGCTGGGTCAGGGTGCGGCGTCCACGGGACGCGAGATATTCACTGCCGCTACTAAAGATAGCGCCGTTGGCGGGCGGATAGAACCGGCCAGTGGACACCGAAGACACGACCTTCGATGCCACGCACGACAACCTAGCCTTTCCCAAGCTGCGAGTGATCGGGTCATGGCTCGCCGGGTTTTCTTCGGCCGACCGAAGGAGAGTCCCTACAGCGCGACCGGCAGCGCACCACCACAGCCGACGTAACGCCGGCCGGCACGATCCACGAACGCGCGGGTACGCCGGTCAGCGCGGTACAATAGGCAGGTCAGCTAGTGTGGTGCGCCGTTAATTCGTCGTAGAAGTCGTGATATGGACTCCAGGATCTGCTCTGCGGTCTTGACCCAGATGAATGGTTTGGGGTTCTCGTTCCACGCGTTGACCCAGTCGCGGATGTCTTTCTCCAGTGCCTGGACGCTGCGGTGATCAGAACGCCTGAGCAGATCGTCGGTGAGATAGGCGAACCACCGCTCGACTTGGTTGATCCAGCTCGAATAGGTCGGGGTGTAGTGCATGTGAAACCGCGGGTGCGCGGTCAGCCAGTGCTGGATCGCGGGGCTCTTGTGAGTGCCGTAGTTATCGCAGACGAGATGCACGTCGAGATACTCGGGGACCTGGCTATCGATCTTGGTCAAGAACTTCTTGAACTCGATCGCGCGGTGGCGGCGATGCGTTGAGCTGATCACGGTCCCGTCAGTGGTATTGAACGCGGCGAACAGGCTGGTAGTGCCATGGCGCAGATAGTCATGAGTGCGCTTCTCCGGCATCCCGGGCATCATCGGGAACGCCGGTTGGGAGCGCGCCAAGGCTTGCACCTGGCTCTTCTCATCCACGCTCAAGACCACCGCGGCCTCGGGCGGGTTCAGATACAGGCCGCAGATGTCATAAACCTTCTCCACAAACAGCGGGTCGTTGGAGAGCTTGAACGTGTCAGCCCGGTGAGGCTTCAGATCAAACGCCCGCCAGATCCGCCCGATCGTCGACGCCGATAGACCAGAGCGCTCGGCCATCTTCGCGCGCGACCAGTGCGTCGCGTTCTCCGGCGTGCTCTCCAAAGTCGCGACCACCACCTCCTCGACCTGCCCGGCGGTAATCGACGCCGGGCGCCCCGGCCGCGGATCATCCGACAAACCATCCAGCCGCAGCTCACAAAACCGCTGGCGCCACTTACCGACCGTCGTCGCAGTCACCCCAACAGCCTCAGCGACATCCTTGTTAGACCGGCCCTCCGCGCACCCCAGCACGATCCGCGAGCGCAACGCCAACGCCTGAGAAGACTTCCTACGACGCTCCCACCGAACGAGCTGCTCACACTCCCGCTCGGTCAACTCCAACACAGCCTTGGGACGTCCAGTTCTTGGCATACCCAAGCATACCACACTTCTCACACGAACTTCAGGCGCAGGACACTAGATACCCCCCAAGCGCATCCTCGGCTCGTCGAGGAACAGCACCGGCGGTCGCGTCATGAGCCCGGCGGCAAGATCCAGGCGCCGGCGCATCCCGCCCGAGTACTCCTTGAGGATGCGCTCGGCGGCGTCGGCGAGATCGAACTGGTCGAGCAGCGCCGTCGCCCGCACCCGCGCCTCGGCGCGCCGCAGGCCGCTCAAACGTCCGATCATCACGAGGTTCTCGCGGCCGGTGAGCACCTCGTCGAGCGTGGCGTCCTGGGCGGTGACGCCGATGTTGCGTTGCACGTCCGCGGCTTCGCTCACCACGTCATGGCCGGCCACACGCGCCGAGCCGTCGTCCGGGAGCGTGAGAGTCGTAAGGATGCGCACCGCGGTCGTCTTGCCCGCTCCGTTCGGCCCCAGCACGCCAAGGATCGCGCCCGTCGGCACCTCCAGGTCGATCCCGTCGAGCGCGACGGTTGCGCCGAAGCGCTTGCGCAGGCCGTGGGCTTCGATCATCGAGGTGCTCGTCATGAGAAGTCTTTTGAACGTGGTCCTGGGGGTTTACCTTCGGGGTCTTGCGGGGAGTGCCATCCGGGAGCTTGCGATGAGCCTCCCGATCTCGTAGTTGGGCCTTCCGGGATCTTGCGGTGATGGGCCTTCAAGGTCCCGGGTGGAGAACCAAAGCCCTTACCGGTCGGCAAGCAAGCAGTACGCAACGCCGTGCGCGACCTCCTGGGTTAGAAGGGTCGCTTGTTGACACGCACGCGTTCGGCCAGGAGGGTCCGGGGGCTCATTAACAACCATCCTATCCAGCGTCGCCCGCAGGTCAGGTGGCTTTTGCATCATCCCCGCGCACCGGCGGTAAACAGCGCAGAGCGGCCTTTTCCGATCGTTTCCCCATCCTTGTCGACCAGGTCAATTTCGACGAAGTACGCTCCTACACCCGCTGGCGGCTCGATCCACGTGCTCTGCGCGCTCTGCGATACCGCGGCGTGGGAGACATAGCGTTCCGGAGGGAGGATACTGACCGCACCTTCGGCTACTCGTGCCTCGGTGTGGGCTGCATAAAGCGTGCGAGTCACGCTCACCGTCTGTCCCGCGGGCCCATCCATGTCGATCGTGTATTCCACGAGGATGCCCGGCGTCCGGAGAGCCTGATCGATTTCTTCCTCACCCAAGCCCTGAGCCTTGGCATGAGATAGATAGGCAGCAAGTTGCCCCTGATGGCTATTCAGGTAGTTGCGAAGCGTCACATTGGGGTCCACTTCGACGGGCTTTACGGTCGCCGTGAGCACGGCGGGCGCTGGCGCGGGCTTCAGGACGTCGTTCCAGATCAAGACCGCAGCCGTCACGATCGCGGTGACCGCGGCGGCTATCTGCCCCGCCCTGATGAGCCGCCCCGTCAGACCACTGCCATCGCGCTCAGGCGGAGGTGGTGGTGCAGGATCGGGCATCTCGCGTAATATTCTACTGGTCATGATTACCGCATGGACTGGAACACGATCGTGCTACGGCGCACCCTGGTGATCGCGGCGAGTATCGCGCTGCTCACACCGACCACGGCGCTTGGGTCCTTCCCCGGCAAAAACGGCGTGATCGCATACACGGCCGAAAGCGCGGTTGACCACTTGGCCGAACACAGGACCAAGCACTCGGTCGAAATCTATACAAGCCTGGAAAACACGGGTGAGATAGATATCTGGGCCATGGATCCCAACACCGGCGGCCAGGCACAGCTCACCTCGGGGCACGACGACTCGGACCCGAGCTTTTCGCCGTCGGGCAACATGCTCGCGTTCCAGCGCCGTGAAGCCGGGACAGTCACGATCTACATCGCGCAAGCAGATGGCTCGCAGGCCAAACCGCTCGTTGAGGGCAGCGAGCCGGCCTTCTCGCCCGACGGTCAGGAAATCGTCTTTGTGCGACCCGAGGGCCTGTACGTGACCGCGCTGGCGCCCGGCTCACCCGTCAGGCGGATCACCGATCATCCCGGCGACCGCGACCCGCGTTGGGGCTCAACCGGATCGATCGCCTTTGAGAGGACCGACATCTGGCGAGCGAAAGACCATCGAGGTAACGATTACGCAGACAACGAATTCGATGCTCGCAATGAGCTCGACACCGTCACTCCTCCCAGCCTGAAGGTGAGCAGGATCATGACCTACAGCCTCGATACGAACATGTGGCCGGACTGGTCACCCAATGGCAGAGCTCTTGCGGTGGCTCTTTGCGCGGGCGAGGGGGAGGAAACCTTCGCAGGCACAGGTATACCGCGGCGCCTCGCGGGTCGCCCACCGCTGTTGCCGTCGGTTGTCTTCCACCTGTCGTGCACTCCAGCCGTCTGGGCACCTGACGGTCGGGAATTCACCGAACCGGGAATCCTTGGCGCACAGACGCGACCCGACGGGTCGTGTCCCGGACCCACCAAAGAAAACGGTGAGCTCGTGTGGCTCGCGAGAAATGACCCGGCCTCATGGCAGCCGCTCGTGAACGGCACGCAACCGGTGCCCACCATCAAGTGCCCCCCGGAATCGAGCGAAGGACCGATGGCCCTCGAGGCCCCGCCGTTCCTACGCGGTACGAGAGCTTGCATCTACTCGCGACGACGTCATCGAAAGATCTGCTTCGAGGCGTAGGACTGCGGCGCCCGGACGTGTCCCACCGCGGGCTATGGCTTGGCTTCGAGGATCATGTTGAAGGGGGTCTCCGTTGCCCGGCGGACGCGGCTGAACCCGCCCTGGGCGAGCACCTCGCGCAGGCGCGCCTCGCCGGCCTGCGCCCCGAGCGCGAGCCCGACCTCCTGGGAGAGCGATGCGGGGGTGCAGATCACCGTCGACGCTCCGTAGAAGACCCGGCCCACCGGATTGAAGTTCTCCTCGACGCGGTCCTTCGCGAATGGCTCGACGATCATCCACGCCCCATCAGGATGCAGCGTCTCACGCACGTGTGCCGACGCCCCCACCGGGTCGCCCATATCGTGCAGGCAGTCGAAGACGCACACGAGGTCGTAGTCGTTGCCGGGGTACTCCTTGGCCGACGCCGCCTCGAACACCACGCGGTCGGAGACGCCGGCGTCGCTGGCCGCCTGGCGCGCGTGGTCGATCGAGGGCATGTGGTAGTCAAAGCCCGAAAAGCGCGAGTTGGGGAACGCTTCGGCCATGATGATCGTCGACGCTCCGTGGCCGCAACCCACGTCGGCGACCTTCGCGCCCCGCTGCAGCTTCTCCTTGACGCCGTCGAGCGCCGGGATCCACTCGGTCACCAGGTGCGCGCGGTAACCCGGCCGGAAAAAGCGCTCAGTGCCGCGGAACAAGCGGTGGTCGTGCTCGTGCCAACCCATCCCCGAGCCACTGCGGAAAGCCTCCACGATTCGCTCCTCGTCCGCGTATAGCGACGCGATCAACTCATAGGCGCCCAGAATGTAGAACGGGCTGTCTTCGTCGGCCAACGCGAGCGCCTGCTCGTCGGGCAGCGTGTAGCGATCGCTCTCCCCGTCGTAGGTCACATAGCCACCCGCCGCCTGGTTGCGCAACCACTCGCGCACGTAGCGCTCGGCCGCTCCCGCTCGCTCGGCCACCTCCTGCGAGGTCAGCGGCCCCGCGCCCGCCATCGCCTTGTAGAGGCCGAGCTTCTCCCCGATCAGGAACAGCGGCGCGCTGATGATCGCGCCCATGTCCGTCACCGCCTGCCCCATAAATGCTTCGAGCTTCGCCTCATCGATATTCGCCGCGCTGATCGCCATCGCCTCGTCCTCCTATGTTGGGTGCAGGTGATCCAAGCTCCGGCCCCCCCGATCGCCTGGTGGCGCACCTATCCGCAGCGCCGCGCATAAGTTAAGCGGCACAGGCTGGGGGTCCATCCCGGTGCCCGTGCCGTGCGACTGAGCTCGTACCTGCAACGGCGCCCACACATTGTGGGGAGAGGGGGCTGCCGTTTGGTCGCTCCGCCGCCAGAGGGCTGCGAATGCCTCGCCTCCGGCCGGTCGAGCGATGCTCAATCACACCCAACATGTTCAGGCCGATCACGCGCGGCCACCATGAGGTCAAGGCCCCATCTTCCACTGGGGTACAGGTGCCGGCGCGCTAGCGTAATTTGGCGTGCAGCACGCGGACGAGCAAGCCTGTTTCGCGCAGGCCGTCACGGATCGCTCCGGTGAGAGCCCGGACGTCAGCGAGAGCTCGGATGGCGCCGGCGCCATCGCGGCGAGCCGCGCCGCCGTTGTCGCCGACGTCACCCCAGCTGACTCCGACCTATCGCCGCCGGCGACCCGCCGATACCTGCCTCTCTTCTGGCGCGTACTCGCCCTGAACGGCGCCCTCGTCACGACGATGGCTGTCGCGATCGCGATCGTGCTGCCCGCCCCGTTCGCGCACATCGCCGCCGACGACGCCGCCATCCTCGCCGTCACTCTGACCGTGACGCTCCTCGCCAACGCCCTGCTGCTGCGCCACGCGCTCGCCCCACTGACCCACCTGCCGGCACTCCTGCGGCGCGTCGACCCGTTGCAGTCCGGGGAGCGCCTGCAGGTGCCAAGCGCCCCGTCGGAGGCCGCGGAGCTCGCGCAGGCCTACAACGAGATGCTCGACGAGCTCGAGACCGAGCGCCTGGAGAGCACGCGGCGGGTGCTCTCGGCCCAAGAGAACGAGCGGCTGAGAGTTGCGCGAGAGCTACACGACGAAGTCGGCCAGACGCTGACCGGGGTGCTGCTGGGGTTGGCACGCGTCTCACGCGACGCGCCGCTCAACCTCGCCCAACCGCTGGAGCAACTGCTCGAGACCACGCGCGCCAGCATCGACGACGTCCGCCGCATCGCCCAGCGCCTGCGCCCCGAGCCACTCGAGGATCTCGGCCTCGCCGTTGCGCTGCTGGCGCTCACCCGGCAAATGCGCGAGCAGTCGGGCCTGCGGATCACCTGCCGGATCCCCGCGGACCTCCCGCCTCAATCGCCTGAGCGCGAACTCGTCGTCTACCGCATCGCCCAGGAGGCGCTGACCAACGCCGTCCGTCATGCCAACGCCGCCAGCGTAAGCATCACGCTGCAGCTGCGCTTCGACCGCCTCACGCTGAGCGTCCGCGACGATGGGCGCGGCATGCCCAACAGCCGCCGCGAGGGTGGCGGGATGCGGGGCATGCGCGAGCGTGCCGGGCTCGTCGGTGCCTCCCTGCAGATCACCAGCGCGCCCCACGCCGGCACCGAGGTGCATCTGGACGTTCCGCTCCACGCCGAGAGCACATGACCGCGCTGAAGACCAACATTCTGCTCGCCGACGACCATGCCGTCGTGCGCCAGGGGCTGCGGCTGGTGCTCGAGAGCGAGCCCGACCTCGTCGTCCGCGCCGAGGCCAGCGACGGCCTGGAGGCCGTCAGCATGGCGCTCGCCCACGACGACCTGCACCTCGCCCTCCTCGACATCTCGATGCCACGCATGACCGGGCTGCACGCCGCGCGCGAGATCCACCGCCAGCGCCCCGCCCTGAAGATCCTGATGCTCTCGATGCACGACAACGAGCAGTTCCTCTACGAGGCCCTGCAGGCAGGCGCCAGCGGCTACGTGCTCAAGTCGCTCGCCGACCGCGACGTGGTGCGCGCCTGCCGCGCCGCCGTCCGCGGCGAGCCGTTTCTCTACCCCGCCGCCGTCACCGAGATCGTTCGCCACTATCTCGCCGGACCCGCCGAGGAGCACCCCGACCCCCTGACCCCACGCGAGCTCCAGGTCATCAAGCTGATCGCCGAGGGTCATACCAACCAGCAGATCGCCGAGGCCCTCACGATCAGCAAGAAGACCGTGGAGCGTCACCGCGCGAACATGCTCGAGAAGCTCGGTATGCGCGACCGTGTCGAGCTCACCCGCTACGCGATCCGCCGTGGCCTGATCGAGCCCTGAGCCATATGAATGGGGCTTGCACCCCATAGCTGCCGGCACGCGTGAAGGGCATCCTCTCGGCATGGCATTCAGCGCCGCCGGGCTCTCCGTTCCCTCAGCACACCACCCCCCCGCCCGGCGGCGCGTGCCACGACACCCAGCCTCGTCGGTCATCCCGCTCAGATCGCTCACTGTGCTCGTCGTCGACGATCACCCGGTGATGCTGCGCGGGCTCACCGACCTGCTGGGCGACGAGCGCGGAATCGACGTGCTTGCCGGTGTTGACGACCACACCCAGGCACTCGCTGCGGCGCGGCGGCTGCACCCCGAGATCGCCATTGTCGACTTTCACATGGACGGCGAGAGCGGCCTCGAGCTGGCCTGCCGACTCGGCTCCCTCCCCCTCGCCCCGCGCGTCGTTGTCTACTCCGCCTTCCCCGGAGTCGCGCTCGTCGCCGGGGCGATGGTCGCCGGCGCCTACGCCGTCATCGCCAAGTCGGCGCTGCCCCACGAGCTGATCGACGCCATCCACGCCGCCCGCCACGGACGCCGCACGCTGCCCGCCATCACCCGGCCCGAGCTCACCACGCTGATCGCCAGTCTGGCGCCGCGGGACAAGCCACTGCTCGGCATGTTCGCGCACGGCATCCCCGCCGAGCAGATCGCACGGACACTCAACCTGACCGAGCCCGAGCTGTTCGATCGCCGTCGCGGGATCGTGCGCGCGCTCTCAGATCCCAGCAATGCGACCCTGCGCAGCCTCACCGGCGGGGCGCTTCACTACTCCCATGGACACCACTAGCAAACGCCAATCGCGAGTCATATCTTGATGCCTGCTTTCGCCGGTCGCGGGCTCAATCCAGCTCGGCCAGCCGCCGTGCGAGGAAGCGCCGCTCAGGCTTGGAGTGTGCGAGCTCCAGCGCGCGCTCGTACGCCACCCTCGCCTCGACGGGACGCTCCAAACGGCGCAGCAGATCGGCGCGTACCGCATGCAGATAGTGGTACTCCTCAAGCCCGTCGATGCCCTCGAGTGCCTGCAACCCGGCCTCCGGGCCACTGGCTTCGGCGACTGCCACGGCGCGGTTGAGCTCGACCACGGGGGAGCGCGTCAGCCGGGCGAGCTCGCCGTAGAGCGCCGCGATCTGCGGCCAGTCACGGGGATCCTCGGTGTGCAGGTAGGCGACCGCCGCCTGCAGCGTGTAGATCCCGCCCGCCCCGCCGCCGGCCGAAGCCGGGGGACGCTCGCCTACGGCGAGCATCCCCGTTTCGGTCAGCACACGCGCGCGCTCGAACGCGGCGCGGCCGGCGGCGATCTGCTCGCGGTTCCACAGCGCCCTGTCCTGATCCTCCAGCAGCACCAACTCACCGTCGCGCATGCGGGCGACACGGCGCGAGTCGTGCAGCAGCATCAGCGCCAGCAGACCCCACACCTCGGGCTCATCGGAGATCAGCTCCGTCAGCGCCCCGCCGAGGCGGATCGCCTCAGCGGAAAGCTCCACGCGCGCGGGGGGCGCCGAGTACCCCTCGTTGAAGATCAGGTACACCACCGCCAGCACCGCGGCGAGCCGGTCCGGCAGCAGGTGGGCGGGCGGGATCCGGAAGGGGATCGCGGCATCCCTGATCTTGCGCTTGGCGCGCACCAGTCGCTGCGCCATCGTCGCCTCGGGCACAAGGAAGGCACGCGCGATCTCATCCGTCGAGAGGCCCCCGAGGGTGCGCAGCGTCAGCGCCACCTGCGCGTCCCCGGCGAGCGCCGGGTGACAGCAGGTGAAGATCAACTCCAAACGTTCGTCGGGGAACACGGTCTCCCCAATGTCGGGCTCCTGCATCATCGCCTCGGGTCGCTCCAGCAGCTTCGACTTGGCAGCCAGCGTGCGGTCGCGGCGGATACGGTCGATCGCACGGTTACGCGCGGTCGTCGTCAGCCACGCGCCGGGACGCTCCGGCATACCGTCGCGCGGCCAGCGTTCCGCCGCCACCGCAAACGCCTCCTGCGCCGCTTCCTCGGCGAGGTCGAAGTCGCCGAGGAAGCCGATCAGCGCAGCGAGTACGCGCCCCCACTCCTCCTGGAAGACCCGTTCGATCACCCCGGTTTCACTCCGCCATCGGGAAGGGGCGCAACCGTACTCGGTGGGTGGATCGACATCACGACCCAGGCTTCTCGGGGGCGATGAGCTTGGCCCCCCGGGAGAACGATCGCACCACGCTGCGCGGCCCGGTGAACTCCCCACCCAGCAGTCCGCCCGAGCACGAGGAGAATCGATCCGGCGCGGTCGAGCACCACCTGCAACGGGGTCGAGACCCGACGGAAGACCTACGCCGGACGCAGCCGCACCGGCAGCGTCTTATGCTGGTTGGCAAAGGGTGACTCGACGTAGGTCGGGTCACCGGCGAGCTCCATGGCCGGGTAGTGCTCGAGCGTCTCATCGATGAGGATCCGCAGCTCGAGGCGGGCAAGCGCGGTACCCAGACAGAAGTGACGGCCGCCCGCTCCGAACGCCTGATGCTCGGAGCGAAGCCGGGGGACGCCCGCCTCCGGCGAGCATCCCCGTTCCGCCCAGCGCATGACATCAAAGCGGTCGGGATCCTCATAGCGAGTCTCGTCGCGGTTGGAGGACGGGTACCACATCACCACCTTCTCGCCCTCGCGGATCGTCTGTCCGTGCAATTCGGTGTCGCGAGTGGCCGTACGGGCGAAATGGGCAAAGGCCGGGAACATGCGCAGCGACTCCTCGACGACCGCCGGCACGAGCGACGGATCCGCCAGAACCGCCCGTCGCTGGTCGGGGTTTTCCATCAGCGCCCGCATCCCGCTGCAGTAGGTCGCCTTGGTGCTGTCGTTTCCGGCAGCCATCAGCAGGAGGAACCCCATCACGATCTCGTGATCCTCCAGCCGCTCGCCATCGAGCTCCGCGTGCACGAGCACGCTCGTGAGGTCATCCGTCGGTGACTCACGCCGTTCGGCGATCAGCTTGCCGCAGCGCTCGAACACCTCGGGCACTTCGCGCTCCATCACGATCTGGGCGCCCTCGGGCGTGGTGTCCGGGTCGCCCGCCCCCACGATCGCGTTCATCAGGTTGGCCCACACCTCATCATCCTCGGGCCGCAGGCCCATGAAGCTGCCGATCACCCGCGCCACCGCCGGCTGCGCCACGTCACTGACCAGATCGCAGGTCTCGCAGCCATCCAACCGAGCAAACACGTCGGTCGTTATTGCGCGGATCGCGCCCTCATGCTCAGCGATCCGCTTCGGCGTGAAACCACGTTGAAAAAGCGCCTTGATCCGGTCGTGCTTTGGCGGATCCATGCCGATAAACATCGCGCGCTGGAGCTCCAACGGCAGGATCGCATTCTTCAACGCCGTGAACCCGCCGACTTCGGAGGAAAAAGTCTGCCAGTCGCGGCTGACCTCGAACACGTCGTCAGCCGTGGTCACCGACCAGAAGCCATCCTCCTCGGGGTACTCGGAGATGCCCTTCGACCAGTGCAGGGGACACTCGGAGCGCAGTCGCCGGAACAGCTCCAGCGGCGGCCCCTCCCGGAAGCAGGCACGATCGGCGACACGCACCTCCTCAAGCGGCGTTTGATCCTGGCTGGTAGTGCTCACGATCCACCTCCGTAGTTACGTTGCGGCGTCCTTCAACAGATCCTACTTCATTGAACTTCCCGGCAAACCGGGCGATCGAGCTCGTCTTCGGTCTTCCCGGCCTCGGAGGCAGGTTCTCGCGGTGACACAAGATGCCATCCGTCAGCACCCAAGCATGGCGGAGTGGCGGCGTTCCATCCGGGCTCCAATGCTCAACGACATGTTCGCCCATGAAGCTTCTCCACGCCGCCTTCTCCACGCCGCCGATCTGCACCTCGACAGCCGAGCGCCGCGCCTGCCTGCGCCGCCGTGCGGACACACCATGCGCCACCATGCCAGCCATGGCACAACAGCGCGGCAGCGGCAAGGACACACGCGAGCAGGCGATCCTAGCGCGCGTACGCGCGATCCCGTGCGGCTGGGTGCGTACCTACGGCGACATCTCGCCCGGCGCCCCGCGCGTGGCGGGCTGGGTATTGAGTCACACCGACGCGCATGAGGTGCCGTGGCACCGCGTGGTGCGCACGGATGGCTCGCTCGCCAAGGGCGAGCGCCAGCGCCGCCTACTGGAGGCCGAGGGTGTGCCGTTCAACGGCGCGCGAGTGGTGATGTCGAAGGCGCGTCTGCCCGACCTCGACACGGGATGATGCTGTTGTTCGACCCCGCACACGTGCGGACCGAAGCCGGGGGACACGCGCCTTCGGCGCTGGCCGATTTGGGGATGCGAGCGCAGCGAGTGTCGCCCCAATCGGTCCCCGTTTCGGCCAGCCGGGGCGCATGCGCCCACCGGGACGCGCCGCATGCGGCGCGTCGCGCAGGGCCGCATGCGGCCCTGCGGGGGACGGCCACATGTGGCCGTCCCGCCTCCGCACATGTGCGGAGGCGCACGGCGGCGCATGCGCCGCCGTGAACACACATCGGCGACATTGATAGCTTGTCGAGCGTGCTCATCTCCACGATGAACGACCTCCCCGGCTATGAGATCGAGGAGGTGCTGGGCGAGGTGTTCGGGCTGACGGTGCGCTCGCGCAACCTCGGATCGCAGATCGGCGCGGGTCTGAAGTCGCTGGTGGGAGGCGAGCTGAAGGGCATGACGAAGATGCTCGCCGGCGGCCGCGAGCACGCCACCGAACGGCTGGTGGAAGAGGCGGAGTCCAAGAGCGCCAACGCAATCCTCGCGTTCCGCTTCGACACCTCCGAGCTCGGCTCCACCTGGACGGAGATCTGCGCCTACGGCACCGCCGTGCGCGCCCGCAAGCTCTGAGAGTCGCAACCGTCAAGGAGCAGCACAATGGTATGAAGCTCGAGCTGATCCCCCTCCCCGTCGCCGACGTGGACCGCGCCAACACTTCACGTACTGACGAGTCGGTTGATCTGGTCCTCTGTTCACCTGCGAAGAACAGGTCCGCCGCATGACGCCAGGTCCGGGGCCTGAGAAGATGGGCTGATCGTGCACGCAACCGATGCGACTCCCGCAGACGGTTTGGCGGCGGGGCCACCATGGCGGACCCGTGTCGCTGCGGTGGTGGCGCTCTCGGCGCCCGTTGCCATGGCCATCGTGGCCGCGGTCGCACTGGCGGGCGACCTCGCGATCGCTGCGCTTGCGGTGGGGCTCGTGGTCGTTGTGAGTGCCGCCGTCTGGTTCGCTCTGACCCGTCGCGAGGCCCGGAGAGCTGCCGGCGTGGCGCTCGCGGGGCTCGCCGGTGCCGGCCTGATCGTGGTGTTGGCCACTCACTGGCAGGGCGTGCTGGTGCTGGTTGGGCTGCTGCTATTGCTCGCCGTTTTCGGCCTGGCCGCCCGCTACGCGCTGGGGCGGACGGGGGAGGCGGCGGTTCACGGGGAGGCCGTCGCGCTCGTGCGGGTGGGGGCCTCCGGTTCGGCCGTGCTGATTATCAACCTGAAGTCGGGTGGTGGGAAGGCCGAGCGCTTCGACCTCGCTGCTGAAGCTCAGCGGCGAGGTGTCGAGCCGATCGTGCTGCAGTCCGGCGATGACCTGCTCGAGCTCGCCGCAGGCGCCATCGAGCGCGGCGCGCAGGTGGTGGGAATGGCCGGGGGCGACGGCTCGCAGGCGCTCGTGGCGACTGTTGCCGCGCGGCGCGAGGTCGCCTACATCTGTGTTCCCGCGGGGACGCGGAACCACTTCGCCCTCGACCTCGGCCTAGACCGCGACGATGTCGTGGGCGCGCTGGACGCTTTCACAGACGCTGTCGAGCGGCGCATCGATCTCGCGCGTGTCAACGACCGCGTGTTCGTCAACAACGCGTCGCTCGGCGTCTACGCGAAGATCGTCCAGTCCGGCGCCTATCGCGACGCCAAGCTCGAGACATGGACGCGCATGCTGCCCGGCCTGCTCGGACCCGACGCCGAGCCGATCGATCTCGAGCTCACCGCGCCGGACGGAAGCCTCTGCGACGACGCGCCGCTCGTGCTCGTCTCCAACAACCCGTATCGGCTGACGAGCCTGGCCGGCGCCGGCACGCGCACGCGGCTCGACACGGGCCTGCTCGGGGTCGTGGCCGCGCGGGTACGCACCGCCGCGGATGTCTCAAAGCTCGTCGCGCTCGAGATGGTCGGACAGGTGGAGCGCTTTTCCGGCCTGGTGTCGTGGCGCACCCTGGAGCTCGAGGTCCGCTCCGGGGGCCCCGTGGAGGTCGGACTCGACGGCGAGGCGCTCGTGCTGGCGCCCCCGTTGCGCTTCACCTCCATGCCAGGCGCGCTGCGCGTGCGGCTGCCCCGCGCGGTCGGCCTCGCGCCTGGCGCCCGCGCCACGGCGCTGACCACGGACAACCTGAGCGCACTGCTGCGGGTGGCTGTCGGCAAGTGAGGCTTCCCGCGGCACCTCTGGCGCTCGGTCAAGTGACCAGTCGGGTCGCACGACAGCTGCGGGGTCGTGTCCAGCGCCTGGACCAGCGCCTGATGAGGCGATCGCTTCGAGCGCGCTCACCGAGGCTGGACCGTGCCCTCGTCGAGCTCACTCAGGCGGCGAACTACTCCCGACTCTGGCTCCTAGTCGCAGTCGGGATGGCCGCGTGCGCAGGACGGCAGGGACAGCGGGCCGCTGGGCGCGGCATCGTCGCAATCGCGATCGCAGCGGTCGTGGCCAACGGCCCCGCCAAGCTGCTTGTGCGCAGGCGTCGTCCATTGCGGCGCTCGCGTCCCACGCTCATCCGCATGCCCCGCTCGACGTCGTTTCCCTCGGGTCATAGTGCCGCCGCGTTCGCGTTCGCCACCGGTGCCTGCGAGGAGCTGCCGGTCCTGGCACCGGTGCTCGTGCCGTTGGCGGGCGCCGTTGCCTACTCGCGCGTGCACACCGGCGTTCACTACCCGAGCGACGTCGCAGCGGGCGCCGCGATCGGGATCGGCTCGGGCATGCTCGCCAAGCGCGTGCCGCGGTGGGTCCACCGACGGCGAGCTGTCGGGTGCCCGCAGGTCGGTCCGTGACCGCCCCGAGTTCAACCCGCGCCATCTCGTTCTCCTTCCGGCTATCCCTAACTGTTCAAACGTATGTAGGCACGTCAACTAGTGTGGTGCGCCGTTAATTCGTCGTAGAAGTCGTGATATGGACTCCAGGATCTGCTCTGCGGTCTTGACCCAGATGAATGGTTTGGGGTTCTCGTTCCACGCGTTGACCCAGTCGCGGATGTCTTTCTCCAGTGCCTGGACGCTGCGGTGATCAGAACGCCTGAGCAGATCGTCGGTGAGATAGGCGAACCACCGCTCGACTTGGTTGATCCAGCTCGAATAGGTCGGGGTGTAGTGCATGTGAAACCGCGGGTGCGCGGTCAGCCAGTGCTGGATCGCGGGGCTCTTGTGAGTGCCGTAGTTATCGCAGACGAGATGCACGTCGAGATACTCGGGGACCTGGCTATCGATCTTGGTCAAGAACTTCTTGAACTCGATCGCGCGGTGGCGGCGATGCGTTGAGCTGATCACGGTCCCGTCAGTGGTATTGAACGCGGCGAACAGGCTGGTAGTGCCATGGCGCAGATAGTCATGAGTGCGCTTCTCCGGCATCCCGGGCATCATCGGGAACGCCGGTTGGGAGCGCGCCAAGGCTTGCACCTGGCTCTTCTCATCCACGCTCAAGACCACCGCGGCCTCGGGCGGGTTCAGATACAGGCCGCAGATGTCATAAACCTTCTCCACAAACAGCGGGTCGTTGGAGAGCTTGAACGTGTCAGCCCGGTGAGGCTTCAGATCAAACGCCCGCCAGATCCGCCCGATCGTCGACGCCGATAGACCAGAGCGCTCGGCCATCTTCGCGCGCGACCAGTGCGTCGCGTTCTCCGGCGTGCTCTCCAAAGTCGCGACCACCACCTCCTCGACCTGCCCGGCGGTAATCGACGCCGGGCGCCCCGGCCGCGGATCATCCGACAAACCATCCAGCCGCAGCTCACAAAACCGCTGGCGCCACTTACCGACCGTCGTCGCAGTCACCCCAACAGCCTCAGCGACATCCTTGTTAGACCGGCCCTCCGCGCACCCCAGCACGATCCGCGAGCGCAACGCCAACGCCTGAGAAGACTTCCTACGACGCTCCCACCGAACGAGCTGCTCACACTCCCGCTCGGTCAACTCCAACACAGCCTTGGGACGTCCAGTTCTTGGCATACCCAAGCATACCACACTTCTCACACGAACTTCAGGCGCAGGACACTAGCTCGTGGCGTACTCCTTCTCTGCCTCGTCGAGTTCACGCTTGAACTCCTTGCTGTCGACGTCGATTTCCTTCTCGGTCGTCTTTTCGGCGCGCGTTAGCGCCTTGTCGAGCTGCTCTTCAAGGCGCGACTCCCCGATCACGAGCAGCGTTGCCTGTCCCGCTTCGATGAGGTCCCCGAGTTCCTTGGCGTCGTCCCTTGAGATGCCCTTTTTGAAGTGTCCGCCGAGGCCGCCGATGACGCCACCGAGCAACGCAGCTGGGACGACCGCTGGCGCGGCCAGAACTCCGACGGCCGCTCCGACGGCGATGCCTCCCCAGGCGCCGTGCTGCGTCGGCTTCTCGTGCTTCTTGACGTGAACCTTGCCGTCGGTGTCCTTCGTGACCAGCGCGACGTCATAGGTTCCTACGAGCTTCGCCGCATGCAACTCAACAAGGATGTCGTAGTCCCCTTCAGCGCTGGCGGCGTCGGCGTAGGTCGCGGCATAGATGAAAACCGGTCTGTCGCTCATGATGAGCTCCTCCTTGGCTTGGTTCGGGTGCTCCAAGACGCTCCGCGGCTTGGCTCAGCTCAGGGCGAGTCTTGCGTACACCGAACCTTCCTCTCCGCTCGACCTTCCGGCATCCGCCAAAACCCGCAGCCATGTTTCTTCTTTTCCGATGGAAGAGTCGACGCGCCTTGCGCAGCCGCCTCCAGGATCTCACGTTGCGTTACGGCCTGTTGGAGACCCTCGACCGCGGCCGCCTGCCGTGTCGAACCGCCTGCTCCTGTCAGCCGGCACCGGGTCGGCGATCCCGCGGTGTGTGGTTTCGGCCCCGCAAATCAACGTGCTCTCGGAAAGCCCATGCGGCCGTGGCAGCACGGTGGCAGCAAATCTCGCGGGTTTTGGGCGCCGCCGAGCGTCTGGATCGAGTGTCGTGGACATAGGAGACAACCCAAGCCTACGACGACCCCAGGACGAACGGCGCCCACATCGAGCCGGGCGGGTACTAACCTTGGAGGACGATGTTCGACATGCGGGCCCTCCCCACCGCTGCCGCGACACTCACAGAGCTGAGCGAACGCGATCAGGCGATCCTGCGCGACGTTGCCGGTGGGCTGAGCCCCAAAGAGATCGCCGAACGCATCGACATTCCAGAGGACGAGCTGTACCGCTTCATCGCCTGGGTCTTGGAGGAGATCCAGCCAGCGCCCAACGGCGACACGATGCACGAGGTATACGCGCGCCACGCAAGCCGTCCCGCCAGCCCATCCGACATTGAGGAGTTCGAGCGGCGCTTCGGACCGTCCCTGCCGCCCGACGACGAGGGCTGACCGCCCGGTGGCCGGCAGGATCGGACGGGACAACGCTCCCGTCCACTTCGACGACGCGCTCTTCGCCGCCGATCTGGCACGCCTCCCCGAGACAGCGCGCCGAGCGCTCGAAGAGGCCCGCTCGCGCTACGAACGCGACGGCATCCCAGCCAGCGAGCGCAGACACTGCCACGCCGAACACCACTCGGGCACACGCCTGACGGGCTGCCTGAAGGTCTACATACCGGACTTCGCGGGCCCCTGGCGCATCGTCTACCAGATCGCCTGGCTCGCCAGCGATGAGCTCGGCCTGGAGTACGTGGCTGCCGGTGTCGGCCATCCACCGCGAGGCACCCGACGACGAAACGTCTACCAGCTCGCGCACTACCGCCTCCACGGCCACTGGCCGTCGCGCTGATAGGTGCCAGGCGGCCGGAGCGCTATCAGCCCACGCGATCCCAAAGGAACCACACCAAGCTGGAGAGTGCAGTATGCGAGCGCGTGGCGATGAAGCGCTGTCCAAGGGGGTCGTACTCGGACAATTGAGTGACCTCGAAATCCTGGATATGCGCTGCGCCAGCGAGCCCGGCAAACAGCGCCTTATGGTGTTCCGGGCCGACGGAAAAGGGGCAGGCGGCCGATCCCTGGAAGGAAGCGGCCGACACGGAGCCGCAGCGAAGCGCTCCCAGCGGCGGCGTTCGCTCGTATCGAGTACATCGCATACCGCCGGCACCCGCTCTGCCACGTCACATGTTTTACCCGCGCGGTCAATCGACTCGCAGTTCGATCGCTCGGATCGCCCGCGCCGCGGGCTCGGCGAGGACGGCATCGTTCGCGTAGTCGCGCAGCAGCGCGGCTGTCGCAGCGTTCCCGACTCGGCCCAGCGTGTCGAGGAAGTATCTGTCGCGCTCCGCCTCATCGCGTGAGTGAAAGCAGGTGGTGAGCTGGTCGCGATGCGCGATGCTCCACTGGAGCAGGTCGCGAAGCTCGCGGGGATGCTCATGGACGAGCTGCTCATGGATATCGACCCGTACCCCCGTTTCTGCCGACTTCAGCTCGTGGAAGACCGCGCCGGCCGCAACGCGCAGGTCTCCAACCAACGCTGACCACAGTGCATCGCGGACTTTCGCGGGTGCGTCTGCCCCGAGATGTTTGCGCTCGATCCAGAAGCAGAGCTGAGCGACAGTCGTCCACGCGCACAGCTCGCGGGATCCTTCTGGGTGAAACGGCGGCTCGGCGCAGAAGCGGGCACAGGCTCGGAGGGCTTGGGTGCAGCTGCGGATGCCAAGCTGGGCGCCGTGCCATATGGAGGGGTCAGCGGTGCGCAGGAACGAGATGAAGAGGTCGCGCACCGCCGGGTTGGCGAGGTCCGTTCTCGCGAGCTCGCCGAGGATCCAGTCTGTCTCGATACCGTCGGCGGGCGAGCTGCGAGCTGCCATCAACAACAGCCGCGCTCGCTCGTTTGGATCGAGGTTGTCGATCGCCTCCGTGTAGGGGCCTACGATCCGCGTGTCTTCGGCCTGAAGGTTGACGATCGTTCTGGCGGACCGCCAGCTCTCCTCACCGTCCGCCATCTCCAGAACTGCGCGGATCTCCTCCTCGACGATGGCGACCGGCGGGCCGCCGGGCAGCAATTCGTACGCCGCCAGCACCTCGATCAGCGCATTGCCATAGCGACCCTCGTTGAGAAGCCGTTCGATGGCCTCGACGGTCTGCGCGCGTGTCTCACCGTGAAGGTGCTCGGCAGCGTCCTCAGCCATGCGCGTCGCCGAGAGCATGAGGTGGTAGGCCCGCGAGGTCAACCCGCTCTCCAGCGCTCGCGCGACCAGGCGAGCATCGTCGGGGCGCCGTGCGTCGATGAGCATCGTTGTCGCGTACAGGCCTCCCAATGAGCCGGCTCCTGTTGCGGCGAACATCCTTGTGGCCGCCGTGCTGCTCGACGCGGGTAGTCGCCGGTGATCGAAGCGATGGGCTTCGCACGCCTCGATGATCAGCGACGCCGGCAGGCAGTTCGGTTCGGCGGTGCGCACCAGCGCGTACACGGAGCCGACTAGCGCGCTGGTCGCGTCGTCCTTGTCCGGACCCTTGAACTCCGGTAGCTGGGAAGAGCAGGCCGCGTCGGTCCGATTCAGCAGGTCTGCGACGCGCTCGACGAAGCGGTCGATATGAAGGCTTCGACCGACGGTGACCAGCCGCGCCCGCTCTGCGGGCGACCACACACGGGCGGTCGACCACTGAGCCGCCCAGTAGTCGCGGGTGCGCTCTGAGCGCAGGCTGCATTCGACGCCGCCGGAGGCCATGACGGCGATGGCGTCGTCCAGCAGTTCCTCCAGGCAGGCTTCGATGACCCTCCGCGCGCTCTCGCCGAGATCGCCGGCGACCGCCGCGTACAGCAAGTCGCTGTCCGTCAGGCTGGCCATGGCCACCGACAGGCGCTGTGGGTCGCGCTCCAGCGCCAGCGCGTCTCGGCGCAGCTCGCCGTGTCGAGGTTCCGAGAGCGAGCGGGCGAGCGCAGCGCCGTCGGGCGCATCGAGCACGAGCGCTTCGGCGGCCAGGAAGCGCGTGAGATGCTCGTGCGTGAAAGCGATCAGGCCCTGGCGGACGGCGACAAGCGGGCACGCGAGCGCGCTGTCGATGACCTCGGGTGCTACTCCAGCGTCTCGTTGCAGGCCGCGGATGACGTCCTGTACGAGCAGGGAGCCGCGTAGCTCGGCGTGCATACGGGCCGCGATGTACCGCAGCGCCGCTCGGACAGCCTCACTCCCGGCCTGGCGCCGGATGTACGCGTCGAAGAGTTCTGCGCGCGTCGTGATCGCGCCGAGGTCGGCCGCGCATCCGGCCGCAATCGCGAGCTCGAACGGCGTTGTGAACGCGTCGATCCGAGACGTAAGGGCCGGCACCTCGTAGGCCCGCAGGATTGCCACCCGCTCAGACCGGTCGGGCAGCAGTAGATCGAGCCTGCAACCGCTCAGCACCTCGGGAAGGGCTGGCGCACTCTGAGAAGTGATCACTACCGACGCTCCCGTCCGCAGACGCAGAGCAGCGACATCGTGCAGCAGGGTCATCTGCAGCTTCGGCTGACACCCGTTCAGCTCGTCGAGAACGATCGCGACGGCGCAGCCATTCTCACCGGCAGCACGGAGCAGCTCGTGTGGCGCTTCGGTCGTAAAGGGGGCGGTCGCCCGGCCCAGGAAAGTATCGATGTCGAACGCGTCGTCATAGCTTGGCCCCTGCAACCAGACCGGGATGTGGCCCTGGCGGGCCAGCTCAACAGCTGTGTGCCGCGCGAGGAAAGTCTTGCCGACGCCAGAGGGCCCGACGAGCGTGAGCGCTTGCCCACTGGCCAGCAGGGAGACGACGTCGGGTTGCTCCCCCGCTCGACCGTCGAGGAGCAAGCTGGTTGGAACCCGTGGTTGCAGACCGGCGGCATGGGTCGCGAGGAAGCGACGCCGATAGTCCTCGAGGATATCCGACTGAGCGCGCCGCGCACGCTCGACCGCAGACTGACTCGTGAGCCTGGAAAGCCCAAGATGGCGAATGAAGGCGTTCCACTGCTCGCCAGTCCACGACAGGTGGGGGCCGGGGGTCGCGAGTCGTTCGAGTAGCGCCAAGTACCCAAGAACCGTGACGTAGGGGTGGCCGGCCAGCTGTGACCCCTGGGGCACCTCTGGATACAGGCAGACAACCGTATCGATGCACTTGTAGAACTTCCCCTGCGGCCCGGCCGGCATGTCCCCCCGGCGGCGTGCAAGGTTGCGTAGCTCGTCGCTCAATGCGTAGGTGCCGTCCCGCGCTTGGCGATATGGATTGCCGTCCAACGAACGGCGCTTCCCGTCCGGCAGGACCTGCTCCCACACGCCGTTCGCCCTACCGATGACCGGCGCACGATAACCCTTGAGCTCGCAGTGCACCGTCCGAGCGGACGAGACGATCACGAAGTCGAGCTGCCGGTGGCTCAAGCCGACCTCCAGGTTCGCCAGGATGAGCGCCGGGATCCCTCGCTGCTCGAGATCGCGGCGCAGCCGCTGCAAGAAGCTCCGCTCGGTTGGATCGGCGAGCGGATGGCCTAGAAATACGTGTACTGTGCGTTCATTCATCTGTGCCACGGACATCCGTGGCGCTGTGCTGCGTTGTTGCGCACCCATTGATTTTAGCGGCACGCATGGATAGCAGCAGTGAGTTGGGAGGGAAAGCGAATCATGCGCGGAGCCGCGGACGCGACACGTGTACTCGATCGTTGCTGGCTCAGCTGGGCCAAGGTGCATGCCGATCAAGGAGAGAATGGACGCCTCCGCCTACGCCTTCACGCATGGCGTGCGCCGGACGCGCAGTACATTGCGCGACTGGCAGCACGAGCGCTGGAGGATCATGCGACGCTAGACCGCCGGCTCGGCGCTCGCCGCCTTTGGGCTGCTGGCCGCGGTGCTCGCCGTCTCCGCGCTCTCCAGCGCCGGCGCCGAAGCGATCCCGCGCGAACCACCGTTCGCCGTCGGGAACCTCGCGCACGTCCCAGGCATCCTCGGCCACAACCTGCGCGTGCTGGCCCTGCACGCGATGGCCTGCGTAGCCGGCTTCGTTGCCGGCAGCTCGCTGCCGCTGCAGCAGCGCCGCAAGACGAACCCGCTGTCCCGCCCACCACGCAACCGGCGGCGTCTCGCGATCGTGCTCCACAGCTCAATATCGAGCAGCCGGCCTACCCACTTGAGACCGCCCGGCAACGCAACGCCACTGCGACGGATGCACGCACGTCTTTCGCCCCATGTCGGCGCGCGGCCTGAGCGCGGGTTGAGGGCCGCGAGTCTCTGGCCGATAAATTTGTCGTGAACGACGCGTCTGTCACCGCCGCCGATTCTCTGCCCGCGGCTCAACAGGCGCACCGGTCGTCCGAGGCATGGCGTTCTCGCTTTCGTTGGATCGCGCCGGGGCTGTTCGCCGCCACCGTCGCAGGAGTGATCCTCGCAGCAGCCCTCGGCGGCAGCCGATCTCGGCAGCCGCTTTTCCCGGGTGTCGGTACTTTTGGTGGATACCGGATCGCGCTCGACGTGAAGTCAGTCGGCGCATCTTGGACGGTGCCGCGCATTATCTCGACGCCGACAAAGGCCGCCGCTGCGACATGGATTGGCGCACAGGGCCAACCAAGTGCGTTCATCCAGGTGGGCACGGTGGAGAAGGTCGCAACCTGGCCGCGCCACGGCTTCGTGCCGTTCTACGACGCTTGGTGGGCCGACACGGTTTCGCACTACCGGGCACGCCGGCTGTTCGCCGTGCGGCCCGGTGACATGATCATCGCGGCACTCACGCATGAGCGCGCATTGTGGACCGTGTCGATCAGGGACGCAACGTCCGGGCAAGGCGCGACGTTCTCGACCACAGAGGAAGGAAGGGGTTGGTTCGATCTTGCGGAGTGGGTGCAGGAGAAGCAACCATCGCCCGGCCCGCCGTATCCCCATGTTTCGCCAGTGAGCTTCCAGCACGTGCTCGTCAATGGCGCTCCTCCCGACAGCACCCACCTTCTCTCGGGCTGGCTCGCGACAGGCGAAGGCTTGCTTGCGCCTACGCCGCTTACAGGAGATGCGTTTACGCTGCACGAGGTGACGATCACCGCCGCAGGCGCGCAGTATCTGCGGATAGTGGCACCGGTCGATGCCGCCACGCTGCGGCTCAGAGCACTCGTTGAGGCGTGGTACAAGAACCAGTCGGGATGGCAACGCCTCCGTGCTGGCGAGCACGCGTACGGCGAGAGCCTGGAACAACTGGTCCGGGAACTCCGGGCGGCACGCTGGCCGCTTGCCGTCAGTTCCTACGTTTCTGCCCTCATGCGGAGCTCCGCCGCTTATGCGCAGCGGGTGAATTCGCTCCCAGCGGTCTCGCCGCCTCCGCACGGAATCCTAGAAAGAGCTTGGCTTCGTGAAGCGGAAGTCTTGGGCGAAACAATTCACGCGGTGCGGCGTACCCTCGACCTTCCTGACCCCGTCTAGTCTCCGTGCCCGCGCCGCGGGCCCGCACGGGCTGATGACCGCTTCGGCATGTGAACGAGCCACGTGCTCGGCGACGAGTACGGGTGCCCCGGGGGGAAGAGAGAGAAGCCCAGGTTAACCACCACGTCACGCTCGTCAGCGTCGCGCACGCATTCCTAACCCTGCAACGACTGCGGGCTGATCGCCGTCCTCGACTCAGGGCGGCAGCCTGACCCTCTTTCAGGTCGTCCGGGAACTCCAAACGCTCCTGGCCTGCTGGCACGGAACCTGCCCCGTCTGCCGCAGAGAACTGCCGCCTCACGGCATACTTCGCCGGCCGCACCTTTTTCCCCTTGACCACCGCCTCGTGCCCGAGCAGGTGACAATTCGCCGACCACGAGTAGGTGCGGAACGTCGAGGTCGCCAGGCCGTCCGCCGTGTCGGGGGCGTTGAACGCGAAGTAGAGCTGGACGACCTCGCCGAGGGTGCGAGCCTCGGTTGCGGCGTTGGCTTCCCGCGCGTCGAGGTCGAGCAGGAAGCGACGCAGGCTGTCCGGGCCGCGACGCTCGGCCGTGATGTAGTCGTCCATCCACTCGCGGGCCGCCTTCGCCGTCGGGAAGGAGCGCGCGCGTTCCACGCCCTCGTGGTCGTAAAAACCCACGGCATATGATCTCGCGCCGCTCCTGGAGACATACGGCCATCGCTTCCTCCAGGGCTTGGCCATCATGCACCCCCAATCCGGGAGCGCAAGGCCGCAAGCGCCTCGAGCGAGAGGTCGTAGACGACGGTCGCACCCTCATCGGCCAGCCGCGGACGGCACGGGCGTCGGGCACTCGCCTGGCTGTCCGCACTCGACCCACCAGGCGACAGCCGTTGAGCCGCTGGCGCTCGTCGACGTCCGCGCCTGCCAGCGTCATCGCCCTCATCCCAGAAATCGATGATCGCGTCCTCCGGTATGCGGTAATGCCCGCCGGGGAGCCTGCGACAAGCAAGAAGACCCGATGCTATGTAGCGACGCAACGTGCGCTCGTGCACCCCGAGCGCGGCCGCTGCCTCCCGGGTAGTCAAGAGCCGGACCTTCGAACGCGGGGTTCTGGCTGTGCCCATGGCCCGCCCATCGAAGAGCGCCGCTCTTCTCCCCCCGTGGACTTGTCGGCGCTCCCACCTCTCGCAAACCCCTCGGGAATCCAACGCCGGCCCGATCGACCAGCCAAGCCCTGGACTGCCCGCAGCCCCACTCGGCAGCCACTGCGAAGTCGAGGCAGGCTCCTAGCAGAGCGACCTGCCCGGCGAGGCGTACGGGGAGAGTCCACGGCCGTCGGCGAGCTGCGCTCCGGTGGTCTGCGGCAGCCCGATCCCGTGGCAGCAGGGTGGCAGCAGATTCGTGACCTTCTTGCCCGCAGACGCCCGCGCCTGTCCGCACGGCGCGCGACTCTCTACACCCCCAAACCCCTGCCGTAGAGCCAGATTCGACCCGGCGAAGCGAAAGCGGCGGACGAGGTTCGAACTCGCGACCTCAAGCTTGGGAAGCTTGCGCTCTACCAACTGAGCTACCACCGCACTCCAGCCCATATTACCCTGTGGGTGCTCGTGAAACGACTGCTCCTACCCGCCCTCGCCTCGCTGCTCGGCGCCGCCTTCCTCGGGCTGCTGATCTATGGGGTCACCCACGAGGCGGCCAGCCGCACGATCGATCAGGCGCTCGCCGACGGCCAGCAGCCGCTAGCGCCGCAGGCCGGCGAGCGCCTGCCCCTCCTCGTCGGTCACGGCGACTCCTCGCTCACCGCCTACCGCGGCCGGGTCGTTGTGCTCAACTTCTGGGCCTCCTGGTGTCCTCCCTGCCAGGCCGAGGCGCCCGCGATGGAGCGGCTGCAGCGCCAGCTCGAACGCCACCACGCGACGGTGCTCGGGGTCACCGACGAGGACGTGGCCTCCGAATCGCTGAAGTTCGTGCGCGAACACCAGCTCACCTACCCCAACCTGCGCGACGCCGGTGGGGAATATGCACGGCTCTACGGTACCGCCGAGCTGCCCGAGAGCTTCCTGATCGACCCCTCCGGGCACATCACCGCCGATTCGCGCAGCGAGATCGAAGCGCCGTTCGTGCAAAAGGCGCTGCGCCTTGCGGAGAGCGCGTGAGGACACTCTCCAGTCCGTCTCGCTGCATCCGTCCCGGGGCACAACGCCCCGGGCCCGGCAGCCCGGGTCCAAACCTCGCCGCGCGGACGCGACCCCATGCCCCACCCGCGGCCGTGCTCGCGCTCGGGGCTCTGCTGCTCGCCTTTGCGCTCCAGGCCGCCGGCCCCCCACCCGCGTTGGCCGTCGCGCCCCGCACCACGCTGCCGGCCGTGGAAAGCCAGGCTATGTGCGTCACATGCAAAATCCCGCTGCAGGTCGCCCAGTCGCCGCAAGCCGACCGTGAGCGGGCGTTCATCCAGCGCCTGATCGACGCGGGGCTCACCGAGGCGCAGATCAAGCGGGCACTGGTGCGCGAATACGGGCCCACGGTGCTCGCGCTCCCCAGCACGCACGGGTTCGACCTCGCCGTCTACCTCGTCCCGCCCTGCCTGGTGCTCGCGCTGCTCGGCCTGCTCGCGCTGCTGCTGCCCCGCTGGCGCCGCCGCGCCCGCGCCGCCGCGCCGGCCTCCGGAGGGGCCTCGCGCGCCTCGCCCCTGCTGAGCCCCGCCGAGGAAGCCCGGCTGGACGCGGACATCGCTCGCTTCGACTGAGCCCCGTCGGCCAGGGGGCTCTGAGAAACCAGGTGCCGAGGCGAATGCGGCGCGAGACACAATGAAGGGAGCAAGGTACGGAAAGGCGGCGGAGCGTCTACATCTCCCGAGGAAGCAAGGCTCGGATAGACGGCGAGCGTCTACATTTCCCGCGGCGCCCCCACCCCCAGCAGGTCCTCCAGGCAGCGCGCGATCGTGCCGCGCGCCGCGATGCTCAGCGCGATCCGCTGACGCTCGAGCGCCTGCGGCTCGGCGCCGACGACGCGGCAGTCGCGGTAGAACGCGGTGAAGTCCTGCGCCACCTGCAGCGCGTACGCCGCGATCCGGTGCGGCGCACGGCGCTGAGCCGCCTCCGCCACTTCGCCGGGGAGCTCCAGCAGCCGCTTGATCAGGGCGCGCTCGGAGGGGTGCAGGGCCTCATCGCCCGCACCCGCCACCTCCACTTCGGCCCGCTTGCCGTTCACCGCTCCACCCACCGCGGCTGCTCGCAGCGGCTCACCCGCGATCGCCTCCTCCAGCGCCGCCGCCACCCGCTCGATGCCCGCCTTCGTCAGCATCGAGGCGATCCGCGCGTGCGCATACTGCACGTAGTACACCGGGTTCTCGCTGCTTTGCGCGCGCGCGAGGTCGAGGTCGAGGTCGATCGTGGTGTCGTGCGAGCGCGACAGCAGGTACCAGCGGGCGGCGTCCACTCCGATCTCCCCCACGAGATCGTCGAGCGTCACGAACTCGCCCGCGCGCTTTGACATCTGCGCGCGCTCACCGCGGCGTACGAGGTGAACCAGCTGCATGATCAGCATCTCCAGGTGCCCGGGGTCGCCTCCCAACGCCTCGTACGCCGCCTTCATCCGCGCCACGTACCCGTGGTGGTCGGCGCCCCACACGTCGATCTGGCGCTCGTACCCGCGCTCGCGCTTGTCCTGGTGGTAGGCGATGTCCGAGGCGAAGTACGTGTGCTCGCCGCTGGAGCGCACCAGCACCCGGTCCTTGTCGTCCCCATACGCTGTCGTACGCAGCCACAGCGCGCCCTCGCTGCGGTAGGTGTGGCCTTGGGCCTCCAGCAGCGCGAGCGCGTGCTCCACCCGGCTCGGGCTCCCTTCGTGCAGCTCGCTCTCGTATTGCCAGCGGTCGAAGTCCCCCACCCCGAACGCCCCCAGCGAGGCGCGCATCCGCTCCGTCATCAGGCTCACTGCCGCCTTCCCCAGCTGCGCCGGCTCCATTGTCGCGGCCCGCGCACCGTCGCCGGGGGTGGCGGCCAAGCGCTCGGCCAGCTCACCGACGTACTCCCCCTTGTAGCCATCCTCCGGCACCTGCCTGCCCTGCGCCAGCGCGAGGATCGACTCGCCCAGCTTGGCCACCTGCGAGCCCGCGTCGTTGACGTAGAACTCGCGCGTCACCTCGTGCCCGTGCAACGCCAGCAGCCGCGCCAGCGCGTCCCCATACGCCGCGTTGCGCGCGTGGCCCACGTGCATCGGCCCCGTCGGGTTGGCGCTCACGAACTCGACCAGCACCCGCTCGCCACGCTTGGCGCCATCCGCCCCGTAGCTCTCACCGGCCCGTAGCATCGCCCCCAGCGCCCGCCTCAGCCAGCGATCGGCGAGGAACAGGTTCACGAAGCCCGGCCCCGCCACCTCGAAGCGCTCGAGATCCGCCCCCACCAGCTCCACCAGCTCCGCACCCAGGCGCTCGGCCGCCTCGCGCGGTGGGACGCCCAGCCTCGGGGCCAGCAGCAGCGCCGCGTTGGTCGAGTAATCGCCGAAGTTCGCCTTCGGGGGGCGCTCGAGCGTCACCCCGTCGGGCTCGCGACCATCCTCGCCGCCCGCCAGTCCCGCCGCCGCCGCGAGCACCGCCTCGCGCAGGCCATCCAGCGGCGTGCGGGAAGCGCTCAAGATCGGGGGCTCTCTGCTGAGGTCGGTCATCTCTGGGGAATGTCGCCCATCACAAGACACCCTCTCATGCAGGGATCGCACCTGCGGGGAAAGCCGGGGGTTTGAGGGCAGTGGCTGGTCATCTCAATAGTGGTAGGGCTCGCCCGCAAGGATCTTATGCGCGCGGTAGAGCTGCTCGAGCAATACCACCCACGCGAGCTGGTGGGGCAGCGTCATCGCGCCCAACGACAGGTGGTGGTCAACTCGCTGCAGCAGCGGCGCGCCGAAGGGGCCCCCGATCACAAACGTCACGTCGGTGCCCGCCCGGCGGCGCTCCTCCACGAAGGCGCTGAAAGCGACGCTGTCATACGCAACCCCTTCGGCGGCCAGCAGCGACACGAACGCCCCCTGCGGGATGCGCCGCTGCACCGCCTCGGCTGGGCGAAACGGGGATGCTCGCTGGAGGCGAGCGTCCCCCGGCTTCGGTCGCACCTCCACGAGCTCCAGCTTCACATAACGGGAGAGCAGACGGCTGTAGTGGGCCACGTCGTCCGCGAATGGGGGCCGCACACGGGCCTCCCCCACGACAGTCACGAGCACCCGCTACCCACCGCCCTTAACGCCAGCCGCCGACACGCTCAAACGCGCACCGCCCCCGACCATCAACGCCCGCTGTCCGCACTCGCCCGCACGGGTTGCGATACTAGCCCTGTGAACGACGACGATCCGGGCGCCGAGCGCCACATAAACATCCACCTCTCCCCCGAGATCATGGGGGGCGTATACGCCAATTTCGCCAACGTCAGCCACTCCGACTACGAGTTCACCGTGACCTTCGCCCGCGTCGACCACGAGGTCGAGGCCGAAGAGGTCCCCGGCGTGGTCGTCTCCCGCGTCAACCTCTCCCCGCGCTTCATGCGCGAGTTGATCGACGCGATGGAGGACAACTACTCCAAGTGGCGCACCCGCGAGGGCATCAAGAACCTTCCCGAGTACGGCGGCGGGGATGCGGGAGACGGCGAGGAGGCCTGATCGCCGGGATATCTGCGCCGGAGCTGGCGTAGCCGGGAGTCGCGGTAGGGGCTGAGTGCACGCTGCCCTGCCGCTCCGGAGATTTTTGGCTTTGAGTATTGCGATAGTATGTATAGGTAGGGGCTGGGGGTTGTTATAAAGATTCAGACCCGATAGCAATCGCGCACCGGTTTTGAATTTTTGTTCAACACCCCGCCCTATTGCAATGGCTATACGCCCCCCTCTAATTGCTATACGTCCCCCTCTCTTACTCCAAGCCGACCGACCACCCCGGAAAGTTGCATACAAACACCCACCACCCGTCGGCCCACCCGGTCGCGTAGTGGTGTTCCCTACCCTGCAACGATGAAGGTCGCGATCGTCTCCGACATCCACGGCAACCGGCACGCCTTCGAGGCGGTGCTCCAGGACGTCGCCGCGAGCGACGCCGCCGAGCTGTGGTGCCTCGGCGACCTTGTCGGCTACGGCGGCGACCCGGACGCCTGCGTGGCGCTCGCCCGCGAGCACACCGCGGTGTGTCTCGCCGGCAACCACGACCTCGCCGCGATCGACCAGCTTCCGTTGTCTGACTTCTCGCGCGGCGCCAGTCTCTCGCTGCAGTGGACGCAGGAGGTGCTCGACCCCGACAGCCGCTCATTTCTCGCCGGTCTGCGCTCCGAGGGCCACGAGGGACCCGTCGGGCTCTACCACGCCAGCCCGCGCGATCCGGTATGGGAGTACGTGCTGTCCACGCTGCTCGCCGAACTCTGCCTCGATCGCCTGCGCGAGCGCGTTGGGTTGATCGGGCACTCGCACGTCGCGCTCTCGTTCGGGCGCATCCCCGGACAGCTCGCCTCCGGCGGGCCGCACCGCGACGGAACCACACTCGACCTCGGCGATGGCGAGTGGCTGCTCAACCCCGGCAGCGTCGGCCAACCCCGCGACAGCGACCCGCGCGCGGCGTGGCTGCTACTCGATACCGACAACTGGGCCGCCTCCTACCGGCGCACCCCCTACGACGTCGCCGGCGCCGCGGCGGCGATCCGCGCCGCGCGCCTGCCCGACTCGCTGGCCGAGCGGCTGGAGTACGGTCAGTGACGGTGCGCCGCCCCGATTCCACCAGCGCTACCCAACGACTTGAGGAGTCCCGCCGAGGAGGACGCCACGGCTCGCTCTTGCGCACGATCATGCATCTCCTGTCCGCCGGTCTGCTCGGGGCGGGCGCCGCTGTGCTCGTCTCCTGCGGCAGCTCGGGCGCTGGGCTGATCCCCTCGGAGAACGCGGGGCCGCTGGTGGCCGACTTCCAAGCAGTTGAACGGGCCGCGTCAAAAGGCGGCGGCAACTGCGGGCCCACCAAGGAGGCACTGAGCACCACCGAACACGACTTCCAGGCGCTGCCGCCGAGCGTCAACACCGGCCTGCGCGCAAGGCTGCAGGAGGGCATCTCTCACCTGCAGACACTGGCCCTCGAACTCTGCGCCGAACAGCTCGCCCAGACCACCACGACCGGCGAATCGACCTCTACCACCACGACTCCTCCCGCCACAACCAAAACCACGACGACCACCCCTTCCACCAGCACGACCCCACCGACCTCCACCAGTACAGGTACCAGCACCGCCCCCACCGGCACCACCCCGAGCTCCGGCGCCGAAGGCGGTACCGCGCCGGAAGTCGGCAGCAGCGAAGGCAAAGCCGGGGAAGGCGGCGCCGGCAACGGCCAGGGAGGGTTGGGCAGCGGCGAAGCCGCAGAAGGCCCCAACAACGGCGGCGCGGCCGGACCCAGCGGAGGCACGGGCAGCGGCGGGAGTGGGCAGTGAGCGCCACCGAGATCGCCGGGCGCTACCGCCTGGAGAGCCGGCTGGGCTACGGGGGCATGTCCACTGTGCACCTCGCCTTCGACCTGCGCCTGGAGCGCCGCGTCGCGGTGAAGCTGCTCGCCGAGCACCTCGCCGAGGATCCGACGTTCGTCTCGCGCTTCCAACGCGAGGCGCAGGCGGCAGCGCGCCTGGTGCACCCCAACATCGTGCAGGTGTTCGACTCGGGCCTCGACGAGCGCGCCGGGCAGCACTTCATCGTGATGGAGTACATCGAGGGCCAGTCCTGCGCGGAGATCCTGCGCGACCGAGGATGGGTCGAAGTCGAGCAGGCGGCCTCGATCATCGAGCAGGCGTGCGAGGGCCTGCACTACGCCCACCGCAACGGGGTGGTGCACCGGGACGTCAAGCCCGGCAACCTGCTGCGCTCGCTCGAGGGCGAGATCAAGCTCGCCGACTTTGGGATCGCCAAGGCAACCGAGCAGTCGAGCATCACCCAGGTGGGCTCGGTGCTGGGGACCGCCGCGTATCTCGCCCCCGAGCAGGCCCGCGGCGAGGAAGCCGGCCCGCCCGCCGACCTCTATGCGCTCGGCGTGGTCGCCTACCAGCTGATCTCCGGACGCCTCCCCTACGAGGCGACCTCGCTGACCGAGCTGGCGCTCAAGCAGCAGCAGGAGGAGCCGCCGATGCTCGACACGCTCGTCGCCGCCGCCGGCCCGGAGCTCGCGGAGGCGGTGGCGATCGCGCTCGCGCTCGACCCCCGCGACCGCTACCGCAGCGCGCGTGAAATGGGCCGGGCGGTGAGCGACGCCCAGCACGGCATTGCGCCCGTGGAGCCCGGCACGGACGGGGCGGGCGGGACACGCTCGCGTCACGCCACGGCAGCCACCAGCCTGCTCGCCGCCGGAGCCTCGGGTGCGGGTGCGGCAAGGGCGGGGGGCCACGGCCGCACTCGCGTGCTGACTCGCGAGGGCAACGTGGCCGCCCGCCAGCCGCGGCCGGGGCCGCCTCCGCGTCAGGCCGAACCGCTGGCAGCCGCAAACTCAGGGCGCGGTTCTTCGCGCGGGCGGCGCCTCTTCATGACGCTCTTCGCTCTGCTGCTGCTGGTGGTTGTGATCGTTGCGATCATCGTCGCCACCGCGCCCCCCGCCACCAAGGTCACGCTGCGCGAAGTCTCCTACCACGACGTCGAACAAACCTCCGCCGCGCTGCAGCAGCTGGTCAACGAAAACATCAAGTAGCGGGCGCCGCCCCCGCGCGCAGCGCGGCCGCCACCTCGGGGAGGCGTCCGGCGAGGATCGCGCCGCGCAGGTCGGCCATCAGACTCGCGAGGAAGGCGAGATTGTGCAGCGTCAGCAGCCTCATCCCTGTGAGCTCGCCGGCGCGCGCGAGATAGGAGAGGTAGGCACGCGAGAGACCGCGCGCGCAGGCCGGGCAGGGGCAGCCCTCGAGCAGCGGCTCCTCCGAATCCCGCCAGCGGCCCTTGTGCAGGTCGAGGCGCCAGCGGCCCGAGGGGTCGGGCACCAGCGCGGTGCCATGGCGGCCGAGGCGGGTGGGCATCGCGCAGTCGAAGGTGTCGATCCCGAGCTCGACGCCCGCGATCAGATCGTCGACCTCGCCGATCCCCAGCAGATGGCGGGGCAGCGCCTCGCGCGCGCCGCCAAGCTCGCGGGTGGCGTGGCCGACAACCTCGTACATCTGCTCCTTGCCCGCCCCCAGCGAGCCGCCGATCGCCACGCCGTCGCAGCCGCTCGCGGCGACCGTCCGCGCCGAGGCGCGACGCAGGTCCTCATGGACGCCGCCCTGCACGATCCCGTACACCAGCTGCTCGGGGCGGCCGTGCTCGGCGTGCCAGCTCAGGCAGCGATCCAGCCAGCGGTGGGTACGCTCGGTCGAGCGCTCGGTGTATGCGCGATCGACGTGGAACGGGGTGCACTCGTCGAACACGAGCGCGATATCCGAGCGCAGCGCGGCCTGCACCTCCATCGAGCCCTCAGGCGAGAGGAAGCGCTCGCGCCCATCGACGTAGGAGCGAAAGCGCACCCCCTCCTCCTCGATCGATAGGATCGCTCCGCTGCGCTCGGCCGGAGCCGCACTCGATCTATGGCGGCGGGATGGGCGGGCCTTAATCTCGTCGGCCACGGTGCCGTGTCCCATCGAAAAGACCTGGAAGCCCCCCGAGTCGGTGATCACGGGTCCTTTCCACCCCATGAAGGCACCGACGCCGCCGAACCGCTCAATCAGCTCGGGACCGGGGTTGAGCAGCAGGTGAAAGGTGTTGCCGAGCACCATCTCATACCCCAGTGCGGCAACCTCCTCGGGCAGCAGGCCTTTGACGGTGGCCTTCGTCGCGAGCGGCACGAATGCCGGCGTCCGCACGTCGCCCCGGTGGGTGTGCAGCGTCGCGGCGCGGGCCCTCGACGTCGGATCGCGGGCTTCGATGGTCAGTGCGGCCACCGCGGCATCCTAGGCGTCCTGGCGCGCACGCCCTATCGTGAGGCAATATCGGTCCCTGACCACACCCGCCTCCTTGGGCGGCGCCAAGCGATGCTGGGCTCGCGGATTCACCCCACCCACGCGGCGGAAGCCAGACAATGCTCGCCTCGCTGATCGACGTCAACCACCTGGTCGAAGTCTCGGGCTACCCGATCCTCTTCCTGCTGGTGATGGCCGAGTCGGGCGGGGTGCCGGTGCCGGGCGAGACCGCGGTGATCGTCGGCGGGGTGCTGGCGAGCCGGGGCAAAATGCAGATCGAGCTGGTGATCGCGGTGGCGGCACTGGCGGCAATCGTGGGGGACAACATCGGCTACCAGATCGGCCGCAAGGGCGGACGGTGGCTGCTTGAACGGCCCGGCCCCTTCCGCCGCCAGCGTCTGATGGTGGTTGAGACAGGAGAGCCGTTCTTCGAGCGCCACGGACCGAAGGCGGTGTTCTTCGGGCGGTTCATCCTCGGCTTGCGCACGTGGGCCTCGTGGCTGGCGGGGGCCAACCACATGCGCTGGCGCACGTTCTTCCTGTGGAACGCGCTCGGAGGAATCTGCTGGGCGACGGGCGTGGGGTTGATCGCCTACTTCGTCGGGCAGTCGGCGAGCAACGCGATCACGACGTTCGGGATCTACGGCCTGGTGGCGGTCGTGTTCGCGCTTGGAGGAGCGTTCATCCTGCACCGCCGCCATCGTCGCCACCAGCGCATCAGGCAAACCGAGTACAACTATAGTATCAGCAACGAGGAGGCGGGGGAGCAGGAGCAGGAGGCGGCGGAAGGGCAGGAGGAGGAGGCGCAGGAGGCAGAGGCAGAGGCGGAGGCGGGCACCGGTGCTAAAGACTCAAAGGGCGTATAACCATCGCACACGCCTTTCAAAAAGAATACAACTACCTCGGCCCCGCGCCACATGCCCCTACCTCTGGCCCCCCGGCCACATGGCCCGCCCGGCTCCCATCGCTGCCCATCGCCGGTTGGTTGGGCGCGGCGGCGCTCAGAAACAGGTGCTCAGGGCGCAACAGCGGTCGAGCGACGGGGCACGCCGCAGCCGCCGCCAGCGCAGGGTGCGATGCGGTCCCACAGCTCCGCGAGGGCGCCGAGCTCGCCCTCGGTGAAGCGCGAGAGGAACTGCTCGCGAACCACCGCAAGATGCGTGCCGCGCGCCGCGCTGAGCCGGTCGCGGCCGAGCTCGGTGAGGCAAGCGTAGGCACCGCGGGCGTCGTGTTCGCAGGAGCAGCGCTCCAGCAGACCCTCCTTTTCCAAGCGGTCGGCCAGGCGGGTGAGCCCGCTGCGCGAGAGCTGCGCCTGTTCGGCGAGGTCGCACATGCGCATCCTGCCACCCGGGGACTCGACCAGATGGTGAAGCACCTCGTAGGAGGAGAGTGGCAGTCCGTGGGTGCGCTCGAGCTCGGCGTCCACCCGTTTGGCGAGCGAGGCGTGCGCCCGCTTGAGCCCGCGCCAGGCGCGGAGCTCGCCTTCGCTGAGTGTCTGCCCCCCGCCCACGCCCCCGTGCTCTCCCGCACATTCGCTGAGCGCCTGCGCCCCTGCGGCGAGAATGCTCGTCGGCACTGGCGGTTCGGTATTGATGGCTGTCGCTGTGGCCATTGCGCTCGGTTCGGACACGATCCGCACCCTCCCTGCTCAATCGAACATAGCAGCGAGCGGTCCCGATCACCGGCTGCCAACGGCGGCGCACCGGGTCGGCCAGATGGGCCTATCCAACCGGACCACGGGTCACTCGGTGGGTGATTGCGGGCGCGTGGCCCGCCATGCCCACCACATCGCCAGCGGCTGGAGCGGCAGCCGCGCGTACAGCGCCCAGCGGGGGATGCGGCGAAACTCCTCGGGATTGAGCGCCATGTGCAGGTTGGCGGGGAACACCGCTGCCAGCAGCGCGATCAGCCACAACCCGGAGACGCGCCGGGTGGAGGGCGCCAGCACACCCAGCCCGCCGGCCACCTCGGCGACGCCGCTGACGGCGACGATCGTGTCCGCCCCCGCCCAGCGAGCCGTCCACGGCGGCACGATCTGGCGGTAGGGGCGGGGTATGACGAAGTGGTTGACGCCGGCGGCGACGAACACCAAGCCCAGCAGCCGCGAGCCGCGCCGGCGTCCATGCGTTGCAATTGGGGTCATGAGATCACCAGAGGTCGATCGTCGGTGGTGGTGGGAATCGAAAAGAACGCTTATCCACGAAGGACGCGGGCAGTCGGGTACCGATCATAGGATCAGCGAGCGCCCGGACATCTCCTCGGGCTGGGGGATGCCGAGCAGCGCGAGCACGGAGGGAGCCACGTCGGCGAGGATACCCTCGCCCTGCAGCAGCCGTACGCCGTGGAGCGTAACGATCAGCGGCACCGGGTTGGAGGTGTGGGCGGTGTTGGGAGAGCCATCGGGCTGGAGCATGTGCTCGGCGTTGCCGTGGTCGGCGGTGATCAGGCAGGCGCCGCCGGCGGCGAGCACCACGTCGAGCACCTCGCGCAGGCAGGTGTCGACCGTCTCGATCGCGCGCACCGCGGCGGGGATCACGCCGGTGTGGCCGACCATGTCGGGATTGGCGAAGTTGATCACCGAGAACCGGAACCCGCCGTCCGGGTGCTCGCGCCACGCGGCCAGGAAGCGGTCGGTCACCGCGCGGGCACTCATCTCGGGCGAGAGATCGTAGGTGGGGACGTCCCGCACGGAGGGAGCCAACTCGCGCCGTTCCCCGTCGTAGGGCGCCTCGTCGCCGCCGTTGAAGAAGTAGGTGACGTGCGCGTACTTCTCGGTCTCGGCGACGTGCAGCTGCGAGGCGCGCGCAGTCGCGAGCACCCCGGCGAGCGTGACAGCGGGGCGTTGCGGGGGGAAGGCGACCGGGTAGTCCCACTCTTCCTCGTACTCGGTGAGCGTGGTGAGCTGGTCGACCGGCTCGATCCCCCGGCGCCCCTCCCAGCCGGGCAGCTGCTCCTCGGCGTCCGGCCCTCCGCGGGCGGACGGGCCCTGAGCGGACGCACCCCCTTGGGCAGACAGGCCGTGAGGGGCGGACGCACCGCCATGGACAGACGGGCTCCCATGAGCGGAAGAACCCCCGGGGGTGGATGGGTCGCCGCCGGCGGGGGGGCCGCCAAATCCGGGCTCGGCCAGCGCACGCACGATCTCGCGCATCCGATCGGGGCGGAAGTTGAAGCAGAGCACGGAGTCCCATGGGCGGATCAGCGCCTCGTCGCCGACCGTGGTCGGGGCGATGAACTCGTCGGTCTCCCCCCGGTCGTAGGCGTGCTGCACGGCCTGCACGCCGGTCTCCTCGTGGTGGGGAGCGCGGCCGTGGACGAGCAGATCGTAGGCGGCCTGGATGCGCTCCCAGCGACGGTCGCGGTCCATCGCGTACCAGCGGCCGACGACCGAGCCGATACGCACCCGGCTACGCCGGCCGAAACGGGGATGCTGGCCGAACGGGGGATGCTCGCCGGAGGCGAGTGTCTCCCCGCTTCGGTCGGAGGCGCGTGTCTCCCGGCTTCGGCCGGGGGGCCACAGCTCGCCGCGCCACCGTTCGAGCAGCGCGATGTGCTCGATGCCCGATTCGGGCGGGGTGTCGCGGCCGTCGGTGAAGCAGTGGATCACGAGGTCGCGCACCGAGAGGCGCCCGGCGAGCTCCAGCAGCGCCTGCAGGTGGCCGAGGCTGGAGTGCACGCCGCCGTCGGATACCAGCCCGATCAGGTGCACACGCTCGGAGCAGGTGAGCGCGTGCACGACCGCGGGGTTCTCGCTCAGCACCCCGTCGAGCACCGCGTCGTTGATGCGCGTGAGATCCTGGCGGATGACGGCTCCGGCGCCGAGGTTGAGGTGGCCGACCTCGGAGTTGCCCATCTGGCCCTCGGGCAGCCCCACGGCGCGCCCGGAGGCCGTCAGCGTGGTGTGGGGGTAGGAGGCCCACAGCTCGTCGAACACCGGCGTGCGCGCCAACGAGACGGCGTTGCCGGGGCCGGGATCGGCAAGGCCCCAACCATCCAACACGACCAGGCAGGCGCAGGGCAGGGGAATCGTTGTCAAGAGGCCGCCTGCACGATCGACGCGAACGTGTCGGCCTGCAGCGAGGCCCCACCGACGAGCGCCCCGTCCACATCGGGGAGCGCCAGCAGCGACGAGGCGTTGTCGGGGTTGACCGAACCGCCGTAGAGGATCCGCACGCGCTCGCTCACCTCGGTGCCGGCGCGGTCGGCGATCAGCGCTCGGACGAACGCGACGGCGTCTTGGGCCATGTCGGGCGTGGCGGTCTGGCCGGTGCCGATCGCCCAGATCGGCTCGTACGCGATCGCCACGTCAGGGAACTGTTCGTCGGAGAGTCCCGCGAGGTCGTCGCGGATCTGCTGGCGCAACTTGCGCTCGGTGTCGCCCGCAGCGCGCTCGGTCTCACTCTCTCCCACGCACAGGATCGGGTGCAGCCCCGCGTTCAGCGCCGCGGGCAGCTTCAGCGCGAGCGCGCGGTCGGTCTCGCCGAACAGCGCGCGCCGCTCGGAGTGGCCGAGCACCACGCCGCGGGCACCGGTCTCAGCGAGCATCGGCGGGGAGATCTCGCCGGTGTAGGCGCCCTCGGGCTCGGCGTGCATGTTCTGGGCGTACACCTCTACACGCGAGCCGCGCGCGGAGTCGACCATCGCGCGCAGGTCGGTGAAGGGCACGCAGATGCCGACGTCGACGCCGCTCACCGCGCCGAGGCGCGGCAGCAGTGCCTGGATGTACTGCTCCGCTTCGGCCTCGGTCTTGTACATCTTCCAGTTGCCCGCGATGAGGGGGGTGCGCGCCACTACCCGACCCCCGTGCGGCGCGGGGCGGAGCGGCCGGGAGCGGTGCCCGCGATCGGAGAGGTGCGCGCGCTCACGAAACGCAGGCGCCTTTTGATCGAGAAAGAGGGGCCCGGTCGTCTGAAGAGGAGGGGCCCGGCTCGCCGGCATCCGGCCGGCTGCGCCACCCTCCTGGCGGGGGCACACAGCCCGAAGGGCTGGGTCGGCCGACTGCGCCACCCTCTAGGGCTTGGACGCCGGGCAGCGCACGGCCCTCCACCAGCTCGAGCGTCGCTCCGCCCCCGGTCGAGAGGTGATCGACGTCGTCCTCCAAGCCGAAGTGGGCAAGCGCGGAGGCCGAGTCGCCACCGCCGACGACCGTCAAGCCAGACGCCTTCGCCACCGCTTCGGCGACCGCGCGCGTGCCTGCCGCGAACGGCGCGTACTCGAAGGCGCCCATCGGGCCGTTCCAGAAGACGGTGCCCGCGCTTTCGATCTCGCGCGCATAGCGCTCCGCCGTGCCGGGACCGATGTCGAGGCCCATCCAGCCGGCGGGCACCTCGACGCCGTCGAGCGCCCGGTGCTGCGCGTCGTCGGCGAGGCGGTCGCCGAGCACGAGGTCGTGCGGCACCAGCAGACGCGCACGGCCGGGCTGGGACGCGTGCGTGTCGCTCGCGCGTTTGAGCAGCAAACGCGCGTGCTCAACGTCCTCCTCGCAACATAACGACTCTCCCACCGAGTGCCCCTGCGCGCACAGGAACGGGAAGCACATCGCGCCACCGATCATCACCACGTCGGCGACCTGCAGGAAGCGGTCGATCACGGCGATCTTGTCCGCCACCTTCGAGCCGCCCACGATCGCCACGAGCGGCCGCGCGGGATGCTCGAGGATCCCGGTGAGCGTCTTCACCTCGTGCTCGAGCAATCGCCCAGCGGCACTCGGCAGCAGGCGGGCCACGCCCTCGGTGCTGGCGTGAGCGCGGTGGGCAACGCCGAAGGCATCGTTGACGTATACGTCGGCAAGCTCCGCCAGCGCCCGCGCGAAGGCCGGATCGTTGCTCGTCTCGCCCTCCTCGAAGCGCACGTTCTCAAGCAGCAGCATCTCCCCGTCGTGAAGCTGCTCGGTGAGCCCTTTGACCTCATCGCCAACCACCGCCGGCGCCAGCGCGACCGGCGCGCCGACCAGCTCGCCCACGCGCGCTACCACCGGCGCCAGCGACAGCGCCTCGTCGACGTGCCCGTGCGGACGGCCGAGATGGGACACCAACACCAGGCGCGCGCCCTTGCCGCGCAGCTCCTCGATCGTCGGCAGGGCCGCGCGGATGCGGGTGTCGTCGGCGATCTCGACCTCGCCGCCGGGTCTGGTGGTGAGCGGGACGTTGAAGTCGACGCGTATCAGCACGCGCCGCCCGTGAACGTCGAGGTCATCAAGGCTTCTCACGCGATCCCCCCGGATCCCTCTGCCTACAGGACCCTCTGCGCGAGGTCCACGAGCCGGTTGGAGTAACCCCACTCGTTGTCGTACCAGGCCACGACCTTCAACATCGTAGCGTCCACCACCGCGGTGAGCGCGGAGTCGACGATCGATGAGTACGGCGAGCCGACGATGTCGCTGGAGACGATCGGATCCTCGGTGTAGGCCATGATCCCCTGCAGCGGCGCGCTCTCGGAGGCGGCCTTGAGCGCGACGTTGACCTCCTCGACGGTGGTCCCACGCTCGCACTCGACGGTCAGGTCCACGACCGAGCCGGTTGGGACGGGAGCGCGTACCGCGAAGCCGTGCAGCTTGCCCTGCAATGCAGGGATCACGAGGCCGATCGCCTTGGCGGCGCCGGTCGAGGCCGGGATCAGGTTGATCGCGGCGGCGCGCGCGCGGCGCAGGTCTTTGTGGGGGAGGTCCTGCAGGCGCTGGTCGGCGGTGTAGGCGTGGATCGTGGTCATCAGCCCGTGCTTGATGCCAACCGTATCGTTGACCACCTTCGCCACCGGCGCGAGGCAGTTGGTCGTGCAGGAGGCGTTGGAGATGACGTGATGCACGGCCGGGTCGTAGGCGGTCTCGAAGTTGACCCCGAGCGCCACGGTCACGTCGGGGTCGGTCGCCGGCGCGGAGATGATCACCTTCCTGGCCCCGCGCTCCAGGTGGATCGTGGCGTGAGCGCGGTCGGTGAAGCGCCCGGTGGACTCAATCACCACGTCCACGCCCAGCTCCTCCCACGGCAGCTTCGCGGGGTCTGTCTCGGCGAGCACCTTCAGCTCGTGGCCGTCCACCTCGATCGCGCCGTCGAGCGCCCGCACCTCGCCCGGGTAGGGACCCTTGATCGAGTCGTACTTCAAGAGGTGCGCGAGCGTGCGCGCATCGGTGAGGTCGTTGACCGCCACCCACTCGATCGCGTCTCGATCCGCGCGTGCATTTGCAGCGCGCAGCACGTTGCGGCCGATGCGGCCAAATCCGTTGATTCCGACACGTACGGGCATTTTTTTTCTCTCAAGCCTCCTCGGCGAGCGCACCCCAACAACGGGCGATGAGCACGAAAACGAGCGAGGCCGGACCGTGGGAGCGTTACCCCGACGACCCGGCTACCAGCCCAAGGCTATCGGACCGGCGGCACGAGGTGATTTCGCCTGGCCAGTCTTCCGAGCTTAGTATAGCTATTGTATATGCTCTGTCCCGGGAGGCTGGGCATGTATATAAAAATTTAAAGCCGATAGCAATGGCGCACGGCTTTGAAAAAGTTAATATGTATACCCACCCCGCCGCCCGCCTCACCCCGGCCAGCCCAAGCTCCGCCGCCCAGCTCACCCCAGCCCAAGCTCTGCCGCCCACCTCATTCGCTCGACCCCGTCCCCCAATCCACCACCCGGGCCACCACCCCCGCCGCTCACCTCACCCGGCCCGCGCCGCCGCAATCAACGTGAGTTGGCGACGATCTCCACACGCAGGGCGTCCGGGTCGAGCAGGTAGGCGGCGTAGTAGAGCGGCCCGTATTGCGTCCTCGGCCCCGGCTCGCCGTCGCCCCGCCCGCCCGCAGCGAGACCGGCCTTGTAGGCATGATCGACCGCCACGCGCCCGGCGGCGCGGAAGGCGACGTGGCCGTAGCCGGGCGCGGGGGACCGCCCACGCGTGACGATCCAGAACTCCGGTCCGGTGACGCCGTAGGCGATCGCGTGCTCGCTTTCGTGCACACGGCGCACGCCGATCGCGAAGAAGACCGCGTCGTAGAAGGCCGCTGAGCGCGTGAGGTCGGCGACCTCGACTCCAAGGTGGTCGATCATCGGCGGCAGTCTGACGGATCAGGCGTCGCGCGAGCGCTTGTCGATGTCGCGGTGAGTGACCGCGACCGTTAGGTTGTCCTGCTCGCGGTAGCGCGCCGCCAGCCCCTCGGCGATCGCCACCGAGCGGTGGCGGCCGCCGGTGCAACCGATCGCCACCACGAGGTGGGCGCGCCCCTCGGCGACGTACTGCGGCAGCAGGAAGTCCAGCAGCGCATACAGCCGCTCGTACAGCTCATCCAGGCGCCCGTCGCGCGCGACATACTCGACCACCCTGGAGTCCTCGCCGGTAAGCTCGCGCAGCTCCGGCACGTAGTGGGGGTTTGGCAGGAAGCGCACGTCGAAGGCGAGATCCTCCTCGCGCGGCGGGCCATGCTTGAAGCCGAAGCTCATGAACGTCAACGCCAGGCGCCCGGTGGCGCGACGCGGCACCAGCTCGTCGGCGATCTTGCCGCGCAGCATCGCCGCGGACATGCCGGTCGTGTCGATCACCACGTCGGCGCGGTTGCGCAGCGGCTCCAGCAGCGCGCGCTCGGCCGCGACGCCGGCGGCCACCGAGCCGTCTGGCGCAAGCGGGTGGCGGCGGCGGGTCTCCTTGTAGCGGTCGACGAGCGTCTGCTCGGCAGCCTCGAGGAACAGCACATGGTGGTCGAGACCCGCTGAGGCGAGGTCGTCCACCACTGCCTGCAGCGCCTCGAAGTAGACGCCCCCGCGCACATCGGAGACGACCGCGGCGCGCTCGACCTTGGAGCCCTCGTGCATGAACAGCTCGGTCAGAGAGCGGATCATCTCCGGGGGAAGGTTGTCCACGCAGAAGTAGCCGGCGTCCTCGAACACGTTCATCGCCGTCGACTTGCCGGCGCCGGAGAAGCCGGTGATCACCACGAGCTCATTGAGGCTCGACTTCACGACCGGCTTGCCCTGGAGGCGCAGCGGACTGCGAAGCGGTCGGAATACGGACACCTCTTGATTGTGCCGCGTCGCGCGGACACCGGCGTTACTTCCCGTCGCAGCAACTACACCCTGAGACGGTCCAGGAGCAAGCGAGGCCAGGATCAGACCCTGCCCGCCTCCGCGACGGGTACTGGCGGATCTGGGATCGCATCTGACGTCGGTGCGGCTCGTAGGCGGTCTCAGCCCGTCCTGTTGAGGCTCGTAGGCGGTCTCAGCCCGTCCTGTTGAGGCTCGTAGGCGGTCTCAGCCCGTCCTGTTGAGGTGGGCGTGCAACTCGCGTGCGATCTTCGCCGGCAACCCCGGCACCGCCTGCAGCTCCTCCCGCGTGGCTCCGACTACCGCCTCGGGCGAGCCGAAGTGGGCGAGCAGGGCGCGCTTGCGAGCGGGGCCCACGCCCGGCAGCTCATCCAGCAGCGAGCTGGTGAGCGCGCGGTCGCGGCGGCTGCGGTGGTGGGTGATCGCGAAGCGGTGGGCCTCGTCGCGGGCGCGCTGCAGCAGCTGCAGCTCGGGCGTGGAATGGTCGAGCACCAGCGGCGTGCGGCGGCCGGGGACGAACACCTCCTCGATCCGCTTGGCGAGCGAGATCACCGCCACGCCGCGCTCGCGAAAGCCGCGCAACGGCTCGATCCCGGCGGCCAGCTGACCCCTGCCGCCGTCAATCACCACGACATTGGGCAGCGCCGCGAAGCTGGCGTCGTAGTCGGGGTCGTGCGGGGAGAGGTCGGCCTGGCGCTCCCACTGGGCGAACCGGCGGCCGAGCACCTCTGCCATCGCCGCGTAGTCGTCGGGCACCCCCTCCTCCAGCGAGCGGATCTTGAAACGGCGGTAGTCGGATTTCTTCGGCGCGCCGCCCTCCAGCACGACCATCGAGGCGACCGTGTGGGTGCCGCCGAGATTGGAGATGTCGAAGCACTCGATCCTGATGGGCGGCACGTCGAGGCCGAGCGCGCGCTGCAGCCCCTCCAGCGCCTCGACGCGGCTCTGGCGGCGACGCTCGGCGCGCAGGTGCTCCTGGTCGAGCGCCAGGCGCGCGTTGCGCTCGGCCAGCTCGAGGATCCGGCGCTTGTCGCCGCGCTCGGCAGCGCGCAGCTCGACGGGGCCGCCACGGCGGCTGGCGAGGGCCTCGGCGAGGGCCTCCAGCCCGGAGGGTCCGTCGTCCACGCCGGGGGAGTCGGGTGCGGGAGATGAGTGAGGTGGATCGGCGCGCGCCCCCTCGGCGTCTCCGACCTCGGGTCCTCGGGGCGGACGCGCCTGGACGAGCTCCCGCTGCACAACGATCTGCGCGGGAATCGAGGAGTGGCCGGCGTAGTACTGGAGCATGAACTCCTCCACCACCTCGGGGAGAGCGCGCTCGGCCTCGTTTGACAAGTAGAACGACTGGCGGTCGGAGAGCACCCCGTCGCGCACCTGGAAGACCTGCGCGTTGGCCTCGGTGCCGTCAAGCGCGACCGCTACAGCGTCGAGCGTGCCGATCGACTCGCTCGCCACGCGCTGGCGCTCCAGCAGCGAGCGCACCGCGCGCAGGCGGTTGCGCTCCAGCGTCGCCTGCTCGTACTCCTGCGCTGCCGACGCCGCCTTCATCCGCGCCTGCAGGTCGCGCTCGATCGTGCGGTAGCGCCCGGAGAGGAAGTCCACCACGCCGTCGATGCTGCGGCGGTACTGCTCCTTGGTGACGTAACCGACACACGGAGCCTCGCAGCGCTTGATGTAGTAGTCCAGGCAGGGGCTGCCGCTGCGTCGCCCCGGCTCGGGGCCCGTGCAGGAGCGGAACATGAAGATCTTCGTCAGCAGGTCGAGCGTGCCGCGCACGCGCTTGGCGTTGGAATAGGGGCCGAAGTAGGCGCGGCCGGGGCGGTGGCGCTCGCGCGTGAAGTACACGCGCGGGAACTCCTCGTCGAGCGAGATCGCGACGAACGGGTAGGACTTGTCGTCGCGCAGGCGGATGTTGAAGCGGGGGCGGTACTGCTTGATGAAGCTCTGCTCTGCCAGCAGCGCCTCGGCCTCGGAGCCGACGACGATGAACTCGATCTGCTCGACGGCGGCGACCATCTCCGCGTGGCCTGGGCTGCTTGGTACCTGCGCCTTGGTGAAGTGCGAAGCGACGCGCTTGCGGATCGACTTCGCCTTGCCGACGTACACCACGCGGCCTTTGCCGTCGCGGAAGAGGTACACCCCCGGCTGGTCGGGGAGCCCGCGGCGTTGCTCGGCGAGCGTGGCGGTCATGAGCGGCGCGGGCGATCGGGACGGGGAACCGGCGCGGGTGTGCTCGAGGAGGCCGGCGTGCTCGGCAACGGGCGCGTGGTCAATAGCTGCGCGAGTAGCGGTAGAGCGCGAACAGCGTGTAGGCGACGAGCCCGATCAGCACAAACCAGGCGAACTCGCCGAAGCTCGTTTCCCACATCCGCGGTTTGGCCGCGAACGTCACCACGGCCAGGCCGATCGACCCGTACAGCAGCGCGCGGCGGCGGTCGCCGAGGCTGTAGAGGGCGACGTGGTGCTGGCGGTAGAGCCACAGTCCGGCGAAGCCGATGCCGAGCATGAAGGCGACGCCGAGGATCGTCTGGAACGTCGCCGCCGCGCGCGCGCCGCCGGGCAGGTAGGCGACCGCAGCTGCGAGCACCAGCAGGATCGCCACGTTGCGCACGGTCTTCTTGCGGTCATCCATCGTGCGCTCAGTGTAGGTCTCAGCGGCTGCCAGCCGGAGGCCGCACCCCAAGCTGTTTGCAAATCGTCTTACTAGGAGGCCGACGGTGTGTAGGCTTCACCCCACCAGCGCTTCCAGGCGCGCGTACGCGGCCTCGACGGCGCGGCGCGCCGCGGTGTGACGGGCCTCGGACTTGGCCGACTCGTACTTGGTCGCCCACGCCGCCGGGTCGGCCAACGCATCCTCGACCTCACGCAGCGCCGCCTCGGCCGCTTCGATCTCGAGCTCGGCCTTTTGCTGGTCGTTGAGGCGATTCTTGGAGGGGCCCTTGGGCTTGGCCGTGGGCTTGGCCTTCCCCGTGCCGCCGTTCGATCCGTTGGCGGTCATCGTTGTTCCAGCCGGCGCATGCGCCGGCTGGCGGAGCGGCGCATGCGCCGCTCCGGGGGGGCGCGCATGCGCGCCCCCGACCGGCCCACATGTGGGCCGGTCATCTCATGCACAGGTTGAGAGCCCGCTGCCTTGCGCTCTTCGCGGACCCTCACGTACTCCGGCCAGCCGCCCTCGTAGCTGCGCAGCGCGCCGCCCTCCACGGCGATCGTGCGGGTGCCGACGGCGTCCAGCAGCGCGCGGTCGTGGGAGACGAGCAGCACCGCGCCCTGGAAGGCGCGCAGCGCGTCCTCCAGCGCCTCGCGGCTCTCGATGTCGAGGTGGTTGGTCGGCTCGTCGAGGATCAGCACGTTGGCGCCGGAGTGCACGAGCACGGCGAGGGAGAGTCTGCGGCGCTCCCCGCCGGAGAGGCCGGCGAGCGGTTTCTCGGCCTCCTCGCCGGAGAACAGGAAGCCGCCGAGCAGCGCCCGCGCCTTGTTCGGCGTCAACCCCGTGGCGCGCTGCGCCGCGTCGAGCACGCTCTGGCTCGGCGGGCCGCCGGCGCCCAGCTCGTCGGCGTGCTGGGAGAGGTAGCCGACCTGCACGTTGTGCCCGCTGCTGAGCCTTCCCGCCGCCAGCGGCCGCTGCCCCGCGAGCGTCGCGATCAGCGTCGTCTTGCCGCTGCCGTTGGGCCCCACGAGCGAGACGTGCTCGCCGCGCTCCAGCCACAGCTCGGCGTGCTCCAGCAGCACGATCGGGAGGGCACCCACCTCCACGCGCGCGTCGGTCAGCTCGAAGATCACCCTGCCGGAGCGCTCCGGCGCCTTGAACGCGAACTCCAGTCCCTGCCCGTCGCGCGGATCGCGCTCGATGCGTTCGATCTTCGCCAGCTTCTTCACGCGCGACTGCGCCTGTTTGGCCTTCGTCGCCTTGTAGCGGAAGCGCTCGATGAAGCGCTCCATGCGCTCGATCTCCGCCTGCTGCTTGTCGATCGCCTTGCCCTGCGCGATCTCGCGCGCGGCCTGCTCGCGGCGCCAGTTGTGCCAGCTGCCGGCGAAGAAGCGCGAGCGGCCTGCCTCCAGCTCGAGCACGGAGGTGCCAACGGCCTCCAGGAACCAGCGGTCGTGGGCCACCAGCACGATCGCGGTGTCGAGGCCCGTCAGCGTCTGCTCCAGCCACTCCAACGACTCGATGTCGAGGTGGTTGGTGGGCTCGTCCAGCAGCAGCACGTCGGCGTTCGTCGCCAGCGCCCGCGCCAGCGAGGCGCGCGTCAACTGCCCGCCGGAGAAGGTGTCAAGCGGACGCTCCAGGTCCTCCTCGGCGAAGCCCAGCCCGCGCGTCATCACCGTCGCGCGGTCGCGCCACAGATAGCCCCCGAGCGCCTCCAGCCGCGCTTGCGCGCGGGCATAGCGGTCCAGGGTTGTCTCCTCGGTGCCCGCTGCCCCGCCCTCCCCCATCTTCTGCTCCAGCTGCGCCAGCTCACGCTCCGCGGCCAGCTCCTGCGCGCAGCCGGACAGCACGTACTCGCGCAGGGCCACCCCACGCTCGCGCGGGGGGCGCTGGTCGTGCAGCGCCACGCGCGCGCCCTTCTGCAGGCTGAGCTCGCCTTTGTCGATCGACTCCTCCCCGGACAGCATCCGCAGCAGCGTCGTCTTGCCGGCGCCGTTGCGCCCAGCGATCGTCATCCGCTCGCGCCGCTCCAGCTTGAACGACACCCCGCGCAACAGCGGTTTGCCGGCGATCTCCTTGTGGAGATCCGATGCGATCAGCACAGCCATGTCGCGCATGGTAGGCCGCGCCTTCCGATACCATCCGTACCCCATGCGCCGCCTGCTCTGGAGCCTCCCCACCGCCGCCGCCCTGCTGTTGCTGTCCGCGCCCGCGGCGCTCGCGATGAACGACGGGCGCGGCTTTTACGGGCCAACCGACGACAAGGTCGTGACGCTGGCCGGGTTCATCCTGATCATCTTTTTCCCGACCTTCATCCTGCTCGCCAGCCTGCTGCAGAAACGACTGGAAAAGCGCAAAGACGCACGTGTCGCGGCGGCGCGCCCGCACGCCAACGGCGACCGCTTCAGCGGCGGCTGGTAGTCGCCGCAGGCGACGCGGGGCGTGGATGAGCGCAAGCGCCGAGCCGAGCGAGCCCAACAGCGACTCGCGAGTGGGTGGCGGGGGCGGGCGGGCTCTGATTGAATACGAGCGCCGCGGCTCCGCGGCGCTGCTGACGATCGACCGCCAGCAGCGGCGCAACGCCGTCGACGGCCCCACCGCGGTCGCCCTGCACGAGGCCTACCGTCGCTTCGAAGCCGATGAGGAGGCACGCGTGCTGGTGCTCACCGGCGCAGGCGGCGTCTCCTTCTGCGCCGGCGCCGACCTGAAGGCGCTCGAGTCCTTCGGCGGGCGCCTGACCGCGCCCGAGGGCCCGATGGGCTTCACCCGCCTCACGCCGCTGAAGCCGACGATCGCCGCGATCTCCGGCTTCGCGCTCGCCGGCGGGCTGGAGCTGGCGCTGTGGTGCGACCTGCGGATTGCCACGGAGGACTCGCGCCTCGGCTTCCCCGAGCGCCGCTGGGGCGTGCCACTGATCGACGGCGGCACCCAACGCCTGCCGCGCATCGTCGGCCTCGGCCGGGCGCTCGATATGATCCTCACCGGGCGCATCATGGACGCCGCCGAGGCCCTTTCGATCGGGCTTGTCACCGAGGTGGTCCCGCCCGGACGCCACCTGGAGCGCGCACTGGAGCTGGCCGAGAACCTCGCCCGCTTCCCGCAGCGCACGATGCTCGCCGACCGCTCCGCCGCGATCCACGGCCTCGGGATGCCGCTTCCCGAGGGCTTGGCGCTCGAGTCCCGCGCCGGCCCCGACGTGTTCGAGGACGCGATCCGTGGCGCCGCGCGCTTCGCGGGGGGCGCCGGACGCGGGGGGGCCGGGGCCGGGGCGTAGCCTCACCACGCGAATCACCGCTGTCAGCCAGGCGGCGGCAATCAGTCGGTCCGTGCGACCAATGCCGTGCTAGTGCGCACCGCCCGTGTGGGCAGATCACCTGCGCCATCGAGGAGTTTGCCCCACGGCTTTGTTTCCATGCGTGAGCGCCGCATCTCCTTGAGATCCTCCAATGTGAAGTCCCACTCCCGTTCCGACAGCCGCCGCAGGCGGTCGCGGCGTACCACATCGCGCAGAGCCGCGTGCACCGTGTCCGTGGTGTTCCCGGTCCCCAGAACCCCGCGCGCCTGGGCCACCAGTTCCATGTCCAGATTGATCGTCGTTCGTGTCACCATAGGCAACCCTCTCACATAGCCGAGCCGATATCAGGAGCCGTATGTGAGAGTAACACCTGTGTGCACAAACTTGTCACACTGCGGGCACATACGTCACACCCTGGTCCGAAGGGGGCACTTTGGGGCCGGCGCGATGTCCGGGCGAGGAGAGGGGCGTGGGAACCCTGCTCAAGCCCCGGCGGGCGTGGCCTGGCGGCGGATCGTCCGCTCGATCTCCGCGCCCTTGGGCGTGAGCCGCCACACGTGCGGCTCTCCCGGCGCTGGGGGGCCGCCCTCGTTTTCAACCAGGCCGAGGTGCTCCAGGCGCGCAAGCAGCTTGGAGATCTGGCCGGGATCGACAACCCCGGCCGCATCCGCAACCTGCCGGTTGCTGGGACCCGGCCCCCGCCCACCGAGCGCCGCGATCGCGAGCAGCACCTGCACGGTGCGGTAGGTGAGGCGCATGTCGAGCTCGCGCAGCGGGTCGCCTCTGGGGGGCGTGGGGGGCTTGCGGCGGGCCGCGGGCCGGGAGGTCTCTCGTGCGGCGGCGGCCTTGCCAAGATAGGGCAGCACGATCATCCCCATCAACGGGCCTAGCAGTGTGCTCATCGGCGGGACGCCACCCGCACGCACGCCACCCACCCGCGCGCAACCTGCATGCGCGCCACCCACCCGCGCGCCACCCACCCGCGCGCCACCCGACGGCTCGCCGACCTCCTGGGCACCGTCCGCCCGAGCGCCAACCACCCGAGCGCCATTTGCCCGGGCACCATTCGCCCGCGCGTCGCCGGCCGCCAGCCGCGCGTGCAACACCGCCAGCACCGCGCCGACCACGCCCTCCGCCGTCAGCCGCGTCGGCTTCACGGCGCCCTTCGCCTCCTTACGGCCCTCATGCACTACGTCGATCAACGCCCGCACGACCTGAGTGCGGCGCTCCAGCGCGACAGGGCCCGCCCCGAGCGCGTCGACCACGCATAACGCTCCCATCCCCGGCTCATCGTCGAGGTACTCCAGCAGCGCGCCCAGGCCCGCCCTAACCCGCTCCCGCCACGGGCCCCGCGTCCGGTAAGCCGGGAGCACACGCCGCGCCGCGTCCTGCACCGCCAGGTCGAACCCCGCGAGAAAGCAGTCCTCGCGATCCTCGAACAGCTCGTAGAACGTCCTGCGCGAGACCCCCGAGCGCGCAACGACACGCGCGACCGTGACACCGCCAACACCACACTCCCCGGCGACCTCGACCAGCGCGGCGATCATCCGCGCACGCTGGATCTCCGCCACCCCGCCACGGCCACCGCCCCGATCCACGTCGCGCGCGACGCTGCGACCGACGCCCTCGTGAACGGGGCGGCGCACCACACTGCGGCCGGCGCCACCGCCCCCATCGGCGCCCTCGCGACGATCGGTGCCACCGCGACCGCGGGAAGCCACCCCGACCACCGTGCCCGAGGCTCTAACCCTTCTGCTCGGCGCGCTTGCCCTTGGAACGACGAGCACCCTTCCCCCTTCCCCTCCCCTTCTTCTTGTGCGTGGCTTTCTTCACCTTGGCCTTCTTCGTCTTCGAGCAGCCCGTGACAGCGATCTTCGTGCTCTGATGCAATACGACGCCGTTCTGCCCCACGAATTCTGTGGGCATTACCGGCTTGCTCTTACAGAGATCTCCGTTCGCCGTCAGCGCCGAATACTGGCCCTGCGGCAACGTCAATTCGAAGGTGCCCACCGGGACATCCGGAATCGTCTTGAACGTGCTGCTCGTGACCCCCGCTTTGCTGATGAACGTCGAACCCACCAGATCCACAGTCGCGCCGTACCCCTGCAGCACGATGATCAAGCTCGGGAACGCTTCCCCACCATGCGAGACGAAATACGCCGGGCCCGTCAACGGGACTGGGAGAACCGGCGTCGTAGCCGTCGCGTGCCCGATGATCGACGCCGACGGGCAGTTCGCGGGGTTCGCATCGAACGTCGCCGCCGTGCACGCTTTCTGCAAAGTCGGCAACCGCGAAGGCAGCTGCTTGGGCAGTTCCACTTTGACCTGAGCGATATTCGCGTCATACGGACCCGCCGGATACCCCAGTTTCACCGTCAGGTTCGCACCGTTCGTCCGCGACGTTTTCCCTGTCGTCGAGGCTGTGAGCTTCGGCTTGAACGCGAGCACCGCGCAGTTGGTGATCTGAAACGGCACCGAGAGCTCGTCCGTGGACCCTGCGTCGCTGCCGAGGCTGCCGGTGATCGCCAACGGACTGCAATTCGTCGGGTTGAACGTGAAGTCCGGCCGGTTGATCGAGACGTTCACGTGCTTGATCTGCAACGGGATCCCATCGAGGATGTGCGGGATCGCATACGGACCGGACGGATCGGTCGTGATCGTCAGCGCCGCGGTCGTCGGGTCGACTTCGATCCTCGCGCGGACGATCACGCTCCCGAGGTCGAACGGGCCGGCCTTCGCGGGGTTGACGATCGACAGGCCGTACGGCGCGCCGTCGTAGGGTCCGGTGATGTAGACCTTCCCGCCGGTCACGCTGTAGGGGTTCCCGCCGAGGCCGACACTGACCGTCGTTTCCCCGATCAGGCTTTCCGGGCCGCAGATGCCCTGGTCGGCCTGCGGTTCGCCGCACAGCTTCACCGTGGAGAGCGTCCCCAGCAGCCCCGGGGGCATGTGCAGCTGGATCGACTGCAGGTTCTGTTCGCCGTCTTCGCGGCTCATCGTCATCCTGAAGGGGCTGAACCCGCCGGCCTGGATGCTGGTCGTGCCCGCGGTCAGACTCGGCGCGAACTGCAGCGGGTTGTGGCACGGCGCGGCGTTCGGCCCACTGGCGATCTGGAATTCCGAGGAGGATTCTGCGGGTGCATTACCCGACCACGGCGCAATCGACGCCGTCGTCGTGTATGCGCCGCACAGCGCCGGTGTCCCCAGAGGCGCGCGTGATCCGCCGAAGAAGTGCAGGGTCAAATCTTCGAACGGTAGCTGCGGTGTGTTCTCGAACGTCGAGACGAGCTGGCCCGTCACCGGGTCCGGAGTGACCTGCCCCGCGAGCTTGACGAGCACACCAGACACCGGGTCGTGCGCGACGATGTACATCGCCACAAGCGACCCGAACGGATTGGCGTTCTGCTGCGCGAGATAGACCGCGCCAACCAACGGGTTCGGCAACAGCGGCGTTTTGATTTCGACCGTCGCGATCTTCGACGATTCCGGGCACGTCTGTTCAGCCGGGCTTTCCAGGCCGATTTCGCTGAGGCCGCACGCCGACAGGCCGTCCGCCCCAGCGGGGTTGATCGCGACCCCGGCCGGCAGCGCGACCGTCGTATCTCTGACGTTAGCCTCGCCCAGCCCCGTCGGGTTCAAGTCCGCGTCCTGCGGGACGTGAACATCGACGGTCAACCCGGTGGGCGTGCTGCCGGCCTGCCCGTCGGGGGCAACCTTGATCGACGGTTCGAAGTTCAGCCGGTTGCACCCGTCCTGCCCGTACGGTTCGCCCGCGAGGTTCTGCGCGGCGTACTGCTTCGGCGCGGTGTACTGCCCGACCTGCGCCCACGAATCCGCTTCCACGCTCGTCTGCAACGGGCCCGTACAAGACGTGGGAAGCATCAAGAACGGCTGCGGCTTTTCCTGCACCGGACAACGCAATTCGAACTGCGGCGGTTCGGATTCCAGGTCGAAACCATTCAGACATTTGAGGCCACGCGCAGTATCGTGCCGCGTGTCCGCCGGCACACCCCAGAACGTCACCTGGCTACCGATGAACTCCGCGATCTCGGGAATGTTCGGGACCGTCACCACGACACCGTAGTCACCGCCCGTGCGGACCGAGGTGTCGAGGATCACCGGCGCCCTAGCGGCTGTCAGGAACCCGAACTTCGCGGGCTCCCCGACCGACGGTTCGAGCATGTACAACGGCGAGGAGAACGAGTACGGCACGTGCCTCACGTAGAAAAGACCGGCGATGATCGGTGTCGCGACACCGACGACCGTATCCGGCGGGCATTCGCCGTGGCTCTCGGCCTCCTGGTCGAACTGGTACAGGCTGCACTTCGGCAATGGCGTGGGATTACCGACCAGACCCGGCGGAATATTGAACCGCAGATCCTTCGTCAACGCACGCGGCTGCACTTCCGGCTTCTCTTGCCCCAGAATCTGGTCGTAGATCGGTACGCTGGCGGTGTTCAGCAGGAGCGTCGTCGTCAGCTGAAAGGGGTGTGACGCCGCCTGTGTATCGGGGGCGCCGCCTTCTTCTTCGGGGGTCAGTTCGTAGCCTTCGACGCCGAACGGCGGCGAGTTGCCGAGCGCCAGCGCGTGCCGTGACGCGACCGGGGTCGCGCCGCCGCCCGAGACGCTCACTTCGTTCTCCCCGTCCCCCGCGCCCGGTTCGACCTTTACGGTGATCGCGATCTCGACGCGTTCGTAGGCCAGCAGCGGCCCCGCATACGTGCACGTCAGCGTCGCCAGCGTGCAGCTCTCGAAGAGCCCCGAGTGGTTCGTCGCGAGCGGGCCTCCTCCGCCTTCCCCGTAGATCGCGGTCGCGGTCACGCCCGCCGGCAGCTTGTCGACGACGCTCACCGGATCTTCGAGCCCGTTCGCGGTCGCGTCGCCAAGGTTGCTGACTTCGACGATGACCGTGCTTTCGCCGCCCGTTTTACTGGCGGGCGCCGAGATCGTATCCACGTGCCACCACGGCAGCGCCGCCACCGCCTGGCCCGCCCCTGCCAACAGCAGCACGATCGACGCGGCCGTGGCCGGAGCAATTCGCTTGATAACGCTCACCACGATCACCTGTCGCCTTTCCCGCTCAGCCGCCCGGTACTTGCCTTCTTCGCCCGCTTCCGCCCCCGCTTCTTCTGCTTATGCCGCTTGACGTGCCGCTTCTGCTTCGTCTTGCCGTTGCCGACCGTCGGTGGAGGTTCAGCGGCGACGTTCCCCGCTCCCGAGAACGTCGCGCTCGCCGGCGCCCCGAAGACTTCGGGCTGCTGCGAAGGCGCCGCCTTACACGAATCGCCCGAGTCACACGGCGGCGGGAGCACCGGCGCGGCCACACACGGCGCCGCCGCAGAGCAGGCATGCGCGTCATACACATCCAGGCTGGTGTCATAGTCCGCCGGACTCAACCGGCTCGCAGTCAAGAAGAACACGTCATTACCGTTTTCGCTCGCATCCAGAAACGCCGATTCCGACCTCGAGGTCCCGGAGGAGATCAGGCTCACACAGCCACCCGACCGCTCACTGAACGTCGCACTCCCCGATTCGCAGCTACCGACATCCGCGGGCTCGTACTCATACACATCCTCGAGCCCATTCGTGTCATGCGGCACAAGCGCATCGGGGCTTTCGAAGAACAACCGCCCACTATCCGACAGATAACGCGGCTGATACAGCTGCTTATTGTCGTGGCCGCGCCAGCCGGGAACGCTGCCCGCCAGCCAATGGCCTTCCCACGGGGTCTGCTGGTACGTCAGCATCCGTCCTTCTTCCATGCCCGACTCGAATACGCCGACAGGCCGTGCGCCGGTCGGGTCGCACGACGCGCACACCAAATGACCCGAGACGGCGTCATAGAGGTACACCTCCTCGTCCGGCTTGCCGCTGACGGCATCGACGTTGTCATAGCCCGTCAACGGCCTGTCCGACATGAACGTCAGGAACCGCCCATCGGGCGACACCCGCGAACTCACTTCGGAAAGGTCGAGAGCATGCCCATACCCTGCAGCCCACCAGCTGTGTTCGTCTTCGCCTGAAAGCGTCGCGATATACGTCGTGGACCAGCCGCCGGCCGTGTCGTGAGACACGTACAGATTATCGCCGCCACTGACAGCACCGCTCCCGCTCGCGAGCACACCACTGGCCACGAAATACACGTTGCATTCACCCGCGGCACCGACATTGCACCCATCTTCGCTGATGCCCAACACAGCTTCCTTGACGCCGCCATCGTGTTCGCTCGCGCCGTGGTCGGCGGTGAGATCGGTCTGCGTGTCGGTACCCGTATCGAACTCGTAGAGTTCGCCATTTTCCACATAGAAGATCCTCGACCCGTCGCTGCTCATGCTCTGGAACGACGCATGCACTCCGCCGATCCTCAGAGTCTTCTTTTCAACCATGTCCCGCACATACAGGCTTTTCCTTTGACCCAGGTGTCCCACATACCACACGATCCAACGGCCATCGCTCGAGATGGCATGCGCACGCATTCCACCGGCGTTGCCTTCTTCACTTCCCAAGGAGGCCCCTTCGTCGCCCGTCGGCTCTTTCGTCGGCAGGATATTCACAAGCTGCAACCGACCCGCGCTCCACTCATACAAATTGTATGGTTTTGGGCCAGTTTCTTCGGGAATATCCACAGCTTCCGGTGTCAAAGCAAGCCCCGACGCGAGGACCACATGACTCAGGTCAGGAGTCGACGCAAGGATTCGGTGTTCCTGTGCCGCGAATTTCGTTCCCGGCGTCACGTCGGCTGTCGTCAGCAACGGCAGGTAGCTGCCGCTCACATCGTTACGCACATAGGGCGTCGTTTCCGTCGCTTCAGGCGACAACGGCGTGAAAGTGCTAGGATCCCCGCCGGTGAATAGTGCCGACGACAAATCCGGCGAGAACAACCAGCCTTCCGGGGATTTCGAATAGAGTGCGACTGCAGATTCCCCTTCGGGCAGACGTATAGGGGCATCGATATCTTCGGTGCGCCAGCCACCGGGGACCCGCATCGAAAGAATCTGAGCTTCGAGTACGTAGCCCTTTGAATTTTCCCCGATCGGCTGGTTGGCGTAATATGCGATCGCACTTCCGTCGCTCGCGGCCTGTATAAACTCTTCGTGGTGGAAGAGTTCGATCGCGGCGCCTCCCTTGTCCGGGGGAGATACCAGTTCCCAGGCCCGTCCGTCCGGCAGTGTGAGCTCCGACCCGCCGACGAGCTGCGTAGTGAATGTATGGTCGGAGCCTTCGACGGTCCCCACTTCATTGATCGTCACGAGCCGGTAGTGGTAAGTGGTGTCCGGCAGGAGCCCCTGGAGGTGGGAGCCGATCGCGACGTAGCCGGTGCCGTTGCCGGCGCTTCCTGTCACGACATTGCCGTAGACCGCGCTCGGACCGTATTCCAGTCGGTATGCGGTGCTCACCCCGAGCGGGTCGATGTTCGCGGCCAACGTCGCGCTCGTACTCGCCACGTTCGCCGCCCACGGGCCTTCGACCAGCGCGGGGGGCACCGTCGTGAGCACATGATCGGGGCCCCTTGCGGTGCCATTGGAATTTGTCGCCACCACCCGGTAGTGGTAGGTACCGCCCGGGATCAGCCCAATCAAGCCGACGCTCGCCGCCTGACCTTCGAAGCTCGACCCGATCGCGACGGGCGGCGTGCTCGAGGCGCCCGCGTATTCGCTCGTCTTGAACTGCGCTTCGCTGACGTATTCAAAGTGGTACTTCGTTTCGCTGCCCTCCGGGTTGGCGACTGCTTCAAGCGTGGCTGTTCCCCGTTCGCCGGGCTTCGCCGACTCGCTGCCAAGTTCGACCAGGGGACCGGGCGCGGGCAGCGGCAGGATCCACACGTTCGATTCGACGCTCGATTCAGTTTCAATTCGATTGGACACATACAACTCGCCGCCCAGCGCTTCCGAGAACGCGATGCCCCGAGCGTGTGGCGCAGTGTGCGAGCCAAAGCTCTCTAGCTCCGCGCCGGAGGGGTTGTACTCCAGGACGTGAAACCCGCCGCTGGAGTCATCCACGAGCAGGTCGCCCGAGCCGTCCAGCGCGATCGCCTGCACCGATTCGCTGCCCGCGTCGAACGGCGTCGCCTTTTCGATACCGCCCGGTTCGAACTCGCGCACGCCGGGCACACCGCTGTCCTTCGCATACACATCGCCGGCCGCGTCGACCGCGAGAGCCGTGACCTGGCCCGTGCCCGACAACGAGCTCAGGGAGATATTTTCCCGCCACACACCGGACGGTTCGAACACCTCGACCCGCGCCCGATCGCCGACATACACAGCGCCGCCCGGCCCCACCGCAATGTACTCACCTTCACTACTCCATTCAAACTGGCCATCGGCAGAGCCACTTGTCCCCGCCCCACATTCTTCGCCCGCGAGACACACGTTCCCGCCAGTTTTCCTGTTTACTCCGCCACCAAACATCAGGATAAAACTTCCGGAGGAGTCGAACTTCTCCACCCGATAATTTTCCCAATCGACGACGTACACATCCCCGTGGGAGGACACCGGATCGTTGTCCACGGCCAGACCGTAAGGTCCTTCGGATGCGTACTGGCCCGTACCCGATCCATGAACTCCCAACTGGCAGAGAGTCGTACAAATCTGGTTTTCTTCAGCGGGGGCCATTTCGTTCACATCCCAGCCCCACGCCATCAAGAAATTCCCCAAATCATCGAACTTGTTGATTCGACTGAAAAATTTGTCAGCGACATACACGTCGCCAGTTTCCTGATCGACCCCGATACCGTACGGCAGTCCGAACTGCCCGGAACCTTCGCCGGGGCTGCCGAACTGCGTCGGTGTCGTACCGGCCATCGCCGGAGCCGCGCCGCCCGCAAACGCGCAGGCCAGGCCGCAAAGCGAAGCCACCACCGTCAACCAAAGTCTGCGAGCGGCAATCATCAAAGCATCCCCTCCTGTAGGAAACCGACACCACGCCAGCCCGATTCCGGGCAGCACAAGGCCGCCGCGGGCACACGGCCCACGGCGGCGGACGAACACGAAGCTGAAGACGCGCCCCGGAGGCGCGAGCGACCAGGCCGCGCAGGGTGCGCGACTCGACGCAATCGACGAGGCGTCGCGGGCCCGCCTCTCCCCTTTCCCCCTGCGGGGGAACCCGGACGGCCCGTCAGGGCCGAACGGAGGGGGCGATGAGGCGTCTCGGGGCCTAGACCCCTAGGCGAAGAGAGAGAGAGAGAGAGAGAGATGCGACAGCGCCATGCTGGCGCATCTAGCATCACTCTCTGCGTAGGGTGCAATGACCCTCGACACGTTCATCCCTCTCAAAAGCACGCGGAAACCAACTCCCTCATCGAAATGACCCGGCCCCTCTCCCAAGCAGACCCCGTCAGTGCATCTGAAGGCCGGCGAACAAGGCGCTCGGCCCAACCCGATCGTATGTTTTGAAACGTGTAACGCACCTGAGATCAAGTGCGATGAGGCCACTATAGACAGGTTGGACGGTGTTGTCAACTCCTGTCCACCGGTGGCACCCCGCGACCGCCGCCGCGGGGCATGGAGGCCCCGCGGAATCACGCCCGTGCGCAGACACGCCACGCGGACGATCTCCTGCCCAAACCAAAGGCGTTCGCGCGCAGGGACCGGAGGCGGCGGACTTGGGCGCAGAAGAAGAGGCGTTCGCGCGCATCGGACCAGGCGACGCCGCGCGGATGATCCCCAAAGCAAAAAGCGATGGGATCGCGCGCGCTCTGGCGGGGACGGCGACCGTGCGGAGGACCATCTATCCTCGGCAGACCATGCCCTACTTCATAACCGGCGCCACGGGCTTCATCGGGCGCAACCTGATGGAGCGGCTGCTGGGCAACCGCAACGGCAAGATCTACGTCCTCGTCCGCGAGGGGTCCACGAGCCGCCTCGATGACCTGCTCGACCGCTGGAGCATCGCGACCGGCGAGCCCGCGGCGAAACGGATCACCCCCGTCGTGGGCGACCTGCGCCGGCCGCTGCTGGGGCTCGACGAGGAGCAGATCACCGAGCTGCGGGGCAAGATCGACCACTTCGTGCACCTGGCGGCGATCTACGACATGACCGCGCCCGCGGAGCAGAACACGGCGGCGAACGTCGGCGGGACCACGCACGCGGTGGAGCTGGCGCGCTCGCTGGAGGTGGGGTGTTTGCACCACGTCTCCTCGATCGCCGTCGCCGGCGCCTACAAGGGGACGTTCAGCGAGGAGATGTTCGACGAGGGCCAGCGGCTGCCCTCGCCTTACCACCGCACGAAGTGGGAGGCCGAGCGGATCGTGCGCGAGCAGCCGTTCGTGCCGTGGCGGGTGTACCGGCCGGCGATCGTCGTCGGCGACTCGCGCACCGGCGAGATGGACAAGGTCGATGGGCCGTACTACTTCTTCAAGGCGATCCAGCGCGCGCGGGGGCTGTTGCCGGAATGGCTGCCGCTCGTCGGCGTGGACCTCGGGCGCACGAACGTCGTGCCGGTGGATTGGGTGGCGGGCGCGATGGAGCAGCTGATGCACGTGCCCGACCTCGACGGCCGCGCCTTTCACCTCACCGACCCGCGCGGGCAGCGCGTCGACGAACTGGTCAACGAGCTGGCGACCGCGGCGCACGCCCCCCGCTTCGCGGTGAGCCTCGACAAGCGCATCACGCGTGTGGTGCCGAGGTGGCCGCTGTCGCTGACGATGGCGCTGCCCCCCTGGCGCCAGCTGCGCGGCCTGGCGCTGCGCGAGCTGGGGATCCCCGAGGAGGTGCTCGAGCACATGGAGCTCGTGCCGCGCTTCGACAGTCGCTCCACGCAGCTGGCGCTCGCCGGCTCGGGCCTGGAGCAGCCGCCGGAGCTGCGTGGCTACGCGCAGCGGCTGTGGGACTACTGGGAGCGCGAGATGGACCCCAACCTCAGCAAAGACCGCACGCTGCAGGAGGCCGTGGAGGGCCGGCGCGTGCTGATCACCGGCGCCTCGTCGGGGATCGGTAGGGCTGCCGCGCTGCAGGTCGCCGCGGCCGGCGGCATCCCCTTGCTCGTGGCTCGCAACGTCGAGAAGCTCGAGGAGCTCCGCGCGGAGATCGTCGCCGCGGGGGGCACCGCGTTCGTGTACGCGGCGGACATGTCGGAGATGGACTCGGTCGACGACCTCGTCGCGCGCGTGCTCACCGACCACCGCCACGTCGACATGGTGGTCAACAACGCCGGGCGCTCGATCCGCCGCTCGATCGCACTCTCATACGACCGCTTTCACGATTTCGAACGCACCATGCAGCTCAACTACTTCGGCGCGATCCGCCTGATCGTCCGACTGCTGCCCGACATGCGCGAGCGCGGCAGTGGCCACATCGTGAACATCTCCTCGATCGGCGTGCAGACGAACCCGCCCCGGTTCTCCGCCTACGTTGCCTCGAAGGCCGCCCTCGACGCCTTCACCCGCGTGGTCGCCTCGGAGACGATCGGCGACGGCGTGACGTTCACCACGATTCACATGCCGCTCGTGCGCACCCCGATGATCGCCCCGACGAAGATGTACGACGCCTTCCCCGCGATCACCCCCGAGCAGGCCGCCGACATGATCTGCGAGGCGCTGCGCACCCACCCCAAGCACATGGGCACGCGCCTCGGCACGGCGGGCGAGGTCCTCTACGCCCTCTCCCCCAAGGCCGTCGATCGCATCCTGCACCTCGCCTACCGCGTGTTCCCCGATTCGGCCGCCTCGCGCGGCCAGCAGGACGCCGAGGAGCGGGCCTCGTTCGAGCAGATCGCGATGGCCACCCTGACGCGCGGGGTGCACTGGTAAGGACGTCCGTCACAGCTCGGTCGGCCCGACGACGAAGCCAAGCCTGTCGGCGCCGCGACGCAGCCGTGCGTCGACGGTGACAAGCCGGCAGCCGAGCAGCGAGGCCAGCGCCACGTACTCGGCGTCATAGGTTTTCGCCCAACCAAGCTCGTCGGCGATCCGCCAGGACTCCTCAGCGAGGCCGGGGTGCGTCCGAAGCTCGACGTCGGCATCCCGAAGGCGAGCTCGCGCGCGCTCGGCTTCGTCGGCATCCAGCCTGCCCCGCCATACCGCCTCGTGCAGGGCAGAGCGCGCCTCCGACCACATCAACGCCGGCGCACAGCGCTCGCCGGGCACCAGCTCGGAGAAGTCGTCTTCAACATCGATGCACCACTCCACCAGCAGGCTGGCATCGACGACCAGCACCGAGTCTCAGTGGCCCTCTCGCGATTCCCTGATCCAGGCCGCCACATTGGGCATCGGCTTGCCCCCCCAAGTCTTCTCCCCCCACCCCTTCGGCAGCGGCAGCATGTCCGGATACGGGCCGATCTGCATCGCCTCGAGATCCTGCTCCTCGATCACGTGCTGGGTACCGACCTTGCTCGCGCGCAGCTTGCCCTCGCGGATCCAGCGGCGGATCGTCTCGGGGTTGCGACCCGTGCGCTTTGCTACCTGTGGAACGGTCAGCATCGTTGTAGTATCATACACCATCCTCCCGGCGTACGGCCAGCGAGGCTCGGAGGGCTCCTGCGATGATGCGATCGTGAGCGACAGCCCCGCGATCGAGGTGCGCGACCTGCGCAAGCGCTACGGCGAGTACGAGGCCGTGCGCGGGATCGACATCGCCGTGCAGCGCGGCGAGGTGTTCGGACTGCTCGGGCCAAACGGCGCCGGCAAGACCACGACCGTGGAGATCCTGGAGGGGTATCGCGCCCGCGACGGGGGCGCGGTGTCTGTGCTCGGGTATGACCCCGCGCGCCGGCAGATCGAGCTGCGCCGGCGGATCGGGATCGTGCTGCAGGCGGGCGGGATCTACAGCCACGTCACACCGCGCGAGGCGCTCAGGCACTGGGCGAGCTTCTACCCCCATCCGCGCGATGTCGAGGAGGTGCTGGAGCTCGCGGGCCTGGCGGAGAAGGCCGACGTGCGCAGCCGCCGGCTCTCCGGCGGGCAGCTGCGGCGCCTGGACTTCGCGCTGGCGCTCGTCGGCGACCCCGAGCTGATCTTCCTCGACGAGCCCACGACCGGCTTCGACCCCGAGGCGCGGCGCGCGGCCTGGGAGACGATCCGCTCGCTGCGCGCGCTGGGCAAGACGATCCTGCTGACCACCCACTACCTCGACGAGGCGCAGGAGCTGGCAGACCGGGTTGCGATCGTGAAGGACGGGCGCGTGCTCGCGATCGGACCGCCCCGGGAGCTCGGCGTGGGGGCCTCGCACTATCGCGTCGCCTACCGCGGCTCCGACGGCGCGCTGGTCGAGCGCGAGACCGACGACCCCACCGCGCTGCTGCACGAGCTGACCGCGGAGGCACTCGCGCGTGGAGAGCGGCTGGAGGAGCTGACCGTCGGGCGGCCCTCTCTGGAGGACGTGTACTTGGAGCTGACAGCGGATGTCTGAGACCCTCACCCTCTCCTGGCGCCAGTACCGCCTGGAGCGGCGCATGTTCTGGCGCAACCCCTCCGCCGCATTCTTCAACTTCGTGCTGCCGCTGGTGATCCTCGCGGGCGCCGGGGCAGCGCTCAGCGGCAACCAGCACCAGCTCGACCGGCTGGTGCCGATGATCGCGGGCATGAGCGTGATGTCGACCACGTTCACCGCGCTGGCGTACAACATCGTGTTCCTGCGGGAGCGCGGCGTGCTGAAGCGGATCCGCGGCACGCCGCTGCCGACGATCTCCTACTTCGGCGGCGTCGCCGCCAACGCCGTGACCAACACGGCGATGCAGATCGCGATCGTGGTGCTCGCCGGAAGGGTCTTCTTCGGGATCGGCTGGCCGCAGCAGTGGGGCACGCTCGTGGTGTTCGTGCTCGCCGGCGTCGTGTGCTTCGCCGCGCTCGGCGTCGCGTTCGCGCACGCGATCCCCAACTTCGAGTCGACCGCGGCGTACGTCAACGCGGTGTTCCTGCCCGTGGTGGCGGTGTCCTTCTACGCCTTCGACTCCTCCAGCGCCCCCGGGTTCGTGCGTACGATCGCCGCGGCGCTGCCGTTGAAGCCGCTGATCGACGGCCTCTCCGGAGCGATCGTGACCGGCTCCAGCCTCAGCGCCAACCTCGACGCGCTCGCGGTGATCGCGCTGTGGGGCGCGTTCGGGCTGTACTTCGCGGTGCGCGGCTTCTCGTGGGAGTCGCGGACGTGAGACGCCGCAAGTTCGCGGGTCATCGATAGGATCGCCTGATGAAGCAGCTGGCCGAGGGCCTATACCAGCTGGACGGTAGGCCGCGCAACACGATCAACGTGTACCTCGTGGGCGATGTGCTGATCGACGCGGGCACCCGCCAGGCGGAGGGTCGCATCCTGCGCCAGCTGCAGGGCCAGACCGTGAGCGCCCACGCGCTCACCCACGCCCACCCCGACCACCAGGGATCGAGCCACGCCGTGTGCGAGCGGCTCGGCATCCCGCTGTGGTGCGGCGAGGCCGACGTGCCGGCGATAGAGACGCCGGGGGCGATCAAAAACCCCAAAGCGCCCCGCTGGCTGAACTGGGCGCAGGATCGGTTCTGGACAGGCCCGCCCCACCCCGTGGCGCGCGCGCTGCACGAGGGCGACGAGGTCGCCGGCTTCACGGTGCTGGAGACGCCCGGGCACTCCGTCGGGCACATCTCCTTCTGGCGCGAGGCCGACCGCGTGCTGGTCGTCGGCGACGTGCTCGGCAACGTGAACTTCATCGCCGACATCCCCGGGCTGAGCACGCCGCCGGACTTCTTCACCCCCAACCCCGCCCGCAACCGCGAGTCGGCGCGGCGCCTCGCGGCGCTGGAGCCGGCGCTCGCCTGCTTCGGCCACGGCACCCCGCTGCGCGACCCCAAAAAGCTCTCCGAGTTCGTCGCGCGGCTGCCGCAGTGACCGCGCGGCTGCCGCAGTGACGCTGATGCCCAGATGCGGGCTCGTGCCTGCGCGCATCGACGGATAGCATCCAGCCGCGATGGCCGAGGGCGCAACACCGGCGGCGGCTGGTCAAGAGACGGCGAGGGGGGCCGAGAGCATCTTCGTCCCCGAGGGGGACGGGCGCTACACGCCAACCGAGCTCGCGCGTGGGCCGTGGGACCCGCGGGCGCAGCACGGCGGGGCACCGGCGACGCTGATCGCGGGAGCGTTCGAGCGCATGGAGCCGGGTGCCGAGCTGCCGTTCGCGCGCCTCTCCTTCTCCTTCCTGCGGCCCGTCCCGCTGGCGCCGCTGACGTTGAGCACGCGCATCGTGCGTCCCGGCCGACGCGTGCAGGAGCTCGAAGCGGAGCTGCGCGTCGCCGGCGCCGGCGACGGAGCGGCTGAATCGACGCCCGGCACCGACACAGCAGCCGAGGGGGCGGAGGGCGGGGAACTCGTGTGCCGCGCCCACGCGCTGCGCATCCTTCCGGCCCCCGAGGAGCTACCCGAGCTGGCGCTGCAGGTCGTGGAGACCCACGAGGCCCCACCCCTACCCGGGCGCGAGCAGGGGCACTCGGTGCGCTTCGCGCCGGACGGCGGCGAGCACACGAGCTTCGCTGCGAGCGCGATCGAAATGCGCTTCCTGCACGGCCGCCCGCTGAAAGGCCAGCTCCCCGAGGTGGGGGTGACGAGCTCCCACGCCCCCGTCGGCACGGCCGGCGTGTGGATGCACCTGTGCCGCCCGGTGCTCCCCGGCGAGGCGCCCACCCCGCTCGTGTACACGATGGCGGCGGCCGACTTCGGCAACGGCATCGCGGCGGTGCTGCCGTTCGACGAATACGTGTTCATCAACGCCGACCTCGCGATCACGCTCAACCGCCGCCCCGAAGGCGAGTGGATCGGCCTCGACGCCTGCACCATGCTGCGCCCCGGCGGGATCGCGTGGGCGCAGAGCGTCATGCACGACGAGCGCGGCCCGTTTGGGCTGGCCACGCAGGCGCTGGTTGTGCAGCGGCGCTGAGGGAGTAGTTGCATGCGCACTTACCTTTGGTAAGGTTGCATGTACAACTACCTGCGGGTGTTCATCACCAGCGGGTATGTAACCCCTCTGCCACCTCTCTGAAAAAGGAGCCCTCCGATGTCTACACCATCCGCCACCCCAGCAGCCGCAACGCTTTCCGTCCCCGCCGGCACGTGGAAGGTCGACCCCGTCCACTCGAGCGTCGAGTTCCAGGTCAAACACCTCGGCATCGCCACCGTCAAGGGCCAGTTCAAGGAGTTCGAGGGCACGCTCGAGGTCGGCCCCGACGGCGCCGTCGCATACGGCACAGTCAAAACCGCGAGCGTCGACACGCGCGAGCCCCAGCGCGACGACCACCTGCGCTCGGCGGACTTCTTCGAGGTCGAGAAGTACCCCGAGATCGGCTTCCGCTCGACCGCGATCCGCGCGACCGGCGAGGACGAGTTCGAGATCGATGCCGACCTGAGCATTCACGGGGTCACCCGCCCAGTCACGCTGAAGGCGACGTTGGAGGGCTACGAGCCGGAGGACCACCAGGGCAAGACGCGCGTGGGCCTCTCCGCGAGCACCCAGATCAACCGCTCGGACTTCGAGATGCGCTTCAACGCCGCACTCGGCTCGGGCAACATGGTCGTCAGCGACAAGGTGAAGATCCTCGTCGACGTCTCCGCCGTGAAGGCCGACTGAGGGTCAGCGCACGATCACGGCGCCCAGAGCCTCGTCGATCGCGGCGAGGGTCTGGGCGTCGAGCGTCACGCCGGCCGCCGAGGCATTGGCGTGCACCTGCTCAGGCCGGCTGGCGCCGACGATCGCCGAGGCGACGTTGGGCTCGCGCAGCACCCACGCGAGCGCCAGTTGCGCCATCGTGAGGCCCACGCCCTCGGCGATTGGCGCGAGGCGCTGCACGGTCTCCAGTACACGGTCGTCGAGCAGGCGGTCCATGAACACGCTCATGCTCTCGCTCGCCGCGCGCGAGTCGCCGGGCGGCGGCGACCCCGGCGGGTACTTGCCGGTGAGCACGCCCTGCGCGAGCGGCGACCACACGATCTGCGAGATCCCCTCGCGCTCGCACAGCGGGATCACCTCGGCCTCGGGCGCACGCCAGATCATCGAGTACTGCGGCTGGCTGGAGACCCAGCGCTCCACGCCGGGCAGCTCCAGCGACTCGGCGATCCGCGGCGCGGGCCACTCGCTGAAGCCGATGTGGCGCGCCTTGCCGGCCCGCACCACTTCGGTGAGCGCCCCCATCGTCTCCTCCAAGGGCGTCTGCTCGTCGTAGCGGTGGCACTGGTAGAGGTCCACGTAATCGGTGCGCAGCCGCGCCAGCGAGGCGTCGATCTGCTTGTGGATCTGCGCCGCGGAGAGCCCGCGGTCGGTGTCGGACATCGGGAAGTACACCTTCGTGGCGAGCACGTAGGAGGAGCGCTCATACCCGGCGAGCACCTCCCCCAGCAGCGTCTCCGACGCCCCCCGCCCGTAGACGTTGGCGGTGTCGAAGAAGTTGATCCCCGCCTCGAACGCCGCCTTCACGCACGCCTCCGACTGCGCGCGCTCCACCCCGCCGGAGTACGTCAGCCACGAGCCGAGGCTGATCTCCGAGACCTCGAGGTCGCTGGCGCCAAGCTTGCGGTAGTTCATGCAGAGAGCGTACCCCAAGTGCCGATCGCGCCGGCGGAGCCTCTGCCCACGGCCGGCGCCAACACCCGCGGATGGCCATGATCTCGCGCTCGACCATTGAATAGATCTTCCCAAAAAGACACTTTTATTTGCTTTTAAAGGCTCTATATATATTATAAGGCCATGAAGCGAACTCGTACATACTCGCGGTCCACACTCGAAGCGGCACAGCTTCTCGGCTCCCAGGTCTCCCTCGCCCGACGCGAGCGGCGTTGGTCGATGCGGGATCTGGCGGAGCGAGCCGGGATCACGCTGCCCACGCTGCGCAAGGTCGAGCGGGGCGATCCGACGGTGAGCCTCGGCGTGGCATTCGAGGTGGCAACGCTCGTCGGCGTGCCGCTGTTCTACGAGGATCGGACCCGGCTCGCCCTCGACCTCGATCGCACCAGCACTCGGGCCGCGCTGCTCCCGCAGCGCGTGCGTGTCCCCAGGGACGGACTCAGGGATGACTTCTGAGCAGCCGACCGAAGCGTACGTGTGGGTCTGGCTGCCCGGCGCACCCAGGCCAGTCGTCGCAGGCCGACTCGAGGCCGTCGGCGACATCCTCAACTTCAACTACGGCCGCGGCTACCTGGGCCGCGACGACGCCATCGCCCTCTACGCTCCGGAGCTGCCGCTTCGGCGCGGGGTGCTTCCACCGCCTTCGGGCGCACGGGTAGCCGGTTGCATTGCCGACAGTGGACCCGACGCGTGGGGGCGTCGCGTGATCCTACGACGCAGGAACGCAACTGACGACACCGCGGACCCTGGTCTGCTGACCCTCCTGCTGGAATCCGACTCGGACCGGATCGGTGCGCTTGATTTCCAGGCCTCCGCGGAGGTGTATCGGGGCCGCGGCGGTACCAGCGCCTCGCTCGAGGAGCTCGTGCAGGCGGCGCAACGGCTCGAAGAAGGAGTCCCATTCTCGCCCGCCCTGGATCAAGCCCTACTCCACGGCAGCTCGGTCGGTGGTGCGCGCCCGAAGGCGCTGCTAGACGACGACGGGCGCAAGCTCATCGCAAAGTTCTCGTCCACCACTGACGAATACCCGGTCGTGAACGGGGAGTTCGCAGCGATGGAGCTCGCGCGTCGCGTCGGACTCGAGGCAGCTCAAGTGCAGCTGCGCCGGGCGCTTCGCAAAGACGTCTTGCTCGTCGAGCGTTTCGACCGCCCGCCCGGGACAAGCCACCGGCTGGCCGTCGTTTCGGCGTCGACCATCCTCCAGCTCGGAGAGACACCGTGGCGGGGCGCCAGCTACGCGGACCTGGCGGAGAAGATCCGCCACGACTTCACCGACGCGCGTGCCACTCTACGCGAGCTGTTCGCTCGAATCACCTTCAATATTCTCGTGGGCAATACTGACGACCACGCGCGCAACCACGCAGCGTTCTGGGACGGTAAGCAACTGTCGCTCACGCCCGCATATGACATCTGCCCGCAGCCGCGGGCAGGCGGGGAGGCGAACCAGGCGATGGAGATAGGCACCGACGGCTTCAGGCGCAGCCGACTCGACGGCTGCGCCGGCGCAGCCGAGGCGTACCTGCTCTCCAATACCGAGGCCAGACAGATCATCGATCGTCAGGTCGACGCGATCAGAGCAAATTGGGAGGAGGTCAGCGAGCTTGCGCGCATGACCGCCGAGGACCGAAAGTACTTCTGGGGACGGCAGTTCCTCAACCCCTACGCTTTTGAGGGCTACGACGACTGAACGGCCGCGTGCCCTCGCCCTACCTCCGCCGCCCCGCGGCGAAGCTCTGTACAGCCGGTGCGACGGCGCGCAGACTGGCGCCGACCTCGGAGGCATCCTGCTCCGCGGGGTCGGAACGCAGGCGGTGGACCTGCGCCCGCGCGGGAACCTGCTCCCCCGCGGCGGACGCGAGGAAGCGTTCCAGCGGGGCGAGCTCGCGGACGATCACGTTCACCACGGTGGGCACCTCCTCCATGCCCGCGACGCGCTCGACCGCGCTGCGCTCCAGGCGACCGCGGGCGAGCAGCAGCGGCTCAGCGCGGGCGAGCGGACGGTGGCGCTCGTACACGGCGCGCGGGACGACCAGGTTGATGTGGCTCCACTCGTCCTCGAACAGCAGGAACATCGTGCCCTTCGCGGTGCCGGGCCGCTGGCGCGCGATCACGAGGCCGGCGATCGTGACGGCCGAGCCCTGGGGCAGGCGGGCGAGCTGGGGCGAGGTGGTGAGCATCTGCCCGACCAGGCGCGGGCGCAATGCGGCCATTACATGGTCGCCGACGGTGACGCCGGCGGTGGCGTAGTCGACAATCAGCCGCTGCCAGCGGGTCAGCGAGCGCAGGCGTGGCGCCGCGGGAAGACCCAGCGGCAGCGCCAGCTGGGTGCCCTCCTCCCCGACAGCACGCCCGGGCGCGGCAATCCCGAGCTGCCACAGGGCGAGGCGTCGACGGGCATCGGAGCCGGCTGCCCCGTGCGCGTAGCCCAACCGGGCTGCCCCATGCGCGCCAATTGCCCCGTGCCCTGCGAATGCCTCCTCTCCACTCACACGATGACTCGCTACGGGGGGCTCATCAACCAGTCCGTCGCAGGCTCCCGACCACGCAAGCTGCTCCAGCGTTGGGCGCCCCGCGCCACAGCGCGCCGCCAAATCCCCAAGGTCGCGGAAGGGTCCGTTGAGCTCACGCTCGGAGACCAGTTCGCGGATTTGATCGGCGCGTACGTCCTTGACGTAACCGAGGCCGAGGCGCACCACCAGCCGCGTCCCCCCCGCGCCGATCCCCTCCACCGCCACCTCCGCTTTCCCCACTTCGCACTGGCCCACTCGAGAGGGGGGCGGTGAGGGCGCCTCCTCCACGGTGCACGCCACCCCCGAGGCGTTGACGTCGAGCCCGAGCACTGGGATGCCACGGACCTCCGCCTCGTGCACGAGCGTGTCGGGGGCGTAGAAGCCCATCGGCTGCTCGTTCAGCAGCGCGCAGAGGAACTCGGGGCCGTAGTGGACGCGCAGCCACGTGGACTGGTAGGCGAGCAGCCCGAAGGCGGCGCCGTGCGCCTTGGGGAAGCCGAAGCCGGCGAAGCCCTCCACCATCTCCCACACGCGCTGCGCAGTGGCAAGGTCGGCGCCGACGTGCCGGCGGGCGCCGGCGACGAAGCGCTCGCGGTGGCTCTGCAGCGCCTCGTGGGAGCGCTTGCGGCTCATCGCGCGGCGCAGCCCGTCGGCCTCGCGGGCGCTGAAGCCGGCGAACGCCTGGGCGACCTCCATCACCTGATCCTGGAAGATCACGGTGCCAAGCGTGCTCTCCAGCACCGGGCGCAGCGCGGGATGAGGGTAGGGCACCTCATAGGCGGGGTCGGCGCGCAGCCGGTGGCGGCGCTCGATATAGGGGTTGATCGCGCCGCCCTGGATCGGGCCGGGGCGCACGATCGCGACCTGCACCGTGAGGTCGTCGAGGCTCTCGGGGAGCGTGCGCCGCAGCGACTGCATCTGCGCGCGGCTCTCGATCTGGAAGACCCCGACGGTGTCCGCGCGGCGCACCGCGCGGAAGGTGGCGGGGTCGTCGAAGGGGATACGGGAGAGGTCGACGCGTTCGCCGCGGGTGCGGGCGATCAGCTCAACGCACCCTTCCACGGCAGAGAGCATCCCCAGCCCGAGCAGGTCGATCTTCAGGAAGCCGGCGTCGGCGCAGGAGTCCTTGTCCCACTGCACCATCTGGCGACCCTCCATCGCCGCGGGCACCACCGGGCAGCAGTCGATCAGCGGCCGCGTGGAGATCACCATCCCGCCGGGGTGCTGGGAGAGGTGGCGAGGCAGCCCGTACGCCTCGGCGGCCAGGCGCGCCAGCCACGCCCAGCGGGGGGAGGTGGGCGGAATGTCGTGCTCGGCGGCGCTCCGGTGATTGTCGGCGGCGCGGGCGACGCGCTCGATCTCCCCGGAGGGCAGACCGAGAACCTTGCCCAGCTCGCGGATCGCCCCGCGCGCGCGGAAGGTCGGGAAGGCGGCAACCAGCGCGGCGCGGTCGCTGCCGTAGCGCTCGTGCACGCGGGGGATCAGCACCTCACGGATGTCGCGCGGGAAGTCGAGGTCGATGTCGGGCAGAGATTCGAGGCCGGTGTGCAGGAAGCGCCCGAGTAACAGGCGGTTGCCGATCGGGTCGATGTGCGAGAGGCCGGTGAGGTAGCAGACGATCGAGGAGACCGACGAGCCCCGCCCGCGCCCGGGCGCGAGCAGCGCGCGGGCGGAGTCCGGCCCGCGCACCTCGGCGGCGACCTCGCGGGCCAACTCCAGCAGCTCGTGGTGCAACAGGAAGAACCCCGCGAGCCCCAGCTCGTCGATGATCCGCAGCTCCTCCTCCAGCCGCGCCGCGGCCTCGGGGTGGAGGGCACCGGCCCCGTAGCGCTCGTCCAGTCGCGCACCGCACAGCTCCGCGAGGCGCCGTATCGCACCCGGATCCTCCGAGCCGGGGTAGCGGTAGCCGAGGTCGCGCGTCAGGTCGAAGCGCAGCTGCTCGGCGAGGCGCACGCTCTCGCGCACCGCCTCGGGGTGCTCGGAAAATCGGGTGGCCATCGCTGCCGGAGCACTGAGGACGTGGCTGTGATTGCCGCGCCGCAGCGGCTCGCTGGCGTCGAGCGTGGTGCGGTGGCGCAGCGCCACGAAGGCGTCCTGCAGCTCCGCGCGGCCGCGCGCGTGGGCGTGCACGTTGCCGCTCGCCACGCACGCCACCCCGAGGCGCCGGGCGAGCGTCTCGAGCGCTCGGTTGCGCGCGCGATCGTGGCGGGCGTAGGGGCGCTGCAACTCCACGCGCAGGCCATGCGGGCCGAAGGCGTCCAGCAGCCGCCGCGCCGTGGGCTCGTCATGCACACCATGGACGGCGCAGCCGGTGAGGCACACCAACCCTTCGCTGTGCTCCCGCACAGCCTCCAGGCTCACCGACGGCTCGCCCCGCTCGCGGCGCCCGGGCCCCTCGCGCGTGTGGGCATGCGCGCGGGTCAGCAGCCGGCAGAGGTTGCGCCAGCCGCGCGCGTCGCGCACCAGCAGTGTCAGGTGGCGGCCATCGGCGAGATCGATCTCGGCGCCGTGGAGCGCGCGTATTCCACAGGTGCCAGCCACCTGGGCAAGCTCCATCGAGCCCGACACCGAATTGTGGTCGGTGAGCGCCAGCGCCTCATAGCCAAGCTCCCCCGCCCGCTGTGCCAATTCATCCGGCAGCGAGGCTCCGTCCAGGAAGGAGTAGGCCGAGTGACAGTGCAGCTCGATGTATGCACTGTCCACCACCTCAACCCGCCTGGGCAAACCACTCGCCGGAGCAGAGGTCGTGGAACACCACGAGGTTGCGCCCGCGCGCGCTCACGATCTCCCAGTAGCGGCGGCGCAGCGGCCGGCCGGTCCACCAGCGATCCTCGACCAGCCACGACTCGCGCACCTGCTCGATCGGCCGACCGTCGACCGTGCGGGGCGCTCCACCGGGACCCATCCGCACGCGCGCGGGCCGTGGGAGGTTGAGTAAACGACTCCCGCTCACCGGCGCTCATCCCGGGAAGGGGGTGAAGACGACCCGCCGCTCGGGCACGCGCGAATCGAGGTCGACGCACACCGCGCGCAGCGCCGCCTCCGGGCCGGCCGCCGCACGCACCTGAGCCATAGCCTCCCGCAGGCGCCCACGGTGCTCCTCCCGGCGAGCGGGACTGGTGGGGTCTGGGTCGAACAGCGCCCCCTGCGCTCCCTCCGGAGGGCCGAAGCGCTCGGCCTCGAGGCGCAGGTAGGCGGCGGGTGCGGGCAGCAGCGCCAGGCGCGGCGCGAGCGCGAGGCGCATCCGCCGCGGGTCGGACAGCGCTTCGCGCAGCACCACTCGCTCGCGCCAGGTGCCGCCCTCCACCAGCCGCGCGGAGATACTCAGCGCGCGCAGCGTCCGCCCGCGCCGCTCGGGCCGGGCGAGCAGGCGGTCGACGAGCACGCCGAGCACGCGTTCCAGCGCCGGCCCTGAGTTGGCCTCCTCCAGCTCCAGCGACTCCCGCAGGCGCTCCTCGGCGATATGCGTGCGCAGCGGGTCGTCCTCGCCACGTGCCAAGCGCCGCGCGAGCACCCCGGGCGCGCCGAAGCGATCGGCCACCGCGTCGCGTCCCAGCGCCGCCAGCTCCCCGAGCGTCTCGATCCCCAGCCGCGCGAGGGGCTCCACCAGCGCTGCGGTCTCCGCGCGGAAGCCCAGCAGTGTCACCGGCCGGGAGGCGAGGTAGCGGCGGGCCTCGCTGTCGGTTTTCACGACGACCGCGCGGCGCGAGCGCACCTCCAGCGCCGCGGCGAGCGCGCAGAAACGCGTCGGGCCGGCGCCCACGCGCGCGGGGCGTGCCAGCGCGCGGCGCGCGGCGGCGATCACACCCTCGTCGCCCCCGTGCAGCCCGCGCAGCCCGTCGGACTCGAAGTACGCGAGGCCGGCACGTGGCAGCTCCAGGGCGGCGCCGATCCCCTCCAGCGCCCGCGCCGCGCGCCCCCACTCCTGTGCCACCCCGAGCGGGTCGCCCGCCACCAGACGCAGCCGCGGGCAGCGCGCGAGCGCCTCCCCCAGCGCCATCCCACGCGTGACGCCCTGCGCCTCCGCGGCCCCCGACACCTCCCCCACCCGCGCTTCCCCTCCGGGGGCCGGCGCGATCGCCAGCGCATGCCCCGCGAGCGCCTCGGCGCCGCCGGCGGCAACGGTCAGCTCGAAGCGGGGAAGGTGGACGCACACGACCATGATCGAACATATGTTCGCATACGGTCAGGCGCCCGCAACAGACAAAAATCAGGGGGCCCTGGCGGGTAGCACCACACGCGCGCGGACGCGAGGCAGGGATGCCTCGCGCACACCCACCACGTCCACAACGCGACCCGCGCGGACGATCTCAAAAAATCCTGACCCCCAATCCCCAGCCGGGGGGGAGGTCGGGAGGGGGGCCTGCCCCCTTCCCGCTCAGTCCATCCCCAGCGGGCCCTCGGCGGAGCCGCTGAGGAACTGGCGCACGAAGGGGTTTTCCGAGGAGAACATCTTCGCGGCGTCGCCCGCCTCAACGATCCGCCCGCGCCACAGCAGCGCGATGTATTCGCCGATCCGCCGCGCCGAGGCGATGTCGTGGGTGACGACGATGTAGGTGCCCCCATGCAGGCCGTGCATCTCCTGGATCAGCTCGCACAACAGTGCCGTGCGCACCGGGTCGAGGCCCGAGTCGGGCTCGTCGAAGATCACGATCTCCGGTTCCATCACCAGCGCCCGCGCAAACCCCGCGCGCTTGCGCATCCCGCCCGAGAGCTGGTTGGGGAAGTAGTCGATCGCGTCCGTCAACCCCACGTCGCTGACGCGTTCGCGTACCCGCTTGGAGATCTGCGCCTCCGACATGTCGGTGTGCTGGCGCAGCGGGAACGCCACGTTGTCATACAGCGACATCGACCCGAACAGCGCGCCGTCCTGGAACAGCACCCCGATCCTGCGGCGCAGCTCCAGCAGCTCCTTCATCGGCAGGCTGGGCACCGACTGGCCCTTCACGATGATTTCCCCGGAGTCGGGGAACATCAGGCCGATCAGGTGTTTGATCAGCACGCTCTTGCCCGTCCCCGAGGGGCCGAGCACAGTCGTGATCGTCTGGTCTGGGATCGCCACGTTGAGCCCGTCCAGGACAGGCGCCCCGCCGAGGCGCTTGTGCACGTCGTAGCAGCGGATCGACCACTCCTCGTCGCCGTGCTCGCTGTCCCAGTCAAACTCAGTGTGGTACTCGAAGTGCGCGGCCGCGTCGAGCGTGGCGTTCTCCTGCACGCTCACCCCTTCACCGGCGTGCACCTGCGCACCCTGCGCGGCACCCACCTGTGCCTCGCGACCGGCCGCGGCATCCGCGTCACCCGGCAGGCCCTGCTGGTCGAAACGGGGACCGATTGGGGAGACACTCGCTTCGCTCGCATCCCCAAATCGGCCAGCGCCGGAGGCGCCTGTCTCTCGGCTTCGGTCCTCATCCTCCATGCCGGGGATACTAGTGCTCGCTGCCGACCACATCAACCGCGACCGGCCATCGACACCATCCAGCCGGCGCCATAACCAGCGCTCGTGCCGCTGTCCACGTAGTATCGCCTTCATGGCACAGACGATCGCGGTCCTCTCGCAGAAGGGAGGCACAGGCAAGACAACCACGGTGCGCACACTCGCGGACGCGCTGCGGCGCGCGGGGGTGCGCACGCTGGCGGTCGACCTCGACCCGCAGGGCAACCTCTCCGACTACTTCGACGTGCCACCCGACGCACAACCGACGATCGGCGACGTGCTGAGCGGGCGGGCGTCTGCCGCCGAGGCGATCCACGGGGACGTGATCCCCGCCAACCTGCACCTAGCCGAGACCGAGCTCGCACTCGGCGGTCGCCTGGGGCGCGAGCTGACGCTGCGACGGGCGCTCGCGAAGCTGCCCGACGACGCCTACGAGCTCGTGCTGATCGACTGTCCTCCCTCACTCGGCCTGCTCACCGTCAACGCGCTGGTCGCTGCCGACTACGCGTTGATCACCGCCGAGGCCCAGTACTTCGCGCTGCAGGGCGTCGAGCAGGCGCTCGAGGTGATCGAGCTCGCGCGCGACACGCTCAACCCCGAGCTGGAGCTGCTCGGGGTGCTGCTCAACCTCGCCGACATGCGCACCGTGCACTCGCGCGAGGCGTTCGCCTCCCTACGCGAGCAGCTCGGCGAGCGGGTGCTCGACACGGTCGTGCGCTCCTCGATCGCCTACGCCGAATCGGCCGAGCGCGCCGTCTCGATCCTCGACCACCGCCCCGACTTGGGCGCCGACTACGTCGCGGTGGCGGGCGAGCTGCTCGCGCGGATGCCGGGGTTCGAGGGGGCTCGGGGGCGGCTGGGTCAGAGCTCCCCGACGTAAGCCCCCTGCGGCTCGAAGGGGACTCGCAGCAGCTCCGCCCAGCCCTCGATCTCCGATTGGAGCGCCGCCACCACGGCGCCGGTTTGCTCGTAGAAGCACCACACCAGCACCGTGGGGCCGGCGCCGGAGATCGTCGCTCCCAGGGCGCCGAGCTTGGGGGCTCGCTGTGACAGCTCGAAGGAGCGGGGGAAGAGGTGGGCGCGGCGCTGCTGGTGCAAGCGGTCCTGCAGGCCGCGCGCCACGAGGTCCCAATCGCCGCGGGCTAGGCCGAGCGTCAGCAGCGCCCCGTGGGCCACGTTGAAGACCGCGTCCTTGAGCGGTACCTCGGCGGGCAACGCGGCGCGTGCGGCATGGGTGCGCACGGGGTGGTGCGGGACGACTGCCAGCGCCTCCAGGCCGGTGGGTGGATCGAAGCGAGTGGTTTGCCCGTCGGCGCACACCACGAAGCCACCGTGTAGCGCCGCCGCGACGTTGTCGGGGTGGCCCTCAAGCTCGGCGGCTAGGTCGAGCAGCGGGGCGTCCAGCTCGAAGATATGGTCGGCCGCCATCAGCCCCGCGACGATCGCCGCCGCGCTCGAGCCCATGCCGCCGGCGAGCGGGATGTCGGAGTGGATGCGGAACGTGAAGCCGTCCGCGGGGTGCAGGCGCTCGAAGGCGCGCACGCAGAGGTTGTCTCGCCCGCGCGGCAGCGGCAGCTCGGTGTCGACCGCGAAGCTCCCCGTCTCCTCGACCTCCAGCGTCACGTGCAGCGCCAGCGCCGCCGCCATGCAATCGAAACCCGGGCCGAGGTTGGCCGAGGAGGCCGGCGCGCGCACCACGCGCCTACGGATCACCCGGCACCGCCCCTGGCCGAGGCCCGCTCGCGGGGGGCAGCGGGAAGGCCCGGCCGCCTACGGATCACCCAGAACCGCCTCTTCCAACGCCACCGTTTCCGCCGCACAGGGGATCACGCGGCCGTTGGAGTTGTCCAGCGCCGTCTGCTGGTCCTTGAGGCCTCTGCCGGTCATCACGCACACGACTTGTTCCGCCCCATCGGCGCCGTACTTGAGCAGGCCCGCGACCGAAGCTGCGGAGGCGGGCTCGCAGAAGAGGCCTTCCTTGGCAGCCAGCAGGCGGTAGGCGGCGAGGATCTCGCCGTCGGCCACGGCGCGAATTGCTCCCCGCGAGTCGGTCATCGCCGCCATCGCGTCCTCCCAGCGGACGGGGTTGCCGATGCGAATCGCGCTTGCCACCGTCTCGGGATGCTCGACGGGATGGCCGAGCACCAGCGGCGCGGCGCCCTCCGCCTGGAAGCCGAACAGTCGCGGGGCGGCGCCCATCTCAGTGAAGCCGCGCCAGTAGGAGGTGACATTGCCGGCGTTGCCCACGGGGATGCACAGCAGGTCGGGGCCGCCGTCGAGCGCCTCCACCAGCTCGAACGCGGCGGTCTTCTGGCCTTCGATGCGGAATTCGTTGACGGAGTTGACGAGCGTGATCGGGTGGCGTTCGACCAGCTCGCGCACCAACTCCAGGCCCCGGTCGAAGTTGCCCGAGAGGGCAATCACGCGACCCCCGTGGATCAGCGTCTGCGCGAGCTTGCCGATCGCGATCTTGCCGTCCGGGACGATCACCGCGCAGGTCAGGCCGGCGCGCGCGGCGTATGCGGCGGCGCTCGCCGCGGTGTTGCCCGTGGAGGCGCAGATCACTGCCTTCGAGCCTTCGCGCACGGCCGCCGACACGGCGCAGGTCATGCCGCGATCCTTGAAGCTGCCGGTCGGGTTGCCGCCCTCCAGCTTCAGATGCACCTCGGCGCCGACCATCTCGGAGATCACCGGTGCCGACAGCAGCGGCGTCGCGCCCTCACAGAGGCTCACCACGGGGTCCTCGGGCGCGAACGGCAGGTGCTCGCGCCAGCGATCGATCAGGGCCGGCTTCATCGCGGGCTCCCCCGGAATCGCCACACGCGACCCATCCCGGCCCCGGAGGGGCCTAATCCAAAAAATTGTTCATCCGCGCGCCCGGGTCTCATCCGAACTCCTCTTCTATCACCCTGATCGCGCGCGGAGCCGAGCGCACCAGCTCCAGCTCGCCGATCTGCGCGAGCGCCTCACGCAGGCGCGACTCCAGCAGCGGGTGCAGCACCATCGTCAGCGGCACCACGTCGCCGCCGACGCGGCGCTGCATCACCGACTTGATCGAGGCGCCGTGCTCGCCCAGCACCTGCGCGATCGCCCCCAGCACTCCCGGGCGGTCGGCCACATCGAAGTGCAGGTAGAAGGCGCTCTCCACATCCTGTAGCAGCGGTAACGCCAGCGGTGGGGCAGGCGGTTGGGCGCCGCCGGTCATCACGCTCACCACGTCCCCGAGCACCGCGCTCGCGGTCTGCCGGCCGCCGGCGCCGGGGCCGGAGAGCGTGATCTCGGTGACCGTCTCGGATTCGACCGTGACCGCGTTGAAGGGCCCCGACACCGAGGAGAGCGGGTGGCCGGCGTAGAGGAACACGGGGTGCACCCGCACCGAGAGCCCACCCCCGAGCCGCTCGGCGGTGCCGATCAGCTTCAGGCCGAGGCCCATTTCGCGCGCCGAGCGCAGGTCCTCGGGCTGCAGCTGCTCGATCCCCTCGTAGCGCACGTCGTCGAGGTGCACCGGCGCGCCGAACGCCAGGCGTGCGAGGATCGCCATCTTCGCCGCCGCGTCCCTGCCGCTGACGTCGTCGCTGGGATCAGCCTCGGCGTAGCCGCGGCGCTGCGCCTCCGCCAGCGCCTCCGGGTAGGTGCCGCCGCGGTCCATCTCGCCGAGGATGTAGTTGGTCGTGCCATTGACGATCCCGTGAATCCGCTCGATCGGGGTCGCCGACAGCGACTCCTCGAGCACGCGCACCACCGGGACGGCGCCGGCGACGGCCGCCTCGAAGCGCAGCCGCACGCCGTGCTCGCGCGCGGTCTCGAACAACTCCTCCCCGTGCTGGGAGAGCAGCTGCTTGTTGGCGGTGACGATGTCGATGCCGGCGCGCATCGCCGCCAGCAGGTGCTCGCGCGCGGGATCGATCCCGCCCATCACCTCGACGACGATGTCCGCCTCGGGGAGGATCTCGGCGAAGTCCCCGCGCGTGCGCGTCAACACGCCGGTGATGACTGGTCGGCGGCCGTTGAAGCGCTCGATCTCATCGGCGCGCTCGTCCAGCAGCGTCGCGAACGCACCGCCGACCGTGCCGTGGCCGAGCAGGCCGATCTTGAAGGGCTCAGCCGACATCGCGGGCGAGCAGATCGTCGTAGGACTCCCGCCGTACGACCACACGCGCGTCGCCGTCCTTGCAGAAGATCACCGGCGGGCGCAGGACGCCGTTGTAGTTGTTGGCCATCGCATACCCGTACGCCCCCGTTGCGGGCGTCACGATCACGTCCCCCGGGCGGGGGTCGTCGAGCAGTGCCTCGCGCACGATCACGTCGCCCGACTCGCAGTGCTTGCCGGCCAGCACGCAGGGGGTGCTGCCGCCGGGGCGATCGGCGACGTGCGCTTCGTACACCGCCCCGTACAGCATCGGGCGCAGGTTGTCGGACATGCCGCCGTCAACGGCTACCCAGGTGGAGACGTTGCGCTTGACGCTCTGCACCGTGTACAGCGTCACCGCGGCGTTCGCGGTGAGCGCGCGGCCGGGCTCGATCAGCAGGCGCTCGTAGTCGCCGAGGTGCTCACGTGCGGTCGCCACCAGCGCGCCCACGTACTCCTCGATCGCGGGCGGGCGCCGGCCGAAACGGGGATGCTCGCCGGAGGCGAGTGTCCCCCGGCTTCGGCCGGCGGTGTACGCCACGCCGAGGCCGCCGCCGAGGTCCCACGTGGGGAAGCCACTCGATCCCGAACCGTCGGCTTCGGTGCTGCCAGCCCCAGAGCCATCGATGTCGGGACCCGCACCAGAGCCATCGATGCCCGGACCCCCGCCCCCGGCGAGCTTGCGCAGGCCGGCAAGCTGGGCGATCTCGCGGCGGAAGGGCTCCAGCTCGAACAGCTGCGAGCCGATGTGGGCGTGCACGCCTTCCAGCACCAGGCCGGAAATGCCCCGGATGCGCTCGACCGCGCCCGCGACCTGATCCATCGCGAAGCCGAACTTCGAGTCGGCCTGGCCAGTGGAGATCTTCTCGTGGGTGTCGCCCCTCACGTTGGGCGTGGCCCTCACCAGCACCGGCTGGGGGGGCATGGGGCGGGTGGGGTCCACATCATCCCCCTCCGCCAACAGCCGCTCCAGGACAGCGACCTCGTCGAGGTTGTCGATCACGATCAGCCCCACGCGGTGGCGCAGCGCCATGCGCAGCTCGGCCTCGGACTTGGCGTTGCCGTGCAGCACCAGCCGCTCGGGGGCGAAGCCGGCCTGCAGCGCGAGGTGCATCTCCCCGCCCGATGCCACGTCGCACCACAGCCCCTCCTGCGCGAGCGTGCGCAACACAGCGGTGCAGGGGAACGCCTTGGAGGCGAACAGCACGTGCAGCTCCGCGCCGCTGCCGGCGTTGCGCCCCAGCCCCTCGGGGCCGGCAGTCGCGCCCGCATCCGCACAGGCGGCGCGCCCCGCCTCGATAAACGCTCGCGCCCGCGCGCGCAGGTCGTCCTCGGCGACGACATACGCGGGGGTGCCGAACTCGCGCGCCAGCTCGATCGTGTCGCAGCCCCCCACCTCCAGGCGCCCCCGCTCGTTGATGCGACTACCCAGCGGGAACACCCGCGCGAGGCTCTCCGCGATGCCGGTTGTCGTATCCGTCGTGGCCATCCCCGGTGGATTATCGCGTGTGAGGCCGAGGAACAGGGCTCAGTCGGGAGATTGAGATATATGTATTCTTTTTTAAAGGTGTGCGCGATTGCGCACGGGCTTTAAAAAGTTCAATACAAATCTCCCCCGCATCGCGCGCCGCCATGCCGCCACAGGCATCAGACCGCAGCCGGACGAGCGCCACCCGCCGCCCCGACCCCACCCGAGGTCCCCTCCGCCCGCAGGCCGGAGAGGCCGCGCCCGCCGCGCATCATCAGCGACAGCCACACCGCGCCGACGATCATCAGCACGACGCTCTCCAGCTGCGGCGCGGTGAGGCCGAACAGCACCTCTTTGTTGCGGCGGATGAACTCGACGAGGAAGCGCTCGAAGCCGGAGAGCAGGCAGTAGAGCGCGAACACGACCCCGGGGCGCACGCGGTCGCGCAGGTGCCACAGCAGGTAGGCGACGAGGCCCATCGTGACGGTCTCGTAGATCGGGGTTGGCTGCACAGTGACCCCGGGCGGGGTGGGGACGGTGCCGTGCGGGTATCCCATCGCCCACGGCAGCGAGGAGCGGATCCCATAGTCGCCATCCCCGGAGACTTGGCAGCCGATGCGCCCGATCGCGTACCCCAGGGCGAGCGCGGTGGCGCACATGTCGAGCATGATCAGCCGCAGCTGATCGCGCCAGCGCATCCACAGGAACACCCCGATCGCGCCCCCGATCACGCCCCCGTACCAGACGAGCCCCGAGCCGGAGATGACGCTCTTGAAGAGATGGTCCTTGACTTCGTCGTAGTTCTGGATCACGAAGTACCCGCGCGCCCCGACGAGCCCGCCGATCAGCGCGGCGAAGACGATCTCATACGCCCAATCCACCGGCCGGTCGAGCTCGCGCAGGCGGCGTGCCACGAGCAGCCCGCAGGCGAGGAAGCCGAGCGCGAAGACCACGCCGAAACTCTTGATCGAGATGCCGAAGACATCGAAGGCCGGTTTCACGCCCGGGACTTTAGGGAATCGCAATCCCCGTCTGCGACAATCCCATCAGATGGCTGCCACCACCCACAGGCAGGGCCGCAAGGCGTTCGGCAAAGACACCGGCCTGCAGGCCCGCATGGTGCTGACGATGTTCCTGCTGGTCGTCGTGTACGTGGTGCTCGTTGGCGTGCTGTTCGCGGTAGGGGCGAGCGGCGTGACGATCCTCGTGGTCGCGCTGGCGCTGATGGGCCTGCAGCTGTTCACCTCCGACAAGATCGCGATGGGCACGATGGGCGTCAAGGAGGTCTCGCCCCAGGAGGAGCCCGAGCTGCACGGGATCATCGAACGGCTGTGCGTGCAGGCCGACCTGCCCAAGCCGCGGGTGTGTGTGATGGAGCATCCGATGCCGAATGCGTTCGCGATGGGCCGCTCGCAGAAGGGCGCGACGGTGTGCGCGACGCGGGGCATCCTGCAGCTGCTCTCCCCCGCGGAGCTCGAAGGGGTGATGGCGCACGAGCTGACCCACGTGATCAACCGCGACGTGATGGTGATGACCCTGGCGAGCTTCTTCGCGATGGTGGCGTCGCTGATCGTGCAGTTCGGCTTCTTCTTCGGCGGCGGCCTCGGCGGTGGGTACGGGCGCAACCAGGAAGCGCAGGAGGCGATGTTCGCCGCGATCGCCGCGGCCGCGGTGGTCTACGCGATCTCGTTCATGCTGCTTCGCGCCCTGTCGCGCTACCGCGAGTTCGCCGCCGACCGCGGCAGCGCGGTGCTGACGGGACGCCCCTCGGCGCTGGCGTCGGCGCTGCTGAAGATCAGCGGCACGATGGAGCGGATCCCCAGCCGGGACCTGCGCACGGTGGAAGGGATGAGCGCCTTCTTCATCGTGCCCGCGCGCGCGAAGAACTCGCTGATGAACCTGTTCGCCGACCACCCACCGCTGGAGCAGCGGCTGGCGGCGCTGGAGCGGTTGGAGTCCCAGTTGCAGGGCACCGCGTAGTGGGCCGTTCAGCAAAGCCCTCAACCCGCTCCAGGAGTCGCTAGTCGTGGGTCTGCTCGACGCGCTCACGGGCCGCCACCAGGTGAAGGGCCCGGCGCCCGACCGCCTGTTTGCGATCGCCACGGCGTACATCACCCTCCAGAGCGAGCACCAGATCGACCCCGCGGGCGCGGCCGCAATCGTCTTCCAGAAACTGGAAAACAGCGAGTTCGAGGCGACGATGCGCGAAATGGAAGAAGTCGTCACCGCAACCGGCGGCGAGAGCGGCACGCAGGTGAAGAGCAAAGACGACGAGTACGGCTACCGCTGGATGGTGCTGCGCAACCCCGACGGCGCTCCCAGCGTCGAAGACCTCGCGGTGGGCATCAACGCCGTCTCCAGCTCGATCGAGATGGGCGGCCACGGCGAGCGGCTGCTGTGCGCGGTGTTTGCCTTCCGCGACGCGCAGAAACGCAAGCTGTACTTCATCTACAACTACAAGCGCGGCTTCTGGTACCCGTTCGTGCCGGCCGGAGGGGGCACCGCCGGCGGAGCCGGTGGTCAGGAACGCTCCACCGAGCGCGAGCTGCAGCTGAAGGCGCAGATGAGCAACGAACTGCCGATGGAGCCCGAACTGGAGCGGTGGTTTCCGCTGTGGGGGATACCGATCTGATCAGTCCGCTCCCGCGGCCTCCGGCGACAGATGGTGCCGCTCCTGCTACTCGTCCCTCGCCAAGCGAGCGACCCACCTATGGAATCAATGGGAGCGCCCGGACCCGGATTCGATCGGGCTCAATTACCACGATGCTGCCCTCAGCGAGGTCTTGCTCAATCGTCGCGAGGTTTGCGAGCAGCATCTGCGATTGCGGCTCAGGCCGCCGCTGCATGCCGCGGCGAAACAACACGACGGAGGGTGACCGCTCTCGGCGCAGCGCGAGCAGCGTCCCGAAGTCTGTGTCCGCAGACACGAGCACACGCTGTTCTCGCTGAGCATGAGCGAAGATCTCATCGTCGCCGGCTGCCTGTAGACCGTAGTCGCGAACGTGCGTCGCGTTGTGTCCGGCAGCTTTGAGCCGCCCGGCAACCGCCGGCGAGAGCGCGTTGTCGATCAGGAACCTCACCCGGAGGCGGCGAGGGGCAACTCACGCTCGCGGACGGCCTCGGCGGCGTAGCGCATCGCCTCGCGAACGTCCTCAGCCTCCAGGTCCGGGTAGGCAGCGAGGATCTCTGGATCGCCCATGCCGTCTGCGACCATGCCAACCACAGTCGCGATCGGGATTCGTAGCCCGCGGACGCAAGGAACACCGCCCATCTGGTCGGGTCGCACCGTGATCCTTGTGAAGCTCATCGGTTCCAGTCTACCGTGCGAGGACTGTGTGAAGTTGGGCTGGGAGGCTCCAGAGTGACGGCTGCGAAAGTGAGCGCCGAAGTCAGTATCCCGGCGAGCCGCATCCAGCTCAGTCGGGGATCAGCCCCACGCCCGTGAACTCGCTCTGGGCCTCGACGAGTGAGATGTCGGAGGGCGGCAGGATCAGGTCGGAGCCCTCCAGCTCGTCCTCGGCGAGCGGCGTGCCGTGGCTGCGCACGAACGAGAGCAGCTGGTCGTAGGCAGTGTGAAAGCGTGCCTCGTCGCCAGCCTCGACCGCCGCGACGACCGCGTTGTCGAGCTCGTTGACCTGCCCGTCGACGCCCTCGAGGCGGTACTGGTCCTCGCCCGAGATGCGAACGATCATCCCTGGCCACCCTCAGCCGGGGCCTGCGCCGCCTCCGCGGGGGCGGATGACCCGCCCGCCGCAGGGATCTCGCCCGCCGCGGCGGGACCGGCGCCGACTTCCGCCTTCAACTTGGCGAGATCGTCGTCCACCGCGGAGGTGGAGGAGAGCTGCTTGAGCTGGCGGTCGATGTCGTCTTCGCCGGAGCCGAGCGCGGTGATGTCATCGAAGGTGCCCGCCGCTTCGAGCTCGGTGACGGCGTTGGCACGGGCCTTCATGTTTTCCGTCTTGTCCACGGCACGCTGCATCGCGAGGCCGACGTCGGCCATCTGCTCGCCCACGCCAGTGGCCGCTTCGGAGATCCGCACCTGCGCGTCGGCGGCGGAGTACTGCGCCTTGATGACCTCCTTCTTGGTACGGAAGGCTTCGATCTTGGCGCGCAGCTTCTGCTCGGAGTCCACCAGTTTGGTCTGCTGGTCCTCCAGTTCGGCGACCTGGGTGTCGAGCGACTGCAGCTCGGTCTGCACGACGTTCTTGCGCTCCAACGCCTGGCGGGCGAGGTCCTCCTGGCCGCCGGAGAGCGCCTGGCGGGCCTGGGTGTCGAGCTTGACGACCTGCTGCTGGAGCGTGGCCTCCTGCATCTGCAGGCGCTTCTTGGCGGTCACCACATCGGCGATCCCCTTCTTCACGTTCTGCAGCTGTTCGACCTGCTTCTGATAGCTGTAGTCGAGGGTCTCCGCGGGGTCTTCGGCTTTGTCCAGCATCTTGGACACCTTCGCCTTTACCACCGTGGACATGCGCCCGGTCAAGCCGGCCATTGCGTTCCTCCTGAGATCTTCTGAGCAGTACGGGGCAAGCTCAAGCGTAGCCTACCGGCGGACCGGCGACGGCAACCCCCGTCTGACGTTCGGAGGGCAAGCAGAGCAAGATATGAATGCCCGCCCACCCCCGCGAAGTGTGCTTAAGCACACGTGCTGGCCGAAACGGGGACCGATTAGGGAGACGCTCGCTTTACCGAAGCCGGGTGACGCGCGCCGTCGGCGCGCGTCACCGTTTCGGCCAGCATCCCCGAATCGGCCAGCGCCGGAGGCGCGTGTCACCCGGCTTCGGCGAGGACGCAGCTATGCGCCGCCATCCGAGCGTCAGACGCTACAGCCCAACCGGGTGGCGCTTTACGAAGCCGCTGTTTTCCGGGCGCAGCGGGCGCCAGCGAGGGCCCTCCCGGTCGGAGGGGTCGTCGGCGGGGCTGGTGTCGAGGCGCAGCCCGGCTACGGTCATGTAGGCATGTTCGGGGCTGGAGAAAACCGTGACCCACTGCCCCACGCCGTGTTCGCCCCAACCCATGAATTCCGAGGAGTCCATCGGCGCGGCAAGCAGGTCAGCGCCGTGCAGCGCGAAGGAGACGGTGCCGGAGCAGTCGTAGCCGGGGGAGATGAAGGAGCCGTGGCCGCCGCCGTAGATGTAGGGCAGGCCGATCAGCTGGTTGCCGGCCCAGACGATCTGCTGCACCGCGGCGGGTGCGGACATGGGCGCGGCGGCGAGCCCTTTGATGAAACGGGCCGTCACACCGGGAACAAGCAGCTCGGGCTTGGCGCTTGCCGCGAGGTCCACAGAGCTGCCGCCCGTGACGCCGTTGGTTGCGCCTGCCGGCGGTGGAGGCGTGTAGGGGACGATCGCGCCGGTCGCCGTCTTTTCGTAGATCGGACCCTTGTAGACGAGGCTCGCGGTGCGCGCGGTGATCGGCGCGGTGTGGACGTGCTGCTTGGGCTGGACACCGCCCGCCGTGGTGGCGCCTTCCGTGGTGGAGCCACCGGTGGTGGCCGGGCTGGTCGGCGCAGTGGAGGTGGACGTCGAGGTCGAAGTCGAAGAGGTCGTGCTGGCGGAGGTGCCGCCGGCGACCTTGGCGGTGCCGTGTGCCCACACCACCGCAGGCACGGCAAGCAGAACGACCAAGCTGACTAGCGTTGAGCCAAAGGCTCGTACCCGCAAAACGGCTTCCTCTTTCGTTGGCCTGCGGGGTTAGCTGACGGGCTAGCGCTAAAAGAGCCTGCGCTTCCCACGGATTCACCGTGGGATTCGCCCCAACAACTTGGTTCCCCCGTTCCATGACATCTGGCCATGGATTCGGCGTTCGCGGCGGAACCCTAGCAAAGCGCAATGACGGTTGCACAACATGCACTGCATTTCCCACGCTTTGCCCGCAAATAGCGGGGACTTTCGGACATGAGGCAGGTTTTGAGTGGGAGATCATCCACGCGGGTGGTCGCCCAGCCCGGCGCGCTGGGGGTGGGGCCTCCATGCCCCACCACGAGGCGCGAGCACCGCCACGACGAGCTCGGGGCGCAGCGAGCCGGGGGCCGCCGGTGCCCAACCAGAAGGCCGGGACACAGTGCCCAACCAGCAGGCCCGGGACACAGTGCCGGCACCCCAACAGCGGCACCCCGCCGCCTGCCCCGCAGATAGTGTCTGGACATGCCCTCCCCCCCGCTCCGAACAGCCGCGGCGCTGCTGCTCGGCGCGGCGCTCCTGACGGGCTGCGGCAAGTCGCTGCCGGCCGAAGGCCACAGCCGCGGGGCGGCGGTCACCACGGTGGCCGGCACCTCCCAGCTGGCGGCGAGCGGGGTGGCGACCGAGAACACCACGCGGCTGGGCGGGGCAAACCCCGTCGCGGACGCCGCGGCGGTGGCGCTCGCGACCTACCCGGGGCTGACCCCGGCGACGCGACCGCAGGCGGTGGTGCTGGTCGACGATCGCAACTGGCCGGCCGCGCTGGCCGCTTCGGCGCTGGCCAGCTCCCCCCTGCGCGCGCCGATCCTGTACGGCGAAGGGAGCTCGCTGCCGGCCCTCTCCGCGCAGGCGCTCGCGGCGCTGAAGCCCACGGGCGCCACGCGGCTCGGCGGCGCACAGGTGATCGAGGTCGGCGCCGCCGCGGCTCCGGCCGGATATCGCACGCTCGCGCTGAGCGGCAGACCGTCGGCATCGGCCAGCGCCGCGTTGGGGGGCAAGCCGACCGGGACGACGGGCGGCACGTCGGGCGCAGGCGCGACGGCAACGGAAGCGGGAGGCAACGGGCCGGCTGCCGTGGCAGCACAGGTGGAGCGGCTGGTGGCGATCCTCCACGGCGGCCGCCCCCACCGCGTGATCGTCGTCGGCGCCGACGGACCGCCGGCGCTGGCGATGCCCGCCGCCGGCCTCGCCGCCGAGTCGGGCGTACCGATCCTGCCCGTCGACGCCGCGACCGTCCCGTCGCCGACCCGCAGAGTGCTGGCGCGCCTGCATCGCCCCGTCATCTACGCGGTGGGCCCTCCCTCCGCAGTGAGCCACGACGTGCTCGCCAAGCTGACACGCTTCGGCGCGGTGCGACGGATCTACCCTACGCCGGGCACGAATGGCGCCTCCGGACCGGGCACGAGCGGCGAAGATCCGGCTGACAACGCAATCGCCGTGGCCCGCTTCTCCGATGGTACGTTTGGCTGGGGCATCGACCAGCCCGGCCATGGTCTGGTGTTCGCCAACGCCTCCCGCCCGCTGGACGCCCCCGCAGCGGCGCCACTATCGGCGAGCGGAGACTACGCGCCGCTGCTGCTGCTGGAACACCCCAACCAGGTGCCCCCGGCGCTGAGCGAATACCTGGGCGACATTCGACCCGGCTACAGCGAAGCGCCCGAATCGGAATACCCGGCGGTGCGGGGCGCGTACAATCGCGGCTGGCTGGTGGGGGACGAAGAAGCGATTACTTCCACAGTGCAGGCCGAACTGGACACGATGCTCGAGATCGCCCCTCAAGGCACCACGAGCTCAGCCACCCCCGCAGCGCCCACAAGCTCCGAACCATCGACCTCCAACGAACCTACACCTTCCACCGCCACCACACCATGATCTCAACGGCGCCAACCATCTCTCCCACCAGCCCCACACCCCGCCACCTCACCATGACACCGCCGGCATCAACCATCGCGCCGCCATCGACCACCGCGCCGCCATCGACCACCAACGAGTCCGCGAGCCCCACCCCATGAGCCAGGCCGAGGATCCCAATCGCCTGCAGCGTGCGAGCGCACGCGAGGTGACCGTCGAAGACGTGCGCCAGCTGATGGGCGCCTCCACCCCCCACTTCGCGCTGCAGCTGCGTGAGCGGATCGCGAGGCTGATCGCGGGCCTCCCCGAGGGCGACCCGGCGCGGGTGGAAGGCGAGCGCGAGCTCGCGCGGTTGGAGCAGCTCGGGTTCGACGGGGAGACGCGCGGGGAGCCCGGAGAAAAAGACTGGAAGATGCACGTTCTGCCCTCCGTGACGCCGGAGCGCTTGCTTGACTAGAGCTTGATGCGCGCCGCCCGCTCCCGCTCCTCCGAAGACGCCCCGCGCTGCCCGCTCGAGATCTGCGACGGCAGCGGCTTTGAGATCGACGAGCAGACCAACACTGCGCGGGACTGCGCGTGCCGCGCACAGCGGGTGGCGAATGCGAGAGCGCGCCACCTGCGCGACCGGGTGCCGCGCCGCTACATGGACCTCTCATGGGACCGCCACCCACTCACCCAGCTGGCTCGGGACCCACTGAACGCCGACTCGGTCCGTATTGTCAAGCGCTACTGCGCCGACATCAGCGCCAATCTCACAGGGGGCCGCGGCCTGTGGCTGATGGGGCACACGGGCACGGGCAAGACCACCCTCGGCTACATGATCGCCGCAACCGCCACCCAGGCCAAGCACTCCGTGCTCAGCTTCAACGCCGTAGCGCTGCTCAACCGCATCAGGGCAACGATCGACCACGACAGCCGTGAGCGCAGCGGCGATGTGATCAGGACGCTCGCCGAAGTCGACCTGCTTCACATCGAGGATCTGAGTGTGGCGCGACCCACGGAGTGGGTACTGGAGCAGCTGTACCTGATCGTCAACATGCGCTACGAGGAGGGTCGCTCAATCGTATTCACGTCCGACGTCGGCTCGGATGATGATGGGCCACTGGAACCGAACCCCCGGGACCTCGCCGGGCACGTGGGCGCACGCACGTACTCGCGGCTGCTTGGGATGTGTGGCGACCCTGTGGTGATCATGGGCACCGACAAGCGGGTCGACTCCGATGTGCCCGGGACCAACCCAGTCCCCAAGGATCAGCCCTGGGCTCTCGCCGAGCGCCCGTGGGATGGCCCGCCCTCCCCCGCCCTCACCCTTCTTTGATCACCCGCCCGGCCCTCACCCTTCTTTGATCACCCGCGCGTGGCGCGCATCGAGGAAACGCGCCCGGAGCAGTTTGAAGAGGAACGCGAACAGCGCGAAGTCGAGGGCGATCAGGCCGACGCTGAACAGCCGCGGCAGGGACGTGATCGCGGTGAGCACCAGCACGAGGATTGAGTCGAACACGAGCACGACCAGGCCGGCGAGCATCAAGGTGTGCGAGCGGTAGCCGCTGCGGTGCTCGCGGAGGGTCACCTCGATCGTACCGACCCCCACGGCCGCCAGGCCGGCGAGCAGCAGCCGGCCCCCGCCCGCGCTGTCGTGGCCGGACCGTGCCAGCCCAAGCACGGCGGCGATCGCCCCTACTAGGATCAAAAGCTCGGAGAGCGGCAGCGGGTGCCAGGGTGCGTTGGGGCGCTCTCCATAGGTCGGCGCGGCGGGCGAGCGCGACTTTTTGGAGCCGCCAGCCGAACGGGCTTTCCCCGAGGCAGTCACCTTGCCGCCCCTCTTGCCAGCGCCGGCCGCCTCGACATCGAGCACCTCGGAAGCGCCCGCGGTGGAGGCGGCACCGTTGGCTCCCGCCGACGCCCGCTTGACGCCGGTGGGACGACGCTTGCGGGAGCGGGCACGTGCCACGGAGAGTCGATCCTAGCGGCAATCTATGCTCACTGAGAGATGTCCGACAACACGCTTACGCCAACCCCCACCCCACAGGCGGGCATTCCGGGGAGCGCATTGGCGGGCCCGTTCGGGGTGGGAGAGTACGCAGCGGCACTGCGCGCGCGGTTGCGGGCGTTCACACGCGTGCAGCTTGTCGGCGAGCTCGCCGATCTGCGCCCCTCACGGGCACGGGTGTACTTCGAGTTGCGCGATGCCCACGGCGCGATCCCGTGCGCTGCGTGGAAGGCCGATTGGGAGGCGATGGTGCGCCGCACCGGCGCCATCAGAGAGGGAATGCAGGTGGTTATCGCCGGCGGCTGTGACTACTACCCCGGCAGCGCCAGCGCCTCCCCGAGCTTCAGCTTCACGGTGAGCGATCTGCGCGTGGCGGGCGAGGGCGATCTGCTTGCGCGGATCGAGCGCCTGCGCAAGGCGCTGGCGGCGGAGGGCCTGCTGGAGCGCCAGCGGCGCCTGCCACGGCCACGGTTGCCGCACACGATCGGCGTGGTCACCGGCGAGGGAGGTAAGGCCCGTGACGACATCCTCGCGGGCCTACGTCGCCGCGGCTGGGCGGGCACGATCGTGTGGGGCTTCGCGCCCGTGCAGGACCGCCACGCCGCCCCGGCGATCACGCGCGCGCTGCAAGACTTGGCGGCCGTGGGCGCGGTGGATGTCGCGATTGTGGCGCGCGGCGGGGGCTCGCTGGCCGATCTGCTGTGCTTCTGCGACGAGACCCTGTGCCGCACCGTGGCGCTGCTGGGGGTGCCGGTAATCGCCTCGGTGGGCCACCACACCGATCGCACGCTGCTCGACGACGTGGCGGCGGTGAGCTGCTCGACCCCCACGCACGCCGCGGAGGAGGCGGTGGGGGTGGACTGCGTGCAGGCTCGCGCCGAGCTGAGGATGGCCGCCCAGCGCCTGCACCGCCACGGCCGCCGCGCGGTGCTGGAGCGGGCGCGCACACTGGCAGCGCTCTCGCGCGCGCCCACCGAACAGCTGGAGCGCCAGCGCACGCGGCTGCACCAGCAACTGCGCGAGATCCGCGCCGGCGCGCGCCGGCGAGTGGAGGGCGAGCGTATGCTGACGGGGCGGCGAGCGATCGTGCTGGAGCGCAAGACGCAAGCGGCGATCGGCGACTGCCAGCGGCGGCGTCCACGCGAGCTCGAGCGCCTCGCGCTGGCGTTGGCGGCGCACGACCCGCAGCGAACCCTGGAGCGGGGGTATGCGCTGGTGCAGAGTCCCTCGGGCGAGCCCCTGTCGAGCGCCGCGCGCGTCCGCGAGCAGGCGCGTGTGCGACTGCGCTTCGCCGACGGCGACCTCGGCGCGCGGATCGAAAAGGAGGGGTCGTGAGGGGCGCGAGGCAGACAGCCAACGAGGCGAAGTACCCGGCACAGAAGATCCGCGAGGTCGTCCCATGAGCGAGGGACCCTCGATCGAGCAGGCACCTGGCACACAGAGCTATGAGGCAAACGTGGCCCGCGTCGAGGAGATCATCCGCCGGCTGGACTCGGGCGAGGCGAGCCTCACCGATACGCTCCAGCTCGTGAAGGAGGGCAAGGAGCTGATCGAGCGCTGTGCGGGTGAGCTGGAGGCGGTGGGCGGCGCCCTGGAGGAACTGCGTCTGGAGGAGCTGGTCGCACGCCTGGAGGCCGAAGGGCCCCGAAAGGCGAGGGCGGCAGGTGAGCACCGACCAGCCGCACGGGGAGAGGTCGGAATGGGAACCCGCCCACCCTGCTAGCCCCCTCCGGCCAAGTAGTACCTGGGAGCTCCTCGCGGAGCTGCCGGTGCAAATCGCGGATTACGCACTGGAGCCGCTCAGCGCGAAGGTGTCGAGCGAGTTCGAGCGCGCCTCCACCGTGATCCGGCTGCGAGGCGCGAGCGAGGAGGGGCACGGCGAGGACGTCACTTACGACGCCATCGACCACGAGATCCTCCAGGCGGCCGGGCCACGGCTGCCGCTGGCGGGCAGCTTCACGATCGCCTCCTTCGCCGAGCGCCTGCGGGAGCTCGAGCTTTTCCCGGAGCCCCCTCAGCGAGAGGTGTCGCAGCGCTACCGGCTGTGGGCCTACGAGTCGGCGGCTCTCGACCTGGGGCTGCGCCAGGCGGGCACCACGCTGCACGCGCTACTCGGCCGACGACCGGCCCCGGTGCGCTTCGTGGTGTCGCTGCGACTCGGCGAGCCTCCCTCCCTGGAGCCGCTGCGCAAACGCCTTGCGCTCTACCCGGGGCTGCGCTTCAAGCTCGACCCCACGAGCTCCTGGGATGAGCGACTGATCGCCGAGCTGGCGGGCACCGGGGTGGTCGAGTCGGTTGACTTCAAGGCCTACTACACGGGCTCGATCGTCGACCAGCCGGCCGACCCGGCGCTGTACCAGCGGGTGGTGGAGGCGCTGCCCGAGGCGTGGATCGAGGACCCGGCATTGACGCCGGAGACCGACGTGGTGTTGGCGGAGCACCGGGAGCGCTTCTCCTGGGACGCGCCGATCCACTCGGTGGCGGACATCGAAGCGCTGCGCTACCCCCCACGGATGGTCAACATCAAGCCCTCGCGTCTGGGCGGCCTGCGCAACCTCGTGGATGCGTTCGACTACTGCGCGCAGCGCGACATCGGCAACTACGGCGGCGGCCAGTTCGAGCTGGGCGTGGGCCGTGGGCAGATCCAGTACCTCGCCTCGCTATTCCACGCGGACGCCCCCAACGACGTCGCGCCCAGCGGCTTCAACCTGCCCGACCCCCCCGTGGGCCTGCCTGCAAGCCCGCTTGCGCCGACGCTTGCGCCGCTCGGGTTTCGCTGGGCGTAACGCCCATTTGCAGGGGGCGGCGCAACTTCCGTCCCGCAGGTAGGTTGCGAACCCCATTAGTCGTTATGGTCGGTCGCGCGAATCGGCCCCTCATCGCATGGAAAGTACTCGGGCGAACAAGCGATTTCGGTTTCTCGCATTAGCTGCGGCGGTGGCGCTGGCGCTACCGGTGGGCGCCGCGGCCGCCCATCCCTCCGGCGGCACTTCCCCCCCGGCCGCCGGGTCGGGATCGTCGGGTGGTGGAGCAGGGTCGGGGTCGTCGAGCAGTAAATCCTCAGGTGGCGGGTCGGCGGGATCCTCGGGCGGTGCGTCGGCGACGGGCACCTCCGGCGGCACCTCGACCGGGGGAGCGACAAAGAAATCGACCAGCACGCCGCAGGCAAAGGCCAAGAGCAAGCCCAAGGTCAAGCAGGCGCCCCCCCAGCCAGCGGTGAGGATCTCTGGCGCTCGCTGCGTGCCGGCGAGCAGCTGCGACACCAAGGAGCACGAAGTCTCGACGCACGGCACGCTGCTTTTGCAGGGGAAGGGCCTGCAGAGCGGCCAGACGGTGGCCTTCCCGCACTCGTGGGACGCGCGGATCGCCAGCAACTCCCCCAGCTCCCACCTGCACCCATCGACTCTGGGACTGGTTGTGACCGTTCCGAGCAGCGCCCATTCCGGGCAGATCGCAGTGTTGTTGAGACGAGGGCGCAGGTCGAACCTGTTCGGCCCGATCAAAGTGGTGACGCACGCCTTGCATCCGCCCGCCCCACCAAAACCGCCACCAGCACCGCCACCAGCGCCCAGCGGGGTGGCGAGCACCGCCAACGGGACAGCGCTCGCCGGACAGGGTATGTGGATCTGGTACCTGAGCGCCTCGGACGGGGGCAACGTCGCCTCGATCGCCGCGCAGGCGAAGGTGGCAGGGGTGGGGACGCTGCTGGTCAAGAGCTCCGACGGCTCCACCAACTACTGGAGCCAATTCAGCAAAAAACTGGTGGAAGAAGTGCACGCGCAGGGCCTGAAGGTGTGCGCGTGGCAGTATGTGTATGGCACCAATCCGGTGGGCGAGGCCGAACTCGGGGCGAAGGCAGTCGCCGAAGGAGCCGAATGCCTGGTGATCGACGCGGAGTCGCAGTATGAAGGGCTGTATGGGGCGGCCCAGACGTACATCGACACGCTGCGTGCGAAGATCGGCCCGGCCTTCCCGCTGGCGCTGGCCTCATTCCCCTACGTCAACTACCACCCGTCGTTCCCCTACTCCGTGTTCCTCGGTCCCAACGGGGCGCAGTTCAACGTGCCGCAGATGTACTGGCACGACATCGGCACCAGCGTGGCGCAGGTGTACGTGAACACCTACGAACAGAACCTCATCTACGGGCGGCCGATCCTGCCGCTGGGACAGACCTACGGCGGCGTGGGCACCTCGGAAATCGTGGCCTTCCGTTCGCTGGCGAGCGCCTACGGGGCGGCGGGCGACTCCTTCTGGGACTGGCAGGAAACCAAGGCCTCCGGGTGGACCTCAATGGTCGCACCGCTCGACAGCGCCCTGACGGTGCCCCAACCGGAGCTGACCTCGCCGCTGCTCAATGAAAGCGCCAAGAGCGACCAGGTGCTGTGGCTGCAGGAGCACCTCGCGGGCGCGATCCCCTCGCAGCCGACGACGGGGATCTTCGAATCGCAGACCGCTGCCGACGTGAAGCAGATCCAGACCGAACACGGCCTGCCGGCGACCGGGGAAACCGACGCCGCCACGTGGGGCTACATCCTCGCGCTGCCGATGGTCGAAGTCAACTGGACCGCGGCGGGGCCGAAGACCTAGACGCGCTGGATCAGCGTTGCGGTACCCAGCCCCCCACCGCAGCACATCGTGACGAAGCCGATCTCCTTGTCGGAGCGCTCGAGCTCGTGCAGCAGCGTGGTGATCAGCCGCGCGCCGGTGGAGCCGAGCGGATGCCCGAGCGCCATCGCGCCGCCGTTGACGTTGACGCGGTCCATGTCGGGGTTGTGCTCACGACGCCACGCGGCGATGACCGGGGCGAAGGCCTCGTTGATCTCGACCAGGTCGATGTCGTCGATCTTCATGCCGTTGCGCTCGAGGATCCTCGCGGTGGCGGGGATTGGACCCTCGAGCATTTTCACGGGGTCGCAGCCGACGGTGGTCTGATCGACGATCCGCGCACGGGCGCGCAGGCCGAGCGCGGCTGCCTTATCCGCAGACATCAGCAGCACCGCGGAGGCGCCGTCTGAGATCTGGGAGGCGTTGCCCGCGGTGATCTTGCCGTCGGGCTTGAACGCCGGCTTGAGTTGCGCGAGCGACTCGAGGTTGGTGTCGGGGCGGATCCCCTGGTCGGTGACGAACGTGTCGCCATTGACCTGGAAGGGCACGATCTCGCGCTCGAAGCGGCCCTCCTCGGTGGCCTGGTGGGCCAGCCGGTGCGAGCGCACCGCGAGCTCGTCGAGCTCGGAGCGGGGAATCTCCCACTGGTCGGCGATCATCTCCGCGCCGAGGCCCTGGCCAACGATGTTGTGCTTGGCCATCAGCTCCGGGGTGAAGGCGAAGCCGAACTCTTGCTGGGTCTGCATCCCGGCCGCGAAGGGGAGGTGTCCCATGTGCTCGACGCCGCCACCGATCATCGTGTCGTGCACGCCGGCGGCGATCAACGCCGCGGAGAAGTTGACGGCCTGCTGAGCAGAGCCGCACTGGCGATCGACCGTGGTGGCGGGGGTCTCGATCGGCAGGCCCTCCTGCAACCAGGCGTTGCGGGCGATGTTGAACGCCTGCTCGCCGAACTGTTGCACGCAGCCGGCCACCACATCTTCGACCTCGGCGGCGTCGATCCCGGCGCGAGCGATCACCTCGGAGTAGCACTTGCCCAGCAGCGCGTTGGGGTGAGTGTCCTTGTAGTAGCCCTTCTCCTTGTGACCGCGCCCGATCGGGGTGCGCACCGCCTCGACGATCACAACCTCACGGCCCTGTGGCTTTCTCATTTGGACATCCTCCGTGTGCAGTGGTTGATCGGCACGTGCCGCGCAGCGCCTCCAACGCATATTCTACCGCGTGACACCCTTAGATTGACTGGTCAGTCAACCAGTTCTTTCGACTCCCTTGACCCGGGGATCCGATCCCTCTCGCGTCGCCCCGAAGCCGCATCTATCGCCCACCCTCGCCCGAAGCCGGCATCCATCGCCCACCCTCGCCCGAAGCCGCATCCATCCCCCACCGTCGTCCCGAAGCCGTCCGCTACAGAAGGAGCAGAGCTACCGTGGAGAAGCGCGCATGAATGACCACCTGGTAATCGCGAGCTCGGGCGCCATCGCGCGCACGGGCCGGCGGCAGCACGGAGGCGCGCATGAATGAGCGTCTGGCGATCGTGGGTTCGGGGGCAATCGCGTGCGGCCTGGCTGCGACGGCCGCACATCACGGGCCGGTGCTGCTGCTGGCCCGCTCGCAGAGCTCCGCCAAGCGGGCCCAGACCAGGGTGGATCAGACCCTGACGCGCTTGGCCGTCGAAATCGACCCCGAGCATGTGCAGGTGGTCACCGAGCCGCAGGAGTTGAGCGAGGCGACATTCGTGGTGGAGGCGGTGGTCGAGGAGTATGTGGTGAAGGAGGGGGTGCACGCCGAACTGCTCTCGGTGCTGGGCCCAGAAGTAGTGCTGGCGAGCACCACCTCCTCGCTCTCGATTGAGCAGCTCGCGCAGGCAAGTGGCATTCCCGAGCGCTTCGTGGGCCTGCACGTGTTCAACCCGGTGACGCGGATGCAGCTGGTCGAGCTGATCTTCCCGCGGGCGGCGAGCGAACAGACCCGTGCTCGAACACTGGCGCTGTGCGAGACCTTTGAGAAGACGCCCGTGGTGGTGCCCGACGTGCCGGGGTTTGTGGTCAACCGTCTGCTGTTCCCCTACCTGTTCAGCGCCGTGCGGCTGCTCGAAGAGACCGGGATGCCCGCCGAGGACATCGACACCTGCATGAAGCTGGGCGCCGGCCACCCGATGGGACCGCTGGCGCTGCTCGACCTAGTGGGCCTCGACGTGTCGCAGGCCATCGGCGAGACGCTCGGAGAGCAGGTGCCCGAGCGCGTCGAGCAGCTGATCGGCGAAGGCGCCCTCGGCCGCAAGAGCGGGCGCGGCTTCCACGACTATTGAGCGAGCCGCCTTGTGACCAAAGTCACCCATTGGCAAGAATCCTCTTAGTGGCGGCCAACCTTTTAAGTGGGCTTGATCAAGAAGTGGATACTTGAAAGCGCGACACAGATCGCAACGCACACCCGCCTCCTCCCAGTGCGCACGCTCCGGTCCGCTCCCCCCGCGGGCCGGACGTGCGCCTGGGAGGTTTTTTATGCGCCTCTCCTTCCCGGTGGATCCTCGCTTCCCGGTGGATCCTCGGCCTGGGCGGCCCCTGCGCCAAGAGACTGCGGGCTGAGCCCTCGATGGATCTTCAAGCCAGGGTGGCCCTCCCTTGGGAAGTCTTCGGGCCTGACCCCATCCCATCCCATCCCTCCCCTTCCCTTTTTACTCCTCCGCGGTCGCCTCCCGCGCCGGCACGGGGCGGCGCTCGCGGATGCGCACCGCCTCGATGCGGTTCTGGCGCACCGACTCCACGCGGATCGAGAAGGGGCCGGCGGTGATCGTGTCGCCGCGCCGCGGGAGCCGTCCGAGCTCGGCGAAAACGAAACCGCCGACGGAGTTGTAGGCGTCGGAGTCGACCGGCAGCGGCACGCCGTAGTCGGCGAGGTCGGCGACCGGGACGTGGCCGCGCACGAACAGGTCCCCGTCGGGCAGCCGCCGCACCTCGCCCGCCGTGGGGTCGGTCTCGTCGGTGATCTCGCCCACCACCTCCTCGATGATGTCCTCGACGGTGACGATCCCCGCGACGCGACCGTACTCGTCGACGACGACCGCCAGCGAGGTGCGCTGGCGCTGCAGATCGGCGAGCAGGTCGTCGAGCGGCTTGGTCTCGGGCACGATCGGCGCGTCGTGCACCTCCGGCTCCAGGGAGGCGTGCGGCCCTTCGTCCATCAACCGGCGGGCGAGCGCGCTGGCGTGCACGAGCCCGCGCACGCGGTCGCGATCCTCACCTTCAGTCACGACCAAGCGCGTGTGCCCGGAGGAGATGCACAGCTTCAAAGCGGTCTCGACGTCGCGCGAGACGTCGATTGCCACAACCGCCGGACTCGGGGTCATCACCTGGCGAGCCTCCTGCTCGTGCAGGTGGAAGACGCCGGTGAGCATCCCCGCCTCCCCAGGGTCGAGGTGGCCGCCGGCGTAGGACTCGGCGATCAGGCGCTTGAGCTCATCGGGCGAGCCGCCGCCCTGCTCGCGGGTCATGTCGACGCCGAACAGCTTGAGGATCCGCGCGGAGACCGTGGTCGTCGCACGGATGATCGGGCGGAACAGAACGGCGAAGCCTTGCAACGGCCGGGCAATCCGGCGGGCGACCGACTCGGCGCGGTCGATCGCGTAGAACTTGGGCACCATCTCGCCGAAGATCAACTGCACCGAGATCACGATCGCGTAGGCGATCACCACAGCGATCACCACAGCCACATCGTGGGAGATCCCGCCTCCGAACGCTTCCTGCAACGCATGGGCGAGCGTGGGCGTGGCGAGCGCGCCGATCCCGATCGAGGTCATCGTGACCCCGATCTGCACGGCGGAGATGTAGTCGTTGATGCGCTCCAATTGCCGGAGCGCGAGCGCGGCGCCGCGCATGTCCTGCTCGCGCATCACTTCCAGCCGGGCGCGCCGCGAGCGCACGAGCGCGTACTCGGCGATCACAAAGAACGCGTTGACCGCGACCAGCACGGCCGCGAGGATCAGCTTCAGCCCGGTCACGCCCTGAGCTCAGCCGAGCCCGTCGATCTGCGATGCAAGCGCGAAGTCGGCACCAGTGAGGCCGCCCTCGGAGTGGGTGGAGAGCTGCAGGCGCACCTTGTTCCAGCCGTGCACGAGGATGTCGGGGTGGTGGTTGGCGTCCTGCGCGAGCGCAGCGACGCGGTTGACGAAGGCGATCGCCGCCGAGAAGTCCGCCAGCTTGTACTCGCGCACGATCGTCCCACCGTCACGAGACCACTCGCTGCCGGCGAGCTGCTGCTGGATCTGCTCCTCCGCAAGCAACGCCACAGCTCAGACGATACCGGCGGCCGTCGACTGCGCGGCGGCGAGCCCAATCACGACCGCCGCCACCGACAGCGCCAGGCAGGCGAGCAGCCCGAGCGCAAGCGCGTAGCGGCCCGTGGCCAGACGGAAGGAGAGGCCGGCGAGCGCGCCGCCGATCAGCCCGCCGATGTGGGCACCGACGGAGATGTTGGGGACCGAGAAGGAGAGGATCAGGTTGAAGATGATCAGCGCCCCGATGCCCCCCTCCATCACGCTGCGCCCCCGCGCGCGCAGCTCGACCGCGGCGGCGCCCATCAGCCCGAAGATCGCCCCCGAGGCGCCGAGGCTGGGCGCGGCGGTGGCGATCAACGCGCCGCAGGAGCCGGCGAGCAGCGCGGTGATGTAGATCGCGGCAAACCGCACCGAGCCGAGCGCGGGCTCGAGCATCAAGCCGAGCAGATACAGCAGGTACATGTTGAAGCCGATGTGCAGCAGGTCGACGTGCAGGAAGGCGCTCGTCACCAGGCGGTAGTACTGGTGGCCTTCGGCGATCGCAAAGCGATACAGATCGCCTTCGTTGACAACCTTGCCGTACGCCTCGCCGGTGAGCGTGAACTGGCCCTGCTCGGTGAGGTAGACGAGCACGTTGATCGCGATCAGCGCATAGGTGACACGCGGCACGGCCGCCATCTCGCGCATCCGCACCACCTTGGTGCGCTGGGAGGCGCACTCCGGGCAGCGCATCCCCACACGCGTGGGGGTCATGCAGTCGGGGCAGATCGGCCGCCCGCACGAGGAGCAGGAAACCGCGGTCTCGCGGGAAGGGTGGCGGTAGCAGGTGGCCATGGGGGTGAGAGCGTATCTCGCCCATCCCCGGACACCATGGGGTCACAGTTGGGTAGGGACCGTAGGCCCCGGCGAGATACATATAAAGCATTCGGCGCCCCAACAACTGGACCTCTTACTGCTGTCACCTGATCGCAGCCCATAGGTCCAGTTGGTGTTATGGCTCAAACTTAAAAGGCACAACCACCTGGCCCCGCATCCGGCGGCTCACCCCCGCCGCCTCCGCGCATCCCGAGCGACGTCACACCGACCCGATGATCACCGGCGTGCGCGTCGGTTTGAGGCTGCCACCGAGCGGCTCGGCGGTGACCAGCACTTTGCTCACCCCGTGCAGGTGGCCTGGAACACTCACCGAGCCAGACCCGGTTTTCGTGACGGAGAACAGGGCGTCGGTGGGTAGAGGGGGTTCGGCGCCGTGCTCGAGCCACACCTCATAGATGCGTCCGGGCGGCGGCGCGGGCATCCCTGCCACGACCAGTTCCAGGCGCAAGCCAACCTTGCGCAGCTCCGCGGTGGCGTGATAGCCGGGAGCGACGACGACCGCGCGGATCACCTCGGGGCGGACGCTCGAGCTGGAGCTGAATGCAAGCGCGCCGATCGCAACACCCACGCCGAGCGCCAGCGCTCCGGAGAGTCCCGGGAGCAGGCGCCCAGCCCACCACCGTCGCAAGGTCGGGCGCCCGCCCGCCGGCGAACGGGTGCCCGCCCGCGCGGACGTCGGGGCATCCACCGCCGGTCCGACCGCGCCGCGCAACTCGGCCTCGGCGCGCGCGGCGCCCAGCACCCGGGCACGCAGGCTCCGATCGACCTTGACGGGCGGTACGCCGACCGCCAGCGCGTCCGCCACCGGTTGCAGCTGGGCGACCTCCGTATGACAGATCGAGCATTCAGCCAGATGCGCCGCGTGCGCTCCGAGCTCCTGCTCGGTGAGCGCCCGCAGGACGTAGGCTGCGCAGTCGGCCTGACGCTCGCAATCGCGCTCCGGGGAGGGCGCGTTCACGACAACACCCCTTCTGAGCGGAGTTGGGAGCGCATCTTCTGCAATCCAAGACGCATTCTGCCCTTGATTGTTCCCACCGGCATGTCGAGCATCGCGGCAATCTCGGAATGAGAGAGACCGCCGTAGTAGGCAAGCTCGATGACGCGGCTCTGCTCGGGCGGGAGACCCTCGAGGACGGCGCGCACCTCACGCGCTTCGTCGCGACGACCCACCTCCTGCTCGGTGCGCTCGGCCGCCACCAACTGCTCCTCGATCCCCTCGTCGCTGACCCGCACACGATCCTGGAGTACGCCTCGCCGCAGAGCGTCGATCGCACGGTGGTGGACGATGCCGAGCACCCACGTGCGTACGCTTCCCCGCAGCGGGTCGTAGCCGGCGGCACTGCGCCACATCGAGAGAAACGCCTCTTGCACCACATCCTCGGCGGTTGCCCGCCTGCCGCACATGCGCAGGGCGAGCGCGTATGCGGCGTCGGCGTGACGCTCATAGAGGATCTCGAAGGCGGCCGAGTCGTCCTCGCCCACGAGCTGCATCAACTCCTCGTCGGCGAGCATCCGCAGGATCGCCGAGGCGGCCTCCGCGGAGCGCTTGTAGCGGGTCACGTTCGACATCACGATATGCGGCGACTGAGCCGCCAGCCAGGGAGCCGGCGGCCGATAGGCGAAAGTCAATCACTTTTACCAGATGGACTTCGCCGAAGGACAGAATAGTTCAGCAGTCGTTCGGCTGCTGTCGCGGCGTGGCGCCGGTCGCCGATCCGAGCCTCGCGCGGCGACGAACACGCAGCGCCACGAGGGCGGCGCCGGCAGCGCCGCCAACCACCAGCGCAGCCGCGGGCCGCGCCCAATTGCGTGGATCTCGCATGGCTGAGAGCTCCCACCCCTCCAGCTCCTCGGCGGCGAGCTCGGTGAGGCTGGTCAGCGTGTCCTCCACCCTGCCCACCAAATCGGCGGGGGGCTCGACGGGGGCAAGCGCCCGTCGCAGCAGGCTCTCGAGATTGGGGACGGCCTGGTTCATGAGAGTTCTCTCATCCTCCACCCCTCATCACGAGCTCCCTCTGACCGATTCATCGGGGCTCCCTTTCGACCAATTCATCGCGGTATTCCCTCCCACCCGTTCATCACAGCCATTCCCCCCCCACTCATCACGAGCACCCCCTCCAAACCACTCATTGCAGGCACCCACCTACTCATCGTGGGCATCCCCGACCAGCCCCTCCAACTGCTTGATGGCGCGGTGGATGAGTACCTTCGTCGCGCCGTCGGAACGCCCCAAAGCCCGCGCGATCTCGCGGTTGTCCATGTCCAGCGCGAAGCGCATGATCAGCGCCTCGCGGCGGTCGTCGGGCAGCTGCCGCACTCCCTCCAGCACGCGCGAGAGCTCGCTGCGATTCTCGACGAGGTCCTCGGTCGTGTGCAGGTCGCTCAGCGTGTCGGTCGCCTCGATCGGCGACACCGGCCGGCGTGAGCGGTCGCGGTAGAGGTTGGCGGCGAGGTTGTGGGCGATCCTGATCAGCCACGGTCGCAGCGGGCGCCCCCGCGACTCCCGCTGGGCGCGCTCGAAGTGACGGTAGGCCTGCAGAAAGGTCTGCTCGGTGAGGTCCTCTGCGTCGTGGTGGTTGCCCACGCGATAGTAGGCGTAGCTGTATACGTCGCGCAGGTGGGTGCGGTAGAGCTCCGAGAACTCCGCGTCGAGCTGGGACTTGGGCTTGGGGGCCGAGGCCGTCGAACCCGACACCGTCTGCGGGTTTGGCCGCTCCGTGGCGACGGGGTGAGGCGTGTCGACCTCCTCCTCTCCAGCAGGGGGGCGAGGCACCTCGGGGCCGTCTTCTCCAGTTGCGTGCTCGACCACTCATCGCACCCTACCCCCACGCCGCCGGCTGCAGGCACTCACACGCTCGGCCCCTGGCCCACACCTCATACGCTGGATACCCGTCGGCACGCAGGCCGTTACAGTGGGAGACGTGGCGATCGACCGTGGCAGGACAATTCGCGGAGCGCTGGCGGGCGCGCTGGCGGCCGGCGTGTGGGCAGCGCAGATGCCTCTCGATAAGCGCGTGTTCGGCAACGACTTCGACGACGTGGAGCTACTGGGCAAGGCGATCACACGCCGCGGCTGGTGGCCGGCAGCGGGCGTGCTCACACACCTGCAGAACAGAGCGCTATTCGGTGCCGTGTACGCAAACGTCGCTCCGCGCACGCCGCTGCCCTCATGGGCGCGGGGGCCGGCGGCGGGGCTGGCGGAGAACTTCACCACCTGGCCGCTGGTGGCGCTCGCCGACCGCCTGCACCCCGCCCGCGAGGAGCTGCCCGCGGCCTTCGCCAACCCCCGAGCGCTGGCGCAGTCGACGTGGCGCCACCTGTTGTTCGGGGTGCTGCTGGGAGAGCTGGAGCGGCGCCTCAACGCGGACGACCGCGTGGACCCGCCCGACTACTCGCACCTGATCTCGACCAACGGCCACGCCCGCCCCGAGCATTTCGCCCCCGCGGGCTGAGCGACCGCCTCAGGCCGAGGAGCGAAGCGAACCCTGATCGCAGCCCGAGCGGTCGGCCGGCTCCTCGAGCGCAGCGACCAACTCCTCGCGCGCCCGCGCCACCCGCGAGCGGATCGTCCCGACCGGGCAGTCACAGATGGAGGCGGCCTGCTCGTAGGAGAAGCGGAACAGCTGAGTGAGCACGAAGGCGATGCGGCGGTCGGGGTCGAGTCGCGCGAGCAGCTCGTGGGCCGCCACCTCGCCGTAGGTGTCGGGGACGGTGAGCGCCTCCTCCGAGGTGGCTGCGATCCGCGTGTCGCGCCGCCTGCGCCGGCTGCGCGCGCGCAGCTCGTCCATGCACACGTGGCGGGCAATCGCCAGCACCCAGGTGCGCGCGGAGGAGTGCCCGCGAAAGCCGCCCAGCGCACGCGTGGCGCGCACGAACGTCTCCTGCGCGAGGTCCTCGGCGGTCTGCTCGTCCACGAGCGCGGCGCACAGCCGCCACACCTCCCGATAGCTCGCGCGCACCCATGCCTCCAGCGCATCCCTGTCTCCGAGCCGGGCGGCGTGCGCTTGCAGGGTGCCGTCGTCCACGCGGTCATATAACCAGATGCCGCCGGCCGCCGCTCGGGGCACACACACGCCGCGTCCCCGGCTCGGGAACCGCAGCGACGGCTCGCGCGACCAATGGGCATGAACTGCGAATCTGCGCGCGAGGCGATCTCCGCGTCCCTCGACGGCGAGGTCGCGATCGAGGTCGACGAAAGGCACTCGCACGCGGAGCTCGACGCGCATCTCGACACGTGCGCCGCCTGCCGGCAATGGCAGGAGGGGGCGCACGAGGTGACCAGGCGCCTGCGCCTCGCCCCCGCGCGGGCGGTACCGGGCGCCCCGCCGCAGGTGCTTGCCGCGGCGCAGGCAGCTGCCGACGGCCAACCCATGGCGCAGGCCGCCGCAGACGGCCGGCCCACCCGCAGACCGCGCGGGCTCACCCGCCCCCGCCTCGTGGCACTCGCGGTCGCACAGGTTGTGTTCACGCTGCCGGCGGTGGTGCCCTTCACCGGGATGTTCGGCCTCCCGCTCGGCACGGCCGACACCCTGCATCTGGGCGAGTTCCTGCCGCCGCTGATCGCCACCGCGGTGTACCTGACGCTGTTCGGCAAACGCACACAGACGCTGGCGCGCGAGGGGCGACCCGTGGCCAGCTGGCGCGTCGCCTCCTTCGTGGTGGGCGCGCTGACCGTGTGCTTCGTGCAGCTGCCCCCCTTCGACGGCCTCGCCGACGAAGTGCTGTTGGCGCACATGATCCAGCACATCATCATCGGCGACCTCGCCTCGCTGCTGATGGTGTTCGGGCTCACCGGCCCGGTGCTCGCGCCGCTGCTGCATTTCCGTCTCACGCGCCCGCTGCGGCGCCTCGCCAGTCCGATCCCCGCGCTGCTGCTGTGGGCGGCCGACCTGTACATATGGCACACCCCGCTGCTCTACCAGTTGGCGATCCGCCACGACCTCGTGCATGCGCTGGAGCATGCCTGCCTGCTGTGGTTCGGGCTGCTGCTGTGGCTGGCGCTGCTCGGCCCGCTGCCCAAGCCGGCGTGGTTCCACGGGTGGGCTCCGGTAGGGTACGTAGCCGCCATCAGGCTGATCGGCGCGGTGCTGGGCAACGCGATGATCTGGGCGCAAACACTCTTCTACCCCGTGTACAAGACCAGCGACGCCGCCCGTGGCCTGAACCCGCTCTCCGACCAGAACCTCGCGGGCGCGGCAATGATGATCGAGCAGATGTTCCTGACGATCGTGCTGGTGGGTTGGCTGTTCCTGCGCTTCGCCCGCCAGGACGAGGAACGCCAGGGGCTGCTCGACCTCGCCGCCGGCCACGGCGTCGCCCTCAGCGACGAGCGGGCGGTGCGCGCGGTGAATGCCGGCGCCGGCGAGCTACTGCGGGAGCGCTTGCTGGCGCAGGGCCCCACGGCTGAGCCGGACGCCGAGCGCGTGGTGGAGGAGAGCTGATGAGGGCACCGCCGTCCGCTGGTCGAGGAGAACCGAGCGATGAGGGCATCGCGGAGCGCCGGTCGAGGAGGGCCGAGCGATGAGCGGTATGGGCGCGAACCGCAAAGGGGTCAACGAAAGCCTGATCGTCTCGGCCTTCCACCACAGCCTCTCCACCCAGGCGCAGGTGCTGGTCGTCGCGTTCGTCGTGGTGGCCGTCCTGCTGGTGGTCGGCCGGTTGATCGTCGCGCTGCTCGCCAACCCCCGGGTTGAGGATGTGCCGGGTAAGGGAGAAGGAGGAGAAAGGGGGAGGGGGTGGGATGGTGAGGGTGAGCCCGACCGCGTTGTGGCACCCACGTTGCAGCCGGCATCCGAGGCGCTCTCCCACGCGATCGTCCCCCCGGCGCAAGCTGCACCCAAGCCGCCCGCTCACACCACCGCACCCCCGGCGCGCCCCGCATCCGAGCCGCTCGCCCGGAGGGTGTTGCGGATCGGCTTCGGCGTGTTGTGGCTGCTGGATGGCGCGTTGCAGATCCAATCGCACATGCCGCTCGGGCTCCCCGAAAACGTGGTGGCGCCCTCGGCGCAGGGCAGCCCCGCGTGGCTGGTGAGCACCGTGCACTGGGGGCTGCGCGTGTGGGAAAACCACCCGGTGCAAGCCGCCGTCGCCGCCGTGTGGATCCAGCTCGGGCTGGGTCTGTGGCTGCTGCTCGTGGTCCGCGGTCGCTGGTCGCGGATCGGCGGCCTCGTGAGCATCGGCTGGGCATTGTGCGTATGGGTGTTCGGCGAGAGCATGGGCGGGATCCTCGCCCCCGGCGCCAGCTGGCTGTTTGGCGCGCCGGGAGCGGTACTCTTCTACGCGCTCGCGGGCGGGCTGCTCGCGTTGCCCGAACGCGCGTGGCGCGACCCACGACTGGGGCGGCGCCTGCTGGTGGGTTTCGGCGTGTACTTCATCGCGATGGCGGTGCTACAGGCGTGGCCGGGCAACGGCTTTTGGGCCAGAGGATCGAGCGGGGCGCTGCCGGCGATGGTGAGCGAAATGGCCGCAACGCCGCAGCCGCACGCGATCGCGCGCGTGGTGGGCCACTTCGGCAGCTTTGCCGCGGGCCACGCCGTGCTCGTCAATGCATTCCTGGTGGCGGCCCTCGGCGTGATCGGCCTCGCGCTGGTGAGCCGCCGACGCCGCGCGACGCAGGCGGCGGTGGGGACGGCGGCGGTGCTGTGCCTCGCCGACTGGGTGCTGGTGCAGGACTTCGGGGTGTTCGGCGGCGTCGGCACCGACCCCAACAGCATGATCCCCACGCTGCTCGTGCTGTGGGCCTCCTACCTCGCGCTCGTGCGTCCCGCGCTCGCTACCGTGCCCGCGCACGCCCCCGCTGCGCCTGGCAGAGCGGGCCGCCAGAGCCTGCGACCCGCCGTGGGAGTGCTCGCCGTCGTGGCGGCCTGCGCCACCACCGCGCTGGGCGCCGTGCCGTATGCGATCGCGGCCGTCGAGCCCAACGCGACGACGCTGCTGGCGGAAAGCATCGACGGCCCCGCCACGGCGGTGTCCGGGGACGTGCGCCCGCCCGACGTGCCGCTGGTCGAACAGCACGGCCGGCCAATGACGTTCGGCACGCTCCATGGGAAGGTGCTGCTGGTGACGTATCTCGACCCGGTGTGCACCACCGACTGCCCCGTCATCGCTCAGGAGTTCAAGCAGGCCGACGCTCTGCTCGGCGCCGAAGCGCGCCACGTAGATCTCGTGGCGATCAACGCCAACCCGCTCTACCGCACCCCCGCCGACCTGCGCGCGTTCGACCGCCAGGAGCGCCTCGAACAGCTTCCCAATTGGGTTTACCTCACTGGGGGAGTTGGGGAGCTGCGCAAGCTGTGGAGCGCATTCGGCGTCGAAATATGGGTGCCGCGAGGCGGCGCGATGGTCACCCACCCCGACGGCGCCGCCATCATCGACCGCGAAGGCCGGGTCCGCTGGCTCGCCAACTTCGACCCCGGTCCCGAAACGCCGAGCACGAAGTCCTCGTTCGCCGTCACCCTCGTGCAGGCCGCCCGACAGGCTCTCAACGAGGCATGAGAGCCGACTCCCCGCGCACCTCGCGCCGCCCGGCGGGGCGGGGCGCACCGCGAAGACGGGCAGCCGCTGGTGTGCGCGTACGAGGACGGGGGGCCGCGGGTCTGCTCGCAGGGGTACGTGCGGCCGCGAGTAGACGTCTACGAAGACAGCAACGACGGGTAGCCGCGGGTATGCAAATGTGGGGGCGAGCGATCGCTGGCCTGCTCCTGCTCGGCCTGCTCGCAGCGACCCTCGCCGCGTGCGGATCCGGAAGTGGCAGTGGAAGTAGCAGTGGAAGTGGAAGTGCAACCGACGCGCTCTCGACGCCGTTGGCGACATCGCTGCCGAGCGCCGGCGGCAGCTGGGCGCTGCTCCCGGCCGGCGCCAGCTCGGGCGAAGAACACTTCTGGGAGCTGCTCCACCGAGGCGCCGGCAGCTCGCGCTGGTCGGTGGTGACCCCCCCGGGCGTGCAGGACAACGGCGGCCTCGCGATCGCCGCGGCCGGGAGGACGCTGCTCGCCGGGTTCCTGCCGAGCTACAATCTCCACTTCTCCCCGCTGGCACTCACCGCCAACGGCGGCGCCACCTGGACGCCCACTCCCGTCCCCCTCCCAAGCGGCCTCGCCGGCGCCCCCGACTCGCTCGCGCTGAGCGCCGGGGGCACCGCCTACGCGCTGCTCACACAGGACGACGGCGAAATCGTCATGAGCACGCCAGGTGGCGAATGGCGCTCCCTCACCGCGGCGCGAGCGCTCGCCACTCTGGCGATGGCGCGCAGCTGTGGGCTGACAAGCCTCGACGCGATCGCCGACATCTCCCCGGAAGGAGTGCTGGCCGGCGGCACCTGCACCAAAGCGGGGCAGATCGGCGCGTACGCGTACGCTCACGGCGGCTGGCGTGCGGCGGCGCCACCCACCCCCGCCGCGACGCGGGGCGACCCCAGCCGGGTCCTGTGGCTGATGTCCACCGGCGCGAGGACGTTCACCCTTGTGGACTTCACGTCCCCCTCGCAAAACACGCTCCTCGCCGCGTGGACCACCGACGGCGGCCACAGCTGGACCGAGGCCCCGCCGCTGGTGATGGGCGCCCGCGAAGACCTGATCGCTGCCGGCTCGGCACCCGACGCCCGTACATTCCTCCTCATGGGCACCCCCCACGGGAGCCGACTGCGCATCGGCGCCCCGCTCACCCCCTGGCGCGCTACCCCCCGCCCCCCCGAAGGCACGGCGACCGTGGCGCTGGGCGGCGCGGGCGATGTCGACGCGCTGGCGGTGCACGGCTACGACATCGCGGATTGGCGGCTCGTGGGGTCGCCCGGAGCGTGGCACCGGTCCGGCACGCTCCACGTCAGCGTGTCCGCACCATCGCATTGAGGCCGGTTGGTTGTGGCGCGGAGTGACCTAGATTGGCCATGTGACGCAACCTGAGGAACGCCCCCACAGACAACTGCGGATCACCGCCGAGCTGACGATCCCACTCGCGGAGGTGACGGTGCGCGCCAGCCGCTCCTCCGGCCCGGGCGGCCAGCACGCCAACGTCACCGCGTCCCGCGTGGAAGCCAGCTTCGACGTGCTCGCCTCCCTCACGCTCACCGACGTGCAGCGGGAGCGGGTGCTGGCGCGCGTCGGCCCGCGCGTGGCAGCCATCTCCCAGGACGGGCGCTCCCAGGCACGCAACCGCGAGCTGGCCCTCACCCGCCTCAGCGAACGGCTCGCGCGGGCGCTCGCCACGCCCAAGCGCCGCCGCGCCACCCGCCCCACAACCGCCTCACACGAGCGCCGCCTCGCCGCCAAGCGCCGGGACAGCGAGCGCAAGCGCCAGCGCCGCCCGCCGGAGGAGACATGATGGTCTTGCGGCCGGCTGAGGGGCAGGTCGGGCTGGCCGAAGCGTCAGAAAGCTGACCGGCTCGTGGTTACAAGGTGGGTGGCGGTGTAGCCTGCAACTTGATGATGCTGAGGCGTGTACGCCGGATCGCGACGGTCGGCGTGGTGGCGATGGCGGTGTTGCTGGTTGTGGTGTCTGTCCTGACGGCGAGGCCCGGTGCGCAGGACGGCGACGTCATCGCCTTGCCTGCGCCGCTCGCGATCGGGACTGCGCTGCAACGGCCGCGGACGGTGCCGAGCATGCGTCTCATAGATGAGCAGGGCAGGCCGTTTTCGGTGGGCCGGTGGCGCGGCAAGTGGGTGGTCCTGGCACCGGACGATACGGCCTGCAACGAAGTGTGCCCGATCACCACGGGCGCTCTGATGCAGCTCAGCTCACAGCTTCGAGCGGACGGCCTGAGCGGTCAAGTTGTGGTCGCCGAGGTGACTGTCGATCCCTGGCACGACTCGCCCGCGCGGCTGCGCGCCTACCGTCGCCTTACGGGCCTTGACTTCGAGCTCCTGACCGGCACGCCGTCCGAGGTCCGCCGCTTCTGGCGCTACTTCGGCGTCTACTACAAACGCGTGCCGGAAGCCAGCCCACCGGCGATCGACTGGTACACGCACAAGCCTGAGACCTTCAACGTGGAACACTCGGACAACCTGATCTTCCTCGACCCCGCCGGCCAGGAGCGGATCGTCAACGAAGGCATGGCGGATGTGGGCAGGCATCTGGAGCCGGCGCTGCGTGGGCTGCTCAGCCACGTCGGCCTGCACAATCTCGCGCACCCCAGCCTGCCGTGGACGCCCACACAGGCGCTCGAGGACCTCTACTGGCTGATGGGCAAGGAGATCCCGGCGAGCACGCTGACAAAGGTCAGCCCACCGAGCACGACTGACGCCAGGCGTGTACTGGCTGGCTCGCCGGCACCGCTGGCGGCGCTCCACGACCAGGCCGGCCGGCTGCTCGGCGGGTTCGGCGCGCTGGAGACGCGGTTGCGTCAGCTGCGCGGCTACCCGGTAGTGCTGAACGCCTGGGCGTCATGGTGCCCGCCGTGCCGCGCGGAGTTCCCGATCTTCGCCGCCGCCTCGGCGCTCTACGGCCGCCAAGTCGCATTCCTCGGCGCCGACACCGAAGATACCGCGCAAGATGCGAGCTCGTTCCTCGCCAAGCACCCGGTCAGCTACCCCAGCTACCAAACATCATCGGCGGCGCTGGACTCGATCGCTTCGATCGAGGGCACCCCGACGACGATCTACATCGGCCGTGACGGGAAGGTCGTTTTCAAGCACATCGGCCAATACGAAAGCGAGGCGACCCTCGATGAGGACATCGCGCACTACGCGCTCAGGCGCTGAAATGCCCGCCGTCAGTCCAGTGCCGGACCGCGCGAGCAGACACCACGCGCCCGCGACGGACCCGCCGCGAACCGGAGCGTGTCGCCAACGACGAGGAGCCCCGATTCCTTCGATTCGTCTTTGTGAAGGCGGTCAATCTGCATCGGGCGCGACCTCGAGCAGGCCGTCTCGTCAAGGAACGCACTGGGGATGAGTTAGGGACATTCCCGATTGCGCGGGCGGCGCCGCGCCTCGACACTGTCCCCATGCTCGAGACCATTACCGATCACGCGATCACTGGCGCCGCAGCCGATGTCTAGCTCTGAGAGCGGGCGTGAGGGGCGCCCACGCCTCGTCCGTTCACGACGTGGGCGTTTGATCGGTGGTGTGTGCAGCGGTCTGGGGACTCACTTCGACGTCGATCCGATCCTGTTCCGCATCGCGTTCGTGGGGCTTGCGATCTTCTCGGGGGTGGGGATCGTGCTCTACCTGGCGATCCTGTTGCTGGTTCCGCAGGAGGGGGCGAGCCGGGCGCCGATCCATCTTCGTCGCTCATCCTGGTGGAGCGTCCTCGGCGTGGTCGTGATGATCGTGGCGGCGGGGATCGCGCTCCACGCGGTCGGCCACGCGGGACACCGAGGCGCGTGGGGGTTCGGCGTAGGCGTTGGGTCGCTCGCGCTGGTGGGGAGTATCGCCGCGCTGCTCTGGTTGCGGTTGCGCAGGCCCGTCGGTGAGCCGGGGCACCCGAGTGGCGATCGACGGCTGTTTGGTGCTCTCGCGCTCGGAACGGCCGTCGTCGCCTGGGCAGTCCTGCTGGCGGTGGCGGGCGCGTGGCTTGCGGGTATCGACGAGCAGCTCGCCGCCTGGGCGGTCGTCGCGATCGGCGTGGTGCTCGTGCTCTGCGCATTCACACGCACGGCTCGCTGGCTGGTGGCGCCGGCGGTCGCGTTTGCCCTGGCGGTGACTGTGATCGCCGCCGCACACGTCGACCTGCGCGGTGGCATGGGCGAACGCACGTATCGTCCGCACACCCTCGGCGAAGTGCGTGGCGGCTACCGGCTCGGCGCCGGCCGGCTCGAAATCGACTTGCGTGATATCGCGTTTCCACCAGGCACCACCGAGCTTCGCGTGCGGCTGGGCGTGGGGGAGCTCGTAGTCCTGGTACCCCGCGGCGTTTGTGTCGCAACCAGCGCGCGCATCGGCGGAGGCTACGTCGGGGCGCTCGAAAGCCAGTCTGGCGGACTCGACGTCGACTGGGCCGAACGTCCCTCCCCGCCGCCCCACACACCGCTCCTGGTGCTGGATGGGAACGTCGGGCTCGGCGCGTTGCTCGTGGCCGACCACCCCGTCGAACGTGCCTGGAACGGTTGGGGCGGCTGGGGTGGCGAGTTTGGCAGCCATTTCCACCCCGACGCGTTCGGCACGAACGAAGCCTGCCTGCCATCGGTGGGGGCGAGTCGATGACCCGCCCGCCCAACGTCACGGTCCTGATGATGGGTATCGCCATCCTCGCGCTGGGCGGGCTGCTTGTACTCGACGCCGACGGCATCATCGACCTCGGCTTCGCCTACACCGCGCCCGTGCTCGTCGGTGCGCTCGGGGCGATCCTGCTCGCGAGTGGCCTCTCGAGCCGTCGCCGCGGCCGTGGCTGAGAACATGAACGTCGATGTCCCATCCCGCGAACCCGCCGCGCGGCGGTTTTAGGATCGCGATCGGCACGGGTCTGCTGGTCTGCAGTGGCCTGCTGTTCGTGCGCGCTGCCGGGCCGTGGCCGGGAGACGCGATCGTGTGGCCCGCAGCGGTTGCCGTGCTGGGAGCGCTCCTGATCTGGCGGGCGCCCGCCGTCGCGCCCGGGCGCCGTCGCGGCTGGGCCGCCCACCACCCGCCCGAGCCCTCGCCTCCGCGCGAGCCGTCCGTGCGGGTGCGTGCGCTCGGGCGGCCCGAAGTGAGCCGCGGCGGGCTCGGCGTCGCGCTGGTGCTCGCCGGCGGGTTTGCCTTCCTGTGGGCGAACGGCGCGATGCGGCCGGCGGGCGAAACGGTGCTCGCGGGCCTCGCGGTGCTGATCGCCGTCGCTTTGATATTTGCTCCCTCCTGGCGGCGCCTCGCGCGCAACCTCGCGGCCGAGCGGACCGAGCGCATCCGCTCCCAGGAGCGCGCGGATGTGGGGGCGCACCTGCACGACTCGGTGCTACAGACGCTGGCTCTGATTCAGCGCAGTGCACAGGACCCAAAGCAGGTGGCCGCGCTCGCCCGCCGACAGGAGCGCGAGCTGCGCGGCTGGCTGGCCGGCGGGGACTCACGCGAGCCCGGTGACAGTTTCGCCTCAGCCCTGGAGGCGGCGGCCGCTGAGGTGGAGGCGATGGCAGGCGGCTCGGTCGAGGTCGTGGCTGTGGGTGACTGCTCGCTCGATGAGCATGGTGGCGCTGTGATGGCGGCAGCTCGCGAGGCGATGCTCAACGCCGCGAAGTTCGCCGGGCAGACGCCGGTCTCCGTTTACGCCGAGCTCTCCGGCGAGCGCATCCAGGTGTTCGTCCGCGATCGCGGCGCCGGCTTCGATCCGGCAGCCGTGCCACAGGCGCGACGTGGCGTGCGCGAGTCGATCGTCGGGCGGATGCTGCGCGCCGGGGGCAGGGCGGCGGTGCGCTCCTTGCCGGGCGGGGGCACGGAGGTCGAGATCGCAATCGATCGCGGGACCGACCGTGAGTAACGGATCGATGGGATCGGTGGTGCGGGTGGTGATCGTCGACGATCACGACCTGTTCCGCGCCGGTGTGCGCGCGAGCCTCGGCCCGCAGGTCGAGGTCGTAGCTGAGAGCGGCGACGTGGAGAGCGCCGTGCAGGCGATCGAGGAGCTCCAGCCGGATGTCATCCTGCTCGACGTCCACATGCCGGGGGGCGGCGGGGCAGAGGTGATCCGGCGTGTTGGGAAGCGCCATCCGTCCGTCCGCTTTCTTGCCCTCTCGGTCAGCGACGCGGCCGAGGACGTGATCGCGCTGATCCGCGCCGGTGCTCGCGGCTACGTGACCAAGACGATCTCCGGCCCCGACCTGGCCGACGCCGTGGGTCGCGTGCGCGAGGGTGACGCCGTTTTCTCACCCCGCTTGGCCGGCTTCGTGCTCGACACGTTCGCCGGCGAGATCCCACCCGCGCAGGTGGATCCGGAGCTGGACCTGCTGACACCGCGCGAGCGCGAGGTGCTTCAACACATAGCGCGCGGATACATGTACAAGGAGATCGCCGCCCAGCTCGGCATTTCGGCGAAGACCGTCGAGGCGCACGTGTCGGCCGTGCTGCGCAAGCTGCAGCTCTCAAGCCGCCACGAGCTGAGCCGCTGGGCCGTGCACCGGCGGCTGATCGACGAGTAGCGCGCAGGCGCGAGTAAGAACGTCTTTCAAAATAGACGGACCGTGCGATCCAGCGCCGCTGGCCGATCTTTGATCGGTATGGACGTATCCGGGCGTGCCGGTCTTTTGAAAGCCGTTCTAAGGGATATTCCCGATTGCACGCACCGCTCCATGAGCGAGACTAATCCCCGTGCTCCAGATCCTCACCGACCCCGCCATGCCGTGATCAGACGGCTTACGACACTCGCGATAAACCGCCCGCGGCGCGTGCTGGTGGGGGCCGGCGTGCTGTTCGTCATCGCGGCTGCGATCGGCGTGCCCGTGACCGGGAAGCTCGGCAGCTCGAGCCAGGACTTCCAGGATCCCGCCTCCCAGTACGAACGCACGAACGCCGCGATCAGGACCGCGACGGGGCAGAGCCCGTACTACACCTGGATCCACCGATTCTGTCCGGCGCTGAACGAAGAATGACCTCCTGAAAGGGCTTGATTAGCGGCTGTTGGGCCAGCCGCGGCCCGAGTTCAGGAGGTCACCTTCATGGTGCATGATGACGAGCCGGTCGGATTGGACGGTCTGCGGGTCGAGTTCGATGACGAGCGTGCTATCTCGGACGCCGGGGTGATGCTCGTTGGGACGCTCGCCGGGCGGCTGGGGATCGAAGTGTTGGCTGGGCGGCTGGTGCGGTTGCGGCGCGACCGGGCGGGCGCCGCGAACGCGGGCAGGAAGGTGATGGCGCTTTTGTTCGCGATGGTGCTCGGCGCGGACAGCATCGATGATTGCGAGGTATTGCGGGCGGGCCGCACGCGGCGGCTGCTTGGCGGCTGGATACCGGCACCTTCGACGCTGGGGACGTTCCTGCGCGCGTTCACATTCGGGCATGTGCGCCAGCTCGATGCGCTGCTCGGCGAGACACTGGTGCGCGCGTGGCGGGCGGGTGCTGGTCCCGGCGAGGAGCGGCTGGTGATCGATGTGGACAGTTTCGTTGGCGAGGTGTGCGGGCGCTTGAAGCAGGGAGCCGCCTATGGGTACACCAAGGTGCTCGGCTACCACCCACTCCTGGCGACCCGGGCGGACACCAGGGAGGTGTTGCACATCCGCTTGCGTAAAGGGTCGGCGAACACGCAGAAGGGGATGCTGCGCTTCACAGACGAGCTGATCGCCCGCGTCAAGCGCGCTGATGCTACCGGCGTAAAGCTACTGCGGGCCGACTCGGGGTTCTGGAATACCAAGGTGTTCAAGCGGCTCGAAGAACGCCGGGTGGCAGTACTCGATCGGGGTGCGTATGCAGAAAGGGATTCGCGAGGCCGTTGAGGCGATCAACGAGGAGGCGTGGCAGACGATCGAATACCCCGAGCAAGGCGAAGCGCAGATCGCCGAGACCACCTACGGCGAGCGCAGGCTGATCGTCCGGCGCACCCGGCTCCGCGGCCCGCAAGCCAAGCTATGGCCCGACTGGCGGCACTTCTGCTTCATCACCAACCGCACCGAGGACATCGCCCTGGTCGAGGCTGAGCATCGCGATCACGCCGTAGTCGAGCAGGTCATCGCCGACCTCAAAGACCAAGCGCTCGTGCACTTCCCATCCGGCGAGTTCAACGCCAACGGCGCCTGGACCGTGCTCGGCGCGCTCGCGCACAACCTGCTCAGATGGACACAACTGATCGGCCTGCCCAACACCACCATCCGCGCCGGGCGAACCCTGCGCCGCCGGCTGCTCACGATCGCTGGTCGCCTGACCCGCCACGGTCGATCCTGGACCCTTCACCTGCCAGCCCGCTGGCCCTGGCAGGGCGACTACATCGCGGCACTGGCCCGCATCCGCGCGCTCCCCGCCGACTGACCGCCGCCAGCGCCGGCCACACCACAGACCAGCGAACAACTCACCGACCGGCCGCGCTCACGGCTGCCCACCAGCCCGCCCAACCAGCCCGCAAAACCACCAAAACCGGGGCACAGCGCCAACTCACGGGCTCTTCACCACCGAACAACGCCATCAACGCGCCGCCGCCCGGATTCCCCTACCCCGATCAACCCCATCGGTGGATCCGGGCTACAACGTGGCCGCGCTGTTGAGTGGTCGGCGCGACATAAGGACCAACACGGCGGCTCAGCGTGCCGCCGCGACGCTCGCGGCGCTGCTCTCCACCCAGCACGGGTTTCAGCGCGTCCTTGACTATGGGGCGGTGGGAGCCGGTGGGGGGAGGGGAACCGATTCCCGCGTGTTGCTCTCACGCGACGGCCGCGAAACGGTCGTGCTCGCGGCCTTTGCCACCTCAACCGACGGGACAAGGGCCATCGCGCGTGTGCGTGCCACCCTCTCCAAACCGCCGGCGCATGCGAAGCTCGCGGGGATGAGGGTGCGCTTCGGCGGGGAGGCTCTGACCAACCAGGAACTCAACGAACGCACGACCAGCGACCTCGCGCGCGCCGAGCTGTTGGCCTTTCCGGTTCTGCTGCTGCTGTCGTTCTGGTTCTTCCGAGGTCTCGTCGCGGCGCTGCTGCCACTGCTGGTCGGCGGCTTTGCGATCGTGCTCACCTTCCTGGTGCTGCGCCTGGTGGATCAGTTCACGCCGATCTCGGTCTTCGCGCTGAATCTCGTCAGCGGGATGGGCCTCGGCCTCGGCATCGACTACAGCCTGTTCGTGCTCTATCGCTACCGCGAGGAACTCGCGGGCGGCCTAGAGGGTGGCGCAGTCGGCCGGAGGCCGGCTGGCCGAAACGGGGATGCGAGCCGAAGGCGAGTGTCTCCCGGCTTCGGTCGGGCCCCTCTTTCTCGATCTGACGCTCGTGAGGCGATCGAGCGTACGCTGCGGACGGTCGGCCGCACGATGCTGTTCAGCTGCCTGACCGTCGCGGCGGCGATGATGAGCCTGCTCGTGTTCCCGATCCGCTTTCTCTCCTCGATGGGGATCGGCGGAGCGGTCGTCGCGCTGTGCGCCGGCGCGGTGTCGCTGCTCGTGCTCCCCGCCGTGTTGATCGCACTCGGGCCACGCATCAACGCGCTCTCACCGGCATGGCTGAAGCGACGTGCGGCGCGCACGGCAAGCGCAACTGAAGAGGGCGGCTGGTGGAGGATGGCGCACGGCGTGGTGCGCCGGCCCGCTCCCGTCGCGCTGATCAGTGCGGTCCTCCTGCTCGCCGCGGCGATCCCCGCACTGCACCTGCAGTTCACCTCGCCTGGAGCGAACCTGCTGCCCGCGAACGCGGAAAGCCGCCTCCTCGAAACCACGCTCGCCGAGAGCTTCCCCGCCAACGCCGGGGAAGCGACAGAAATAGTCCTCAAGGGACCACACTCCTCGGCACAGCGCCTCGCCGTCACCGCGGCCGGTACCGCGGGCCGGCTGGCGAGCGTCTCCGCCCCAGGCTACCTTGGCCACGAGACATGGGAGATCACGCTGCTACCCCACGGCTCCCCGTACTCAAACGTCCAGCAACAGCTGCTTGGCAGACTGCGCGCGCTCGCGCATCCCCACGGGGCGCTGGTCGGCGGAGCAACTGCGTTCTTCGTCGATCAGAAGACAGCAATCGCCTCACACATTCCGCTCGCGCTGCTGATCTTGATGACGCTCACCGCGGGCTTCCTGTTTCTGATGACGGGCTCGCTGACGATCCCAATCAAGGCGCTGGCGATGAACATGCTGAGCGTGAGTGTCGCCGTCGGACTGCAGGTGCTGATCTTCCAGGACGGCCACCTCTCAAGCCTGCTCGGATTCACACCGCTCGGCGGGCTGGAAGAGTCGAGCCTCGTGCTGATGCTCGTGCTCGCGTTCGCGCTTGCCACCGACTACGAGGTGTTTGTGATCGCCCGGATCAAGGAGGCACACGATCACGGTCTACCCGACCGCGAGGCGATCGCGCTCGGCATCGAGCGCACCGGACGCATCATCACCGCCGCCGCGCTGCTCTTCTGCGTGGCGATCGGCGCCCTGACCACCTCCGATCTGTTCTTCACCAAGCAGCTCGGGCTCGGCGCCGCGCTCGCTGTAGCGGTCGACGCAAGCATCGTCAGAGCGCTGCTCGTGCCCTCCCTGATGGCGCTCATGGGCAAGTGGAACTGGTGGGCGCCAAGACCGCTGCGGCGCCTGCACGACCGCATCGGGCTGCAGGAGTCCACTCCAGCCGGCGTGGAGCTCCAGTAGCCACGCCATCCCTCCCGAGCCGGCGCACTCGCTTCAGCTATCGTCGGTACAGAGCGCGAGCTACGTGACGTATCTGGTCCTTTCCTAACGAGTGGAGGCATCCGGGCTGCTGCGGGTATCCCATTTACGGGATTGAGGTTTGGGCAGCAGTGCTCCTACCGGCGCAACCGTGAGCCGGATTAGCGTCTGCCGCTAGGTCGAGACGTGCTACTGCGGCTATGTGTAGCGTGCCGCATGATGAAGGCGCTTTAGGGCTCACGATTTAGCGTGTGAAGGAGCCATGGTGTAGTTCCAGTCGCCGTGGAATGGGTTGCGGCTGATATTGATGGTGGCGAGTTGTTCGTCGCTGACTTTGATGCCTTTCTCGTATTCGCGGTCGTCGAGTTGGGCGTAGACCTTCAGGCCGGTGCTGGTTGTGGTGTTTGAGATGAGGTTGATGATGACCTCGTGGCTGATGAGGGGCTTGCCGCGCCAGTTGGTCGAGATGAAGCTGAACAGGCGGTGCTCGATCTTGTTCCACTTGCTCGTTCCGGGCGGGAAGTGGCAGACCGCGATCTGCAGGCCAGTCTGATCGGCGAGGCGTTGCAGCTCGAGCTTCCAGAGGCGGGTGCGACTGGAGTTCGAGCCACCGCAGTCAGCGGTAATCGTCAACGTAGTGGCGTTTGGGTAGCGCGTATTGCCGAGTGTCTGCCACCAATCGAGGATCGTGTTCGTGGCGAACGTCGCGGTGTCGCTGGTGATTCCCACGCTGACCCATCCCTCGTCCGCAGTCAAGTCGTAGACGCCGTAGGGGATCGCGTGCCCGAGTTGCTTGTCCTTGAAGTCGTGCGTGCGGACCTCGACAGGCCTACCCTTCGGCTCAAGCTCTGAGCCGACAGCCTTGAAATCCCCGACGAGCTCTCGCTTCTTGGTGTCGACGCTGATTACCGGCTCCTTCGCCGCGATCGCGGCCGTGACGGTCTGGTTGATGTGCTCGAACTGGGCGTCGCGATCGGGATGGGACTCGCCCTCCCGGGTCTTGCGGTTAACCTGCAGGCTGTAGCCCTTGGCCTTCAACAACCGCAGCACCGTCCGGTCAACGACGTCGTGCCCCATCTCCCGCAGCGCCTGCGCGAGCTTCGCGCCGCTCTTCGAGGTCCACCGCAACGGCGACTCCGGATCCCCACGCGTAACCGGATCAACGAGGCGCTCCAACGCCTCCCAAAGTCCCGGCTCGCGCTCAAGGATCGGCGTGCGCCCCGGATGCCTACGCATCTTCCCCGGCGCTGGCCGCTCCTCAGAATCCAGATCGGCAAGGCCACGCAGCACCGTCGACTCCGAGATCCCCGTAGCTCTCACCACCGCCGCGAGCCCTCCATAGCCAGCGGAGCGCGCCTCCGCTGCCGCCCACAACCGCCGCGTACGCTCGTCCAGCAACCCCTGCGCATTCAACAGCCGATACCGCTCACCAATCGCGCGCTCATCGACCACAACCCCCAGTTCTACACAACCCACCAAACCCCTTCACAAACTAAGTCGAGAGCCCTTACTATCGCGGCAGCGCTGGTGGTCTGGAATGGCGAGAGGATCCGGCGCCGGAGATCCTCGCCTCCTCGGACGCACTGGTGCGGCCGATCGCGGCCTCGACGTGCGACCTCGACCAGGCGATCGTGCATACCACCGTCCCGGGTGCCGAGCAGCCGTTCGCGATCGGCCACGAGGCGGTAGGCGAGGTCATCGCGGTCGGGAGTGCGGTGTCACGTGTGCGAGCGGGTGATGTCGTCGTCATTCCCTACCACCTCTCGTGCGGCGCATGCGACCGTTGTCGTGAGGATCTGCCGCTGTTCTGCCGCGAGACGGCCGCGGAAGCGCTCGCGGTTTACGGGATCCCCGTCGGCACCGAGTACGGCGGTCTGTTCTCCGAGCTCGTAAGGGTGCCATTCGCCGATCACGGTTTGGTGAAGCTGCCGCCGAGCGTCTCACCGTTGGATGCGGTGTCGGTCGGCGACAATCTCACCGACGCCTACCGTGGGATCGCGCCGCGGCTGCGCGCGCGCCCCGGGAGCGATGTCCTGATCATGAGCGGCGGCTCGATCGGGCTCTACGGCGCCGATATCGCTCGCGCGTGCGGAGCTGGCACCGTGCGCTACGTCGACGCAAGCGCGCAGCGCCGTGACCTCGCCGCCGAGTTCGGCGCGGAGGTGTCCGCTCTCGAGGACTTCGATCCGGGCGAGCATGAGTACGCGATCTCGCTCGTCACCCATGGAAGTGTCGACGCGCTGCGCGCCGCCCTACTGGCGACGGGCCCGGGTGGCCAAGTCGAGAACCTCGGCTTTCATTTCGCCGACGTGTCGCTTCCGCTTACCGCCATGCACTTCAAGTGTCTGACCTTTCGCTCGGCGCTGTCCAACGCCCGACCCCTGATACCCGAGGTCCTCGCGCTCGTGGCCAGCGGGCGGATCAGTCCACGACGCGTGCAGACGGCGGTTCTGCCCTTCGACGAAGCCGCTGAAGCCCTACCGACCGCGGGGTTCAAGCCCGTCTTCGTTCGCGACCCGGTCAACCTCGGCTGGAGGTCTTCGGGAACCTAACCGAGGCTGAAGGCGAGGCGCGGATCGCGGGCTTCCGGGATGAGCGCCGCCGACACCAGGCGACGCATCTCACACCTCCCGGCTCGTTCATCCCAGTATCCCCGCCCGCCGACTGGGCGGCGTGCCCTGACGGAACTTCTTCTTGTAGGCGTCGAAGTCCCATGTGTCGAGGAACTTCTTGGCGGCTGTCTGCCCTGACTGGAACAGTTCTTTAGTCTGTGCGGACGTGATGTCGAACTGGGTGGTGGTCACGCCGCAGGTGGGAATCGGGATGGTGCGCACGTAGTTGGCCTGTTCGACGTAGAAGCGGTCGTGGGCCTGCATCATGGTTTCGGCGATCGCTCTCACGTAGCCAATCGGGGAGGGCATGCCGTCGTCGTGCCCGGCAGCGGTGGTTACAGAATTCGGCAATAGCGAGTCTTCCTGGTTGGGGGCCACGAGCAGCATCCCGAAGGTGGGAAAGCGCGGTTCTTTGCCTTCCGCGTCGAACAACCAGATCGGGTAGTTGGAGAGCATGCCGCCGTCGACGATCATGTGCCTGCGCCCGTCTTGTGGGTTCTTCTGGATCACAGGGTCGAAGAAGATCGGGATCGACATGCTCATGCGTACCGCCTCCGCCACCGATAGGTCGTCCGGCGCGATCCCCAGCTTCGTCGCATCGCGCGGTAGGACGAGCATGCTGTGATCGGTGAGATCCGAGGCGATCACCTGCAGCCTGTACTCCCGGTTGGTTCCCACGGCGCCTGTGTCACGGAAGTGGCCAAACGTCGTCTTGCCCTTGGCCTCCAAAAGCTTGCCGATCCAGTTCAGGAAGTACTCTCCGCTGTGCAGGCCGCGGTCCCTGAGGACTTCGATCACCTCACCCGCCGCCGTGTCCAGCAGGTGGAAGCGCGGACGATCCTCAAACAGCGGGAAGTGCATGTCTTCGAGGACGAGTTTCTCGAGCTCCTCCCCGGTGTAGCCAGCAGCGACCAGCGCGGCGGTGATCGCCCCCGCCGAGGTCCCGGCCACGCATGCTGGGCGATAGCCTCGTCCGTAGAGCTCCAGGAAGGCCCCCCCCAGCCCGATTCCCTTGACGCCACCGCCCTCGAACACTAGATCCACCGGTTGCTCGTTCATATTCCTCCTTCTTGTTGTCTTGCCATTCGCGATCGGGCTCTGCGGGGCGCGAGCCAATGCGTTCCGCCATGCAGGGGACGGCTCTATGCGCCAACCTCGGCCGCCGTCCCAAACGCCTGCTTGACGTGGAAGAAGAACACCTCATCCGGATGCCGTAGGGATCGCTCCGACTACCACACCCGCGATGCCGAGCCATGCCGCCGCCAAGTCGGCGCCGAAACGGCTTGCCACGATATCGAAATAGTTCAGCTGAAGGCACCATCGGCCGAGAGGCATCGAGATTGTGCGGAGGAGTCCAGCGAGGACAGGCCAGGTTGCGGTGAGACGCACCTCGGCTTACGCCCGGCCGCAAGCGGAAGCCGGTCGGCGACAACGCCCCATCCAGCAGCCCGGTAGCATCGTCATTGCGCCGACGTAGCTCAGCTGGCAGAGCACCGGTTTTGTAAACCGGGGGTCGCCGGTTCGATCCCGGCCGTCGGCTCTGGCGAGGAGTGACGTCCGCGAAGGCGCGTCCCCAGTGCCGGAAAGCCGACCCTACCCCGGCACCGACGGCGACTCGCCCGACCCCACGGCCTCCCCACGCGCCCCGGCGGCCTTGGGCTCGCGCAGCGCTCCGCTCGCGGGATCGAAGACAAAGCCGCGGATCTGCTCGCGCACGGGCAGCTCGGGGCTTGCGCGCAGACGAGCCAGACCCTGGCGCAGGGCCGCCTCGAGGTCGTGGAAGGCGCCGAGCCGCCACGTCGGCAATGCGCCGTCGGCGGCGAGCATGCGCGCAAACTCGTCCTCGGAGGCGCCGAACAGCCCGCAACCCTCGTGCATCACCACGACGATCTCCTCGGTGCCCAACAGCCGCTGCGAGGCGCTCAGCGAGCGGATCGCGTCGTCGGTGACCAGGCCGCCGGCGTTGCGGACGATGTGCGCCTCTCCCCGCTCCAGGCCGAGCATCGAGAGGGGGTCGATCCGCGTGTCCATGCAGGTGAGCACCGCCACCTTCCGCCACGGCCGCGAGCTCAGCTCGGGTACCGCAAGCTCAGGCGCGCGCCGCCCCGCCGCGCTCAGCATCTCATCCGCATCTGCCATCCCGTAGGCATCCTATCCCGTGCGCCGGGAACTGGAATGGTCGCTGCCGCGACTAAGCACGCATGAATGCAAGCACGCGTGCCGCTATCACGGTGGGGGCGCTCGTAGCAGTCGTGCTGGCCGGCTGCGCCGAAGTCGGCGTGGAGACTCGCGCGAGCGACTCGGCGCATATGGTGGGAATGGCGGGCATGAAGGACGCTTCGGCGCACATGGGGAGCACTGCCGGCGACTCCGGGATGGCGGGCATGAACATGAGCGCCGACTCCGCAAAGACCGGCGCGAGCGCCACCACCGAGGTGACGGCGAACGGGATCAAGCCGGTGCCGATCCAGGTCCTCGGCACGGCCGACTGGCAGGGCATGAAGATCACCGCGCAGGTGATGACCCCGGTGCCGTTCGTCGTGTACAACGGCACCGGCAGACAGATGGTCAAGCCCGGAAAGGCGAGCTTTCACCTGATGGTGATGCTCAACGACGCCGACACCAACGTGCCGATCCCCTACGCGACCGTCTGGGCCACGATCACCAGAAACGGCAAAGTCGTGTTCGACGAGCGCCAGTGGCCGATGATCTCCCGCTATATGGGCCCGCACTACGGCGACGACGTCACCCTCCCCGGCGCCGGCACCTACAAGCTGAGCCTGCTGATCAGCCCACCCGTCTCCGCACGGCACATCGAATACGCGAACGTGTGGCTGAAACCCCATCAGGTCATCTTCACGTTCCCCTGGAAGCCGACCTGAGCTTGGTCGTATGCCCGAGCGCGACGCGACGCTGACGCGCAGGCGGCTGCTGCTCCGCGCGGCCGCGCTGGCCGCCGGCAGCGCAGCGGTCGGGGTCGGGCTCGACCGCGTGCTCAGCAGCCCCAAGCCGCTGCCGCTGGTGGCACTTGGCTCACAGCCCGCCGGCCTGCCCGAGCGCCAGCACGCGTGGGATGCGACGCTGAGGCGCGACCCCTACGGCAACCCGACCCCACCGCGGTACGACCGGCTGCTGTTCTTCGACGTCGAGGGCACCGCGACGCCGGGCGCCGCCCGGATGCTGGAGGCCGCACTGCGTACGCTCGAGCGGGCCTACCGGTGGGCCCCCTCCGGACTGCTGTTCACCGCCGGCTGGGGGCCGAGCTATTTCGAGCGCTCGCTCGGCGTCTCGTCGCCGATCCCACCGGCGAAGGGCCTATCGGACTTCGAGCTGCCGGCGATCGACGACTACGACCTCTGCCTGCACCTCGCCTGCGACGACCCATTACGGCTGGCAGCCGTCGAGGCGGCGCTGCGGGGCGGCGCGTCGCTTCCGGAGGCGGACGGCCCGCTCGACCTCTCGCGCGCCGCTTTGCGCTGGCGCGAAACGCGAACCGGCTTCGTGGGCAACGGCCTGCCGGCCGCTCACCAGCACACTGGCGGAATTCCCCCGGGCAACCCCGTGCCGAAGGGCTCGCCGCTGTTCATGGGCTTCAAGTCGAGTCTGCGCCGCAACCAGGCGAGCGAGCAGTACGTCACGATCGTCGACGGACCGTTCGCGGGCGGCACGACGATGCAGGTCAGCTACATGCGCCTGCGGCTGGACAGCTGGTATGCACAGCTGGCCCAGCGCGAACGGGTGGCGCTCATGTACGCGCCGCAGGTGACGCCCGAGCAGGTCAGCCACTTCACCACCGACGCCGCGAGCGATCCCGCCCTGCTGGGTGAGGCGATCAACCGCTACGGCGTGATCGGACACGCACAGACATCGGCGCGCGCGCGGCGCAACGGCAAGCCGCTGATCATCCGGCGCGACTTCGACACCGTCGACGGCGGCCAGGCGGGGCTGCACTTCGTCTCGCTGCAACGCACGATCGAGGACTTCGTCACCACCCGCAACGCGATGAACGCGAGCTCCGCGCAGCTGGAAAACCCGGCGATCACCGACACGGTCAACAACGGGATCAACGCGTTCATGCTGGTGCTGAGACGCGCCAACTACATTCTGCCCTCCCGGCCACAGCGCTCGTTTCCGCTGCTGCCGGGACGGGAGCGCGTGGTGGCCTGAGAGCGGCGACGAGCCTCGTCATGAGCCTGGCGGGAACGCGAAGGAGGGGTGTGGCGGGACGTGGGGACCGACCTCCAGCACGATCTCGGCATGCGACCCAAGCGGCACGCTCCCCGGTGCCCCCCGCCACCGCCGCCCATCGACGAACACCGCAATCCACTCCCCGGACGAAGCCGTGAACGAAGCAAGCCGCAACGACGTAAGCGGCTGCCCCCAGACGCGGAAGAGGCCGGCGAGCGAAAGGCGCGCACCGGGGCGCACCAACACCACTCCGCTCGGTTCGAGCGTCACCAGCGCACCAAAGCAGTGAGCGCGCACGATCCGCCCCGCTGAGAGCGTCAATGGCGGCCGCGCGCCAATGCCCGCGGGCACGATCACAACCCGGTTGTCGGCAAACACCTCGACGTGCACGGCGCTGCGTGGTCCCAGCCGGCGCTCGCAGCGGCCGAGCACCGCACCAGTGGGCGCCGGATGGAACCGCAGGCCGGCGCCGATCGGACGAGCCTGCAGGAGCAGAGCTCTTGGAATCCCCGACCCAGACGTCGAGCGGGGGCGTGTCGTTCCGAGCCGAGCGGTCGCTCGGCATCCTGGCAGCGCGCCGGCCACCGGGAGCAGCACCATGAGAAGACCGACCGAGGTGAAGAGCCGTACTCTCAGGATGGGGTTCCACCAGGCGCCGACGATCCTCCAAGCCCGCGTTCGCCCTCGCGTTGGACGCTGAGCGTGGCGACCGTTCCCTCACGATCGACCGGGGCATCGCCTCGATCCTCGCTTCCGTCGCCGGGGTGCCCCCCCGGATCGTCCACGGCGATGCGCACCGCCAGCAGGACGAGCCCCAGGCCGCCGCCGATGCAGAGCACCGCCGCCGTCCGCGCCACAAGCGCGGGCACCGCCGTGAGCACGAAGCCGTGCACGAGCGTCGAGAGCAGTTCGAAGCCCATCCACAGCACGACAAACCCGATCACCAGGTCGAGCACGAAGCCGACCCGATCGAGCAGCGCGCGGCACACTCCCCACGCCGCAAAGACAAGCAGGGCCACCGTGAGCACGAGCTGTTCGATCGAAACGTTCGGTCGACCGTGCAGCTCCCTGCCGGCGCCGCCGACGGCGAGTGCGATCAGCACCACCACCGCGAGCACGCGCGCCAGGCGCGCGTGCAGCTCGGGCCGCGACAGCCGCCAGGCCGCCAGCAGGCAGGCGACCATTACAACAATCAGCCAGAGCCAGGCCAGCGAGGGATTCGGCGCATGCCACAGGCCGCCGGCGAGCGTGCTCAGGCGTCCATTGAGCAGCACCGCGATACTCCATCGGCCCACGTACGACATCCCCGGGGGGATGACCGTGGCGGCCAGCGAGCCGATCCGGCCGTCATGCCACTCGTATTCGTGCCCTTCGCTCACCCGCTGCCACTTCGGAGGGGTGCCGCGGCTCAGGTGCGGCGGCGGGACCTCGGGGACGGTTTGGTTGAGGTAGTACATCTCCGAGTTTTCGTTGACATACACGCCGGAACGCAAGAAGCGCAGGTAGGGCGCCCCGCGGTAGTCCAACACCACGAGGGTCTCCGACGGCACCACGCGCAGCCACATGCGCAGGTAGCCGTCGACGACCTTCGCGTCGACTCCCGCCGGAGCCCGGCTGACCCTCGCCAGATAGCTGGTCGCGGACGGGGCGACTGGCCCGTGCGCCGCGGCGGCGGCCGGGAATGCACTCAACGCGGCCACCGTGCCCAGTAGCGCGAGCGTGCGCATGCTGCGCATACACTTCCCATCGGCTGCATCGAACCGTTTTTGCATTGGGCTCATCAGTGTTGGAGGACTCTGCGCAGATTCCCACCCGTCGCCTCTCTGCCACGCCTTTGAAGTGGGTGACGGCGGCCCGTTTGAAGTCGGGAGCGGCAGCGTTCATCGTCACAGTCGCTCTAACCGCAGGCTGGGTTCCCGGATCGGCGAGCGCCGACGGCGATCCCGCCAGCGATGTGCTGGCCACGCAGACCCTGTTTTTGCCGTGGGATGCGGGCGTCTCCGCCGACCAGCAGGCCCAGCTCACCGCGGCGCTGAAGGAGGCGCAACACGACGGCTACCCGCTGCGCGTGGCGCTGATCGCATCCTCGTCGGATCTCGGCTCGGTGACTGAACTGTGGCGCCAGCCCCAAAACTATGCCGACTTCCTCGGCGATGAGCTCTCGCTCGTCTACCGGGGGACGCTGCTCGTGGTGATGCCTGATGGCTTTGGCCTGTATCGCCCCCACGGGGCGATAGGCCCCGAGCTGGCAGCGCTCGCGAGCATCGGACCCGCGGTCGCAGGCGCGAGCCTTGGCACCGCCGCACTGCTGGCGGTGCAGCACGTGGCGGTCGCAGCCGGCCATCCGCTGAGCATCCCGCTCGACAGCAGGTTGCCCACCACCTCCGGCTCTCCCGACGCAATCGCCTGGATCGTGTTCGTGATCGGCGGGACGCTGATCACGCTGGCGTGGGGGGCCAGCCTGCGCGCCCAGCCGCTGCGGGTGCGCGGGAGCAGCGTCTCCTCCACCTGACTCCCTCCGCCCTGAGCGGTCACCCAACCTGCGGGTCTCCTGCAATCGATACGTCCGTTGCGACGCTGAGCCACACGCGAAAGATACGCCCGTTGCGAGGCTGAGCCACGGGCACGATCGACGCGGGCACCGTGAGCGCTCAGACCGCGCCGACCCGTCAGTGCAGCAGGTGTTCGAGGACGCCGCCGACTTCGTGCACCACCGTCCCCACCAGCGAGCCGGATTCGCTGCCCGAGGATTCCGAGCTGGAGCCGCTCGACCCGCTCGATGAGCCACCGTTGCCCGAGCCTTCCGCGCTACCGGAGCCCGAGGACCCTGCGCCCGAGCCCGAGCCCGAGCCGGAGCCGGACCCAGAGCCCGCCGCGGAGCCCGAGCCCCCGCCAGAGCCCGAGCCCGACTGGCCACTGCCTGATGCGCCACCTTCAGATGAGCTACCCGAAGTGCTTCCCGAAGAGCCACTCGTGTCGGTGCCACCCGAGGAGCCGTTGCCGGCGGCGGAACCCACGGGCCCACCCGATCCCGTGCCCGATTCGCCGCCCTGACCCGAGCCGCCGCTCGGCCCCGAGCCCGCGCCGGACCCCGCGGTTTGCCCGGACCCCTGGGTTGAGCCGGGCGCGGGACTTTGCGCAGCCGGCGTCTTCCCCGAAGCATTGTTGTGCCCGTCGCTGGTGATCCGCGTCGTGGATCGCGGCGCACGCTCGCCGCCGGAAGACGTAGGAGCACCGGCGACGCCCCCACCGGCAGCATCGGTCTTCCCGCGAGCGTTGGCGCCCGTGGCACCCGCGCGGCTCCCGGCATGGCGCCCGGAGCCGCCGCGCGCACCGGCGACGTCGGAGAGTCCGCCGGTGCGCGCCCCCAAATACCCAGCCGCGGTGGAGCCCACGGTTGACCCCACCGTAGAGCCCATGCCGGCTCGGCGTGTGGGCGGCGCCGAGGCGATCAGCGGGCGCGCGGTGCGGCGGTGGGTGGACGCGCTGAGGCGCACCACTGCGGCGCCGGTGATCACGGTGCCGACAGTGAGCGCCACCGCGCCACCCTTCAACAGCAGCCCGCCGATGCCCGCCGCTCCCCCGACGCCGACGGCTCCCCCACCGCCCGCGAGTTCGGCAAGCCGTTCGGGGGCGGGGCCGCCCTGGTCGGAGCGGCCCGCCAGCCAGCCAAGCAACTGCGGTGGGGTGAGCACGGTGACGGCAGTGCGCAGCGTGGTGCGCGCCCGGTAGAGCAGACCGCGCACGGCGCCGTTGGTGATCCCCAGATCGGCAGCGACCTGCTCGTGGCTGTGACCCGCGACGGCGGTACGGACGATCACCTCGCGCTGCAGCGGCGGCAGGGCGGCCACCTCGGCGAGCGTTTCACGCATCGCCAACCCCCGGTCGAGTTGCGAGTCCTCCCCGGGCTGGTGGGGTGGGTGAGCTTCCAGCGCGTGCGCCGGATCGGCGAGCGGCTCGCCCTCGTGGGCGGAGTCACGCAGGGCGTTTACGGCGGTGTTGTGCACCACCCGGTAGAGCCACGCTTTGAGGTCGCGCACCTCGGCGCCCTCCCGCACGGCGATCCAGGTCTTCAGCAGCGCGAGTTGGACGATGTCCTCGGCGCGGGCGTCGGACAACCGCAAGCGCCGGCAGTAGCCGAGGAGCGGCTTGCGATAGCGGTGCACAAGCGCCTCGAACGCGCGCTCGTGGCCGTCGCGCACCAAAGCGAGCAGCCGCTCATCCGACTGAGTCGCCAGCAGACGGGTGGGGATTCCTGGACTCATCGACACACCATGGGCGCCGTGGCGGCTCCCAAGGCCGGAAGACCCTGCCCTGGCGGCGGCTGGCACCCAGCCATCCTTACGACATATTAGACACCCACCCCAAGGCTTGTTCACGCGGATAAACGAAAAGACGCCGAAAAGTCGGACGCCGTACGGTGAGCCGGTGGACGAGATTCGTGCGCATAGTTGGGACGAGGGTGGAAGCCCCGCCCAGGGCAGACCGCGACCACGCCACCACAACGACCGCCGGAGCAAGCCCTGGGACGGCTCGGGGCGGCCCGCCAGGATGGGCCGCCCCGAAACCTTGTCCCGCCCCGTGGGGAGGGGCGCCTGGCGCGGAACTCGTCCCGCCGACGGAGGATGGAGCGCCATCGGCAGGCCCGAGAGCGGATTCCCGCGCTTATGCCTGGTATTGCCAGCGGACATCTCTGAGACACCGCCCCGACGCAAACTTCACGCAGCCGCACCACAACTTCCGCGACCACACCACGACCCCCCAGCCACACCACGACCCCCCAGCCACACCACGACCCCCCAGCCACACCACGACCCCCCAGCCACACCACGACCCCCCAGCCACACCACGACCCCCCAGCCACACCACGACCCCCCAGCCACACCACGACCCCCCAGCCACACCACGACCCCCCAGCCACACCACGACCCCCCAGCCACACCACGACCCCCCAGCCACACCACGACCCCCCAGCCACACCACGACCCCCCAGCCACACCACGACCCCCCAGCCACACCACGACCCCCCAGCCACACCACGACCCCCCAGCCACACCACGACCCCCCAGCCACACCACGACCCCCCAGCCACACCACGACCCCCCAGCCACACCACGACCCCCCAGCCACACCACGACTACGCAACTCGACCACCCCTCCTCCAGCCGCCCCACAGCCTCATGCATCCGCGCTCCAAATTCACGCGAAGAGGCACCGCATCGATTACGACGTGGTCGGGTTATTGGGGTCGTAGCTCACAGATCAACCGGGAGCGCAAGGCGCAGAGCCCGGCAGGATCGGCCACGACCGGGGGGATTGGAACCGAGCGGGGCAGGCCCACCTGAAGTCGACGACCATCCACTCAAAGGAGGAGGATCACATGCGCCCGAGAGCATCACTCGCTTTGGCGTGCGCGGTTGCGGTCTCGTCGCTGGCGCTGTCCGCGACAGGAGCGTCCGCGTTCTTTCACCCCAGCCCGGGCGGCCGCTGCCGGGTGACCATTCATGCCCCCGTGCGCATCACGGCGGGAGAATCGGCCACCATCTTCGGCCAGCTCGTGTGCCGCCGCCGCTACGTGGGAACGGAAGGCAAGATCGTGAGGCTCTTCCGGCATGTCCCCGGCGCTCCCGGGTTCACCCTCGAGGCGAGCACCACTACCGGCGGCGGCGGCGCGTATCAGTTCCAGCTCACCGGCAGCACGGTAGAAAACAGCGGCGTATGGCATGTGCGCTCGCACGGCGCGGAGAGCGTCAACAGAGTCATCCGCGTCGCCCCCCAGGTGACGTTCGAAGGACCGCCGGAAGGCACCCAGATCCTGACGGGGGTCGCCAATCAAGTCACCTTCACCGGCAAGGTCACTCCGGCGGACATCGGCGCACGGGTGATATTGCAGCGCCAGAACGCGCTCACCGGCAACGAATGGCACAGGATCGACTCCGGCGTGGTGGAAGCGGGGGGCGGTTATTCGATCCCCCACACCTTCATCGTGCCCGGCGACGCCAACCTGCGCGTGCTGGTGCTCAGCCAGGGCCGCAACGTCCGCGAAACGTCGAGCCCGCTCACCTATGAGATCTCGCAGGCGCAGAACAAAGAACTGACAATCGAAGCTACCCCGGATCCGATTCTCTACGGGCAGTCGGTGGTCATCGGCGGCATGCTCGCAGGCGTGACCACCACCCAGCCAGTGACACTGCTGGCGCGCACGATCCATCAGCACGGCTTCGCGCCGGTCGCTCAGGTGAGCACCAGCACCAACGGCGCGTACACATTCCCCGCGCAGACGCCGGTCAACAGCACCTACTACAAGGTACAGGGCGACGGCAAGAGCTCGGCGGTGCTATTCGAGGGCGTGAGGTATGTGCTCACGGCCGAAGCGTCGGCGACGTCGCTGATGGAGGGTCAGATCGTGACCTTCTCGGGCAAGGTCGCGCCCACGCCGAGCCAGCCCGGCCATGTGATCTACCTGCAGCGCGAGAACGCCTCCGGCACGGGCTTCCATGTGGTGCGGGTGGGCACGGTCACCCCGGAAGCGACGTTCTCGATCCCCTACCAGGTGTTCAGCTTGGGGACCGACGTCTTCCGCGTATACATTCCCGGCGGCCCCGACAATGGGGGCGCGGCGAGCCAGCCGTTCACGATCAACGTGAGCCCGGCGCCGGCCGCGGCTCTGAAAGAAACCCCGGGCAACTCCTCGACCCCCTCGGAAGGATCGACCACCTCCACCGAAGTGGAAAAGGAAGGCGAAGAACGGGGAACCGAAGCCCGCCCGCCCGGCGAACCAAAAACCGAAGAAGAAGCTCCCCGCGGGCATCACCACCGCCGGTAACGCCGCACACCAGCCTGGCAACGACCGAGGCCGCCTCCGGGCGGCCTCGGTCGTTGACGGCGACCTCGCTCTTGACGGCGACCTCGGTGTTGACTGTCATCGCACCGCCATCGCGTGACCGACAACCGGGGCGGGGGGCATGGACCGGCGCCGGGGGGCATGGACCGGCGCCGGGGGGCATGGACCGGCGCCGGGGAGCCTGGGCCGGCGCCGGGGAGCCTGGGCCGGGGCCGGGATGGGAGCGGGACCGAGCCTCCAGCCCTACGCAGCGACCGCCCGCGCGTCCAGATGGGCGCCCACCTTGCGCTTGACCCGCTGCAGGGCGTTGTCCACGGTCTTGGTGTCGCATGCGAGATGCTCGCCCACCTGCTCGTAGGAGCAGCCATCCAGGTAGAGCGAGAGCACGCGGCTCTCGAGCTCCGAGAGGGCCGTGGAGAGGCAGCCCACCAGCGAGCGCAGCTCCTCGGATGAGATCACCTGGTTGGCGGGGTCGTGTACCGCGGGCCCGGGCAGCACCTGGTCGAGCGTGGGCACGTCTTCCCCGCCCCCGGCGGGTGTGGCGGAGAAGGAGATGTACTGGTTGAGCGGCGTGTGCTTGTTGCGCGTGGCAGTCTTCACGGCGGTGATGATCTGACGGGTGATGCAGAGCTCTGCGAAGTTGCGAAAGCTCGACTCGCGGTCGGTGCGGAAGTCGCGGATCGCCTTGTAGAGACCGACGAGGCCCTCCTGGATGAGATCGTCGGAGTCTCCTCCGGCAAGGAAGTAGGAGGAGGCCTTCAACCGCACGAAGCCGTGGTAGCGACGTACCAGGCGGTCGTAGGCGGTGCGGTCGCCCTGCTTCGCAAGGGCGATCAGGAAACCATCATCAACCTTGACCTCAGATTGAGGGTTACGGGAGATACGTGCCACGAGCTAGACCTTTCTCGGACTGCGCGCAGCCCGGATCGCTCAGTGGCGCACTCCTCCCCCGGCGCCAACGACTATTCAGAATCGACTACTTGAGAATCAACTACATGAACAACCAACTGCGGGAAGTCATATTTCAACTGCTCCATCAACTACAAATTCCCTCCACTCAACCGCTGAAACGGACCACGGCTCAAGCTTAGGTTCAGCGTTACATACGCGAGAGTCGCACAGTTATGACGCATTGTCAAGGGCGCGACAACGATTGTGCAAGATCTCGTACAGGATCGCGGCCGCGGCCGCGGAGACGCCGGCCGACTCGATCCGCCCCAACAGGGGCAGCGCGATCAGCTCATCGCACGCCGACGCCACACGGGGACGCAGACCGCGGCCCTCGCTGCCGAGCACCAGCACCACCCCGCCGCGGTAGTCGAGGCGGTCATAGGGTGTGGCAGCGCCGGCGCTCGCGCCATACGACCAGCAGCCCGCCTTTTGCGCCTCGCCGAGGAAGTCGGCGAGGTTGCGCACGCGCGCCACCCGCAGGTGCTCGACGGCGCCGGCGGAGGCCTTGCACACCGCAGGGGTGACCTCGGCGGCACGCCGCTCGGGGATCACCACCCCGGTAGCCCCGACGCACTCCGCGGTGCGGCAGATCGAGCCGAGGTTCTGCGGGTCCTGCACCTGGTCGAGCGCCACGATCAGGTGGTCGCTTCCCCCGCTGGGGCCGTCGGGACCGCCCCGGAAGTCATCGGGGCCACCCCCGGGGCCGTGATCACCTCGAGAACCACCCGGGCCACCCCGGATCATGAGCAGCTCATCCGCGGACACATATGGGTAGCCCCCAACCTCCGCACAGATGCCCTGGTGGGCGCTCGACCCGCAGCGCCGCGAGATCTCCTCGGGGGTGGCGGCGCGCACGGCCACCCCCGCCAACCATGGCTCCCGGGCAGCGCCGGAGGTCGCCCATATCCCGCCCACGGTGTGCGCGCGACGACCGCGCAGCGCCTCTCTGGTGGGATTGCGTCCGTAGACGATCACAGCGGCAGCAGCTCGAACCCGCCGGCCACATCGCGGACCTCCCAGCCCATCGCGGCGATCTCATCGCGCAGTCGATCGGAGGCCGCGAAGTCACGCAGCGAGCGGGCGGTCATCCGCTCTTCGGCCATCCTACGTACCTCGGCCGGCGCCTGCTCGGGCGCCTCCAGCAGCGAGTCGAGCCCCAGCACGCCGAGCATCTCACGCAGGTCAGCGTCCCCCCGAACGCCGAGATAGCCGGCTGCGCGCAGCCACTCGTTGAGCTGAGCCAGGGCGGCTGCGGTGTTGAAGTCGTCGGCGAGCGCGCCGAAGAAAGCGAGGCGGAAGTGGTCGAGATTCCCCGCGTCGGCTGGATCGCGTGGCTTGGTGGGCCCAGAGCCAAGCTTACGACCAGCCTCGCGGATCCGTTTGACGTTTGCGCGCGCCTGCTCGAGGGCGTCCTTGGAGAACGCCAGCGGCTGGCGGTAGTGCCCGGAGATCAGATACATCACCACCGCCTCGCGGCCGTACTCGCCCAATATCTCGTGCAACAGGGCGATGTTGCCGGCCGACTTTGCCATCTTCTCGCCAGTCAGCTGGATCATGCCGTTGTGCATCCAGATTCGCGCCAGCTCTGCGCCGCGGGCGGCGCGCGTTTGAGCCGCCTCGTTCTCGTGGTGGGGAAAGAGCAGGTCGGAGCCGCCACCGTGGATGTCGAAGCCGACGCCGAGAAACTCCTCCGCCATGGCCGAGCACTCGATGTGCCAGCCCGGCCGCCCGTCTCCCCACGGGGAGGCCCAGTGGGTGTCCTCACCCTCCTTGCGCGACTTCCACAGCGCGAAATCCAGCGGATCCTCCTTGCGCTCGGTGCCTTCGATCCCCTCGCCTTGGTCCATGTTGTGAAGCTGGCGATGGGACAGGCTGCCATAACCATCGTCGGAGCGTACGCGGAAGTAGACGTCACCCTGGACGCTGTAGGCATGACCGCGATCGATCAGCGCCTGGATGTACTCGATGATCGGCCCGATCGTCTGCGAGGCCAGCGGCTCGTGGTCGGGCCGCCCAAGACCGAGGGCGTCGGTGTCGGCCACGTAGTGGGCGGTCATCTCCGCGGCCAACTCGGCGCTGGCACGCCCCTGTGATCGCGCCGCGTCGTAGATCTTGTCGTTGACATCGGTCACGTTCACGACCAGATTCACCTCGTGGCCCTCGTGCTCCAGAAACCGCTTGAGCAGGCTGAAGATGACAAAGGGTCGGGCGTTGCCGATGTGTATGCGGCTGTAGACGGTGGGCCCGCACGCGTAAATGCCCACGCGGCCCGCCTCGCGCGGCTGCAGTGGTTGCAGCTTGCCACTGCGAGTGTCCTCCAGCTGGATCTGTCGCATCGCGCGCGAACCCTAACGGGTGCTCAGGCTTGCCACGGCCAACGTCGCGACGCCCTCGCCGCGGCCAACGAAACCGATACCCTCGCCCGTGGTGGCCTTCACGTTGACGCGCCCCACCGGCAGATTCAGCGCCAGAGCGAGGCGCTCGCGGATCGCCTGACGGTGCGGCCCGAGCTTGGGAGCCTCCATGAGCACTGTGCAGTCGACGTTCTCGACTTCGAATCCCGCCACAACCACGGTCGTCAGGACTGTCTCCAGCAGCTCAATCGAGTCGGCGTCGCGGTAGCGCTCATCGGTGTCGGGAAAGTGCTCGCCAATGTCCCCCAGCCCGGCCGCCCCGAGCAGCGCGTCGATCACCGCGTGGATGAGCACGTCCGCATCCGAATGCCCCTCCAAGCCACGCTCATGCGGGATGACCACCCCGCCAAGCACCAACCGCCGCCCGGCGGCGAAGCGATGGCAGTCGTAGCCGATTCCGCTGAGGCTCATCGTACACCCGCGCCGATCGGCTCAAGGCGACGGGAGCGGTGCTCGAACAGGCACAGCTCGCGCACGCCCACGCGCTCCAGCAGCTCCAGCGCCTGCTCGTAGTCGGCGCCGACGTCCTGAGGACGGTGGGCGTCGCTGGAGAGCGCGACCGGCGCACCGGCTTCCACGCACATCTCGAGGAAGGCCGGCGCGGGGTAGATCTCCCGGGCGCGCTTGCGCAGGCCCGCCGTGGAAACCTCCACCGCGACGCCCGATTCCGCGATGCCCTCGATCGCCAGCTCGTAGTAGCGGCGCAGGTCGCCCTCCGGGCGGGGTCGGTCGGGACCCCACACCTTCACGAGGTCGGGGTGGGCAAGGATGTCGAATAGACCGCTGCGCGCCGCCTCGCCCAGCGTCTGGAAGTAGCGCCGCCAGATCTCCTCGGCCCTACGGGTGGTGCTCCATACGCTGTACTCATCCATGTCGAGCGACTCGTCGCGCAGGAAGTGCACGGAGCCGACCACGTAGTCGAAGTCGTAGGCCTCCAGCAGGTTGGCCGTGCGGTCCTCCCCGCCGAGGATGAAGTCGGCCTCGATGCCCAGGCGCAGGTCGCTGTGCTCTCGCACGAACCGGCAGTACTCCTCCAGGTCGTCGTGCGCGAATTCCCGCCACAGCGGGTGCTGCCACACCGCGAGCGCCTCGCGGAAGCGGTAGACGTGCTCGGAGACGCCCAGCTCGGCGATCCCGCGTTCCTCGGCGACCTCGCGGTAGCGCTCCACGTTGGCTACGGTGAAATACCCGGCCGCGGTCGCGTCGAGCTCGTCGGGGCGCAGGTGGAGGTGGTAATCGGTCAGCATTTGATTGATTGAGATCGAGCGTCCGGCTCCGCAGGCACGGGATCCAACGGGCTGGGTCGCCACCGTCAGCGGCGATTCAAGCAGCAGGGCGCGGGTTGTGTGTAAATTTTTGAAAGCCGTGCGCGATTGCGCACGGGCTTTGGATTTTTTATATCAACACCCACGCCCCAGCTCGGCTTTGGCCGCCACCCACGCCCCAGCTCAGTTTGGCCGCGTGGCGCGTCATCTGGCAGACGAGCTCCTTGCGATCAACAGCTCGGCAAGGGCGAGGTCGAGTGGAGTCGTCACCTTGAGGTTCTCGCGCGGCGCCTCCACGACGACGACACGGCCGCCCGCGCGCTCGACCAGCCAGGCATCGTCGGTCGCCTGCGCCAGCACCTCGTCGGGTACGTCCAGCGCATAGTCAAGCGCGGCGCGGCGGAACACCTGCGGGGTCTGCACCGCCCAAAGCGTCGAGCGCTCCAGCGTTTCCACCACCGCGGCGTCGCGAACGCGAACCTCTCCCTCCTCCTCCTCCTTTTTCTCCTTGCTCTCAGCCACCCGCTTGATCGTGTCGGTGACCGGGGCCGCCGCGATCGCGGCATCCACCCCCTCCACGAGCGCCGCCGCGATCACCCGCTCGACGAGCTCGCCCGACAGCAGCGGCCGCGCGGCGTCGTGCACCAGTACCGGGTCCCCCGGGCCGGCAGCGGCGAGCGCGAGGCGTACCGACTCCGAGCGCACCGCGCCTCCGGGCACCCCGACGGTGCCGGCCGGCGCGCTCACGCCGGGGGGCAGCGCCACCACGATTCGCTCGATCGAGGAGACCGATCGCAACGCGTCGACGCTCCATTGCAGCAGCGTGCTGCCGGCGAGCGGTACGAGCGCCTTGGGGCCATCCGCTCCCAAGCGCTCGCCGCGGCCAGCGGCGACGATCAGCGCGACGGTCACGATGGAAAACGAGGGACGACTGTCGCGCACGCGGCAGGGATCAACTGCCGCGTGCGCGAGAGCCCCGCTACTTGGCCATCGCCAGCTTGCTCGACGCCGAGTTGGCGAGCAACTCGTCGAGATAGCCTTCGGCCTCGTCCTCGTCCTTGTCGAGCGCATACATCAACTCCGAGGCGAGGATCTTCTTGGCGCGTGTGAACATCTGCTTCTCGCCCGTGGAGAGTCCCTTTTCGCTCTCACGCAGCGCGAGGTTGCGCACCACCTCGGCGAGCTCGTAGATGTCGCCCGTCTTGATCTTGTCGCGGTTGTGCTTGAACCGCCGGTTCCAGTTCTTGGGCATGTCCGAGACTTCGTCCTGGAGCACGTCCAGCACCTTCTTTACGGTCTCTTCGTCGATCACCCTGCGCAAACCGGCGATCCCCGCGTTCTCGGTGGGAACCTTGACGGTCATGTCATTGTGCAGGATCTTGATCGTAAGGTACTCACGACTTTCGCCGAGCACCTCCATCTCCTCCTTCTTGAGGACCTTACCGGCGCCGTGATGGGGGTAGACCACGTGGTCCCCCAACTCGAACTCGATGCACTCGACTTCGCTTACGACGTCGAGATCCTCCATCAACTCTGCTTCGATTACCTGGGGAATGGGAATGACTGTCCTCCTTTGTGATCGAGCCGGTCGGGAGTGACCTCGCTCTGGGTTCACGTCTGCAGATAACGGTCCACGAGGTTGATCTCCTGCAGGCGACGAAGGCCCTCGCGGATGTCCTTCGCGCGTATCTCCCCAACTCCCTCGATCGCCTCGAGCTCGGCGTCCGTCGCCGCCAGCAGCTCGTCCAAACCCCCAACCTCCTTGATGATCTCCGCCACCACCAGCTTCGGCAGCCTGGGGATACGCCCCAGGATGCGGTGACCCCGCGGCGAGACCGGATAGTCGAGCGTGTTCAGCTTGCGGTCATACCCGAGCAGTTCGGCGAGACGCCCGAAGTCGAGCAGATCCTGATGACCAAGTCGTCCCATCTGGTCGAGTGCGGAGGCGAACGCCTCGTCGGAGTAGCCGGCCAGGTAGTCCTGCACGAGCGCCGCCTTTTCGGAAGCGGCACCGACCATCGTCTCCTCGAGCTGCATCTCGATCAGGCGCCCCTCGGTACCGAGCTCGACGATATAGCGCTCGATCTCGACCGCCATGCGCGTCACGAGCTCCGAGCGCTGCAGCACGGTGAGCACGTCGTGCAGCGTGACGCCGCCCTCGAACTCCAGGGCGGTGAGTCGCGTGGAGACCTGGTCGAGGCGGGTGCGGTACTTCTCCAGGGTGGCGAGCGCTTGGTTGGCCTTGGCGAGCACCACCGGGATGTCCTGGAGGATGTACTTGGTGCCGCCAGAGTACAGCGACACCACCTCGCGGCGCTGGGAGATCGCGACCACGAGCGCTTCGGTTTGCTTGGAGATGCGCTCCGCGGTGCGGTGGCGAGTACCGGTCTCGAGCGTGAGGATCGTCGGATCGGGCATCAACTGGACGTTGGCGAGCGCGATCTTGGTCGAGTTGGCGTTGAGGATGATCGCCCCATCCATCTTCGCCACCTGGTAGAGCAGCGCCGGCGCGTAATCGATGTCGAGCTTGATCCCCCCCGAGAAGAGAAAGCTGAGCTCCTCCGGGTCGCCGATCACGATCAGGCCCCCGGTGCGCGCGTGCAGGATATTCTCCATCCCCTCGCGCAGCGCCGTCCCCGGCGCGACCATCTCCAATGCCCTCATCAAACCGGGCTCCGAGCGAGCTTCGGTATCGAAATCTTCGCCGGATCGTGGAGCCACGACGGGCATTTTACGGCATTGAGCCTAGATTTAGCTCCTCCTCAGCGGTGCCAGGCTAGGCAGCAGCTCGAGCCGGGCGCTCCGGGGCCCGCCGCTCCCGTGGCAACGCCGCCGCGAGCGCCTCCCGCAGGGTGCCGACCTCGCGAGCGCCCGCACCACTGCCGACAGGTGCGAGGACGTCCCCCAACCCGTATCTAGCGGCCTCCTGCAGGCGGCGCTCGGGGTGGCCGACCCAGCGCAGCTCGCCCGTCAGGCCCAGCTCGCCGAAGCACGCCAGTGGAGCACCACCCGCCCTCCCTGCACCACCCACCCTCCCGGCGCCACCGGCACCACCCACGCCACTGTCGACCCTCGCGGCACCAACGCCACCGACCTCCCTCACGCCACCGTCGGAGACCGAGCCGCCGCCCGCAATGCCCACGATCGGCACGCCGCGGCGCGCGCCCGCGACCGCGAGGGCGATCGCGAGGTCCACGCCCGGCTCGTCGACACGCACGCCACCGACAACGTTGACGAACACGTCGTGGCCGCCCACGCCGACGCGGCCGTGGCGGGCGAGGATCGCCAGCACCAGCGCCAGGCGATTGCGATCGAGCCCGGAGGCCACGCGGCGGGGCTGCTCTAGCTCCGAGGGCGACACCAGCGCCTGCACCTCCACCAGCAGGGGTCGCGAGCCCTCCATCGCCGCCAGCATCACGCTGCCGGGGGCGCGCGTGGCCTGCGCGACGAAGCGCGCGGAGGCGTCCAGCACCTCCACGAGGCCGCCCTGGCGCATCTCGAACAGCCCCGCCTCATTGGTCGAGCCGAAGCGGTTCTTCAGCGCGCGCAGCTCGCGGTAGGGGCGCTCGCGCTCGCCTTCGAACTGCAGCACGCAGTCCACCAGGTGCTCCAGCACCCGCGGACCGGCAAGCGCGCCGTCCTTGGTGACGTGCCCCACGAGGATCGTCGCGATGCCCCGTGCCTTGGCGAGTTCCATTATGCGCACCGCCACCTCGCGCACCTGGCCCACCGAGCCAGGGGCGCCGGTGAGCTCGCTCGCGTGGAGCGTCTGCACGGAGTCGATCACGCATGCTTGGGGCGCGTGCGCGTCGAGCACCCCGAGCACCGCCTCGAGGTCGGTCTCGGCCAGGATCGGCACCGCCATCGACGCAGACCCCAATCTCTCGGCACGCAGCCTCACTTGGCCGGGCGACTCCTCCGCGCTGACGTACAGCGTGCGGTGGCCCGTGCCCGCCAGATGTCCCAACACCATGTTGGTCAGCGTCGACTTGCCGATCCCGGGCGCCCCTCCGAGCAGCACCAGCGAGCCTGGGACGAGACCCCCTCCGAGCACCCGGTCGAGCTCGCCGATGCCCGTGGGAAGGCGACTCGTGGTCTCAGCACCGACATCCGCGAGGCGCACCGGCTGGTTGGCGCGTACTGGTCGATCCTTGACCGATCGCGCGCGGCCTTCGCGGCTTGGGGCGCGCTCCTCGACGAGCGTGTTCCATGCCTCGCAGCCGGGACACTGCCCATACCAGCGAGCCGACTGAAAGCCGCACTGGGAGCAGACGTGAACCGATTGCGCGCGAGGCACCCTCGCAGACTACGGCCCGGCGGGGACGGCTTCGAGACTTACTCGCCGCCGTCGGCGGGCAGGTCGGGCGCAGCGTCGTGGTCGTCCTCGCCGTCCTCGACATCGCCCTCGGGGAGCCCTTCCCCGGAGGGCAGCTCCCCCCCGCCAACCGAGCCGCCTGCCTCGGCAGCGCCGGCACCGACGCCGACCGGGGTCTTCTGCTTCTTGGGCTTGACGATCGTGAGTTTGACCTCGCCCTCCTCACCCTCGGCGGCAGGATTGACCACGACCGTGGCCCCCGGGACGACCTGCTCGCGCAGCACGAAGTCGGCGAGCGGATCCTCGATGTAGCGCTGGATCGCGCGGCGCAGCGGGCGGGCGCCCATCGCCGGGTCCCAGCCCTTCTCGACCAGCAGTTCCTTGGCGGGGTCGGTCAGCTCCAGCTGCAGCTCGCGTTCGGCCATCGACTCGCGGATCCGCAGCAGCAGCAGCTCGACGATCTGCTTGATTTCGTCCTTCCCGAGCTTGTGGAAGACGATCACGTCGTCGATGCGGTTGAGGAACTCCGGCCTGAACACCTTCTTGAGCTCGCCCATGATGCGGTTCTTCATGTCGTCGTAGGTGATCCCCGTCTCATCGTCGGAGACGGCGAAGCCCAGCGGCGTATTGCGCGCGATCTCGGCAGCGCCGATGTTGGACGTCATGATCACGATCGCGTGGCGGAAGTCCACCGTGCGCCCCTGCGCGTCGGTGAGGCGGCCGTCCTCGAGGATCTGCAGCAGGATGTTGAAGACGTCGGGGTGGGCCTTCTCGATCTCGTCCAGCAGCAGCACGCAGTAGGGCTTGCGCCTGACCGCCTCGGTGAGCTGGCCGCCCTCGTCGTAGCCGATGTAGCCGGGAGGCGAGCCGACCAGTCGCGAGACGGCGTGCTTCTCCATGTACTCGGACATATCGATCCTGACCATCGAGTCCTCGTCGCCGAACAGGAACTCCGCGAGCGTGCGCGCCAGCTCGGTCTTGCCCACGCCGGAGGGGCCGAGGAAGATGAACGAGCCGGTCGGGCGCTTGGGATCCTTCAGCCCCGCGCGCGAGCGGCGGATCGCCTTGGAGATCACCTCGACCGCGGGGTGCTGGCCGATCACGCGCTTGTGCAGTTCCTCCTCCATGCGCATCAGCTTCTGGGTCTCGGCCTCGGTCAGCTTGAAGACGGGGATACCGGTCCACATCGAAACGATTTCGGCGATCTCCTCCTCGCCGATCGCGGGGCGATCGCCCGACTCACCCGCTTCCCACTCCTCCTCGAGCTCACGCTTGCGGTTGGTGAGCTTGCGCTCCTGGTCGCGCAGCGCCGCGGCCTTCTCGAACTCCTGCGCCTCGATCGCCGACTCCTTCTCGCGCCGCGTGGTCTCGATCTGCTCCTCCAGCTCGCGGTTGGCGGGCGGGGAGGTCATCGACTTGATCCGCATCCGCGAAGCCGCCTCGTCGATCAGGTCGATCGCCTTGTCAGGCAGGAAGCGATCGGAGATGTAGCGGTCGGCCAGTTCGGCGGCGGCGCGTAGCGCGTCGTCGGTGATCTGCACCTTGTGGTGCTGCTCGTAGCGGTCGCGCAGCCCCTGGAGGATCTCCACGGTCTGGTCGATCGAGGGCTCCTCCACGCGGATCTGCTGGAAACGGCGCTCCAGGGCGGAGTCGCGCTCCAGGTACTTGCGGTACTCGTCGAGCGTGGTCGCGCCGATCGTCTGCAGCTCGCCACGAGCAAGTGCCGGCTTGAGGATCGAGGCGGCGTCGATCGCGCCCTCCGCGGCGCCGGCGCCGACGAGGTTGTGGAGCTCGTCGATGAACAGGATGATGTCCCCGCGCTGGGTGATCTCCTTCATCACCTTCTTCAGGCGCTCCTCGAACTCGCCCCGGTACTTGGAGCCGGCGACCAGCGCCGCGAGGTCGAGCGTATAAATCTGCTTGTTCTTCAGCAGCTCCGGCACGTCGGCGTTAGTGATCCGCTGCGCGAGGCCCTCGACCACGGCGGTCTTGCCGACGCCGGGCTCGCCGATCAACACCGGGTTGTTCTTGGTGCGCCGCGAAAGGATCTGCATGATCCGCTCGATCTCGGTCTCGCGCCCCACGCAGGGGTCGAGCTTGCCTTCGGCGGCCAGCTTCGTCAGGTTGCGTCCGAACTGGTCGAGCAGCTTCGAGGACTTCTTGCCTTCCGCTCCGCTGCCCGAGCCCGCGCCGGCGGCAGCGCCTGGCGCTCCGGCGCCCTGGCCCTGACGGCGGCCGGAGGGGCCGGAGAGCATCCGGATCACCTCGTTGCGGATCTTCTCGGAGTCGGCGTCGAAGTCGAGCAGGATGCGCGCGGCGACGCCCTCGTTCTCGCGGACCAGCCCGAGCAGGATGTGCTCGGTGCCGATGTAGTTGTGGCCCAGCGACAGCGCCTCGCGCAGCGCCAGCTCCAGCACCTTCTTGGCGCGCGGCGTGAACGGGATCTGCCCCGAGGTGACCTCCTCGCCGGAGCCGACGATCCGCACGACCTGCGCGCGCACGCGCTCCACGGTGATGTCGAGGCTCTCCAGCACTCTGGCCGCAAGCCCCTCCTCCTCGCGCAGCAGCCCCAGCAGGATGTGCTCGGTGCCGATGTAGTTGTGCTTGAGCGTACGCGCCTCTTCCTGCGCGAGAACGACAACCTGGCGGGCCCGTTCTGTGAATCGCTCGAACATGGTGCTGTTACGACCTCTCCGTCTACGATCTGGGTGTAGGTCCGGTCCGCGGGGACAGTGATCCCGGGGTGGGTTGGTGTCCCACCAATCTCTTCGTCGCAACGCGCGAGAAAGATGAGCCTCCAGGTCCCATCGCCACCATAGGACAGTCTACCAACGGGCACCCCGGCGCTCCAGCGGGAACCGTCGCGAAGCTTCACGGGTGACCGTGGGATCGGCGCTTCGGGGTCTCTACGGATGGCCATAAGTCGGGAGCTCGTCGTCGGCAAGCCCTAGACGCGTAGGCCGCAAGCCGAAACGCACTGCCCGAGGACGAAAGCGCGAAGCCGCAAACTACGAGCGCATCGCCGGAAACAGCACGACCTCGCGGATCGAATCGCGCCCGGTGAGTAGCATCACGAGGCGGTCGACGCCGACGCCGACGCCGCCGGCGGGGGGCATCCCCTGCTCCAGCGCCTCCACGTACAGCTCGTCGTACGGCGGCACCTCCTCGTCTCCCTCGGCCCTCAGTGCCTGCTGGGACTCGAAGCGCTCGCGCTGGCGCTCGGGGTCGTTGAGCTCGGAGAAGGCGTTGGCGATCTCGATGCCCCCCGCATACGCCTCCCACCGCTCGGTGAGACCCTCGCATGAGCGGTGCTCACGCGCGAACGGCGAGAGCTCGACGGGGTAGTCGAAGATGAACGTCGGCTGGATCAAGGTCGGCTCGACGTACTTGGAGAGCAGCTCGTCCACCAGCTGCGGCCACGTCGCCCCGGAGGAATCGGCGCTCGCGCCAGGGCCGGCCGCGGCGATCGCCGTGGCAAGCGCAGAGGCGTCACGATGGGCCATCACGTCGACCCCGGTCGCCTCGCGGATCGCCTCCACCAGCGTGAGCCGCCGGAAGGGGCTCTGGAAGTCGAGCGGCCCGTCGTAGTCGATCGCCGTGGCGGCAGCCCGCAGCACCTCTTCGAGCCGGCGTGCGGCGTCGTTGTAGTCAGCGTAGGCCTCATACCACTCGACCATCGTGAACTCGGGGTTGTGCTTGGTGGAGACACCCTCGTTGCGGAAGTCCTTGCCGAGCTCGTATACCCGCTCGAGACCGCCCACCAGCAGCCGCTTGAGATACAGCTCGGTCGCGATCCGCAGGTAGAGCGTGCGATCGAGCGCGTTGTGGTGGGTGGTGAAGGGGCGCGCGAACGCCCCCCCGTAGATCGGCTGCAGCACCGGGGTCTCGACCTCGATGAAGCCCTCGCCATCGAGGTGCCGGCGGATCGCCGAGATGATGCGCGCGCGATCGGCGAACAGCTGCCGGGCCTCCTCGCTCGACATCAGATCGAGCTCGCGCCGGCGGTGACGGGTCTCGACGTCGCTGAGCCCGTGATGCTTGTCGGGCGGCGGGCGCAGCGCCTTGGCGAGCACCCACAGACGATCGACACGCAGCGTCAACTCACCGTGGCGGCTGCGCAACATGGCACCGTCGACGCCGATCAGGTCGCCGAGGTCGAGCAGCCGCAGCCGCGCCATTCCATCCTCGCCAAGCACATCCAGGCGGGCGTGTAGCTGGATCTTGCCGGAACGATCGACGATGTCGAGGAATGCAGCGCGGCCCCCACCGCGTTTGCCCGTGATGCGGCCCGCCACGCGATGGTCATCCTCCGTCTCCTCGCCCGCGACGAGGTGTCCGCAGGCAGCGCGCACCTGCGCGATCGGCTCGGCGTTGGGGAAGGCGTAGGGAAAGTTCTCCTCCCCTGCGGGCGCGGCTGGGTCGCTCCCGTCGGGGAATTCGCCCGTGTCCTGGTCCTGCCGCCCTGCGCTCGCCGCCCGCAGCTGCTCCAGCTTGGCGCGCCGCTCGGCCATCAACTCCGGCAGGCCGTGACGTTGGCCCCCCTCGGGCTCGTCGACTGCGCCCATACTGGGAGGCTACTTCAGCCCGACGTCGATCTTCGTGATCTTCAGCTTGCGCGCCGGCCCGCGGGGAACCTGCACGGCGACGGTGTCGCCCCGCCGGTGGCCGATCAGCGCACGGCCAACGGGCGACTCGTTGGAAAGCTTGCTCTCCTCGGGGTTGGCCTCGGCGGAGCCGACGATCGTGTATTTGACCGACTTGCCGGTCTTCTCGTCTTTGACGTGCACGACCGAGCCGACCTGCACCACGTCGGTCGAGAGCTCCTTGGAGTCGATCACCGTGGCCATCCGCAGCTTCTCCTGAAGTTGCGCGATCTTGCTCTCGAGCATCGCCTGCTCGTTCTTGGCGTCGTCGTACTCGGAGTTCTCGGAGATGTCTCCGAACTCGCGCGCCTCCTTGATCCGTTCGGCGACCTCGCGGCGCCGAGCTGTGGAGAGCATCTTCAGCTCGTCCTTCAGCTTCTCGAGACCTTCGGGGGTGAGGATGACGTCCTTCGGCATGTGGGCGGGTGGGATCCGATTGGGCGGGTGGGATTCGATTCCCAGGCGAGTCGATTACGAACGAAACCCGCCGGTTGAACGGGCCTGGCCCCTGGTTGGGCAGGCGATCCGCGGCTCGGCGGGCTGCAGCGAGCGCAGCAGTATAGCGAGGGACAGATAGGCCAGACGAAATCTTGCAGGCCGAACCCGGCGACTCAGGCGGCGAGTGTCGCGGACGGGCGACCGAAGCCGGCAGACACTCGCCTCCGGCTCGCATCCCCGTTTCGGCCAGCGGCGCGCGGCGAGTCGGAATCGCCTGTGAGCGCAGGGTGCGAGCCCAGCAGGCGCCTGGCCTCTGCCAGGTCGGAGGTGGCCTGCAGCAACTGTTGCAGGGACGTGAGCCGTATCCGATCGAGGCCCAGCCGGGGGAGGTACCAGGGGTAGAACTTGCGCATGTACCGCCCCGCGCGCTCGGGCCCGAGGTGTAGGGCGGCACGGTCGATGACCCACTCGAGCTCCGCCAGCACCTCCGCGGGCGTGGGCGGGGTCTCGCGTCCGCGGACGAGTTCCTCGAACAGCCAGGGGTTGCCGAGGGAGCCGCGCGCCAGCATCACCGCCGCGACGCCGGTGCGCGCGAATGTCTCGCGGATGCCCTGCGCGTCGTTCATGCCGCCGGTGAGGATCACCGGCGCGGGTAGCGAGTCCGCCAGCCGCGCGGCGAGCTCGTAGTCGGGAACGCCCTTGTGGTGTACGGCGGCCGAGCGCGGGTGGAACGCGATCGCCGCGACCCCCGCGTCCTCCACCAGGCGGTGGGCGAGCTCGAAGCCCGAGGTGTCGCCGGGGCGCTGCCCGGAGCGGAGCTTGACGGTGATCGGCACCCCCACCCCACCCTCGACCGCAGCGACATCCTGAGCCGCCACGGGGATACCATTGCTCTCGCTGGTTAGGGTCCGAAAAGAAGACACACCACCCTCCCCTCTCGATCCCGCCCCCGCTCCGCGCGCTTCCGCGGCCCCCTCGACGGCGGCGCGCGCGACGGCGACGGCGAGCTTGGGGTCGGCCAGCAGGGCAGCGCCGGCGCCGGTCTTGCAGACCTTGGGCACGGGGCAGCCCATGTTGAGGTCGATCGCGTCGGCTCCCGCGGCGACCGCGGCCGCGGCGGCGGAGCGCATCACCTCGGGGTCGCTCCCGAACAGCTGGATCGAGGTCGGGGGGCTGGGCCGGGTGAAGGGGCCGGAGTCCGCGAGGAGGCGGCGATCGGCGGCAAAGCCGATGCCGGCGGAGGGACTGGCGGGGTCCCAATCCACGGTGCGCTCCTCGGGGTGGATACGCAGCAGCTCGCACAACGTGCGCTCGTTGCGGTAGTGGATGGCGTGGCTGGAGACCATCTCCGATACCGCCATCCCGGCGCCGTGGCGCTTGGCCTGCAGGCGCACGAACCAGTTGCCGATGCCCGCCAGCGGGGCCAGCAGCACGCGGTTGGGTACCCGCAGGGGGCCGAGCTCCCAGGGGTCGGTCAGGCGGGGGGCGGACATGAGCCCATTATGCTGGCAGGAGATCCGTAGACTGCTCAGCGTGTCGACGACGGGAGACCCTCGGTATGCGTTGAGTTCCTCCAGCGAGCACGAGCACGAGCGGTTGAGCCGCCAGGCGGATTGGTATGCGCCGTTCACGCGCTGCCTGCTGGAGCGCGCAGGGGTCGAGCCCGGGATGCGGGTGCTCGACGTCGGCTGCGGGCCGGGGGACGTCAGCTTCCTGGCGTCCGAGCTGGTGGGTCCTGGCGGTTCGGTGACCGGCGTGGAGCGTGACGAGCAGGCGTTCGTCACCGCGCGTCGACGGGCGGTCGAACTCGAGATCGCCAACGTCGAGCTCGTGCTCGGGGACTTTCGCGATGTCCAGCTCCCCGGCGGCCCGTTCGACGCGGCGGTCGGACGGCTCGTGTTGATGTACCAGGGCGACCCCACCGGGGCGGTGGCAAGCGTGGCACATCACGTCCGCCCGGGAGGGGTGGTGATCTTCGCCGAGATGAGCATCCACTTGGACTCGTTTCTACCGGAACGCTGCTTTGTGTCCTGGCCGTCGACGCCAGCATCCGAACAGCTCAACAAGTGGATTCACGCGACACACAGCCGACTGGGCACACAGTGGGACATGGGCATGCGACTGCCGGCGACCTTCGCCGAAGCCGGCCTGCTGCCCAACCCCGACCTCGACAGCGAAGTCGCCATCGGCGTCGGCGAGGAGGCGATTCGTCGCACCGTGGACCTCATCCGCAGCTTCCTCCCCGGAATCATCGCCACCGGGGTGGCCACCGAGGATGAGGTCGACATCGACACCCTCCCCGACCGCCTGCGCGCCGACACCGGCCCGGTCGGGCGCGTCACCTTCTGGCCGACGGTGGTCGGCGCCTTCGCCACGAAGCCTGGGTAGCGGTCGCGACGGTCAGGCGTCGGCCGGCAGCAGGCAGAACGGTTTCTTGTCCGCGGTCAACACGCGGAAGTGTCTCCGCGCGCGGAGCAGGCGACGCAGACACCGATTGAGCATAGGCGCACCAGCAAGTCACGGCTTTTGACTCTCCAGACCGTTACAGCCCTCGGTGAAAGGCCGACGTGGCAGGATGAGGCGCGTGCTGTTCGAGGACCGGTCGCGAGCGGAATCCTTTGGGGCGGTGGCCGCGCAGTATGACCGCGCCCGGCCGTCCTACCCGCCGGCGCTGGTGGACGCCCTGCTGGCCGACGGCGCGCGCAACGTGCTCGACGTGGGCTGCGGGACGGGCATCGCCTCCGCCCTGCTCGCCGCTCGTGGCTGTGAGGTACTCGGCGTGGAGGTCGACGCCCGGATGGCCGAGCTCGCCCGTGGCAAGGGCCTGGAGGTGGAGGTCGCGCGGTTCGAGGACTGGGACCCGCGCGGGCAGCGCTTCGATCTCGTGACCTCCGCGCAGGCGTGGCACTGGATCGACCCGCGCGCGGGAGCGGCGCGCGCGGCGGAGGCGCTGCGCGCGGGGGGACTACTCGGGGTGTTCTGGAACTTCGGCAACCCGCCGCCGCACATGCGGGAGCTGCTCTCGCCCGTCTACGCCCGCCTCGCGCCCAGCGTCGAGAATTACTCGGTGCTCTTCGGCAACCGCGACGCACGCGTGCAGGACACGCTCGCCGGAATCGCCGATGCCGGCGCGTACGGCCCTGCGGAGACGGCAAGGTACGCGTGGAGCCAGCTCTACGACACGGCGGGGTGGCTCGAGCAGCTGACCACCCACTCCGACCACCAGGCGCTGCCGGCAGCGCAGCGCGAGCGCCTGCTCGACGCGGTCGGCGAGGCGCTCGACGCGGCAGGGGGCTCGTTTGAGATGCCCTACGCCACTGTGCTCGTCAGCGCGCGGCGCGCGTGAGCGCCCGTCGGGTCGCACTGGGCGAGGGGTTTCACGGCAGCGCCGCGGCAGTACCGTAGTAAGGAAGACCGATGCGGCGGGGCATGGAGGCCCCACCCCCGAGCGCCTGGTTCGCGCATGCACCCGCGCGGACGATCCCGCAATACCACCCGACGGCCTAACACGCGCTCCAGATCAGGCCCGGTTGCGCTCGTATATAAGCCGCAGGCCCGTCAGCGTCAGCAGGTCGTCCACCGCTTCGATCGTGGTCGTGTAGGGGACGATCGCGTGCGCTAGGCCGCCGGTGGCGATCGTCTTCGTCTCCGGTCCCAGCTCGCCGCGCAGGCGGTTGACGATCGCATCCACCTGGCCGGCGGTGCCGTACACGACCCCCGAGCGGATCGCGTCGATCGTTGTCTTTCCGATCAGCGCGCGCGGCGCGGTCACGTCAACCTTCGGCAGCGCCGCCGCGCGCTCGGTGAGCGCCTCCAGCGAGATCTCCACGCCCGGCGAGATGATCCCCCCGAGGTACTCCCCCTCCGCGGACACGGGGTCGTAGGTGATCGCGGTGCCGAAGTCCACCACCACACATGGGCCTCCGAGACGCTCGTGGGCAGCGACCGCGTTGACGAGGCGGTCCGGGCCGATCTCGCGGGGGTTGTCATAGCGGATCGGCATCCCCGTCTTCACGCCCGGCCCCACCGCGAGCATCGTGTGCCCGAGGTAGCGCTCCGCCATCGCCGACCATTCCGGGCCAAGCACGGGCACGGTCGAGGAGACGATCGAGGCGTCGATCTCCTGCATCGACACCTGCCTTAGCTCCAACAGGTTGCGCAGCGCGGCCCCGAGCTGGTCTGAGGTCGACTGGCGCACGGTCGCAAAGCGCCAGTGCTCGGTCAACCTTCCCTCGCGGAAGGTCCCAAAATGGGTCTGGGTGTTGCCAACGTCGACGGCGAGCAGCATCGAGCAGAAGGGTATCCCTGTGGACTCCTATATGCTCACGGGATCCCCCTCGGAGGTTTCCAATGAGCAAGATCAAGTTGTTTGTGTTGCCGGGCTCGCACCCGTGCGCGGCGGTCGAAGTGGCGATGCGGCGCAAGGGGATCCCGTTTCAGCAGGTCAACCTGCTGCCGATGGTCCAGGTCGCGGTGGGTCCGCTGCTCTACGGAGGCCCCACGGTTCCGGGGATGCGGATCGACGGCGAGCGGCTGGTCGGCTCGCGCACGATCATGCGCCGCCTCGACCTGCTCGCGCCTGAGCCGTCGCTGCTGCCCGCCGACCCCGCGGAGCGCGAGCGCGTGCTGGAGGCCGAGCGCTGGGGCGACGACGTCTTTCAGAGCGTCCCCCGGCGGATCCTCGACGCCGGCTTCCTGCGCAACCCCAGCACGATGGAGAGCTACGTCGGCGACACCAAGCTGCCGCTGCCCCCGGCGATGCTGCGCCCCGCGCTGCCGCTCACGGCGAAACTGATGGCACGGCGCAACCACGCCGATGGCGAGGCTGTGAGGGCCGACCTCGCCGCGCTCGCCGGCCACCTCGATCAGATCGACGCCTGGATCGCGGAGGGGCTGCTCGGTGGCGAGGAGCCCAACGCCGCCGACCTGCAGATCGGCTCCACGATCCGCCTGCTGCAGACGGTTGGAGACGTGCGCCCCCTGATCGACGGCCACCCCGCGGCTGACCTCACGCGCTACTTCCCGCCGATGGTTGGCAGCATCCCTGTAGGGACCCTGCCGGCGGAGTGGCTACCGGCGAGCCCCGCGGCGGCGTAGAGCGCTCACCCGCAACGGCGTAGCGTAGAGCACTCCCCGCGGCGGGGTAGCACCCCCGCGGCGAACGGGTGCCCTTACCCAACTGATCGAAGATCGGTTGCCAGCGGCGGCCCCGCCCAGCGCACGCCCTCGCTGAGCGCCAGCGCGGCAAGCGCGTCGGCGAGCCGGCTTCCCTCGGGCGTTTGCAGCTGCAGGTCGAGCTCCAGTGCGGGGATCAGCACGAAGCGGCGGCTGAGCAGCTGCTCGTGAGGCAGGCTCATACGCTCGTGGCGCAGCTCCAGCTCGCCGAGCAGCAGGACGTCGATGTCGATCGCGCGCGGCCCGTGGCGTTGACCTGCGGCGGTCCGCCCGAGCTCGCGCTCCAGGCCCTTGACGGCGTCCAACAGCCCCAGCGGCTCCAACGCGGTGCGCACGCGCAGACACGCGTTCAGGAAACTCGGCTGGTCTTGCACCTCGCCGACGGGGTCGGTGTCGTACACCGATGAGGACGCCTCCACCTCCACACCCGCCGCGGGCAGCGCATCCACTGCGCCCTGCAGTTGGGCGCGGCGGTCGCCCACGTTGGAGCCAAGGCCAAGCAGTCCGGTGCGAATGGGCACGCGTGGAACGCTACGCCCCCGCGGCCTCGCCGACCTCAGGGCCCGGGCCGCCCTCGCGCAGGCCGATGCGGGCGTGCAGGCGGCGCAGGGGCCGCGGCGCCCACCAAGCACGCTCGCCGAGACGGCCCAGCAGCGCAGGGACGAGCAGCGCGCGCACGAAAGTGGCGTCGATCGCCACGGCGAGTGCGGCGCCGAAACCGAGCTCTTTGATGAAGAAGATGTCGGAGGTGACGAACGCGCCGATCGCCACGCAGAACAGCAGCGCGGCGGCGGTCACGAGGCGCCCGGTGCGCTCGAGGCCATACGCCACCGCGTCGCGCGCTGGGAGCCCGTCGTCGTGGGCCTCCTTGATGCGGGCGAACAGGAACACGCCGTAATCGGTGGAGAGCGCGAACGCCACGATGAATAGCAGCACGAGATTGGACTCCTCCAAGCCGCCGATCGGACTGAAGCCCAGCAGCGAGGAGAAGTGACCGTCCTGGAACACCTCCACCAGCAGGCCGGCGCCCACGGCGACCGTCAGCAGGTTCATCAGCAGCGCCAACACCGGGATCACGAGCGAGCCGGTCATCATGAACAGGAACCCGCCGGTGACGAGCACGAGGATCGCGAGCGTCAGGGGGGTGTGCGCGGCGATCGCGGCCTTCTGGTCGATGAACCACGCGGTGCCCCCGCCCACCAGCAGATTTGGAGTCCCGCCCGAGCCGGTGGGACTCTCATTCCCCAGCGCGCGGAGGTTGTGCACCAGGCGCTGGTTGGCGGCCGAGCCGACACTGCCGCGCGGCACCAATTCAGCATCCCACGTGTCGCGACCGAGATAGCGCGGCGGTCCCACGAGATTGGCCTGGCCGGTCGCCACCGACTGCGCCCTACGCATGAGCGCCGCCACGCTAGGCCCTCCGGGAGTGGATCCCGCCGGCCCCGCGTGCACCACCAGCGTGATCGTTTGCGCGCCGTTGACGGCGAAGTCGTGGGTGATCGTTTCCGCGACCTGGCGGGGCTGGGAGGAGGCCGGCAACACGTGCGCGTCGGCCGGCGTCAGCGCCAGACGCAGCGCCGGCAGTGCGATCACAATCAGCACTGCAGCGGTGCCCAACGCGACCGCACCTGGCCGGCGCATCACTCCGCGCGCGAGCCGGTACCAGGCGCCGCTCTCGGCTGGGCTGGCCGAAACGGGGACTCGCGCCGCAGGCGCGTGTCCCCCGGCTTCGGTCGCCTGGGCGGCATTGCGCTGCAAGCGCTTCGGCGCCAGCGCGTTGATGCGGGGGCCGAGTGCGACGAGCACAGCGGGCAGCACGATCAGCGAGACGGCGCCGGCGGACAGCGACACGATCGCGCCGCCCACCCCCATCGAGTACAGGAAGCGCAGCGGCATCACCAGCATCGACGCAGCCGCGCCGGCCACCGCCAGCGAGCTGTACAGCACGGTGCGCCCGGCGGTTTGCATCGTGCGCGCGATCGCGGCGCCTGTGGGCAGGCCGCGCGCGAGCTCCTCGCGGTAGCGGGAGAGCACGAACAGGCTGTAGTCGATCCCCAGGCCCAGCCCCATGCCGGTGACGAGGTTGGCGGCGAAGATCGAGAGCCCGAGGACGTGGTCGATGATGCGCAGCAGCAGGAAGGTGAGCACGATCGCAAACCCCCCCACCAGCAGCGGCAGCGCGGCAGCGATCAGCCCGCGGAAGACCCAGAAGGAGAGCAGCAGCAGGATCGGGATGGCGAAGGTCTCGGCGCGTTTGAGGTCGGATGTGGTGCGTTCGTTGATTTCGTGGAACGTGACCTCGTTGCCGCCGAAGCGCACCCCGCTGCCGGCCACCTCCGGGCGCAGATGGGCAACCGCGGCAGCCGAGCGGTCCTGCGTGGCGAACGCGGCGAGCACGAGCGTGAAGCGGCCATCGCGCGAGACGAGCGCGGGCAGGTGCGTGGAGGAGTAGTCGAGCTCACGCTGGAAGCCAGGCTGGACGGCCAGCAGCGCAGCGACCCGCCGCGCCTCGGCCGTGGCCCGAGAGCCGACCGATCGCGGGCCGGCCAGCGCGTTGCCGGCGACGGGCACGAGCGCCACGACGCCGTATTCGGCCGACTGCCCGGTGGCGTTCTGAATCGCCCGCAGCACCTGCTGGTTCTGCGCATTGTGCGCCTGAAATTCGGAGTTTTCGCTCTTGAGGATCGTCAGGATGGGGAGACCGAGCACCGCGGCGAGCAGGAACACCGCACCGGCGATCAGCAGAACGCGTCGCGTGCGCTCGGTCGCCAATTGCGCGAGGCGGTCGATCATCTCGGCCCCTCGATTCGCCGCCACGGTAGGTTGAGTCGAGCCATCGCGGGGAAGTATAGTGACTGCTAACTAACTGTCAAGGAAAGGGGTACCCTCGACCGAGAGACTTGACCTTGCGTATAACTATAGTATATATATGCGAAGGGGTTGGAGGTTGTTATACAAAATTCAGAACCCGATAGCAATTGCACACGGCTTTTGAATTTTTTGTTCCACACCCCGCCCTATTGCAATAGCTATACCGCCCGCGCTACTCCTCCGCCTCACGCCACACCTCGACTGAGACTTCGGCGACCGGGAGCGGAATCGGCGGCTCGGGCTTGGTGGCCTTCACCCACACCCCTTCGAGCTCGTAGTCGGCGAGCAGGCGATCGGCGATCGAGCTGCACAGCCGCTCCAGTGTGCGATGGGAGCGCTGCTGGGCGACGAGCGCTACAAGCTGGCACACCTCGCCATAGTCGACGGTGTCCTCGATGCGATCGGTGACGGTGGCATCCGTTTCGCCGATCTCCAGACGCAGGTCGAGCATCAGCCGCTGACCCACCTCGCGCTCCGCCTCGCTCACGCCGTGATGGGTGTAAAGCGAAAGGCCGGTGATCTCAATCGTGACCGACTCGGCGCCCTCCCCATCCTCCTCGTTCAGCTCCTCGTCCTCGTAGTGCTCCGATGCTTCCTCGGGCGCCCCGCGCTCCAGCTCCTCGCGCCAACCCGCCTCTTCCTCCGGAGCGTCCGCCCGATCGGCGGCGTCGCCGGTATCCAGATCGTCGTCGTCCGTCGCGTCCTCGCTCATCGCGCGCTCAACGTAGCAGCGGCCACCTCGAGCGCGGCACGCACGGGAGCCACGTCGTGCACGCGCAGTACGCTCGCGCCGCGCTCGTAGGCCAGCACGCACGTGGCGATCGTGCCCGGGAGTCGCTCCGCGACGGCCGCCTGCCCCGCCTCCGGCTCCCGCCCCCCACCGCGTCCCGCACCAGGCCCCCGCTCAACACCGAGCCGCCGCTCGACGCCACTCCCTCGCTCCACGCCTGTCCTAGCCGCAGCGACTCGCGTCGACGCTGCCTCCGCGAGGATCCGTCCGATGAAGCTCTTGCGCGAGGTTCCCACCACCAGCGGGCGGCCGAGCGCAGCCAGCTCGGGGAGGCGGCGCAACAACTGGAGGTTGTGCTCCAGCGTCTTGCCAAAGCCGATCCCGGGGTCGAGCAGCACCCGCTCCTCGGCGATCCCCTCCCCCATGGCAAACGCCAGGCGCTGCTCGAGGAACGCCTTGACGTCGTCGACCACATCCTTATATTGCGGCCCACCCACCCGGCGCTGCATCGTGCGCGGCTCACCGAGCATGTGCATCAGGCAGCACTCCGCGCCACTCTGCGCCACCACGCCCGCCATCTCGTGATCGCCGCGCAGGGCGGTCACGTCGTTGACGAGCGTCGCGCCCGCCTCCAACGTGGCGCGGGCGACGGAGGCCTTGGCGGTGTCGATCGAGATGGTCGCGCCGCTCGCCATCGCGGCAAGACCCTCCACCACCGGCAGCACCCGCCGCAGCTCCTCCTCGGCGGCCACCGGCTCGGCGCCAGGCCGCGTCGATTCCCCGCCCACGTCGAGGATCTCGGCCCCCTCTTCGACCAGCTCCAGCCCGTGGGCAACCGCAGCGCCGGGGTCGAGGAACAGCCCCCCGTCAGAGAACGAGTCGGGCGTCACGTTCACGACGCCCATCAGGCGGTAGGGCATACCCATCTCGATCACCCAGAGAGCCAGTGCATATAACAACGCCCCCTGACGAGTGGCTGGGCGTGCCTGGCAAGGACGCAGTGAGCGAAGTGTGCGCTAGACACGAGCGATCGAGGACGCCGCCAGGCGCGTTCAGACGCCGTCAGGCGCCGTCAGTCAGGCTAGCTCCGGACGCTCGGGGTCTGCCGCACGAATGTCAGCCGTGCCGCCGGCCAACCCGGGCCGCGGCAGCGGACGCGGCGCTTCGCGGCCGGGACGCTCCGCCGGCGCGGGCGGGGCGGGCGGCAGCTCCGGTGCGCGGGGCTCCTCGGAGCCGAACACTTCCTGCTCGCTCTTGCCCTCGAGCAGCGCGTTGAACTCCTCCTTCTCGAGCGTCTCGCGTTTGACGAGGGTCTCGGAGAGCGAGCTGAGGTGCTGGCGGTGCTCGGTGAGGATGTCACGCGCGCGCTGATGGGCAGCCTCGATGATGCGCCGCACCTCGTCATCGATCTCGCGCGCAATCTCGTCGGAGTAGTCGGGCTCGGTGGAGAACTCGCGCCCGAGGAACGGCTGGCTATGCTCGTGGCCGAAGACGCGCGGGCCGAGCTTCTCGGACATGCCGAAGCGCATCACCATCTGCTTGGCGGTGGCGGTCACCTTCTCGAGGTCGTTGGAGGCGCCGGTGGTGATCTCGCCGAACACGATCTCCTCCGCGGCGCGCCCGCCAAGGGTCATCGCCATCGTGTCGTTGAGCTCCGCGCGGGTGGTCAGGAAGCGGTCCTCCTGGGGCATCGAGATCGTGTAGCCGAGGGCCTGACCGCGGGAGATCACGGAGATCTTGTGCACCGGGTCGGAGTGCTCGAGGTAGTGGCCGACGATCGCGTGGCCCATCTCGTGGTAGGCGGTGATCAGGCGCTCTTTCTCGCTCATCACGCGCGTCTTCTTCTCGGGGCCGGCGATCACGCGCATGATCCCCTCCTCGAGCTCTTCCTGGCCGATTTCGCGCTTGCCGGTGCGGGCCGATAGGAGGGCGGCCTCGTTGATCAGGTTGGAGAGATCGGCGCCGGTGAAGCCGGGCGTCTGCCCGGCTAGCGCGTCGATGTCGATCACCTTCGCCAGCGGCTTGCCGCGCGTGTGGACTTCGAGGATCTTCGCGCGGCCCTTGCGGTCGGGGCGGTCGACGGCGATCTGGCGGTCGAAGCGCCCGGGGCGCAGCAGCGCGGGGTCGAGGATGTCGGGCCGGTTGGTGGCCGCGATCATGATTATGTTGTCCTTCGCCTCGAACCCGTCCATCTCGACCAGCAGCTGGTTGAGCGTCTGCTCGCGCTCGTCGTGCCCACCGCCGAGACCCGCTCCGCGGTGGCGCCCGACGGCGTCGATCTCGTCCATGAAGATGATGCAGGGGGAGTTCTGCTTGGCCTGCTCGAAGAGGTCGCGCACGCGCGAGGCGCCGACGCCGACGAACATCTCCACGAAGTCCGATCCGGAGATCGAGAAGAACGGCACCCCCGCCTCGCCGGCGACGGCGCGGGCGAGCAGCGTCTTGCCGGTGCCGGGCGGCCCGTACAGCAGCACGCCGGTGGGGATGCGCGCGCCGAGCGCCTGGAACTTCTTGGGGTTCTCAAGGAACTCCTTGATCTCGTGCAGCTCCTCCACCGCCTCGTCGACGCCGGCGACGTCGCGGAAGGTGATCTTCGGCGAGTCGGCCGACAGCCGCTTGGCGCGCGACTTGCCGAACGACATCACCTTCGAGCCGCCGCCCTGGATCTGGTTGAGCAGGAAGATCCAGATGAAGACGAAGATCAGGATCGGCAGCACCGTGACGAGCAGCGACAGGATCACGCTGCTCTTGTTGGCTTCGACGTTGAAGTGGACGTTCGCGGCTTCGAGCTTCTTGAACAGTTCGGGCGCGGCCTGGTCGACGTAGCCGATTTCGTACTTTTCTTTGTTTTTCAGTTCGACTTCGAGGGCGTTCGACTTGGTCTTGAACTCGACCGACTTGACTTCGCCCTTCGGGATTTCCTGGGTCACCAGCGTCTGGTAGGAGTGCGAGCGCCCGTTGCTGGAGCCACTCGGGAAGAGTTTCATGACGAAGAACACCAGCACGACCACGATCAGGATCGGGAACGCGGCGCTCTTGAAGAAACGGCTCATAGCTAGATCGTTGGGGTCGGGGTGCCGTCTGACCCGATTGACGAAAGAGGGATCGGACTCGCCGGCCTTTGGCCCACGATGCCACCCTCTAAGACGGCCTCCAGCCGACTAGCGTACCACGAGGGGTCGGATTTTCCGGGCATCAAAGGGTCTCGCGAGCCGTGTCCGACACTCCCACGATCGACCCGCCGTCGCAGCCTGCCATGCCTCATACGAGCTCCAACGCCGCCACGAATGGAAGGTTGCGGTGGCGCTCGGCGTAGTCGAGGCCGTAGCCGATCACGAAGCGGTCGGGGATCTCGAAGCCGACGTAGCGGGGTGGTTGGTCAGCCTTGCGTCGGCCGATCTTCGAGCGGTCGGGCTTCATCAGCAGCGCGCACACCTCGAGCGTCCGGGGATCGCGCGAGCCCAGGTTGCGCAGCAGATACTGCAGCGTCAGCCCCGAGTCCACGATGTCCTCGACGATCAGCACATCCCTGTCATCGATCGCGGCGTCGAGATCCTTGAGGATGCGCACCACCCCGGAGGAGTCGGTGGCCGAGCCGTAGGAGGCGACCGCCATGAAATCGACCTCCACCGGTATCTCGATCAGGCGCATCAGGTCGGAGAGGAAGAACATCGCGCCCTTCAGCACCCCCACCAGCAGCAGCGGACGGTCGGTGCCGGCGTAGTCGCGCGAGATCTCTCTCGCCAGCTCGGCCACGCGCAGGCGCAGCCGCTCGGCGTCGACGAGCACCTCGCCGACCTCGGCAGCGTGGTCTGGGGCGCCACTCGGGCGTGCGGAGGCACGGCTGGGATCGGCGGGCGCGATGCGCTCCGGAGGCAGGACGGCCACGCGGGGAGTGTAGGGGCTGGGGCCAGGTAGGCGCCGGGGACGTGGTGGAGACTGATCTAAAAGCGCTTCTTTTGGCCTGTATAAAGAATGAGACTCAGTCTCATTTGGTTAGGCTCGAAACAATAGGTAGGCCCGAAAAAATACGTCTGAGTGCGCGCCCGTCAGCCCCGCCACCGCATCAACGCCGTGGAGGCAGCCTCACCATGCGCAGGCGGCCGTCCTCGATCACGGCGCCGACCAGCCCGCCAACGTGCAGCTCGGCGCGCCCGCCACGCTCGGCGAGGTCGAGAATCTCCTGAACACGGGCGCCGGCCTGGGGCACGTACGTGCCAGCCGTCTGCTCGGCGAGGCGCACCACCACCAGACGCGCCAGCGCCGGCGGCAGATCCCGCAGCCGCTCGATCGCGACGCTCGGCGCGCCCCCGGCGGCGTCATACCGCCCTACGCTCGGCTCGCCGCCGCCCCCGTGCAGGCCGCCTCCCGGCGCAGCGAAGTCGCGTTCCAGCTCCGCATCGACCAGCGCGTCGAGCACCACCCCCTCCTCGCGCAGCAGCCGCGCGGTGCGCAGCACGTTCTGCCGCGCCGCAGGGTGCACCGCATCGAGCGCCGGCAGCAGATGGTTGCGCACCCGCGCACGCGCGTACCGCTCGTCGTCGTTGCTGGCGTCCTCCCGCCACGACAGGCCACGCGCGCGGCAGTAGGCGGCGGTCTGCTCGCGCGTGAGCCCCAGCAGCGGGCGCACGAGGCGGATCTCGCGCGGCGACATCCCCAGCAGCGCGCGCCGGCCGGGCGAGGCCGCGAGGCGGTAGAGGATCGTCTCGACCTGGTCGGTCGCGGTGTGGCCGGTGGCGATCAGCGCATCGAGCTCCCGGGCGAGCTGATCGGCGACGCCATAGCGCAGCTCGCGTGCCCACGCCTGCAGGTTGCCGGCCCCGGCGGGGCGCTCGGCCCGCACGACCTCCAGCGACGACGCCACACCCAGCCGCCGGCAGAGCTCCCGGCAGTGGCCCTCCTCCTCGTCGGCCTCGGACCGCAGCCCATAGTTGATGTGCAGGGCATGTACGTTCTCCGCCCCACAGATGATCACTGCCAGATCCAGCAGGCACACCGAGTCGCGCCCGCCGGAGAGCATCACGAGAACGCGATCTCCGCCCCGCTCCCCAGATGGCAGCAGACCCCCAGCCCGCACCCGGTCGAGCACTTCGTCGGAGGTCATGACCGCTGAGGATGCCCGATCGGCGACGAGGGCTGGAGCAAAGTCATCCAAACACCTTTACGTTGTAGGTCGGCCCCCCCCAACGCATCTCGTTGGGCATTCTGGCCGGGGTGGTCAGCGTAGTGATGGCTGGCCGCGACGGTTGGTGATCGCGCGACGGCCGGTGTGCGGACGGCCGCCGTTGGCTTGCAGCCAGTCACGGATTTGTGTGGTGTAGGCGCGCTCGTCGTTCTGGGGGTTGGCGTGAGGTTGCATGAGGAGCAGCAGCCGGTTGGTGCGCTCTTGGTTCTTCAGGCCGTAGCGGCGTGGGTGCAGAGCGTCGCGGATCGGGCCGATGAGGCCGTCCATCGGTGAGGTCGTGAGTGGCATGTCAACGGGCCGCATGCTGCGCAGACCCCGGCGGCGAAACTGGTCCTCGAGGATGCGCCCGGTGTTCTCCAGCCAACTCGACAGGCGCGTGATGCCTGCGGCGTGAGCATCGCGCACAAACGGAGCCCAGAACGATGGTCCTGTGAAGGCGGCTTCGACGCGTGGGGTGAGTGCGGCGAGGGCGTCTCGGTGCTGGGGCTCGCTCGCGTGGATCTTGGCGATCAGCCGCTCGAGCGCGTGGCGCAGATGCCACTCGCATAGATACAACTCGGCGTCCGGGAAAGCGCCCCGGACTGCCGCGTTCAGACCGCTGTGGTTGTCGCAGACGACCCGCGGCGGAGCGCCCTCCAATCCGCGCAGGAACGCTTCCCAGTTGGCCTGTGTGGCCTCGGGGAAGGCGTGCACACGCCACAGCTTGAGGTGGTTCTCCTCAAAGCCAGCGGCACAGAACACCTTGAATGCGATCCTGAAACGACCGGTGGCGGGATCGCGCACCGAGAAGGGCAGATCATCGAGCAACAGCGAGCCGCGAGCCGGCCACGCGACAGGCCGATGGGCCTCGAAGACGACTGGAGCGAAGAGCTCGACCCAGTCCATGACCAGCTGGCCGTGTCGCGTGAGGCGCGGCTCACCGGTCTCCGGATCCTCGCGCAGCCGACGTGCCCGCTCACGCGCCAGCAGCGCCGCCTGGCGATAGGTAGCCCCGGCCCCAACTGCCATCAGCGCGCCCGCGATACCGCGCGCCACGAACTGGTAGTGACGCGCCGCGTGCGGCCCCTCATGCAGGTGCACCGGTCGCTCGCACAACTCGCAGCTCTCATGCCAGGATTCCTCACGCGGTAGCACCTCGGTGAAGCAGTGCGGTCGATCACCATTGCTCGGCAAGCACCGGTACAGCTGACGCCGGTGCCCCGGCTTGCCGTACTGGCCATCAAAACGCACCCGTCCGCCCGCGTGCTCCGGGCGCGGACACATAACCCGCGCGGCGCTCCAAGTCTTCCCAGTCGTAGCCATCACCCGCCAAGCTACGACCCACCCCGGCCAGAATGCCCAACGAGATGCGTTGGGGGGGCTCGGCCTAGGAGAGGGCTGTATAGCCATTGCAATACGGTGGGGGGTTGAACAAAAAATTCAAAGCCGTGTGCCATTGCTATCGGGCTCTGAGTTTTTTATAACAACCTCCCAGCCCTACTTATACATACTATCGCTATACTCGTCACCCCCCCGAGGCGATGAACAGCTCGGTCGGCTCGGAGAAGCCCTTGAGGCCCACCTCTCCGATCAGCTTGAAGACGAGGCCGTCGACGCCCTTGGCGAGGTCGACGACGGCGCGCGTCACCAGCACCTCTCCGCCGGCCGCACGGGCGACCACGCGCGCAGCCTGGTTGACCTCGCGGCCGTAGTAATCCCCGTCGCGGTAGATCGCCTCGCCGTAGTGGATGCCCATGCGCGGCGGCGGTACGCCCGCAGGGGCGCGGGCCTGGAAGCCGACGGCCCAGCGCGTCAGCGCGACCGAGTCGGCGGCGACGATCATCACCTCGTCGCCGAGCGTCTTGAGCACGCGCGCGTCGATCGGCAGCGTGCGTTCGACCTCTTCCACGAAGCGCTCCACCGCGCTCACCGCGTGCTCGTCGCCCTGCTCCTCGGTGAGCCGGGTGTAGCCGGCCAGGTCGGCGAACGCGATCGCCACCCGCAGGCGCCCCGCCTCGGGCTCCTGCGCGTCGATCGTTTCGGCCTCCATGTGGTCGATCACCCCCTGCTCGACGAAGTACGCCAGGAAGCGGCCGTGCACGAAGTTCATCAGCGGCGCGGTGAACGGCACCAGCTCGCGCGCGAGGCCGTCCATCTGCTCGCCGATCTCGCGGCCCGAGACGCCCTCGCGCATCAGCGGCTCATGGATGTACATGCGAAACAGCCGCACCTCGGTTTCGGCGATCTGGGCGAGCGCCTGCCCGTACACGCGGGCGATCTGGATGAACGCCACCTCGGGCAGGCCGGCCTCCAGTACGGCCGCCACGTACTTCAGCATCTCCAGGTCCTCGTCCGACATCGCCTCGACCGCCAGCGCGCTCAGACCGAGGGCGACGAAGATCCGCTCGATCAGCTCCGGTGTAAGGCCGGTCGCGCGCGCGGCCTGCCTGAGCGTGTGGCGACCGTCGGAGCCGGAGAGGAAGTCCTCCAAGTCCCCCAGCGCCAGGCGCCCGCTGTCGCTGGCTTCGCGGATCTGCTCGAGCGTGTAGCCGCGCTCGCGCAGGCGCGCGACGATCCCCACCTGCTTCGCGGCGGGCGCGCTCCAGCCACCGTTGTACTGGGGGATCAGCCCCTCGTTGACCCAGCGCCTCACGGTGCCCGGCGAGACGCCGGCGCGGGCCGCGACCCGCGCGAGCGTGAGTCCCTCCGTGTCCTGCGTTCCCATTGCGAGCAGTCTATGGACCTCCTCCGGCGGTGGCTGGCTCGTGACGTCAGTCGAGAAAAAGACCGATGAATGGAATCTGCTCGACCGCAAGACCTAGCAAACCCTCAACTGTCGGGGCGCCCTGAAACAGCCCACCCCAGGCACCCCGAGACAGCCCACCCTAAAGTCCCCTCAGATGACCTCGCGCCGGCCTATCCACCTGCGTCCTACGGCCGAGTTGGCCGAGCGCGTGCTGCTGCCCGGAGACCCGGGGCGAGCCTTGGCGCTGGCGCAGCTGCTGATCGAGGGGCCGCTGATGTTCAACCACCACCGCGGCCTGTGGGGCTACACCGGCCCGGCGATCGCCGACGGAGAGCCGCTGACGATTCAGAGCACGGGCATGGGCGGCCCCTCGGCGGCGATCGTGCTGCAGGAGCTGATCGCGCTCGGCGCGCGGCGCGCGATCCGCGTGGGCACGTGCGGCGCACTCGACGGCGGCCTCGCGCTCGGCGATCTGGTGGTGGCGCACGAGGCGCTCGCCGCGGACGGCACCAGCCGCACCCTGGGGGCGGGCGAGCGGATCGCCGCCGACCGCGAGTTGACAGCGGCGCTGACTGGCGCCGCGGACGGAAACGCGAGCGCGACCGTGGTGAGCACCGATCTCTTCTACGAGCACGACCCCGCACGCGAGCGGGCGTGGCGCGTGGCGGGGGCGGTCGCCGTCGAGATGGAGGCCGCCACCCTGTTCGCGGTGGGTGCGCGCGCCGGGATCCCGGTTGCGTGCGTGCTCGCGGTATCGGACCTGATCGGCGAGCACCCCGTGGACAGACACGCGCGAATCGACGACGACGCGCTGCTGGCCGCGGCCGAGGCGATGGGCCGGGCGGCGGTCAGCGCGCTGGTTTAGCGCGTTTTGTCGAAGCTTTTTTGGCGGCTGTCGGACTGGCCGTAGAAGGTCGCTTCGCCGACGCCTTCCGTGGAGCCGCCGGTTTCGCGGCGGGCCGCTGTCGGTCGAAACGGGGACGCTCGCCGGAGGCGAGTGTCTCCCGGCTTCGGTCGAGCTTGCCCGAGAGTATCCTCAGCTGCTCCTCGATCGCCGCCAAGCGCACTTCGAGCGGCGGGCTGGAGAGGGTGCGCCCTAGGCGGTGCACGCCGTCCTCGATGCCCTCCAGCCGCTGGGAGACCGCGCGCAGGCGGCGGGTGAGCCGTTCGATGTCGGCCGCCGACGGCAGGTTGAGCGCTCCCATCGCGAGCTCCTGCGCCTGGACGGCCTTCTCGCGCGCGTCGGAGGCGCGACCGAGCGCCCCGTTCACCAGCGGGTTGTCGAATAGGTCGGTGATCGCTTTGCCCAGACGATCCTCCGTGCCGCCGGCGAGGCGCTCACGCAGGCCCTTGGCTGATTCTGCATTGGACATCCGGGTGCTCCTCGTGTCGAAACCCATACGGGACGTGGTAGGCGAGCAGTGCAGAGAGTGTGCCCCAGCCGCCCCAGGCCGGTGAGCCGGGTGGACGGGTCACATCTCCGGCAAAGGATACGGTGCCAGAGTGCCGGAGCGGCTGTTCCTCTTCTTGCAAATGGAGTTCCCATGGGAGCTGGGGCCGCCCGACGGCCGCTACCTGCTGCGCGCGGGAGCGGGCGAGGAGCCCGAGCGAGTGGTGATCCTGGAAACCGTCGGCGCCACGCCGCGCCACGGGCGGCTGGGGGCACGCCGGCGCCCACCGGTGGAGCCCGAGCCTGAGCCGACGACGGTGCCGAGCACCCGCGCGACGGTGATCGACCCCGTGTCGGTGTCGGCGGAGCGCCAGGCGCGTGCATGGCTCGCGCAGCTGGACGCCGAGCGCGAGGGGCGCGCTGCCGCGGCGACCATCAACCGCCTGCTGTTCGCCCACCGCATCGCCACCGCCGACCCCCACGTACGCGAGCTCTCTCCCGCGCAGGCGCTGGCGACGCGGGCAGGGTGGGGAGAAGGCGAGCAGGTCGCCTACGGCCAGTGGTCGCACGCACGCGAATTGCGCTTCAGCGAGCATCGGACGCGGCGTCGCTCGGCGTCGCTGCGTCCTCAGGAGCGGTTCGCCGCGCTGCTGGGCGCGCGCGAAGTGGCGCTGCTGTGCGAGGAGCTCACGCTGCGCGCCCGCCTCGATCTCGACCAGAACCGCGTCGCCCACGCGGCGCTCGAGCTCGAGCAGGCGTACACCACCGCACTGCTGGAGCTGCCGGCGGAGGAGCGCCCCGACCTCGCGGGGCGGATCGCCGAGTTGGAACAGCTGCACCCCAGCGTGACCACGGCCGCCCGCACCACTCTCGGCGGAAGCGACCCCGCAACCCCGGCCGAATCCGACGAGCAGGCGCTGCGCCACGCGCTCGCCCGCCTGGAAGCGGCGCTGCGCGCCCGCACCGCGTCGGGGCTGGGGCAGGGTATATGAATGATTCAAGGCTCTAATTAAATAAGACTGAGTCTCGTTCTTGTTTGGTTGGGGGGCCAAAGAAAGAACGAACCGGACGCTGACGACGTAAAGTGAGGGGCACGATGGACCCGACCACCACAGCCCTCGGCACCTGGAGTGGCGGGCGCTTCATGCACTTCGGCGAGCCCGTCGAGGAGGAGCGGCTGAAGGCGCTGTTGCGACCGGGCGCAGGGATCGACACGGTGATCACCGCGGACGTGTATGGCGAGGGCGCAGCCGACCGACTGCTGGGCGAGGCGCTGCGGGGTGTCGAGCGCAAGGACTACTGCCTGGTGGGGGCGATCGGGCACGACTTCTACACCGGCGAGCGCGAGGGCGCGAAAGGCTTTCCGCGTTTCACCGACCCGCGACTGCGCAGGGAGGGCGACTACGGGGCGTACATCCGGATGGCGACCGAGCGCAGCCTGGAGCGCATCGGCGTGGAGAGCTTCGACCTGCTGCTGCTGCACAATCCCGACCGCACCGGCTACACGAGCCCCACGGTGTGGGCGGGGATGCAGGCCGTCCGCGACGCCGGCCTCACACGGCTGCTGGGCGTGGCACCCGGCCCCGCCAACGGGTTCACGCTCGACCTGATCGACTGCATCGAGCGCTTCGGCGAGACGATCGACTGGGCGATGATCATCTTCGGCCCGCTGGAGCCGTGGCCGGGGAAGCTCGTGCTCGACGCCGCGGCCGCGCACGACGTGAGCCTGATCGCGCGCGTGGTGGACTACGGGGGGCTGTTCCACGATGACGTGCTCCCCGGCCACGAGTTCGCCCCCTACGACCACCGTAAGTTCCGCCCCGAGGGCTGGGTCGAGGAGGGGCGAGAGACGCTCGAATGGATGCGCCCCTACGCCGCCCGCCATGGCCTGAGCATGCTGCAGCTGGCCTGCCAATGGGCGCTCGCGCACCCCCCCGTCCGCTGCGTGGCGCCCACCCTGATCCAGGAGGCAGCGGCTTCGGATGAGGAGGGAGGAGGGCAGAGCTCGCACCTCAGCCCCCGCCCGATCGAGGACAAGCGCGCGGAGTTGGCGGCGCTGGTGGCACTGCGAGACACCCCGGAGGCACACCTCAGCAACGACGAGGTGGCGGCGCTGCGCGCGAAGGGCGACAACGCCGGCTGCATGGCGCTCAAGGGTGCCAACCCCAACTTCGAGGGCAAGCCACAGCCCGACCGCTGGCCGCTCACGGGCGAGCTGGCGGAGCTGGCCGAGCGCTGGCGGATCGAGCCCGAACGCGACCTGGTCAAGCTGCCTGGGTAGCTACCGGGTGGGTCCTTTAAACCGCGGCGCGCGTTTGCCCAGGAACGCGGAGATCCCCTCACGCGCGTCGGCGGAGGCGAAGACCGTGGCGAAACCGGCCTTCTCCGCGGCGATCCCCTCGTCGAGGTCGCCCTTCGCGGAGACCTGCTTGATCTGCTCCAGCGCCAGCGGCGCCTGACCGGCGAGCCTGCGTGCCCACGCCAGGGCGGTGTCGAGCAGTTCGTGGTCGTCCACGACCGCGCTCGCCAACCCGTACTCGTAGGCCTCATCGGCGAGCATCGGGTCCCCGACGAGGTTCATCTCCAGGGCCTTGCTTTGGCCAACCAGGCGCGGCAGGCGCTGGGTGCCGCCGAAGCCGGGGATGATCCCGAGCTTGATCTCGGGCTGGCCGAAGATCGCCGAGCGCGCGACGATCCGCAGGTCGCACGCCATCGCCAGCTCGCAACCGCCGCCGAACGCGAGGCCGTTGACGGCGGCGATCGTCGCGATCCGCTCGCTGCCCAGCTCGCGGAACAGCGCATGGGCGTCGTCGACCAGCTTGCGCCCGCCCGCCTCGTCCAGCTGCGTGAACGCCTTGATGTCGGCGCCGGCGCTGTAGAGGAAAGGGTTGGAGGAGGCGATCACGAGCGCGCGGATCGGCGGGTCGGCGGCCTTCACGTGCGCCCACACCTTGGCGAGGTCCTCGATCACCGCGGGGGCGATCGCGTTCATCTGGCCGTTTGCCAGCCACGCGATCGCCACGGTCACGCCGCCGTCGGCGTCCACTGCCGCGCCGCCGGCGTCCACTCCCGGCCCGTCGGCGCCGGCGGTGACCCCAGCGGCGAGGCGGATCGTCTGCAGCTTGACCACCTGGGTGGGTGGGGCCGAATCATCGGCGTCGGGCTGCGGGTAGGCGTAGAAGCCCTGGCCGCTCTTCTGCCCGAGGCGGCCCTGGGCGACCAAGCGGCGCAGGATCGTGGGCGGGGCAAAGCGCTCGCCGTGGCGCTCGCGGGCGTTCTCCAGCCGCTCGAGCACAGTGTCGAGACCCTCCGCGTCGGCGCGCATGAACGGCGGCATCAGCCCCCGCCGCGGGTCGAGACCGGCGCCAGCCATCAGGCCGAAATCGATGTCGCGGTGCACCGCCACCCCCTCCTCGAGCACCAAGCAGGCCTCGACGAACGTCTTCAGTGTGAGCAACTCCACCAGCGCCGGCACGTCGGGCTCCGCCTCGCCCTCGAGGTTGGGTTCCCCCTGCGGGTTGTAAAAGCCTCCACCGTCGGCCTTTGCGCCAAGCTTGCCTTGGGCAACGAGCTTCTGCATGTCCTTGGGCACATAGAAGCGTTCGTCGCCGTAGGACTCGGCGAGGTGCTCAGCCACGTGCAGCACCGTGTCGAGCCCGAGCAGGTCGAAGAGCAAGTAGGGCCCCATCGGCAGCACGCCCGCGGCGCCGAGACCCTCATCGACCAGCTTGATCGAAAGATGTTGCTCCTCCTGCGCACGCCAGATCTCCGAACTGCCGGCGTTCAGGATCCGGTTGACCACGAAGCCGGGCACCTCCGCGCACACGATCGGCTGCTTGCGGATCGCCTGCGCGAACGTGACCGCCGCGGTAATGGTCTCCTGCGAGGTCTCATCCCCTTCGATCACCTCGATCAGCGGCAGCACGGAGGCGGGGTAGAAGTAATGGAAGCCCACCACCTTGTCGGGGCGCAGCGTCGCTTCGCCGATCTCGGTGATCGACAGCGAGGAGGTGTTGGAGGCGAGGATCGCGTGCCCGGGCGTGGAGGCGTCCAGCTCGGCGAACACCACCTGCTTGATCTCCATCCGCTCGGGGACGGCCTCGATCACGAAATCCACGTCGCCGAAGCTCGCGTAGGAGGTGGCGCCCTCGATGCGGCCCACGATCTCGGCGATCTGCGCGTCGCCCTGCTCGGCGGTGAGCTTGCCGCGCTCCACGAGCTTGCCGACCTGCCCCGCGGTCACGTTGCGGGCCTCGTCGAGGCCGGCCTGCACGAGCTCCTCGGAGATGTCCTTGAGCACGACCGGGAACCCGGCGGCGGCGATCGTCTGCGCGATCTGTCCCCCCATCGTCCCCGCGCCTACAACCGCTGCCTTGAACACGAACATGCCGGCCTCCTCGTCGCTCTCGCCTATTCCGACGCGGGAGCCTAGCGATCAGCCAGCGCATCGTCCTGCCGGCTCGCGGGTTACAGCGAGCCGATAGGGGGTATTCGGCGGAGTGAAAGGCAGGTGTGCATATGCGAAGCGAGCAAACTGATTTGGATGGCCGGCCCCCCTACGGGGTCGGCGGGCGGGGTTCGCATGGCGAGCCCATGGCCGCTGGATGCCTACATGGTGGGACGACGCGCGTGCCCCCTCAGGAGCGGATAACGCAAGGCTGCACGACGCGCACGGCCACCCGAGCGCGAATGGCGCACAGCCACCGCCGGCTGACGCTGGCGGTGGGCCTGGCGATGTGTCTCGGAAACCTGGCGCTGCTCGGCCCTCCGGCGGCAGCTGGAGCGGTGTCGATCCCCGGCATCGACACCGGCGTCGCGGCGAGCGTGAGCTACGGCTCGGTCACGCTGACGGGGCTGGTCAACCCGCACGGGAGCAACACCTCCTACTACTTCCAGTACGGGCCCACCAGGGCCTTCGGCGCGCAGACCGCGCTCGCCGACGCCGGCGCCGGCACCGCCGCCGTGAAAGTCGCCGTGCCGGTGAGCGGGCTGCAGCCGATAACGACCTACTACTACCGCCTGATCGCGGTCAACGCCGCGGGCGCGGCGACGGGCCGCGACGCAGCTTTCAAAACCGCCAAGGTACCGCTCTCGCTGGCGATCACGGCCGGGCCCAATCCGACGATCTTCGGAGGAACGCTTGTGATCCAGGGCACCCTCTCGGGCACCGGCAACGGCAACGTCGCCGTGACACTGCAGAGCAACCCCTTCCCGTACACACAGGGATTCGTGAACACCGGCAACCCCGAGCTGACGAGCGCCACCGGCGGCTTCTCGTTCCCGTTCGTGGGCCTCACCCAGGCGACGCAGTTCCGCGTGATCACGACCACCACAAAACCGGCCGTCGTCAGCCCGGTCGCGATCGAGGGTGTCGCGGTGAAGGTCGAAGCCCACGTGGCCGGCACGCGCAGGCGCCACCACGCACGCATCTACGGCACCGTGACCCCCGCGATCGACGGCATGGAAGTCGGCATCATGCACGTGGTCGGCGGGCACGAAGTGCTGGTGGCCGGCACCGTGCTGCTGCACCACAACGCCAGCAGCTCGCGCTTCAGCCACGTGATCCGCGTCAAGCGGCATGGGCTGTACCGCGTGTTCGTGAAGGTGACCAACGGGGCGCAGAGCTCCAACTACAGCCAGCCGCTGTTCATCCGCTGATCATTGGGGATCATCCGCGTGGCGCCACGCGCAGACGGCGGTGATGGGTGCGGGGCCTCCATGCCCCGCATCGACGCTCCCGGATCTACTGAGCGGCATCGCCGCGGCGGACCCCCACTCGGCGGCGGACAGATCGTTATCGCGGGGCAGCGAGTAGACCGCCGGCGCGGGGCATGGATGCCCCGCGACCACGACCACGGTCTTCGCGGCGACCCGCGCGGACGATCCCCCGATATCCCTCCCGGATCTTCTACGCCGCGACTGTCTCCGCGGCCTCGACCCGCCGCGGCAGCAGCGTTTCGCGGGCGATCACCAGGCGCTGGATCTGCGAGGTGCCCTCATACAGCTGCATGATCTTTGCGTCGCGGAACAGCTTCTCCACGGGGTAGTCCTTGATGAAGCCGTACCCGCCGTAGATCTGCACGGCGTCGGTCGCGACCTTCATCGCGGCGTCCGCCGCGAAGCGCTTGGCGTGCGAGGAGACGAGCGTGTTGCGTTCGCCGTTGTCGAGCATCGCCGCCGACTTCCAGGTCAGCAGACGCGCCGCTTCGACGTCGGTGGCCATGTCCGCGATCAGGAACTGCACGCCCTGGTGCATTGCGATCGGCACGCCGAACTGGATGCGTTCCTTGGAGTACTCGGTCGCGAACTCGAACGCCGCGCGCGCGATCCCGGTCGCCATCGCCGCCACGCCGGGGCGGGTGCGGTCGAGCGTCATCATCGCGAGCTTGAAGCCCTTGTTTTCCTCGCCCAAGAGGTTCTCAGCGGGGACCTCGACGTCGTTGAAGCTGATCGTCGCGGTGTTCGACGCGCGCTGGCCGAGCTTGTCCTCCTTCTTGTCGACCACCACGCCCCACTCGCGCTCGACCACGAACGCCGAGATGCCGCGGTGGCCGGCCTCCTTGTCGGTCTTCGCGTACACCGTGTAGTAGTCGGCGTAGCCGCCGTTGGTGATGAAGCACTTGGAGCCGTTCAGCACGTACTTGTCACCCTGTTTGACGGCGCTCGTGCGCATCCCCGACACATCGCTGCCGGCGTCGGGCTCGGTCAGGCAGAACGACACCAGCTTGAGCCCCTCGGTGACCGCGCCCAGGTACTTTTTCTTGATCTCCTCCGAGCCGCCCAGCACGATCGGGGCGGTCGCCAGGCCGTTGCAGCCGAGCGTCGTCTGAATCCCGGAGCAGCCCCACGACAGCTCCTCCTCGATCAGGCAGCCGTCGAGGTAGCCGAGGCCGGGGCCGCCGTACTCCTCGGGGATGTGGGTGTTCATCAGCCCCACCTCCCACGCCTTCTGCAGGATCTCCTGCGGCCAGGTGCCCTCCTTGTCGTACTCCCAGGCGACCGGGCGGATCTCTTTCTCGGCGAAGTCGTGCGCCAGCTCGCGCAGGTTCTTCTGCTCGTCGGTGAGCGTGAAATCAACCATGTTCTCTGTGGCTCCTCGGGCTGGCGCGGGGCGGGCCTCCCGGGTGGGCGATCCGTTCGCCGCGCGACGTAGATTGACTGGTCAGTCAACGCTGACACGAGGGAGGGTAGCGGAGCGCGCGCCGTTGCGCCACAATCCATCGATGCAGGCGCTCTTTCCCGACGTGCTGCTCGGCTCGATCGTCCTGTTCGTCGTGGTCGGCGTGCTGTCGATGCTCACCCGCCGCAGCCTCCACGATCAGATCGGTCAGGATGGCGCGTTCACCGGCGAGAGCCGATCACGTCTGCCATCGTCCTCGTTTTCGGCCCCCGACACAGAGCGCCCGTTCGACAACATCGAGCGCGAGGCCGAAATCCGCCAGCTGCTCACCGCCCGCAGCGAGCGGCTCGTGCGTCGCGGCGAGGCGCCACTGGACATCGACGCGGAGCTGGCCCGCATCGATGGGGGCGGACGGGATCCGAGCGCGGGCTCGCACGACCCCGCGCTCGCGGAGGAGGTGCGCCAGCTGGTTCGCGCCCGCAACGAGCGCCGCGCGCGCCAGGGCCTCGAGACGCTCGACGTCGAGGCCGAGGTGCAGCGCACGCTCTCCGAGTTGAGCCCCTGAGCCCAACGGAGGGCGAGCCCGCGTCCCGGCCCTTAGAACGTCTTTCAAATAGGCGGTGCGTCCCGGGGCGTTCCCGGACGAAGAAGCTCTTACCCGGCGGCCGGCCCGGCCACGGCCTCCGGCGGCGGCCTGCCGGTCACGGGCGGTCCGCCCACGCCCGGCGGGGGGCCGAACCGCGGAGCCGGCGCGGTCGGGTCCCAAAAGGCGTCGATCCCGGGGCATAGCCCACGCGCGTCCTCGATCGTCAGCCCGGACCCGTCGAGGAGGCCGTCGGCCTCCCACTTGGACGGGTCGAGCCCGACCGCGAGCGGGTTGACCGGCCCATCGATCGCCGGTGCGTTCGGCACCGCCTTGAGCGCCTGGGCGAACACCGCGATCAGGAACGCCTCTTGATTGCGGATCTGCAATTGCAGCTCGCCGCGCAGCGCGTCGTCGTCTGGCAGCGGCTTGACCAAGCCGATCATCGCTTCCATCGACGGTTTGATGAGCGGCGGATGCAGCGCCGGCGTGTCGCCGACGTTCAGCTCGTGCCACTCACGGAACAGCCTTTGGGCGCTCACGTTGAGCTCGGCGAGGCGCTCGAGCAGGTGGCTCGACGCCTTCATGAACTCGAGGTCGGCGATCTTCTCCCTGATCATCACGAAAGCGGGGCCGCCGTGACTCGCCAGGAAGGTCCACGTCAGGGCAGCTGGAAGCACCCACGAATCCCCAAACACCGGGTACATGTCTCGGTAGCGACCCACGACGCTCTCGAACGTGCGCTTGTAGAGGCCGTTGTAGTACTCGACGCGCTCGGCAACGTCCTCGCCGTCCAGCTCACGGACGACCAGCTCGGCCGTGAGCGTGTTGCTCAAGCAGATGAAGTCCGAGCCCGGGGAGAAGAACGGATCGGCAAACGCCGCCGCCTCGCCAACCAGCGTCCAGCGGTCGTTTGAGCACATCTGCGTAACGTCGTAGGAGAAGTCCTCGACGCGCAGAAAGTCCTCGACGTCGTCCAGCCGGCCCTCGACCGACGCGGCGAGCTGCGGCTCGTGCTTGCGCAGCCAGTTCAGCATCGCATCGAACGAGCTGATCTCCTCAAACGAGTGCAAGCGCGGGTCCGCGCACACGCCGATGCTGATCGGCCCCGTCGCCAACGGGATCAACCACACCCAGTAACCCTCGCCCATCAAGTGGTTGGTGCTGAACTGACGGATCCCCGGCTGCGACATGAATCCCATCCACTCGGAGTCCGACGCGCCCCACTGCTCGAGGTCGAGCCCGCCCGCCAGCCGGAACCAGGCGGAGTTGATGTGATGCCCGGAATCGGCGGCGAGCCCCAGCTTGCGCTTGATCAGCGAAGCTCGCCCAGCCGCGTCGACGACCCATCGTGCGGTCGTCGACGCGTGCTCGCCGAACAAATCGAACGCGATCGTGTGCCGATCGCCAAGCTCGATCTCCTGCACACGAGCCCCCCCGGTCACGTCGACGCCACACTCTCGGGCACGCGCCGCGAGCTTGTTCTCGAACAGGCCACGATCGACCTGATACGTCTCAAACGGCGGGTACACCGCCGGACCGAGCTCGACGCGCTTGGTGATATCGGTGTTACCGGCAGCCGGCGGGAAGAACCGCAGACCGCACTTGACGTTCTGTTCGCTGCGAAGGTGATCCGCCATCCCGATCACATTCGCGAAGTAGCTGGCTCCGGCCGGCACCGTCGACTCGCCAACCTTGAACGCCGCCAGTGGCGCGGGACCCTCACGCTTCTCGAGCACCAGCACGCTGGTCTCGGGCCGTCGCTGCTTGATCTGGATAGCAACCGTCAGCCCGGCAAGACCACCGCCGAGCACCACGACATCGTAGTCGTCGCCGGGCGGCCGCAGCGCCCCGATCTCAACCACCGACAAGCTCCGCTCATTCACAACGATCGCCCTTCCTCGCCGACTCGGTTTACGCTCACAGGCCCGCCTCGCCTCGGCCCGGACATGAAGCATCACAGGTTACGGTGTTGTCGGTCGCCCGAAACGAGCTTCGCGACCCAACGGTGCAATATGATGCCCCGAAGCAAACCACTGGGGGCTCAGCGATGTCGGAACGACTCACGTCAAGCGGATTGCCAGTGCACATTCCGCGCGGTGACAAGGACTCTGTATTCGAAGACGCGGTTGGCATCAGATACCTCCTGACGGGCGCGCAGACTGGGGGCCACATGACGCTCCTCGAGATCCCGTGCAAGCCCAGCTCGGTGGTGGCACCTACTCATACGCACACGCTCGAGGACGAGTATCAGCTGATCCTCGAGGGGGAGGTCGCCTTCGAGCTCGACGGTGAGATCATCCATGCCCGCGCGGGAGACATGGTCATCCAGGAGCGTGGGATTCCAATGGCAATCTGGAACCCCACCGCTCAACCGGCGCGGCTCCTGGTGATGTTCACCCCCGGTGGCTATGACGAGTACCTCAAGGAGGTGACCCCTCTGGTCGTGGCCGGCAATCGGGCCGCGATGCCGGCAGTATGGGCGAAATACGGCCTGACGATCGACCCGTCCTCGATTCCGCGGATCATGCAGCAGCACGGGCTCCGGCCGCAGGGCGGCGGCCCTCCCGGCGGCGGCCCCGGTGGTCCCGGCGGCCCTCCCGGCAGCGGTCCCCCCGGCGGTCCCCCCAGCCCTCTCGGCGGTCCCCCCAGCGGCGGCCCTCCCGGCCCCCCAACGGCAGCCGCCCCATGATCGACGACGACCTGAAGGCAAAGCGCGAGGCGGCGGTGCTCGAGCACTTCCGCGCCGAGAACGCACATGACCTCGACGCCCTGATCGCCACCTTTCACGAACCTCACTACGAAATGATGCATCTGGGCCGCACACACGACGGCGAGGAGGAGGTCCGCATGCTGATCTCCGGCCTCTACCGAGGTCTGCCCGACATCCACGCCGAGCCCGGCAAGCTGCGGCATCTGGAGGACGCGGTGTTCGTCGAGTGCATCACCACCGGCACACACAGCGGCTTCTTCGCGGGCGTTGAGCCGACCGGCAAGAAAATCCGATCGCGGTCGGCGTGCATCTTCGAGTTCGACGGCGACAAGTTGCTGTGTGAGAGGGTTTATCTCGACATGGCAACGATCCTGCGACAGCTCGGTGCGCTGCCACCGCTGCCGCAGATGCCTGGACCGCCTGGCGCGCCCGGCGGTCCAGGACCTACTGGAGGCTGAGCAGCGCCGCCGCGTTCCCCCCGAGGATGCCGGCGCGCTCGTCGTCGGAGACGTCGAGCCGGTCGATCAGCATCCGCGAGACCGCCGCGGGTATCTCCACAGGCGGCCAATCGGTACCGAACAACAGCCGATCGGGGCCGAACACCTCGAGCGCACACCGCAGCGCCGGCTCGCTGAACATCAACGTGTCGACGTAGACCCGGCGCAGGTACGCACTCGGGGCATCCGCGGGGACCGGCCCCGCCCCGTCCCGCACGAGCACACCCTGAGACGGCGCAACGGCGGGCGGCCCGGCCGGCGCCGCGCCAGCCGCACCGGCAGGTGGCCCGGCCGGGGGCGCGCCCGCCGCACTCGCGAGCGGCGCAGCCAGCGCCGCGCCGGCCAGCGCCGGAATCCGGTAGCCCGCATCCAGCCGGCCCGCCAAGTCGGCGATCCCGCCACCTCCCGCTCCGGCGATCAGCCGCAACGACGGGTGGCGGTCCAGTACGCCCGCGAAGATCGCGGCGGCGAGGCTCAGCCCCACGTCGACTGCCCGGTTGCCGAACTCGTCCAACCGCGGGTCACCCACTCCACCCGGCCTGACCGGCGGGTGGATCAGGACCGGTACGTCGAGCTCCTCGGCGAGACTCCAGAAATCCTCGGCCCGCGGATCGTCCAGGCAGTGGCCGTCGACGCTGGAGCTGACCGAGAACCCACAGCTGCCGGCCGCGACGGCGCGCCGCGCCTCCTCGAGCATCCCGTCGCCCTCGAACGCGTCGACCCCCACCATCACCGAAACCCGGTCCGGGTACTGCTCACGGACCCCCAGATTGAACTCATTCCACCGCTTGAGCCGGTCGAGCAGACCTCCGAGACCTGGCAGGCGGACGATCCCGTGAACGATGACCGCACGATCGATCCCGTCCTGCGCCTTGCGCTCGAGGAAGGCGTCGACATCCTTCAGCGAAGGGGCGCCCGGCGACTCAGGCGGTGCCAGGTGGCAGTGCGCGTCGATGATCATCGGATTGCTCCACCTTCATGAACACTGGGGTGCCGTACGTTGCCGCAATCGTTTCATAGGTAAGCCTCGGATGCCATCCAGGCGGAATATCGCGCGTGGCCCGGTGTCGCCGGCCCCCAAATCCGCCATTTATTGCGACGCACCCAAGCCGACATTTATTGTGGCGTGGGTCCTTATCTGCGCATCGGTCGCAGGGTGTGCGTAGCATCTTCCCGATGCGCTCGCACACCCACGGCGCGCTCGCACGTTGCCTGCTGGGCCGGCTCGCCATCGTGGTGATTGCTGCAGCATTTGCGACCCTCGTCGTCTCGCGCTCGCTCGCCGCCGTGGCCCGCGGCCCCACGGTGTACGGGGCCCTGCAGAGCCTGGATCGCAGCGGCGCGCTGAGCGCCGAAGCGTACAGCGAAGACTCCGCCACCTACACCGCCGCGCTCAACGCCGCCAAGCACCTGAGCGGCACGCGCCGCGCCGAACTCGCAAACGTGATCGCCAACGTGCAGCAGATGGCGGCGGCCGGCGACTTCATCCCCTCTCGCCTGCCGGCGCTGATGCTGACACTCGAAAGCAACACCCAGTGGTGGAGCCACCAGCCGCTGCCGGCAGCCGACCAGCACGTGAGCGTGCCGGGCAGCCATCTGGTGTGGGAGTACTACCCCGGGCAGGGCATCGAGATCCAGTGGCTGGCGACCTTCGGCGAGGCCAACGGCTACTACGACAACGGGCACGAGAACACGCAGCTGCGCGAAGTGCTCGAAGAAGCGATCCCACTCGCCACGCAGCGCGCGGGGGGCATCGCCTGGGAGTACTTCTTCCACTTCGACGGCGGCTCGCCCCCGTGGACCAGCGGGCTCTCGCAGGGCACCGCGCTGCAGGCGCTCTCCCGCGCGTACGTGCGCCTGAAAGAACCGGCCTTCCTCACGGCCGCCAAACAGGCGCTCGGCATCTTCCAGACCCCGCCGCCCGCGGGGGTGCGCGTGGCGCAGCCGGCAGGAACGCTCTACGCGGAGTACACCTACGCCCCCACCGACCGCATCCTCAACGGCTTCATCCAAGCGCTCAACGGGCTCTACGAATACGCCAAGCTCACCGGCGACCCGCTCGGCCGCCAGCTGTTCGAAGCGGGTGACGCCGAGGCGCGCGCGATCACGCCCTCCTACGACACCGGCGCCTGGTCGAAGTACGACCAGTACACCGAATCCAACCTCAACTACCACGAGTTGCTCGCCGAATTCCTGGTCAGCCTCTGCAAGCGCACCTCCGAAGGAGAGCCGACCTTGACGACGCCCGCCACGCCCCCACCGACCTCCACCACACCGGTCCCCGCCACTCCGCCTGTGTCCACATCCACGGGGGGCGCCACCGCCTCGGCCGCGGCAGCCACCGCCGGTGGCAAGTCCTCGCGACGGGCCACCGCGTCAGCCGTGGGCCAGGCCTCGCAAGGCGCCACTGCGTCAGCCACGACGACCAACCCGCCGCCCACGCCGATCTCCGGGGACGCGATCTACTGCAGCACCGCCCAACGCTTCACCGCCGACCTCCACACCCCGCCGGCGATTGCGTTGCTGACGCGCAAGCTGCCCGAGGGAGTGCGCGGCGGCGTGCAGCTATCGCTCTCGAAGGTCGCCACCGTCAGCCTCACGGTCCGCCTGGGCGGGCGCGTGGTGTGGACCAACAGCGCGCTCGTCGAAGGCGGCAAGCCGCGGCTGCTGTGGGCCACCCCGAGGAGGCCCGGCACGTACTCGGTGAGTATCACCGCCGTGGACCTCGCCGGCAATACCGCCACCACGAGCGCCACGATCACGCTCGGCGCTTCCGCGCCCGCCAAATCCCCCACGCACGCCAAAACCCCCACACGCCCCAAAGCTGCCGCACGCGCCAACCACCCGCTGAGCGGTCGGGGATCGCTCGAGCGCCGCTGAGTGGGGTGGGCGGGACTCCATACAATCGGTGTGTGCCCAGCGAAGCGCGCATCCGTGGCGGGGTAGGAGACCAGGACCCCGCCCACCCGAGCCGCCCCGCCGGCTCAGGTCTGGCGCGCAACTGGGGCGCTCTCGATCGCGACCGGCGCCTGGCGGCGATCGCCGCGATCGCCCTGTTCGTGACGATGTTCCTGCCGTGGTACCAGCAGAACGCGGTCGTCACCGCCGCGAAGGTCCAGCCGCTGATCAGCCGCAACCTCAATGCCTTCCAGGTCTTCTCGTTCGTCGAGGCCGCCGTGCTACTGGTGGCGGTCGCGGTGTTGGTGCTGCTGTACATGCGCGCGGACGGACGCCGGTTCCAGCTCCCGGGCGGGGATGGAGCGGTCGTGCTCGCCGCCGGTCTGTGGAGCGCGCTGCTGCTGATCCTGCGGCTGTTCGACAAGCCTGGGATCACCCAGCACGGCGTCGCCGCCAACGTCGGCATCCAGTGGGGGATCTTCTTCGCGCTCGCCGCCGCCGGCCTGCTCGCCTACGCCGGTTCGCGAATGCGGGCCGAGCAGCGGCCAGAGCCGCCGCTGCTGCGCCGGCGGCCGATCGACGATCGCTCCATCGACGATCGGCGGCCGCCGCGCGAGCCTCGCAGCGAGCCGCCACGCCCGTCGAATCCCGGTCCGCCACGCGGCGAGGAGCGGGACTCCGACCTGCCGGAGCGTCAACCGGCGCGCGCCCGCTATCCGCCCCGCCCGCCCGAGCAGGAGCCGACGGTCATAGTGCCTCGTAGGACACCGGTCCCCGCGAAGCCGCGCGGCCGCGGGTGGGTGGGTCCCAATCCGCCTGGCGAGGAGCAGCTCTCCTTCGAGGACACCCACCCGATCGCCGAGCAGTGAGGGCCGGCCCTCCCGGCCGCGCCCACGGGCGAGCCCCTACCATTGCGATGACGATGCCCCCCGCCTCCCCCCCAGCCCCGACCTCGGCCGCCGAGGTCGCGGGGGGCCTGACCGCGGTGGGGTACCTGCCGGCCGAGTCCACGGCACTAGTTGCATACCTGGCTACGAGGCTGGGTAAGCCGGTGCTGGTGGAGGGCCCCGCCGGCGTCGGCAAGACCGAGTTGGCGAAGGCGCTGGCGCACTACCTGGGCCGCGAGCTGGTGCGGCTGCAGTGCTACGAGGGCCTCGACGAGGCGAAGGCGCTGTACGAGTGGAACTACCGCAAGCAGCTGCTGCGCATCCAGGCCCATGGCGGCGACGCCGGCTGGAGCGAGGTGCAGGAGGACATCTTCGGAGAGGAGTTCCTGCTGGCGCGGCCGCTGATGACCGCGATCGCCTCGGAGGAGCCGGTGGTGCTGTTGATCGACGAGATCGACAAGACCGACCAGGAGTTCGAGGCGATGCTGCTGGAGGTGCTCTCCGACTTCCAGATCTCGATCCCCGAGCTCGGCCGCGTGGAGTCGCGCACGCATCCGGTGGTGCTGCTCACCTCGAACAACTCGCGCGAGCTCACCGAGGCGCTGAAGCGCCGTTGCCTCTACCTGTGGCTGGACTACCCCAGCCTCGAGCACGAGCTCGCGATCGTGCGCCTGCATACGCCGGAGCTCTCCGAGACGGTCGCCCGCCGGCTGGTCGAGGTGATCGGGATGGTGCGCGAGCTCGACCTCAAGAAGCCGCCGTCGATCGCCGAGTCGATCGACTGGGCGCGCGCGCTGCTGCTGCTCGGCGCACGAGACATCGACTCCGACACCTTCATGGAGACGATGTCGGTGATCGTCAAGCACCGCACCGACATGGACGTCGTGGCCGAGCGAGTGGGGCTGAAGCTGGGACGGGACGAGTCTGTCGCCGGCGCGGCCTGAGCGAAGCTTCATGGCCCTTTCCGGCCCGCCCATCCCCCCGAGCACCACTGGCCCCACCCCGCGCGAGGGCATCGCCACGCGTCTGCTGGAGCTGGGCGAGGAGCTGCGCAGGGAGGGCGTGGCGGTCGGCACCTCCGAGCTGCTCGACGCTTTCGCGGTGTTGCGCGAGATCGAGTGGACCTCCCAGCAGGACTTCCGCGAGGCGCTGGCGGCGACGCTCGCCAAGAGCCAGGACGACCGGCGGGTCTTCGAGCTCGTGTTCGAGCGCTTCTTCTTCCGCGCCGTCGAGCTGGCTGCCGTGCGCGAGGGGGTGCGCGAGGATTTCGCCGCCCACCAGCTGCGCGACGGCGACGACAGCGAACTGGATCTCGAAGAGCTCTCGGAGATGCAGCTCGATGCACTGCGCCGCCAGATCGCGGCGGCCCTGCGCGACGGCGACGACAGCACGATGCGCGACCTCGCGCGGATGGCGATCGCCGCGCTCGCCCGCCGCGACGGCGGCTCGGGCGTGATCGGGGTCGACGTGCAGCGCATCCGCCGCGCGCTCGGCCTGCGCGCCGAGCCCCAGCCGGAGCTGCCCGAGGAGGACCCCCGCCGCGAGGGCCTGCCGCGCGCCGCGCTGCGCCGCTTCGAGGCGATGCTGCGCCGCGAGCTGGAGCGCGCGCAGGTCCAGCGCACGGGCGCCCTCCCCCCCGCACGGCCGCTGGGGGAGCTCGATCGCGCGCTGCCCTCCGGCCCGCTGGCCGACCTCGCCGCGGTGCACCGCGTGGTGGCACAGCTGCGCCGGCGCCTGGCCACGCAGGGCCACCAGACGCGCGGCCATCGCCACCACGCGCACGTGGACGTACGCCGCACGATGCGCGCCTCGCTACAGACCGGCGGCGTGCCGGTCGTGCTGAAGTACCGCCCGCGCCGGCCGCGCCGTCCGGAGGTGTACGTGCTGTGCGACGTCTCCACCAGCGTCACGTCCGCCTCGGTCTTCTTCCTCTCCGTGCTGCACGCGCTGCACGACTCCTTCCGCAAGATGCGCTCGTTCGTGTTCATCGAGCGGATCTCCGAGGTGACCGACATCTTCGAACGCGAGCGCGACTTCAAGGCGGTCAACGAGCGGATCGCCTCCGACGCGGGCGTGGCCGACATCTCCGGCTACACCGACTACGGACGCGTGTGGTCGGAGCTGCTGGAGCAGATCGGCGACGACCTCAACCCCCGCGCCACCGTGATCGTGCTCGGCGACGCCCGCACCAACGGCCGCCCGCCCCGCGCAGACGCGTTCGCGGCGATCGCCGCGCGGGCAGGACGAACCTTCTGGCTGAACCCCGAGCCGCGGCTGTACTGGAACTACGGCGACTCGGTGATCGCCGCCTACGAGCAGCACTGCACGGCGTTCGAGTGCTGGACCACGGCACAGCTGGAGGACTTCGTGCGGGCGCTGGCGCGGCCCGACCTGGCCACGGGGAGCCGGTGAGGTGGGCTGGCGGGTGTCGAGCGGCGGGTTGGTAGAGAGCCAGCGAGTGTCGGGCAGCGAGGACTGATGAGCCAGCAAGTGTCGAGCGCCTGGCAATCATTGCGCGCGCTGCTCGCAAGGCGCAAATGGATCGTGTGGGTCGCGCTGGTGATCCTGGTGCTCGTCGCAATCCAGATCGGCGTGTCGCTGCTGCCCCATCACGTCATCAACACACTGCGGCAGTTCGAAGAAAAGCCCAACGGCGTGCAGGAAGGTCCCAACGGCCGTTGAGTCCCACGTCACACCTCCCTAACACAAAAGCCCAAATCCGTTAGGGACGCGAGGCGACCGTAACGCGCGCTTAAGGGCTCTCGACTTAGTTTGTGAAGGGGTTTGGTGGGTTGTGTAGAACTGGGGGTTGTGGTCGATGAGCGCGCGATTGGTGAGCGGTATCGGCTGTTGAATGCGCAGGGGTTGCTGGACGAGCGTACGCGGCGGTTGTGGGCGGCAGCGGAGGCGCGCTCCGCTGGCTATGGAGGGCTCGCGGCGGTGGTGAGAGCTACGGGGATCTCGGAGTCGACGGTGCTGCGTGGCCTTGCCGATCTGGATTCTGAGGAGCGGCCAGCGCCGGGGAAGATGCGTAGGCATCCGGGGCGCACGCCGATCCTTGAGCGCGAGCCGGGACTTTGGGAGGCGTTGGAGCGCCTCGTTGATCCGGTTACGCGTGGGGATCCGGAGTCGCCGTTGCGGTGGACCTCGAAGAGCGGCGCGAAGCTCGCGCAGGCGCTGCGGGAGATGGGGCACGACGTCGTTGACCGGACGGTGCTGCGGTTGTTGAAGGCCAAGGGCTACAGCCTGCAGGTTAACCGCAAGACCCGGGAGGGCGAGTCCCATCCCGATCGCGACGCCCAGTTCGAGCACATCAACCAGACCGTCACGGCCGCGATCGCGGCGAAGGAGCCGGTAATCAGCGTCGACACCAAGAAGCGAGAGCTCGTCGGGGATTTCAAGGCTGTCGGCTCAGAGCTTGAGCCGAAGGGTAGGCCTGTCGAGGTCCGCACGCACGACTTCAAGGACAAGCAACTCGGGCACGCGATCCCCTACGGCGTCTACGACTTGACTGCGGACGAGGGATGGGTCAGCGTGGGAATCACCAGCGACACCGCGACGTTCGCCACGAACACGATCCTCGATTGGTGGCAGACACTCGGCAATACGCGCTACCCAAACGCCACTACGTTGACGATTACCGCTGACTGCGGTGGCTCGAACTCCAGTCGCACCCGCCTCTGGAAGCTCGAGCTGCAACGCCTCGCCGATCAGACTGGCCTGCAGATCGCGGTCTGCCACTTCCCGCCCGGAACGAGCAAGTGGAACAAGATCGAGCACCGCCTGTTCAGCTTCATCTCGACCAACTGGCGCGGCAAGCCCCTCATCAGCCACGAGGTCATCATCAACCTCATCTCAAACACCACAACCAGCACCGGCCTGAAGGTCTACGCCCAACTCGACGACCGCGAATACGAGAAAGGCATCAAAGTCAGCGACGAACAACTCGCCACCATCAATATCAGCCGCAACCCATTCCACGGCGACTGGAACTACACCATGGCTCCTTCACACGCTAAATCGTGAGCCCTAAGGGTCATCTCGGCACTGGTGTACCCGCGATAGGCTTACAAAGAACAGACAACACCAGGGGGGCTGGCGGGAAGGCCGGCTGAGATGGCGCCAACTGCAGACCCCGGCGCCGACCCTTCGAACCTGTGGGGTAATGCCCGCGGAGGGAGTGGCGTGAGTGTCGATAGGACTCAGAGCCGAAACGCAGCCGCTTGAGCGGGCCGGGCTGCCGGATGCTGTTGCGGTCAGCGGCGTGAGCCGCGTCTACCCGGCGCACGACGTGGGCCGGGGAGCGCGCGAGTTGGGCAGGCCAGGCGGGGCGGTGCCCGCGCTCGCGGATGTCTCGCTGCGCGCGGGGGCCGGGGAGCTGGTCGCCGTGGTGGGTCCCAGCGGCTGTGGGAAGACCACGCTGCTGGAGCTGATCTGCGACCTGCAGCAGCCTGACGCGGGCAGCGTGCGCGCCGCGCCGGCCGCGCTGATGCCCCAGCACGACCTGCTGCTGCCGTGGCTGAGCGCCGTGGACAACGCGGCGCTGGCGCTGCGGATCGCGCGACGGCCGCGCGCGCAGGCGCGCGCTCGCGCACAGGCGATGTTCGCCGAGCTCGGCCTGGGGGGCTTCGAGGCGGCGCGCCCGTATGAGCTCTCGGGCGGGATGCGCCAGCGCGTGGCGTTCGTGCGCACGCTGCTCTCCGGCAAGCCTGTCCTGTGCCTCGACGAGCCGTTCGGCGCGCTCGACGCGATCACGCGCGCGGAGATGCAGGGGTGGCTGGCACGAGCGCTGCAGCGCGAGCCGCGCACGGTCGTACTCGTGACGCACGACGTCGAGGAGGCGGTGCTGCTCGCCGATCGCGTCGTGGTCCTCTCGCCCCGTCCCGGCCGCACCGTCGCGGAGCTCGAGATCGGGCTGCCGCGCCCGCGGGCACGCACCGACGCGGCGGTGACCGCGCTGCGCGAGCAGGCGCTGATCGCGTTGGGACTAGGGGCTCAGTGAGGCGCCGAGCTGCCCACCTATTTCCGCCCCTCCTGCTGGCGGCGGCGGCGCTCGGCGCGTGGGAGGTGTACGTGGACCTCGGCGGTGTCGACCCTGCCGTGCTGCCGGCTCCCCACGAAATTGCCACGGCGCTGTGGGACAACGCCGGGCTGCTGTGGCAGAACTTCAAGATCACCGCCGAGGAGGTGGTGCTCGGCCTCGGCCTGGCGCTGCTCACCGGCTTCACGCTCGCGGTGGCGATCCACTTCTCCAAGTGGCTGCGCCGCGCCGTGTACCCGCACGCGGTCGGCTCGCAGGCGGTGCCGATCGCGGTGATCGCCGCGCCGCTGGTGTTCTGGTGGGGCTTCGGCATCTTCCCGAAGCTCATCGTGATCGCGCTGATCTGCTTCTTCCCCGTGGTCGTCACCACGGTGGACGGCCTCGCCTCGGTCGACCCCGACCAGCTGAAGCTGCTGCGCACGCTCGACGCCTCGCGCTGGCAGGCGTTCCGCTTCGCCGAGCTGCCAGCCGCGCTGCCGGCGGCGCTCAGCGGCGCGCGGATCGCGCTCGCGGTGGGGGTGATCGGCGCGTTCATCGCCGAGACCTCGACCGCCACCACGGGCCCCTACTCGGGCCTGGGGCGGGAGATCATGAGCGACCTCAACAGCCTGCAGACCCCGCGCGAGTACGCCGCCACAGCCGTGCTGTTCGTGTTCGCGATCGCCTGCTTTCACACACTGACACTCGCCGAGCGCCGACTTGCCCCCTGGACCAATCGACCGACAGGAGAACCACGTTGAGAAAAGCACTGTTCGCCGCCCTATTCGCCTGCTGCACTGTCGCAATGACCGCCTGCGGCACCGCGCAGAACGTGACGACGGCGCCGGCGAGCGCGAAGCGCTTCACGGTGATGCTCGACTGGTTTCCCAACGCCGACCACGCGCCGCTGTACGCGGCGATCGCCCACGGCGACTTCCGCGCGGTGGGCCTCGACGTACAGCCGGTGGTCCCCTCGGAATCGGCCGAACCGCTGAAGCTGCTCGCCGCAGGCCGGGTCGACATGGCGATCTCCTACGAGCCGCAGCTGCTGCTGGCGCGCGATCAGGGCCTGAAGCTGGTCTCGATCGGCGCACTGGTGCAGCGACCGCTGACCTCGATCATCGCGCCGGCGAGCGCGCACATCAAGAGCGTCGCGGACCTCGCCGGCAAGAAGGTCGGCACCGCCGGCATCCCCTACCAGGCGGCCGAGCTGGCCGCGGCTCTGCAGCACGCCGGCGTGAGCCCGTCGAAGGTGCAGGAAGTGAACGTCGGCTTCAACCTTGTGCCGGCGATGCTCTCGCACGAGGTTGGCGCAACACTGGGCGGCTTCTGGAACTACGAGGCGATCCAGCTGCAGCTCAAGCACAAGCACCCGACCGTGATCCCGATCAACGAAGCCGGGGTGCCCAACTACGACGAACTGGTGGTGGTCGTGCGCAGCGAAGAGGCCCACCACGACGGCGTTGACCTGCGCGCCTTCATGCAGGCCCTCACCCGCGGCGAGCGCGCGGTCCGCGAAAATCCGAAGGCCGCGGCGAAGCTGATCATGGCCGCCAACCCCTCGCTCGAAGAAAAGCTCCAGGTCGAGTCGATCGAACGGACGCTGCCGGCCGCGCAGCCGAGCGAAGGTAAGCCCTACGGCTACCAGAACCCAAACCAGTGGGCGGCGTTTGGGGCGTGGATGTACAGCAAGGGCCTACTCAAGAGCAATCCGAACGCGACGGGTTTCCCGCCGTTCACCAACGAGTTTCTGCCGGGGGAAGGGATCTGAGACTGCCGACGGGATCGTCCAGCCGAACCGAACCATCTCGGCCGACCCATACACTGCGCAGCGATGAGCACAACCGGTCCTGATACACCCCCCCTCCGCGACCGCCCCGCGTGGGCGGCGCTCGCCGCGCACCATGAGGCGATCAAAGGAACGCACCTGCGCGAGCTGTTCGCCGCGGACCCGGCGCGCGGGGAGCGGATGACGGCGGAGGGCGCGGGGCTGTACCTGGACTACTCCAAGAACCGCATCACCGACGAGACGCTCGGGCTGTTGGTGGCGCTCGCCGAGCAGTCGGGCGTGGCCACGCGCATGGAGGCGATGTTCAGGGGCGAGCGGATCAACGTGTCGGAGGATAGGGCGGTGCTGCACACAGCGCTGCGACTGCCAAAGAGCGCCTCGCTCGTCGTTGAGGGCGTCGACGTGGTCAAGCAGGTGCACGAGGTGCTGGAGCGGATGGCGGCCTTCGCGACGCGTGTACGCACGGGCGAGTGGCGGGGCCACACCGGCAAGGCGATCCGCAACGTCGTCAACATCGGCATCGGCGGCTCGGACCTCGGCCCGGTGATGGCATACGAGGCGCTGCGCCACTACTCCAACCGCGAGCTGACGTTCCGCTTCGTCTCGAACGTGGACGCGACCGACTTCGTCGAGGCCACGCGCGACCTCGACGCGGCGGAGACGCTGTGCATCGTCAGCTCAAAGACGTTCACGACGGTCGAGACGATGACCAACGCGCGCTCGGCCCGGGAGTGGCTGCTGGCGGGATTGGCGTCGGGAACATGGCCGGGAGCGGATCCGGAACGAGGCAGCAGTCGCGAGGAGGAGGCGATCGCCAAGCACTTCGTCGCGGTCTCGACCAACGCGGAGCTGGTCGGGCAGTTCGGCATCGACACCGAGAACATGTTCGGCTTCTGGGACTGGGTCGGGGGCCGCTACTCGATGGATTCGGCGATCGGCCTCTCAACCATGCTGGCGATCGGCCCCGAGCACTTCGAGCAGCTGCTGGCCGGCTTCCACGCGATCGACGAGCACTTCCGCACCGCCCCCTTCGCTCAGAACCTGCCCGTGCTGATGGGCCTGCTGTCAATCTGGTACGGCAACTTCTTCGGCGCCGAGACGCACGGGGTGATGCCCTACGAGCAGTATCTGAAGCGCTTCCCCGCCTACCTCCAACAGCTGACGATGGAGTCCAACGGCAAGCGCGTGACGCTCGCAGGCGCCGAGGTGGACTACCAGACGGGCGCGGTGTACTGGGGCGAGCCGGGCACGAACGGGCAGCACAGCTTCTACCAGCTGCTGCACCAGGGCACGAAGCTCGTCCCGGTGGACCTGATCGGCTTCGCCCATAGCAACAACCAGCTCGGCGAGCACCACGACCTGCTGATGTCAAACGTGTTCGCCCAGGCCGAGGCGCTCGCGTTCGGCAAGACCGCGGAGCAGGTGCGCGCAGAGGGCACCGCCGAGGCGATCGTCCCCCACCGCACAATGCCCGGCAACCGCCCGACCAACACGATCCTCGCCACGCGCCTGGACCCCAACACGCTCGGCGCGCTCGTCGCCCTGTACGAGCACAGCGTCTTCACCCAGGGCGCGATCTGGGACATCGACTCCTTCGACCAGTGGGGCGTGGAGCTCGGCAAGGCGCTCGCCAGGAAGATCGTCCCCGAGTTGCAGAGCGAGGCCGAAGCCGAGCTGACTCACGACAGCTCGACCAACGCGTTGATTCGCCGGTACCGAGCACAGCGGCAGCCGTCTATAGGTAGGTGACCTCGACTCCGAGCCGCTCGTACGTCGGCATCGCACGCCGGTCGCAGCTGAGCAGGCGATACCCGTGGTGGGCGGCTGTGGCGGCGACCACTGCGTCGTAGACGGAGCCGCCGGCGATCGAGAGCCCTGCGAGGCGCGCGACCAGGTCCCGTCGCACGGGCTCCGGCGGGACCATTCGCTTGCCGGGATAATCCTTTCGCAGGTACTCCGCCACAAGCGGTGGCGCTGCCCGGAATGGCTCCGGCAGGCGGGTCAGCACCGAGTAGGCCTCCAGCTCCACGTGAGCCACCAGGTCCCTCGCATCGCCGAGCGCCTCGAGCGCCGTCCCGTGGTACTGATTCCAACTCGCGAAAGCGGCGATCACGACACTGCTGTCGGGAGTCGCCGCGGCAGGCGGGGAGCTCACCGACGAATCTGTTCCAGCGTCTCGCGCACGAGCTCCGGCGTCAGCGTCGGCATCGGACGGTCGGCGACAGCCACAAGCCGTCCTTCGTGCTCCTCAAGGTGCATGGGAGTAGTGGGGTGCACCACCTCGAGCCGCCCATCCACCGCGCTCAGCTCCAGCTCCTGCCCCGGCCTGAAGCCAAGTTCCTCGCGTAGCCGCTTGGGGACCACGATCCGCCCGGCAGAATCGATGGTGGTGGTCATGGCACGAAGCCTACCATGTCACCCACCACCAAGAATGAACTGCTCGACCGCGTTGGCGAAGCCCTCTTCCTCGTTGGAGGTGCTGAGGAGCCGCGCCGCGCGCTGGACCTCCGGGGCGGCGTTACCGACGGCGATCGGTAGGCCGGAAGCCGCGAACATCGAAACGTCGTTGCCCGCATCCCCGATCGTCGCGATCGCCTCGACGGGGATGCCGTAGCGAGCCGCGAGGAAGCGCACGACGCTGCCCTTGTTGGCCTCGGGATGGGTGACGTCGAGGTAGTAGGGCTGCGATCGACTCGCGGCCAGGCGCTCGCCGAAGCGCTCGGCGGCAGCCGACGCGGCGCGCGCGACGGCGTCGTGGTCGTCGCTCACGCCGACGATCTTGGCCACGCCGTCGTGCAGCCCCTCGAAGCTCTCGACCAGCGTGGGAGCGAACTGCACCGTGTGGCTTTCGTGCTCCACGCGCGGGCCGTGCAAGTCACGCACGTACCACTCCTCACCGCGGTACACCCACGCGCTGAGCGAGAAGGACTCCAGCAGCGCGATCGTCTCGCCGACGAGCTCGCCGGGGATCGTGCGCTGCTCGATCACCGTCAGATCCGGATCGACCATCGCGCCGCCGTTGAACGCCCCCAGCGGCTTACTCAGCCGCAGCGGCTCCACGAACATCTGAAGGCCGCGGGGCGGGCGCGAGCTGGTCAGCGTGAACATGATGCCGGCCTCCCCCAGTCGCCTGACGGCCTCGATCGCCCGCGGTGTCAGCTCCTTCGCCCGCGTCACCAGCGTGCCGTCGACGTCGGAGAGCACCAGCCGGATCGGTGGGGCGCTCGCCTGCTGCTCGTCGATCGGGTCCACGCACCGCATGATGCCGGTTTCCTGCGTGTGGGCGCGCGCCGGCGGGGCGCGACCGGCGCGTGGCCGGATCGACGCCGACGCAAACGGGTTACGCCAGCACAGCGATGCCTTTGATCACGAGGTAGATCCCGAGCGCCGCGAGCACCCCCGTGATCAGGACGCGCGCGTTGGTGTGCATCCACGCGTCGAGGCGCGCGATCGCGGATTTGGTCTCCTCGGGGCGGAACGACAGCATCGCGAGTGGGACGATCGCGGGCGAGAGCATCAGCACGTTGAACAGCAGGATCGCGAGCACCTGCTCGTGTTTGGAGACTTCGGCCACGACGATCTCCTTCATCGCCTCGATGTACCTGACGCTCGGGAAGTTCAACACCACGCCGGCGAAGAAGGCGAGCGAAGCCGGCCCCGACAGCAGCCGCTCGTTCAGCGGCGGCTTGCTCGGCTTGCCCGGATCGGGGGCAGGCTTGGCGGCGGCCCTCCGCGCTTTGAAACGGTCCGCCCGGCCGGTGCCCTTCAGGAACGCGCCGGCCAGCAGCAGGCCGCCGACGACGAGGTCGAAGATCGGCCGCGACTGGGAGGAGCTCCCGCCGAACACTTCCGCGTTGCTCGCTACGGTCACGACACCGATGCCGAGGCCCACGCTCCACGTGAACGCGCCGGCGAAGTAGGCGCCGAGCATCCGCTGAGGGCGCTCGGAGGCAAGCGTCAACAGCACCACCGCGAGCAGCACGGGGTTCAGCGCGCAGCTCGCACCGAGCAGGGCGACGTTGAGGATCATGGTGAGGGTCTCCCGCCCCGCATCCAGCGAGAGTCTCGCGGTTGGCGAGATGAGCGGCGCTCACCCCCACCGGGTGATTCGCGGGCGTGCCACTACCCTGTGGGCCAATGGCGCGCATCGGTCTGCTCACCGGCGGCGGAGACTGTCCCGGGCTGAACGCCGTGATCCGCGCCGCCGTGCGCAGCGGCCTCGCGCGCGGCGAGCACAGCTTCCTCGGCTTCCGCCACGGCTGGGCCGGGGTGCTGGAGGACGAGGCAATCGAGCTCGACTTGCAGAGCACGGTCGGCATCCTTCCCCGCGGCGGCACGATCCTCGGCACCTCGCGCACCAACCCGTTCGCCGAGGACATGGGCGGCCTCGAGACGATCCGCGCGACGCTTGAGTGCCGCGGCGTCGACGCGCTGATCCCGATCGGCGGCGAGGACACGCTCGGGGTGGCACTGCTGCTGCACGAAGAGGGCATCCCGATAGTCGGCGTACCGAAGACGATCGACAACGACCTCGGCGGCACCGACGTCACGTTCGGCTTCAACACCGCTGTGCAGATCGTCACCGACGCGATCGACCGCCTGCACACCACCGCGGAGTCCCACAACCGCGTGATGGTCGTCGAGGTGATGGGCCGCCACGCCGGCTGGATCGCCACGCACGCCGGCATCGCCGGCGGAGCCGACGCGATCCTCGTGCCCGAGCGCCCGTTCGACGTCGAGGAAGTGTGCGCGCACCTGCGCCGCCGCCACGAGCGCGGGCGCTCCTTCTCGATCGTCGTCGTCTCCGAGGGAGCCATCCCGCGCGAGGGCACGATGCAGACGGTGCGCAGTGACGCCACCGGCACCTCCGGGCGCAGCGACGCCACCGACGCCCTCACTCGGCGCAGCGACATCACCGACGCCCTCACCCGGCGCAGCGACATCACCGACGCCTTCGGCCACGCGCGTCTCGGCGGGATTGGCGTCACGCTCGAGCACGAGATCGAGCAGCGCACCGGCTACGAGACGCGCGTCACGATCCTCGGCCACGTGCAGCGCGGCGGCACCCCCACCGCGTTCGACCGCGTGCTCGCCACCCGCTTCGGCGTCGCCGCGATGTACGCCGTCGCCAGCGGCCACTTCGGCAAGATGGTCGCGCTGCACGGCACACGGATCGCCGAGGTCGACCTCGCGCAGGCGCTCGCCGCCCCGAAGCTGCTCGACCCCGAGCTGTATGCGACCGCGGAGCTGTTCTTCGGCTGAGCGGGGATGTCCTGTGGTGGGTGCGTGCCCGGCGACGAGTGAGTGGTGTTATTAAAAAATAAAAGGCGATAGCCATTGCTATCGGCAATTAAAAAGTTGAACACACCACGCACCCCCTCCGGCCCTGAGTAGATACGAATGCGCGCAATGGTATTCGAGCAGGTCGGCCAGCCGCTGCGAGCGGTCGAGCGTCCGACCCCCGTGCCCGCCCCCGGCCAGCTGCTGCTGAAGGTGCACGCCTGCGGAGTGTGCCGCACCGATCTGCACCTGCTCGACGGCGAGGTGCAGATCGCTACACCGCCGCGGATCCTCGGCCACCAGATCGTCGCCACCGTCGAGTCCGACGGTCGGCGCGTCGGCGTCCCCTGGCTGGGGTGGACCTGCGGCGAGTGCGCCTATTGCCGCTCTGGCCGCGAGAACCTCTGCCCGCTCGCGCGCTTCACCGGCCGCGACATCGACGGTGGCATGGCCGAGTACGCGCTCGCCGACGAGCGCTTCTGCTTCGAGCTCCCGCCGGGCTACCCCGACACGCAGGCCGCCCCGCTGCTGTGCGCCGGGCTGATCGGCTACCGCGCGCTGCGGATGGCCGGCCGCGGACGTCGCCTCGGCCTGTACGGCTTCGGCGCCGCCGCCCACATCCTCGCCCAGGTCGCCATCTGGCAGGGAAGGCGCGTGTTCGCCTTCACCCGCCCCGGCGACATCCCTGCGCAGACCTTCGCGCTGGAGCTCGGCGCCACCTGGGCCGGCGGCTCAGACGAGTCCCCGCCCGAGCAGCTCGACGCCGCGATCGTGTTCGCCCCCGACGGCGCCCTGGTCCCGCTCGCGCTGCGCGCCCTCGCCCCCGGCGGCACGGTCGTGTGCGGCGGCATCCATATGAGCGACATCCCCTCCTTCCCCTACGCCGCCCTGTGGGAGGAGCGCACGATCCGTTCGGTCGCCAACCTAACCCGTCGCGACGCCGAGGAATTCCTCGCCCTCGCCCCGCGGATCCCAGTCAAGACCCAGGTCACCGCCTACCCGCTGGAGGACGCCAACGGCGCCCTGGGAGATCTCCGCGCGGGGCGGTTCACAGGGGCGGCGGTGTTGACGGTGTGAAGGAACCTGTTTACGGAAACCGGGCGTCGCAGGCTGCTCACGCGCTCATGATGTGCATCGCCGCCAGCCCCGCCCACTCCTCGTAGGGGGCGAAGAACTCGCGTACGTCCTGCTCCTGCGCGCGAACGTGGGGGTTACCGCCGCTGAGCGCGCGCCCCACCAGCTTCAGCAGGCCCACGTCGCCCGCCGGCACCTGGTCGTGGCGGCCCTGGCCGTGCAACGCGAGCATCTCCACCGTCCACGGGCCGATGCCCGGGATCGCGCGCAGCCGTCGCCAGGTGCGCTCGTGATCGGGGGAATGAAGGTCGATCCGCCCACGCGCTACTTCCCGGGCCACACGCACCAGCGTGCGCGCCCGCGCGCCGCCGAGATCGAGCGATTGCAGCAGCGCCGGAGCGACGGCTGCAAGCGCAGCCGGGGTCGGCACGTCGCGCAGGTCGCCTCCGCTCCGCCCCAGCCGCCGTACGATCCGCCGCTCGATCGTCGCGGCGCGCTCGAACTCGATCAGCTGCTCGCACACCGCCCACGCGAGCGCCTCCCACGGCTCGGGGCGCCGGCGCACCCGCAGCCACGGCCGGCGGCGCACCGACTCTCCGATCAAAGGGTCACGCGCGAAACGGGTGTGGAACGCACGCAGGTCCTCGTCCACCCCCAACGCGAAGCGCATCCGCGCGATCCCGTGCTCGGCCGCCTCGCCAGTGGGGGCGCTGGCATCGAACGCCACCCGGTCGACAGACGGCTGCGCGACGCGCACCACCACTGGCTGCTCGCCGTGGTGCAGCAGCCGTTCGAGCACGCCCCCGCGGTGGCGCAGTACCCCATCCATGCCACCGTGCGCCGGCAGGCGGAACGGCCATGGGGGCCGCACCTCTATCCGCACCTGTGCGTCCCGAAGCCCACGCTCGTCCGGGCGCGGTCGCAGTAGCGCCGCGCTCACGTGCGGTGTCAGTTGCGGCCGCCGAGCAGGTGCACGTCCACGAGCAGCGAACGGCTGCCAACGATCTGCACGAGCTCGCCCATGCTACGGGAGCCGCGCCCGCCGCTTGTGGCTCGGCGCCCACCGCCCCGGCCGAGGCCTCGCCGTGCGCCGGCACGCACGAGCTCGCGACGCCGCTGACGGCGGTGGGCAAGCCCTACCATCGCCGCACCCACGACGAAGCTACCGGCGGCCACGGCCGCGGCCTGCACGGCCGGCACCACCGCGCGGGCTTCCACGCGCTCGGGAAGCGGCCTGACCGAAGGCGCCACCACGACGGCGTCCACTTCCTCGGTGTCGCCGCCGGCGGATCGGGGCACGTCGGGTTGGAGCGAGTCGCCCACGGCCACAAGTGTAGGGAGCGCCCCGGACCCTACGCCGAGGCGAGTGCGGCATCGGCGGGAGGCGTCTCCGAGGCCAAGCCGTCGAACACCCGCTCATACATCCGGTAGCGCTTGACGACGCGGCCCCCCATCGCCTCCATGCCGCGGTTCATCGCCGTATTGGTCTCGAGGATCCAGCCCATCTCGCCGCCCTTCTGAGGGCGCGCTTCGGCAGCGTCGAAGTGCATCTGGTAGAGCTTCGCCGCGATGCCGGTGTGCTGGTACTCAGGTTGCACGCCCAGCCAGCCGACGCGCACCCGGGTCATGATGGTCCCCTTGCGCAGGAAGTACCACCAGCCCAGCGGCAGCAGGCGCCCTTTCATCTTTTCCAGCACCTGGTTGAGATCGGGGATCGTGATCGCCATACCGACCACCTCGCCGGTGTCTTCGCGCTCGGCGATCATGAACCAGTGCTTGTCGAAGGCTAGCTGCAGCTCCTGGGCGAGGGCGTCCAGATCCTTTTTGGTGTACGGCACGAAGTCCCAGTTCTTCGACCACGCGGCGTTGTAGACCTCGCCGAAGAACTCCATGTCTTTGCGCAGCTGGCGGCGGCGCATCGGGCGCACGCGGATCCCGTGCTCGCTCTGCGCCTTGTCGGCGAGCTCCCAGATCACCGGCAGCACCCGGTCGCGTTCGGTCACCTCCAGTTTCCACATCAGGAGGTCCATTGCCTTGCTCATCCCCGCCTCCTCCAGCAGGCGCTGGTAGTAGGGCGGGTGCCACGGCTGGTGGATCATCGGGCGCACATCGAAGCCCTCGATCAGGATGCCGCACTCGTCGTTCATCGCGAAGTCGGCGGGCCCCACCATCCGCTCGCAGCCGCGCCCCCGCAGCCACGCCTGCGCCGCGTCGAGCAGTGCCTGGAGGACCTCCAGATCCTCCTCGAACTCCAGGAAGCCGAACCAGCCCCACTTCGAATCGTGCTGCTCGTTGAAGGCGTGGTTGATCTGCGCGGTGATCCTGCCGACCACGCGACCGGCGCGACGAGCGAGGAAGTATTCGGCCTCGCCGTGGGCGAAGAAGGCGTTCATACGCCGGTTGAGGAAGATGCGCCGCTCGAGCTTCAGCGGCGGCACCCACAGCGGGTGGTTAGCATGCAGGCGAAAGGCCACCTCGACGAACCGCTTCAGGTCACTCCCGCCCGCCACCGGGCTGACTTCGACGCTCACAGCCAAGGCACCCTACACCCAACGCGCCTGCGACCACATGGCCACAAGCACCAACCAGCCACCGACCGCCGACGAGAGCCAGCCACCCCCCCGCGATGTCTTCGCCAAGGCCCGCCACCACGAGCGCGCCGAGCTACTGGCCGCGGCGCGCGAGGCCGACATCATCCCCTACTTCCACGTGCTCACCTCCCCGGCGATGCCGGTGGTGGAGATGGAGGGGGCGCAGCGGATCATGCTGGGCTCCAACAACTACCTCGGGCTCACCGGCGATGAGCGGGTGCTGGCGGGCGCGCAGGAGGCGCTGCACCGCTACGGCACCGGCCTCACCGGCAGCCGCCCGCTGAACGGCACGACGCCGCTGCACCTCGAACTGGAGGCGGAGATTGCCGAGTGGATGGGCAGCGAGGACGCACTCGTGTTCACGACCGGGCACCAGGCCAACCTCGGCACGCTCGGCACGATCCTCGGCGTCGGCGACACCGTGATCGCCGACTCCGGCGACCACGCCTCGATCCTCGACGGCTGTCTGCTCTCGCGCGCGAAGCTGCGCCCCTTCCGCCACAACCGGCTGGAGAAGCTCGAGAAGATGCTCGGGCGAGCGCACGGCGACGGCGGCGGCGTGCTGGTCGTCGTCGACGGCGTCTTCTCGATGGAGGGCGACATCGCCCCGCTGCTCGAGATCTACGAGCTGTGCGAGCGCCATGGCGCGCGGCTGATGGTAGACGAGGCGCACGGCGCCGGGGTGCTGGGCGCGCGCGGCGCCGGCACCGCCGAGCTGCTCGGCCTGGAGGATCGCGTGGACCTGCGCGTCGGCACCTTCTCGAAGTCGCTGGCCTCCTGCGGCGGCTTTGTGGCGGGTCCCGCCGACGTGCTCGAGTACCTGCGCTACTACTCTCGCGCCTTCATCTTCACCGCCTCCGCAGTGCCCGCCGCGCTCGGCGCCGCGCTCGCCGCGCTGCGAGTGCTGCGCTCACCCGACGGCGCGGCGCTGCTGACGCGAGTGCTCGACAACGCGTGGCGCCTGCGCGACGGGCTGGAGCAGCTGGGCTTCGCCGTGGTCGCCCCGCAGCCGCTGCCCGCTCGCCCATCCGTCGCGGCCGCCCCCGGGGTGCGCCCCGACGCGAGCGGCGCCCCGACGATCGTCACCCCGATCGTGCCGGTGCTTGTCGGCGACGACTGGAAGGCAGCGCTGCTGTGGCGTGCGCTGTACGACGAGGGCGTGTTCGTCAACACCGCGCTGCACCCCGCCGTGCCCCCGGGCGGCGCACTCTTGCGCACGAGCGTAATGGCCACCCACGACGAGGCCGTGATCGATCGCGCGCTCGACGCCTTCGCGCGGATCAAGCGCAGCTTCGAGGCCAAGCACGGTCCGCTGCCGGGGCCGACGAGTGTGGTCGCACCGCCAGCTGAGCCTGACCGCACACGAGTCGGCTGAGGGCCTCACCGAGCGACGCGGTTGAGCCCGAGCCTCCACCGAGCGACCCAGACAATCCTCATAGGACCTATGAGAAAAGAAAAAGGTCGCTTTTAGCGCACGATCTGTCTGAAATGTGTTGACCGCGGCGCCCCGCTGGCGTAGCTTGATGGGGCGCTTTGCATCAACGCTCGGAACTCGCTCCATGTCGCCGGTAGAGGGGTGCCGAGGACGGATGGGACGTCCAGTGAGCGAACGATGAGCGGTCGGTGAGAGCGCGCTACTCGTTAAAAACCAAGCAAGTATGTTGTGCGCTGCGGTGGATCCCCCGTGGCGGGCAACGGGGAGTGAGATCCAATGAGCGCGACAGCGACGCTGGCCCCTGCCGGCCCTCAATACATGCGTGCCCTGGAGCGCGCCAACAAGGTGCGCCTCGCCCGCGCGGACCTCAAGCGACGAATTGCCACCGGGGAGCTCCCGGCCGCCGACGTGATCCTCCAGTGCCCGTGGGAGGCCCACAGCATGACGGTCGCCGACCTGCTGATGAGCCAGCGTCGCTGGGGCGAGAGCCGCTGCCGCAAGCTGCTGGCGCAGCTCCAGATGTCCGAAACCAAGACCCTCGGCTCCCTCACCGACCGCCAGAGACACACGCTCGCCACGGTGTGCCGCGAGCAGGGCACCATCCCCGCGCTCAGTCGATGAGCAGACCTCCCGCGCGGGGCTTTGGAGCCCGCCCAATCCGCTGTGCTCGCATCCGCGGAGACGAGGTCTTCTGTCGTGCACCGGTCAGCCGCGCGCCGTGGGCGCGCGGCCGGGGTAACGGACAGCCCGAGGAGAGCTTCAGCTGCCACCACCCGGCGAGCATCCCGATCAGGCCGAGGCGGGGACGCACCTCCCACACGCCGCAGCCGCGTTCGCCGAGGTCGGTCACCCGCAGGCGCACGAACTTGTAGCGGCCCGGTTCCAACCGCATACGTTCCAGCTGGTCGCGCGCGCGCAACTCCAGCTCCGCACGCTCACGCGCCTGTTGCTGTGCCCCGCGCAGGCACACCACCAGCCGGTCGCGCTCACGCTCCAGCTCGGCCAGGGAGAGCAGCCGCGGACCGGCGTACTCGGGAGCACCGAGCGGAACGGTGTAGACATGCGGGAAGCCGCGGGCAACAATCCCCGAAAGCTCGCCCTCCAGCCTCGCGACCTGCGCCCGTAGCGACTCGCGCGCGGCACGCTCGCCTGGAGCGCGCCCGCGCTCGGACGCAACCCGCGCCTCCGTCCCCGCGCGGGTGAGCGGTGTCTGGCGATCGATCGTGATCTGCTCCGTTGCGACCACTTGCCCAGCTCCTCCTCGGCTCTTACGCTTCGCCGATTCTACCAGCGCCCCGGGGTTCGCGACTCAATCGATGGCGGAATCGCGGAGGAACCCCTGGACAAACTCTTACTTACCGCGGACCTTCGAGCATCGCGCGACACCCCCACAGCGCCTCCTCGACGTGCAGCGAGGACACCCCGGCAACCTGCAGCGTGAACAGCACCACCTCGTCGGCCTCCACGCCCGCGGCGTGGCCGGGAGCAATCTCGCCGAACAGCACCGCCACCGCGCAACGGGCGTCGGCCACGATCAGCCGACCCGCCGGCAGGGGGGGACCACTCGAGGAGGAGGCAGACGCGTGCGCGTGCTTGTGGGCGGACGTGCGAGCCGACGCGTCGGCTGGTGAACCGGCGGGCGAGCCTCCAAATTTCTCGCCCTCCCGGCTGGCGCGGATGCCCAGTGGATCCTCAACCGTGGCGGCGTCGAGCGCCCACACCGGCACACTGGTGTCGACCAGGGTGATCAGCAGCGCGTCGGCGAGCAGGTGGTGGGAGTGAAACCCGCCCTGCATCATCCGCGCGAACATCGCCTCCTCGAGTGGCGTTCGCACCACGTCGGGATCGAGCCCAATGTGCCTGAAGAACACGCGGTAGGCCGCCGGCACGGGGCGCTGTCGCAGGCCGACCGCGTGCGCTCCTCCCCACCGATTGGAGAGCACCGCCAAGCGCCGTTTCACCGCCGGCGGGGAATCCCGGAGGGCACGCGCGACGCTCGAGCGGATTTGGATCAGATGCAGCCCTGGCAGCTCTTCGGAGACCTCGCGCTCGCACCAGCCCCGCGCGAGCTCGGGCCGCTCGCTCTGATCGTGCCCAGCGGCTGCCGGCTCCGGCATCATCGTGGCGGCCTCCATCCGCGCGCGACAGACGCGGCCACCAGCTCGCTGACGCGCTGGCGCAGCACGGCAGGCGAGGGCGTGGTGAGCAGGGCCTTGCTCTGCACGATCCCACCAGGGTAGGCGAACGTGATTTGAGGGCAACTCGCCATCGCGTACAGCGCGGGCAGCTCCCCTTCGCTGTCGACGCCAACCGGGAAGGTCAGGCCGCGGGAGTGCACCAGCGCGCGCAGCGATGCACGTTCGCCCTTGATCGCCACCGCGGCGAAGCGTACGCCCGGAAACCCAGCGGCGAGCGCCTGCATCTCGCCGAGCACCCCGTCACAGGCATTCGCCTCGACGAACAGCGCCAGTACCACCGGGCCCTGTTCGTAGAGCTGGCAGATGTTGAGGATTTGAGGGCCCCGCACCGTGCAGGCCGCGTGTTTGGCGGGGTCCTCGTTGGGATGCGCGGCGACGTTGACGGAGCCCTGCAGGTTGCCGGTGGCGAGCGGCGCCGCGAAGGGCGGCAGGGGTCGGCCGGGCTTGATCCCCGCCAACCCGTTGGATGGAGTGAGGATCGTGTTGATCGTGATCAGGACCAAAATCACGATCGCCAGCAGCCCGATCCAGCGGCCCTGGCGCTGTTGGCCGAAACGGGGACGCTCGCCGCCGGTGGCGAGTGTCTCCCGGCTTCGGCCGAACAGCCCGCCGTGTCGCTCAGGCTGGCTCATGGCGCGGGCGTCGGCGCGCACGGCGCGCGCGAAATCGTGCCCCTCCCGCCCGGAGCGTGATTCCCCGCCGCGCCAGTTCGCCGGGCTCCGACAGCAGCAGCGCCGCGGGCAGCGCCACCAGCACACCGATGAGCGAGACGCTGAGGTCGATCAAGGTCACCACGCCGAAGTCGCGGAGCATGTTGATGTCGGAGAGGATCAACACGCCGAAGCCGACGATCGCGGTGACACCCGAGGCCGCGACCGCAGCGCCCGTGCGAGCATAGGTGAGACGCAGCGCCTCGGGCAGCGGCCGTCCGGCGCCCCGCTCTTCGCGCAGACGCTCGGCGAGCAACACGCTGAACTCTGTGGATACCGCGATCACGAGCGCGGAGAGCGTGACCGACATCGGGTTGAGCGGCACCCTGATCGCGAACACCACGAGCGCCGACCAGCCGGTGGCGAGCAGCACCGGCAGCAGCGGCGCCAGCGCCCGCCGGCGGTCGCCGCGGAAGGCGATCAGCAGCACCAGCGCCGCCGCGGCCAGCCCCGCGAGCAGTGTCAGCACGCGCCGCCACGGCGAGGCCACGAGCGCACCCGACTGCGCGGCGAGGACGGGCAGGCCCACCAGCTGCACGCTCACCCCACGCGGAGGATGCAGCGCGGCGCGCATCGCTTCGATCACGTGCTGCTGTTCGTCAAGCGGCATCAGGCGGATGCCGAACGCGAGCGTGGCGACCCGCCGGTTGGCGGTGATCGCGTTCTGGGAAAAGTACGCGGGAATCGTCCGCAGCAGGCCGTTCACCTCGGCGGCGGTGAGCTTCGTGGTGGCGAAGCCCGGCGTCGAAGAGTTGGGCGAAGGTGTCTCCGATTTGGATGAGGATTTGGAGGAGGAGGCGGGCGTGGTGGTGGAGGAGCTCGCACCGATCGCCCCACCTTCGAACAGCGTCGGCAGCGAGAAGGCGGGGCACAGCCGCGCCCTGCCGCAACCGCGTGTGGAGGTGTAGCCGAAGCGCTTCAGCACGGCGTCCTGGTAGCGGCCCATCCATTCGATCGTCTTCGGGCTCGCGACGTTTTTGCCGGACACCATCAAATCGATTTCCCCGCCCACCCCCGAGGCACCCTCGAGCGCGTCGAGGTTGTGCAAAGAGGGCAGGCTCTGGGGCACCAGCTTTTCGAGGTTGGTTTCGACGTGCGTTTGCGTGTCGAGCCCCCAGCCGAGTACGGCGAGCGCGAGACCGACGGCGATCACGCGGCCGGGGTTGCGCACCGCGTACACGAGCGCTGCCCTGGAGAGCAGGCGGGTGAGCGGGTTGTCGCGTACCATCTCCTGCGCCCCGCGCCAGGCGGGCGCCAACCACCGTCCGGGGCGGGGGCGTGGAGAAGTTGGCTCCCCCGCGAGCGCCAGCACGGCCGATCCGAAGGTGAGCGCGCAGAGCAGGGCGATCGCGATACCCACCACCAGCAACAGCGCGAAACCGCGCACGGTAGGCACGGGTGAGAGCATCATCACCAGCAGCGCGGCGGCTCCGGCGGCTGCGGCGGCTGCGATGGTGGGACCGGCGGCCGTGGCGGCGCGACGGATCGCGGCCGGGGTGTGGGGGGCTCCCTCCGCGCGTGCCTCCTGCACACGTGACTGGAACTGGACCGCGTAGTCGACGGCGAGCCCCACCAGCACCGGCAGGACGGCGACCTGAGCGACGGTCAGTGAGGCGCCCACCGCGGCAAGCGCCCCGAACGTGAGCGCAACGGCGAGCACGGCGACCGCGAGCGGCAGCAACCGCGGGCGACCGCGGAAGACGAGACCGAGCGCGAGCGCCATCGCCAGCAGCACCGCCACCAGCAGCAACTCGATCGAGTGGGTGATCGAGCCCGTGAGTTCGGCTACGATCACCGGCTGGCCGGTGAGCAGGTAGTGCTCGCCGTGCCGCAAGCGCCATTGGGGCATCGCGAGCGCGCGGCGGATCAGTGAGATCGTGCGCGTGCGCTGCGCTTCGCTCAGCCCCGCCCGCATACGCACGGAGATCAGCGCCGCTTCGCGGCCGGGGAAGAGGTAGGCAAAGCGCTGCTTGGGGGTGCCCGGCAGCTTCGCGGTGTTGTCGAACACGAGCGTGTAGACGAAGCTCGGGTCGTTGAGCGTGGGCGGTGCGCTGAGGCCGTACTCGGCCCCCAGCAGCTCGAGTTGCTGGGCGTAGCGTTCCCGTGTGATGGTGCCCGCTTCCTTGCCGAGCCTGCTCGCTTCGGCGGCGCCACGACCCTGGCTGAGCGCGAGGCGGCTGACTGCCTGTTCGTTCTGTGCCGCCTCTTTCTCCGCCTGGTTGCCCTGCGTGGAGAGCATCCCGTCGATCTGTTCGACGGCCTCGTTGACGAAGGTGCCGGGGCCGATTACAACCTTGACGGTGCCGAGTCGATCCAGCTGGGCGCAGGGGCCGTTGGCCCCGCCCTCGCGCGGCAGCCCGGCGGCGGGGACCTTGCCCGCCAGGCACCCCTCGAGACCCAGCAGGCGGTCGATGTCGGCGCTCAGCAGCATGTCCTGCAGGTTGCCCTTCACCAGCACGTCCACGGGCTCTTCCCCGAACGAGCCGTAGTAGCGCTGCGTCGCCCGGTAGCCCGTGCTGGAGCGCCCGACGAAGGTGTCGGTCGCGGCGCTCGGACGCAGGCTCAGCGCCAGCGCGGCGCCGCCCAGCCCGAGCAGGCCCATCACGGCCACGACCAGCAGCGGCCGGCGGGCGGCGCCGCCCGCGAGGGCCGATAGAAGGCGTGCGACGCTCACAAGAAGAGGCTAGCCCGACCCGAACACCGCGTCGCCGGTTACTACTCCATCCCCAGCGGGCCGGCCGATTCGCCGGAGAGGAACTGCCGCACAAACGGGTTCTCCGAGGCGAACAGCTCGGCGGCGGGTCCCGATTCCACGATCCGCCCGCGCCACAGGATCGAGATGTGCTCGGCCACGCGGCGCGCAGAGAGGATGTCGTGGGTGATCACCACATAGGTGCCACCGTTCTCGGCGTGCACTTCCTTGATCAGCTCGCACAGCAGTGCGGTGCGCACGGGGTCGAGACCGGAGTCGGGCTCGTCGAACAGCACGATCTCGGGGTCGAGCACGAGCGCACGGGCGAACCCGGCGCGCTTGCGCATTCCCCCCGATAGCTCATTGGGCATCTTCTCGTTGGCATCGCCGAGGCCGACCTCGCGCAGGCGCCGAGTAACGATCTCTGCAATCTCGTCCTCGCCCTTCTCGGTGTGCTGGCGCAGGGGGAAGGCGACGTTGTCGTAGAGGTTGAGCGACCCAAACAGCGCCCCGTCCTGGAACAGCACACCGAACTTCTTGCGCAGCTCGAAGAGGTCGTCGTCGGCGAGTGAGGGGATCGACTGCCCGGCGACGATCACGTCGCCCTGGTCGGGGTAGAGCAACCCGACGATGTGCTTGATGCACACCGACTTGCCGGTGCCGGAGGGGCCGAGGATCATCGACACCTGACCTTCAGGAATGCCGAGGTTGAGACCGCGCAGCACGCGGTTGGAGCCGAACGCCTTGTGCACGTCGATGAACTCGATCGCGTCAGGGATGTTGCTGGGCCGGTTGACGCCGGCGTGGTACTGGAAGTCCTCCGCCTCGGCCTCGTCGATCGTGTCGTGCTCGACGGCCATCTCAGCCCCCTACCCGTAAGCGCCTGCTTCTCGCGCGCGCGGCCGCGCGCCGGGCGCAACAGTCGGTTGCGTGGAAGGGCACGGACATGCTCAGCCCCCGATCCCTGCGTGCGCGGCGGCGCGGCGGCCGAAACGGTCGAATGCGTGGACGGACCCTTCCATGCTCTAACCCCCGATTGGGGCGCGCGGGTTGGCTCCCCAGAAGATCTGGGTTCCCAGCATTCCGATGACATGAACGAGCACGATATTCATGACCATTGACTTGGCCGTGGCCGTACCAACCCCTACGGGGCCGCCGGAGGCGTTGTAACCGTAGTAGCAACCGACCAGCACGATCGCGGTGGCCATCACCATCGCCTTGATCAGACTGTAAAGGAAGTCGGGAGGGTTCTGGAACTGCCAGAAGATCAGGAAGTAACCGCCGGAGGAGACCACCGCCACCTGTTGCACCACCGCGATGTAGGAGGCGAGGAAAGCACCGCCGATCCCGGCGAGGTATAGGAACGGCAGCACCAGCCACGCCGCGAGCAGACGCGTGGCGCAGAGGAAGGTCAGGGAGTCGATCCCCATCACCTCCAGCGCGTCGATCTCGTCGGAGATGCGCATCGCGCCCAGCTCCGCGACGATCCCGGTGCCGACCTTCGCCGACATCATGTAGCCGAAGGCGTAGGGAATGATCTCGCGCAGATCGCACCACGCCGTGAACACGCCTGAGTAGGCGGGCGCCCCCGAGGCCTCGGTGAAGTAGGCGCCCTGGATCCCGCACTGCAGCCCAAGGATGAACATCAGCGCCCAGATGATCAGCGTCGAGGAGATGATCAGGATGCCCGCCTGGCGCAGGGTCTCGCCGAAGAAGCGGAACACGCGCAGGCTGTAGACGTCGCCGATGATTTTGCCGCTGAAGCCGGCGATTTCGCCTGAGGAGGCGATCCATTCACGGGGGATAGCCAGCCATTCGTTCATCGCCCCGCACCTCCCCACCGGCCATCCGGCGGATGGCTCGTCGTTCCTGGCAAGGACGCAGTGAGCGAAGTGTGCTGGCCGAAACGGGGATGCGAGCGGAGCGAGTGTCTCCCGGCTTCGGTACACGAGCGATCGAGGACAAGGGGTCGTCGGCTTGGCCGACGACCGAAGGCGGCGAGACGCCGCCGGATCATTTGATCACCAGGATCTGGGGATGCGTGGCGAGTAGCGTCTGCTCGAAGACATAGTCGAACGCGAACACCGCGAGGAAGGTGATCACCACCGCCTGGTTGACGGCGCGGCCGACGCCCTCGGCGCCGCCGGAGGCGGTCATGCCCTTGTAGCAGCACACGATCGCGATGATCGCCCCGTACAGCGTCGCCTTCAGCGCCGAGCCCCACATGTCGGTCGTGTCGGCGTTCGCGAAGAAGGTGTTCCAGAACGGCCCCAGCGGATAGCCGTTGACGAGCTCGGCGAGCAGTCCCCCGAAGATGCCGAACAGGATCGCGTAGATGTTGAACAGCCCCGTGACGAGCATCAACGCGAGGAAGCGGGGCACCACGAGGTTCTTGATCGGATCGACGCCCAGCACCTGCAGCGCGTCGAGCTCCTCGCGGATCTTGCGCGCGCCGAGGTCGGCGGTGATCGCCGTGCCAGCGACCCCGGCGAGCACGATCGCGGTCACGTCGGGGCCGATCTCGCGCACCGCGCCGAGCACGAAGAACCCGCCGAGGCGGTCCAGCGCGCCGAACAGCGTGAGGAAGTTGGCCGCCTGCAGGCCGGGCGCGGCGTAGTCGATGCACACCGTCGACACCAGCAGCGGGAACCAGCACAGACGCAGCGCGAACAGGAACTGCGAGACGAACTCGCCGCCATATGGGTAGGGAGGTCGCAGCGCTGACCTGATGGTCCTGCCGGTCAGGATCATCATGTCGCCGACTTCCTCGATGAAGTTCCTCGTTGGGAGGAACGCCCGCTCCGCCGCACTACGTACCACTGCGCTACCTACCCCTCCTCGGGTGGACAGTACACCGGCAGTGTACGCCGGTACTGGAACTCTACGCGATGCGCTGGCGTCGCGCCACCCCTTGGCCCCAACTCCTTCACGTGTTGGCCTCGCCGCTCCCCCACGCGGCGCGCGGGCTCGCGGGAGCGCGTCGATCGTTGGGGAGCGGTTGGGGAGCGCTTCAATCGTTGGGGAGCGCTTCAATCGTTGGCGAAGGCTTCGATCGCTGGTATCGTGACCGCGCTGTGAGGGGGAGTCGCGTACTCAACGTGGTCGTGCTCGGCCTCTGCGGAGCGCTGACGGTGGCGCTCGCGGCGGGCTGCGGCAGCTCGCGCCACCAGGACGCCTCCGAACCGAAAGGTCATTACACGGTGGAGGTCACGCACGCCAGCTTCCCGAGCGGCCAGGCCGTGGCGCGGCCGGCGCAGATGGTGGTGGACGTGCGCAACACCAGCACGCGCACGCTGCCCGACGTGACGGTGGCGGTGACCTCGTTCGACTATCTCAGCGACTACCCCAACCTGGCCAGTCGCCGGCGCCCGATCTGGGTCGTCGACCAGGGTCCTGGACAGATCCCCAAGCCGCCGGTCGAAACGGTGCAGGTGGATCCCCCCGGCAGCGGAACGACGTCCAATTACAACGTTTGGGCGCTCGGTCCCCTGGCGCCGAGAGCGACGCGCAGCTTCGTGTGGAGCGTGTCGCCCGTCAAGCCGGGGACGTACAGAGTCTCCTACCGGGTGTACGCCGGCCTCAACGGCAGGGCCCAAGCGGCGCTCGCCAACGGCTCCCCGCCCGCGGGAAGCTTCACGGTGCACGTCGCCGAGCGCCCACCGGCGACCCACGTGGACCCGGCGACCGGCAAGGTGGTCGCCGGCCCGTACGTGCCCTCCGAAGAGTAGGGCAGACAGGCGCGGACCCGGCCGCGAGTCCGCGACCGGCCCGGTGGCGGTTGTATTGAAAAATCTGTGAGCCGTGCGCAATAGCGCACGCCTTTAAAAAAGTTGAACACACACCCCGCCGAGCCGCCGGGCATGGAGGACCGAAGCCGGAAGACACTCGCCTCCGACCGATTCGGGAGACACTCGCTGCGCTCGCATCCCCGAATCGACCAGCATCCCGTTTCGGCCAGCGCCCACGTGCATGTAGCCCCACCGACCCACGCGGACGATCCCCAAATACGACCCCTTCCGCATGCGCCCTTCGGGCCGCTCGAAGGACGCCCGCGGGCGCCACCGTTTGGCCCGCTGTCGAAAGATCGCACGCGGGATTTCGCCAAAGGGGCGATGCCCGGGCCCGCGGAGGGGTCTACGATTCATGGTCGGCCCGATCCTCGCTGGGATCGGTCTGCGCAGGGCCGGGCGGCAACGCCCCAGCTTCGGGCGCCCACTCATATAGATTCGCGACGAGGAGGAATCGAACCCCCCCATGCCCCGCACACGCCAGCAGAACGTCACAGCCGCACAGTGGAGCGCCAACGGCAGCGCCCTCGGCTCGCTCGACCTGACCCTCCCCGGCAACCAGGTGTTCGCGTCCAACGTGTTCAGCCCGGTCGTGCAGCGCCAGCGCCTGCCGAAGGACGTGTACAAGGCGCTGAAGAAGACGCTCGAGCGCGGCGAGGCGCTCGACACCTCGCTGGCGGACGCCGTCGCGCAGGCGATGAAGGAGTGGGCGCTGGAGCGGGGCGCCACGCACTACACGCACTGGTTTCAACCGCTGACGGGCTCCACCGCGGAGAAGCACGACTCCTTCTACGGCCCCGTAGGGGACGGCACCGCGATCGCCGAGTTCTCCGGCAAGGAGCTGATCCAGGGCGAGCCCGATGCCTCTTCGTTTCCGACCGGCGGCATCCGCGCCACCTTCGAGGCGCGCGGCTACACCGCCTGGGACCCCACCTCGCCCGCGTTCCTGTTGGAGAACCCCAACGGCGCGCTGCTGTGCATCCCCACGGCGTTCACCTCGTGGACGGGCGAGGCGCTCGACCACAAGATCCCGCTGCTGCGCTCGATGGACGCGCTCTCCGGCGCCGCGATCCGTGCGCTCAAGCTGCTCGGCGTCGAGGACGCGCGGCGGGTGTTCACCACCGTGGGCCCCGAGCAGGAGTACTTCCTGATCGACGAGCAGTACTACTTCGAGCGCCCCGACCTGCTGACCACCGGACGAACCCTGTTCGGCGCCAAGCCGCCCAAGGGCCACGAGCTCGACGACCACTACTTCGGCTCGATCCCCGAGCGGATCCTTGCGTACATGCTGGAGACCGAGCGGGAACTGGCGAAGCTGGGCGTGCCCGTCAAGACTCGCCACAACGAGGTCGCCCCCAACCAGTACGAGCTGGCGCCGATCTTCGAGAACTCCAACGTCGGCTCAGACCACCAGCAGCTGACGATGCAGGTGATGCAGAACGTCGCCCGCCGCTACGGCCTCGTGTGCCTGCTGCACGAGAAGCCGTTCGCCGGCGTCAACGGCTCGGGCAAGCACAACAACTGGTCGATGGGCACCGACACCGGCATGAACTTGCTCGAGCCCGGCGACACCCCGCACGAGAACCTGCAGTTCCTGTTCTTCTGCGCGGCGGTGATCCAGGCCGTCAACGCCCACCAGGCACTGCTGCGCGCCTCGATCGCCTCGCCCGGCCAGGACCACCGGCTCGGCGCCAACGAGGCGCCGCCGGCGATCATCTCGATCTTCCTCGGCTCGGAGCTCGAGCGCGTGTTCGGGGCGATCGAGGCGGGCAGGGCGCAGACCTCCAAGCCCGGCTCGTTCCTCGGCCTCGGCACGCCCGTGCTGCCGCCGCTGCCGCTGCACGGCGGCGACCGCAACCGCACCTCGCCGTTCGCCTTCACCGGCAACAAGTTCGAGTTCCGTGCGCTGGGCTCCAGCATGTCGCTGGCGCTGCCCAACACCGTGCTCAACACGATCGTCGCCGAGGCGATCGACGACCTCGCCGACAAGCTCGCGGCCGCGATGAAAGGCTCGGGCGCCAACCTCGAGAAGGCACTGACCAAAGTCGTCAAGGAGAGCTACGCCGCCAACAAACAGGTCGTGTTCGGCGGCGACAACTACTCCGAGGCTTGGCATAAGGAGGCCGAGAAGCGCGGCCTCGCCAACCTGCGCTCGACGCCCGACGCGCTGCCGTGGCTGGTAGACAAAGGCACCGTCGCGCTGTTCAAGAAGTACAAGGTGCTCTCCAAGCGGGAGCTCGAGTCCCGCTATGAGGTGTTCACCGAGCAGTACGCGGTGAAGCTCAACATCGAGTCGGAGACCGCGGCGGCGATCGCCCGCACGATGCTGCTGCCGGCGGCGGTGCGCCACCTCAACGAATTGAAGACGAGCGGCCTGGAGGAGCTGATCGGGGAGGTCGAGCCGCTGGTGAAGGAGCTGCACTTCAACTTGCTGAAGCTGGAGGACGCCAACCTGGCCGACAACCAGCCCGACGAGTCGGCGCCCAAGTGGGCGGTCTACATGCGCGACACCGTGCTCACCGCGATGGACGACGTGCGTGAAGTCGCCGACCGCCTCGAGGGCATCGTGCCGGACGACCTGTGGCCGCTGCCGAAGTATGCGGAGATGCTGTTCATCAAGTAGCCCCTGACGGTCGGATGGCGGCGCCTGGCGGCGTCCTCGATCGCTCGTGTGCAGAGCACACTTCGCTCACTGCGTCCTGGCCAGGCTTGCCCTCCGACCGTCAGGGATGGGCCAGCCGCGCGAGCACCTCCGCGCGGTCGGTGCCGTGCGCGCGCAGCACGCGATCGAACTCCTCGCCGTAGATGCACATCACGGCGAGGAGCAGGTCCTTGGTGCCCACGCCCCCGGCGCCCCGTTGCGCGGCGATCTCGACCGCCTGCTCGCTCACCAGCGCGACGGGGTCGCGCTCGGCGCCGCCGGGAGAAGAGGTGGGGGCGGCCGGTTCGCGCTCGTGGCGCTCGCCATCCTCCGTGTCGAACGGCCCCTCGCTGACGCCGAGCGCCTGCAGCGCGATCCCCGACTCGCCGTGCAGGCGCAGCACTCGCAGCCAGCGCTCGGCCTCGCCCTCGGGAGTGCGCGCGAACGGCATCGCCGTGGCGGCGATCCCGAGCGCCATCGCCGCGTCGGGGGCGAGCGTCGCGGTGGTGCTCATGGCGTCGCCCCCACCATGACCCCCACCCCGGCCTGACCGCGCGCAAGCGCGGTCGGTAGATGGGTGACGCTGTCGCGCCGCAGCCTCACGCGTGGCGGCCCACCAGCCGCGACAAGGTGCAGCTCGACGATTGCGGTGCCCGCCTGGCCCGCGGCGTGACGCGCGTTGCTGATCAGTTCGGGGATCTCGCCCCGCGGCACCCCGCAAGCGAGCAGCAGTTGCTCGGCGCGGCGGCTCGAGGGCGTCTCGCGATCGAGCTCCAGCTCCTCGAGGAGCACCGCCGGCGCGGCGGGGTTCCCTGCGATGTTGAGCACACATGCGGCCATGTCGTCAGAACGTGTATCGGTCGCTTCGGCCACGCGCTCAAGCAGCTGGGATGCATTCGCCGCGGGCCCGAGCTCGGCGAGCGCGCGGGTGAGCCGCTCGGCGCCGAACAGCTCGCCGCCGGTGCGCGCCTCGGTGACGCCGTCGGTGAAGAAGCACACCTGCGCCTCGCCGGGCACCGCCACCGTGGTTTGGCGCGAACCGGTGCGCATGCCCGCGCCGATCGGCGGCGCGGCGCACATGGTGACTGGCGTGATCGACTCGATCGACTCCACCGGCCCCCCTGGCCCAACGGACCCTCCCGACCCCACCGAGGGCGAGCCGATTACCAACGGCGACGGATGGCCGGCGCAGGCATACACGAGGGTGCGCTCGCCCGGGTCGTAGGTGGCCACCACGACGGTGGCGAACGATCCACCGAGCTGACGCTCCAGCACGCTCTCCGCCGTCTGCACCGCAATCCGCGGCGAGAGGCCGGCCTCGAGGTAGGCCCGCAGCGTGAAGCGCACGAGCGCGGTGTGCGGCAGCGCCTGGCGACCGTGTCCGGAGATGTCACCGAGGATCACCGCCACCCTGCCATCCCCGAGCAGGAACACGTCGTAGAAGTCACCCCCCGCGGCGGGGCCGTCGGCCGGCCGGTAGGCCGCCGAGGTGCCGACCGCGCCGAGGCGTGCCGGCGTCACCGGCAGCAACGCCGCCTGCAGCAGGCCGACGTCCTCAAGCAGTTCGCCGCGCTGGCGCTCCAATCGCCGCGCGCGCAGCGCCGCCAGCCACGAGCGCGTGCCCAGCGCGAGCGAGAGCGACAGCAGCAGCCCGAGCAAGAACCGCACCGGCAGGGGCACCACGTCGGCGATCTTGGTGATCGTGGTGACCAGCGGCGAGGTACGTGCCTGCGGCGGGGGGTGCGGTGCCGCCGTAGGGTGCGCGCCTCGCGTGGCGCTCCGCCGCCGCGCCTTCGTCCCCGCGCCCGCGGCGGCGGCGAGTGCCCGCGACGAGGAGGCGGCGGCGCGTCGCCCCGCTACGCGGCCCTGGCCACTCCGCCTGGCGCCCCGCGGCCTGGCGTGGTGGCGCGCGCGACCGGCGTGCCCGGCACCGTGTCGGGTGGGGGCGGGAACGCCGTTTGGCGCGCCGCCTTTGACTCGTGGCAATGTCGCGGCGCTCGTCGGGGTCGCCGTGGTCGTCGGCGTCGCAGCGGTCGTCGGCGTGCTTGCCGGGATAGCCGCGGGCGGCGTGGAAGGGGTTGGTGCCGGCGCCGAGACAGTGGTTGGTGAGGTGGTGGTCGAGGAGGTGGTAGTCGCGGTGGAACCAGTGGTGGCTCCCGAGTGCGAGGCCCCGACAGGCGTAGCTTGCGACTTGACTTCTGCGCCATGTCGTTCATGGTTTTTGGCGTGCTGCTGCGCGTGAGCCTGCTCGCGCCGCTGGTCGCCGGCCCTGCCCTGCGGTCCACGGCCACCGTCTTGCGACTGCGTTGGCGTTTCCGTTGGCTGCGTCTGCGTTTGAGTGCCCTGCCCCTGAAGTTCCCCGCCGTGCGCTTCACCGCCGTGCGCTTCACCACCCTGCGCTTCGCCACCTCCGGCGCTCTGCTGTTCGTGAGCGCTTCCTCGGCGCACCTGTTCGTGTCCTGCGCCCCGCTGTTCAGAGCTTTCGGACCCCTGCTGGGAATGGCCCCCGCCCCCCTGCCCCCCAGCTTCGGGGTGGGCACCGGCAATCGGGATGTACGTCATGGCAAGCGCACACCCGACGGCGATCGCGCCGCATTGTCGGCGTCGGTCAGCTGACCGGCGCGCCATGTTCCCGCGCGCTTGCGAGCGCCTGGTCGAGTGCGGGAAAGATCGCGAAGGCGCCATCCATCCCGGCGAACTCGAAGATCTGCAGAACATCGCCCCCGGGACATACGATCGCCAGCCGCTCGCCGGCGTCGAATCCCCGCTTGACGCCGACGAGCACCCCTAGCGCGGTCGAGTCCATGAACGTCGTGCGCGAGAGGTCGAGGACCAGCCGGCCGTAGCCGGCCTGCAGCGCGTCGAGCAGCATCCACTTCAGGCGAGGGGCCGTCGAGAGGTCGAGCTCGCCCTCAACCGCGATCGCGCAAGTGTGCTCGTCGAGCGGGCGCTGCACGATCTCAAACGCCGCCGCACCCGCGGCTCGCGCCCCGGGAACCGGGGGTTGCGAACGGGTGGATGTCTCGGCCGAACTGGGCATCGTGGCCTCCTTCACGCAAGGGTGGTAGTCCACGAGCGCGACGTCGTCCATACGTCCCCGCGCGTGTGAGGAATCTCATCGGCCGCCGGCTGTCGGTCTTGATGGAGCGGCCGGATGATCGAACAAGTGTCCAGGCGGCGTGAGATATGGCGAGCATATGCGTCCTGTCACCCAGCGCACAGCGGGTGGTGCCTCTATGAAGAAGGGCGCCCGCGGGCCCGGCGAGACGTCATATAAGTGGCGACCCCACCAGCTGCTGGACCTCTCATAAAATGTCATCTGGTCGCTACCTACAGGTCCAGTTAGTGGGATGCCGCAAAAACCTAACTACGCACTCCACAACGATTGGTCCTCCTCGCCCAGCCGCCACACCCCGGCGACGAGCCCGTAGCGGCGGGCGATCGCGATGCGGGCTAGGATCGCGATCGCGTCCATGTACCAGACGCGGTGGGAGATACCACCCCGAACGTAGGTGAAGGTCATCTCACCCGAGGAGGGATCCCGCACCGGCGCGACGCCCGCCGACTGGGCGAGCGCGAGCGCGCCGGTGAACTGCAACGCGGTGGCCCGAGCAGATTCCGTCCCGCCGCCACTGCCCCCACCACCGCGGCCACTCTCACCACCGCCACCGCCGCGCGAGCGTCCGCGTCCACCGGATACCGCCCAGTCGAGCCCGTACATCGGAACACCGAGCACGAAGCGCCGCGCGTGCGGCAGTGAGGCCACGTAACGGGCGACGCCCTGCACGAAGGAGAGCGGCGCGATCGGGCCGGGGCCGGAGCCTTCCCAGTGGGGGCCCCACGCCATCACGAACACGGTGTCCGCGACGGCGGCCAGCGCCCGGTCGTCGTAGAAGCCGGCGGCGGGGCGGGGAACGACTTCGCGCGTGACACCGACCACGTCGACGGCCAGCCGGCGCCCCTCGGCGTGCAGACGCGCCGCGAGCGCGGCGACGAACGCGCTGAGCGCACCCCGATCGCGAGCGCCGTCATTCTCCAGATCGAGGTTGAGCCCCGCGTAGGCGGGATCGCTCGCAAGCTCGACGAGCCGTGCGAACACTCGCGCGCGCAGCGGAGGCTGCATGAGGATGCGGTGCACGAGCGCCCCGTCCTGGCAGCTGAAGCGCGGCATCTCGACCAGCCCGTGCGCGATTGAGTAAGCGTCGATTTCGGCATCGGCGGCGCCCACCACTTCGCCACCCGGCGAGCATTCGAAGTAGGTCGGGTACACCGCCCCGATCGCCCCGACGTGCGCCTGCAGATCGACAAAGGAATCGGGTGCGCTCGTCAGCAGAAACGCCTGCAGCGGCGGAGGGGAGGGGGAAGGATTTGGATGGGCCTTCCCCCCTTCGGGGTCGGCCGGGGGGGCGATGGAGCGAACGGGCACACCCCAGGCCGATGGCGCCACCACGGCGAGCGTCAGCGCCACGGCGCACGCCGCGAGCCCCCTCGAACTCAAACTCAACCGCCCAGCTGCGGCAGTTCCCAGATGGACTGGTCCTCGGAGCCGAGGTGCCACAGCCCGATGCCGAGGCCGAGCGATTCGGCGAGCTGGGCGCGGGCCTGAAGCGACTGCTGGTCGGTGTACCACACAGCGTGGTGGACGCCGTTGGAATCGACGTAGGAGAAGTGCGGTTCGGCCGCCGTCGGTTCCCATTCGGGAAGCACTCCGAACTCGCTCTCCTCCGCCGAGACGTTGTTGAACTCCAGCGGCGTGGCGGGGTTGGCGGAGCCGCCGCCGTTGGGCCAGTCGAGCCCGTACATCGGCATCCCGAGCACGAACTTGCTCTTGTTGGGCATCGTCGCGGTGTAGTCGGCGACCTTCGTGAACCACGGCAGTTCGGCCAGTCCCCCGGGCGTGGAGGTCGTCCAGTGCAGGCCCCAGTCGAGCACGAAGATGTAGTCGGAGGGGACCGACAGGGCGGCGTCGTTGTACATCGCGGCGCGCCCCGTGGTGACGTTGTAGTACTTGGCGGTGACGACCGTCGAGAGTTTGTCGCCGATCGAGTGAAGCCGCGCGGCAAGCGCGGTGATCCAGGCGGTGAAGGGTTCGCGCTCGGCCGGCGGGGCCCCCTCGAAGTCGATCTGGATCCCCGCGTAGCCATCGCTTTCACACAGCGACGCGAGCTGGTCGATCATATGTTCCCCGGCGGCCGGTTCATTGAGGATCTGTTCCTCGTCGGCCGGGTTCTGGCAGTTCAGGCGCGGCATCACGGCGATCTGCCGCGCGCGCGCCCAGCCGGTGACAAGCGACCAGTCGCTGCCGGTGACGGTGCCGCCGCGACCGCAGTTGAAGTACGTGGGATACACCACGCCGATCTGCTGGTAGTGGGCCTCGAGGTCGAAGAAGCTCTGGTCGGTGGAGGCGAGCAGGAAGGCCTGCACGTTGCCGTGCGTGGGCGGCGGATCGGAGGTTTCGATGCTTAGTGGCGCGGTCGGAGCGCTGATCGCCCCGAGCGAGTCCACGGCGACGACGGTGATCTTGTAGCTGGTCGAGGGCGCCAGCTCGATGAGCGAGATTTCCGGCGCGGACACCTGGCCGACGGGGATTTCGTCGCGGAAGACGCGATAGCCGACGATCGTGCCGCTCACCGGCGTGGAGGGCGACCAGGCGAGCGCGGCGGAGGAGGCGGTCACTTCGGTGGTGTGCAGATCGCCCGGCGTGGAGGGCGGGGTGTGGGTCGTGAACACCGCGACTTCGGGCGCGGGCGCGCTGAGGTAGCCGTAGGAGTCAAGGGCGCGCACGGTGAAGGTGTAGTGGCGCTCGGAGGCGAGCGTGATCGTCGTGACCTGGCCGTCGACCACGCCCTCGGGGACGCCGTCCTCGAACAGGAGATACCCGACGAGCCGTGCGCCGTTGGCGGCGCCCGCCTTCCAGGAGAGCGTGGCGGAGGTGTCGGTGACGCGCTCAGCGGAGATCAGCGCCGGGCCCTCGGGCGGGGTGTGGGTGGTGGTGAGGGTGAGTTCCGGCGTGCGCGCGCTCACGCGGTGATCGGCATCGACGGCCGCGACCGCGAGGTGGTAGGTGCGCAGCGAGGAGAGGTGCGTGAGGCGCATCGAGTCCTGCGAGGTCTGCCCGAGCAGCACGCCGTCGCGGTAGACGCGATACCCGATGATCCGCGCCGAGCCGGGGGCGGCCGGCACCCACCAGAGCGTGGCGCCCGCTTCGCTGACTTCGGAGACGCTCAACTGGCCGGGTACGCTGGGGCCATCGTCGCCGACGACGGCCGCCGTCCGTTTCCCGCCCCGGCTGATGCGTATGGCGATGCGCAGCGCCCTACTGGGCCTGCCGAGGCGCCCGCGGGTATCGACGGCGGCGACTGTGATGCGATGCGCACGGTAGAGGTTGAACTTGACGACGTACACGCGCCCGGGCGTCTGCCCGGCGACGACGCCGTCGCACCTGATGCGGTAGCCCTCGACCGGCGCCGATCCGCGCCGGGCGGGGCGCCACGTGATGCGCACGCCGGTGTTGGTGTCCGCGAGCACGCGCACCCCCCGCACCTGGCCCGGAAGGCGCACGGCGTGGCGCTGCCCGTGGCCCGGCCGGCGAGCGGTTGCGGGATGCCCGTGGTGGGCCGGCGCGGCCAGCGAGATCGCGGCAACCATGCCAACCAACACACCGCTCACTGGTCATCCCCCATCGGTCTGAGCCATGAGCGGTGCGTAGGCCAAGCCTCACAAGGACGCAAGGAGCGAAGTGTGCTTGAGCACACGAGCGACTGAGGACGCCGTGAGGCGCCGGCATACGCACCGCTCATCGCGCGCCGCCTTGCGGTTCGCCCGTGATCAGGACCACCGGCGCGTGGGCCTTCTCTGCGCGCGTCTGGTGTTCGGCGAGCACCGAGACTCCCACCTGCGGGGTGAGGATGCGCGCGACCGGCGCAAAGATGTCACGCTCCAAGCGCGAGGCACCGGGCGGATAGCGCGTCGGTTCGGGCGGCATACGGTGCGCGGGGCCGTGGGCCGGCACGACCATCCGCTCGAGGCGGACCACCAGCGTCGCCGGTGCGCGCACCAACGAGGGCGCGAGCAGCACGATCGGAAGCAGCGACAGCGGCAGCAGCAGCATCGCAAGTCCCCGCCTGATTGAAAAAGCCATCGGCCTACCCCCCCTCGCCCGCGCCAAGGCCGGCCGTGGCGGGTCGCGTCCCCCAGGCGGAAGTGCGGCACGTGGCGATCGCGTAGTAGGTCTGCCACAGCATGATCCCGAGGTAGAAGAAGACGAACAGGATCCCGTACAGCCACAGCACGTTGTAGCGGTCTTGGAAGAGCAGGAAGTAGAAGGAGTAGACGAGCGCCAGCGCGTAGATCCCGGCCAGGTAGGTGAGCGGCAGCACCCCGTGGTGGGTGACCAGCGGCGCCCACACCAGCGAGTGCAGCGCGGCGATCGGCGCGAGCAGCGGCAGCAGGATGCTCATGTACGCGAACAGCGCGGCGATCGGGTGCTTGCGCCAGATGAATTTGGCGACCAGCAGCGACTCGCGCGTCCACGAACGCTTCCAGCGGGTCTGCTGGATCAGGAAGGCGCGGAAGGTGACGGGCACGATCGTGTGGGAGACGGCACGCCGTTCGTAGAGGATGCGCCAGTCGCGCAGCACGCAGTTGGTGAGCGAGCGATCGTCGCCGAAGGTGGACTCCACGCCGAGGAAGGTCTGGTTCTCCCACCACTCAAGCCGTGGCAGGATCGCCTCGCGCCGGTAGGCGGAGAAGCAGCCCGAGCAGCAGGTGACCGCGCCGAACACCGATTCGGCGGCCTTCACGACGCGGAAGGCGACGAAGTAGCGCACCGCCTGCATGCGGGTGATCCAGGAGTCGCGCACGTTGAGCACGTCGGCGTGCCCGCACACCGCCCCGACGCGGTGGTCGGCGAGAGGCTGCACCAGCCGTTTGAGCGCCTGCGGCTCGACCGTGGAGTCGGAGTCGACGAATACGATCACCTCCGCCGAGGTGGCGCGGATGCCGGCCGCCATCGCCGCGCGCTTGCCGCGGTTCTCGGGGAAGTTGATCACCCTCACGCGCCCCCGCGACTCGGCCGAGACGCGCCGCATCTCCGCGAGCGTGCGGTCGGTCGAGCCGTCGTTGACGGCCACCAGCTCCAGCTTCTCGGGCGGGTAGTCGAGCTCCAGCAGCGAGCGCAGCGAGTGGGCGATCGCCTCCTCCTCGTTGAAGCCCGGCATCACAATCGCGATCTGCGGCTCCACGCCGGCATCCGGACGGGTGCGGTAGAAGAGGCTGAAGAGGAAGCGCGAGACGATGTATGCCGCGACCGTGAGCGAGTAAACGCCGAAGAACACGTTGGTGAACAGCAGCCCCGCGAACGCCGCCTTGTAGGCCATCACGGCGGCCAGCAGCAGCATCAGGTAGAGGCCGGCCAGCCCCTTCAGGATACGGTGCGTGGTGATCTTGCGAACGCGCATCGCTCAGGGGGTGAAGCGCATCAGGCCGGCGTCGTGACGGCGGTAGGTGCAGTCGAGCACCACGGGGGCGCGCTCCAGCCACTCGTAGTCGTGGTCGGGGTGCAGGGTGGTGAGAATCGCGAGGTCGTACTCCTCGGGCTTCGGCGACTCGACTCCGTGCAGGCGCCCACCGCCGACCTCGAGCGCCGGCACGAGCGGGTCGTGGTAGTCGACCTGCGCGCCCTCGGCGCGCAGGCGGGCGACGATCTCCAGGGCCGGCGACTCGCGCGTGTCGGCGACGCCGGGCTTGTAGGAGATGCCAACGACCAGCACGCGCGCCTCGGGCAGGGGGCGCCCCAACCCCACCAGCACTTCGTGGGCGCGCCACGCCACGTGACGGGGACGCCCGGCGAGCTTGCGCAGCGCCTCCTCGGCCATCTTCGCGGGACGCCCACGCTCGCGCAGGTCGTGCAGCAGGTAGTGGGGGTCGACGGCGATGCAGTGTCCCCCCACCCCGGCGGAGGGGTAGTGGGGCATGAAGCCGTAGGGCTTGGTGGCGGCGCCCTCGATCACCTCGATCGGGTCGAGCCCGTGCGTCTCGCACGCATCGGCGAGCTCGAAGGCGAGCGCGATGTTGACGGCGCGGAAGGTGTTCTCGTGCAGCTTCACCAGCTCCGCGGCCTCGGGCGAGGAGACGCGGTGCAGGCGCTTGCAGGTGTGGCGCAGCACGCTCGCCGCGCGCGTCGTGCACTCCTCCGTGACGCCGCCCAGCACGCGCGGGGTCTTCAACTGCTCGTGGTCGCTGACGCCGGGGTCGATCCGCTCGGGGGCAAACGCCACGAACACGTCCTCGCCGACGCGCAACCCGCGCTCGGCGAGCGGCTCCGCGAGCAGCTCGCGGGTGGTGCCCACATACGTGGTCGAGGTCAGCACCAGCGTCTGCCCGGGGCGGGCGTGGCGCACGACCGAGGCGCACGCCTCGCGCAGGATCCGCGGGTCGGGCCGCAGCTGCTCGTCTACCGGCGTGGGCACGCAGATCAGCACGAGGTCGGCAGCGTCGAGCGCCTTGATGCGGTTGGTGAGCACAAACCCGTCGCTGGCAAGGTGGTGGCGCAGGTCGCGCTGTTCAGACTCCAGCAGCTCGGCCTCTCCGTTGCGGATCGCGCTCAGTCGGGGGGCCGAGACGTCGATCCCGACGATCCGGCAGCCGGCGCCCCGCAGCGCAATCGCGGTCGGCAACCCGACGTAGCCAAGCCCCACCACGGCCACGACCGTGTGGCCGGCGCGCTTGGAGCGGTTTGGAGTTGCGCGCCGGCGGGTAGCCTGGGAGGAGGCGTGCACGACAATTGGCTCTGAGATCGAGGCGGTTGGCTGTGGCATGGAGGTCCTCTCCTGGCTAGAGGGGGCTTGAAGGAAGCTGACGAGGCCGGCAGTGGCCGTGCAGAATGCCCGCTCGCACCCCGAGTTTCACGGCGCTTGGACGATTGATGGAAAGGCGTCCCAAAGAGTGAGACCGGCTTGTCGTTCCAAACGGACGACAGGCGCGTCCCGAGCGGGCAGTTTGTGTAGGGCCGGCCGCACAAGTGTGTGAAGAGTTGTGCACCCCACTGCTCGCTCCCTCCCGAACCCCACTGCTCGCCCCTCCGGCTTTGTGATCTCTTTTTCCGACCCCCAACCAAGCAAGAGTGAGACTTAGTCTTATTTGGTTAGGCCCAAAAAGAAAACCTTGATCCCGATCCACCGAGCCGCGCCCATATGAAGGCCGCAACGGGGGCCGGTAGCATCGGTGTATGCGCAATTTCCTGCAGGCGATCCACAGCCGCGTCGTCATCTACGACGGCGGCATGGGCGCGACCCTGGAGCAGTTCGACCTCACCCCCGAGGATTACGGCGGGCTGCAGGGTAAGTGCCACGAGGCCCTGGTGCTCAACCGCCCCGACGTGATCGAGGGCGTACACGCCTCGATGCTCGACGCCGGCGCCGAGGTGGTCGAGACCGACACCTTCCAGGCCTCGCGGCTGAAGCTCGGCGAGTGGGGCCTGGCGGACTACACCGTCGAGATCAACACCAAGGCGGCGGAAATCGCCCGCAGGGCCGCCGGCGAGCATCGCTACGTCGCCGGCTCGATCGGCCCCACCGGCTATCTGCCCGCCTCCGAGGACCCCTCGCTCGGGCAGATCCGCTTCGGCGAGCTGGTCGAGGTGTTCGCCGAGCAGGCGGCGGGCCTGATCGACGGCGGCGCCGACCTGATCATCATCGAGACCGCCCAGGACATCCTCGAGGTGAAGGCCGCGGTGTTCGGGGCACGCGAGGCGTTCAGGACGACGGGGCGCACGCTGCCGATCCACACCTCGGTGTCACTGCTCCCCAACGGCGGCAAGATGCTGCTCGGTACTGATATCTCCGCGGTGTTGACGACGCTCGAGGCGCTGAACGTCGACGTGATCGGCCTGAACTGCTCGACCGGGCCGGAGGACATGCGCGACGCGATCCGCTTCCTCGGCGAGTACTGCCCGGTGCCGGTGGCGTGCATCCCCAACGCCGGCCTGCCGCTGCAGGGCCCCGACGGCGAGACGATCTTCCCCGAGAAGCCCGCGCCGCTGGCGGAGGCGCTGAAGGAGTTCGTGGAGCGCTACGGCGTGGGCATCGTCGGCGGCTGTTGCGGCACGACCCCCGCGCATATCGCCGCGATCGCCGAGCACGTCGGCAGCCCGGCGGGCACGCGTACGGGCGGCTCTACGACGAACACGCAAGCGGGCGGCTTCACGACGGGCACTCGGGCGGGCGGCTCCACCACGCGCGCGGTCGGCCCCCGTCCAGCCCCCCGCCCCCCCCTCCTCTCCTCGATGATCGCCGCGACCCCGCTCGCGCAGGAGCCGGCGCCGACCATGGTGGGCGAGCGCGTCAACTCGCAGGGCTCACGCAAGGCCAAGGAGCTGCTGCTGGCGGACGACTACGACGGGCTGGTGCAGATCGCCGAGGACCAGGTGACCGGCGGCGCGCACGTACTCGACCTGTGCGTGGCGCTGACCGAGCGCACCGACGAGGACGAACAGATGCGCCTCGTGGCGAAGAAGGTGTCGTTGACGCAGCCCGCGCCGATCCAGGTCGACTCGACCGAGCCGGAGGTGATCGAACGCGCGCTGGAGCAGATCCCCGGCCGGGCGATCGTCAACTCCGTCAACCTCGAGGCCGGACGCGCCAAGCTCGACCGCGTCGTGCCCGTGGCGCTCGCCCATGGCGCGGCGCTGATCGCGCTGACGATCGACGAGGTCGGGATGGCGAAGACGGCAGAGCGCAAGGTCGAGATCGCCAAGCGCATCCGCGACCTGTGCTGCGAGGAGCACGGCCTCGACCCACAGCTCTTGATCTTCGACTGCCTCACGTTCACGCTGACGACCGGCGATGAGGAGTGGCGTCCCTCCGCCGTGGAGACAATCGCCGGGATCAAGGCGATCAAGGAACAGATCCCGGACGTGAAGACCTCACTGGGCGTCTCGAACGTCTCCTTCGGCGTCTCGCCCGGCGCCCGCGCAGTGCTCAACTCCGTGTTCCTGCACCACTGCGTTCAGGCGGGGCTCGACCTGGCGATGGTCAACCCCAACCACATCACGCCCTATTCGGAGATCCCCGACGTCGAGCGCGAGCTGGCCGACGATCTCGTGTTCAACCGCCGCGAGGACGCGCTGGAGAAGTTCATCGAGCACTTCGAGTCCAAGGGCCCCGAGGACGGGGCGGGTGGGACCGGATCTGCCGATCCGACCGAGGGCATGGAGCCCGAGGAGGCGCTGCACTTCCACATCCTGCGCCGTCGCCGCGACGGCGTCGAGGACTGGATCGACAAGAGCGTCGAGAAGATCGGCGCGGTGCCGACGCTCAACGAGGTGCTGCTGCCGGCGATGAAAGAGGTCGGCGACAAGTTCGGTGCCGGCGAATTGATCCTGCCGTTCGTGTTGCAGTCGGCCGAGGTGATGAAGCGCGCGGTGGCGCAACTCGAGAAATACCTAGACAAGATCGAGGGCTACACCAAGGGCACCGTGGTGCTGGCGACGGTGTTCGGCGACGTCCACGACATCGGCAAGTCGCTCGTCAACACGATCCTCACCAACAACGGCTACACCGTGGTGGACCTCGGCAAGCAGGTGCCCATCCAGACGATCCTCGACGCCGCCCAGGAGCACGACGCCACCGCGATCGGCCTGAGCGCGTTGCTGGTCTCGACCTCCAAGCAGATGCCGGCGTGCATCCAGGAGCTACACGCCAAGGGTCTCCCCTACCCCGTGTTGATAGGAGGCGCCGCGATCAACCGCGCGTTCGGCTACCGCGCGCTGTACCCCGGCGGCAAAGACTCAGACGTCGTCTACGAGCCCGGCGTCTTCTACTGCAAGGACGCATTCGAGGGCCTGGCGGTGATGGACCAGCTGATCGACACCGACACGCGCGCGGCGCTCGTGCAGAAGCTGCTCGCGGGCGCCACGGAGTTCCGCGCCAAGGGCGACGAGCCCCGCGAGACGGGCGACCTGAGCGACGACTCGGTGCGCTCTGCCGCGCGCACCGACGTGCCGATCCCCACCCCCCCCTACTGGGGCGTGCGCGAGATCCCGGTGAACCTCGACGAGGTGTACAGCCACCTCGACACGCACGTGCTGTTCAAGCTCCACTGGGGCGGCAAGGGCGTGAAGGGCGAGGCATGGCGGGAGCTGCTGGAGAGCGACTTCCGCCCGCGGCTGGAGCGGATGTGGAATGAGCAGACCTACCTGCACCCCCGCGCGCTGCTGGGCTTCTTCCCTTGCTACAGCGCGGGCAACGAGATCGTCGTGCTCGACCCCGCAGTCATGGACCCTGCCGGCGGCGCCAATCCGGCCGACCCCGCGAGCGAGCTGACCCGCTTCGTGTGCCCACGCCAGCCGAAGGGCGATCGGCTCTGCCTCGCCGATTTCTTCCGCCCGGGAATCAAATCCCACCCACCCCGGCCGCCCGAGGAGCTCGACGTGATCGCCGTGCAGGCGGTGACAGTGGGTAGCGAGGTGACGGAGCTGATGGCAAAGCTGGAGGCCGAAGGCGAGTTCGCCGAGCAGCTGTTCGTCCACGGCATCGGCGTGCAGACCGCAGAGGGTCTGGCGGAGTGGCTGCACCACGAGGCCCGCACGATGCTCGGCATCCCCGCCGCGCAGGGCCGGCGCTACTCCTGGGGCTACCCGGCAGTACCCGAGCAGGCCGAGCACCTGAAGGTCGAGAAGCTGCTGGGGCTCGGCGACATCGGCATGAAGATCACCGACGGCTACGCCCCCGAACCCGAGCAGTCAACGCTCGCGCTCGTCGCCCACCACCCACAGGCGATCTACTTCGGCACCCGTCAGGGGCGCCTGCTACCGAACGGGTCCCCCGACGCCCTGATCAAGGGCTCCGACAGCGACCCCTCGCTGTTCGGCGAGCTCGGCGACGATGACCCACCAGATGGGGCGGTGGAGGAAGAGGACGAACCGGCGATGGCCTAGGAGGGCCTGTCGACTACCCCTCGGCGCGCGAGAGATTGCCGGCAGCACCGCCCGGCAGCGGCGGCAGGCGGACCGGGGTGGCGTGCAACGTGCGCAGGCGGACCTCCTTCCATGAGAGGCCCTCCTTGACGAGCGCGGGCATGCCCATGATCACCGCGGCGGCGACCTCGACCGCCTGGAGAGTGATCCCGTAGGCGACCGCGTCGGGGGTGGAGACGTGGTAGGCACCGGCGAGCACCGCGACGCAGGCCGCCTGGAAGATGCCGACGTTTGCGGGCGTGACGGGCACCAAAGCGGTGACGTTGACCGCGAACAGCACGCCGGCAGCGCCGGCGATCCCGACGCGGTGGTCGAGGCCGAGCGCCATCAGCAACAGCCAGCAGGAGGCACACTGCAGGGCCCATGCCGAGAGCTGCACCGTTGTGGCCACCGCCGCGCGACGTGGTTGGCGGAAGATGCGCAAGCCCTCGCGCACGCGCAGCAGCGAGCGGCGCAGCCCGAGCACCAGCGAGTGCAGCCGCGTATAGCGCGAGATGGCAGAGCGAGGCAGCAGCACGGGGGCGAGCAGCACGAGCAGCAGTGCCGCCACCGGCACCAGCGCGGCGGCGGCCAGCGCCCCGTCGTGGCCGTGCAGGAGCGGCACGCCGGAGAGCATCGCCGCAGCGAGCAGGGCCAGGGCAAGCAGGTTGAGCAGTGTCTGCGACACCATCGTGCCGAGCACCACCGGCAGCGTCTCACGCGGACGCCCGAGGCGCCGCGCGACGATCAGCGCGCGCGAGGGCTCGCCCAGGCGGGCGGGCAGCGTGGCGGACATCAGCACACCGATGAACGTCCCCTGCAACGCGTCGCGCCGCCGCGCCGGCCGCCAGGTGGGGGCCGCCCTGAGGATCGCGTACCAGGCAAGGCCGCGAACGACCATCGAGAGGCACATCAGCCCTAGCCCGGCGGCGATCAACCCGGGGCTGGAGGCAACCAGGCTGGCGAGCACGCGGCCGACGCCGATCCGCGACAGCGCGGTCAGTGCAAGCGCCAGACCCACGAGCGACACCGCGGCGAGCGCACCGCGACGGGCGAACCGCAGCGCGCGCCGCACCGGCGCCACCGCGAGCGCCGGCTCGGGGCTCGGCAGACGCTGGGCGGGCACCCGCGGCAGCAGGTCGGCGGGTGCGAGGCCCAAGCGCACGGGGAGCCGCCTCGCTTTGCTGGGAGCCAGCCCATCGGCGCGCCCCACCGCGAGCGCCTGCTCGTAGACCTCGAGCACCTCGGCAGCCACGCGGGGCCAGGCAAAGCGCTCCGCGCGCTCGCGCGCGGCGGCCGCCATCCGCGCCCGCCGGGTGGGGTCGAGCGCCAAAACACGCAGCGCCTCCGCCAGCTCCCGCGCATCGCCGCGCGGGGTGAGCAGGCCATCGACGCCGTCGCGCACCACATCGCGGTAGCCGGCGATGTCCGACGCGACCACGGGCGTGCCGGCGGCGAACGCCTCGGTCAGCACCATCCCGAAGCTCTCACCCCCCAGCGAGGGAGCACAGAGCACATCGGCGCGGCGCAACTGCTCGGCCTTCTCATCGTCGGTGACCTTCCCTAAGGCGCGCACCCCGCGGTCGTCGAGCAGTAGCGGGGCGATCTCCTCCGGCGCAGCCCCCACCAGCGTGAGCGTGGCAGGCACGTGCTCGCGCAGGGCCTCGAAGGCGCGCAGCAGCACCGGCAGTCCCTTGCGCTCGACGGCCTGGCCGATGAACAGGATGCGCAGCGGCGCCGGCTCCTCATTCCGGCCCACTCCGTCCCGCTCCCACTCGGCGACACCAGAACGCGCACCATCCCCACCTGCAACCAGAAGTCCCAGACCGGATTCCGCCCGAGGACCCAGGCCAGCCGGCGCGAGGTGCACCCCGTTGGGCACGATCCGGTAGCGCCCACCGAAGAAGCGCCGCGCGGTCCAGGCGGCGGCCTCGGAGACCGCGATCCGCGCGTGCAGGCGGTCGATGTGCCGTCGCGCCCCGAGCGCCACCCCGATCCCGTTGGTGAAGGCATTCTCGGAGAAGCTGTGGAAGGTGCCCACCATCGGAATGCCGCCCGCGCAGTTGGGGGCATACCAGCCGACGAGGGGCACGACAGGCTCGTGCACGTGTACGAGGTCGTAGCCCCCGGTCTGCAGCTCCCGCCACAGAGCGAGCACCGAATCGACGGTGGGCGCCAGGTTGGAGATGGCCCCGTTGGCTGCAAACCCCGCGGTGCGCCCGAGTGGCACAACCCGGTCGGGCAGGGGCATCGGCTGCGGGCGGGCCCCCCGGTGCATCCTGCGCGCGAGCGCGTCGTCGGGGTCGAAGGGCGCGAGGATGCGCGCCTCGTGCCCGACCGCTTGGAGCTCGTCGGCGAGCGCCTCGATGTGGCGGGTGACGCCGCCCGGATAGGTCCACGAGTAGGGCGAGACGAGTGCGATCCGCACGAATGCAACCTTAGCCTGAATCCACCGATCCCGGGGTCGCACCGCCACCGGATGACGCATCGCCAGGATCAATTGCCCTCGCTCCGAGGGGTCACCCTACGGATGCTCGGTCAATTGCCTCTGGCTCGGTCACCGACGCCGGATGCTCAGCCCGTTATCGGTGGATCCAGGCTTAATCGACGGGTGGGCGGGCATCGAATCTAAATGCTCAGCCCGTTATCGGTGGATCCAGGCTCAGTACAAGCGGCCGTTGGCTCGACCGCGCCCATCGATCCTCTCCGGCTCCCAGGCCGCTAGCCTGTGAGCGTGAGTAAGCGCCACTTCGTCAAGTACACCTTTCTGCAGCTCAACCCGGCGTGGCGGCGCTTGGACGGCGAGCAGCGCGCGCAGGACAAGCGCGAGTTCGCGGCCGCATGCGAGGATTTCGCCGACGGGCACCTGCTGCAGTCCTTCTCACTGGTAGGCACCCGCGGGGACGCCGAGCTGCTGCTTATCTCCGAGGCGGAGAACCTTGATCGCATCCACGAGTTCCACGTGGTGCTGCTGCAGAGCGGTTTGATGAAGTGGGCGCACACGCCCTACTCGTTCCTGGGGATGCGCAAGAGCTCCGAGTACTCCGAAGACGAGCGCACCAACCCGCGCGCGTTCCGTGGCAAGTACGTGTTCGTGTACCCGTTCGTGAAGTCGCGCGAGTGGTATGGCCTGCCCGCACAGGAGCGCTGGCGGATCATGCAGGGTCACATCGCGGTGGGGCGGGAATACCCGGGCGTAGACAACCACACGACCTACTCGTTCGGCCTCGACGACCAGGAGTTCGTGGTCGCGTTCGACACCGACGACGTGGGCACGTTCCTTGACCTCGTGCAGCGCCTGCGCACGACCGAGGCCTCGCGCTACACCGTCAGGGACACCCCGAGCTTCACCTGCCTCGCGGCCTCCCTCCCCCGAGCCCTGAACGCGCTCGACGGCGAGCCCGTGGCACTCGAGACGGCGGCGAGCGTCTGAGACCGACGCCGACGAGGCGCCCGAGCATGACCCCACCAACCCCCGCAAAGCGCCCCGCTGCACGCCGCCGCCCCTCACAACGGACGGCCCTGGCTCATCTGCGCGCGGCCGATCCGGTGATGGCGGCGATCATCGAGGCGGTGGGGCCAAAGCTGGGCGACGCCCGCGCCGGCCGACCCGCGGAGCACTATGGGGCGCTGGTGCGAGCGATCGTCGGCCAGCAACTCTCGACCAAGGCGGCGCGCTCCATCTACCTGCGCCTCACCGAGCGCTTCGACGGCCGCACCCCGACACCGGAGCAGGTGCTCGCGGACGAGCCCGAAGAGCTGCGCGCCGCCGCCGGCCTCTCGCGCGCGAAGGTCGGCTATCTGCGCTCGCTGGCCGAGCACGTGCTCTCCGGCGAGCTGGAGCTCGAGCGCCTCGACGAGCTGGACGACGACACGGTGATCGCCGAGCTCGTCGCAGTCAAGGGTTTGGGCATCTGGACGGCGCACATGTTCCTGATGTTCCACCTCCAGCGCCCCGACGTACTTCCGGTCGGCGACCTCGGCATCCGCCGCGCGATCGAGCGCGCCTATGGGCTGGACTCCCTCCCCGACGCCCCTGAGATGGAACAGATCGCCGAGCCCTGGCGGCCGCACCGCACGCTCGCATGCCGCTATCTGTGGCGCTCGTTGGACAACAAACCAACGTAGCTACCACAGCGCCCCGTCTGGCGTCGGAGGGCAAGCAGAGCAAGGACGCAAGGAGCGAAGTGTGCTCTAGCACACGAGCGACTGAGGACGCAGCTATGCGCCGCCATCCGACGTCAGACGGCGGAGACCTGCTCCTCCTCGGCTACGCGGAAGGACGAGCCGCAGCCGCAGGCGGCGACGACGTTGGGGTTGTTGACCTTGAAGCCGGCGCCTTGGAGACTTTCCTCGTAGTCGATCTCCGAGCCGTGCACGTACTGGAGGCTGGAGCGATCGACCAGCAGCTTCAGCCCGTGGCTCTCGAACACGGCGTCGTTCTCACGCTGCTCGTCGAAGGCGAGCTGGTACTGGAAGCCCGAGCAGCCGCCCCCGCGCACCCCGACGCGCAGCCCCGCGAGCGCCACGTCGGCGCTCTGGGCGTCGAGGAACTCGCGCACCTTGTCGGCTCCCTTGTCTGTGAATGCAACCATTGCTATCCAAAGTGTAGCGAGGCGTGCCGCCGCGGCTATCCTTGGCCTGAGATGCCCACCCCCGAAGAGATCAAGCAGCGCATCGAGGCCGCGATCCCAGGAGCCCGCGCCGAGGTGGAGGACTACACCGGCGGCGGCGACCACTTCCGCGCGAGCGTTACCGCGGAGGCGTTTGCGGGGCGCAGCCGCATCGAGCAGCACCGCCTCGTCTACAACGTCTTCGGCGCGGAGATCGGCGGGCCGATCCATGCGCTGTCGCTGAAGACCGCAGTTGCCTGAGAGCCAGAGCCCCACTCCCACACCACGAGCGCCCAAGCGTCCCAAAGGAGTCCTTCCATGAAGAGCATCGATCCGATCACCGCCCCCTCCACCCAGTCCAACCCGATCCGCGTGGCGATCGAGCAGGCGATCGCCGAGAACCCCGTGATCCTTTTTATGAAGGGCACCCCGGACGCTCCCGCGTGCGGCTTCTCGGCGCGCACGGTCGCCGCGCTGCAGGCGCTCGACGCCGGCTTCGCGGCGGTGGACATCCTTCCCGATCCCCGCATCCGCCAGGAGCTCTCTGCCCTCTCCAACTGGCCGACAATCCCACAGCTGTTCGTCGACGGCGAGCTGGTGGGGGGTTGCGACATCGTCATGGAGATGTACGAGTCGGGGGAGCTGGCGGAGGTCCTCGGCGTCGAGGGCAGCCCGGCAGAGTCAGCCCAGCAGTTGCCGGACGGGGTTGCGGCCGGCGGCCTGCAGATCGAGAACCGGCTGGGCTGAGCGGCGGCAACAGAACACGCGGCCAAGAACAGTGCGCGCGGGGCGTTGCTATAGGGTGCTCGCCCCATGCCCCCGGTAGCGATCGTCACCGACACGACCCAGTACCTGCCGCGCACGCTGGCGGAGAGCGAAGGCATCCATCAGGTGAGCCTCTATGTGGGGTGGGGCGAGGACAAACAGCGCGAGAGCGAGATGGAGAGCTTTGACGCCTTCTATCAGCGGCTGCGCTCGGACCCCGACCTGCCCACCACCTCGCAGCCGTCGATCGGCGACTTCCTCGCGGTGTGGGAGCCGCTGTTGGAGGCAGGGCGGGACATCGTCTCGGTGCACCTTTCGGGGGGTATCTCCGGGACCGTCGAGGCGGCCCGGCAGGCCCGCGGCCTGCTCGCCGAGCGCGGTGAGGGAGAGCGCGTGGAGGTGATCGACGGGGAGACGGCCTGCGGCGGGCTCGGCCTGCTCGCGCTCGCGGGTGCCGCCGCGTCGCGCGGTGGAGCCGATAAGGAGGGCGTGATTGCCCGCATCCGCGAGACACGCGCGGCGCTGAAAATCTGGTTTTGCATCGACACCCTGGAGTACCTGCGCCGCGGCGGGCGCGTCGGCAAGGCGCAGGCGTGGCTGGGGGGGACGCTGCGGATCAAGCCGATCCTCACCCTGGGCTACGAGATCACGCCCGTCGAGCGCGTGCGCACCGCCGGCAGGGCGTTCGAGCGGATGGTGCAATACATGCACGAACTGCGCGAGGCCGGCTCGGATGCGTGGGTGGTGCAGCACATCCAGGCCACCGACCAGGCCCAGCGGCTGATCGACCACGGACGCGAGATCTACGGCTCCGAGCCGCTGTTCGTCTCTGAGGTCGGCCCGGTGATCGGCACCTACGTGGGCCCGGGCCTCGTGGGAGTCGGCGGGATCCCCCGCGCGCTGCTGGCCTAGCGTCGACGACGCCTGCGCCGGCTGCGCATGCCGAGCGTGAGGCCGATGACGGCGGCGCCGATCAGAAGCTCGCGTTTGTGGCGCTCGACGTGGGCGCGCCAGTCGGTGAGCCGCGCCACCTCGCCGTGCAGACGCTCCATCGAAACCGCCAGCTCCGCGCGGTTGGCCTCCATCGAGCTGCGGATCTCCGCCGGCGAGCGCTGCGCCATCACTGCCGCCCCCTTTTGCCGTCGTGCTCTGAGCCCGAGCCCATCGTCTCGCGTATCAGGCGGGCCTCCTCGATCGCCATCGTGGGCACTGGCGGGGAGCTTTTTTTGACGACTTTGGCGGCCACCAACCCCGCGAGCGCACCGAGCACCAGCAGGATCAGGGCCATCGCGAAGAAGCCCCAGAAGTACGTGAATTCGTTGCCGATCGGCAGCTCGTAGTAGAGCAGCCAGGCAAAGCCGATCAGCACGAAGAAGAGCGCGGTCACGATGAAGATGCCGGCGGCCACCGCCACCACGGCGCCGCGAGCCAGCTTTGCGGCCTTCTCGGTGACCTCCGCCTTGGCGAGCTCGACCTCCTCGTGCACCAGCACCGCCATACGTTCGGAGACGTCGGTGATCGCGGTGGCGATGTTTTGCGGACCGTCCGTCCGAGGCCCGCCCGCCCCGACGTTCGACCGAGGCGGGACCACGCCGGTTGTGCCCGGCGTGCCTGCTCCAGGCCCGCCGGTCCCACCCGCCCGTGGACGGGCGGGTTCCGGCCCGGGCGCCGCGCTCACTCCGGCGGCTCCTCGTCGAACACCCGCCGCCACACCACGCCGGCGGCGCGCTGCACGAGGACGCTCGCGAGGGCGCCGAGCGCGGTGAGCATGCCCGACCACATCAGACGCTTGACCATCTCGTTCTCCATCATCCGGAGAGTGTATTGCCCACGGTGGTCGTCTTTGACGTCCCTGTCCGGGAGCCACCGGCGGGAGCGGCCTCCAGCCCGCCGCACACCGTCTCAACCACCAGCCACTTGGCGCGCTCGTATTGATCCTCCTCGCGGGGCAGCAACCCGAAGATCCAGCCGGTGAGCATCTGCTCGATCGCCCCGTAGAAGGACATCGCTGCGAAGCGCGCGTCGATCTCGGCCTTGAACGTGCCCTCGGCCTGGGCAGCGGTCACGATCTCGGCGATCAGCTCGTACGCCTGGCGGATCTGCGCGAGGTGGGTCTGGCCGAAGGAGTTGGCCGCACGGGTGACCTCGACGATGATCACCTTCATCAGCTCGGGATCGTGGCGGTAGGAGTCCACGATGAAGGAGGCGATCTCGTGCAGCTTCTCGCGCGCGCCCAGCTCATCTTGCGCGTCCACCGCGCGGATCGTCTCGAGCATCACGTTCCAGCGCTCCAGGAAGAGCGTGTCGAGGATCTCGTCCTTGGAGGCGAAGTAGTGGTAGACGAGGCCGTACGCCACCCCCGCCTCATCCGCGATGTCGGAGACGCGGCAGGCGTGGAAGCCCTGGCGTGCGAACACCCGCACGGCGGCGTCGAGGATCATGCGCCGCTTGTCGGGGCCGTTCTTGGCCCGTGGGACGCTCATCGCTCATCCTTTGGTTGCCTCGGCCGCCTCACGCCCGTGCCTCCAGCGACCGCCCGTACACCTGCGGGCGGCGATGGGAAAGGACAGGCAGCTGGGCGCGGATCTCAAGCTGGCGGTCGAGGTCGAGGTTGGCCGCGACGAAGCCATCGCGCTCGTCGGCGCGTGCGAGTACGACCCCCCAGGGATCGACGATCATCGAGCGTCCCCCGGAGTGGTGCCCGCCGGGGTGAGGCCCAACCTGGTTGGCGGCGATTACGAACACCTCGTTCTCGATCGCCCGTGCACGTACGAGGATCTCCCAGTGGTCGCGGGTGGTGGGCAGCGTGAAGGCGGAGGGCAGCACCACCACGCGGGCGCCGCGCAGCGCGAGCGCACCGAACAGCTCGGGGAAGCGCAGGTCGTAGCAGATCGCCATCCCCAGCTCGACGCCGTCGGCGGTGGCGCTCAGCACGACCTCCTCGCCGGGCTCGGTGACGGCCGACTCACGGTAGGCGCGGCCCTCGACCTCCACGTCAAACATGTGCAGCTTGCGGTACACCGCCCGCACCTCCCCCTGCGGATCCACGTGCACGGAGGTATTGGCGAGCTTCGCGCCAGCCGACTCCCGATCGGTGGCGGGCGCCTCCACGATCGACCCCGCCACGAGGTCGATCGCAAGCTCCCTCGCGATCGCCCGCGCCCACGAGATGGCGGGCCCGTCGAGCGTCTCGGCACCCGCGCGCAGATCCTCATCGGCACCGAGAATGCTCCACTTCTCGGGGAGTACGATCAGGCGCGCCCCATCCGCCGCCGCGGCGCGCGTGAGGCGGTCGGCAGCGGCCATGTTCGCGGCCTTGTCGGCCGTGGAGTTGAGCTGGACCGCGGCGACCCTCAAAAGCGCACTCCCTTCCATGAGCGTCCCTCACAGAATAGATTGACTAGTCAGTCAACAGCCCCAAGCATAGCGCTGGGGGGGCCGGTTCCGCCCGCCCGCATGCCTCTGTTCAGTGGCACACGCCCGCTGAAGCGCTGGCGCTACGTGGGGATATTCTGCGACGCGTTGATGGCCTGCGTCGCCACCGTGCAGGTGGGACCGACGCGCCAGGTCTTCTGGGCGGTCCTCTCCCGCGGGGAGGGTAGCCGGCTGCGTGAGCGCACGCATACACTCGGCGGCCGAGGCGCGGTGGAGCTCACGCCGGGGCGGTTGCGCGTGAGCGACAGAGGCACGGCGATCGACCCGAGTCGGCCGCAGATCAGCGACAGAGGCACGGCGATCGACCCGAGTCGGCCGCAGATCAGCGACAGAGGCACGGCGATCGACCCGAGTCAGCCGCAGATCAGCGACAGAGGCACGGCGATCGACCCGAGTCAGCCGCAGATGCGCGACGGTGGCGTGGCGATCCCCGGGCGACTGCGCGTCCGCGACGTCGGCGTCGCGATCGACCTCGCTCTGCAGGAAGATGCGGGCATCGAGGCACTGTGCCCCCACGGCCGAGGTTACGTGTGGACACGCAAGCAGGCGGGGATCCCCGCGCGCGGCACCGTGGCCCTTGACGGCGGTTCCACACGCAAGATCGAGGCGCTGGCGGTGGTGGACGACACCGCCGGCTACCACGCGCGCGTGACCGAGTGGTGGTGGGCGGCCGGCGTCGGCGTGGACCCCGCGGGGAGACCGCTGGCGTTCAATCTCGTCGAGGGCGTCAACGACCCTCCAACCGGCAGCGAGCGCGCGGTGTGGGTGGCAGGCGAGCCGCACGAGGTGTCCGCCGTCTGCTTCGCGGCCGACCTGTCGCGGATCGAGTCCGGCGATGGCTCGCAGTTGCGCTTCACCGCCGAGGCACAGCGCAGCCGCCGCGAGAACCTGCTGCTGGTGCGCAGCGACTACCGCGCGCCGTTCGGAACCTTCGCCGGAACCCTCCCGGGCGGGGTCGAGCTGGCGCACGGCATGGGCGTGGTGGAGCACCACCGCGCGCGGTGGTAGGCCCAAGACCACAGACTGGAGACGCTCCCGAAGGCGAAGCGGCCAACCGGCTTCCACCGGCAGCTTCGGTCGCCTTCCCTGCAGGAGCTCTACGCCCGGAATGTGGCGCCCTGCCCCGCCGTAGCGGCGGGGTGGGCAGGGCCTCCGACCGCGCCTGACTCCAGCAGGGCGGCGATCTCCTCGGCGGAGTAGCCGAGGGCGGCGAGGACTTCCTCGGTGTGCTCGCCCAGCGCGGGGCCCGGTAGGCGGTCGTGAGTGCCGGGAGTGCGTTCCAGCTTGACGGGCACGCCGAGCTGGCGAACACCTCCCTCGACGCCGGGCTGCTGAAGGTTGACGACCATCTTGCGGGCGCGCACCAGCTCGGAGTCGAGCGCCTCATCGAGCTCCAGCACCGGCTCCAAGCAGCAGTCGTGCTCGCGCGCAAACTGCTCCCACTGGGCGCGGGTGCGCGTTTTGAAGATGGCCACCACCTGCGCATGGGCGTCGGAGCCCGGCGCTTCGAACTGGCGCTCGATCAGCTCCTCGCGCTCAACCCCCCGGCACCACGCCTGCCAGAACTTCGGCTCCAGCGCGCCGAGCGTCACCCAGCCGTCGGCGCACTCGTAGGGGCGGTAGCAGATCACCGAGCCCGCCAGTAGCAGCTCGCCGCGGTGGGGCGTGTTGCCGTCGGCGAAGTAGGCAGCGGCCACCATCGCCAGCCACGAGAGCGCGCCGTCGGCCATCGAGACGTCCACCACCTGGCCTTCGCCGGAGCCTGTGCGCGCCGGCGCGGCGGGCTCGCCACCGGCGCTCGCAACGGCACCGGGAGCTCGCTGGGCGGGCGCCGGGCGGGCGGGCGCCGGGCGGGCGGGCGCCCCATCCCTCTCGCGCAGCGCCGCGAGGATCCCGAACGCGGCCATCAACGCGCCGCCGCCGAGGTCGGCGATCTGCCCGGCGGCCTGCACGGGCGGGCCACGACGCTCGCCGGTGAGCCCGAGCAGGCCGACAAGACCGAGGTAGTTCATGTCGTGCCCGGACGCCTCGCGCCGGGGGCCAGTCCGGCCGTACCCTGAGATCGCGCAGTACACGATCCCGGGGTTGACCTCGCGCATTCGCTCGTAGCCCACACCAAGCCGGTCGAGCACGCCGGGGCGGAAGGACTCGAGGACCACGTCGTGCTCCGCCACCAGGCGCAGCAGCGCATCGCGCCCCTCATCGCGCTTGAGGTCGAGACGGATCGAGCGCTTGTTGCGGTTGAGCGCGAGGAACAGCGCCGACTTCGCGCTCTGCTCGGCGCCCTCCACGTAAGGCGGGGACCAGCGGATGTAGTCGCCCATGCCGGTGTCCTCCACCTTCAACACCTCGGCCCCGAAGTCGGCGAGCAGCAGCGAGCAGAAGCCGCCCGGCAGTAGGCGGGAGAGGTCGAGCACGCGGATGCCCGCCAGCGGCAGCTCAGCCATCGCGCTGCGGGATGTTCAAGAGGCCGCGAGCCTCCTGCACGGTCGCGGGACGGCGGCCGACGTCTTCGGTCATCTGCCGCGCCTTGGCGATCAGCTCGCCGTTGGAGCGCGCCATCTCGCCGCTGGGGAGGTAGAGGTTGTCCTCGAGGCCCACGCGAATTGAGCCGCCGAGCGTGAGCGCCGCGGCGAGGAGCTCCCACTGCTGGCGGCCGATCCCGATCACCGCCCAGTGCGACTTCGCGCCGCCGGCCTCTCCGGAGGCACCAAGCCCGGGAGCACCGGGGGCGTCCACCCCGGGGATGTTGGCGACCATCGCCGCGAGGTTGCGAGCGCCCGGGGGCACCCCGCCGACCACGCCCATGATGCAGTCAACGTGCAGCGGTGCCTCCAACACGTCCATGTCGAGCAGCGGCTCGAGGCTGCCGACGTGCCCGAAGTCGAAGCACTCGTGCTCCGGCTTGATGCCCAGCTCGCGCATCGCCCCCAGCAGCTCGACGATCTCGCCGAAGGGGTTGGCGAACACCATGTTGAAGACGAAGTCTTTGCGCGTGCGTGAGTACTTGGCGTAGTTCATCGAGCCCATGTTCAGCGCCGCCACCTCGGGGCGGCACTCGCGCAGGTAGGCCACGCGCTTCTCCACGCTCACCCCCATGGCGCCGGTGGAGAAGTTGACGATCACCGCGTCCCCGACCTCCGCGCGGATGGCGTCGGAGATCGCTTTGTAGTCCTCCACCTCGAAGCTCGGCCCACCCTCGGTGGTACGCGCGTGCATGTGGATCATCGTGCCACCCTCGTCGACGATCCGCCGCGCCTCGGCGGCGTACTCCGCGGGGGTGTAGGGGATCGCCGGGCACTGCTCGCGGTTGGCCAGCACGCCCGAGATCGCGCAGGTGATGACCACGGGGTCCTCGACGCTCATGGCCGATCCTTTCTCATACCGGAACGACCCCATGGCGCTTCCACGGCCGCTCGACCCGCTTGCCCGCGGACATCTCCAGCGCCCGGCAGATCACAGCACGCGTCTCCCGCGGGTCGATCACGTCGTCGACAAGGTCGTTGCCGGCGGCGATGTACACGTCGAACTGCTTGCGGAAGCCCTCGATCAGCTCGGCGCGCTTGGCCGCCGGATCCTCGGCTTCCTCGACGACTTTGCGGAAGGCGATCTCGACGACGCCCTCGGCGCCCATCACCGAGATCTCGGCGGAGGGCCACGCGACGATCAGGTCGGGTTCGTAGGCGCGGCCGTTCATCACGTAGTAGCCGGCGCCGTACGCCTTGCGGGTGATGACCGTGATCTTCGGCACCGTGGCATTGGCGACGGCGTACAGCATCTTGGCGCCGTGGCGGATGATCCCTTCGGCCTCGACTTTGGTGCCGACCATGAAGCCGGGCACGTCCTGGATGAACAGGAGCGGGACGCCGAACGCATTGCAGAGGTTGACGAAGCGCGCGGCCTTGTCGGCGGAGTCGTTGTCGAGGATCCCCCCCAGCTGGCGCGGCTGGTTGGCGACGATCCCCACGGGTCGCCCGCCGAAGCGGGCGAAGCAGGTGATGATCGTCCGCGCCCACTGACGCTTGATGTCGAGGTAGTCACCGTCATCGACGATCGGCCGGATCACGTCGTACATGTCATACGGCTTGCGGTTGGACTCCGGCAACACGTCCAGCAGCGCCTCCTCGGCGCGCTCGATCGGGTCGGAGACCGGCCGCACCGGCGGGGCCTCTTCGCAGTGCGAGGGAAAGTAGGAGAGGTACTCCTTGATCCGCGCGATGCACTCCTCGTCGTCGGCCACTTCCATGTCGCCCACTCCCGACTTGCGGCAGTGCACACGCGAGCCACCCAGTTCCTCCTGGGTGACGTCCTCCCCCACCGCGGCGCGCACCAGGTGGGGACCGGCGAGCGCCATCGAGCCGCGGCCCCGCACCATCGGGACGAAGTCGGCGAGCCCGGGGATGTAAGCGGTGCCGGCGGCGCACGGCCCCATCAGCGCGGCGACCTGCGGGATCACCCCGCTCGCCACGACCTCCTCGCGGAACAGGTACCCGGACCCGGCGAACATCGCACCGGCGGCCTCCTGCACACGCGCACCGGCGGAGTCCAGCAGCCACACGAACGGGATGCGCTTGGTGAGCGCCAGCTCGCGCAGGCGCGTCACCTTGATCTCGCCCGTCATCCCCATCGAGCCGGCCATCACGGTGAAGTCGTACGCGCACACCGCGGCAAGACGGCCGTCGATCTTGCCGTAGCCGGTGACGACGCCGTCGGCTGGCGCCTCGACGCCGTCCATCGCGCGCTGTGCGGAGTGCGGGCGGCCGTGGACGCCGAGCTCGACGAACGTGCCGGGGTCGATCAGCAGCGCGATCCGCTCGCGCGCGGTGAGCTTTTCGCGCTCGTGCTGCTTGGCGATCTTCTCCTCGCCGCCGCCCAGCATCGCCTGCGCGCGACGGGCTTCGAGATCCTCTACCAGCGGGCGCAGCAGGGAGGTGGGCGCGTCGCCCGCCGAGGGGGAGGAAGGAGGGGATGGGGAGGGGTTGGGTCGCGCACCGCGGAACGGCGCGTCCGAGACGGCGGCGGCCGCTGGGGCGCTATCGGTGCTGGGCGATATCTCGTGGTCGTTCATCGGTGGTCTCACCTACCTTTCCACACGGGGTCGCGCTTCTCGAAGAACGCGGTGACGCCCTCCACGATGTCCTCCGTGGAGAGCGCGAGCGACAGCTGCGCACGCAGGTAGTCGAGCGCATCGTCCAGCGGCATGTCGAGCTGGCGGCGCATCGCCTCCTTGCCGAGGCGCATGATCACAGGCGACTTGGCGGCGAGCTTCCCAGCCCACTCGGCAACGGCGGCGTCGAACTCCTCCGCCGGCACGACCTTGTTGACGATCCCCGCCGCCAGCGCCTCCTGCGCCGACCAGCGCTCGCCGAGCAGCAGCAGCTCGTTGGCGCGCTTGCGCGGCACGTTGCGGTAGATCAGCGCCATGATCATGAACGGGAACGCCCCCACGTTGATCTCCGGCGTGCCGAACGTCGCGGCCTCGGACGCCACGATCAGATCGCACGCCAGCGCGATCCCGAGCGCCCCGGCGAGCACGTGCCCGCGCGCCGCGCAGATCGTGGGCTTGGGGAGCGCGCCGATCAGCTTGAACAACCCGACGAACTGCTCGCTGCCGAAGTGCTTGTACACCAGCGGCAGATCGCCGGCGAACCCGCCGAGGTTGGCGCCGGAGGAGAACACTTTCTCGTGCGAGGACGCCAGCACCACGCAGCGCACCTCCTGCTCATCGCGCGCGCGCTCGAGCGCCGCGATCAGCCCGCGCAACAGCTCTGCGGAGAGCGCATTGCGCGTAGCGGGCTCGTTCAGCGTGATCGTGGCCACGCCGTCGACGACCTCGTAGAGCACGGGTCCCAACCGGGTATCGGGCGCAGGCGGGGGCTGCGGAGCGGCAGTATCGGGCGGGGACTGCTGGGCGGCGGTATCGGGCGCAGACGTGGACTCAGGGGCGGCGGGGGGCTCAGACACGCTGGGCATCGTACCCGGCCGGCACGGCAACCGCACCCCGGGCTGGCTGGTTGGCCAGGCGCCAACCCGGCTCGCGCTTACTTCTTTCGTTTCGAGTGGTGGTGACGGCGAGCGCGCCGCTCGAGCTTCCGCAGCCGCCTGATGCTGATCGTCTGCGAGGCCGGCGGCGCTTCGATCGCGAGCGGGAAGTCGATCGCGGGGATGTTGACGGTGGTGGTGATCGTCAACCCTTTGCTGTGCACGGTGAGCACGGTGCGCACCGGCAAGCCGTTCTGCGCCAACGACGTTTCGAGCGTGACCATCGGCGGCTGCGGCGAGGGCAGCCGCCGTGCGGTGGACGCGAGGTCTTTTTCGTGCTGTAACTGTTCGGGTTCGAGGATCGCGAGGAAGCTCGTGACCGGCTGCCCGTAGAGCGTGGAGGTCCCGGTTTCGCGCACTTCCTCTGCTCCCGCCAACGCTTTGCGCAGACCCGTGAACGGCGGTTCGGTGAACGCCGACTGACCGATCTTCGATTCGGAAGTCTTCTGCGGCTTGATGCGCTTCCCGTCGACCTTGACAAGTTCGAGGAAGCCGCCAGGGCCGAACTTGATCCACGGTCGGCCGTGGTCGTGGCGGGCGAGCGCGCGAAAATAGAGGTAGGTGGTGTTGCCCACTTCGCGCAGCTTGAAGGGGTGCCCGAACAGGGTGAAGGTGACGTTTCCCGCCGCCGGCGAGAAGGTCTCTTCCCCGGAGACCCCCGAGGGCAGGAGCAGCTTCAGGAGCTTCGAGAGCCCGCGGTTGCCGCGCGACACAGCAAAAGAGGTCTCGGCAGAGAAGCGCATGCTGGTCACTTGCAGTTCTTCCATCTTCTGCTCGAGCGCCAGCAGCGATGCAGGCAGCGGTGCATGCGCCGGAGCGGGTGCCGGAGCAGGTGCAGGTGCTTGAGCAACTGCGGGTGCCGACGCAGGTGCGGGGGCAAGCTCGACAGCCGATGCCACCCCAGGCGTCCCAGCCAGCGCCAGCACCAGCACGATTCCGAACAGCACGCACGTTCCCCGCATCTCAAGGCCTCCCGATTGGTGAGCGAGCCAGCCTATATCAACTGTGTGAACGCGGCATGCTGGGCTCGGGAGGAATCGCCGAGCCTACGACCAGGCGATCCGCTCGGCCAGCTCCTTCGGCCCGAGCTCGATCAGACCGCTGCGCTCGATCGGCTCGTAGAGATCCCCACGCAGCGCGAGCCATTGCACCTCGTGCTTCTTGGGATCTACGATCAGGACCTCCTCGACGTCGTGGGCGGCGTAGAAGGGGAGCTTGGCCCACGTCTCGTCGTAGGGAGAGACGATCTCCACGACGAGCGCTGCGGTGGGGTAGTACAGCTGATCGGGCGCAGGGTGAAGGATGCCGCCGTCGGGCACCCGGTAGTTGCCTTTGGTCCCAAGATTGAAGTCCGCAATCGGGGTGAGGCCTGCGGCCTGCGCCAGAGATCCGAAGATCTCGGCGAGCTGCTGCAGTACGCGACCGTGACGACCGTGCGGCGTGGGGTTCACGTGCAGCACCCCCTCCCACATCTCATCGGCGCGATCGAGGCCGAGCTGTTTGCGGCGATACAGCAGCTCATCGATCTCCACCGGGAGCGGATCGAGAATGACCGTCGGCATTGGCCCGATTCTACCGCCCACGCGCCGACGCCGGGGTCGCGTATGAATCTCATTGTCTGCACGCTACTCGCGCCTTGGGACGGAACGCTCGCGCCCCTCGCCGCCCGCTTTCCTTTTCCTGGCTGAAGCGCTAGTTTCTGCGGGCACAAGCGATCGCACGCCGACCGAACCCAAGCCCGCGGCGCCCCGACGCGACCGCACGAGACAAGGAGCCCCACCGATGGCCGCCACCGCCGAGCCCGTACAGAAGCCGGACTTCGCAGCCAAGCGCAAACACTTCCTGTTCACCGACGAGCACGAACAGCTGCGCGAGTCGATCCGCAACTTCGCGATCAAAGAGCTGGCGCCGCATGCCGAGGAATGGGAGGAGACGACATTCCCGGATTCCGTGTTCGCGCGCATGGGCGAGCTGGGCTTCCTCGGCCTCGACAAGCCCGAGGAGTGGGGCGGGCAGGGCGGGGACTACTACAGCGCACTGGTGCTGGCCGAGGCGATCGGCTACGCCAACTCCGGCGGCCTGGCGATGGGCGTGGCGGTGCAGACCGACATGGCGATGCCCCCGATCCTCGCGTTCGGCACCGACGAGCAGAAGCGCGAATGGGCCGAACCGGCGATCAAGGGGCAGAAGATCCTGTGCCTGGGGATCACCGAGCCCGACGCCGGCAGCGACGTGAAAGGGATCAAGACACGCGCCGTCAAAGACGGCGACGAATACGTCATCAACGGCTCGAAGACCTACATCACCAACGGCCACCGCGCGCACGTGATCGTGCTGGTGACGAAGACCGACGCCGACGCCGGGTATGACGGCTTCACGCTGTTCCTCGTGCCGATGGACTCGCCGGGGGTGATCCGCGAGAAGAAGCTCGAGAAGATGGGGATGCACGCCTCCGACACAGCGCTGCTCGCCTTCCAGGACGTGCGCGTGCCCGAGTCTGCCGTGCTCGGCCAGGTCGGACGCGGCTTCTACCACATCATGTGGGAGCTCCAGGGCGAGCGCCTGATCGGCGCCGCCGGCAGCGTGGCGGGCGCGCAGCGCTGCTTCGAGCGGACGCTGGAGTACGCCAAAGAGCGCACCGCCTTCGGCCGGGCGATCGGCAACTTCCAGGTGATCCGCCACAAGTTCGCGGAGATGGCCACCAAGATCGAGACGGCCCGTCAGATGGTGTACATGACCGCGTGGCGCCAGCAGAACGGCGACTACCCCGTGCGCGAGATCTCGATGGCGAAGCTGTACGCCTCGCGGATCGCCTGCGAGGTCGCAGACGAGTGCCTGCAGATCCACGGCGGCGCCGGCTACATGCGCGAGTACGGGATCGAGCGCGCGTGGCGCGATCTGCGCCTCAACCGCATCGGCGCGGGCACGGATGAGATCATGCTCGAGGTGATCGGGCGCTCGTACGGGCTGTGAGCCGGCCCGATCCCCCCTTCACCGACGAGCACGAGGAGCTGCGCGAGTCGATCCGTCGCTTCGTCGAGCGCGAGCTGGCGCCCCATGCGCAGGAGTGGGAGCGCGATGAATGGTTCCCCGACGAGGTCTTTCCGAAGCTCGCCGCGCACGGCTTCCTCGGCCTCAAGTACCCGGAGGAGTACGGCGGACAAGGAGGCGACTACCTGCATGACGCGATCCTGATCGAGGAGCTCACGCGCACCGGCTCGGGCGGCACCGCCGCGGGGATCGGGGCGCACGTCAACATCGCCACGCCTCCGATCTGGAAGTTCGGCACCGAGGAGCAGAAGCAGCGCTACCTCGTGCCCGCGATTCGCGGGGAGAAGATTGGGGCGCTCGCGATCACCGAGCCTGGCGCCGGGTCGGACGTGGCCGCGCTGCGCACGCTCGCCACCCCGGTGGACGGCGGGTGGGTGGTCAACGGCGAGAAGACCTACATCACCAACGGCGTGCGCGCGCACTTCCTCGTCACCGCCGTGAAGACCACCGCGGAGGGCGGCCACCACGGGATCTCGTTCCTGATCGTCGAGCGCGGCGAGGGCGTGCACTCCTCGAAGCTGAAGAAGCTCGGCTGGGCCGCCTCCGACACGGCGACGATCGCCTTCGAGGACGTGTTCGTTCCCGAGGAGAACCTGCTCGGCCCCGAGCACGAGGGCTTCAAGTTGATCATGGCCAACTTCCAGTGGGAGCGCCTGGCGATGGCGCTCGGCGCCGCCGCCGCGATGGGCCTCGCGTGGGAGCGCACGGCCCAGTTCGCACGCGAGCGCACCGTCTTCGGGCGACCGCTGGCGGGGCACCAGGTGACCCGCCACAAGCTCGCCGAGCTGGCCACCTCGGTGTACACCTGCCGCTGCGTCACCTACGACGCGCTGCGCCGCTTCATGGCCGGCGAGGAGCCGCTGCGCGAGGTGACGATGGCGAAGCTGCTCACCCAGCGCGCCTCCTACGAGCTGATGGATGCCTGCCTGCAGATCCACGGCGGCGCGGGGTACATGCGCGAGCAGTGGGTCGAGCGCGCCGCCCGCGACGCCCGGCTCGGACCGATCGGCGGCGGCAGCGACGAGATCATGCGCGAGATCTTGGGACGCGTGTTGGCCCTCTGAGCTGGCGGTCCGCAAGGGGGAGGTCGGGAGGGGGGCTCGCCCCCCTCCCGTTGAGACTTGCGCGAGATCCTCGGGCGCGTGCTGGCGCTGTAAGTAGTAGAGGTGTCCACACCTCCGCCCACCGCTCAGGCGCGGGCGCCCATCGGCCGATGCCACGGACGTGGCACGCCTGCCCATCACGTCGCTGCCTGCCCGCGCGGCCTGCCTGTGCGCGGTCGCTGCTGTGGCGATGCTGCCGGCTTCCGCCGCTGCGGCCTCCTGCGCGGGCGCCAACCTGACGCCCACCTCCGGCAACATCGAACAGGCGCGCGCCGCGGTGCTGTGTCTGATCAATCAGGAACGCGAACGCCATGGCGAGGGCGCGCTGGTGGCCAATGCGAAGCTCGCCCACACCGCGCAGGCTCACAGCCGCGACATGGCCAACGAGGACTACTTCTCGCACATCGCGCCCAACGGCGAAACGCCGCTTGACCGGATGCGCACGAGCGGCTACCTCCCCAACTCGCAGGACGGGTATGCGGTGGGCGAGAACATCGCCTGGGGCACGATGTGGCTGGCTACGCCGCAGTCGATCGTGGGCGCTTGGATGGCCTCCCCCGGGCACCGCGCCAACATCCTCGACGGCGCCTACCGTGAAACCGGGGTCGGGGTCGAGCCGCGGCCCCCCGCCTCGCTCGCCGAAGGGCAGCCCGGGGCGCTCTACACCCAGGACTTCGGCGTGATCATCCCCGCCGGGCGCTCCTCGCGCCACGTCGCCGCGGGCTCCGGACGGATAACCTCCGGCACCCGCAACAACAACGGCGAAGGGAGCAGCACACACCATGGGAGTTCTCGACGGCAAAGCCGCCATCGTCACAGGGTCCGCGCGCGGCATCGGGCGCGCCACCGCAGAGCTGCTCGCCGCAAACGGCGCGCGCGTGCTGATCAACGATCTCGACGGCGACGTCGCAAAGCAGGCCGCTGAGGAGATCGCGGGCGAGACGGCGGTGCACGCCGGCGACCTCACCAAGCCGGGCGCGCCCGACCAGCTCGTGCAGAGCGCGATCGACGCGTTCGGCAAGATCGACATCATCGTCAACAACGCCGGCTACACGATCGACGCACCAATCCACAAGATGTCCGACGAGCAGTTCCAGGCGATGCTCGACATCCATCTCGTGGTGCCCTTCCGTGTGATCCGCGCCGCCGCGCCGCACCTGCGCGAGCCGGCCAAGAAGGAGCGCGAGGAAGGCAAAGAGGTGTTCCGCAAGATCGTCAACATCTCCTCGATCTCCGGCACGATGGGCAACGCCGGGCAGGCCAACTACTCCTCGGCTAAGGCTGGCGTCACCGGCCTCACGAAGACGCTTGCGAAGGAGTGGGGCCAGTTCAAGGTCAACGTCAACGCGGTTGCGTTCGGCTTCATCGACACTCGCCTGACGGCCGCCAAGGTCGAGGACAACACGATGGAGATCGGCGGCGAGAAAGTGCAGCTCGGGATCCCCGAGCAGATGCGCCAGATGGCCTCGATGCTGATCCCGCTCGGGCGCCCCGGCACCCCGGAGGAGGCGGCGGGAGGCATCTTCTTCCTCTGCTCCCCGTGGTCCAATTACGTCCACGGCCAGGTCCTCAACGTCACCGGCGGGCAGTTCGTGGGGATGACCAGCTGAGAGACTACGCGAGACTACGCGCTACACATGGCGTGGCTAGGGCGCTGATCGCTTCGTTCAGCTACCTCTGAGGGGGCCCGGGTAACCGGGCCCCCTCCGGTTAAGCAGCGCCCCTGGCGGCCACCGGGGCTGTCCTAACTGCGACCGCCAAGTACGTGCCGACGGCGATGCTTACTCGGCCGCGGGCGGGAACCCGCCCGTCTGGAATCCGGGGAGCTGCGGCTCCTCGGGCGTCGTCGCGCTCGCGTGCGCTTTGAGCAGGTCGAAGTAGAGCACCGCCGCGGCGAGCGCGGAGATCGGGGCGGTGAGGATGCCGACGATCACGCGCACCACAAGGCCCACGGCGGTGCCGGCGGCGTCGCCGCCGGCGTCGATCAAAGCGGCGACGAGACCGACGAGGATCACGAGCAGCAGGATCACCGCGAACACGTTCCACGCGTTGCCGCGCACCAGCTCGCGGCTGCGTCCCAGCGCACGCAGGCCGGCGGGACGCTCGAGCACCACCACGGGGGCCGCCACCGACCAGATCGTGGCGAGGATCAGGCCGGGGACGATGATCAGGACGAAGCCGATCGCGATGCCAATGCCGGCGACGATCCCCACCAGGATCAGTTTGCCGAGCACCGGCGTGACCGCGCGTAGCAGCTGGCCGGCACTGGCGTCCCTCCGGCCATCCTGCACATCTGAGACCAGCTCGACCACCATCCCCGTGAACAGGGTGGTCGCCACAAGACTGACGATCAGCGCGATGAACGCCAACCCCGGGGAGGCCGCGATCAGCAGCACACCGAACACCGAGCTGATGACAAACACGACGGCGGCCGCCGGCATCAGCACCGGCGCCTGGTCGACATAGATCTGGAACGTGCGGCGAATGATCGCGCCCACGTCGATGCCGGTATTCATGTGCTCCTCCTCATCGTGCTCCCGCGGCGCGGCCTGCCTGGCGCCAAGCTCGTGACCCAAACCCGATCCCACCGAGCGCGAGGGTCGGTGGACCCAGCCTCAGCTGACCTGGCCAACAGTACGGGACGCCCCAGACGCCTTGGCTGCGCGGCGCTGTTCGCGCACGCGCCGCAGCGCGCCCCGGCGCCCGTGCTGCTCGAGGCCGGCGTAAAGCTGCTTGATCTCCACGAGCACCTCGTCGGCGACGGCCTGCTGCTGTGCGGGCGTGGGATCGGGCACCTGCTCCCAGCGCAGCGCCGGCCCGTACTGCACGGTGATCGAGGGCAGCCGCAGGCGCTTCCAGTTGCGGATGCGCGAGGAGCCGTGGATCGCGATCGGCACCACCGGCGCCCCCGATTCGAGCGCCAGGCGCCCGATCCCGCGCTTGGCCTGCTCCGCGAGGCGGCCGTCGCGCGAGCGCCCTCCCTCGCAGTACATGGTGATCGCCCCCCCGCGCGCGAGGATCGCGTTGGCGGTGACGAACACCTCTTCGTCGCGCGCCCCGCGGCGCACCGGGAACACGCCGCCGTGGGTGTAGATGAACTGCATCGGCCCTTTGAACAGCTGCGACTTCGCCATGAAGCGCACCTTGCGGCGGATGTAGCAGCCCATCAGGAAGTGATCCATGAACGAGAAGTGGTTGGGCGCGAGGATCACCGCGCCGGCGCCCGGCACGTTGTCGGTGGCGATCGCGCGCGTGCGCAGGCCGGCATATGCGTAAAGCGATGTGATGAAGCGCGTCAGCTCGTACGCCCAGTCCGGTTCGCGCGTGCGCGCGCGCTCGTGGAAACGGTCGAAGTGCTCCTTCGGCCGCGGGTCCGCATACACCTGTTCGCGCATCGGCGCCAGCTCGCTCATCTGCTCGCTTCTACTCCCCTGCCTGATCGGGTCGTGGCTACTCACAGCACCAGTCTGACTGCTCTACCTCGCAGAGCCGGCAAGGTTACGCACCGAGCTCGCTGTGGCCGGTAGGTCGCCGTCTCTGTCGCGGCGGTCGCCGGAGCGTCGGCCCACCCTCACCCTCCGCTCCGGGCGCGCCCCAGCGCACCGTGCCACCCCGCGAGCAGGTAGGCGCGCTCGTCCTCACCCATGCGCGGCTCATATCGGGCACGCACACGCCAGCCATCGCGCACGTCGGTGAGCGTCCACAGTCCGGCGCCGACGCCCGCCAGCAGAGCGGCGCCCAGCGCGGTCGTCTCCGCAACCTCGGGCACGAGCACCGGCACGCCAAGGACGTCAGCCTGGAACTGCATCAGCCAGCGGTTGACGGTCGCCCCACCGTCGGCCCGCAGCTCGCGCAGCTCGATGCTCGCGCCGGCCTCCATCGCGCGCACTGCGTCCACGGTTTGGTAGGCGATTGCCTCCAGCGCCGCGCGTGCGAGGTGCGCCCTGGTGGAGCCCCGCGTGAGGCCAACGATCGTCCCCCGCGCGTGCGGGTCCCAGTGCGGCGAGCCGAGCCCGGTGAGCGCGGGCACGAAGTAGACCTGCTCGTTGGACCGCAGCGATGCCGCGAGCGCCTCGGAGTCGGCCGCGTCAGCGATGATCCCAAGGCCGTCGCGCAGCCACTGGACGGCCGCGCCGGTGACGAAGATCGACGCCTCCAGCGCGTAGGTGAGGGAGTGGGTGAGCGGCAGTCCGGGCGGGGTATCGCAGGACGGGGAGGTCGTCACGCTGAGGGGGACATCGCTGGACGGTCCGGGCCCGACGCCGATTCCCCATGCCACCGTGCTCAGCAGCCCGGGCGCCGGCGCGGGCGCACGCGGGCCGGCGTTGAGCAGCACGAACGAGCCAGTGCCGTAGGTGTTCTTGCCCATCCCCGGATCGACGCACCCCTGGCCGAAGAGCGCGGCCTGCTGATCGCCGGCGACGCCCGCGATCGCAGCCGCGCGGCCGAACAGCGCCTCGGCGCGCGTCACACCGAACGAGCCGGCGCTCGGGCGCACTTCGGGCAGCGCCCGCCGCGGCACCCCGAACAGCTCCAGCAGCTCAGGGTCCCACCGCCCGGCCGCGATGTCGTAGAGCATCGTGCGCGACGCGTTCGAGGGGTCGGTGAGATGCTCCCCCGTGAGCTTGAAGATCAGCCACGAATCGACCGTTCCAAACAGCGCCCGCCCCTCTCGCGCGCGCTCGCGCAGCCCCTCCACGTGCTCGAGCAGCCACTCGATCTTGGTCGCCGAGAAGTACGGGTCGAGCACCAGCCCGGTGCGCGCGCGGATCAACCCCTCGTGCCCCACCTCGCGCAGCTGCGCGCAGCGCTCGGCCGTGCGCCGGTCTTGCCACACGATCGCCCTGTGCAGCGACTCGCCCGTGGCCGGGTCCCACACGCACACCGTCTCGCGCTGGTTGGTGATCCCCACCGCCTCAAGCTCCCCCGCGCGCACCCCCGCGTCGGCGAGCGCCTCGCCGGCGACCGCTCGCGTCACCTCCCAGATTTCCGCCGCGTCGTGCTCGACCCAGCCCGGCTGGGGGAAGTGCTGCTCGAACTCGCGGTAGGCCCGCCCGACCGGCTCAACGCGCTCGTCGAAGACGATGCAGGTGGAGCCAGTCGTGCCCTGGTCGATCGCGAGGATCATCCTCGCGCGAGCCTACCGGTGGCGATGGCGCCGGTGCCACCCCGCGGTGGGGGATGGCTCCGGTGCGAGCTCGCCGAGGGCAATCGTTCCCACGCAACCCCGGGATCGGTGCTCGCGGCTCAGGCCGGCTCGCGGAACAGCCTGAGCCGCTCCTCGCCGATCGAGGCGCGCAGCTCGGGGTCTTCGATGCCGAGGCCCTCGCGCTCGGCCAGGCACAGCACCCCAACCTTGCCCACGTGGCGGTTGAGCTGCACTTCGCGCGCGGCCTCCCCCACCTGCTCCAACGGATAGACCTTCGAGAGCGTGGGCACGATCCGACCCTGCGCGATCAGCCGGTTGGCCTCCCACAGCTCTTGCCAGCCGGCTCCATGGCTGCCGATGATGCGCTTGACTTTCATCCAGAGGTAGCGGTTGTCGAATTCGTGCTTGTAGCCCGTGCTCGATCCGCAGGTGACGACGCTCCCGCCGGGCCGCAGCACGTACACCGACACCCCGAACGTCTCGCGCCCGACGTGGTCGAAGACGATGTGCGGGTCCTCCCCCACCGCGCGCCGGATCTCCGCTCCGATCAGCTTGCCCTTCCGGCTGTCCGACAGGCCGTCGAGCTCCAAGAGATCGCGCCGCAACACGACGTCGCAGCCGAGCTCCTCCAGCAGCCGCGCCTTGCGCTCGGAGCCCACGACCCCGACCGCGATCCCGCCACCGTTGCGGACGAACTGCACGGCGTAGCTGCCCAGACCCCCGGTGGCGCCCCAGATGAGGACTATGTCTCCCTGCTTGAACTGCACCGCGTTCTGGCTCACGAGCATCCGGTAGGCGGTGCCCGCGCAGAGCGCATTGCAGGCCGCCTCCTCCCACGTCAGGTGCGCCGGCTTGGGCATCATCTGGTTGGCCTTCGCCACCGCGAAGTGCGCCAGACCGCCAAAGTTCGTCTCAAAGCCCCACGCCCGCGAATTGTCGCTCAGCAACGGGTCGCGGAAGGAGAGGGGGTCCTGATCGTCGGTCCAGCCCGGCGAGACCGCCACCCTGTCGCCGACCGACCATCTCCGCACCCCCACGCCAACTCGCACGACCACGCCGGCCGCATCGGAGCCGATCACGTGATAGGGCAGGTTGTGGCGCGCATCCCAGCCCCCCGTGCTCGCCAAGCGTTCCAGGAAGCGGAAGGTCGAGATCGGCTCGAAGGTGGCCGACCACACGGTGTTGTAGTTGATCGCGCTCGCCATCACCGCGACCAGCACCTCGTCGGGGGCCAGCTCAGGCATCGGGACCTCCCCGACCCTGATCGACCTGCGCACGTCCTTGTCGCGCGTGTCCTTGAAGATCTCCTCGTCCTCTCGGGAGAGATGCGCGGCCAGATAGCTTGCAGGCAGCTCGTCGCCGAGCAGCCGCTCGATGCCCTCCACCTCGGCTTGAATCATCGTCACCTCTCACCAGCTCCCTTCCTCAATCAGCCGACGGAATTCTAGTGGGCTCGGCGTGATCACCGAATTCAGCAGTGAAGAAGAATAGGCGGCCTTGTTCATTTGAGATAACCGGGGTTGGCCCGAGCGATCAGAACCCTGTAGACTGCCCGCGCGGACGTGCCACGAGCGGCTGCTTGCGGGCACACACATGTGAAGAACTGCCGCAGCATCTACCCGTCGTGCCTGAGGAGGCCCAATGACATCGAGGACATCTTGCGGCGACAAGCGGGTCGTCGCCCTGGCCCGCATCGACGGCAAGTCGCGGGTCGCAGGTAAGAAGACCGGCTCCCCAGCCACGGATACTTGGATTGTGCGCGAGGGAGCGCCGATCCGGTTCGACGAGTGCATCGACCCCCTGCGGACACCGCTCGCCGCACGCGCGCCCAGGGACTGAGTCGATGGCGGCCGATTACCTGTTTCTCGACGAATGGGACGTGGACGCCCCCCAGGAGGCGGTGTTCGATGCGCTGGCCGACACACGCACATATCCGATGTGGTGGCGGCCGACCTACGTGGAGGTCAAAGCCGACGGACCGCCCACCGTCGGGTGCGCGGCGAGCCATAAATTCAAAGCCACGCTCCCCTACACGATGTCGATCGTCTCGACGCTCGTGCGGCTCGAGTCTCCAAACACGATCGAAGCGATGGTGGACGGCGACCTGCGCGGACGCGCCCTGTGGACGCTGAGCGCCGCCAATGACAAGGTGCACGTGCGTTTCGACTGGCGGGTGTACGCCGACCGCCTGCCGCTGCGGATCTTCGCGCCGGTGCTGCGGCCGCTCACTCGCTGGAACCACAACGAAGTGATCAAACATGCGATGGACGGACTCGAGCCATACGCGCGCGCCCAGCGGCAATCCGAGGCAACCCCACCCATAGAAGATCAACATGGCTGAGGTAGAGGCCCACATCACCGGCACCGTGTGGAAAATCGAGTGCTCGGTGGGCGACGTGGTCGAGGAGGGCGACACGGTTGCGATCCTCGAGTCGATGAAGATGGAGATGCCGGTCGAGGCAGAGGATTCCGGCACCGTCGTCGAGATCCTCTGCAAGGAGGGCCAGGCGGTCAATGAGGGCGACACGTTGGTGGTGCTGGAGTAGAGGCCGGTGAGCCGAGCGGCTGGATCGACCTCCTCCGTCAGCCGGGCCCCTCTTTTTCCAGACAGCCACTACGCTTTGACGCTATGCCCTCCACCGCCCCCCCGCAGGAGCTCGCCGACGGTAAGCTGCTGATCGATCGTCCGACGGACCACGTCGCGCGCCTGACGATCACCAACCCCTCCAAGCGCAACGCCTTGGACCGGTCGATCATGGATGCCATCGCCATGGCGCTCACGGAGCTTGCCTCGGAGGGATGGGCGCGCTGCGTAATCGTGACCGGCTCCCACGGGATGTTCTCCTCGGGATACGAGATCGGGGAGATCGGCGACCGGAGATTCCGGGAAGACGCGGAAGGCCTGGTCGCACACCCGTTCACCGAGGCGATCGAAGCGTTGGAGAGCTATCCCTACCCCACGCTCGCCGTGCTCCCCGGGCACACCATCGGCGGCGGCCTCGAGCTGGCGCTGGGGTGCGATCTACGGGTGGCTTCGGATTCCATCAAACTCGGTATGCCTCCCGCCAAGCTCGGCCTCGTCTACTCGCACACCGGCCTGCGCCGCTTCATCGATGCGATCGGCGCCGCCCGCACCCGCGAGCTTTTCCTACTCGGCAGCTACATCGACGCCGACACCGCTTCGCGGTGGGGCCTGCTCAACCGCGTGGCGGCGGCAGTGGAGCTCGAGTCCACGGCGCTCGAGCTGGCGGACGAACTGGCGGGCAACGCCCCGCTCTCGCAGCGGGGCAACAAGCACGTGATCGCCGCCCTGCTGCGAGCGCGCGGCAGGCTCTCCGAGGACGAGGAGGTCGAGTTGATCGAGCTGCGGCGCGCCTGCTTCGACTCACGCGACCTGCGCGAGGGGATGAGCGCGTTCGTCGAGAAACGCCCACCGCGCTGGCGAGGCGAATAGGCCGCGGGCAAAGCGCGGCCGCATCGCTCACAGGCGTGCCGCGCCAATCTCAGTCGCGGCTCGCGCGGCCGCGATCGCCCACACAAGCGCAGACGCCTTGTCGAGCGTCTCCTGGTACTCCTCCGCCGGCGCCGAGTCGCAGGTGACGGCCCCGCCGGTGTGAAAGGAGAGCGCCTCGCCGCGCTTGACGATCGTGCGGATCGCGATATTGAGGTCGAGCTCGCCGGAGTAGTCGATGTAGCCGATCGCGCCCGCGAACACCCCGCGTCGCGAATCCTCCATCGCGGCGATCAGCCGCATCGCCGCCACCTTCGGCGCACCCGTCATCGAGCCGCCCGGGAAGGCGGCCCTCAGCAGTTGCACCGGCGTGGCGTCCGCGCGCAGGCGTCCCCGCACGGTGGACACCAGCTGAAACACCGAGGGGTGGCGCTCGACGGCCCGCAACCTCGGCACGCCGATCGTGCCGAGCTCGCACACCCGGCCCAGGTCGTTACGTGCGACGTCGACGATCATCACGTTCTCGGCGCCATCCTTGGGCGCCGTCGCGAGATCGGCCGCCAGCATCCAATCCTCCTGCGCGTCCCGCCCGCGCGGGCGGGTGCCCTTGATCGGCCGCGTCTCCACCCAGCCCTCGGCGTCGACCCGCAGAAAGCGCTCGGGCGAGCACGACAGCAGCTCCAGCTCCGGATAGCGCAAGTAGGCGGCCATCGGCGCGGGGCTGACCGTGCGCATCGCCTCGTACAGGTCGATCCCCGCCCCCTCCCACTCGGCGTCGAAGCGCTGCGCGAGGCATAGCTCGAACACCTCGCCGGCGAAGATGCGCTCGCGCGCGCTCTCCACCAGTTCGAGGTAACGCTCGGGTGCGGTGAGGGCCCTGACGCCGTAGCGCTCGAGGTCGCTCCAGCGCAGCCGGCGCCGGGCGGCCATGTTGCTGGCGAGGGACGCATGCCGCCCCGGCGCCTCCGCGCCAACGCAGGCCGCCCGCCCGGCGTCGAGCAGCGCGCGGCACTCCGCGCGGCACTCCGCCTCGGTGTCCCCCCAGCCGTTGCCGACGATCCAGCTGCGGCCGGCGAGCTCGTCGGTCACCACCGCGAGATCGCAGAACAGCAGGTGACAGTCGGCGACGCCGAGGTCCGGTGCCGCGCTGCGCGCGACATCCTCGATCTCGTGCAGCAACTCGTAGGCGAAGAAGCCGACCGCGCCGCCCTTGAACACCGGCGGCGCCTCGCCCGGGCCGCTCACCTCGACGGCAGCCGCGGAGAGCGCCGCAAACGTGCGCTCCAGCTCCACCAGCACCGGCCCCGCTAGCGGCTCGGCGGCGCCCGGCGGCCCGGCGCGGGCGAGGCCGTCCTTGGCGAGGAACTCCCAGCGCGGGCACCAGGCGAGGATCGAGTGGCGCCCCAGCTCGCGCGGCTCGCCGGCGCTGTCCAGCAGAAAGAGGAAGGCCTCCGCCTCCAGGCCTCTGGCGACCCAGCGGCAGTCGATGCGAGCGGGCAGCTCTTCCCAGAGCGTGCACCGACACGCAGCGGGCTCAGCCAAGCGAGCAGCCGTGGCGATCAATCGCCCGTCCCCCCCGGTACTCCCGGGACTCCCCGCGCTCGCACGCGGTCCAGCGCGTAGAGGTGATGCAGGTTCTCGAACACGCCCCCCACGCCACCCACGCCCCGCCGGCCAATCGCGGCGCCGGCGACAGTCGCGACTGCGCGTAGACCCTGCACGGCGTTGGTGACGAACACCTCTCGCGCCCGCATCAGCGCGTCCAGCGGCAGCGGCACCTCGCGCACCTCCAGGCCGTGCGCGCGCGCCAGCTCGAGCAGCCGGCCCCGCGTTATGCCCGGCAGGCAGTGGCGGACGGGGGGCGTGAACAGCCGGCCGTCGTCGATCACGGCAAACACGTTGGAGGCCACGCCCTCCAGCACGTTGCCACCCGCCGACACGTACAGTCCCTCGTCGGCCCCGCAACCTTCGACGTGGCGCCTGGCCACGACGGCCGGCTGCCAGCTCGTACTCTTGGCCGCCGCCCGCCGCCCGCGACGTTCCCGCAGCAGAGCGGCCGCGATGCCGCTGCCGGCGGGAGCGAGGGGTTGGGCGGGCAGGGCGGCGACCACCACCGTGGGCACGCCACCGGGGGGCGCGAGACCCACTCCGCCCGCACCGCGGGTGACGGTCACACGCACGTACGCGTCGGGCAGCGCCGCCCGCCGCAACGTCCGCAGCACCTGCTCGGCGATCGTCTCCGGGGAGGGCATACCACTGAACTCCACCACCGCCGCCGCGGCGTACAGCCGCCGCAGGTGACGCTCCAGCAGGTAGGGCACGCCGTCGGTGGCCCGCAACGACTCGAACAGCCCGTCGCCAAGCAGGAAGCCGGCGTCCAGCGCCGAGACGGTGGCCCGCGCGGGCTCGCGCAGGCGCCCGTTGACGCAGATGCACCCGGCTTGGGCGAGCGACATCGCGCCGCTCCTCATCCCGCCCGCGGGAGCGCGATCGCGGTCAGCACGAACCCCTCGCGCACCAGCCACCGCCCCTCCAATATCTCCGGAAGAGCCGCTCCCCGCAGAGCCGCTCCCCGATGCGCCGCTCCCCGCAGAGCCGCTCCCGGCATCTCGACCTCCCCGATGTCCACCCCCGCCAGACCCGTCTCCGGAGAACCGCCCTCGCGCGTCCTCGCAAGACCTGCGCTCGTCCGCGGCCATGGCTTCAGCAGCCGCGCCTGGAAGGCGCGCCCGGAGGAGTCGAGCGTGAGCGTTGCATCCTCGAAGCCCAACCAGCACGCGGCGAGCGGAAACCACACCTTGTAGACAGCCTCCTTCGCGCAGAACAACAGCCGATCCCAGTGGACCGCCGGTTCGGCGCGAGCCAGCCGGGCGAGCAGGGGGCGCTCCTCGCCGCGGGCTATCTGGCCCAGCACACCCTCGGGCAGAGGCGCATGCGGCTCGGCGTCGATGCCCACCCCCACCACCTGAGCCTCGTGCGCCACCGCGCAAGCGCGGTAGCCCGCACAGTGGGTGATGCTGCCCACCACACCCCGCGGCCACAGCGGCTGCCCCCGTTCGCCGTTGGCGATCGCGCAGGGTGCCACGTCGAGCCGCGCGAGCGCCCGCCGCGCGCAGGCCCGCGCGGTGATGAACTCGTGGCGGCGCTTCTCCACCGCCCGCCCCAATGCAGCGAGCTCCTCGGGAAACAGCTCGACGTCCAACAACTCCTCACGGGTCTCCTCCGCGACAACCTCGGGGGGCAGGATCTCCTCGATCACGGGGTGTCCTCCTCGCCCAGCACACGGCGCGGCGCCGCGCGTTGGGCGCCGCCCCAGCGGCGCCACTCCCGGGGATAGCCCAGGGAGACCTCCGTGAACCGCACCCCGTCGCACCACGTGACGCGGGGGATGTGCAGGTGACCGTACACAACCGCCTTCGCCCCGAAGCGCACGTGCCAGTCGGCCGTGCGCACCGTGCCGCACCACTGAGCAAACTCCGGGTGGCGCAGCATCCGTGTGGGGTGACGGGTGAGGGGGAAGTGGTTGACGAGCACCGTCGGCAGCCCGGGCGCGCACGCAGTGAGCCGCGCTTCGCTCTCGTGGACCCGCGCACCGCACCACGCCTCCCGGCTGGGATAGGGGTCGGGGTGCAGCACCAGCTCGTCGCTGCACACCACTCCGGCGGCATGGGCGCGCGCCAGCGCCTGCGCCTTGGTGGGTGCCACGTTGCTGCCGAAGGAGTAGTCGTAGAGCAGGAAGAGGGGCGCCACCGTGGCGGGCCCGCCCGGCCCCTCCCAGACGGGGTAGGTGTCCTCGGGGGTGAGCACATCCAGACGGCGGCAGAGCGCCACCAGGTGCCGGTAGCGCGCCTCCCCCCGCAGCCGCAAAGGGTCGGCCGGCGTGCTCCACAGGTCGTGGTTGCCGGGCACCCATATGAGCTTGGCGAAGCGCTCGCGCAGCACACCCAACGCCCACTCCAGATCGGCGCTCAGCTCGCTGACGTCGCCGCACACGATCAACCAGTCATCACGCGAGTGCCCGCGCAGCTCCTCCACGACGCGACGATTCTCGGGGTAGGTTACGTGCAGGTCGCTGATCGCCAGCAGGCTTGGCCCCACCTTCAGGCCCATGCTCGAGCGGGCGCTCTTGCCCGTCCGCGGTGAGGTCGTCTCGCGCAGCTCACAGTCGCCGCCCGATCTTACTACCCGGCCGAGAGCGGGCGCTCCTCCGACCGCGCACGAGCACTGATCGCCATCTCGTATCTTCAACGCTGAATAAGGTTTTTGGACACTGCTTTGCGGCGGCGTTCCGCGTATGCGATGCTGAGAAGCCTTGTCTACAACGATGCTCGATCAGGGACCCGGCGACGCCGAGATCCTCGCCCAGCCGGCGCCTGTCCTGCGTTGCGCCGGCCTGCGCAAGCGCTTTGATGAGATCCTCGCCGTCGACGGTGTCAGCCTCGAGATTGCCCCCGGCGAAAGCTATGGCCTGCTCGGTCCCAACGGAGCAGGCAAGACCACGACCATCTCGATGATCTGCGGGCTGCTCGCCTCCGACGGAGGCACGGTCGAGGTCGCCGGGAAGCCGATGACCACCGCCAGCGTCGCCGCCAAGGCGGAGCTTGGCTACGTGCCACAGGAGCTTGCGATCTATCTGGACATGACCGCGCGCGAGAACCTGCGCTTCTTCGCACGCCTGTACAACATACGCGGGCGTGCCGCCAAGGCGCGCATCGACACGGTCCTCGACCTCATCGGCCTCACCGAGCGGGCGGACGACCTGGTGAAAGAGTACTCGGGCGGGATGCAGCGACGGCTCAACATGGGGCTTGGCCTGCTGCACGAGCCTCGCCTGCTGATCCTCGACGAGCCGACCGTCGGCGTGGACCCGCAGAGCCGTAACGCGATCCTCGCGAGCATCGAACAACTCGGCCAGACCGGCATCGGCGTCCTCTACACCACCCACTACATGGAGGAGGCGGAGCGCTTCTGCGATCGCATCGGCATCATCGACCACGGCAGGTTGATCGCTGAGGGCACTCACCGGGAGCTGATCGCCCTGGTCGGCGGCGGCGATCGGGTGCTGCTGAGCGCGAGCGGCGATCTTCAGCGTGCGGCAGAGGCGATGCGCGAACTGCCCGGGGTGCGCGATGCGCTCCGAATCGACGAGCGCCTGGAGTTGGTCGTCGAGGACGCCGGCAAGCTGCTGCCGGCGCTGCTGGAGTGTGCTGCCAAGGCGGAAACGTCGCTGACGGCGGTCGAAGCTCGCAAATCCAACCTCGAGACCGTCTTCCTGCACCTGACCGGACGTGCTCTGCGCGACTAGCAGCGTGCCCTCTCGTGAGCCCATCGGCGGGGGGAACCGCTGGATGCCACCCGCGGCCCTGATCGCCGCCAAGGACCTGCGCCAGCGCGTGCGCGACCGCACGGCGATCGTCGCGGCACTCGCGCTCCCATTCGTAATGGCCGCGATCCTGAGCTTCACGCTGCCCAACATCAGCGACCGCAGCACCACCAAGTACCAGTTCGGCGTCGTCAACAACGATCACGGACCCGCGGCGCTGTTCTTCGTCAAGGAAGTGCTGGGGTCGCTGCAGAAGCAGAAGCTGCTGCAGATTCGCCCCACCTCCCTGACGGGCGGGCACGCGCTCGTACGCACCGGCAAGGTGAGTGCGACGCTGGTGCTGCCGCCAGGCTTCTCCCATGGAGCAAACAGCGAAAGCCCGACTCACATAGAAATCATCGGTGACGGCCAGGTCTTCAAACAGGCGGGCACATACGTCGCTCGTTCGATCGCCCAGTCGTTTGCCAACCAGCTCAACAGCGTGCGCCTGGCCGTCTCCAGCACTCGCAAACCGCACGCCAGCTCCCGCGAAGTCATCCGCCTGGGTGAACATGCATCGGAAATGCCCAAGCAGTTCAAGCTGCACAGCGTCGGGCTGCCGAGCAAAGAACTCAACCTGAAGACCCACGAGGCGGCCGGGTTGACGATCTTCTTCCTCTTCTTCACCGTCCAGTTCGGCTTCCTGAGCGTCATCGAAGAACGCAGCCACGGCACGCTGGCCCGCCTGCGCGCGGCATCGGTGTCACGGCGATCGATCATCTTCGGCAAGGTGCTGACGTGCTTCGCACTGGGACTCGCCAGCACCGTCGTGCTGGTGCTGGCGACAACCCTCCTCCTCGGCGCCGATTGGGGCGGCTTCACGGGCGTAGCACTGCTCGTCAGCGCATCGGTGGTCGCGGCGACCGCGATGACCGCCTGCATCGCCACCTTCGTGCACACCGCGGAGCAGGCCGTCGAATGGCAGACGATCATCGCAGGCCTGATGGGTGCGTTCGGCGGCGCCTTGTTCCCGGTCTCCCAGGCGGGCGGGATACTGGCGTCGCTCAGCCTGCTGACGCCGCAGGCTCAGTTCCTGCGAGGCCTTGGACTGGTGTCCCATGGCGAAGCACCGGGCACGCTGCTGCCGATGCTGGAGATGATCCTCGCCTTCGCCGCAGTCGTAGGAGGCATCGCCCTGCTACGCATACGGCACCTGGTGGAAATCTGACGTGAAGACCCTCGCGATCCTCAGCGCGAATCTGCGCCGACTGGCGCGCAGCCCGCGCACCCTCATCGTCAGCGCGATCACTCCGCTGCTGATGATCTTCCTGCTGGGCTCGGCATTTGGCTCCTCGGCTACCACGCACGTGGACGTGTTTGCGCCGCACACCTGGTACACCGACCAGTTGCTGCGAGCCATCGGCCACCAGCAGGGATTGGCGGTCCGGCGTGTGGAAAGCCAACAGGCGCTGCGCAGCGCAGTCGAATACGGGGACGCCGAAGCGGGCGTGGTGGTGCCCGCCAACTACGATCACATACTGCGGTCGGGCCAGTACATAAAAGTACGGTATTACGCACAGCGTGGCATCAACGGACAGCAGATAAGTCAGATCGTGCAGTCGGGCATCGCCGAAGAGAGCAACGAGGTGGTCGCCGCCAGGCTGTTGAAACGCGAACGCGGCATGACCTTCGACGCGGCCTTCGCCCATGCGCTCGCGTTTACCCCAAAACTTCCCCTGGTCGTAGTGCACACGGTCGAACCGGACGGTAAACGCTTTCCAAAAATGCTCACGCACTTCACCATCGAGGCCGGCAACGAGCTACTGCTGTTCGTCTTCCTCACCTCGCTGACCAGCGCGGCTGCTCTGGTCGAGACCCGACGCCTGGGAGTCGCGCGGCGCATGATCGTCTCACCGACCCCGGTTCGCAGTGTGATCTTCGGCGAGGCCTTGGGGCCGTTCGTGGTGGCCTGCGTCCAGGCCCTGCTGATCGTGCTCCTTTCATGGCTGCTGTTTGGTGTCGAATGGGGCAACGGCCTGGCCGTGACGGCGGTAACGGTGACCTTCTGCCTGGTCGCGGCAGGATTCGCGATGCTACTCGGATCGATACTCGAAACCGAGCAACAGGCGCTGGCCGGCGCCATCCTCGTGGGCCTCACCTTTGCAGCGCTCGGCGGCTCGATGGTGCCGCTGATCTTCTTCAAACCGCTGTTGCTCGACATCTCACACATCACCCCGCACGCCTGGGGCAACGAAGCGCTGATGAACCTGCAGCGCAACGGCGCCGACCTGCTCGATGTGCTGCCCCAGGTCGGCGCGCTGGTCGGCTTCGCCCTCCTCACATTCTCAGTGGCCGTCCGGCGGCTGCATCACGAGCTCACCCATTGAATCGACGTTGTTCCCGCGTGGCTGCTCGTCGCCTACCGGGACCTGACGGCGACCATCCGCCAGTTCTTCCAAGAATTGCCGCTCGGCGAGATACTTGAACGTCCGCAGCTGCTTGCGCATCAGCGGCAGCTCGCCGATCGGATAGTAATCTCCCTGTAGACGGTTGATGAATGTCCCCGTCTCGCCGCCAGTCAGCTTGGAGACGATGCGGCAGCTGCTCGGGCCGCTGGGCACCACTCGATAGGTCAGCGCCACTTTCTCGAGGAACCACTCCAAGAGGGCGACCTGCATTGTGATCTGCTCATTCTCCTCGAAATCCACCACCCTGAACGAAAAGAAGATCCGCTGTCCGGGGCTCAGCCGCTCGACGCCCGGGGTCAGCTGGCGCGGGCTCTGCCGTCCAAAATTGTCGAACCAGTCGTAGGAATAGGGCGCAACCCGAAGTTGGCAGAGCCAGCGGTAGACGATCTCCTTCGGGGCAAGGACGTCGATTGCCCTGTAGTAACAGCCAGTTGGTGGAGGCACATACCAGTCGCACGGAAACGACAGCGAACGCTCCTCCTCCGTCGTCCCCCACGCGTGCCATACGGCATGAAGCGATGAGCACCTCCGCTCCAACCGCGCATACATACCCGGAAAGCGAGTGGGAACCCGTTTTTTACGCGCAGCGAAATTGCACAGCTGGGGAATTTCGCGCTGCGTGCGCTCCAAGAACGCCCTGGAAGAGGGCCCACGAGCTTCCTCGAGCGGCCCATACCATCCATTCTTCAACGATCTCGCATACCATCGATCATTCAAATAACTCAACATGCCATCTACCTCTCGTTTGAACGCCATACCTAGTGGTTCGTCCTGGAAATTCGTTGATGGGCCTGCGAGCGAAAATCAAGCCCGCCCAGGACGCAGGAAGCCGCAATAGTGGTGCTATTGCGGCTTCCGAGGACGCCGGCGGGCGCAGATTTGCAGCCGCCAGACCGCAGCGAATTTCCAGGATGGGCCACTAGTCGGCCCCGCCGGCAAGCGAGGCCACGCCCGGGGCGGTCACGGACGCCTCCTCGACCTGCCGCCTCCCCTGCACGATCGGGCCGTCGGCCGCCCACACCGGGGAGTGGTCCACCCAGTAACGGCGCCGCTCGAACGCATACGTCGGCAGCCGCACCCACCGCGCGTCGAGCTTCGCGAACACCGGCTCCCACTCGACCGCGCTCCCGGCGGCCCACGCCTGCGCCAGCGATGCGAGATCCTCACCCGACCCGGGCTCGCCGGGGCCCACAGCCACCTCCGCGACCGGGTGGCCCGCGGCCACCTTCTCCAGCTCCGCGAGCAGCTCTCCACGACTCGCGCCGACAAGGACGGCGCGATGACTCAGAGCCGGGCGCGCCACGAGCGAGCGGCCGATGTCGGCGATGTCGAGCTCGGGCCGCGCGTCTAGGAACTGAGCCAGGCGCCGCGCCTGCCTTCGCAAGGCCTCCTCGCCGCGGCCCGAGATCGGCCACGGCACTGGGGTGCAACTCCTCCCCTCCAACCGTGCCAACCGCTCGTCGGTCGGGGCGGGCACTTCGGGGGGCGTGGGCTCCTCGATGATGATGTGCACGTTGGTTCCGCTCATGCCAAACGAGTGAACCGCCCCACGGCGGGGCTCGCCGTGCTCGAGCCAGGGCACGGGCTCGACCAGCAGCGACACCGTGTCGTCCGACCAGTCGATGAGCCGCGAGGGAACATCGGCGTGGAGCGTCTTCGGCAACAGGCCGTGCCGCATCGCCATGATCATCTTGATCACCCCTCCCACCCCGCCCGACGCCTGGGTGTGGCCGAGGTTGGACTTCATCGACCCGAGCCACAGCGGCCGGCCCGCGGCTCGATCCCGGCCATAGGTGGCGATCAACGCCTGCGCCTCGATCGTGTCACCGAGCGCCGTGCCCATGCCATGCGCCTCGACCGCGTCGACCTGGCCGGCCGATATCCCCGCGTTGCGCAGCGCCTGCCGGATCACCCGCTCGTGGGCGAGGCCGTTGGGCGCCGTCAGGCCATTGCTCACCCCGTCCTGGTTGTACGCGCTGCCGCGGACCACGCCCACCACCTCATGTCCGAGACGCCGCGCGTCGGCGAGGCGCTCGAGCAGCACCACGCCGACGCCCTCCGAGAACACGACCCCGTTGGCGCCGTCCGCGAACGACCTGCACCTGAGCTCCGACACGAGCTCGGGGTTGGTCTGCCAGCCTATGTCGATGTACATCCAGGGGGCGGCGAGGATCGTCGCCCCCCCAACGAGCGCCATCGAGCACTCGCACTGGCGCAGTGATTGGCAGGCGAGGTGCAGCGCCACGGATGACGAGGAGCAGGCCGTATCGACGGTGATCGCGGGCCCCTCGAGCTTCAGGACGTGCGCCAGCCGGCCGGAGCCCATGCTCCCGGAGTTCCCCATCATGGCGTAGCCTTCCGCGCTCTGGGGGACGGCCCCGAGCAGCCAGGCTCCGTAAGAGAGAACGTTGATGCCGGCGAACACCCCGGTGTCGCTTCCTCGGAGCGCGCCCGGGTCGATCCCGCCGTATTCGCAGGCCTCCCACGTCGTTTCGAGCAGCAACCGCTGCTGGGGGTCCATCAGGCGCGCCTCGGCCTCGTCGATTCCGAAGAACTCGGCGTCGAAATCGCCCACGCCCTCGAGGAAGCCTCCTTTATGGGTCGCGGCAGGATTCCCGGGGACGGCGGACGGCAGCTGCTGGATGTCCCAGGCGCGATCTCCTGGCAGCTCCGAGACCGCGTCCCTGCCCGCCTCGAGCAGCTCCCACAGCTCCTCGGGCGACTGCACGCCCCCGGGGTAGCGACAGCCCATTCCAACGATGGCGATCGGCTCGGCAAGACGGCTTTCGGCCTCGTGCAGCCGCCGACGGGTCTCGTTGAGGTCGACGAGCGCCCGCCGCAGATAGGCGACCGCCTTCTGCTCCTCGGCCGCCGCCCCCGACAGGGGAGTGCCACTGCTCTGATCGTCGGACATCGTCGTAGCCTTTCTACTCATCGTGTTGTGCGCCACGCGGCGCGTAGCGCCCGATCACGTCGTGATCACGCGCCCTGTGCGGGATCGAGAGCCGCCTCAGTCGCCCACTCGCTCTCGTACATCTCGAACAGCTCGGTGGCGGTCGCGGCTTCGATTCGCTCGGCGACGCCCTGCTCGCCGTCCTCGGTCTCCTCGCGCTGGAGCTCCTCCGCCATGGCGCGCAGGCGCACGGCGAGCCGCGCGCGCTCCTCATGGTCCAAGCCGCGCGCCAACAGCGTCTCCCTGAGCTGGCGCACGCTCTCCTCGACCGACTCGCCCGCGCCCTCGCTCGCCATCTGGTCGCGCAGGTGGGCGGCCAGTGCGAGCGGGGTCGGGTAGTTGAACACGAGCGTGGCGGGAAGCCGCAGCCCAGTCGCCGTGTTGAGCCGGTTGCGCAGGTACACCGCCCCCAGCGAGTCGAAGCCGAGCTCTTTGAACGTCTGCTCGGCATCGATGCTCTCCGGCGAGGAGTGCCCTAGGACGACCGCGATCTGCTCGCGCACGAACGCGAGCACGACTGCCTCATGCTCGTCCGCCGGAGCGACCGCGAGCCGCGCGGCGAGCACCCCGCCGAAGCGGCCGGATACCGAGTGCACCGAGGTCTGCACCAAATCGCGCATGAGCGGAGACAGAAAGCCTTCGCGGGCCTGTTCGCGCAGTGCAGCGAAGTCCAGTCGCAGCGCGACCATCAACGGGTCGGAGCCCCCGCAGGCGAGGTCCAGCAGCCGCAGGCCTTCCTCCGCGGTGAGCGCTCTGATTCCCATCAGATTCAGCCGGCCCAGCTGGACGGCATCCAGCCCCGACTCCTCCCACAGCCCCCACGCGATCGAGGTGCCGCTCAACCCGTGCGCCCGCCGATGCGAGGCGAGCGCGTCGAGGAACGTGTTGGCCGCCCCGTAGTTGGCCGCGCCGGGGTTGCCCATCACACCGGTGGCGGAGGAGCACAGCACGAAGGCGGAGAGGTCGAGATCCGCGGTCAGCTCGTGCAGGTGCCACGCCCCATCCACCTTCGGCCGCAGCGCCGCATTCAAGCTCTCCGGGGTCAGCGACTCGATCACGCCGTTGTCGAGGGCGCTCGCCGCGTGCACGACCGCGCCCAGCGGCAACTCCTCGGGCACCTGCTCCAGAAGCTCGCGCACGGCGTCCCGGTCGCCCACGTCGCAAGCCACGATCGACACCCGGGCGCCGGCCGACCGAAGCTCAGCCTCCAGCTGCGCCGCGCCCTCGGCGTCGGGGCCGCGGCGGCTTGCCAGGAGGAGGCTGCGCACTCCATGCTCGGCGATCAGGTGACGCGCCACCAACGCCCCCAACCTGCTGGTGGCGCCCGTGATGAGCGCCGTGCGATCCGGGTCGAACGCCGCCCTGCTCAGCTCTGCGGGCGGCTCCGCGGCCTGGAGGCGAGGGACGAGCACTTCGCCGTCGCGCAGCGCGAGCTGCGGCTCGTCGCTCGCCAGCGCCGCCGTCAGCCGATGGAGGGACACCTCGGCGTCATCCACGTCGACGAGCATCAGCCGGCCGAAGCTCTCCAGCTGCGCCGAGCGCACCAGGCCCCACACCACCGCTCCTGCGAGATCCTCGACGTCCTCGCCGGGTCGCGCCGCGATCGCCCCGTGAGTCACGATCGCCAGACGCTCGTTGGCAAAGCGATCGTGGGCGAGCCACGTTTGCACGCACTGCAGGACCTCCCACGCCACCGCATGGGCGTCAGCGGCGACGTCCGTCGATCGACCCCCGGTCCCGACGTCGAGCAGCACCGCCACGCCCGCGTGTGGGGACGTGTCGGGGTTCGAGGCGCCCTCGGTCTCGACACCCACCCCGAGACCCCCATCCGACACCACCTCTACCGCGAGGCCCCCATCCGACACCACCTCTACCGCGAGACCCCCATCCGTCACCACCTCTACCGCGAGACCCCCATCCGTCACCACCTCAGCCTTGACATCCGCCGCGAGGTCCTCGGGCGACACGACCGCGGTCTCGACGCCGGCCGCGCGCAGCGCGCCGACCAGGTGGCTGTCCTCTGCGCCGAGGACCGTCAACCGCGACGGGCCCTCGCCCGCCGGCTCGACCGAGTGCCAGCCGAGCGAGAGCAGCGATCGGTGACCCCGGCGGGCATGCGCGGCCGCCAGCTGCTCCAGCGAGACCTCGCGCAGCTCGAGCGTCCCGGTGAGGACCGGCAGGCCGCTGTCGTCGCACGCTACAAGCGACGCCGCGCCGGCGCCCACCGGCGCGAGCGACACACGCAGGGACGTCGCTCCCGTGGCGTGCAGTGAGACCTCGCTCCACGCCACGGGCATCCGCGGCCGCCCACCCGCGCCCTCGGGTTCGTCGGCGTCGCGCAACGTGGCGGCGGCCAGCGCGTGCAGGGCCGGCTCCAGGAGCGCCGGGTGCAGGCTGAAGCTGTCGGCCTCCGCCGTGAGCTCCTCGGGGAGCCGGACCTCTGCAAACGTCTCATCGCCCCGTCGCCAGGCCCTGCTCAGCGCGGAGGCGCCCGCGCCGTAGTCGAGGCCCGCGTCGGCCAGCTCTTCGTACAGCCCCACGATGTCGGTCGGCACCGCCTCGCGCGGGGGCCAGCTCCGTTCACCCGCTCCTTCGCCCGGGTCCTGCGCGGCGCCGGCCGGAGCGAGCACCCCGGCGGCGTGACGCGTCCACGGTCCCGCGGGGAGCTCCTCGCCGCGAGCTTCGACACGGGCATAGATGTCGATCGACCGGCGCCCCTGCTCCCCGGGCTCGGCGAGCACCACCTGCAGCTGCACACCGTCGCCCTCCGGGATCGCGAGGGGCTGCTCGAGCCTCAGCTCGGCGACCGCTCCGCACCCCGCCCGCAGACCGGCGCACAGCGCCAGCTCGAGAAACCCAACCGCCGGCAGCAGCGCCACGCCCAGCGGAGCGTGGTCGGCAAGCCACGGATGCGTGCGCAGCGACAGGCGACCGGTGAGCACCATCGCCTCGCTGCCGGCCGTAGCCGGGAGACGCTCTCCTGCGACGGACTCGGGAGACACTCGCTCCGCTCGCGTCCCCGAATCGGCCAGCATCCCCGTTCCGGCCAACGACACGACCGAGGCCAGCAGCGGATGCCGGGCAGGCATCTGGCCGGCGGCTGCGACGTTGCTGCCGGCCGTCGTGGAGGCCTCGATCCAGTAGCGCTGCCGCTGAAAAGGGTAGGTGGGCAGCCGTACCAGCTGCTCGCCGGGATCCCCCAGCACCGCACGCCAACCCACCGGAGCCCCGGCGACCCAGAGCTCGGACAGCGACGAGCAGAATCTCTGCATCCCACCATCGTCGCGGCGCAGCGACCCCACCACAACCGTCTCGCCAGAGCCCGGCGTGTCGTCGATCGTTTCCTGCAGCGCGGCGCCCAACACCGGGTGGGGGCTGATCTCGACGAATGTGCGGAAACCATCGCCGAGCAACGTGCGCGTAACCGCCTCGAGTTGAACGGGCCTGCGCGCGTTCTCGTACCAGTACTCCGCATCCAACCGGGCCGTGTCGAGCAGTCCGGCGCTCACCGTCGAATAGAAAGGCACGTCCCCCGAGCGCGGATGTAGACCCGCCAGGGCGTTCACCAGCCCTTCACGGAACGGCTCCACATGCGCCGAGTGCATGGCGCCTTTCGTATCCGGGATCGCGCGCGCCCGCACACCCTCAGCCGCACACTTCTCCAACAGCCCCTCCAACGCATCCTGATCGCCGGACACCACCACCGAGCCCGGTCCATTCACCACCGCCACCGACACCCGGCCGCCCCACTGCTCGATCCACCCCTCGACCTCCGCGACCCCCGCCGCGACCGACGCCATCCCACCGCGCCCGACCAGTCCAACCAACGTCTGGACGCGCATCGCCACCACCCGCGCTGCGTCTTCGAGCGAGAGCCCACCAGCCACGTACGCGGCCGCTATCTCACCCTGTGAGTGACCGATGACGGCGGCCGGCTCCACGCCACACGCCCGCCACAACGCCGCCAGCGACGCCATCATGGCGAACTGCACCGACTGCAACACAGTGGCCTCCATCTCGGCGGGGTCCGCCTCTCCGCGCAGAACGTCTAGCGGCGACCACTCGAGGAACGCCGACAACGCCTCGCTGCAGCGTTGCATCTCAGCGGCGAACACCGGCGAGGTATCGAGCAGCTGGGCCGCCATTCCCCGCCACTGCGACCCGTGGCCGGAGAACACGAACACCACGTCGCGCCCGGTCGCCGCGACGCCCTCGAAGGCACTTGCCGAGGCGCGCCGCTCGACGATCGCGTCAAGCCCGGCGAGCAGCTGCTCGCGGCTCTCGCCCACCACCACCGCCCGGTGGCTCAGCTGCGCCCGGCCGGCCAGCGCGGCCCCCACGGCCGCGGGCTCGAGCTGCGCATTCGCCCCCGCAAACTCGCGCAGCCGGACGGCCTGGCCCAGCAGGCCGTCCTCGCCCCGTCCAGAGAGCACCCACGGCACGAGACGGGCGGCGCCGGCGCCGTCCTGCACACCCTCGGCGGCCACCCCGCCATCCTGCGCACCCTCGGCAGCCACTCCACCATCCTGCACGCCCTCGGCGGCCACTCCACCTTCCTGCGCACCCTCGGCGGTCACCCCGTTCACATCGCGCTCGGCCGGCTGTGTGCCATCGCCATCGGGACCCTCGGCGGGATCGCCCTCGGGGGTCGCGGCGCCACTGCGCTTGGACGACCTCACACCGCCACGCTTGGGGGCCTTCATGGTGTCGGGCGCCGGGGCTTCCTCGAGGATCACGTGCGCGTTGGTGCCGCTCATCCCGAACGAAGACACGCCGGCGCGCCTCGGGCTCCCGTTCGGCTTCCACTCGACCTCCTCTGTCAGCAGCGAGACGGCGCCGCTCGACCAATCCACATTCGTCGAGGGGCGGTCGACGTGCAGCGTGCGCGGGAGCCGGCCGTACTCCAGCGCCTTAACCATCTTGATGACGCCGGCGGCCCCCGCGGCGGCCTGCGTATGACCGAGGTTCGACTTGATCGACCCCAACCACAGGGGATGGTCGGGGGAGCGATTGGGTCCGTAGGTGGCAAACAGCGCCTGCGCCTCCATCGGGTCGCCAAGCACCGTTCCGGTGCCGTGCCCCTCCACCGCGTCGACCTGGCCCGGCGACAGTCCGGCACTGGCGAGCGCCTGCCGGATCACGCGCTGCTGGGAGGGACCGTTCGGCGCCGTCAACCCGTTGCTCGCGCCATCCTGGTTGACGGCGGTGCCGCGCACGAGGGCCAGTACCCGGTGTCCGTTGCGCACCGCGTCGGGCAGCCGCTCCAGCAGCAGCATGCCCAGTCCCTCGGAGAAGCCGGCGCCATCGGCGGCGTCGGCGAACGACTTGCACCTGCCGTCGGTGGCCAGGATGCGTGTCCGCGACATGCCGATGAACACGCCCGGCCAGGCGACCACCGTGACGCCGCCGGCAAGCGCCAGCGAGCACTCCCTCGCGTGCAGCGCCGCGCAGGCCAGATGCAACGTGACGAGCGACGACGAGCAGGCCGTGTCCAGCGTCATCGCCGGTCCCTCCAGCCCGAACGTGTACGCCACCCGCCCCGATGCGACGCTCCCAGACAAACCAGTACCCAGATAACTTTCCAAGCCCTCGGCCACGGAGGCGCTCATCCCGATCCCGTAATCGTGGTACATCAAGCCCGTGAACACACCCGTCTGGCTGCGACGCAACTCGCCCGGATCGATGCCCGCGTCTTCGAACGCCTCCCATGAAGTTTCCAGCAGCAGTCGCTGTTGCGGATCGGTCATCAACGCCTCGCCCGGGTTGATCCCGAAGAATCCCGCGTCGAACTCGCCGGCGTCGTGGAGAAACCCACCTTCACGTGTATAAGAGGTTCCGAGGTGGTCGGGATCGGGGTTGTAGAGATTCTCCAGATCCCACCCGCGATCGGTCGGGAACTCGCTGACCCCATCGCGACCATCGGCCACCATTTCCCACAAATCCTGCGGCGAGTTGATATCACCCGGGTAGCGACAGCTCATGCCCACGATCGCGATCGGCGAGCGGCTCTCCACCTCGCGCAGACGCCTGCGGGCATCGTGCAGCTCGACGGTGACCTTCTTCAGATAATCCAGCAGCTTCTGGTCTTCAGCCATTGCGGTGATACCTCATTTCAGTGATCATATGCGCGTCGGTGAATCGGGCAAAAGATTAAACCTCGAGCTCACGATCGATGAAGGCGAGCACCTCATCGGCGGACGCCGACTGAATCCTCTCGGCGACGGCCCCATCGTCCGCCGAGGTGGGCGCTCGGAGCTCCTCGAGGAGCGTTTGCAGACGTGCGGTGATTCGCTTGCGCTCCGCCTCCTCGGAGCCGACCGTCGCGAGCCTGGCCTGCAGACGATCGATGTCAGCATCCACCAGGGACTCCGGCCTCACCCCGTTGCGGGCCGCCAGCTCCAGAATGTGAGCGGCGACCTGCTCAGGCGTCGGATAGTCGAATACAAGGGTCGCAGGCAGACGCAGCCCGGTGATGGCTTTCAGGCGGTTGCGCAGCTCGACCGCCCCGAGCGAGTCGAAGCCGAGAGCCGTGAACGCGGCCTGTGGCTCGATCTCGCTTCCGGAGCTGTGGCCCAGCACCGCCGCGACCTCGCCGCGCACGAGCTTGAGCACGGCGGCCTCCCACTCCCCTTCGGGAAGGCCCGCCAGCAGCCGCGCCAGCGAGCCCTCGCTCTCGCGCCGCGGAGGCATCCGCACCAGACCGCGCAGCAGCGCCGGTAGCATCCCCACCCGGGCCTGCGCGCGCAGGCCCGCGGCATCCACGCGTACCGCGACGAGCAGCGCCCGGTCGAGCGACCGTGCGTCGTCGAACAGCCGCAAGCCCTGCTCGCTCGCGAGCGGAAGCACCCCGATCCGCTCGAGCCGCGCCCTTCCGGCCTGGTCGAGCGCGCCGGCCATGCCGCTCCGCTGCTCCCACAGGCCCCACGCCAGGGAGCGTCCCACGAGCCCCCGCGCACGACGGTACTGCGCCAACGCGTCCAGGAACGCGTTGCCCGCCGCATAGTTGGCTTGCCCCGGGCTGCCCATCACACCGGCCGCCGATGAGAACATCACAAACTCGGACAACTCCATACCCGCGGTCAATTCGTGCAGATGGAAGGCTCCGTCCACCTTCGGACGCATCACCCGCTCCAGCTGCTCCACGCTCAGGGAAGCGACGATCCCGTCCTCCAGCACGCCCGCCGCGTGAATCACGCCCCGCAACGGATGCGTCCCCCCGATCCCCTCGATCAACGCCGCACACTGCGCCCGATCCGACACATCGCACGCCACCACCCGCGCCTCGCATCCAAGCTCCGCCAGCTCGTCCACGAGCTCACCCGCGCCCTCGGCCTCGGGGCCCCTGCGACTGGTCAACACCAGCCGCCGCACACCGTGCGCCTCGGCCAGATGCCGCGCGAGCAGCACACCCAGGCCACCTGTGCCGCCCGTGATCAAAACGGTGCCCTCGGAGTCGAACGGCGTCGCCAACGTGTCCGCCGGCGCTGGCGCCCGCACGAGCCGGGGCGCCAGCGCCCGGCCCCCGCGCACCGCCAGCTGCGGCTCGTCCGCGACGCACAACTCACCCCACGAGGGCCCCGCGGCGCCCGGCTCGAGGTCCGGATCAAGATCGACGAGCAGGAGGCGATCGGGATGCTCCGCTTGAGCGCTGCGCACCAGGCCCCACACGGGCGCCACGGCGAGGTCGGTCACCTCGCCGTCCTCGACGGCCACCGCTCCCCTGGTAACGACGACCAGCTGGGCGTCGGCGAGACGCTCCTGCGCCAGCCAGGTCTGCAGCAGCTCCAGCACGCCTCCGGTGACGCCGTGGACAGCCAGCGGGATCTCGTCCGTGCCGGCCGCCTGGTGATCCGCCCGCTGGATCTCGTCCGCGCCGGCCGCCTGGTGATCCGCCCGCGGGAGAGCCGTCGCGTCCGCGGCGAGGGAGCCGGCAGGCGTCCGGGCATCGGCAAACAGCACCGTCGGCGCGGGGGCGCCCGCCTCGATCGCATCGCACAGCGCCCCGATGTCCTCGTAGCGCTCGGCCTCGATGCCCGGCAGCCGCAGATCGCCGAGCAGCGCGTAGCGCTGTTGCTCGCCGGGGACGGGGAGGTCGGCGAGCTCCACCCATTCCAAGCCGAACAGCGAGTCCCGACTGCCCATCGCGCGAACGCTCGCAAGCTGGCCTGCGTCGACCGGCCGGCCCAGCAGCGCGCCCACCGACAGCAATGGCGCCCCCAGCTCGTCGAGCGCGGCGATCTGCACCGTCTGAGGCCCGCTCAGCACAACTGATGCCCGCAGCGAGGAGGCCCCGTCCCGGTACAGGCGCACATCGCTCCACGAGAACGGGAGTCCCGCGCCATGGTCGCCACCCTCTCCGAATAGGGGGTGAAGCGCCGCGTCGAACAGCGCCGGGTGAATCCGAAAGCTCTCCGCCGCGGCCGCCTGCTGCTCGCTCAGCGCCGCCTCCACGAAGAACTCCTCGCCGCGCCGCCACGCGCCATGGACCACCTGGAAGGCCGGTCCGTAGCCGAACCCGACCTCCGCCAGCCGGTCGTAGAGGTACTCGGTCTCGATCGGTTCCGCCCCGGCGGGCGGCCACTCCTGCGCCTGCAGGCGCACGATCGCCGGATCGACCTCCGTCGCCGGCCCGAGCAGGCCGCTGGCGTGGCGCGTCCACCGGCCCTCGCCTTCCTCGATACCGTCGCCGGCGTGCTCCGGGCGCGAGTGGACCGCGACCGCGCGGCGACCCTCCTCGTCGGGCTCGGCGAGCGACACCTGCAGCTGCACAGCGTCCTGCGCCAACACCAGCGGCGCCTCGAGCGTCATCTCGACGATGGCCTCGACTCCCGCCAGGTGCCCCGCCGCGAAGAGCAGCTCGAGGAAGGCCGTGCCCGGCAGCAGCACCGTGTCTAGCACTGCGTGATCCTCGATCCAGGCGTGGGTCGCCAGCGACAACCGCCCGGCCAGCAGCCACTCCTCGCCGCCCGCCACCTGCACGGCGGCGCCCAACAGCGGGTGATCGGCGGCTCCCAACCCCGCCGCGCCCACCTCGCCGCCGGCATCGTTCGTGGTCAGCCAGTAGCGCTCGCGTTGGAACGCGTAGGTCGGGAGCTCGACCGGCTGGGCGCCGCGGCCGGCGAAGAACGCCCGCCAGTCAACGGGAACCCCCGCCGCATGGGCACCAGCGAGCGCCTTGACGAGCGTCTCCACCTCACCGCCGCGAGCGCGCTGAGCCGGGACGAACACGGCGCGCTCCTCGGCATCCTCGCTCAAGCACTCACGACCCAGCGCACACAACACACCGTCCGGACCGACCTCGACGAAGCGATTCACACCAGCGCGCTCCAGCGCGGCGACTCCCTCGGCGAAGCGGACCGTCTCGCGCGCGTGACGCACCCAGTACTCGGGGGAGCTAACCACACCGTCGCCAACAAGCTCACCGGTCAGGTTGGAGACCACCCCGACACGTGGCTGGTTGGACGCGAGACCGCCCACCACCTCGCCGAGCTCCGCGAGCGCCGGGTCCATCCGCTGCGAATGGAAGGCGTGACTTACTCGCAAACGCGTCACCTTGCGCCCCCGCTCACGCCACACCCCGCCCAACTCCTCTACAGACTCGGCATCACCGGAGATGACAACCGCGCGCGGCCCGTTCACCGCCGCGAGCGCCACCCGTGCCTCCAGCTCACCGAAACTCTCCACGACCTCCTCAGCGGAGGCCTCGACCGCGACCATCGCACCACCCTCGGGCAGCGCACCCATCAGACACCCTCGCGCCACGACAAACGCACAAGCATCCGCCAGCGAGAACACACCCGCCAAATGCGCCGCGACGACCTCGCCGATCGAATGACCAATCAGCAGGTCAGGCTTCACACCCCACCCTTCGAGCTGACGGGCGAGCGCCACCTCGAACGCGAACAGCGCCGCCTGGGTAACCTCGGTCGCGTCCAGCAGCGCCGCTTCGGGCGTGTCCTCGGGGGCGAACAGCAGCTCCCGCAGCGACCGCCCCGGAGCTTGGCCGAAACGGGGATCGCCCGAGGCGAGTGTCTCCCGGCTGCGGTCGAGCTCCGCACAAACCTCGTCCAGAACCTCCCTGAAGCGAGGCAGAGTCTCATAGAGCCCGGCGCCCATACCCGCCCGCTGAGACCCCTGGCCAGTGAGCATGAACGCCACCCGGCCACCCATGGCCCTGCCCTCCACAACGCTGCCCGCAGACTCCCCACGCGACAGCGCAGCCAGCCCGGCGAGCAGCCCATCACGATCTGACGCCACAACCGCCGCACGCCACTCGTGCTGCGCCCGCACGGTGGCCAGCGAGAACGCCACATCGAGCAGCTCGAGCTCCGAGCGCGACTCCAGGTGCGCGCGCAGGCGCTCCGCCTGGGCGCGCAACGCCGCCTCGCTGCGCCCAGACAACAGCCAGGGCAGGACGCCGAGCGCGGGGAGATTCGAGTCCCGCCCGCCGTGCCCGTCCTGCGCGCCGTCCCGCCCGTCCTGCCCGCCCCGCGATGCGCGCGCGGCGGCCGGCCGGGGGGGTTCCTCGAGGATTACGTGCGCGTTGGTGCCGCTGATCCCGAACGACGAGATACCCGCGCGCCGCACACGCTCGCCCGCCGGCCACGGCTCCGGCTCGGTGAGCAGGCGTGCCTCGCCCGCCGCCCAATCCACGTGCGGCGAGGGCTCGTCCACGTGCAGGGTTTGCGGCAGCAGCTCGTGACGCAACGCGAGCGCGATCTTCATCACGCCCGCCACCCCGCTCGCGGCAATCGCGTGCCCGATGTTCGACTTGATCGACCCCACCCGCACCGGGCCGGCCTCCCGCTCCTGCCCGTAGGTGCTAAGCAGCGCCTGCGCCTCGATCGGATCGCCCAGTGTCGTGCCCGTACCATGCGCCTCCACCGCATCCACCTCGCCGGGCGAGAGCCCAGCCTCGGCGAGCGCCTGGCGGATGACGCGCTCCTGGGAAGGTCCGTTGGGCGCCGTCAGCCCGTTGCTGGCGCCGTCCTGGTTGATGGCGCTGCCGCGCACCAGCGCGAGCACCCGGTGACCGAGCCGTTGCGCGTCGGAGAGCCGCTCGAGCGCCACCAGTCCCACGCCCTCCGCCCAGCCCACGCCGTCCGCCGCCGCCGCGAACGGCTTGCAGCGCCCATCCGGCGCGAGCCCCCGCAGGCGGCTGAACTCGACGAACATCCCAGGACTCGCCATCAGCGTCGCGCCGCCGGCCAGCGCCAGCGAGCATTCCCCGTCGCGCAACGCCCGGCACGCCAGATGCAGCGCCACCAGCGAGGACGAGCACGCCGTGTCCACCGACACCGCCGGACCCTCGAGCCCGAACGTGTACGACACGCGACCCGAAGCCACGCTCACCGAGCCGCCGGTCAGCTGCATTCCTTCGAGCCGCTCGGGAACCCTGGGCGCGTAGTTCGAGGAGGTGACGCCGGCGAACACGCCGGTCTGGCTGCCGCGCAACGAGGTGGGATCGATTCCCGCATCCTCGAACGCCTCCCACGCCGTTTCCAGCAGCAGCCGCTGGTTCGGATCCATCGTCAACGCCTCGCGCGGGCCGATGCCGAAGAAGCCCGCGTCGAAGTCGCCGAGGTCGTAGACGAAGCCGCCTTCGCGCACGTAGCTGGTGCGCGGGTGATCCGGATCGGGGTCGTAGAGGCCCGCCAGGTCCCAGCCGCGGTCGCGGGGGAACGTCGACACTGCATCACGGCCCTCGACGAGCAGCTCCCACAGCTCCTGCGGCGTGCGAACTCCACCCGGATAACGACAGCTCATCCCGACGAGCGCAATCGGCTCATCGCTGCTCGCTCGCCGCGCGAGGGCACTGCGGCTTGCCGCCTGCGCGCCGCCTCGCACATCCACGCGGGAGCGCAGGAGTTTTGCGACCGCGCTGCAGTTGGGGTGGTCGAACACGAGCGTCGCGGGCAGCCGCAACCCGGTGACCTGCATCAGCCGGTTGCGCAGCTCCACGGCGCCCAGCGAGTCGAACCCGAGGTCTTTGAAGGCGAGCTCGGGATCCACTTCGGCAGCAGAGTCGCGGCCGAGGACTGCTGCCGCTTCGCCGCGTACAAGCTCCAGCACAACCGCGTCCCACTCGCTCTCCGGGATTCCCGCAAGGCGCCGCGCGAGCGATCCCCCGTCGCCGCGTGCCCGCCGCGCCGGCATCCGCACGAGCCCGCTCAGCAGCGCCGGCAGGACGCCCACCCGCGCTTGCTTGCGCAGGGCGCCCGTGTCGAAGCGTGCCGCCACCAGCAGCGCCTGCTCGGCGCCGCGGCCCGCATCCAGCAGCTCCAGGGCGCTCTCGGAAGGCATGCCACGCACCCCCGAGCGCGCCATCCGCGCCCTGTCGAGCTCGCCGAGATCGGCGGTCATGCCGCTCGCCTGCTCCCACAGGCCCCAAGCGATCGCTTTGCCGGGCAGCCCGTGCGCGTGCCGGTGCTGCGCAAGCGCGTCCATGAAGGCATTCGCGGCCGCATAGTTGGCCTGGCCGGCGCCGCCGAACAGGGCCGCGGCAGAGGAGAACAGCACGAACTCGGAGAGCTCGAGCTCGTGCGTGAGCTCGTGCAGGTGAAGCGTCGCGTCGACCTTGGGGAGCATCACGCGCTCCAGCTGCTCGGGGGTGAGCGACTGGACCAGCCCGTCCTCCAACACTCCGGCTGCGTGAACCACCACCCGCAGTGGATGCTCGGCCGGGATCGAGTCGATCAGCGCGGCCAGCTCGTCTCGATCGCTCACGTCGCATGCGGCAATCCGCGTCTGGCAGCCAAGCTCTCCCAGCTCGGCGAGCAGCTCCTGTGCCCCCGCTGCCCGGGGGCCGCTGCGGCTCGCCAACAGCAGGTGCCGTGCGCCCCGCTCACCGGCGAGGTGGCGCGCCACGAGCGCCCCCAAGCCGCCGGTGGCGCCCGTCACGAGCACAGTGCCGTCAGGGTCGAACGCGGGCGCGGTGTTCGGCGCGGTGGGGATCGACTCCAGTCGCGGCGCATACGCCTTCCCACCCCGCAGCGCCAGCTGCGGCTCTTCGGCCGCGAGCAGCGCGGGCCACGCGATCCGGAGCTCCGGCTCCGGGCCGTCCTGCGCGAAGGCGTCGAGGTCGACGAGCGCCACGCGCCCGGGGTTCTCGGACTGGGCGCTGCGCGCCAGACCCCAAATCGGCGCCGCGGCGAGATCGGGAGCCTCCCCATCCACGAGCGCCACCGCGCCCCGGGTCAGGAGCACAAGCTGCGATTCCGCGAGCCCCGGCTGCGCCAGCCACGCCTGCAGCAGCTCGAGCGTCTGGCGCGCACCGGCGCGCGCCATCCGCGCCAGCCCGCCGTCTGCATCGTCCGTCGGGGCAACGGGGGCGTACACAAACACATGGTCGGGGACCGGCCTGCCCTCCTCGATCGCCCGCGCAAGCGCGGCCAGGTCCTCGTATCGATCGCCCTCGATGTCCGGCGTCGCCGTCTCGCCGAGCGTGGCGATGCGCAACTGCTCGTCGGCGCCGGCGACGGGCAGCGCCTCGACCCACACGGTGCGGAACAGCGAGCCCCGATCCTCGCGCTGCGCGCCCGCCAGCTGACTTGCCTGCACCCGGCGATACGCCAGCGTGCCGATCGCCAGCACCGGCTCGCCGGTCTCATCCCACACTGCCACGCTTGTCGTGCCCCCATCGGTGCGCGTCAGCCGCACCCGCAGCGACGCGGCGCCCCGGCGCGCGGCGCGCACGCCGCCCAGTGAGAACGGGAGGGGCAGCGAGCCCAACTCGGCCTCGTCCTCGATGGCGAGGAAGTAGAGGCCGTGCAGCGCCGCATCCAGAAGCGCGGGGTGGACGCCGAACCTCGCGGTATCCATCGCCGCGCCCCCTTCGAGCTCCACCTCGGTGTAGATCTCTCCATCCTTACGCCACGCCGCCCTGACGCCCTGGAACAGCGGCCCGTAGCCAAACCCCGATTCGATCAAACGGTCATAGAGGAGCCCGGCGTCGAGCTCCAGGGCACCGGCCGGTGGCCATTGGGGCCCCAGCCCCGGTACACCGAGACCGGCTGCCCCCGCGGCGTCCGCGACCGCTGAGCCCGCCGTCTCCGGGGCGTCGGCGGCGCCCGTCAGCAGCGCCCCGTTGGCGTGCCGGGTCCAGCCGCCATCCGCGCCATCCCCGTCCTCGGCCTGCGCCTGCGGCCGAGAGTGGACGCTCACCTCGCGGCGACCGTCTCCGTCGGGCTCGCCGAGGAGCACCTGCAGCTGCGCCGCGCCGTCCGCAGTGAGCACCAGCGGCGCTTCAAAGGTCAGCTCCTCCACGGTCTCGCAGCCCGCCATGCGACCTGCCGCAAGCACGAGCTCGAGCAGCGCCGTGCCGGGTACCACGACGGTCTCGAACACGACGTGATCGGCGAGCCATGCATGGGTGTCGAGCGAGAGCCGGCTGGTGAACAGCCACCCCTCGCCGCCCGCGACCTGCACCGCCGCACCCAACAGCGGGTGATCGGCCACGCCCATCCCCACGCCGCTCGCATCGCCCACACCAGCCCCCAGGTTCAGCCAGTAGCGCTCCCGCTGGAACGCGTACTTCGGCAGCGCGACCCGCTGCGCGCCGCTGCCCGCGAAGAACTTCCCCCAGTCGACCGCGGCACCCGCCACCCACGCCTCCGCCAGCGACTCCGCAAACCGCTCCAGGCCACCCTCCTCACGCCGCAACGAGCCCAGCACCCCGACACTCCCCTCCATACCCATATCTTCGAGCGTCTCTTCCACCGCGACACCCAACACCGGGTGCGGACTCACCTCGATGAACGCACACGCATCAGGCGCGAGCGCTCGCACCGCCTCCTCGAACCGCACCCGCTCACGCAGACTCCGATACCAGTACCCCCCATCCAGCTCCGCGGTGTCAAGGAGCTCACCCGTCGCAGTCGAGAAGAACGGCACACCACACGACACCGGCTCGATCCCCCCAAGCGCCTCAACCAAACCCTCGCGCAACTCCTCCACCGCCGCCGAATGCGACGCATAATCGACCGCCACCCGCCGCGCCCACACACCATCACCCTCACACGCCACCAACAGCTCATCCAACGCCTGCGTCTCACCCGACACCACCACCGCCGACGGACCATTCACAGCCGCCACACCCACACGTCCTCCCCATCTCTCCAACAACTCCTGCACCCGGCCAACGCTCAACGCGACTGACACCATCCCACCACGACCCGCCAACACCTCACCCAACAACCGGCTGCGCAACACCACCACCCGCGCCGCATCCTCCAAAGACAAACCACCCGCCACACACGCAGCCGCGATCTCCCCCTGCGAATGCCCCACAACCACCCCCGGCTCAACACCAAACGAACGCCACAACTCCGCCAACGCCACCATCACCGCAAACGACACCGGCTGCACCACATCCACCCGCTCCAACCCCGGTGCACCCCCCACCCCACAAAGCACATCCTCAACCCGCCAATCCACCAACTCCTCCAACGCCCGCCCACACGCCCTCAACCCATCCCTGAACACCGCCGAAGAACGCAACAACTCAACCGCCATACCCTCCCACTGCGCACCCTGCCCCGGAAACACAAACACCGGCCTCCCACCACGAGCGACACCCCGCACCACACCCTCACCAACACCCCCACTAGCCAACACACCCAACCCCTCAACCAAACCCCCACGATCGCCAGCCAACACCACACCACGATCCTCCAACACCGCACGGCCCGCCAACGAAAACGCCACATCCACCAAGCCCGCGCCATCACCCGAAGAACCGAACTCTGGGCGCTCCCGCAAAAACTCCCGCAGCCGCCCAGCCTGACCACGCAACCCCTCCCCACCCCGACCCGACACCACCAGCGGCATCACACTACAGCTCCACGCACCGTCGGCGGCGACCGTCTCGCCGGCCTGCAACACCTCCGCCGCGCCGTTGTCGGCCCCGCTGTCATCCGCGACCGTCACACCGCTGGGCGAAACGGGGATGCCGCGAGCCGCAGGCGAGTGGCCCCCGGCGTCGGCCGAGCCTCCCCCGGCGTCGGCCGAGCCTCCCGCGGCTCCGGCCGGACGGCGGGCGGAGGACGATCCCACCTGCTCGCGCGGCGGCTCTTCGATCACCACGTGCGCGTTGGTGCCGCTCACGCCGAACGAGGAGATCCCCGCCCGCCGTGGACGCTCACTCACAGGCCACGGCTCGGGCTCCACCAGCAGCCTCACATCGCCCGCCGACCAGTCCACGTGTGGCGAGGGCTCGTCGACGTGCAGGGTCGGCGGCAGCAGCTCGTGCTCCAGCGCCTTCACCATCTTGATCACGCCCGCCACTCCCGCGGCCGCCGAGGAGTGGCCGATGTTCGACTTGATCGAGCCCAGCCACAGCGGGCCGTCAGTGCGCCCCTGGCCGTAGGTGGCGAGCAGCGCCTGCGCCTCGATCGGGTCGCCGAGCGGCGTACCGGTGCCGTGGGCCTCCACCGCATCGACCTCGGCCGGAGAGAGCCCTGCGTCGGCGAGCGCCTGGCTGATCACTCTTTCCTGCGAGGGCCCGTTGGGGGCGGACATGCCGTTGCTCGCGCCATCCTGGTTCACGGCGCTGCCTCGCACCACCGCGAGCACCCGATGCCCGAGGCGGCGCGCATCCGAAAGGCGCTCGAGCACGAGCTGCCCGGCGCCATCCGAGAAGCCCGTCCCATTGGCACTCGCCGCGAAGGACCGACACCGCCCGTCGGGGGAGAGCACGCGCACGCGGCCAAACCCGGTCAGCATCGTGGGGTGCGACATCACCGTCACCCCCCCCACCAGCGCCATCGAGCACTCGCCCCGGCGCAGTGCCTGACAGGCCAGGTGCATCGCCACCAGCGAGGAGGAGCAGGCCGTGTCCACCGCCATCGCCGGGCCCTGCAGTCCGAACAGGTACGCCACCCGCCCGCACAGGAAGCTCGTGGAGCTGACCGGCCGTGGATCGCTCTCCTGCTCGGAGGATGCTTCCGCGAGTTGCCAGCTCGGCCCATACTCCTGATGAAAGGCGCCCGTGAATAGGCCGGTCGCCGTGCCCGCCAGCGAGGTTGGATCGATCCCGGCGTCTTCCAGCGCCTCCCAGGTGAGTTCCAGGAGCAGCCGCTGCTGCGGGTCGATTTCCAGCGCTTCGCGTGGACCGATCCCGAAGAAGCCGGCGTCGAACCCGGCAATGTCCTTCAGAAAGCCCCCGCCGCCACAGTAGGTGGTGCCGGGACGCCCGGCGTCGGAGTCGGGGTCGTACAGCCGCTCCAGGTCCCAGCCGCGGTTGGTGGGCAGCTCGGAGATCGCGTCTGTCGCGGAGCTGACGAGCTGCCACAGCTCCTCGGGCAGGCTCACGGTCGCGGGGTAGCGGCAGCTCATTCCCACGATCGCAATCGGCTCCCGCCTGCGCTGTTCGAGCTCGCGCACCCGGAGATGCGCCTTGCGCAGGTCGCCCGTCACCCTGCGCAGGTACTCCCGCAGCTTCTGCTCGTCGCTCACCGCGCCCCTCCCGCCTGGCGCCCACACTTGCATGCGGGTGCCGCGGCGCCCGCCGGCGCAGCGATGCTTGCCCTCTGGCTCATATCGAGTCGAACCCCCTATCGATCAGCTCGAACATCTCCTCGTCCGAGACCTCCCCCAGACCGCCGTCCTCACGGTCCTCTTCAAGACCGGCGTCCCAGCTCGCGTCACCCGCCAGGAACGAGTCCAGTCGCGCGTTGAAGGCTCGCAGCCTTGTCTGCGCGCGAGCTCTGGCACCCTCATCCTCGGCGAGCTCGGCGAGGATCACCTCGAGCTTGTCCAGCTGCTCCTCGATGGGTGCTCGCGCAACCCCCTTCTCGGTCAACCGTGAGCGCACGTATTCGGCCAACGCGGCCGGATTGGGGTGGTCGAAAATGAGGGTCGAGGGCAACTGCAGCCCCGTGGTCGTGGTGAGGCGGTTGCGCAGCTCGATCGCGTCGAGCGAGCTGAAGCCGAGCTCCTGAAAGGCCCGCTGCGGCTGCACCATGCTGCGCGACGCAAACCCCAACACGACGCTCACCTCGTCGCGCACGAAGTCGAGCACCGCGTCGTCCCACCCCGATTCGGGCATCTGCGCCAGACGCCGGGACAGCGAGTCGGCCGCGTCCCCGGAGCCTCGAGCGTGCATCCGCACGAGGCCGGCGAGCACCGCGGGTATCGCCCCATCCCTGGCGCGGGCGCGCAGCGTGGCGGTATCGATCCGCATCGGGACCAGCAGCGACTCGTCCAGGCCACCGGCGACGTCGAACAACTCGAGACCCTCGGCGAACGCGAACGGCGCCACCCCCGAACGGCGCATGCGGGCGCGGTCGGTATCGCTGAGCTCGTGCGTCATCCCTCCCTCCGGCGCCCACGGGCCCCACGCCAGTGCCATCGCGGGGAGGCTCTGCGCCCGGCGGCACTGGGCGAGGGCGTCCATGAACGCATTCCCGGCCGCGTAGTTGCCCTGGCCGGGGGCACCGAGGATCCCGGCCGCCGAGGAGAAGAGGACGAACGCGTCCAGGTCGAGGCCCCGGGTGAGCTCGTGCAGATGCAGCGCCGCGTCGACCTTCGGGCGCATCACGCGCTCGAGCTGCTCGGCGTCCAGCGACTCGATCAGCCCGTCCTCGAGCACACCGGCGGCGTGCACCACCGCCGCCAGGGGACGATCGGCCGGAATCGCCGCCACCAGGCTCGCCAGCTCGTCCCTGTCGGCCACGTCGCAGGCCGCCACCCGCACCTCGCAGCCGTGTCCGGTCAGCTCCGCCTCCAGGTCCTCCCAGCCCTCGGACTGCGCCCCCCGGCGACTGGCGAGCAGCAGGTGGCGGGCGCCGTGCACGGTGGCAAGGTGGCGCGCAAGATGGGTGCCCAACCCACCAGTGCCTCCGGTTATCAGCACCGTGCCGTCGGGGTCGAAGGCGAACGCGGTGGACTCCTCCTGTGCTGGCAACCGCGAGAGCCGGGGTGCGCAGGCCGTGTGCTCGCGCAGCGCCAGCTGGGGCTCATCCGTGGCCAGCAGCGCCGGCAGCGCGCTCCAGGCGGCGTCGCTGCCGTCGACGTCGACCAGCGCGAACCGACCGGGGTGCTCGGCCTGCGCGCTGCGCACCAGCCCCCAAACGGACGCGCTCGCGGGATCGGGCTGCTCCTCCCGCGTCGCCACCACCCCGCCCCGCGTCAGCAGTGCGAGCCGCACGGGGATCAGACGCTCGTCGGAGAGCCAGCGTTGGAGCAGCTCCAGCACCTGCCGGGACCGTGCGCGGGCGGCACTCGCGAGCCCGTTCGGATCGCCCTGCGCAGCCGGCTGTTCGTCGCGATCGACCCCCTCGGCCGGCTCGTGGCCGCCGGCCCTCCCGGCCGGCTCGCCCTCCTCGGCGTCGATCGGCGGCACGCTCCACTCGACGTTCCCGATGACCGCGACCACCACCTCGGGCGCGACTCCCTGCGCGTCGATCGCCTCGCCGAGCGCGGCCAGGTCGGCGTAGCGTTGCCCGTCGAGGTCGGCGGGCGCATCGCCGAGGAGTGCGATTCGGGGGGGCGCCTGCTCAACGGTGGGAGCGGGCAGCTCCACCCACTCCAGGCTGAACAAGCTGTCGTGCGCCCGCCGGGCCGCGCCCGCAAGCTGCCCCGCCTCCACCGGCCGTACGGCCAGCGAATCGACGGACACGACCGGAGCGCCATGCTCGTCGAGCGCCGCCACGCTCAACGCCGACCCCCCGGCGGAGGTCACCCATACCCGCAGCGCAGACGAGCCACTCGCATAGCGGCGCACACCGCTCAAGCTGAACAAGATTGCTCCGCGCCCCTCCGCCCCCTCCTCCTCGTCTCCCTGCAGGATGGCCACACCGCCCTGCAGCGCCGCGTCGAACAGCGCGGGGTGGACGCCGAAGCGCGCGGCCTCCTCGGCGTGGGGGCGCTCGAGCACGACCTCGGTGAAGATCTCCTCGCCGCGGCGCCACGCCGCCCGGATCCCCATGAAAGCCGGCCCGTATGCAAACCCGACGGCGCTCAGGCGGTCATAGAGCTCCTCGACGTCCTCCGGCTCGGCGCCCGCAGGCGGCCACGCCTCAGCCGCCAGCCGCTCGACCGCGCTCGACGTCTGAAGATCCGAGGCCAGCACGCCCCTTGCATGGCAGGTCCACTCGGCCGGCACCGAGTCGTCCTCAACCACAGCCCCCTCCTGTGGACGCGAGTGGATCGTGAACGCCCGCCGCCCCGACTCATCCTCCGCCTCCACCAGCAGCTGCAGCTCGGAGGCGTCCTGGCCCTCCAACACGAGCGGCGCCTGGAACGTCAGCTCCGCGACCATCTCACAGCCAACCTCCGCGCCCGCGGCGAGCGCCATCTCGGCGAACGCAGTCCCGGGCACGACCACCGTGTCGAGAACCACATGGTCACCCACCCACGGCTGGCTCTCGATCGACACACGGCCCGTGAAGAGCCACTCGTCGCGATCGCCCGCCAACTTCACCGCGGCCACGAGCAGTGGATGCCCAACGGCGCGCAACCCCGCCGCGCCCAGATCGCCTACATCCGCCGGCGCCTCCAGCCAGAGGCGTTCACGCTGGAACGCGTAGGTCGGCAGATCCACAGCCTGCGCACCGCGCCCGGCGAACAGCGCCCGCCAGTCGACCCGCACACCGGCACAGTGCGCCCGCGCGAGGCACGCCAGCAGCGCCTGCGCCTCGGGGCGCTCCCCATGCAACGCGGCCGCCAGCAGCGCGCTCTCCCCGGCCTGGGGATCCAGGCACTCGTGGACCGTCGCCGCGAGCGCCCCGTCCGGGCCCAGCTCGAGGAAACGCGTCACACCCGCGGCCCGCAGGCTCTCCACGCCCTGCGCGAATCGCACGGCCTCACGCGCATGACGCACCCAGTAGTCCCCGCTGGCAAGCTCCCCATCGGCGGCGAGCCTCCCAGTCACATTCGAGACGATCGGGATCCGCGCGGGCGCATACTCGACCCCCTCCGCGATCTCCCGCAGCTCCGCGAGCATCGGCTCCATCAACGGCGAGTGAAACGCGTGACTGACACGCAGGCGCTTCGTCCTGCGACCCTGCTCACGCCACCCCGCGCCCCACTCCTCGAGCCCATCCGCATCACCTGAGACGACCACCGATCGCGGACCGTTCACGGCGGCGAGCGCAAGCCGCCCGGCATACCGCTCGAGACCGTCGCGCACCTCCGCCTCCGAAGCCTCCACCGCCAACATCGCGCCACCCGCCGGCAGCGCCCCCATCAAGCCGCCCCGCGCCGCAACCAGCCGACAGGCGTCCGCCAGCGAGAACACCCCAGCCACACACGCTGCCGACAGCTCCCCGATCGAGTGACCGATCAGGAAATCGGGCTCCACGCCAAACGACTCCAGCAGCCTGAAAAGCGCCACCTCCACTGCAAACAACCCCGCCTGCGCGAACTCGGTGCGATCCAGCAACGCCGCCTCCGGTGAGCCCTCGGCCGCGAACAACACCTCCCGCAACGGCCGCGCAAGCAATCCGTCCAGCTCGCCACACACCTCATCCAGAGCGTCCCCGAACACCGGGAAGACCGCATACAGTTCACGACCCATCCCCACCCGCTGCGCGCCCTGGCCGGTGAACATGAACGCGGTCGCGCCCGCACACGCAACGCCGTCGTGTACGCCCGCGGCAGATTCGCCGTGTGAGAGCGCGCGCAGGCTTTCGAGCAGCTGCTCACGGGTGGCGCCGAGCACCGCGGCGCGATGCTCGAACTGCGTCCGGCGGGTCGCCAGCGAGAACGCCACGTCCAGCGGCTCCAGCTCGGGGCGCTTTTCGAGATATGCGTGCAGGCGCGCCGCCTGGGCACCCACCGCCGACTCGCTCTTGGCCGAGACCAGCCATGGCAACGCCGGCAGCTCGGGAGCACGCGCGGGTGATCGGTCCGCACGCGCGGGAGCGGACGGCGCCTCCTCGATGATCATGTGGGCGTTGGTACCGCTGATTCCAAACGAGGACACCCCGGCGCGGCGGGGGCGCTCGCCGCAGGGCCACGCCTGCGCCTGCGTGAGCAGCCTGATCGACCCCGCCGACCAGTCGACCTGGGCGGAGGGCTCCTCCACATGCAGGGTCGGCGGCAGCTCCTCATGACGCAGCGCCATCACCATCTTGATCACGCCGCCGACGCCGGCCGCGAGGGAGGTGTGGCCGATGTTCGACTTGATCGAGCCGACCGGCAGCGGGCGGTCAGAGGGCCGCTGCCCGTAGGTGGCGAGCAGCGCGTGGGCCTCGATCGGGTCGCCGAGCATGGTGCCGGTGCCGTGCGCCTCCACCGCGTCGACGTCGTCGGTACAGAGGCCGGCGCCGGCGAGCGCCTGGCGAATGACCCGTTCCTGGGATGGACCGTTGGGGGCCGTCAGACCGTTGCTCGCCCCATCCTGATTGATCGCGCTGCCCCGTACGAGCGCGAGCACCTGGTGCCCGTTCCGGCGCGCCTCGGAGAGGCGCTCGAGCACCACCAGGCCGACACCCTCGCCGAAGCCGGTGCCGTCGGCCTTCGCGGAGAACGCCTTGCAGCGCCCGTCGGAGGCCAGGCCGCGCTGGCGGGCGAACTCGACGAACACCACGGGGCTCGACATCACGGTCACACCGCCCGCCAGCGCCAGCGAGCATTCCTCCTGACGCAGCGCCACGCAAGCGAGGTGCATCGCCACCAGCGATGAGGAGCAGGCGGTGTCGACCGTCACGGCCGGGCCCTCCAGCCCCAGGGTGTATGCCACGCGACCCGATGCGACGCTGTCGGCGGTGCCGCTCAGACGCAGCCCCTCGAGCTCGGCGGGAACCCGCAGCGCGTAGTCGGAGGAGCTGGCGCCGACGAACACCCCCGTCTGTGTGCCACGCAGCGTCAGCGGGTCGATCCCAGCTTCCTCGAGCGCCTCCCACGCCGCTTCGAGCAGCAGCCGCTGCTGCGGATCCATCGCCAGCGCCTCACGTACGCCGATCCCGAAGAAGCCGGGGTCGAAGTCGCCGGCGTCGTGGACGAAGCCCCCTTCGCGGGTGTACGTCGTGCCCGGGCTTTCGGGGTCGGGGTCGTACAGTCGCTCGAGATCCCAGCCACGGTTGGTGGGAAAGCCACCGATCGCGTCGCCGCCCGCGATCAGCAGCTCCCACAGCTCCCGGGGCGACCCGACCCCGCCGGGGAAGCGGCAGCTCATGCCGACGATCGCGATCGGCTCGCTCGCGCGGGCGTGCAGCCGTTGATTCTCCTGGCGCAGCTGTTCGCGCTCCTTCAGCGAGGCGCGCAGCGCCTCCACGACCTGACTCTCGCCGGCGGCCTGCGTCTTCTCGCTTTGGTCGGGCGCGCTCACGCCTCGCCTCCCGTCTCCCCGGGCGATGCCTCGGCTCCGATCGTCATGCGGACCAGGGCGTCGGCGTCCATCGCATCGATCGCGGCGTGGTCCTCCTCGGCGGACGAGGAATCTCCCTCGGCGCCGCTCGCAAGCTTCACCAGCTGCTCGTACAGACCGGTTTCGCGCAGGCGCGCGATCGGGATCGAGGCGAGCACCCGGCGGATCTCCGACTCGCCCGCGCCGGCGCTTGCGCCGGTGTCGGCGGCGGGGATCGCCTTGCGCATCAGGTAGCCGGCGAGCGCCGCGGAGTTGGGGTAGTCGAAGATCAGCGTCGACGGGAGCCGCAGTCCGGTCGCCCGGGCCAGACGGTTGCGTAGCTCGACCGCGCTCAGCGAGTCGAACCCAAGCTCTTTGAAGGCCCGCTGAGCGTCGATCGCCTGCGGCGAGTCGTGCCCGAGCACCGAGGCGACCTGGGCGCGCACCAGCTGCCGCACGATCGCCTCGCGCTCGGCCTCCGGCACTCCAGCCAGATCGCGCGCGAGCGAGCCCGCGGCGTGGCGCTCCCGGCCGGCCGGGCGGCGCACCAGCTCGCACAACATCGCCGGCAACGCGCCGGCGCCGGCCTGGGCGCGCAGTGCCGCCATGTCCAGCCGCACCGGCGCCACCAGGGCGTGCCGCACGCCGCGGGCGACCTCGAACAGCTCGGGACCGTTGGCGAACGCGAGCAGCCCGTGGCGCGCGATCCGCGCCCTGCCCTGCTCGCCGAGACCGCCGGTCATGGCGCTCTCCTGCTCCCACCACCCCCAAGCCAGCGACTGCCCGGCGAGCCCGCGAGCCTGGCGCACCTGCGCCAGCGCATCGAGGAACGCGTTGGCCGCCGCATAGTTGCCCTGACCCGGACTGCCGAACAGGCCGGCCGCCGAGGAGAACAGCACGAACTCGGCAAGCCCCAAGCCCTCCGTCAGCTCGTGCAGATGCAGCGCCCCGTCCACCTTCGGACGCATCACGCGCTCCATCTGTTCGGCACTCAGCGACTCCAGCAGACCGTCGTCGAGCACGCCCGCCGCGTGGATCACCGAGGTCAGCGGCCGCTCAGGCGGGATCGAGGCAATCAGCGCACCAGCCCGATCGCGGTCGGCGACGTCGCACGCCACCACGCGCGCTTCACAGCCAAGCTCGGCAAGCTCGGCCACCAGCTCATTTGCCCCCTGTGCATCTGCCCCACCGCGGCTCACCAGCAGCAGGTGCCTGGCGCCACGCACGGTGGCCAGATGGCGCGCCACGAGCGTCCCCAGACGGCCCGTGCCCCCCGTGATCAGCACGGTGCCCTGCGGATCTGGAGGCTGCGGGATCGTGAGCACGATCTTGCCCACGTGGCGGGCCTCGCGCATGAAACGAAACGCCTCCGCCCCACTACGCACATCCCACGTCGCGACCGGCAGATGGGCGAGCGCGCCCCGCTCGAACAGACCCACGATCTCCCGCAGGATCTCCTGAATCCGCTCCGGGCCCCCGTCGTGCGCGTCGAACGCGCGATAGCGCACGCCGGGATGCTCTGCGGCGATCCGCTCCCCGTCGCGGATGTCCGCCTTGCCCATCTCCAGAAAACGCCCGCCGCCCGGCAACAGCGCCAGCGACGCATCCACGAACTCCCGCGTCAACGAGTTCAAAACGACGTCCACGCCCCTCCCGGAGGTGACACGCAGGAACTGCTCGCTGAACTCCAGGTCGCGTGAGGAGCCGACGTGCTCGGCGTCCAGCCCCAACTCTGCGAGCACCCCGGCCTTCGACGGGCTGGCGGTCGCGAACACCTCCGCGCCGAGGTGGCGCGCGATCTGCAGCGCCGCCATGCCGACGCCGCCCGCCGCCGCGTGGATCAGCAGCGACTCGCCGCGCTGTAGTCCGCCGAGATCGACGAGCGCGTAGTAGGCCGTCAGGAACACGATCGGCACTGCCGCCGCCTGCACGAACGACCAATCCTCGGGGATGGGGACGACCAGCTCGCGGTCGGTCACCGCGACCGGTCCAAAAGCCTCCTCGATCAGACCCATCACCCGGTCGCCGGGCGCGAGATCCTCCACGTTCTCTCCGACCTCCAACACCACGCCGGCGCCCTCGCTGCCGATGCCGATCGCCGCCCCGCCCGGCAGCAAACCGAGCGCCATGAACACGTCACGGAAGTTCAGCCCGCCTGCGTGCACCGCGATTCGCACCTGGCCAGGACCCAGCGGCTGATGTGCGCGCGGGCTCGCGACCAGCGCCAGATCCTCGAGCGTGCTGTGCTTGGTCGCAAGATGCCAGCGATCCTCCCCGGTCGGCGGCAGCAGGGTTGCGCGGCTCATCCCCCCGCCCGTCCGCCCGGCCCCGCGGCCACCTTCCAGCCCCACCAACCGCGGCGCGTAGACGCAATCGCCACGCACCGCCAGCTGCGGCTCCCCGGCCGCGAGCATCTCCAGCCACGCACCGCCGCGGGACGCGCCATCCTCGGCCTCGGGATCGCGGTCGACGATCAGAAAGCGGTCGGGATGCTCGGATTGGGCAGTCCGCAACAGTCCCCACAGCGGCGCTGTGACGAGGTCGGGCGCCTGTGCCTCGTCGATCTCGACCGCGCCGCTTGTGAGGAGCACCAGCCGGGCGTCAGCCAGCTCCGGACAGGCGAGCCATGCCTGCAACAGCTCGAGCGCCTGCCGCGTCCCGGTGCGCGCCGCCTGCGCCACATTCGCGACCTCGCTCCCCGAGGAGATCGGCGCACCGCTGCGCTCGGAGGGCCGCGCGCCGTGCTCCCCGATCGCGGCGTGCGCACAGGCGTCGACCACCGGCGCCGTGACGAACACCACCTCGGGCGCCGGCGCGCCGGCCTCGATCGCCTCGATCAACGCGCCGAGATTCGCATGGCGCTCGCCGTCGACGCCCGCCAGCGCGAGATCGCCGAGCAGCGCAAAGCGCCGCGGCTGCCCGCCGGCGACGGGCGGGATCGGCGCCTCGACCCATTCCAGCCGATGCAGCGAGTCGTAGCCGCGACGATGCGCCCCCTCCAGCAGGCCCGCCTCGAGCGGGCGGACCGCGAATGAGCCCATCGTCAGGGCCAGCTCCCCGACCTCATCGAATGCGGCCAGGCTCAACGTACTGCCCTCGCCACGTGTGAGACGCACCCGCAGCGAGGAGAGCCCATCGCGCCAGAGACTCACCCCGCCCAGCGAGAACGGCAGCGCCTGGCCGCCCGGGCACAATTCCTCACCCCACTCCAGCAGGGCGGTGTGCAGCGCCGCGTCCATGAGCGCGGGGTGAATGCCGTACCCGCCGGCCTCGGCGGCAGCCTCTTCTCCGAGGGCCACCTCCGCGTAGATCTCCCCGTCCCTGCGCCACGCCGCACGCACGCCCTGGAACACCGGACCATAGCTGAGCCCGGCCTCCGCCAGCCGGTCATACAAGAACTCGACATCCAGCTCCTCACACCCCGCCGGCGGCCACTCCGATCCCAAGCTCTGCGCATCCGCTCCACCCGTCCGCGCAACCGCCTCCACGTCGGCGAGCGTTCCGCTCGCGTGCCGCGTCCACCCCCCGCTCCCATCCTCTTGGCCGTCCGCGGTCTGCGACTGCGCCCGCGAGTAAACACTCACCTCACGACGCCCATCCCCGTCGGGCTCCCCGACCGCGGCCTGCAGCTGCACCGCCGTGCCCCGCTCGAGTATCAGCGGCGCCTGCAACATCAACTCCTCCACGCCCTCGCAACCAACCTCCCGGCCGGCCGCCAACGCCAGCTCCAGAAACGCTGTCCCAGGCAGCAGCACCGTGTCCAGCACCGCGTGATCGGACAACCACGGATGCGTGTCGAGCGAGAGTCGGCCGGTGAACAACCACCCCTCGCCGCCGGCCAGCTGCACCGCCGCACCCAACAGCGGGTGATCGGACACACCCAACCCGATGCCACTCACATCACCCACACCAACCTTCGGCGCAAGCCAGTAGCGCTCACGCTGGAACGCGTATCTCGGCAGCTCCACCCGTTGCACGGGCTGCTCGGCGCACAACGCCGGCCAATCCACGTTCACACCGTCGCAGTCGATGCGCGCCAGGAACTCCACCGCAGCACGCACCTCCTCCCGACCCGCTCGCACGGCCGGCGCGAGCAATACACCCTCGCGTGCCTCCTCGCTCAAACACCCGTCGACCATCCCACACAACACCCCATCCGGACCCAACTCCAGAAAACGCCTCACACCGGCGCCCTCGAGCGCCGCCACACCGTCCGCGAAGCGCACCCCCTCACGCACGTGACGCACCCAATACTCCGGCGTGCACAGCTCGTCGCCCACGATTCCGCCCGTCACATTCGAGACGACCCCAACCCGCGGAGCGCAATAGGCGACGCTCCCCGCGACCTTCCGAAACTCCTCGAGCATCGGGTCCATCAACGCCGAGTGAAACGCGTGACTCACCCGCAAGCGCTTCGTCCTGCGTCCCAGCCCCTCCCAAATCCCCACCCACTCCAACGCCGCCGGCTGCGCACCGGATACCACCACCGAGCGTGGACCATTCACCGCCGCGACCGACAACTGCCCCTCCAACCCCGCCAGCGACTCCCGCACCTCCCGCTCGGTGGCCTCTACCGCAAACATCGCGCCACCCGCCGGCAATGCCCCCATCAGACGACCCCGTGCAGCCACGAGCCGGCACGCATCCCCCAGCGAGAACACCCCCGCCGCATACGCCGCCACGAGCTCCCCCACGGAATGACCACCCACGAAATCAGGCCTCACACCCCACGACTCCACAAGCCTGAGCAATGCCACCTCGAACGCGAACAGCCCAACCTGGGTGAACTCCGTGCGATCCAGCAACTCCGCCTCGGGTGAACCCTCGCCGGCAAACAACAGGCCCTTCGCACCGCCCTCCATCTCGCCGAACTCGACCAACCCATCCAACTCCGCGCACACCCCGTCGAGCGCCTCCCGAAACACCGGGAAAACCTCATACAACCCGGCGCCCATGCCCCCACGCTGTGCGCCCTGGCCAGTGAACAGGAACGCGGTTTGCCCCCCACCAGCGACACCCCGCGCCACACCCACCCGATCCTCACCGCGCTCGATCGCTTCCAACCCCGCCACCAACTCATCGCGATCCCCACCTACGACCACGGCACGATGCTCGAAGCGCGTCCGATGCGAAACCAGTGAAAACGCCACATCCGCCAATCCGGCCTCCGGGCACTCCCGCAAGAACCTCCCCAATTGCTGCGCCTGACCGCGCAGCGCCGCGTCGCCCCGACCGGACACCACCAGCGGCACCAGGCCGCAACCCCACATGCCGCCGCCAGAGCCGGCGGACATACCAACACCGTCAGAACCCACCAGGCCGGGCGCGATCGCCTCGGCCGAGCCGGGAGCAGGTGCCTGCGCGGGCGGCTCCTCCAGGATCACGTGCGCATTCGTGCCGCTGATCCCGAACGACGACACACCCGCGCGCCGCACACGCTCGCCCGCAGGCCATGCCCGCGGCTCGCTCAGCAGCTCCACCTCGCCAGCCGACCAATCCACGTGCGGCGTCGGCGCGTCCACATGCAACGTACGCGGCAGCAACTCATGCTCGAACGCCTTCACCATCTTGATCACCCCAGCCACACCCGCCGCCGCCTGCGTATGGCCGATGTTCGACTTGATCGAGCCCAACCACAACGGACCGGCCTCCCGCCCCTGCCCGTAGGTCGCCAGCAGCGCCTGCGCCTCGATCGGATCGCCCAACGTCGTGCCCGTACCGTGCGCCTCCACCGCATCCACCTCGCCCGGCGAGACTCCCGCCTCGGCGAGCGCCCGACGGATCACCCGCTCCTGGGAGGGGCCGTTGGGCGCGGTCAGCCCGTTGCTGGCGCCGTCCTGGTTGACCGCGCTGCCGCGCACCAGCGCGAGCACCCGATGCCCCAGCCGCCGCGCATCCGACAAACGCTCCACCACCACCAGGCCGGCCCCGTCTCCGCCGCCCAGCCCGTCGGCGCTCGCCGCGAACGACTTGCACCTTCCATCCGCCGCCAGTCCGCCCTGCCGCCTGAACTCGACCAGCATCGCCGGCGTCGCCAGCAGCGTCACGCCGCCCGCCAGCGCCAGCGAGCACTCGCCGCCCCGCACCGCCTGGCACGCCAGGTGCAGCGCCACCAGCGAGGACGAGCACGCCGTGTCCACCGACACCGCCGGGCCCTCGAACCCGAACGTGTACGCCACCCGGCCCGACAGGACGCTACCCAGATAATCCGTCAGGCGAGCACCATCTCGCCCACTCGTATCGGCGTCATGCAGCGAGAGGTAGTCCTGCATGCTCGTCCCGGCGAACACCCCCGTCTGGCTGCCCCGGAGAGCGACGGGGTCGATTCCTGCGTCCTCCAGAGCTTCCCAGGCGATTTCCAGCAGCAGCCGCTGCTGGGGGTCCATCCCCAGCGCCTCGCGCGGGCTGATGCCGAAGAAGCTCGCGTCGAAGTCGGCCGCGTCGTAGATGAACCCGCCTTCGTTCGTGTAGCTCTTCCCCGAGCGGGGATCCGATCGATTCAGCTTCTCGAGGTTCCAGCCGCGGTCGGTGGGGAATCCGGAGATCGCATCTGCGCCCTGTGCCAGGATCTCCCACAGCTCCCGCGGGGTGCGCGCACCGCCCGGGTAGCGGCAGCTCATGCCGACGATCGCGATCGGGTCCTCGGCTCCCGCCCTGCGAACCACCACCTCGCCACGCCCGCGGCTCTCGATGCCGGGCCGGTCGACCTGGACGAGCGTGCGCAGGTGCATCGCGACGGCGTGGCAGCTGGGGTGGTCGAAGATGAGGGTGGCGGGTAGTCGCAGCCCGGTTGCTCGCATCAGCCGGTTGCGGAGCTCGACGGCGCTGAGGGAGTCGAAGCCGAGGTCTTTGAAGGCGCGCCCGGGGTCGACCTCTTCGCCGCTGCTGTGCCCGAGCACGCCCGCGACCTGGGTGCGCACGATGTCGAGTGTCACCGTGTCCCACTCGCTTTCCGGAATGCCCGCCAGGCGCCGCGCAAGGGAGCCACCGGCGCCGGCGCGCTCGCGGCGCGCCGATCCCTGCAAGAGGCCGCCCAGCAACGTCGGCAGGACCCCCAGCCGCTCCTGGGAGCGCAGCCTCGAGCGGTCCAGGCGAATCGTCACGAGCAGCGCATCTCCGGCGCTTCTCGCGCTGTCGAGGAGCTCGAGACCCTGCTCCGCGGAGAGCGCGGCGACTCCGAGGCGCTCGATCCGCGCTCTGCCTGTCTCGCCGAGACCGCTGGTCATGGCGCTCTCCTGCTCCCACAGACCCCACGCCAGCGACTGGCCCGGCAGGCCTTCCGCCCTACGCGCCTGCGCGAGCGCGTCCAGGAGCGCGTTCGCCGCCGTGTAGTTGCCCTGACCCGCGCTGCCGAACAGGCCGGCGGCCGAGGAGAACATCACGAACTCGGCGAGCTCCATGCCCGCCGTCAGCTCGTGCAGGTTCAGCGCCGCGTCGACCTTCGGGCGCATCACGCGCTCAACCTGCTCGGCCGTCAGCGACTCGATCACACCATCGTCGAGCACACCGGCGCCATGGAACACAGCGGTCAACGGACGCTCCGCCGGGATCGCATCCAGCAGCGCCTTCAGCGCCGTGCGATCGGCGGCATCGCACGCCACGACCTCGGCCTTGCAACCATGCTCGGCCAACTCGGCCGCCAGCCGATCCGCGCCCGGCGCGTCGGGTCCGCTGCGGCTCACCAGCAGCAGATGCCTGGCGTTGTGATCGGCGGCGAGGTGGCGCGCCACGAGCCCACCGAGGCCGCCCGTGCCGCCCGTGATCAGGACCGTGCCCTCCGGGTCCAGCGGCTGGGGGATCGTGAGCACGATCTTGCCAACGTGACGTGCTTCCCGCATGAACCGAAACGCCTCCACCCCACTACGAACGTCCCACGTCGCGACCGGCGGATGCCTCAGCACGCCGCGCTCGAACAGATCCACGATCTCCCGCAGCATCTCCTGGATCCGCTCGGGGCCACAGTCGGTCGCCGTGTACGCGCGGTAGCGCACACCCGGATGCTCCCGCGCGATCAGCTCCCCGTCGCGAATGTCCGCCTTGCCCATCTCCAGAAAACGTCCGCCCCGGGGCAGCAGGCTCAGCGATGCATCCACGAACTCACGCGTCAACGAGTTCAGGACGACGTCCACGCCCCTGCCGCCCGTCACACTCAAAAACTTCTCCGCGAACCCAAGATCGCGCGAAGAGGCGATGTGCTCATCATCGAGACCAAGCCCAGCGAGCACGCCCGCCTTCCCCGGGCTCGCGGTCCCGAACACCTCCACCCCCAAATGACGAGCGAGCTGCAACGCCGCCATCCCCACACCACCCGCCGCCGAGTGCACCAACAACGACTCGCCGCTCTGCATACCCGCCAAGTCGACGAGCCCGCAGTAAGCGGTCAGGAAGACGACCGGCACCGACGCCGCCTGTACGAAGGACCACCCCTCGGGCATCGGCGCGACCATCTCGCGCTCAGTCACCGCGAGCGGCCCAAACGCATCGTTCATCAACCCAAACACCCGGTCGCCGGGCGCGAGATCGCTCACGCCCTCCCCAACCTCCAACACCACGCCCGCGCCCTCGCTGCCAATCGCCGACTCGCCCGGCATGAACCCAAGCGAGACGAACACATCGCGGAAATTCAACCCAGCCGCACGCACCCCCACACGCACCTGCCCCGCACCAAGCGCTCCACACACACCGGGGCTCCCGACCAACGCCAAATCCTCGAGCGTCCCACCGCTCCCACTACCCAAATGCCACGAGCTCTCCCCAGCGGGCGCCCGCAGCGACTCCCCACCGTCCAACCCCACCAGTCGCGGCACGAGCACCCGGCCGCCGCGCACCACCAGCTGCGACTCCCCAACATCCAACAAACCCAACCAGTCGACACCACCAGCCGAACCTGAGCCACCGTCGGCAACATCGCCAGCCGGGTCTGTGCCACCGACCCGACCCAGGCCGCCAACCCCACCAGAGCCGGCGTCGACGATCACGAAACGGTCCGGGTGCTCGGCCTGCGCGCTGCGCAGCAAACCCGACACCGCGGCGCCGACGAGATCCGGAATCTCGCCCGCTTGGACCGCCACCGCACGATCGGTGAACACCACCAGCCGCGCGTTCCCCAACACCGTCGCAGCCAGCCACTCCTGCAACAACCCCAACGTCAGCTGCGCACCCAGGCGTGCGGCAGCCGCGATATCCGCGCCGCCAGAGCCGATCGGCGCCACGGTGAACACGACGTCGGGCGCCGGCGCACCCTCCTCGACCTCCCGCACGAGCCGCGCGAGATCCTCACAACGCTCGCCCTCGACACCGGCCAACTCGAGATCGCCGAGCAACAAGCAACGAAGCGGACCACCCCCGTCGACCACACGCACGAGATCGCGATCGGGCAACTCGATCCACTCCACCCGATGCAGAGGCGCCGACGCGCCGCTCGCCGACGCGCCACCCAGCGCGCTCGCCTCCACCGGGCGCAACGCGAGCGAGCCGATCGACAGCACGAGCTCCCCCGCCTCGTCAAACGCGGCCACGGTCATCCCGTCGCCCTCGCCGCGCGCGAGCCGGACCCGCAACGAGGACACACCCTCCCGTCGCAGGCTCACCCCACCCAGCGAGAACGGCAGCATCACACCGCCAAGATCAGGACCATCCGCACCATCCAGCAGGAACAGCCCATGCAGCGCCGCGTCCAAAAGCGCGGGGTGAACGCCGAACCTACCGGCCTCGGCGGCAGCGTCTTCCCCGAGAGCCACCTCGGCGTAAACCTCCCCGCCTTTCTGCCACGCCGCCTGGACGCCCTGGAACACCGGGCCATAGCCGTACCCGGCCTCCGCCAGCCGGTCGTAGAGGAACTCGACATCCAGCTCCCGGGCGCCCTCCGGCGGCCACTGCGACCCCAACCCCTGTGCGTCCACAGCCACATCCAGCTCAGGCAACAACGAACCGCTCGCGTGCCGTACCCAGCCACCACCCTCCGGCTGCTCCTCCCCATCGGCATCCTCCGCCTGCGCCTGCGGACGGGAGTAGACGCTCACCTCCCGGCGGCCATCTCCATCGGGCTCCCCAAGCGAGACCTGCAACCGCACCGCCGCGCCGGGCACGAGTACCAACGGAACTTCGAGCGTCAGCTCCTCCACCGCCTCGCAACCCACCTCCCGCCCCGCCGCCAGCACCAGCTCCAGGAACCCCGTGCCCGGCAGCAACACCGCACCCAACGCAGCATGATCGGCGATCCATGCGTGCGTATCGAGCGATAGCCGACCCGTGAACAACCACCCCTCACCACCCGCCACCTGCACCGCCGCACCCAACAGCGGGTGATCGGACACACCCAGCCCGGCGCCACTCACATCCCCAACACCCACCTTCGGCGCCAACCAGTAACGCCGCCGCTGGAAGGGGTAGGTCGGCAGCGCCACCCGCCTGGCGCCGACACCGCCACAGACCGCGCGCCAATCGACCTCCACACCACACACCCACACCTCCGCAAGGGAGCGCACGAACCGCTCGACACCAGCCTCCTCACGCCGCAACGAGCCCACCACCACGCCCTCGCCGGGCTCGAGCGCACACTCGACCGTCTCCTGCACGCCAAACGTCAACACCGGATGCGGACTGACCTCGATGAACGCCCGATGCCCCTCCTCGAGGAGCGACCGCGTCGCCCGCTCCAACTGCACCGGCTCCCGCATATTCCGATACCAATACTCCGCACCCAACTCCGCGGTATCCAAGAACCCACCCGTCACCGTCGAGAAAAACGGAACATCCCCCGAACGCGGACTGATCCCCTCCAGCGCCGCCAACAACTCCTCCCGCAACGGCTCGGCCTGCGGAGAATGCGTGGCAACCGTCGCGGGCACCAGCCGCGCCCGCACGCCATCGCCCTCGAGCTCCGCCAGCAACTCCCGCAACGACTCCAAATCACCCGCGACCGCGGTCGAGGAAGGCCCATTCACAGCCGACATCACAAGCCGATCGTCCCAGCGCCCCAAACGCTCACACAACTCCCGCTCACCAAGCCCAACCGACACGATCCCACCCCTGCCGACCATGCCTACCAACAACCTGCTACGTAAAGCGACCAGCCGCGCCGCATCCGCCAGCGACAAACCACCCGCCACACACGCCGCCGCGATCTCCCCCTGCGAATGTCCCACCACCACACCCGGCTGCACACCGCACGAACGCCACAACGCCGCCAGCGACACGAGCACCGCGAACAAGACCGGCTGCACCACATCGATCCGCTCCAGCGACGGCGCACCCTCCTCCCCACGCAACACCCCCTCCAACGACCAATCCACGAACGGCGCCAACGCCTCACCGCACGACCCCAACTGCTCAGCGAACACCGGCGAGGAACCAAGCAGCTCCAGCGCCATGCCCTTCCATTGCGAGCCCTGCCCCGGAAACAGGAACACCGGCCTGCCCTCGTGCGCGACGCCCCTCACGACCCGATTCCCCACCTCGGCGGCCGCCAACATCCCCAGCCCCTCGACCAACTCCCCGCGATCCCCACCCCACACCACACCACGATCCTCGAGCACCGCCCGACCCGCCAGCGAAAACGCCACGCCGAGCAGGCCGGCGTCCTCCAGTCCAGAGGCGCGTGCCTCCGGGCGTTCCAGCAAGAACTCCCGCAGCCGCTCCGCCTGACCATGGAGCGCGCCCTCACCGCGGCCCGACAGCACCAACGGCACCACACCAGAACCCCACACGCCGCCACCAGATGCGCCCTCGACTTCCACATCGCCGCTCTGCACCCGCAGCGGCTCCTCCAAGATCACATGGGCGTTCGTGCCACTGGCGCCAAACGAGGAGACCCCCACACGCCGCGGGCGCTCACTCGCCGGCCACTCCCGCGACTCGGCCAGCAACTCCACCTCGCCGGCCGACCAATCCACGTGCGGCGTCGGCGCATCAACGTGCAGCGTCCGCGGCAGCAGCCCATGCTCGAACGCCTTCACCATCTTGATCACCCCGGCCACACCCGCCGCCGCCTGCGAATGGCCGATGTTCGACTTGATCGACCCCAACCACAACGGGCCGGACTCCCGCCCCTGCCCGTAGGTCGCCAGCAGCGCCTGCGCCTCGATCGGATCGCCCAGCGTCGTACCCGTACCATGCGCCTCCACAGCGTCGATCTCGGCCGCGGAGAGCCCCGCCTCGGCGAGCGCGGCGCGGATCACCCGCTCCTGCGACGGGCCGTTGGGCGCCGACAGGCCGTTGCTCGCACCATCCTGGTTGACCGCGCTGCCACGCACCACCGCGCACACCCGGTGGCCGAGCCGCCGCGCGTCGGAGAGACGCTCCAGCACCAGCAGACCGGCCCCCTCGGAAAAGCCGGTTCCGTCGGCGCCGGCCGCAAACGACTTGCACCGTCCGTTCCTCGCCAATCCCCGCTGGCGGCTCATCCCGACGTAGAGCCTCGGATTGGACATCACCGTCACGCCGCCGGCCAGCGCCAGCGCGCATTCGCCCTGGCGCACCGCCTGGCATGCCAGGTGCAGCGCCACCAGGGACGAGGAGCAAGCCGTATCGATTGACATGGCCGGACCCTCGAACCCGAACGCGTAGGCCACTCGGCCCGACACCACGCTTCCCGTCGAGCCGAACAGATAACCCTCCGACTCCTCACTGCCCGAGCCCATATCCGCGGAGAGCCCGTAGTCGTTGTAGATGACACCCGCGAACACACCGGTCTGGCTGCCGCGCAGCGATGCTGGGTCGATTCCGGCGTCTTCCAGCGCTTCCCACGTGGCTTCCAGCAGCAGTCGCTGCTGCGGGTCCATCGTCCGCGCCTCACGCGGGCCGATGTTGAAGAAGCCCGCATCGAAATCGCCCACGTCATAGACGAATCCGCCGTCATGCACATAGCTCGTACCGAGATGATCGGGATCGGGGTCGTACAGCCTCTCCAGATCCCAGCCACGATCGGCGGGGAACCCGGAAATCGCATCCCCGCCCTCCGCCACCAGCTCCCACAGATCTTGCGGAGTGGCAACCCCGCCCGGATAACGGCAGCTCATCCCGACGATCGCAATTGGCTCACCGGCGCTCGCGCTCCTGCGCGCCGTCACCCCGGTGCTGCGCGCCACGCCCTCCACGCGCGAACGCAGCAGTCTCGCGACCGCCGCGCAGTTTGGATGATCGAACACCAGCGTCGCCGGCAGCCGCACGCCGGTCACCTGGGTCAACCGATTGCGCAGCTCCACCGCGCTCAACGAATCGAACCCGAGCTCTTTGAACGCCCGTTCAGGATCGACCGCGGCGGGAGAATCGTGCCCGAGCACGGCGGCCGCCTGGCCGCGCACGAGCTCCAGTATCAAGGCATCCCACTCGCTGGTCGGGACGCCCGCCAGACGCCGCGCCAGCGAGCCACCGCGGTGCTCCCGTTCCGGCACTCGCACGAGGCCGCTCAGCAACCGCGGCAGCACCCCCACGCGCGCCAGCGCGCGCAGCGCCGCGCGGTCGAAGCGCGCCGTCACCAGCAGCGCCTCGCCGGCGCTCCTACCGCCATCGAACAGCCTCAGGGCCTGCTCGGAGGAGAGCGCGGCGATTCCCTGGCGGCCGATCCTTGCCCGGTCGGCCTCACCAAGACCGCCGGTCAGGCCACTCGCCTTCTCCCAAAGGCCCCAAGCGAGCGACACGCCGGCCTGACCCTGCGCCCGCCGCATCTGCGCCAGCGCATCCAGAAACGCATTCGCCGCTGCGTAGTTACCCTGACCCGCACCGCCCAGCACCCCTGACGCCGAGGAGAACAACACGAACTCGGCGAGCCCGAGGTCCTCGGTGAGCTCGTGCAGATGCAGCGCCGCATCCACCTTCGGGCGCATCGCCTCGTCCACCTGCTCGGCCGTCAGAGACTCGATCGTCCCGTCCCGCACCGCGCCGGCAGTGTGAATCACAGCGGTCAGCGGGTACTCCGGCGCAACCGACTCGATCAGCTCCCGGACCTGGGCTCGATCGCAGACGTCGCATGCCACGATGCTCGCTTCGCAGCCAAGCTCGGCGAGCTCACCCAGGAGCTCATTCGCGCCCTCGGCCTCTACGCCGCGACGGCTCGCCAGCAGCAGGTGTCGAGCCCCATGCTCGCTCGCCAGGTGGCGAGCCACGAGAGCCCCCAGAGTTCCGGTGCCACCTGTGATCAGCACCGTGCCGCCTTCGTCCAGCGCGGGCACCGCCTGCCCAATCGCTGTGATCGGCTCGAGTCGCGGCACGTACACGCGGCCCTCTCTGACGGCCAACTGCGGCTCGCCGGCCGCCAACAGCTCCGCCCAGTCGAGCGCTTGCACACCGGCGTTGCGCTCGGTCTCCCCGGGGTCCTCTGACCCGGGGCTGGACGGCTCGACGTCGACGATCAGGAAGCGGTCGGGATGCTCGGACTGGGCGCTGCGCAGCAATCCCCACACCGACGCGGCGGCAAGGTCGGGGACTTCGCCCTCCTCCACGGCAACCGCGCCGATGGTGAAAAGCACCAGCCGCGAGTCCACCAGCGCCGGCTGCGCCAGCCACGCCTGCAACAGCTCGAGGGTCCCCCTCACTCCCGCACGCGTGGCCCTGGCGAGCCCCTCGCCGGTGTCACCCACCGACACGGACACGCACACCGCGTCAGGCGCCGGTGCGCCATCGGCGATCGCCCGCGCGAGCTCTGTCAGATCCGCATAACGCCCGCCACCGCCCGATGCCCGCATCGGCGCCTCACGATCGCCGAGCATCGCCAGGCTGGGCTGCGCGGTGGAGATGGCGGGCACGGGCAGCTCGACCCACGCGTTCTTGAGCAGTGAGCCACCCTGATCGTGGGCGCCACCCAACTGACCCGCCTGCAGCGGCCGGAACGCGAGCGAGCCGATCGACAGCACGAGCTCCCCCGCCTCGTCGAACGCGGCCGCAGCCATCTCGCTGCCCTCGCCGCGCGTCAGACAGACTTGCAGCGAGGACACACCCTCCCGCAGCAGGCTCACCCCACCGAGCGAGAACGGCAGCATCACACCACCAAGATCAGGCCCATCGGCTCCACCCAACAAATACAAGCCATGCAGTGCCGCATCCAGTAGCGCGGGGTGAATACCGAACCTGCCGGCCTCGGCGGCAGCCTCTTCGCCGAGGGCCACCTCCGCGAAGATCTCCCCATCCCTGCGCCACGCCGCACGGACACCCTGGAACACCGGGCCATAGCTGAACCCGGCCTCCGCCAGCCGGTCGTAGAGGAACTCGACATCGAGCTCCTCAGACCCCGCCGGCGGCCACTCAGACCCCAAGCTCTGCAGACCCGGCGCAACCGTCCCCATATCAGCAACCGAAGCCGGGGGACACTCGCCTCCGGCGAGCATCCCCGTTTCGGTCAGCGCGCCGCTTGCGTGCCGGGTCCAACCCCCAGCCTCATCCCCCTGGCCATCTTCAGCCTGCGCCTGCCCCCGCGAGTAAACACTCACCTCACGGCGACCATCCCCATCAGGCTCCCCAACCGCGACCTGCAACTGCACCGCACCGCCCCGCTCGAGCACCAGCGGCCCTTCGAGCGTGAGCTCCTCCACCACCTCGCAACCAACCCCACGACCCGCCGCCAACACCAACTCAAGAAAACCCGTACCAGGCAACAACACCGTATCCAACACCGCATGATCAGCAAGCCACGGATGAGTATCGAGCGACAACCGACCCGTGAACAACCACCCCCCACCACCCGCCACCTGCACCGCCGCGCCAAGCAACGGGTGATCCGCAGCCCCCAACCCCATACCACCGGCATCACCCACACCCACCCTCGAAGCAAGCCAATAACGCTCACGCTGGAACGCATACCTCGGCAAATCCACCCGCCGCGCGCCACTACCCCCGAAGAACCCCTGCCAGTCAACCGCAGCGCCCACCACCCACGCCTCCGCCAACGAACACACAAACCGCTCCAAACCACCCTCACCACGCCGCAACGAACCCAACACTCCGACACGCTCATCGACCCCCAAATCCTCAAGCGTCTCCCCCACCGCAATCGTCAACACCGGATGCGGACTCACCTCGATGAACGCACACGCATCCAGTGCGAGCGCACGCACCGCCTCCTCGAACCGCACCCGCTCACGCAAACTCCGATACCAATACTCCCCACCCAGCTCCGCAGTATCCAAGAACCCACCCGTCGCGGTCGAGAAAAACGGCACACCGCACGACACCGGCTCGATCCCCCCAAGCGCCTCAATCAAATCCTCGCGCAACTCCTCAACCGCCGCCGAATGCGACGCATAATCGACCGCCACCCGCCGCGCCCACACACCATCACCCTCACACGCCGCCAGCAGCTCATCCAACGCCTGCGTCTCACCCGACACCACCACCGCCGACGGACCATTCACCGCCGCCACCGACAGCCGCCCACCCCACCTCTCAAGCCGCTCCTGCACACGCTCAACACCAAGCGCCACACTCACCATCCCACCACGACCCGCCAACACCTCACCCAACAACCGGCTGCGCAACACCACCACCCGCGCCGCATCCCCCAAAGACAAACCACCCGCCACACACGCAGCCGCGATCTCCCCCTGCGAATGCCCCACAACCACCCCCGGCTCAACACCAAACGAACGCCACAACTCCGCCAACGCCACCATCACCGCAAACGACACCGGCTGCACCACATCCACCCGCTCCAACCCCGGCGCACCCCCCACACCCCGCAACACATCCTCAACCCGCCAATCCACCAACCCCTCCAACGCCAGTCCACACGCCCTCATGGAAGCCCTGAACACCTCCGAGGAATCCAGCAGCTCGACCGCCATCCCCTCCCACTGCGCACCCTGCCCCGGAAACACAAACACCGGCCTGCCCCCACGAGCGACACCCCGTACCACACCCTCACCAGCACCCCCACCAGCCAACACACCCAACCCCTCAACCAAACCCCCACGATCGCCACCCAACACCACACCACGATCCTCCAACACCGCACGGCCCGCCAACGAAAACGCCACATCCACCAAGCCCGCACCCTCCATAACAGCGGAAGATCCCTCCCCGGAAGATCCCTCCCCTGTCGAACCCATATCCCCGTGCTCCAGAAACTCCCGCAGCCGCCCAGCCTGACCACACAACGCGCCCTCACCCCGACCCGACACCACCAACGGCACCACACCACAACCCCACACACCCACACCACCGTCAACACCCACACCAGCGGACACGCCCACACCCACACCACCGTCAACACCCACACCAGCCACATCCACACCAGCGTCAACACCCACACCAGCCACATCCACACCAGCGTCAACACCAGCACCAGCGGACGCGCCCACACCATCAGCACCAGCCACACCGGGAGCGCCCTCCCACACAGGCGGCTCCTCCAAGATCATGTGCGCGTTCGTGCCACTAATCCCGAACGACGACACACCCGCACGCCGCACACGCCCACCCGCACGCCACTCCCGCGGCTCGGTCAACAACTCCACCTCACCCGCATCCCAGTCCACATGCGGCGACGGCGCATCCACATGCAACGTCCGCGGCAGCAAGCCATGCTCGAACGCCTTCACCATCTTGATCACACCCGCCACACCCGACCCCGCCTGCGAATGACCGATATTCGACTTGATCGACCCCAACCACAACGGGCCGGACTCCCGCCCCTGCCCATACGTCGCCAGCAGCGCCTGCGCCTCGATCGGATCACCCAACGTCGTGCCCGTCCCATGCGCCTCCACCGCATCCACCTCACTCGGCGAGAGGCCCGCCTCCGCGAGCGCACGCCGAATCACCCGCTCCTGCGACGGGCCATTCGGCGCCGACAAACCGTTGCTCGCACCATCCTGATTGACCGCGCTGCCGCGCGCCACCGCCAACACCCGATGACCAAGCCGCCGCGCATCCGACAACCGCTCCAACACCACCAGGCCGGCGCCGTCTCCGCCACCCGACCCGTCGGCGCTCGCCGCGAACGGCTTGCACCTCCCATCCGCCGCCAGTCCGCGCTGACGCCTGAACTCGATCAGCATCGCCGGCGTCGCCATCAACGTCACGCCACCCGCCAGCGCCAGCGAGCACTCCCCGTTGCGCACCGCCTGGCACGCCAGGTGCATCGCCACCAGCGAGGATGAGCACGCCGTGTCCACCGACACCGCCGGACCCTCGAACCCAAACGTATACGCCACCCGGCCCGACAGGACACTGCCCAGATAACCCGTCAGGCGAAAACCATCTCGCTCATTTGCATCGGCGTCATGCGCCGAGAGGTAGTCCTGCATGCTCGTCCCGACAAACACCCCGGTCTGGCTGCTTCGGAGTGTGGTGGGGTCGATCCCCGCATCTTCCAGGGTTTCCCAGGTGATTTCCAGCAGCAGGCGTTGCTGGGGATCCATCCCCAGCGCCTCGCGCGGACCGATGCCGAAGAAGCCGGCGTCGAAGTCGGTCGCGTCGTAGATGAACCCACCTTCGTTCGTGTAGCTCTTGCCCGATTGGCCGGGATCCGATCCATACAGCTTTTCGAGGTTCCAGCCACGGTCGGTGGGGAATCCGGCTATCGCGTCTCTGCCCTGCGCCACGAGCTCCCACAGCTCCTGCGGGGTCCGTACGCCGCCGGGGTAGCGACAGCCCATCCCGACAATCGCGATGGGCTCCTCGGTGCCCGCTCTGCGAGCCACCACGTCACCGCGCTCATTGCGCTCCGCGCCGCGCCGCCCGCCCTGGGCGAGCGCGCGTAGGAGCTTGGTGACGGCGTGGCAGTTGGGGTGGTCGAATGCGAGGGTGGCGGGTAGTCGCAGGCCGGTTGCTCGCATGAGTCTGTTGCGGAGCTCGACCGCGCTGAGCGAGTCGAATCCAAGATCTTTGAAAGCGCGCTCGGGATCCACGCGGGTGGGTGAATCGTGCCCCAACACTCCCGCGACCTGGGTGCGTACGACCTGCAGAATCAGCGTGTCCCACTCGCTTTCCGGGACGCCCGCCAAACGCCGCGCCAAAGAGCCACCGGCGCCGGCCGCGCGCTCCCCACGCGCCGACGCCTGCACCAAACCACCCAGCAGCGCCGGTAGAACCCCCAGCCGTGCCTGCGAGCGCAGCGCCGAACGGTCAAGACGAGCCGCCACAAGCAGCGCGTCTCCCGCGCTTCTGGCGCTATCGAACAACTCAAGACCCTGCTCCGCGGAGAGCGCCGCGACCCCCAAGCGCTCGATCCGCGCCCTGCCGGACTCCCCAAGACCGCTGGTCATAGCGCTCTCCTGCTCCCACAACCCCCACGCCAGCGACTGCCCCGCGAGCCCGCACGCCGCGCGCCGCTGCGCAAGCGCATCCAAAAACGCGTTCGCGGCCGCATAGTTACCCTGCCCCGCGCCGCTGAACAGACCCGCGGCCGAAGAGAACAACACAAACTCAGAGAGCTCCAAGCCCTGCGTGAGCTCGTGCAGGTGGAGCGCCGCGTCGACCTTCGGACGCATCACCCGCTCAACCCGCTCATCGGTCAACGACTCGATCACACCGTCATCGAGCACCCCAGCGCTGTGAACCACCGCCGTCAACGGGCGCTCGGGCGGGATCGCGCTCAACAGCACCTCCAGCGCCCCGCGGTCAGCGACATCGCACGCCACCACCTCCGCTTCGCAACCCCGCTCCGCCAGCTCCACAACCAGCTCGCTCGCCCCCGGCGCATCGGGGCCACTGCGGCTCACCAACAACAGACGCCTGGCGTTGTGCCGCGCAGCGAGATGCCGCGCCACAAGCGCACCGAGACCGCTCGTGCCACCCGTGATCAAAACCGTGCCCTGCGGGTCCAGAGGCTGGGGGACCGTGAGCACGATCTTGCCGACATGACGCGCCTCCCGCATAAACCGGAACGCCTCCACCCCACGACGCACATCCCACGCCCTGAGCGGCAAATGCGTCAACACACCCCGCTCAAACAGAGCCACGATCTCCCGCAAGATCTCCTGAATCCGCTCCGGGCCCGCCTCATTCGCCGTGAACGCGCGGTAACGCACACCCGGGTACTCCCCCGCGACCTTCTCCCCATCGCGGATGTCGGCCTTGCCCATCTCCAGAAAACGCCCACCCCCAGGCAGCAAATCAAGCGACGCATCCACGAACTCCCGCGTCAACGAATTCAAAACCACATCCACACCACGCCCACCAGTCACACCCAAAAACTTCTCCCTGAACTCCAGGTCACGCGAAGAAGCGAGGTGCGCCTCATCCAGCCCCAGCCCGGCAAGCACCCCAGCCTTCCCCGGACTCGCGGTCGCGAACACCTCCACCCCGAGATGACGCGCGACCTGCAACGCCGCCATCCCCACACCACCCGCCGCCGAATGCACCAGCAACGACTCCCCACGCTGCACACCAGCCAGATCGACAAGCCCATAGTAAGCCGTCAAAAACACCACCGGCACCGACGCCGCCCGCACAAACGACCACCCCACCGGCATCCGAACCACCAGCTCACGCTCCGTCACCGCGACCGGCCCAAACGCATCATCAATCAACCCCATCACCCGATCACCAGGCACGAGATCACTCACACCCTCCCCCACCTCCAACACCACACCCGCACCCTCACTGCCAATCACCGACTCGCCGGGCATAAACCCAAGCGCAACAAACACATCGCGGAAATTCAACCCAGCCGCACGCACCCCAACACGCACCTGCCCCACACCAAGCGGCTCCCACGCCCCTGGACTCCCAACCAACTCCAGATCCTCGAGCGACCCACCACGCCCACTACCCAAATGCCACCGGCTCTCCCCAGCAGGCGCCGGCAACAACCCACCACCACCCAACCCCACCAGACGCGGCACAAACACCCGGTCACCACGCACCACCAATTGCGACTCCCCAACACCCAACAGGCCCAGCCAACCACCACCAGCAGCCAAACTCAAACCACCATCAACACCACCACCCACAAGATCAGGGCCACCGACCCGATCCAAACCGCCGACCCCACCAGAGCCGGCATCAATAATCACAAAACGATCCGGGTGCTCAGCCTGGGCGCTGCGCAACAAACCCCACACCGAAGCACCCACAAGATCCGGGACCTCACCCTCCCCCACCGCAACCGCACCGCCAGTCAACAACACCAGTCGCGCATCTCCCAACGCGGGCGCGGCCAGCCACTCCTGCAACAAGCCCAGCGTCCGCTGCACACCCTCACGCGCAGCCAACCCCACATCCCCATTCCCACCGCCAATCGGCGCCCCCACAAACACCACATCGGGCGCCGGCGCACCATCCTCCACCAACCTCACCAGCGCCCCAAGATCAACACAACGCTCACCATCCACATCCGCAAGCTCCAGACCACCCAGCAACACACAGCGAAGCGACCCGCCCTCGACCACCGACGCAGGATCACGATCGGGCAGCTCAACCCACTCCACCCGATGCAGCGAATCGCCACCGCCAACCGGCCGCCCACCACTCAACTGGCCCGCCTCGAGCGGCCGGAATGCCAGCGAGCTCATCGACAGAACCGGCTGCCCGGTCTCGTCGAAAGCGGCGACGGCGATCTCGCTGCCCCTGCCGCGCGCGAGGCGTACCCGCAGCGAGGACATGCCCTCCTGCCGCAAGCTCACTCCCCCCAACGAGAATGGCAGCACCACGCCGCCACGACCGAGCCCGTCGTGTCCATCCAGCAGGTATATGCCGTGCAGCGCGGCGTCCAACAGCGCAGGGTGGATGGCGAACCTCGCGGCCGCAGCGGCGGCGTCTTCCTCGAGCGCCACCTCGGCGTAGATCTCTCCGTTCCCACGCCACGCCGCCTGGACGCCCTGGAACACCGGGCCATGGCCGAACCCGGCCTCGGCCAGCCGATCGTAGAGGAGCTCGACATCCAGCTCCTGAGCGCCTTCGGGCGGCCATTGCGACCCCAACCCCGGTGCGTCCATGGCCGCGTCTGTGTCAGCAATGACCACACCGCTTGCGTGCCGCGTCCAGCCACCATCCTCCGGCCGCTCGCGCCCATCGGCATCCTCGGCTGCCTTTGCCTGCGGGCGGGAGTGGATCGTCACCTGGCGGCGGCCATCTCCATCGGGCTCCGCGAGCGAGACCTGCAGCTGCACCGCCGCCGCGGGCGTGAGCACCAGCGGCGCTTCGAGCGTCAACTCCTCAACTGCCTCACAGCCAACCTCCCGCCCCGCCGCCAGCACCAGCTCCAGAAACCCTGTGCCCGGCAGCAACACCGTGTCCAAGGCTGCATGATCGGCAAGCCACGGGTGAGTATCGAGCGACAGCCGGCCGGTGAACAGCCACCCCTCACCGCCCGCCACCTGTACCGCCGCGCCCAACAACGGGTGATCAGACACACCCAGCCCGGCGCCGCTCACATCGCCGACACCCGCCTTTGGCGCCAGCCAGTAGCGCCGGCGCTGGAAGGGGTAGGTCGGCAGCGGCACCCGCCTGGCACCAGTGCCACCGCAAACCGCGTCCCAGTCGACCTGCACGCCACGCACCCACACCTCCGCGAGCGAGCGCAGGAAAGGCTCGAGACCACCCTCATCGCGCCGCAACGAACCAACCACCACGCCCTCTTCGGGATCCTCCAGCACATGCTCGATCGTTTCCCGCACACCAAACGTCAACACGGGATGCGGACTGACCTCGATGAACGCCCTGCGACCATCGTCCAGCAGCAGCCGCGTAGCCCGCTCAAGCTGCACGGGCTCACGCATATTGCGATACCAATACTCCGCATCCAACTCAGCGGTATCCACAAAACCACCCGTCACCGTCGAGAGAAACGGAACATCCCCCGAGCGCGGAACGATCCCCTCAAGCGCCGCCAACAACGCCTCCCGCAACGACTCAGCCTGGCGAGAATGCGTCGCAACCGTCGCCGCCACCAAACGCGCCCGCACACCATCACGCTCAAGCTCCGCCAACAACCCCCCCAGCGACTCCAAGTCACCGGCAACCGCCGACGAGGAAGGCCCATTTACAGCCGACACCACCACCCGCTCACCCCACGCCCCCAGACGCTCACGCAACTCCCCCTCACCGAGCGCGACAGACACGATCCCACCCCTGCCAACCAAACCCACCAACAACCTGCTGCGAAGCGCGATCAGCCGCGCAGCGTCCTCCAACGAAAGACCACCAGCCACATACGCCGCCGCGATCTCCCCCTGTGAATGCCCCACCACCACACCCGGCTGCACACCACACGAACGCCACAACGCCGCAAGCGACACAATCACCGCAAACAACACCGGCTGCACCACATCAATCCGCTCCAGCGTGGGTGCGCCCCCCTCTCCACGCAGCACATCCTCGAGCGACCAGTCCACGAAGGGCGCCAGCGCCTCGCCGCACAACCGCATCTGCTCGGCGAACACCGGCGCCGAGGCGAGCAGCCCGAGCGCCATTCCGCGCCACTGCGAGCCCTGCCCCGGAAATAGGAACACGGCCTCACGGTCCCCGGCATCGGCCACGCCCTCAACGACGCCCGCAGCCAACTCGCCCGCCGCAAGCGCTCCCAGACGCTCCGGCAACGACGCTCGACCATCGACCACCACCGCGCGGTGCTCGAACGCGGTCCGGCCGGCCAGCGTGAGCGCGATGTCTGCGACACTCGGCTCGCGATCCGCCTGCACGTGTTCCATCAACCCCCCGGCGCGAGCTCGCAACGCCTGCTCGGTCCTCGCCGAGAGCACCACCGGCGCCACCTCTGCCGTAAACACGGCCGCGGCCGGCCCTCTATCTGCGATAGGCGCGGCCAGTGACGGCGGCTCCTCCAGAATCACGTGCGCGTTCGTGCCGCTGATCCCGAACGACGACACCCCCGCGCGCCGCGGGCGCTCACCCGCAGGCCACGCCTCGGGCTCCACCAGCAACTCCACCTCGCCCGCCGACCAATCCACGTGCGGTGTCGGCTCATCCACGTGCAGAGTCCGGGGCAGCAACCCGTGCTCGAAGGCCTTTACCATCTTGATCATCCCGGCGACACCGGCCGCCGCCTGGGTGTGGCCGATGTTCGACTTGATCGAGCCAAGACGCAACGGACCGGCCTCCCGCCCCTGGCCGTAGGTGGCGATCAGCGCCTGCGCCTCGATCGGATCGCCCAGCGTGGTGCCCGTGCCGTGGGCCTCGACCGCGTCGACCTCCGCGGGCGAGAGGCCCGCGTCCGCAAGCGCCCGGCGGATCACCCGCTCCTGCGACGGTCCGCTCGGGGCAGTCAGACCGTTGCTCGCCCCGTCCTGATTGACAGCGCTGCCGCGCACCACCCCGAGCACTCGGTGGCCGAGTCGTTGAGCGTCGGACAGGCGCTCGAGCACGAGCAGACCAACGCCGTCGGAGAAGCCCGCTCCATCGGCGCTCGCAGCGAAGGACTTGCACCGCCCATCCCTCGACATCGCCCGCTGGCGGCTGAGCCAGACGAACGCCTTCGAATTGGAGAGAACCGTCACGCCACCTGCCAGAGCCAGCGAGCACTCGTCCTGACGCAGCGCCTGACAGGCAAGGTGCACCGCCACAAGCGAGGACGAGCACGCCGTATCGACCGACACCGCCGGACCCTCAAATCCGAAGTTGTAGGCAACGCGACCCGACGCCACACTGGCCATCGAGCCTACCCACAGATAGTCCTCCGACTCTTCCCACGGCGAGTCGCCGACCGCACCCCCGTAAGAGTTGTGGATCACCCCCGCAAACACTCCTGTCTGGCTGCCGCGCAGCGACGACGGGTCGATGCAGGCGTCTTCCAGCGCCTCCCACGACGCTTCCAGCAGCAGCCGCTGCTGCGGATCCGTCGCCAGCGCCTCGCGGGGACTGATGCCGAAGAAGTCCGCGTCGAAGTCGCCGGCGTCATAGATGAAACCGCCGTCGCGCGTGTAGCTGGTGCCAGGGCGCGCGAGGTCTGGGTCGTACAGGGCCTCCAGATCCCACCCACGATCCACCGGGAATCTGGCTATCGCGTCCGCCCCCCCGGCAGCCAATTCCCAGAGCTGTTGCGGCGAGCGCGCCCCGCCGGGGTAGCGGCAGCTCATGCCAACGATGGCGATGAGATCCTCGGCGCTCCCCCTGCGGGCGACATCTCTGCGCTCGGCATTCCCGCGGCCGACTCCCTCTATCTGCGTGCGTAGTCGCCTGGTGACGGCGTTGCAGTTGGGGTGGTCGAATGCGAGGGTGGCGGGTAGTCGCAGGCCGGTTGCTCGCATCAGTCTGTTGCGGAGCTCGACCGCGGCGAGCGAGTCGAATCCGAGGTCTTTGAAAGCGCGCTCGGGATCCACGCGGGTGGGTGAATCGTGCCCCAACACTCCCGCGACCTGGGTGCGTACGACCTGCAGAATCAGCGTGTCCCACTCGCTTTCCGGGACGCCCGCCAAACGCCGCGCCAAAGAGCCACCAGCGCCGGCCGCGCGCTCCCCACGCGCCGACGCCTGCACCAAACCACCCAGCAGCGCCGGTAGAACCCCCAGCCGTGCCTGCGAGCGCAGCGCCGAACGGTCAAGACGAGCCGCCACAAGCAGCGCGTCTCCGGCGCTTCTGGCGCTATCGAACAACTCAAGACCCTGCTCCGCGGAGAGCGCCGCGACCCCCAAGCGCTCGATCCGCGCCCTGCCGGACTCCCCAAGACCGCTGGTCATAGCGCTCTCCTGCTCCCACAACCCCCACGCCAGCGACTGCCCCGCGAGCCCGCACGCCACTCGCTGCTGCGCAAGCGCATCCAAAAACGCGTTCGCGGCCGCATAGTTACCCTGCCCCGCGCCGCTGAACAGGCCCGCCGCCGAAGAGAACAACACAAACTCAGAGAGCTCCAAGCCCTGCGTGAGCTCGTGCAGGTGGAGCGCCGCGTCGACCTTCGGCCGCATCACCCGCTCAACCCGCTCATCGGTCAACGACTCGATCACACCGTCATCGAGCACCCCCGCGCTGTGAACCACCGCCGTCAACGGGCGCCCGGGCGGGATCGCGCTCAACAGCACCTCCAGCGCCCCGCGGTCAGCGACATCGCACGCCACCACCTCCACTTCGCAACCCCGCTCCGCCAACTCCACAACCAGCTCGCTCGCCCCCGGCGCATCGAGACCACTGCGGCTCACCAACAACAGACGCCTGGCGTTGTGCCGCGCAGCGAGATGCCGCGCCACAAGCGCACCGAGACCGCTCGTGCCACCCGTGATCAAAACCGTGCCCTGCGGGTCCAGAGGCTGAGGGACCGTAAGCACGATCTTACCGACATGACGCGCCTCCCGCATAAACCGGAACGCCTCCACCCCACGACGCACATCCCACGCCCTGAGCGGCAAATGCGTCAACACACCCCGCTCAAACAGAGCCACAATCTCCCGCAAGATCTCCTGAATCCGCTCCGGGCCCGCCTCATTCGCCGTGAACGCGTGGTAGCGCACACCCGGGTACTCCCCCGCGACCTTCTCCCCATCGCGGATGTCGGCCTTGCCCATCTCCAGAAAACGCCCACCCCCAGGCAGCAAATCGAGCGACGCATCCACGAACTCCCGCGTCAACGAATTCAAAACCACATCCACACCACGCCCACCACTCACACCCAAAAACTTCTCCCTGAACTCCAGGTCACGCGAAGAAGCGAGGTGCGCCTCATCCAGCCCCAGCCCGGCAAGCACCCCAGCCTTCCCCGGACTCGCGGTCGCGAACACCTCCACCCCGAGATGACGCGCGACCTGCAACGCCGCCATCCCCACACCACCCGCCGCCGAATGCACCAGCAACGACTCCCCACGCTGCACACCAGCCAGATCGACAAGCCCATAATAAGCCGTCAAAAACACCACCGGCACCGACGCCGCCTGCACAAACGACCACCCCACCGGGACCGGCACCACCCACTCACGCTCCGTCACCGCAACCGGGCCGAATGAATCCTCCATCAACCCCATCACCCGATCGCCCACAGCGAGATCGCTCACACCCTCCCCCACCTCCAACACCACACCCGCACCCTCCGTACCGATCGTCGTCGTACCCGGCAGCAGACCGAGCGCAACAAACACATCGCGGAAATTCAACCCAGCCGCACGCACCCCAACACGCACCTGCCCCACACCAAGCGGCTCCCACGCCCCTGGACTCGCCGCCAACCGCAGATCCTCGAGCGACCCACCACCATCGCTTCCCAAACACCAACCACTCTCCCCAGCAGGCGCCACCAACGACCCACCGCCACCCAGCTCCCGCAGCCGCGGCACAAACACCCGGTCACCACGCACCACCAGCTGCAACTCCCCAACACCCAACAGGTCCAGCCAACCGACACCATCACCAGAACCCAAACCACCTACCCCGCCAGAGCCAGCATCGATGATCACAAAACGATCCGGGTGCTCAGCCTGGGCGCTGCGCAACAAACCCCACACCGAAGCACCCACAAGATCCGGGACCTCACCCTCCCCCACCGCAACCGCACCACCGGTCAACAGCACCAGTCGCGCATCCCCCAACACCGATGCAGCCAGCCACTCCTGCAGCAACCCCAGCGTCCGCTGCACACTCACACGCGCGGCCAACGCGACATCGCCATCGCCATCCTCGACCGGCGCCGACACGAACACCACATCCGGCGCCGGCGCACCCTCCTGCACCATGCCCACCAGCTCCGCGAGATCCTCGGGGCGCTCACCCTCGACCCCGGCGAGCTCCACGCCGCCGAGCAACACACAACGACACGGCTTACCGTCGAGCACAGGCGGCAGCTCGGGCAGCTCGACCCACTCCATCCGATGCAACGACTCAAACCCACCGCCGCCCGGCCGCGCACCACGCAACTGCCCCGCCTGCAGCGGCCGCAACACGAGCGAGCCGATCGACAACACCCGCTCGCCCGTGTCGTCGAACGCGGTTACGATCAGCTCGCCGCCCTCGCCGCGCGTCAGACAAACCCGCAGCGAGGACACACCCTCGCGCCGCAAGTTCACACCACCAAGCGAGAACGGCAGCACCACACCACCAAGCCCAGGCCTGTCGGGGCTGTCCAATAGAGAGAGCCCATGCAGTGCAGCGTCCAACAGCGCGGGGTGAATACCGAACCCGCCGGCCTCGGCGGCAGCCTCTTCGCCGAGGGCCACCTCCGCGAAGATCTCCCCATCCCTGCGCCACGCCGCACGGACACCCTGGAACACCGGGCCATAGCTGAACCCGGCCTCCGCCAGCCGGTCGTAGAGGAACTCGACATCGAGCTCCTGAGCGCCATCCGGCGGCCACACCTGGAGCAGCGGCTCTGCGCCCGCTAGACCCTGCTGCTCGGTCGCCGCATCCATCTCGGTCAGCGCGCCGCTTGCGTGCCGGGTCCAACCCCCAGCCTCATCCCCCTGGCCATCTTCAGCCTGCGCCTGCCCCCGCGAGTAAACACTCACCTCACGGCGACCATCCCCATCAGGCTCCCCAACCGCGACCTGCAACTGCACCGCACCGCCCCGCTCGAGCACCAGCGGCCCTTCGAGCGTGAGCTCCTCCACCACCTCGCAACCAACCCCACGACCCGCCGCCAACACCAACTCAAGAAAACCCGTACCAGGCAACAACACCGTATCCAACACCGCATGATCAGCAAGCCACGGATGAGTATCGAGCGACAACCGACCCGTGAACAACCACCCCCCACCACCCGCCACCTGCACCGCCGCGCCAAGCAACGGGTGATCCGCAGCCCCCAACCCCATACCACCGGCATCACCCACACCCACCCTCGAAGCAAGCCAATAACGCTCACGCTGGAACGCATACCTCGGCAAATCCACCCGCCGCGCGCCACTACCCCCGAAGAACCCCTGCCAGTCAACCGCAGCGCCCACCACCCACGCCTCCGCCAACGAACACACAAACCGCTCCAAACCACCCTCACCACGCCGCAACGAACCCAACACTCCGACACGCTCATCGACCCCCAAATCCTCGAGCGTCTCCCCCACCGCAATCGTCAACACCGGATGCGGACTCACCTCGATGAACGCACACGCATCCAGTGCGAGCGCACGCACCGCCTCCTCGAACCGCACCCGCTCACGCAAACTCCGATACCAATACTCCCCACCCAGCTCCGCAGTATCCAAGAACCCACCCGTCGCGGTCGAGAAAAACGGCACACCGCACGACACCGGCTCGATCCCCCCAAGCGCCTCAACCAAATCCTCGCGCAACTCCTCAACCGCCGCCGAATGCGACGCATAATCGACCGCCACCCGCCGCGCCCACACACCATCACCCTCACACGCCACCAGCAGCTCATCCAACGCCTGCGTCTCACCCGACACCACCACCGCCGACGGACCATTCACCGCCGCCACCGACAGCCGCCCACCCCACCTCTCAAGCCGCTCCTGCACACGCTCAACACCAAGCGCCACACTCACCATCCCACCACGACCCGCCAACACCTCACCCAACAACCGGCTGCGCAACACCACCACCCGCGCCGCATCCCCCAAAGACAAACCACCCGCCACACACGCAGCCGCGATCTCCCCCTGCGAATGCCCCACAACCACCCCCGGCTCAACACCAAACGAACGCCACAACTCCGCCAACGCCACCATCACCGCAAACGACACCGGCTGCACCACATCCACCCGCTCCAACCCCGGCGCACCCCCCACACCCCGCAACACATCCTCAACCCGCCAATCCACCAACCCCTCCAACGCCAGTCCACACGCCCTCATGGAAGCCCTGAACACCTCCGAGGAATCCAGCAGCTCGACCGCCATCCCCTCCCACTGCGCACCCTGCCCCGGAAACACAAACACCGGCCTCCCACCACCAGCGACGCCCCGCACGATCCCCGCGACGGCCTCACCGCCCGCCAACGCACCCAACCCCTCGAGCAACCCCCCACGCTCACGGCCCAGCACCACACCACGATCCTCCAACACCGCACGGCCCGCCAACGAAAACGCCACATCCAACAAGCCCGCGCCCTCACCCGAAGAACCGGACTCCGAGCGCTCCCGCAAAAACTCCCGCAGCCGCCCAGCCTGACCACGCAACCCCTCCCCACCCCGACCCGACACCACCAACGGCACCACACCACAACCCCACACACCCACACCGCCGTCAGCGGACACGCCCACACCAACACCAGCCACATCCACACCAGCGTCAACACCAGCACCAGCGGACACGCCCACACCATCACCATCAGCACCAGCACCAGCCACACCGGGAGCGCCCTCCCACACAGGCGGCTCCTCCAAGATCACATGCGCGTTTGTGCCACTGATCCCGAACGACGACACACCCGCACGCCGCACACGCCCACCCGCACGCCACTCCCGCGGCTCGGTCAACAACTCCACCTCACCCGCATCCCAGTCCACATGCGGCGACGGCGCATCCACATGCAACGTCCGCGGCAGCAACCCATGCTCGAACGCCTTCACCATCTTGATCACACCAGCCACACCCGCCGCCGCCTGCGAATGACCGATATTCGACTTGATCGACCCCAACCACAACGGGCCGGCATCCCGCCCCTGCCCATACGTCGCCAGCAGCGCCTGCGCCTCGATCGGATCGCCCAACGTCGTGCCCGTCCCATGCGCCTCCACAGCGTCGATCTCAGCTGCGGAGAGCCCCGCCTCCGCGAGCGCCCGGCGAATCACCCGCTCCTGCGACGGGCCATTCGGCGCCGACAAACCATTACTCGCACCATCCTGATTGACCGCACTACCACGCACCACCGCCAACACCCGATGACCAAGCCGCCGCGCATCCGACAACCGCTCCAGCACCACCAAACCAGCACCATCCGCCACGCCGATGCCGTCGGCGCTCGCCGCGAAGGGCTTGCACCTCCCATCCGCCGCCAGTCCACGCTGACGGCTGAAATCGATCAGCATCGCCGGGCTCGCCATCAGCGTCACGCCGCCCGCCAGCGCCAGCGAGCACTCCCCGTTGCGCACCGCCTGGCACGCCAGGTGCATCGCCACCAGCGAGGATGAGCACGCCGTGTCCACCGACACCGCCGGACCCTCGAACCCAAACGTATACGCCACCCGGCCCGACAGGACACTGCCCAGATAACCCGTCAGGCGGAAGCTTTCGCCCGCATCCACGCCGGCATCTCGGGGGGCGACGTAGTCCTGCAGGCTGGTTCCCGCGAACACCCCAGTCTGGCTGCCCCGGAGTGTGGCGGGGTCGATCCCCGCATCTTCCAGGGCCTCCCAGGTGATTTCCAGCAGCAGTCGCTGCTGGGGATCCATCCCCAGCGCCTCGCGTGGGCTGATGCCGAAGAAGCCGGCGTCGAAAGCCGCCACGTCAGAGACGAACCCGCCTTCACGCGAATAGCTCGTGCCCGGGTGCTCGGGGTTGGGATCGTAGAGCCCCTCCAGGTGCCAGCCACGATCCACCGGGAACGCGGAGATCGCATCCCCGCCCTCTGCGACCAGCTCCCACAGCTCCTCCGAGGTGCGGGCAGGCCCCGGATATCGACAGCTCATCCCGACAATCGCGATCGGCTCGTCGACGTTTGCCCTGCGACCCAACACACCGCCGCGCCCGACGCTCGCGCCGCGCGAGTCCCGCTGAGCAAGCGTGCGCAGGCGCTTGGCGACGGAGTTGCAGTTGGGGTGGTCGAAGATGAGGGTGGTGGGCAGTCGCAGACCGGTCGCTCGCATGAGTCTGTTGCGGAGCTCCACCGCACCCAGAGAGTCGAACCCGAGGTCTTTGAAGGCGCGCTCGGGATTGACCGCCACGCTGGAGCTGTGTCCCTGCACCGCGGCGACCTGTGTGCGCACGATCTCGAGGGTCAGCGCGTCCCACTGGCTCTCCGGAATGCCCGCCAAACGCCGCGCCAGCGAGCCGTTGGCGCCGGCGCGCTCCCGCCGTGCCGGCGCCTGGATCAAACCGCCGAGGATCGCCGGCAGCGCCCCCGTCCCCGCCCGAGAGCGCAGCGCCGCGCGATTCAGACGGGCCGCGACGAGGAATCCATCGCCGAGCCTCCCCGCGCTGTCGAGCAGCTCCAGACCCTGCTGGGCGGAGAGCGCGGCGAACCCCAGACGTTCGATCCGCGCCCTGCCGGACTCCCCGAGATCGCCGGTCATCGCGCTCTCCTGCTCCCACAGCCCCCACGCCAACGACCGCCCCGCGAGCCCGCGCGCCGCGCGCTGCTGCGCAAGCGCATCCAAGAACGCGTTCGCGGCCGCATAGTTACCCTGGCCGGCGCCGCCGAACAGCCCCGCGGCCGAAGAGAAGAGAACAAACTCCGCAAGCTCCATGCCCTGCGTGAGCTCGTGCAGGTGGAGCGCCGCGTCGGCCTTCGGGCGCATCACCCGCTCAACCTGCTCATCGGTCAACGACTCGATCACGCCGTCGTCGAGCACCCCCGCGCTGTGAACCACCGCCATCAGCGGGCGCCCGGGCGGGATCGCGCTCAGCAGCGCCTCCAGCGCCCCGCGGTCGGCGACATCGCACGCCACCACCTCCACTTCGCAACCCAGCTCGGCCAACTCCACCGCGAGCATGTCCGCACCTGGCGCGTCAGCTCCACTGCGGCTCACCAACAGCAGATGCTTGGCGTTGTGTCGCGCAGCGAGATGCCGCGCCACAAGCGCACCGAGACCGCTCGTGCCACCCGTGATCAAAACCGTGCCCTGCGGGTCCAGAGGCTGGGGGACCGTGAGCACGATCTTGCCGACATGACGCGCCTCCCGCATAAACCGGAACGCCTCCACCCCACGACGCACATCCCACGCCCTGAGCGGCAAATGCGTCAACACACCCCGCTCAAACAGAGCCACGATCTCCCGCAAGATCTCCTGAATCCGCTCCGGGCCCGCCTCCTGCGCGTCGAACGCGCGGTAGCGCACACCCGGGCGCTCCCCCGCGACCTTCTCCCCGTCGCGGATGTCGGCCTTGCCCATCTCCAGAAAACGCCCACCCCCAGGCAGCAAATCGAGCGACGCATCCACGAACTCCCGCGTCAACGAATTCAAAACCACATCCACGCCACGCCCACCACTCACACCCAAAAACTTCTCCCTGAACTCCAGGTCACGCGAAGAGGCGATGTGCTCTGCATCCAGCCCCAGCTCCGCGAGCACCCCAGCCTTCGCAGGGCTCGCAGTCGCAAACACCTCCACCCCGAGATGACGCGCAATCTGCAACGCCGCCATCCCCACACCACCCGCCGCCGAATGCACCAGCAACGACTCCCCGTGTTGCACGCTCGCCAGGTCGAGCAGCCCGTAGTAGGCCGTCAGGAAGACGACCGGCACCGACGCCGCCTGCACAAACGACCACCCGTCCGGGATCGGGACGACCAGCTCACGCTCAGTCACCGCGACCGGGCCGAATGAATCCTCCATCAACCCCATCACCCGATCGCCCACAGTGAGATCGCTCACACCCTCCCCGACCTCCAACACCACACCCGCACCCTCCGTGCCGATCGTCGTCATATCCGGCAGCAGACCGAGCGCGACGAACAGATCACGGAAGTTCAGCCCCGCCGCACGCACCCCAATGCGTACCTGCCCCACATCCAGCGGCTCCCAGGCGCCCGGGTTCGCCACCAACCCAAGGTCCTCGAGCGACCCCTTGCGTGCGCCTCCCAGATGCCATCTGCTCTCCTGCGCGGGCGCCACCAGCCCGCCACCACCGGCCAACCCCCGCAACCGCGGCGCGAACATGCGGTCACCGCGCACCGCCAGCCGCGGCTCTCCGGCACTCGGCAACCCCAGCCATTCGACACCCGCGCAGCTGATGCCCTCAAGCTCACAATCGACCACCAAGAAGCGATCCGGATGCTCCGAGAGCGCGCTACCCAGCAGGCCCCACACCGCAGCGCCCGCCAAATCCGGAACCTCACCCTCCTCCACCGCAACCGCACCACCGGTCAACAACACCAGTCGCGCGTCCCCCAACACCGATGCAGCCAGCCATTCCTGCAGCAATCCCAGCGTCCGCTGCACACTCACACGCGCGGCGAACGCGACATCGCCATCCTCGACTGGCGCCAGTGCGAACACCACATCCGGTGCCGGGGCGCCGCCCCGCACCATGCCCACCAACTCCGCAAGATCCCGGGGGCGCTCGCCCTCGACTCCGGCAAGCTCAAGACCACCGAGCAACGCACAACGACACGGATCACCGTTGAGCACGGGCGCCGGCCCAGGCAGCTCGAACCACTCCAGGCGATGCAACGACTCAAACCCACTCTCCGGCCCCGCGCCGCGCAGCTGCTCCGCCTGCAGCGGCCGCAGTACGAGGGAGCTCATCGACAGCACCAGCTGACCGGTCTCATCGAACGCGGCGAGACTCACCGCGTCGCCCTCCGCACGCGCGAGGCGGACGCGCAGCGAGCCGACGCCCTCACGGTGCAGATTCACACCATTAAGCGAGAACGGCAGCGCCACACCACCACCAAGCGCAGACCCGTCAGCGCCGTCCAGCAGCGCAAGACCGTGTAGCGCAGCATCCAACAGCGCCGGGTGAATCCCGAACCGGGAGGCATCCCTCGCCGCGTCGTCCTCCAAGGCGACGTCAACGAACACCTCCCCATCCCCGCGCCATGCCCCGCGGACACCCTGGAACACCGGGCCGTAGCCAAACCCGGCCTCCGCCAGGCGGTCATAGAAGAACTCCACATCAAGCTCCTCCACGCCAGCCGGCGGCCACTCCGGGGGCAACGCCCCTGACGCGTCATCCTCCGACGGCAGCTCCCCGGTAAGCAGCACCCCACTCGCATGACACGTCCAACCACCGGTCGCGCCCTCGCGCCCATCCACAGTTTCACCCGCACGCCCGCCTCCGGTCGTGCCCTGGGGCCCACCGACGATTGCGCTCTCCAGCCCATCGCTCCGCGGCCCGCCGGCGACCTGTGCTTGGGGCCGTGAGTAGACGCTCACTCGGCGGCGATCCTCCTCGTCGGGCTCCCCCAGGGAGACCTGCAGTTGCACCGCCAACCCCGGCTCCAGCACCAGCGGAGCGTGCAACGTCAGCTCCTCCACCGCCACGCAGTCAACCTCCCGACCGGCCGCCAACACCAACTCGAGAAAACCGGTACCGGGCAGCAACACCGTGTCCAACACCGCATGATCGGCAAGCCACGAGTGCGTATCGAGCGACAACCGACCTGTCAGCAACCACTCCTCGCCACCCGCCACCTGCACTGCCGCGCCCAACAATGGGTGATCCGCCACACCCAACCCGGCCCCGCTCACATCACCGACGCCGGCCCTCGGCGCCAGCCAGTAACGCTCCCGCTGGAATGCATACCTCGGCAAATCCACCCGCCGCGCACCCCTACCCGCGAACAATTGACACCAGTCAACCGGCGCGCCACACACCCACGCCTCAGCCAGCGACTCCACGAACCGCTCCGGTCCGCCCTCGTCGCGGCGCAGCGAGCCGACCACCCCGACACGCTCCTCGACCCCGAGATCATCGAGGGTCTCCCGCACCGCGACACCCAACACCGGATGCGGACTCACCTCGATGAACGCACACGCATCCGGAGCGAGCGCACGCACCGCCTCCTCGAACCGCACCCGCTCACGCAAACTCCGATACCAGTACTCCCCAACCAGCTCCGCGGTGTCAAGGAAGCCACCGGTCGCGGTCGAGAAGAACGGCACACCACAGGAGACAGGCTCAAGTCCATCCAAAGCCTCCAGCAATTCCTCCCGCAACTCCTCCACCGCCGCCGAATGCGACGCGTAATCGACCGCCACCCGCCGCGCCCACACACCATCCCCCTCACAAGCAACCAGGAACTCCTCGAGTGCCTGCGTCTCACCCGACACCACCACCGCCGACGGACCATTCACCGCCGCCACGCCCACACGCCCACCCCAACGCTCCAGCAACTCCTCCACCCGACCCAGATCCAGCGCCACGCTCACCATCCCACCACGGCCAGCCAACACCTCACCCAACAACCGGCTGCGCAACACCACCACCCGCGCCGCATCCTTGAGCGACAAGCCACCAGCCACACACGCAGCCGCGATCTCCCCCTGCGAATGCCCCACAACCACCCCCGGCTCAACACCAAACGAACGCCACAACTCCGCCAACGCCACCATCACCGCAAACGACACCGGCTGCACCACATCCACCCGCTCCAACCCCGGCGCACCCCCCACACCCCGCAACACATCCTCAACCCGCCAATCCACCAACCCCTCCAACGCCAGTCCACACGCCCTCATGGAAGCCCTGAACACCTCCGAGGAATCCAGCAGCTCGACCGCCATCCCCTCCCACTGCGCACCCTGCCCCGGAAACACAAACACCGGCCTCCCACCACCAGCGACGCCCCGCACGATCCCCGCGACGGCCTCACCGCCCGCCAACGCACCCAACCCCTCGAGCAACCCCCCACGCTCACGGCCCAGCACCACACCACGATCCTCAAGCACCGCACGGCCCGCCAACGAAAACGCCACATCCAACAAACCACCGTCCACGCCCCCCGCGCCGGCGGCGAACCCGTCCTCGCCGACGCCGGCACCGCCACGCTCAAGCAAAAACTCGTGCAACCGACCCGCCTGGCCAGACAACCCCTCCGCACCCCTACCCGACACAACCAACGGCACCACCTCGCACGACCACGCGCCACCGGGCACGACGCCCGCATCTGCCTGGGCCACACCAAGCTCGCGCGGGGGCTCCTCCAAGATCACGTGCGCATTGGTCCCGCTGATCCCGAACGACGACACCGCCGCACGCCGCACGCGCTCGCCCGCACACCACTCCCGCGACTCGGTCAGCAGCTCGAGGCCACCCGACTCCCAATCCACGTGCGGCGTCGGCGCATCCACATGCAGGGTGCGCGGCAGCACCCCATGCTCAAACGCCTTCACCATCTTGATCACCCCGCCCACGCCCGCCGCCGCCTGCGAGTGCCCGATGTTCGACTTGAGCGAGCCCAACCACAGCGGACCGGCCTCCCGGTGGCGCCCATAGGTGGCGATCAGCGCCTGCGCCTCAATCGGATCACCCAAAGTCGTTCCCGTGCCATGGGCCTCCACGACATCCACCTCCGCCGGCGACAGGCCGGCATCCGCGAGCGCCCGCCGGATCACCCGCTCCTGCGACGGGCCATTGGGGGCGGTCAGGCCGTTGCTTTTTCCATCCTGGTTGATCGCGCTGCCGCGCACCACCGCCAGCACCCGATGACCCAACCGCCGCGCATCCGACAGCCGCTCCAGCACTACCAGCCCGGCGCCGTCGGCAAAGCTCGTCCCGTCGGCACCCGCGGCGAACGACTTGCACCTTCCATCCACCGAGAGCCCCCGCTGGCGACTGAAATCGATCAGCATCGCCGGACTGGTCATCAGCGTCACACCACCCGCCAACGCCAGCGAGCACTCCCCGTTGCGCACCGCCTGACACGCCAGGTGCAGTGTCACCAACGAGGATGAGCAGGCCGTGTCCACCGATACAGCCGGACCCTCAAACCCGAACGTGTACGCGACCCGGCCGGTGAGCACGCTGCCCAGGTAACCGGTCAGGCGGAAGCCTTCGCCCGCGTCCACACCCGCATCCTTTGGCGCGACGTAATCCTGCAGGCTCGCTCCCGCGAACACGCCGGTCTGGCTTCCGCGCAGCGAGGCTGGATCGATCCCCGCGTCTTCCAACGCCTCCCACGCCACTTCCAGCAACAACCGTTGCTGGGGGTCCATCGCAAGCGCCTCCCGCGGGCTGATGCCGAAGAAGTCCGCATCGAAATCGCCCACGTCCCCGATGAACCCACCCTGCTGGGTGTAGCTCGTCCCGGGGTGATCGGGGTCCGGGTCGTAGAGCCTCGAGAGATCCCAACCACGATCCAGCGGAAGTCCCGATATCGCATCCCTGCCCTCCGCGACCAGCTCCCACAGCTCCTCCGCGGTGCGGGCGGGCCCCGGATATCTACAGCTCATCCCGACAATCGCGATCGGCTCGTCGAGACTCACACCTTCACGGGTCGCCGCTCTGCGCGCGACACCCGCGCCCGCGTCGGGGCCCTCCACCTGCACCCGCAGAAATCCGGCGATCGCCTCACAGCTCGGGTGATCGAACACCAACGTCGCGGGCAGCCGCAAACCCGTGGCTCCCGCCAGGCGAGTGCGCAGCTCCACCGCGCCCAGCGAGTCGAGCCCCTGGTCTTTCAGGGCCCGCTCCGGATCGATCGCCGCGAGCGAATCGTGCCTCAGCACCGCAGCCACCTCTGTGCGCACAACCTCCAGCACCACCCGCTGCCACTCGCTCTCCGGAACGCCCGCCAGTCGGCGCGCCAGCGAGCCCCCTTCGCCGCGGCGTCGGCGGGATGGGGCACGGACGAGTCCGCTCAACAGAGGCGCCAGCACGCCGACGCGCGCCTGGGCGCGCAAGCCTCCCATCTCCAGATGCGCCGCCACCAGACACGCTCCCCCGGCGTCCCTGGCGCGATCGAGCAATCCGAGGCCCTCCCGCGAGGAGAGCGCCGCGAGACCCTGGCGCGCCATCCGCGCACTGTCCGCGTCGCTCATGCCTCCCGTCATGCCGCTCGCCTGCGCCCACAACCCCCACGCGAGCGACTGCCCGGCAAGCCCACCCGCCGCACGCACCTGCGCAAGCGCATCCAAGAACGCGTTCGCGGCCACATAGTTACCTTGCCCCGCGCCGCCGAACAGACCGACCGCTGAAGAGAACAGCACAAACTCGGCGAGGCCAGACTCGCCGGTCAGCTCATGCAGGTTCAGCGCCGCGTCCACCTTCGGTCGCATGACGCGCTCGAGCTGCTCCGCCGTCAATGAGTCGACCAGGCCATCGTCGAGCACACCCGCCGCGTGGATAACCGAGGTCAGGGGGTGCTCCCGCGGAATCGAGGCGATCAGGTCCGCAGCCTGCGCTCGGTCGGCCACGTCGCACGCCACCACCCGCGCCTCGCAGCCGAGCTCCCCGAGCTCGGCCATAAGCTCCTCGGCGCCACTCGCCTCGCGACCGCGCCGGCTCGCCAGCAGCAGACGCGTGGCGCCACGCTCGGATGCCAGATGACGCGCCACGAGCGCGCCCAAGCCCCCCGTGCCACCGGTGATCAGCACCGTGCCCTCCGGATTCAGGGGCTGCGGGACCGTGAGCACGATCTTGCCGACGTGGCGGGCCTCCCGCATGAAACGAAACGCCTCGACCCCGTGGCGCACATCCCAGGTCGTGATCGGCGAGTGCGTGAGGACTCCCCGCTCGAACAGCCCCAGCAGCTCCCCCAGCATCTGCTGGATCCGCCGCGGCCCCGCCTCGTACAAATCGAACGCGCGATAACGCACGCCGGCGTGCTCGTCCGCGATCTCTCCCGCGTCGCGGACATCCGTCTTGCCCATCTCGATGAAGCGCCCGCCACGCGGGAGTAGGCCCAGGGAGGCGTCGATGAACTCGCGCGTCAGCGAGTTCAGGACGACATCCACACCCCTGCCGTCGGTGGCGTCCAGAAACTTCTGCTCGAACTCCAGATCGCGCGAGGACCCGATGTGCTCGGGGTCGAGTCCAAGCTCGGCAAGCACGCTCGCCTTGGCCGGACTTGCGGTCGCGAACACCTCCACGTCGAGGTGGCGCGCCAGTTGCAGCGCCGCCATCCCCACACCACCCGCAGCTGAGTGGATCAGCAGCGACTCGCCACCCTCGAGCCCCGCCAGGTCGCGGAGCCCGTAGTAAGCCGTCATGAACACGATCGGCACCGCCGCGGCCTGCACGAACGACCAGTCCGCGGGCATCGGCACGACCAGATCGCGATCGGCGACGGCCACCGGCCCGAACGCGTCGTCCATCAAGCCCATCACGCGCTCGCCGGGCGCGAGGTCGCTCACACCCTCCCCAACCTCGAGCACGACACCCGCGCCCTCACCGCCGATTGTCGTCTGGCCCCGCTCCTGCCCGAGCCCGAGCGCTACCCACACGTCACGGAAGTTCACCCCAGCCGCATGCACCGCGACGCGGACCTCCTCGGGGCCTAGCGGCGCCCACGCCCGCGTGCTCGGGATCAGCGCCAGATCTTCCAACGTCCCCTTGCGAGCGCTCCCCAGATGCCAGCGCGTCTCACCGGCGGGAGCCGGCAGCAGCGGCGAATCGGCCAGCGCCGTCAGTCGTGGCACGTAGACCCTGTCCCCGCGCAACGCCACCTGGGGCTCCTCAGCGGCCAGGAGCTTCGCCCACGCCACTCCGTCACCGAGCCGCTCCCATGCGCCGCCGGCACGCTCCGATTCGCCGCCGGCGACGGGATCGGTGTCAACGACCAGGATGCGCCCCGGGTGCTCGGACTGCGCGCTGCGCAGCAGGCCCCACACCGATGCGCCAACGGGATCGGGGGTCTCGCCCGCCCCAACCGCCACCGCGCCGCGGCTCAGCAGCACAAGCCGTGAATCGGCCAGCGCCGCCTCGACCAGCCATGCCTGCAACAGCTCGAGCATCTCGCCCACGGCCGCGCGCGCCGCCTGTGCCGCATTCCCGTCGCCGGTGCCGGTGGGCACGGCGGCGAAGATCACGTCGGGAGCCGGCTTGCCGCCTTCGGTCGCCCGCACGAGCTCGCCCAGATCCTCGTGACGCTCACCCTCCACGCTCGCCAGCTCGAGACCGCCGAGCAGCGCGCCGCGAGGCGCCTCATCGCCCTGCTCGGGAACCCGCAGCTCGACCCACTCCAGCCGATGCAGGGTCTCGCCACCGCTCGCCCGGCGCGCACCGAGGAGCCGGTCGGGCTCGATCGGCCGGAACACGAGCGAGGCAATCGACAGGACGCGCTCCCCCGTCTCGTCGAACGCTGTCATCAGCGCACCGTCCTCGCCGCGCGTGAGACACACCCGCAGCGAGGATGCGCCCTCGCGATACAGGCGCACGCCGCCGAGCGCGAAAGGAAGAACCACCCCGCTCGTCTGGAGCTCCTCGCCCCACTCCGGCAGGCCGGCATGCAGCGCCGCGTCCAAGAGCGCGGGGTGAACGCCGAACCTCGCGGCCTCAGTGGCGGTCTCTTCGCCGAGGGCCACCTCCGCAAAGATCTCCCCGTCTCGGCGCCATGCCGCTTGGACACCCTGGAACACGGGGCCATAGCCAAACCCGGTTTCAGCCAGGCGCTCGTAGAGGAGCTCGACGTCAAGCTCTTGCGCACCGGGCGGCGGCCACTGAGACCCCAACCTCTCCGCATCCGGTTCACCCGCCTGCGCAACTGCCTCCATCTCGGCCGAAGCCGGGAGACACTCGCCTCCAGCGAGCATCCCCGTTTCGACCAGCGTCCCGCTCGCGTGCCGCACCCAACCCCCGGCCTCCGCCCCCTGTTCATCGCCGGTCTCGGCGCGCGACTGCGGCCGGGAGTAGACCGTGACCTCGCGGCGGCCGTCCCCGTCAGGCTCCCCGACCGAGACTTGCAACTGCACCGCACCATCCGCGGCGAGCACCAGCGGCGCCTCGAGGGTCAGCTCCTCAACCCCCTCACAGCCCGCGGCGCGACCTGCCGCCAATACCAACTCGAGGAAACCGGTACCCGGCAGCAACACCGTGTCCAGCACCGCATGGTCGGCGAGCCACGGGTAGGTGTCGAGCGAGAGGCGGCCGGTGAACAACCACCCCTCTCCGCCCGCGACCTGCACCGCCGCGCCCAGCAGCGGGTGATCGGCCACACCCAAGCCGGCCCCACTCACATCGCCCACACCAGCTCCCGAGCTCAGCCAGTAGCGCTCCCGCTGAAACGCATACCGCGGCAGATCGACTCGCCGCGCGCCACTACCGGCGAAGAACCTACGCCAGTCGACCGGAGCGCCCACCACCCACGCCTCCGCGAGCGAGTGCACGAACCGCCCCAAGCCACCCTCCTCGCGCCGCAGCGAGCCCAGCACCCCAATGCGCTCATCGACCCCGAGATCCTCCAGGGTCTCGCGCACCGCCACCGTCAACACCGGATGCGGACTCACCTCAATGAACGCGTTCGCATCCGGCGCGAGCGCACGCACGGCCTCCTCGAACCGCACCCGCTCGCGCAAACTCCGATACCAGTACTCCCCATCCAACTCCGCGGTGTCGAAGAATTCACCCATTGCGGTCGAGAAGAACGGCACACCGCAGGACACCGGCTCGATCCCCGCAAGCGCCTCGATCAGCTGATCGCGCAGCTCCTCAACCGCCGCGGAGTGCGACGCGTAATCGACCGCCACCCGCCGCACCCACACACCATCGTTCTCACAAGCCTCCAAGAACTCATCGAGCGCCCTCGTCTCACCCGATACCACCACCGCCGACGGGCCATTCACAGCGGCAACCGCCAGTCTCCCACCCCAGTTCGCAAGACGCCGTCGCACCCGCTCGACGTCGAGCGCCACGCTCACCATCCCGCCACGACCTGCCAACACCTCACCCAACAGCCGGCTGCGCAATACCACCACCCGCGCCGCGTCCTCCAAAGACAAGCCACCCGCCACACACGCAGCCGCGATCTCCCCCTGCGAATGGCCCACCACCGCCGCGGGCTGCACGCCGCAGGAGCGCCACAGCTCAGCCAACGCCACCATCACCGCGAACGAGACCGGCTGCACCACATCCACACGATCGAGACCGGGCGCACCCTCCACACCGCGCAACACATCCTCCACCCGCCAATCCACCAACCCCTCGAGCGCGCGCCCACACGTCCTCAAGGCATCCCGAAACACCGGCGAGGAATCCAGCAACTCGATCGCCATGCCCTCCCACTGCGCACCCTGCCCCGGGAACACGAACACCGGCCTGCCCTCGCGCGCAACGCCCCGCACCACACCCTCGCCCACACCGCCACCCGCCAGCACACCCAACCCTTCAAGCAAACCGTCGCGCTCGTCGCCCAACACCACACCGCGATCCTCGAGCACCGCCCGGCCCGCCAGCGAGAAGGCCACATCCAACAAGCCCGCACCCTCACCCGACGCATCCAACTCCGGGCGCGCCAGGACGAGCTCGTGCAACCGCTCCGCCTGACCGCACAGCGCCGCCTCACCTCGACCCGATAGCACCAACGGCACCACACCGCAACCCCACGCCCCAGCGGCCGCGACCGCCTCACCAGCCTGTACCGCCTCCGCGCTGGGCGCAGCCTCGAGCACGCCACCGTCGCAGACGCCGAGAGCGCTCTCAGCCAAAGGAGGAGCTGCCGCCGCCGAGCTCCCGACCAGCGCCCTGTCGACTTGCGGAGGCTCCTCCAAGATCACATGCGCATTCGTCCCGCTGATCCCAAAAGACGACACGCCCGCACGCCGCACACGCTCGCCCGCGCCCCACTCCCGGGCCTCGGTGAGCAGCTCCACCTCGCCGGCCGACCAATCCACATGCGGGGTGGGCGCATCCACATGCAGGGTTCGCGGCAGCAGCCGGTGCTCGAACGCCTTCACCATCTTGATCACACCTGCCACACCCGCCGCCGCCTGGGAATGACCGATGTTCGACTTGATCGACCCCAACCACAGCGGACCGGCCTCCCGCGCGCGCCCGTAGGTTGCCAGCAGCGCCTGCGCCTCGATCGGATCGCCCAGCCGGGTACCCGTGCCGTGCGCCTCCACCGCATCCACATCAGCGGGTGAGAGGCCCGCGTCGGCCAGCGCCCGGCGAATCACGCGCTCCTGCGAGGGGCCGTTCGGCGCCGTCAGACCGTTGCTCGCGCCATCCTGGTTGATGGCGCTGCCGCGCACCACCGCCAGCACCCGATGCCCCTGGCGCCGCGCATCCGAGAGGCGCTCCAGCACCACCAGCCCGGCCCCCTCCGACCAACCGACGCCTTCGCCGCCGGCCGCGAACGAGCGGCACCGCCCGTCCAGCGAAAGACCCCGCTGGCGGCTGAACTCGATCAGCATCGCCGGACTCGCCATCAACGTCACACCTCCCGCCAGCGCCAGCGAGCACTCCCCGCCCCGCACCGCCTGGCACGCCAGATGCAACGCCACCAGCGACGAGGAGCACGCGGTGTCGACCGACACAGCCGGGCCCTCGAACCCGAGCGTGTAGGCCACGCGGCCGGAGAGCACACTGCCCAGGGCGCCCGTCAGGCGGAAGCCCTCGGCCTCCTCGACACCCGCGTCCTGCAGCGCGAGGTAGTCCTGCAGGCTCATCCCCGCGAACACCCCGGTTTGGCTGCCGCGCAGGGCGGTGGGGTCGATCCCAGCGTCTTCCAACGCCTCCCACGCCGCTTCAAGCAGCAGCCGCTGCTGGGGGTCCATCGCTACCGCCTCCCGCGGACCGATGCCAAAGAAGCCGGCATCGAAGTCACCCGCGTCATAGATGAACCCACCCTCGCGCGCGTAACTGGTGCGCGGACGATCCGGGTCCGGGTCGAAAAGCCGCTCCAGATCCCAGCCGCGATCCTCGGGAAGCACCCCGATCGCGTCACCCTCGCGGGCCACCAGCTGCCACAACTCCTCCGGGCTTCCCACACCACCCGGATAACGGCAGCTCATCCCGACGATCGCGATCGGCTCATCCGAACCCACGCCGCCTCTTCTCACCGCCGCGCGCAACACGTCCACGCCGGATCCGCCGCCATCCACCAGTGCGCACAGGAACCCCGCGACCGCCGCCGCGCTCGGATGGTCGAACGCAAGCGTCGCCGGCAACCGCAAGCCGGTCGCGTCCATCAGGCGGTTGCGCAGAGCTTCCGCGCCCAGCGAGTCGAGCCCGAGCTCCTTGAATGCGCGTCCGGAATCGACCGCGGCGGCGGACTCGTGTCCCAACACCTCCGCCAGCTGGCTGCGCACAAGATCCAGCACGAGCCCGTCCCACTCCTGCCGGGGCACATCTGCCAGGCGCCGCCCCAGCGAGCCTCCGCCAACATGCTCCGAGCGCCCCGACGACTCCTCCGCATGGCTCGCCACCGCCGGCGGCGCACCGACCAGAGCCCGTCCGGGGACGTCCAGATCGGCAGACGCCGCCTGCCCGGCGTGTCCGCCCGCGTCGGCATGCCGCTCGAGCCAGTAGCGCTTGCGCTGGAAGGCATAGCTGGGAAGGTCCACACGGCGCGCGGCGCCACCGGCGAAGAAGGCATCCCAATCGACCTGCACGCCCGCCACGTGCGCCCGGGCGAGAAACTCCATGAAGGCCTCCGCCTCCGGGCAGCGGGCACGCAGCGCCGGCACCAGCAGTGCGCGCTCGCGAGCGTCGGCGTCCAGGGACTCGCGCGCCGCGGCACACAACGCCCCGTCAGGGCCCAGCTCCAGAAAGCTCCGAACGCCGGCGGCCTGCAGGGAACCGATCCCGTCGGCAAACCGCACCGTCTCGCGCACGTGCCGCACCCAGTAGTCGGGGGCGCACAGCTCCTCGCCGACCACACCGCCCGTCACGTTCGAGACGATCGGAATTCGCGGGGTGCTCAGCCGCAGGCCGCCCACCACCTCACCAAAGGCCTCCAGCATCGGCTCCATCAGCTGGGAGTGGAAGGCGTGGCTCACGCGCAGGCGCTTGGTTCTGCGGCCCCGCTCACGCCATTCCCTGGCCAGCCGCTTGATCGCCCGCTTCTCACCGGAGACCACAATCGCCTTCGGTCCGTTCACCGCGGCCAGCGACACGCGCCCAGCCAGCTCCACGAGGCCCGCACGCGCCTCCTCCTCAGTGGCTTCGAGCGCGAGCATCGCCCCCCCCGCGGGTAGCGCTCCCATCAGCCGTCCCCGCGCGAGCACCAGCGAACAGGCGTCAGCGAGCGAGAAGACCCCGGCGACGTGGGCGGCCACAATCTCGCCGACCGAGTGGCCGATCAACATGTCCGGCTTAACGCCGAACGTCTCGACCAGCCGGAAGAGCGCCACCTCCAGCGCAAACAGGCTCGCCTGGGTGTACTCGGTCTCGTCGAGCAGCGCCGCCTCGGGCGAGCCCTCGGCCGCGAACAGCAGCTCTCGCAATGGCCTGCCGAGCTGGTGATCGAGCTCTGTGCAGACCGTGTCCAGCGCGTCGGCAAATACCGGGAAGGACCGGTGGAGCTCCAAGCCCATGCCGGCGCGCTGGGCGCCCTGACCGGTGAACATGAAAGCCGTCTTGCCGGCGCCGACCGAGCCCTCGAGGACGCCCGTCCCCGGCTCCCCCCGTGACAGCGCCTCGAGACCCTCCAGCAGCGCGACGCGATCGCCGCCCACCACGGCTCCACGGGTCTCGAACTGCGTCCGGGCACACGCCAGCGAGTACGCCACATCCACCGCACTCGGTGCCGATCCCCTCAGCAGGTACTCGCGTAGACGCTCCGCCTGCGCCCGCAATGCGCGCTGGCCTCGTCCGGAAACCAGCAGCGCAAAAACCTTCGCTGCCGGCGGGTCGGGCTCGTCTCCCATCGGCGGCTCGGGCTCGTGTCCCTCGACGACCGCTGGCCTACCGCCACCGGATCGGGGGCTCTCCACCTGTGGCGCCTCCTGCATGACCAGGTGCGCGTTGGCGCCGCCCATGCCGAACGAGCTCACGCCCACGCCGATGCGGCCATCGTGCTCGGGCCACTGCTCGGCAGCACACACCACGCGCAAACCCAGCTCCCGCAACGGAATGCGTGGGTTGGGCGCGGAGAAGTTGAGGCTCGCCACCAGCTCCCGCCTGTGGAGGCAGAGCGCCGCCTTGATCAACCCCGCAATCCCCGCGGCGCCCTCCAGATGACCGATGTTGGTCTTGATCGAGCCCACGGCAAGCGGTGGGGCCCCACCCTGACGACGCCCGTATACCGCTCCCAGCGCCGCCGCCTCGATCGGGTCGCCCACCGGCGTCCCGGTGCCGTGCAACTCGACGTATTGCACCGCCGCGGGGTCGAGGCCGGCCCTCGCCAGCGCCGCTTCGATGACCGCCACCTGGGCCCCGTGGCTGGGCACGGTCATGCCCCGCTCGTCGCTACCCGCGTTCATGGCGCTGCCGCGGATGACCCCGTAGATGCGGTCCCCGTCCGTCACGGCGTCGGCGAGCCGCTTGAGCACCACCATGCCGCCGCCCTCCCCACGCACATGGCCATTGGCGCGGGCATCGAAGGCGTAGCACCTTCCCTCCGGCGAGAGCGCTCCGAACTCCGCCGCCAACTCGCCGCCGAGCGAGGAGAGGATCAGGTTCACCCCGCCCGCCAGTGCGAGCCCGGACTCTGCGCGCAGCAGGCTCTCACACGCGAGGTGGACGGCCACCAGCGACGATGACTGACCTGTGTCGACCGTGAGGCTCGGACCCGATAGCCGCAGCGCGTGGGAAATTCGATTGGCGATGATCGCCCTGCCCACCCCGGTGAGCGAGTGGTGTGTGATTGCCTCGCGCTCAGCCGCCACCAACTCGGCGTAATCCCCTCCCATCACGCCCAGAAAGACGCCGACCGCGGAGTGAGAGATGCGATCGGGGAGGATGCCGGCGTCCTCGATGCACTCCCAGCTCAGCTCGAGCGCGAGGCGCTGCTGGGGATCGCTGGCGATTGCCTCCTTGGGGGAGATCCCGAAGAAGTCGGCGTCGAACATGTCGACCCCCGTAATGAACCCGCCGCGGATGCCGGCATCGAGCCTGCCGGACGGCGGCTCGCCGATCGCCTCCACGCCCTCTTGCAGCAGACGCCACAACGCGGCGGGGTCGCTGGCCCCGGGCAGCCGACACGACATTCCGACGATTGCAATCCCATCACTGCCAGGTACGCAAATCTCCACTACGCCCCCTACCGTGGGTGTGTTGGCGCCGCGCCAACGTGTTGGCGTCCCGCCAAGGTGTTGGCGCCGCGCCAACGAACTCCCTGCCCATACAAACGCTCCTCGTGCATTCGCAACCGCACGGGACGCAACGCAACGCAACTGCCCAGCCTGCCTGAGCAAAGATCATGCTCTCAGAACGTCTTTCAAAATAGGCGGTGCGTCCGGGGCGTTCCTGGACCAAGCTGGGCGACACAGGGCGGCGAAGCGCATGCTGGTGGCATGTGTGAGCCGTCATGTGGCGATCCAGCGCAGTGTCCAGGGACCGCATCCGGGCGTGCCGGTCTTTTTGAAAGACGTTCTTATATGCCATCCCGCTCTGCATCGGCGCACCCCTACATAGCGTCAATACGTCATCAACCCGCTCATGACCGCCGACAAAGCGAATGTCTTACGCACCATGGAGCCTTCCACGTGAAGCCGGCCGCTGGCATGGGCGTACTTGCCGGTTCCACGCTCGACCGTCATCGTTCCGGTGAACGTCGCCGTCGGTCCTGCCGTAAAGAACGACACCTTACCGCTCGCCTTTACCTCTCCAGAACTCGTCGAGCAGCTCATACCGACGGAACCGTTTGTGTAGGAGGTCGTGATTCTCATCAACGTCGGACAGGTGTAGGTTCCCGTGCCCCGCCCGCGCTCGTTGATCACAGAGTTCCCCTGATGATTGATGACTTCATCTGTGCGCATGGTCTCATGCACAGAGACGGTCCGCGCGGCAATCGCTTTCGCGGTGTGCTGTCCGGGCCCCTGCGCCAATGCCGAAAGGGAGCCCCAACTCGCAGCGCCGGCGCCGAGCGCCATCACCAACATCAATGGCGCGAACCCTCGCGACAGCGAACGACGCTTGAGCAAAAGAGAGGCCCGCATACAGTCCATTTCGCACAATCCTTTCTATACGCCATCGTGAATCGCGGCCGGTACACACTGCAGACACCCAAAGGCCGCCAACGACTGCCTCCCGTGATCGTGGCGAGGCTCACTGCTCATCGCGACCTGCGCCTGGCGTGACCACCAAGCGACGGGCAGGGCGTCCTGGTTGACGCCGATTCCGTGCTGCCATCCACGAACCTCAACGTAGCCCTGAAGGGGAAGCCGCCAGTGGGGCAATGAGAAGGCACGATCAAGCCTTTCGGGGTGTATGCCACCCTGACGCCGCGCACGCTCTTGTAGTAGGTCACACCTTTGGAGCCGATGCCCGCATACATGCGCACCACGGTTGTATCTTGTTCGCCAGGTAGCCCCGATATGAGTGGAATCGTGGTATCCAGATCGGCCCCGAACAGTTTCGATTCTTCGAGCATCTCGCCGGAGAACAGCTCCTGGGCGATCGCCGGGGAGCTCCCATTTCCGTAGAACAGCAGCGTGGTATGGCGATTTTTGGCCGGCCCCATCAAAACGGTGAGGCCGATCGGCTCGAGCACCGGTTCGGCCGCATCTGGCGCGACTATCAAAGCGTTGCCATAGCCCATGACGGCGTCTGGCCTACAGCCCTTCGAGCCCACGCTCGTGAGCGTCACCGGATCGCAGGTGTCCAGTCCCAGTTCGCTCGTAGTGAGAGTGACACCCGCCGGCAGGCGGAATTCAACGCCGACCAGTGGCGGCGGCGTCTCACCCGCCGGCCGGTGGATCCGAAACCCGAGATCCATGGTCGACGCCGCACCGAGCCGGTTGGGGACGAACCCAGCGGTGACGGTGACCGACGAAGGCGACGTAACGGCCGGCGACGCCGCGATCGAGTCTGGGGGCAGGCAACCGCACCCCATGAAGGCGACGGCGGCGGCCAGCATTCCACGCCTGGTTGCACGCTTGCCCATCAGCCTCTCCATCCAGCTCGTGCCGATAACTGTGCCACAAATGCCCCGCCCCGGTGGCGCCTGCCAACTACCGCCGTGCGGCCGGAGCAGCCTTCCACCGTCACCTTGTCAGCCCCTTGGCTCTGACTACCATCATGCCCAGCCATCGTATAGTGCGCGTGCCGAGGCTTGGCGCAAAGACTTTCACTCGTACCAAGCAGCGAGTTGCGTCCCTCGGGCAGGTCCAGTTCGAACAGGCTCATCGGGATGTCGGGCAGCTGGCTGAACGCCGTGCTGCTGATCCCTTTGTCGATGTTAACCGAGCCCGACAGCTGGAGAGAGAGACCGCTGCCCTGCAGCACCAGCACTACGTCGGGGTACTTGATACCGCGATGGAAGACCAGATACGCTGGCCCGGTCATCGGCGTGCCGAGTATCGACGTGTCAACCACAGCCTTACCTATCACCGAGGCCGGTGGACATGCCCCGGGGTTAGCCGCGAACGTCGCGGCTACACACGCCTGCTGGATGGCGGTCAGACGCGGTTTGAGCGGTTTCGGCAGGTTGATGATCACCGACCGGAGGTTTGCGTGGGTGCCCGGAGCGTTGGTGACTTTTGCATCGAAGCTGGCGCCATCGCCGCGGCTGCTTGCCTTCGCCAGCGTGGTCACCGCCAACTTCGGCGCGAACGGCAGCCCCGAACAACCAACCACCCCGAACGGCGCCGACACCGCTACGTCCGAACCCTCGATGGAGCTCACGGTGCCCCTGATCGCCTGTCCGGCGCAATCGGTGGGATTCACCAAGAAACCCGCCCGATCGAGGGCAAGGTTTATGTCTTTGATGCGCAACGGGATACCCCGGACGATGGTGGGAAAGGGATCGGTAGTGATCGTCAGATTCGAAGGTGAGAGGTTGAAAGCGATCGAGCCTCGGATGATCGCGGTTCCCAGGTCAAATGGCCCAGCCAACTCCGGTATCACCATCGACAGACCGAACGGCGCACCCTTGTACGGTCCCGTGAGATAGACACGGCCATTGAGGTAATCAGGGTCAGGGCCGGCCCCCACTCCCACCGAGATCGTCCCTATTTCACTTGAGGCCGAGCACGTGCCCGCGGCGGCTTCAGCGTCGCCACATTGGGTAGCAGAGGCGATGTTCGCCATCAGGCCCGACGGCAAGGTCGCGGTGAGGCCCTGGAGGTATTGTTGGCCGTCCCCGCGACTCACATGGAGCGCAAAGTCCGTTCCCTGTCCGGCTGCCGCGCTCGTCCCTCCCCCCGTGAACGACGGAGCGAAGCCGCCGCCACAGCCTTCGTCGACGGCGAAATCACTGGACCGCGCCTGCACACTCGATTCCGGCGCCGAGTACGGCGTCAATTCCGCGCTCGCCGTAAAAGCCTGGCAAACGGATGAATTGGCTATCGTCGCGCGCGGACCGCCGAACAGGTCGATGTTCAGCTTGCTGAGTGGCAGCTCAGGCGCATTGTTCAATGTGAACGTGAGCTGGCCGCTGTCGGGCTGTGCGCTGAGCTGGGCTGGCAACTTGATGTCCAGACCATCCGCTTCGGCGGTGAGGTAGACGTCCATGACGCCTTCGAATTCGCCAACGGGCTGGGCAAGGTATACCGAGCCTTTCAGGGCATTCGACGAGATCGGCGTTTCCATTTCGAAGGCTCCGACCTTGGACGTATCCGGGCATTGGGGGGCAGAGGGTTCGCCGAGCCCTATCTGGTCCGGCGAACACCCCGTGAGCCCACCCCCCGTTGCCGCATTGATCGAAAGGCCGCCGGGGAACGTGACGACTATGTTCTTCAAATCCGCTTCGGCCAATCCTTCGGGGGTACCCTGATCCGGAAGGCTGACATCTACTGACAGGCCTGTCGGTGTGTCAGCGGCAGAGGATTCCGGCTGGACCACAATGGAGGGGTCGAAGGCCAGCAGTTTGCAGCCCGCAACCTCGCCCGGGGCGCCGCTGCTGGTGTTCGCCGTCACCGACCTTTCCACGCTTACGTTCGGGTTTTCCCACGACTCCGCCACCAGTGTCGCGGTGAGCGGCTCCCCGCAGGAGGTCGGCATCGTCAGCAGGGGCTCGAGCGGAGCCCCGCTTGGACAGCTGCCTTCGCCCGACGATGATGATCCCTTCGGGCAGCGGCGGAGATGAGTGTGACGTGAGTCGGCGGGAACACCCCAGAGCGACGTCGAGATTTCCTTGGGTTCAGCCAGCTGGCTGATGTCCACCAGTTCCGCCGTCATGCTGTGGTCGCTTTCACCGCCCACCGAAAGGTTGATCACCAGGGGCACAAGCACCAATATTGCCCCGATTTGGCCGTTGACACCTTCAGGAGGCACAAGATTGAAGAGCGGAGCTTCTTCTTCCCCGACAGCGATCACGCCTACTTGAGTGTCGGCCGGACACGTTTCGCCCTCTCCAAGAGCCCCCTCGTGCGAAAACAGCGCCATTGGGCACCGTGGTATCCCGTTGACACTCCCCGCCATGCCCTGCGGAAGTCTGACCTGAACGTTCTTGGCAAAACCGTCAGGCACCGTTTCGCCCTTTGCGTTTTTGGTCGTGTTGAACACGATATTGGTGGTGAACTCATATGGGTGCGACCCCGCCTGAAAGTCGGGGGGACCAGGCATTTCTCCCGTGAGCGGCCCTTGGCTGTAGTGCGCTTCGAACGACTGGATGCCGAACGATGCGCCGGCCGACGAGGTCATCGTCGCACAGCCGGCAACCACAACCACTGCCGCCAGAAGCCACCTGGATAGACGTCGTCGTGTCATGACGTGTGGCCGCCGCGACGATGCCGATTGCGAGAAGATCTCCTGCCCCGATGGCGGCCGCCCCCGTCGCCGACATTTGATTTCCGGGCAGATTTCCTGGACTTGGATTTGTGACCCTTTATCTTGGCCCTGGATTTGTGCGGGCGGCGCTTTGGCGTCGGAGCCATGACCTTGGGTTGAGTCGGCGCCGTTTCCGGCGCGCCGCTCGTTTCGGTGGCAACGCCGAGCGAAGTCGGCGGCGCGCTTAACGGGCCTCGACAGCTTTCATCCGCACATTGTGGCGGCGGCGAGACGGGAGCTGGGAATCCTCCATCTACCCGCGCATCGTACAGATCCGAGTTAACGTCCTTGTCCTCCGGCACGAGCCGCGCCCGCGTCGTAAAGAACACGTCGTCGCCGTTGGCGCTGGCGTCGGCAAATGAGGAGATGTCTTCGCTGTCGCCTGGCGAGATCAGGTGGATGGTGCCGTTCTCATACTCGTAGACATTCTGCAAGCCGTTGGTGTCAGACGGCAGCAGCACGTCCTTGCTGTCGAAGAAAACGCGCTGACCGTCATCAGATAGGTAACGTGGAATGTGATCAGTATGCTTTCCAGGGGGGACTTTCGCAGGCCCCACTGGCCGGGCGCCGCTCGGGTTGCACGAGGCACAGCTCAGGTGTTCGATGCCCGCTTCGTAGACGAACACCTCCGTGTCGGGTGAGCCTGTACCGGAATCAATGTTGTCATAACCGGTAAGGGGCGCTTCCGACATGAACGCCAGGTATTCGCCACTGGGGGTGACCCGCGCGGTTCGTTCTTCCAAGTTTTGAGTCCAATCGCTGCTGTCTTCGGAGCTCAGGGTGGCGATAAACTTGATGGCGCCGTCCCGGCTCAGGTAAAGGTTATCCCCGCTTGCAGTCGCACCTTTGGCAATGCTGGCGCTCGCCACGAAGTACACGCTCAGGCCATCTTCGCCGATGCCCATCACGCCATCGACGCCCGGCGAGCCACTGCTGTCGGGACTGAGATCTGTGAGCTTGCCGTTGCTGAAGTCATATTCATAGAGGCCCCCATTGTCATTCGGGCCGTCCGTGAGCGATGTGCTGTCGGTGAAGAAGACCCGCGAGCCGTCCGGCGTGGCGCCCCTGAACAGCGCGCTTCCGTCCCCGAGCGACGGGGTTCGTTCCGATGTATTGAGCTTCACCGTCCTGGTGCCGTTTTCGCGCACGTAGAGCTGCTTGTTGTTGTCCGTCCAGAAGACACGCGAGCCATCAGCCGACACGGCGTTTTCCGCGAGGCTTTCTTCCCCACCTTCCCCATCCCCCGCGCCCGCACTTTCGGCCGCGACTTCCCCGGGGCCGGGCAGCACGCTGACGAGCCGCAGACTGCCCGAGACCCACTCGTAGACACTTTGCGCATTGGCTGGCGCGCCCACCGTCAGGGCGGCGGTCGCATCGAACACGACATGGCCGAAATCTTCCGAGCCGCCCTCGAACGTCACCTTGTATTTGCTGGTCCCGGCGGGCGGTCCCACGGTCGTCGCCAATTCATATGTTCCGGCGCCCATCCGATGCACGTATAGATTGAGGGATTCTTCCCCTTCGGTTTCGGGTGCATCTGGCACAAGCGCTCCACCAGCCCAAGCGAGAACCCCTGCAGTCAATTCGGGATTGAAGAGGAGATATCGTGACAGAATGCCGTCGATTCCAAGATCCTTGGATGACGGCGGCGAGATGCCCTGCGTCGTCCAACCTTCAGGCCCGCGCGAGGCCAGGTACTGGGTTATCAGCTGCGCGCTCTGTGCGCCGCCAAAGCTGGTGAACGAGGCGTATGCGATTGCCGAGCCGCTGGCCGAGCTGGTTGCCCACGCGGTCGCCAGGAATTCCTGGAGCGTCCCTCCACCAACGTCACCACTATTCTTGTCGGGCGGCGACACGAGCTCGTACGCGCGATTATCGGGAAGCCTCGGGGATTCACCCGTCGCGTAGGTGGTGAATGACTGGGGACTCCCGGTCTCGGTGCCGTAGGCGTTGGTGGCCACCACTCGGAGGTAATACTTCGTGCTCGGCTGCAGGCCCTGCACGTCCACGGCGACATCCTGTGCGCCTTCGGCGGCTTTGATGACGCCTTCGGGGGTCGGCGCATCAAGGCCATACGACGGGGTGGGGCCATATTCGAAGCGGTAATGCGTTTCGACCTTCTCCGGGTCAACCCTCGCGTCCAGATCCGCGGCGGTGGCAGTCACATTCGTCTCGAACACCGAGTCGATCGCAGCCGGCGGCGACGTCGTGAATGTTTGGTCGGGACCGTCGGTGCTCCCAATCGAGTTGGTGGCGACCACGCGGAAGTGATAAGTCGTGCCCACGGCCAGCCCCGAGAGCGCGATTTCCCCCGCCTGCCCAGTATTGGATGCCCCGATGTCGGTACCGGGCGACAGGGGCAACTGGGTGCCGTAAGCGGCAGTCGGACCGTATTCGAAGAAATAATGCGTGTCGGCGGACTCAGGGTTGACGCTGGTCTGCAGGGTAGCTGTGGTGGGCGTTATGCTCGCGACCTCCTCACTTTCCACCGTGGGAGCCGCCGGTGTGGCCGGCGTGGCGGTCATGAACGTTTGATCAGGGCCGTCCGCGGTACCCAAGGAGTTGGCCGCCACCACTCGGAAGTGATAGGTCGTGCCCATGGCCAGACCGGAGAGCGCCACTTCCGCGTTCAGACCGTAATAGATTTCCCCGATGTCGGTACCCGGCGGCAGGGGCGCCTGGCTGCCGTAAGCGGCAGTCGGACCGTATTCGAAGAAATAATGCGTGTCGGTGAACTCAGGGTTGACAGCGGCCTGCAGGGTAGCCGTGGTGGGGGTTATGCTCGCGACCTCCTCACTCCCCACCGTGGGAGCCGCCGGTGTGGCAGTCGTGAACGTTTCATCAGGGCCGTCCGTGGTACCCAACGAGTTGGCCGCCACCACTCGGAAGTGATAGGTCGTGCCCTCGATCAGACCGGAGAGCGCCACTGCCGCATTCTGCCCGCTATTGGATACCCCGATGTCGGTACCCGGCGGCAGGGGCGCCTCGGTGCCGTATGCGGCAGTCGGACCGTATTCGAAGAAATAATGAGTGTCGGCAAACTCAGGGTTGACAATGGCAAGGAGGATGGCATGCGTGCTTGTGATGCTTTCGCGTTCGGTCCACTCATCTTCCACCACCGGCGCAAGGGGGGCAGTCGCTGCCATCGGATCCATCTCCTGCGGGTTGGAAAACTGGCCGTCGTCGAGGCCTGAATTGCCAAATGCGGTGGAGAGCTCGTGTTCGGCGTGAGCGGCCGGCGCACCGAACACCAGCAGTGCGAACGCCACACCCACGGCCAACAGCGAGCGCAGCGCTCCGCCAAGGCGGCGAAATGAATGGGCAGGGAGGGATGTGCAGGACGCGGACATGATGAGCAGATAGAGCTGAGCGGCCGTTCCGGAGCAAACTTCATCAGGCCACCAGCGGCCTTAAGATTTACCAGTCGACCGGCTCGAGGTGATGGGCCGATATGGCGCACGACGAACGTCCGGATGCGCCAGAGCGGCTCGCCCAGCGATGCCTCTTGGCGGTTGTGCCAAACCGCTCCGTCGGGAAGTCCGCCCGGCCCGGCGCCGTAAGATTTGCCGGCCTTGGTGGATTCGCCTTAACGTGAACCACGCTCGCTCGCCTGCACCTGCACCTGCGTGCCGCAGTTGGGACATACCACCGACTCGAGCTTCCGGGGCGCCGCTGTGCAGTTATCCTCGCCATCGTCGTTCTTCCTCGACCTCCGGCGCCAGTCGCGCAGCTCAAGTCGTAGATCGGAGATTGAGAGGCGCTCGGCGGCCGCGTGGTCCAACCAGTGGTCCTGCACGTTCGGGTCCAGGGAGGCGAGGGTCTCGTGGTGGCTCCACGAAAGATTCTCCCGACGTCGGGAGATCGTGAATCGAGACGCTACGTACACCATGTTCATCAGCGTCTGCACGTCGTATCCGGTGATGCGAGCCGCGCGACTGTAGCGCTCCCCGAACTTTGCGTTGCCATATCTGATCCAGTCGCCGAGACCCCACTGCCCACAGCGTCCGATCGCGCCCAGGCGCCGACCGGCGACAGTCCACTCGGCGAGATCCAGATCTCGAGCCGGGATCCATGACACGGGCGTGACACTGGCACCGCGAAACACCCCTCCCATACGCTGAGGCGCAACAGCGGTGGCTTGGGTGTCGGCAGGCATCCGAATGGCAGTTAGGACACCCGAGGAGGGCGATCATGAGGGAGACAATGTGTCGAATCGGCAGATCATCGATCCTCGGAGGCGGGACAGGAATTACTACCACCTAGGTCGACGCCGTTGGTGCACCAATATGTCCTCGCCCGACGTGCCAGGTTGGCCACATTGTCCACCCGCCGGCAGCCGGATTGATCGCGAATCAGGCGTGCTGCTGCTCCATGCCGTAGTCGCCCGCCTCCCCGGCGGCCACCAATCCGAGCTCCTCCAGGCGGAGCACCACCTCGAGCTCGGCGTGACACGAGCGCAGCTGACGACCCAATCTGGTCTCGATCGCCCGCAGTCGACGTTCCACGGTGTGTCGGTCGATCTCCAGCTGTGCCGCCGCCGTGGCAGCGTTGCAGCCCGCGGAGAAGTAGGCTCGCAGCGTCTCACGTGCCACCGGGCTGCCGAGCGAGGGCAGATAGATACCCAACAGCGATCTCACGAGAGATTGGTTTTGGAGTACGAGCGCGAGGAGCGCGTGCTCAGCGAAGCGCATCAGCGGCGCCGGTCTGCGCAGCGCCACGAGCAGCGCGGCCTGAGCTTCCTGGTGAGTCAGCCGCCAGCCGGCCATCCCCTTCCTCGGCTCCCCCAGTACCAGCGACACCCCCTCGGTCCTTGCGGTTGCGAGAACCCTCTCCACGCACGCCATCTCCAGCTCCTGACGTCCGCCGATCCACGCCCAGACGGAGCTCTCACCCGTCGACAAGCACAACAGCTGGCGCCGCAGGTCGTCGGCCAGGCCGCGCATTACCCTCTTCGCCCTCGGCCCATTGGCGATGATGCCGAGATGCCACGCATCGTCGAGCTCGTAGTCGAGATCCGACGTGTCGGGGCGCTCGCCGGCGAGCAGCCGCTGCACCAGTTCAGCATGGCACTCCTCGCGTGAGCGCTCGATCCGTTCGCGCTCCTGCTTGTGCTCTTGGGCGATCGTGGTCATCAGGCGCTCGAGCACAGCCTCCTGCGTCGTGCGCAGATGACGTAGAACTGGCCCGTTGGAGGAGAGGCCACTGCGATGGGCCTCGTCCATCACGAACGCCCCCAACATCCTGTGACCCCCGATGTAGCGCAGCAGCATCGTGTCCACGCTGATGTTCCGGCGCGCCGCGCGATGGGCCTGTGCGATCGCCACTGACGGGATCGGGGCCGGCAGCTGGGCCGGGTCTTCCATTTCGGTCAGCGAGAGATTGACGGCCGCGGCGACCGTGGCGCGAAGCCCCGTCTCATAGTCGGCGTCTTCGCCGGAGGCCGAGGTGAACATGCCGCTGACACGGGCGTAGATCGCATCCTCGATCTCCCGTTCGCGAGCTCGCAGCCGCCCGATCAGGCTGACGCGCGCCTTTTCGATCGCCGCGTCATCGCCGCGTTCCTTGGCCGCCCCGGCCCTCACCCTCAGCGAGACCGCGTCCTGAACACCGCTGCTCACTGGTCTCCTCCGTTCTCCGCTAGACCCAATGCCCCATTCGATTAATCCGGACGACGCTCGGTCATTGTGGTCCGAATGCAACAGTCCGTCAACTCACAGATAAAAAAACCTCGAAAGCAAACCATACGATGAATAATTTGAATAAAAGATGACAAAACGCTTCACCCCATACTGGCTGTGCGACCAGCCAACACAAACGCTCGGCGCGGCCGCGCGGCGACCTCCCCACGCGCGACAACACAGCCTGGTTAGAGGCCCGCACCCCCGGGCCGGCAGACGGGAGGCCGTGCGGAGCTGTATTGTCAGCGGCGCCACCATCACGAACGGAGGTCGTGCCGCCGATGCCGCCGCTGATCACCCCCGAGGAGGCCCTGCGATTGGGCGAGATCGAGGACCACGCCGAAATCGAGGCGCTCGTGGAGCGCGCCTGGGAGGCGCGCGTGGAGCGCTTCGGCGACTCGACCGACATGTGCTCGCTGGTCAACGCCAAGTCGGGGGGGTGCGCCGAGGACTGCGGCTTCTGCGCACAGTCGCGCTTTGCCGAGGCGGAGACGCCGATGCACCCGATGATGGACCCCGAGCAGATCCTCGAACACGCCCGTGCGGCCGAAGCCGCGGGAGCGCACCGCTTCTGCATGGTCACCCAGGGCCAGGGCCTGTCAAAGCGCGACTTCGCCAAGATTCTCGAGGGCGCGCGCCTCGTGGCCGAGCACACCAACCTCAAGCGCTGCGCGTCGGTCGGGCACATGTCCACCGAGCGCGCCAAGGCGCTCCGAGAGGCGGGGATCCAGCGTGTGCACCACAACGTGGAGACCGCCTCCAGCTACTACGACGAGGTCTCGACCACCGTGCGCTATGAGGGGCGGCTGCGCACGATCAAGGCCGTGCGCGAGGCGGGGCTGGAGACGTGCGTCGGCGGCATCCTCAACCTCGGGGAGAGCCGCGCGCAGCGCGTGGAGATGGCGTTCGAGCTCGCCGCGATCGACCCCACGAGCGTCCCCATCAACCTGCTCAACCCCCGCCCCGGCACGAAGTTCGGGGACCGCCAATTGATGGACTCGTGGGAGGCGGTGAAGTGGATCGCGATCTTCCGCCTGATCCTCCCCGAAGCGCTGTTCCGCGCGTGCGGGGGCCGGGTGGAGAACTTCGGCGAGCTGCAGCCGCTGGCCGTCAAGGCGGGGCTGAACGGGGTGATGATGGGCAACTTCCTCACCACGCTCGGCGCCGAGCCCGAGCAGGACCGCGCGATGTTCGAGGAGCTCGGCCTCAACGTGGCCCGCCAGCCCGACAACGGCGCCAATCCGCGGCCGGACAACCGCGCGGGGTGGCTGGAGGGCGAGACGCCGGACGTGGTTGAGGAGCACCTCGGCGTGGCGCCGCCCGCCGAGCAAATCGACCTCAACGTGCGGCTGTGGGATCCGTCCGCGCAGCTGCGTTATCGCACGAAGCGCAAGGTACCCGCACGCCCCGACGGAGCCCCCAACGCCATTCCAGCCGGTTGGGCTGAAGCATCAGCCACGCCAAACGAACTTCCCGACCCGTCCTCCACGATGGTCGGTGCGAGCTGAAGGGATTGCTGATGCGGGATCGAGGGTCTGCTTGGCGTGGACTCGATGGAAAGCGATGACGGAGTGGTGAGCGCGGGAGAGATCGAGCAGCGACTGGCGGAGATCGAGCGGCTGGGGCTCAGCCGCCGCCTGCGCCTGATCTCCGGCGCGCAGGGGCCGCGCGTGCTGCTCGACGGCCGCCCCGTGCTGCTGCTGTGCTCCAACAACTACCTCGGTCTCGCCGACCACCCGCACGTGCGCGAAGCTGCCGCCGAAGCCGCGCTGCGCTGGGGGGTGGGCGCCGGCGCCTCGCGGCTGGTGTCGGGCACGATGACCATCCACCGCCGCCTGGAGGAGCGCCTGGCGGCGTTCAAGGGCAGCGAGGCGTGCGTGCTGTTCGGCTCGGGCTACCTCGCCAACCTCGGCGCGATCGGCGCGCTCGCCGGGCCCGGCGACGCGGTGTTCTCCGACGAGCTCAACCACGCCTCGATCGTCGACGGCTGCAAGTGCTCGCGCGCGCGGGTGTACGTCTACCGCCACCTCGACGCCGAGCACCTCGACTGGAGCCTGCGCCGCCACGGCGGCGAGGGGCGGCGGCTGATCGCCACCGACTCGGTGTTCTCGATGGATGGCGACCTCGCGCCGCTGCGGGAGATCGTCGAGCTCGCCCGCCGCCACCGGGCGCGGGTGCTGGTCGACGAGGCGCACGCCACCGGCGCGCTCGGGCCAAAGGGGCGCGGCGTCGTCGCGCAGGCCGGATTGGAGAGCGAAGTGGATGTGCTCGTCGGCACGCTCGGCAAGGCGCTCGGCTCCTACGGCGCGTACGTGTGCGCGAGCGAGGAGATGGTGCGCTACCTGATCAACACCGCGCGTCCTCTGATCTTCTCCACAGCCCCCTCCCCCCCGGCGGTCGCGGGCGCGCTGGCGGCGCTCGATCTGATCGAGCACGACCCCACCCACGTGCAGCGGTTGCGCTCGCTCGCGCGCACCCTGCGCGCAGCGCTTGCCACCGAGGGCTTCGACGTGCCGGAGAGCGAGATGCACATCGTGCCGTTGCGCGTCGGCGACGAGCGCGACGCGCTCGCGCTCTGCCAGAGCGCGCTGGAGCGCGGCGTGTTCGCGCAGGCGATCCGCGCCCCCTCGGTGCCGGCAGGTAGCGCCCGGTTGCGTCTCACCGTGATGGCTTCCCACACCCCCGCCGAGCTGCGCCGCGCCGCCAGGGTGCTGCGCGAGGCAGCGCACGCGCTGGGGTTGGATCCGGCGGCGATCGGCGCGCCGGCGGCGCGCGAGGGCTCCCTCACCCGCGCGGCGTAGTGTCGCGGTGCGCGGGCTGTTCGTCACCGGGACGGGCACCGGCGTCGGCAAGACCGTGCTCTCCGCCGCACTGCTCGCGGCGATCGCCGCCGCGGGCGAGCGGGTGAGCGCGCACAAGCCGGTGGTGACCGGTGTGGAGGACCCACCCGGGGAGTGGCCCCCCGACCACGAACTGCTGGCCCGCATCGCCGGGATGACGCCCGAGGAGGTCGCCCCGCTGCGCTACGGGCCTGCGGTCTCGCCCCACCTCGCGGCTGAGCTGGCGGGCGAGCACGCCGATCCCGAGCGGATTGCGGCGAGCGCGGAGGCGGCGCTGCGCAGCGCCGACGCGCGGAGCGCCGTGCTGATCGTCGAGGGCGTGGGCGGGTTGCTGGTGCCGCTTGCCGAAGGCTTCCTCGTGCGCGATCTCGCCGCCCGACTGGGCCTGCCGCTGTTGGTCGCCGCGTCGCCCGGACTCGGCACAATCAACCACACGCTGCTCACGCTGGAGTCCGCCAGCACGGCGGGGCTCGAGGTGCGCGCGGTCGTGCTCACGCCCTGGCCCACGCAGCCCGATGCTATGGAAGAATCCAATCGCGCCACGATCGTACGGTTCGGCGACGTCGAAGTCGCGGGTCTCCCCCGCGTGTCGAGCCCCGATCTGGCCGCACTCGCTGAGGCCGGGGGAGAGTTGCCGTGGCGACGTTGGCTCCCGCGCGAGCGTTCCATCCCAAGCCAGACGTAGCATCGGAACGTGGTCAGACGTTAAGACTCGATGCTCCTTCCCCGGGCGGTTCCGGGGTCGTACCCCCGGAGAAAGGAGGAGCTATGCCCGAGCCTATGGGCATCATGGCCATCACCCTGCTCGTTGCTCTGCTGGTCATCGACCGGCTTACGCGATAGCAAGGTGCCCTGGCGGCCGCAGCAAAGACGGCCCCGGCGGCCGTCAGGGGCACTAGAGAAGAACCTACATGGACTCCTTTCTCCGGAGTCGTACCCCCGGAGAAAGGAGAGCCATGCCTGCGCCAATAAGCATCCTGACCGTAGCCAAGTTTACCCGGTCAGACGACGGACCGCAACGCTTTTCGAATCAGGCGGCACTCGGCGGTGCTTTGAACCGGAGGGGGTCCGGTTTGCGAGGCTTCGTCCCCCGACACGCGCAGCATCAACCATCGCCGTGGTGACCACGGCCAGGTCCTTATCAGAGATCACGTACGGCGGCATCGCGTAGACGAGGTCACGGAACGGGCGCAGCCACACACCGCGCTCGACTGACGCCGCGGTGGCGGTCGCCACGTCCACCTCCTCCTCCAGCTGCACCACCCCAATCGCACCGAGCACGCGCACGTCGCTGACGCTAGGCAGCTCGCGAGCCGACTCCAGGCCTGTGCGCAGGCCCTGTTCGATGCGCTTCACCTGCGTCCGCCACTCTTCTGTCGCGAGCAGATCGAGCGAGGCGAGCGCCACCGCGCAGGCGAGCGGGTTGGCCATGTATGTGGGGCCGTGCATCAACCCACCGCCCTCGCCTTCGGAGATCGCGCTTGCCACCTCCGCCGTACAGAGCGTTGCCGCGAGCGTCATATACCCGCCCGTGAGCGCCTTGCCCACGCACATCACGTCGGGGCTGACGCCCGCGTGCTCGCACGCGAACAGCGCTCCCGTGCGGCCGAAGCCAGTGGCGATCTCGTCAGCCACGAACAACAGCCCGTGCTCGTCGCACACCTCGCGTAGCAGCCGCACGCACGCGGGGGAGTGAAAACGCATCCCGCCCGCCCCCTGGGCGACCGGCTCGACGATGACCGCGGCGAGCTCGTTGGAATGAAGGGTCGCCAGCTCGCACACCTGCGCCGCCCACCGCTCCCAGTGCCCGTCTTGGGGCGCGTCGAAGCCGTCGGGGGGACGGTCGGCGAAGAGATGTTTGGGGAGGATGCCCGTGAACAGGCTGTGCATCCCTCCCACCGGATCGCACACCGCCATCGCCCCGAACGTGTCGCCGTGGTAGCCGCCGCGCACCGTCAGCAGCCGGCTGCGCTCGGGGCGGCCCGCGGCGCGCTGGTACTGCAGGCACATCTTGATCGCGACCTCCACCGCGACCGAGCCGGAGTCGGCGAAGAACACGCGCTCCAGTCCTTCCGGGGTCATCTGCACCAGGCGCTCCGCGAGGCGCACCGCCGGCTCGTGCGTGAGACCGCCGAACATCACGTGCGCCATCCGCCCCAGCTGGTCTTCGACCGCTTTGTCCAGTGCCGGGTGGCAGTAGCCGTGCACCGCGCACCACCACGACGACATCCCGTCGATCAGCTCGCGCCCGTCGGCGAGACGCAGCCGCACCCCCTCCGCTGAGACGACCGGCAGCGCGGCGCTGGCCGCCGGCAGGCCACCGTAAGGGTGCCACACGTGCTCGCGGTCCTGCGCGAGCAGTGCATCCCAGTCGGTCAGGTCAGTCCTCGTACAGCGTGAAGTCGCGCTTACGGGCGCCGCACACCGGGCAGAACCACGTGTCCGGGATGTCCTCAAACGACGTCCCCGCGGGGATCCCGCCGTCCGGGTCCCCTTCCTCGGGGTCGTAGATGTAGCCGCAGGACTCGCAGATCCAGCGCTGAAGCGTTTGAGTGGTCATCGCCTCAAAGACTACCGATCCGACCGTCTCCCGGTAGGGTCATTGGATGCACCCCCGTCCTGCGCCCGCCGCCCCGTCGTGGGGCACGACGCCCCACGCCCACGCGCTTGGGATGCAATCTACTTGCGCGGATGCGCCCCAATGAACCCCCCCTCGTCCTCCGACCCGCCCGTCTCTGACGTCGAGCGCTCCGGTCCAGGGCAGGAGTACAACCCCGGGCCGCCCACCCTCCCACGGCAGGCGGCCACGGTGATTCTGCTGCGCGGTGAGGCCGGCGGGCTCGAGCTGCTGCTGGTCAAGCGCAACCCCGCCGCGCGCTTCATGGGCGGGGTGTGGGTGTTTCCCGGCGGCGCCGTGGAGCAGGCCGAGGGCGACGACGACCGTGCCCATCGCGCCGCCGCGGTGCGCGAGCTGCGCGAGGAGGCCGGCGTTGAGCTGCCCGACCCCGCCGAGCTCGTCAAGTTCTCGCGCTGGATCACCCCAGCGCTGGTGCGCACCCGCTTCGATACGCATTTCTTCCTCGCCTCGCTTCCTCCCGGCCAGGAGCCGCGGGTTGACGGCGAGGAGTGCGTCGCGCTCGGCTGGTATACGCCCGCCGGCGCGCTCGAGGCGCATCGCGCCGGCGAGATCCTGCTTGTGTTCCCGACGATCAAGCACCTCGAGCAGCTCGCCCCGTTCGCCTCCGCCGCGGAGCTGCTGGAGTATGCGCGCGGGCGCACCGTCGAGGCGGTCCAACCGCACGTCGTCCTCGATGGCGAGGTCGCGCGCGTGCTGCTCCCCGGCGAGCCCGGGTACTGAGCGGGAGCGGCCGCCACGACTTTGTGTCTTTCGGACCCCCCCACCGGCAACTCCAAGAGGGTCGTAGGTGCCGGGAGCTATTCCTGCTGCTGTTGCTGCGCGGCGATCACGTGCGTCACGGCGTTGATCAACGCGAGGTGCGTGAACGCCTGCGGGTAGTTGCCCAGCAACCGCCCCGATGAGGCCTCCAACTCCTCCGCGTACAGCTGCATCGGTGAGGCGTACGTCAGCAGCCGTTCGCACAGCTGCACCGCTTCGCGGCACTCGCCGCTCTCCGCCAGTGCCGACACCAGCCAGAAGGAGCAGATCAGGAACGTCCCCTCCTCGCCGTGCTGCCCATCGTCGGTCTCGTCGGTGCGGTAGCGCATCACCAGGCCGTTCTCCGTGAGCTCCTCTTTGATCGCGCTGATGGTCGCGCACACGCGCTCGTCCTTGGGCGGCAGGAAGCGCACCAGCGGGATCAGCAGGTTGGAGGCATCGAGCGCGTCGGTGTCGTAGTGCTGGCGGAACACCCCCCGCTTGTCCACGCCCTTGTCGAGGATCTCCGCTTTGATCTCGTCCGCCAGCTCCTGAAAGTGCTTGGCGTGCTCGTCCTCCCCGCGCCGTTCCGCCAGGCGCGCACCGCGATCGGTCGCCACCCAGCACATCAGCTTCGAGGAGACGTAGTGGCGCGGCTCGCCCCTTGCCTCCCAGATGCCCTGGTCGGGTTCCCGCCACACCCGCTCCGCACAGCGCACCTGGTCGATCAGCACCGGCCACAGCCGCTCGGGGATGTGGTCGCGCTTCTTGGAGTGCAGATACACCGAGTCCAGCACCGCCCCATACACGTCGTTCTGGCGCTGGTTATAAGCGCCGTTGCCGATCCTCACCGGGCGCGCGTTCTCGTAGCCCTTGAGGTGGTCGAGCGTGTGCTCCTGCAGCTGTTTGTCGCCCTTGATCCCGTACATGATCTGCAGCGACCCGTCCTCGTTGCGCTCCAAATCGGCGACGTACTGCACGAAGTCATCCGCCTCCCAGTCCAGCCCCAGCGCGTGCAGCCCCCACAGGGTGAACGTCGCATCGCGCATCCAGCAGTAGCGGTAGTCCCAGTTGCGCGATCCTCCGGGGGTCTCCGGAAGAGAGGTCGTCGGCGCCGCCACCAGCGCGCCGGTGGGCATGAACGTGAGCCCCTTCAGCACCAGCGCCGAGCGCTCCAGGTGCACCCGCCAGGGGTGGTCGGGGTAGGTGCCTTCCGTCAGCCACGTCCGCCAGAAGTGGCTGGTGCGCTTCAGGTGCGCCTCCGCCTGCTCCACCGTGCGCGGGCCTCCCAGCCCCTCCGTCCACGACATCGCACAGAAGCGCTTCTCCCCTTCCCGCAGCGTATGGCGAGCGTGCACGCGGTTGCCCTCAATGCCCATGCGCATGTCGGAGAACAGCCGGAACGCCGTCCGCGCACCGTCGGTGCCGTCGCTCGCGTCGAGCGCGGGCACACCGCCCTCGGAGCGCTCGTCCTCCACCACGCTCCACGTCGCCATCGTCGCCCCGTAGTCCAGCATCGGCTCGCACACCATCTCCATCTGCACCTGCCCCTGCATGCATTCGATCACCCTCACCATGACGTGATCGGCGTCGTAGTCGGTCGGCGGTCGGGTGTGGCTGGAGCCCTCCTCGTTGTCGTGCCACTCCCCGATCGTCAGCGCGTCGAGCACCCGCACCCACCCCTGTGGCGTCATCCAGGTCGTCTCGATCACGTTCGTCCCCGGCAGGTAGCGCCTGCCCGCCGGCACATACAGCCCGTACGGCCCCACCCGGAAGCGCCCCGCACCGCGGTCGAGCATCGACGCGAACACGCTCGGGCTGTCGAAGTGGGGCATGCACAGCCACTCGATCGCACCGTCCGACGCCAGCAGCGCGCCGGTGTGGCAATCCGACAGGAAGCCGTAATCCGCGATCGGCGGGAAGGGGGAGTCCTCCTGGGTCATATGCCGCGCAAACTATCGCGTCCTCGCGACTCGCCCCTCAACGCTCGTTTTTGCTCACGTCACTCGCTTGGGGGCTCGCGCGAGAGCTCTGCCCAAGAGTCATCCTCCCACACCGCCTCGCCCCACCGTGGGCGCTCCACCCCCGCCGGCAGCGAGCCCTCTTCCTCGAGCTTGTCCAGGTGAGCCGCCAGTGTGATCGCCGCTGCGGGGCGCAGTTCCGTGGGCACGTCCCACCACGCCTTGTCCAGCAGCTCCTGCACGGTGCGGGCGCCTTCGGTCAACGCCAGCAGCAGACGATGCTCGCGGTCGTAGCGGTGACCGATGCTCTCCTGCAGCTTTGCGACGGGCTCCCAGATCGCGGGGCCGTGGCCGGGACACAACACCTCGAGGTCGATCGTGCACAGGTGCACCAGCCCATTCAGATAGGCGTTGAGTGCGCCCGGGTAGGGGGCGATGAACGCACTGCCTTCGCCCAGCACCGCGTCGCCGGTGAAGCACACGCGGTCTGCAACCAGCGCGAAGTGGTCGGGCGCGTGGCCCGGCGTCGACACCGCCGTCAGCGGGCCGAAGCGGACATCGTCGGCGAGCCTCACGTCGATGCCGCTCCCGCGCGCCGCCGCCAGCGGCGCCGGGCGCAGGCCGCGCAGCGCGTTGACCGACTCGATGTGGTCGGTGTGGTCGTGAGTCAGCGCGATCCCCCCCAGCCCTCCGCGCGCGTCCACCGCCGCCACCACCCGCTCGAGGTGCTGCCTCAGCGCCGGCCCGGGGTCGATCACATACGCCGGGTCGCGGTCCACGATCCAGGTGTTGGTCCCCGACAGGGTCAGCGGCCCGGGATTCTCGGCGCGCAAGCGCAGCACGTCAAAGGCCGCCAGCCGCCGCGCTTCAGCCAGCGGATTCACCGAGAAGCCCTCCTCGCCCGCGAGCGCCAGGTCGAGCTCGGCGGCGGTTTCAGGCACCCACTCCGAAGCGGGCTCGCTTCCCAGCTGCGGCTCGTCCGGGTCGGGGTCGGCCGCCGGATCCGGGTCGGAGCCTGAGGGTGAAGGAGAGCGCATGCTGTGAGGTAGTTGTTCGTTTCGGTTGACAACCGGCAGCATACCCGCCGTCCTGGCGGCAGGTCCTGTCTCATTGACATCTCCCGAGGCCTTCCCCTGCCCGGCCACCGAAGCCCCACCCACGGGCGTTTGGCCCTCCCAAAGAGCACGGCCAATCCCGATCTTGCGACTTATTCGCCTTAGCGTTAGTAATCAGGGACCAGCGGACAGCTGTCTGCGCAAAATACGCGTTGCCCGCTGTCCTCCACGCCTCAAGCCTCCGTCTCCGACGGTCGAAAGGGGGCTCATGAGCGAGGGATCGTCATCCTGGCTGTGCCCCACCGAGCTTGACCGCACGCGGGTCGTCGACGCCAATGACCGCGTGCGCATGATCCGCCTTGTCGGCGCCGGCGCGGTCGGCATCGCGCTGCTGGCCGCCGCCCCATGGATCGGCTGGTGGACGCTCGCGTTCTTCGCGCTGTGCGCGCTCAACTTCGCCTCCGTCGACCGGCGCATGCGCACCAGCCCTCACCCCGAGCGCGTCAGCGCCACCGCAATCGTGGTCACGTTGCTGATGATCGCCGGCGGCGTCGCCGTCAGCGGCGGCCCCTCAAGCCCCGCGCTGCCCTGGATGGTGCTCCCCGCGGCGATGGTCGCCGCGCGCTTCCGTCCCACGGTCGTGGTCGTCGGGCTGGCGCTCACCGTGGTGGCGATCCTCGCCGCCACGCTCGGCGTCGACCCCACCGCCACGATCGACGACCCTGTGCGGCCGATCACGGCGCTAGCGCTGCTCGCCGGGGTCGTGTCGATCGTGTGGGCGCTGCAGGCCGCCGAGCTCCACCACCGCGACGAAGCGATCCTCGACCCGCTCACCGGCCTGCTCAACCGCCACGCCCTGATCCCCCGCTTCACCGAGATCTCCCACCAGGCGCGCCTCACCCACCAGCCGGTGTGCATGCTGCTGTGCGACGTTGATGCCTTCAAGCAGGTCAACGACCACCACGGCCACGACCGTGGCGACGCGGTGCTGCGTGACGTCGCCTACGAGCTGCGCAAGCGGCTGCGCTCCTTCGAGCTCGCCTACCGCCTCGGCGGCGAGGAGTTCCTGATCCTGCTGCCCGGCGTCTCGCACACCGAAGGCCTCGAGATCGCCGAGCGACTGCGCGCAGCGGTCGCGCAGTCGAACCCCACCGGCATCCCCGTCACCATCTCGCTCGGCCTCTCGGCCGCCAGCGGTGAGGCGGTCGTTTACGAGACGCTCTTCAAGGCCGCCGACGAGGCCCTCTACGAGGCCAAGCGAGCGGGGCGAGATCGCGTCGCCGCGGCTCCTGTCGGCGCGATCGCCGGCGAGCCGCGGAGCCTCGAGGTGGTTGTCGGCGAGCAGCTTGCCGCCCCGCTGCTGGCCGAAACGGGGATGCTGGCCCCAAGCCAGCGTCTCCCGGCTTCGGCCGAAACGGGGATGCTGGCCCCAAGCCAGCGTCTCCCGGCTTCGGCAGGCTGAGCGCGTGCGGGGGCGGGGGCGGACGACGATCGCCCCGGGTAGCTCCTCGGCGCGCGCCGGGCCATCGCGGGTCTGGTTGTACTAGCCTACGCGGCTGCCGTGACCAAGCAGCTCGACCCCCAAGCCCAGGTATTGCTGGACGTGATGCGCGCCGTAGGGGCCCCGGCGCTCAACACGCTGTCCGTGGAGCAGGCCCGGGCACAGGCGCGCGCGGCGCTGCTCACGCGGGGCCAGCCGCTCCCGCTGCACCACGTCGAGGATCTGAGCCTGCCCTCCCCGCACGGGGCGCTGCCGCTGCGCGTCTACCGGCCCCGCACCGGCGTGCTGCCGATCGCGCTCTTTCTCCACGGCGGCGGCTGGGTGCTCAACGATCTCGACACCCACGATCGTCTCTGCCGCCGCATCGCCCGCCGCTCCGGATGGATGATCGCCGCGCTCGACTACCGCCGGGCACCCGAGCACCGGTATCCGGCGGCGATCGAGGATGCCCGCTTCGCGTTTGGGTGGCTGCTCGAGAACGCGGCTCAGCTCGGGGGCGACGCATCGCTGATCGCGGCGGTTGGAGAGAGCGCAGGCGGAACAATCGTGGCCTCGCTCACCCTGCAGCTGCGCGACGCCGGCGCTCCGCAGCCGGCGTTCCAGGTGCTGATCTATCCCGGGGTCGATCTTCCCGGCCGCTGGCCCTCACACGCCGAACGGGGCACCGGTTACACGCTCGACAGCGGGCTCGTACGGTGGTCGCTCGATCTGTACCTCCCGCCGGACTTCGACCCCAAAGACCCCTACCGAGATCCCTACCTCTTCCCGATCGCAGCCGATCTCGGTGGACTTCCGCCCGCGCTGGTGATGACGGCGGAGTTCGATCCCGTGCGCGACGAGGGCATCGCCTACGCCGAGCGTCTTACCGCCGCCGGCGTGCCGGTCGAGCACGTGCACGCCGAGGACCAGATGCATGGCTTCCTGATGGTCGACCGTGCGGTCGCACGCGCGGGTGAGCTGACCGACCGTCTCGCCGATGCGCTCGCCGCGAGAGCGCAGTTGGCCACTCGCACAGCCGGGTAGCGTTCCGCCAAAGGCACGCCGCTCGGCCTTCACTCGACCCGTTCAGGAGGTTGTCGAGTTTTGATCCCCCGCTTCGTCATACCCGTGAACGCGCCATCCTGGGCGCAAACGGACAAGGAGAAGACCATGAGATTCATGTTGCTGCAGAACTACGCCGGCGGGGCAGGTTGCACGGTGCCGATGGGCGAGTGGGCACCCGAGGAGGTCCAGGCGCACATCGACTACCAGCGAGCCGTCAACCGGGAGCTCACCGAGCGCAGGGAGCTCGTGGACGCGCAGGCGCTCACCGTGCCGTCGCTCGCCAAATTCGTGATTCACAACGGCATCGGCACGCCGGCCGTCACCGACGGTCCGTTCCCGGAGTCCAAGGAGCTGCTCGCCGGCTACCGCATCGTGGACGTCGCCTCCCCCGAGCGCGCGATCGAGATCGCCGCCCAGGTCTCCGCGGCGCCGGCACGAGGAGGCGTTCCGATCCAGCAGCCGATCGAGGTGCGGGAGGTGATGGACGCGCCAAAGTGAGAGTAACGCTCGGCACGCACGCGAGCAGGTGTGTCAGGGCGGTGGGTCGATTCGCCAGCCGATGCATAGCTCTCGCCGATGAGGGGTAGGACCTTCTACGAACGCCTCACCACTCTTTGCAAGCCACCCCTGCGCCACGCATCGTCGCAGGGGAGCGCCCGGGAGGAGATTCAATGAGCTCAGTCGCCACGTCCCCAGCCCCCGACACGACCCCCAAGGCCGCAAGCGACACGGACGAGCTGTTCGTCCGCTGGCAGCAGCACGGCGATGAGGCCGCGCGGGAGGCCTTGATGCAGCGCTACCTTCCGCTCGCCCACCGCTTGGCGCGGCGCTACATGCGCTCTTCGGAGCCCTTCGAGGACCTGCAGCAGGTCGCATCGCTGGGGCTGCTGAAGGCACTCGACCGCTTCGACCCCTCTCGGGGCCGTCCGTTCCAGTCCTTTGCGGTGCCGACGATACTGGGGGAGATGCGCCGCTACTTCCGCGACTCAGGCTGGTCGGTGCACGTGCCCCGCGGCGCCCAGGAGCGAGCGCTGAAGGTGCGCGACGCCCAGGAGTCCTTCGCCAACGAGCACGGCCGCGCCCCCACCGTCAACCAGCTCGCCGTGTACCTGGAGCTCGACGCCGAGGAGGTGATCGACGCGCTGGTCGCGCTCCAGGGCTACAAGACGCTCTCACTGGATGCGCCCCGCCCGAGCGATGAGGACGATGCGATGAGCTACGGGGACTCCCTGGGGGACGAGGACGAGCGCTACGAGCTCGTCGAGCTGGACGTCACCGTCACCGCGGTGCTCGACCACATCCCCCCGCGCGAGCGGCGCATCCTGCACATGCGTTTCGTCGAGGATCTCACCCAAACCGAGATCGCGGCCCGCGTCGGCATCTCGCAGATGCAGGTCTCACGTCTCCTGCGCCGCTCGCTGGAGGAGCTGCGAGCCCTGACCGACGAAGCGGCGCCGAGGTGATCGTGGGGAAGCGATATCTGTATCCGCGCGGATATCGCCGTCCACTGCGCCCGCTCCACAGGCGCACCCTGCCCTTGCACGGTTCCGCGGAGCGATCGATCGATTCGCGATCGATCCGCTTGAGCGCCCCCCCACCGATGGCTGAGCGAACGAACGTTCATCTGCAACTGGCCAACCGGCCGGAGAACGTGATGCTCGTGAGGCAGGTGTTGACGGGGGTGGCGGAGGCACTCGCGCTCGCGGGCTCCGATCTGATCGACATCCACACCGCCGTCACCGAGGCGTGCAACAACGTCGCCCAGCACGCCTACGGGGGCGAGGAAGGACCGCTCGACGTGGTCCTCGAGCTGGCACCCGATGCGGTCACCGTGGTGGTTCGCGATTGGGGCGTGGGCATCCCCTCCAACGGTGGCGCCGCTCATGACGCCGGCCCCGGGATCGGCCTGACGGCGATCCGCGCGCTCACCCACCGTCTCGATCTGCGGCGCCCCGCCGGCGGCGGCACCGAGGTGTGGATGGAGTTCGCCACTTTGGGGGCGCGCCCGCCGCAGCCGGCGGCGATGTCGCCGGACACCCCGCCATCCGCCATCGTGCCCGGCGCGCACGCTGGGCACGGCGCCACGATCGCCCTCACGATCGCGCCCGGCGATCTGGCGCGCCCCATTCTTCCCCGCCTGATGTGCGGCCTGGCGGCACGCGCCCACTTCTCCACCGACCGGCTCTCCGATGTGTACCTCGTCGCCGACGCCCTTGGCGCGAGCGGCGGTGCCTCGCATCTGCGGCTCGTCGCCGGCGTCGAGCCGCGCGCGCTGGAGTTGCGCGTCGGGCCGCTAGAGCTTGGGCGAGGGCAGCGGTTGGTGGCGGATTCCTCGCTTGATGGGTTGGGCTCAGTGATCGCTAAGCTCGTCGACGGCCATCGGGTCGAGAGCGCAGGGTCTTACGAGGTGCTTAGGTTGCGGTTGACGGATGGTCGCGGGCGGGCTCGCGATGCGGGTGCTGCTCGCGCCGACTGAGTACTGCTTCCACCGAACCCCGCGACGCGGGCTCAGGCACCAGTGAAAAACGCCCTATCTTTACTACCTTTCGCCTCGGACCCGTGTCAGAGAGCCAGATGTGAACATACCCTAATTCCGTTGAGGCGCCCGCTCAGGGTCCCTCCTCGCAGCTCAAGCGTTCCCCGCACTTGACCACGGATTATCATGGTCGAGAAACACCGCGCTACAAATAATCGATCCAGCCTAACCGTGTTCGATCCCGGAACGCAATAGGCGTTTCTCACTACCCAAATTTCTTTGACTGGGCGGAACTAGCTTTGAATAACTGGAGGTCACTGAGGATCCAGTGGCTTGGACATCGCCCACCGATCTGGGATCTCAGGTGGGGTGCCAGCGCGGTTGAGGGTCAGAACGCCGCGTCAGCCCACCGTGGGCGGCCTGGGCGTGGACGAGCGTGCATCGATCGCGCGGGCGGCCCGCCGCCTCTCCTTCGGCGGGCACCCGCGCGAACCCAGACCTCGAAGCGCGCCAGGGCGATGCCGAGCTCTTGGGGCAGCTCTGCCGCTCCCAGACGAGCGTGTGGTGCGCATCTGCACCTGCTGGGAGCAGGCCTCTTGACAGAGCGGTGTGATCTCTTCGGGCTGGCACCCGGCAGATGATGCACTCGGCCGAGGCCCGTGATAAGGCAAAGCGTTGAGGTTTCTACTTTGTGAGTGGGTTGGACCGTTTTGTTTCTGACTCACAGGAGGCCATCGGCGGACGTGTCGTCAGCTTGGTCGGAGGGGTTTCCGGGTCCCTAAGTTGGCTGCCGACATAGACGACAATCCCAGCGTGGCGAACTTCGGGTAAGCTGTAACGTTCAATGGGAGGACAGGTGAAGAGCAGTGGCGCGAAGGGGATGCGCTCGCATGTTTACTGGGCGTTGTTGGGGCTCGTAATCGAACGCCCGAGCTATGGGTATGAGCTGATCGCGCGGTTCGAGCGCGTTTATGGGGAGATCCTGCCCACCAGCAGCGACTCGCAGATCTACAACGCGCTCAATGTGTTGGAGGGCCGGTCGTTTATCCGCGGGACGCTCTTGGCGAGCCCGGTGTCGAGCGGCACCGACCGTCAGCCCAAGCGCCACTATCGCGCCACCGACCTTGGCCGGGAGGGCTACCGGGTTCAGCTGGTCACCCAGATGCGCGAGGCTCGCCGTCACTCCCAGCGACTCGCGCGTCAGCTGGCCGTCCTCGCCCATAGACCGCAGATGGCCCTTGAGATCATCGACGCGATCGAGGAAGTGTGCCTGCAGGAGGCAATCAGAGCATCGATACCCTCTCCGTCACCGCGATCCGCGGCCGGGTCCAGCTCGGCGCTGATCGACCGGCTGGCCGCCGAGGAGAGCCGACTGGCGATGGAAGCGACACTTCCATGGGTCGAATACGCCAGGGCCACGTTCAAGGCTCTCGCGGGAGAGGAGACCTCGCCCGAATGAGTCTGTTGGAGCTCGAGCATGTCAGCAAGCGCTACGGCCGTCGGACGGGCGAGCGGGTCGCGCTGCGCGACGTGTCGCTTCGGATCGATGCTGGTGAGCTGGTGGCCGTATGGGGCCGGCGGCACTCGGGTCGCTCGACGCTGCTGCGCGTCGCGGCGGGCGTTGAGGCGTCCGATGAGGGCGTGGTGCGGTTCGCCGGCCACAACCTGGCCGATCGCAGCGCCGATGCGAGTGATGGTGGGATCGGCTACTGCCAACGCTCGTTCCGCCCGGGCGAGGGCAGGCTGGTGCTCGACCAGATCTTGGTTCGTCTGCTCGCACGCGGGGCCTCGCCGTCGAGCGCCGCCTCGCAAGCCCACGCCGCGCTGATACGGGCCGGGGCAAAGCGATGCGCCGGGCTTGAGCCCGACGATCTGGATGGCGCGGAGGCCGTGCGGGTCGCGATTGCGCGGGCGCTCGCCGGCAACCCACGGTTGCTCGTAATCGACGAGCCGACGAAGGGTGTGGAGCTGCTGGAGCGTGACTCGATCCTGCTGTTGCTGCGGTCCCTCGCGAACGAGGGCGTGGCGGTGCTGATGAGCGCCGGGGAAGCGTCCTGCCTATCGGGTGTGGATCGTGGGTTGACGATCGGCGATGGCGAGCTTCACGGGCGCCCGAGCAGCGAGCTCGCCCCGGTCCTGCCGTTGCGCCGGGCAGCCAGGGGAAGGTGTTGAGAGCGTGAGCGGGTACCGCTTGAGTGCTGCGTGGCGTCCGGTCCCATGAGCCTGCTGGAGCTTGAAGAGGTTGTAAGGCACTATCGCGGCGCCGGGGAGGAGGTACGCGCCGTCGATGGCGTGAGCCTGTGTCTCGCTCCGGGGGAGATGGTCGCGCTGCGGGGCCCCAGCGGATCGGGGAAGACGACGCTGCTGCTGTTGATCGCCGCACTGCTGAAGCCCGAAGGCGGCGCGATCCGCTACCAGGGACAGGATCTAGCGTTGCTCTCCGAGCAGGCGGCGTGCGACTACCTGATGCGCGAGATCGGGTTCATCTACCAAAGCTTTCACCTCTTGCCGCGGGTCTCGGCACTCGAGAACGCCTCACTGAAGCTGCTGCTCGGCGGTCTCGCAAAGCGCCAGGCGCAGGCGCGTGCGATCACATGGCTCGAGCGCGTCGGTCTTGGTGAACGTCTGCAGCGCACGCCGGGCGAGCTCTCCGGCGGTGAGCGCCAGCGTGTGGCGATCGCGCGCGCGCTCGCCGGCGAACCGCGACTGATCCTTGCCGATGAGCCGACAGGGAACCTTGACAGCGCCCGCAGCCGCGAGATCGTGGAGCTGTTGCGGTCGGTGGCTCGCGAGCGCGACGCCGGGGTGTTGCTTGTGACCCATGATTTGGAGGTTGCCTCGTTTGCGGATCGCTGCTGCACACTGCGCGACGGACGACTCAGCGACGGCGCTGGGAGCGGCGACGGAGCCCGGGCCTCGCGTGAGCTGCCTACGGCGCAGCCTGGCAACACAGGAGTGAGCGGCGCCGGTGCGCTTTCCTGAGACGTCCCTGCGGGCGCGTGCCCTGATGCGACCTTACGCGCTCTTCTACATCTACCGCAACCGTCTGCGCGTGCATGGCGCCCAGGAGCTGCTCGCCGGCGTCGGGGTGATGGTCGCTGTGGCCCTCGTCTTCGCGACCCTCGTCGCAAACGGCAGCCTCGCCGGCTCGGCTGCACGGGTGATCCACACCGTGGTGGGGCCCGCCAACCTCCAGTTGCAGGCTCGCGGCCCCAACGGCTTCGATGAACGTCTGCTTCCCCGCGTGGAACACCTCCGCGGCGTCAAGCAGGCCGCCCCGCTGCTCGAACAGGACGCAAGGCTCTGCCGGGCGTCCACACGCTGCGTCGCAATCAACGTCGCTGGCACCGACCTCGGCCTCGCGCTCCTCGATGAACTGGCTCACACTCTCCCGATCTCCACGCTCAGAGCCCGGAGGGATCGCGCTCAGCAAGACCACCGCGAGCCAACTCGGAATCGGGGCACAGGCACACAATGCGCCCGTGTCGCTGGATCTCCGTGGCCAGGCCATCTCATTGAAAGTCGCCGCGGTGCTCGGCCCGGAAGCGGTCGGTGCTCTCTCTCAAGCATTCGTAGCGACAATGCCCCTCGCGAACCTGCAGAAGCTGGCCGGGCTACAGGGCCGTGTCACACGCATCCTGGTACAAACCGAACACGGCCACGAAACCCAGGTGCGGGGCGAGCTACAGAGGGTCGCTCACGGACACCTCACAGTCGCCCCCGCCGACCAGGATCTCGCACTGCTGCGCCAGGCGCTTCGACCCAGCGGCCAGGCCAGCGCGTTCTTCGCCGCGATCGCTGGGCTGTTGGGCTTCCTGTTCGCGTTCAACGCGATGCTGCTGACGGTCCCAGAGCGACGCCAGACGATCGCTGACCTTCGCCTCTCGGGCACCAGGCGCACCGCGATCGTGCAAATGGTCCTCTTCCAGGGCCTCTGCTTGGGAATCGCGGCGTCGCTGCTGGGACTGCTTGCAGGCTACGCACTCTCCGGGTTTTTCCACCAGTCTGCGGGCTATCTCACTCAGGCGTTCACGCTCGGCGGCGGCACCGTGATCGGCAGACTGCCGGTGCTGCTGTCACTCCTCGGAGGAATCCTGGCGACCTGCCTGGCCTCTGTGGTCCCCCTGCTCGACCTACGCCGCGGACGCGCCGTGGACGCGGTGTACTTCGAAGAGGGCGAGCCCGGAAATATGCTTGGCTGGCGAGCGCCACGAAACCTCGCTTGTGCAGCCGGTGGGCTGCTCATATTGGCAACCGCGATGCTCGTGCTGCTGCCCTCGCTTGCGCTGCTCGCGTGCATCGTGCTCGCGCTGACTGTCGTACTCGCGATCCCGCTGATATTCACGGGTGTGCTGCGCGTGGCCCAGACGGTTACGACACACAGCGATCGCTTCACGATCCTGCCGGTCGCGATCATGTCACTCAAGGCGACCACGCTGCGCTCGCTCGCGCTCGCTGCGACGGGGGCGGTCGCGCTCTTTGGCAGTGTCGCATTGGGTGGAGCACGCGACGACCTGCTGCGCGGCATCGACGCGTACACCTCCCACTATGCCAGTGGCGCGAATATCTGGCTCGTCAATCCGCATGACAACCAGGCAACCAACGACTTTGAAGCAAATCATCGCACCGCGAGCATCGCCCGGCTCCCTGGCGTGGCCAGCGTGCATGCCTTCCAAGGCAGCTACCTCGACTACGGCAAACGCCGTGTATGGGTAATCGCATGGCCACCAGAAGTCCCTCTCAACCTACTGGACGGCCAAGTCATCGCCGGTAGTTCCTCCACAGTCCCTACCCGGGTACGCAACGGCGGTTGGATCACGGTATCTCAGCAGATCGCCGAAGAACACCGGACAAGAACCGGAGGCACGCTGAAACTGCCCACACCCACCGGCAGCGTCGCGTTCAAGGTCGCGGCGACAACCACGAATTTCGGATGGAGCCCGGGGACAATCCTAATGAGCACTACCGACTACCACCGTTCGTGGGCAACCTCGACTCCGACCGCGCTCGGGGTCGATCTCACATCAACCGCGAACGCTAAATCCGTCCAAGACGCGATATCGCGGGAGCTCGGCCCAAACAGCGGACTGGAAGTCCTGACCGCGGAAGCCCGAGCTGCGAAAATCGACGCCTCCGCAAGCGAAGGACTCAGCAAACTCAGCGAAATCTCGACACTGCTGCTGCTCGCGGCGATCCTCGCAATCGCCGCTGCCCTGACCTCGGCCATCTGGCAGCGACGCACCTCGCTGGCGGGCCTGCGGCTCTCAGGCGCAGCACCCCGCCGACTGCGGCGCGTCCTGCTCACAGAAGCAGTCCTGATGCTCGCCGCGGCGTGCCTAACAGGCGCGGTAGCCGGAGTCTACGGTCAGCTCATCATCGACAGCTACCTACGGCACGTGACAGGCTTCCCGGTCGCGGGGATCGCCGCGGGCTGGCGTCCGCTGGAGATCTTCGCGCTCGTGATTGCCACCGTTCTCGTGATTGTGTCCGTCCCCGCTTGGCTGGCATCACGTGCCCCCCCCAAGCTCGCCCTCGAAGGGGAGTAGGCCATACCCTACGCCCAACTGCCCGCAGCGCGAGCACACGGCATCGCCCGCACGGGCTACGCTCGCATCCAGTGTCTGCATTTGACGACCGTCGGCTCGTGGTACAGGCGCACGTGGCGCTGCTGGTCGCGAACATCAGATTCTGGACTACGATCGCCCCGCTCGTCGCCACACAGCTCAAACGCTGGGAGCGCCACGCCCACAAGATCAAGGACCCCGCGCTCCAGGCGCTGGCGCTCAAAAAGCTCGACGAAGAGCGGTTCAACGCCGAGGTCGCGGCGACGCTCGCGACGCTCGCCCCCGCAAAGCACCGCAAAGGCGTCGTTGAAGCGATTGTCGCCTACGAGGTCATGTACGACTACCTCGACGGGCTCACCGAGCAACCCACCAGCAACCCTCTCGACCACGGACACCAGCTCTACCGAGCATTCACAGACGCAATCACCCTCGATTCCAAGCCGACCGGCCGCTACTACCCATCCGACGAACAAGCAGACGACGGGGGCTACCTCACAGAGTTGGTTCGGGTCGTCCGGGGAGCCCTGCTAGAGCTTCCATCAACCGGAGCGATCTCCAAGGCGTCACAGCGATCCGCCAGGCGATGCGCCGAGGCGCAGATCCGCGCTCACGCAGTACCGCGTCTGGGGACCGCGCAGCTCGAACAGTGGGCGGCACACGAAGCCACCGGCACCCCCCTCAGCTGGCAAGAGTTCCTAGCAGGCGCCGCCTCCTCGGTGCTCGCGGTCCACGCGCTAATCACAGCCGCCGCCGAGGAGCGCACCACGCCCGAGGAAGCCACCGAGATCGCCACCGTCTACCTGTCGATCTGTGCCCTCAGCACCATGCTCGACAGTCTCGTCGACTACCAGAGCGACCGGCAAGCCGGCCAGGCAGGGTACATCCGCTACTACCAGAACCACGACCTGCTCGCACGGGACCTCACCCGCGCGGCACGGCGCGCGGTAGAGCACGCGACACCACTGCCCAACGGCGCGCACCACGCCATGACGCTCGTGGGCGTCGCCGCCTACTACATCTCCGCCCCCACTGCCCGCGGCGACTTCGCGCAACCCGTTACCCACCAGGTCCGCCACGAGCTCAAGCCACTCATCACCCCAACACTCGCAGTCATGCGCGCCTGGCGGACCGCCAAGCGCATACGGGGCGCAATCCAAAGTGCCCGCCAATGACACCGAACCGGCACAGAGCTGTAAGATCCTATTGAACAATTCTGCTCTGCGACAGCAGCAGACATACCCTATCTCAATGATCAAGCATCAGTTCCCAACCCACCCACGCTCCCCCGGATCGGCCAACCCCACGCCACCGGCACGGCGATTGGCCATCCTCCTATCCGGCCTGCTGCTGGCGATCGCCTCCGGCGCAGCCCCCGCCGGCGGCACTCCGCCCCTCCCCCCACCCAAGGCCCACGCGGCGCGAACCCTCGAGGCGACCGACACCGCCAAGCTGCGCTACGTCAAGCACTCCGGCTCTCAGCTGTTCGAGGAAGGCTCAGCGCAGGGGGACCTCCCCGGCAGCATGCGCGCCAACTGCAGCCTCGGCGCCACGTTCACCGCCAGCTTCACGATCTACACCCATGGCGGCACCATCACCGGGCACGGCACGGCCACCCCACACGGCGCCGGACTCGACGAACACTTCTCCGGCACGCTCACCGTCACAGGCGGCACCGGCCGCTACAGCCATGCACACGGACACGCAGGACTCTCCGGCACCTTCAACCGCCGCACCTATGCCATCACCCTGCAGACGAGCGGCTCACTCTCATACTGAGTCCTCCCACAAAGTGAGGCGACACCAAACCGCGCTCCGCGCCATTCAGCTCCTCGCAGCCACCGTGCTCTGCGCCGCCACGTGCGCCACCGCCTTCGCGGCACAGTCGGTGACGCTCCACGCGACCCTCACACCCGAGCGGCTCGGTTACGGGACGACCATCGGCTTCAGCTTCAAGGTCGCCACACCCACCCACGCAGTGCCACCACCCCTCACCAGCGCCGAAATCAGCTACCCCGTGGAACTCGCCTTCGCGCTCAGCGAACTCGGGCTCGCGACCTGCACGACCGGGACGCTCGAAATCTTCGGCCAGGACGGGTGCCCCGCAAACTCGCTGATGGGATACGGCACCGCGCTCGCGGAGATCCCGCTCGGCCCCTCGATCGTCGCCGAGAGCGCACACGTCACGATCATGCGGGCCACCAACCAAGCAGGGCACCTCGCGCTGCTCATCGACGTCAACGCCCCCACCCCCGTCAGCGAACAGATCACCTTCCCCGGCCTCGTGCTCCCCGCCGCCGCACCATACGGCGGACTCCTCGACATGAGCATCCCACTCGTACCAGGCCTCCCCGGCGGACCCGACGTCGCCGTCGTGCAGTTCCGCTCCACCCTCGGACCGCTGCACCTGCGCTACCGCGAACACGCCCACGGCCACACCCTCGAATACGAACCAAAAGGCATCCCACTCCCCGACAAGTGCCCCCACGGAGGATTCCGGTTCTCCGCCCGCTTCACCTTCCAAAACGCCAGCCACTCACAGGCAACAGCCACCGTACCCTGCCCACCGAAATCCCACGCGTAACCGCAGCGACGGTCGAGCGCGTCGCCGCTCAGAGCCCGATCCTTCCACCTCCGCCCAACTCCGGCCGACTCTAAAGTAAACCGAGCACCCAGCAAACAAACAGCGTTGGGGTCCCCGCCTAAGTATTCCATCGCAGACGGTGAGTAGGTTGAGCTGAATGAGTCGAACCCCCGCCAGCAAGCCATCCACGCCTGCTATCACAGCGTCCAAGTGATATCATCGAGTGGATGAAGCAGCTCCTGCTACGCGTCCCCGAGGATCTCCATCGGCGTATCGCCGCACGCGCGGCGCGGGAGGGCCGCAGCATGAACGCCGTCGCCGGCGCGATCCTCCACGCCTCGACCGATGCCGATATCGGCACCCCCCAGGAGCGGCTGCGTGCCAGAGCCGCCGCCCTGGGGATGCTCAGCGAGGTCTTCGCCACACCTGTGAGCATGGCCGAACGCGAACGCATCGTCGCCTCCACCCGCGGTGTCGGGCAGGTCTTGGACCGGATCCTCGCCGAAGACCGCGAAGACCGCCTGTGATCGTCTACCTCGACTCCTCCGTGCTCGCGCGCTCCTACCTCTCCGACGAGGAAGGCCACCAACAGGCCACCGCGCTGCTCGAGGATCCGGACGTCGTCGCCGTCACCGGGAAGTGGACCCGGATCGAGGTCTCCGGGGCGCTGCTTCGTGCCGCGCGCACCGGTCGCAACGATACCAGCGAGAAAGACCTGCTCGCCCTGCTCGACGCCGACCTCGCCGAGAACGGGCGCGTGAGCGAGCTCACCGCCCCCCAGGCCGACGTGGAGCGGAAGGCCCTGGAACTGGTGCGCCTGGCACGCCCTGCGAACGCTCGACACCTGGCACCTCGCACTCGCTTCGCTAACCGTGCCCGCACTTGCGGAGCCCGAGAAAGAAGCGATCGCGTTCGCCTCTCGCGACGCCGATCAGGCGACCGTCGCCGAACAGCTTGGCTTCAAGCGCCTCTGAGGAGACCACCGCCCAGATCCGGCAGACTCTGAGCAACACCAAGCACCCCGGCAAACAGATCCCCGTCACGCTCGACGCGCCTCAGTAGCTCCGACGGCCCCACGCTCAGTTGGAGCTCCCGGCGGCGACGCAGGCCGCGCCCCACCTCCTCCCAATCCAAAGGCGTAGAGATCAGCGGGGTGGCGTGCGCCCGCAGCGAGTACACCGACACCGTCGTCTTGTGCGGGTCGTTCTGGCTCCAGTCGACCAGCACCCGGCCGGCGCGCAGGCTCTTGGCCATGCGCGAGACGACCAGCTTGGGGTGCTGCTTCTCCAGCAGCTCGGCCACGGCGCGGGCGAATGGCTTGGTCTGCTCGTATGACACCGCGGCGTTGAGCGGCACGTACACCTGCAGACCCTTCAACCCCGAGGTCTTCACCAGCGAGTGCAACTCGAACGCATCGAAGATCTCCTTGATCGACAGCGCCACGCGGCAGCCCTCGCGCAGGCCGGCGGGCTCACCGGGGTCGAGGTCGAACACGAGCGTGGTGGGGGTCTCCTGCACGTCCGCCCGCGCGAGGCTGGGGTGCAGCTCGATCGCGGCGAGGTTGGCGACCCAGATCAGCGCCGGCAGGTCTTCGATCAGGCAGTAGTCGATCGTCCCCTCCTGGCGCCCGCTCCACACCGGTGCGGTCTGCACCCACTCGGGGCGGTGGGTGGGGCAGCGCTTCTCGTAGAAGTGGGGCTCCTCCACCCCATCCGGGTAGCGCTTCAGTGTCACCGGGTGCCCCGCCAGATGTGGCAGCAGAAAGGGGGCAACCGCGGTGTAGTAGTCGATCAGCTCGCCCTTGGTGAAACCGGCGTCCGGGTAGAGCACCTTCTCGCGATTGGACAGTCGCAGCCGCCTGCCCTGTACCTCGATCTCGACGTGGCGCTCGGTGGTGTGGACGATCTCGTAGGGGTGCTCCGCCGCAGCCGCCCCGACCTCGCCGCGGGCGCCCTCATCCCGTCTCGGGTTCCTGCCTTCCGGAAGTTCGCCGGTGGCGAGAACCCCCGCCTGCCCCTCCCCACCCTCCACAACCTCGAGTATCACCTCCGCCGCCGGCTTGTCGGTGCGCAGACCCTTGTAGGAGGAGTGGCGCAGGATGCGATCGCGCGTCCAGCGCGAGAACTCGATCTCCGCCACCAGCTCGGGCTCCACGAAGCACGCCTCCCGCGGCGGCTGGACACCATGCTTGGCGAATGGGCTGCTGCGCCGGCTGCGCGTCTCGAGCTCACCCGCCAGGCGGAGCAGCTCGGGCTCGTCGAAGCCGGTGCCGACACGGCCGGCGTAGCGCAGCCCTCGGCTCTCCTCGTTCTCGTGGTAGCCCATCAGCAGCGCGCCCAGTTGCCCCGAGCGTCCCTCCTTGCCCGGCAACCACCCGCCGATCACGAACTCCTGGCGGTGGACGTTCTTGACCTTCACCCACTCGCCGCTGCGCTCACCGGGGCGATAGGGGGAGTCCAGGCGCTTGGCGATCACCCCCTCCAACCCCCGCTCGGCGGTCGCCGCCAGCAGCTCTGCGCCACCGCCCACACGCGGGGCGGGAACCTGCCAGGCCGGACCCTTCAGCCGCAGCTGCTCCAGCAGCTCGCGACGTTGGCGGTAGGACAGCTCGATGGTGGGGTGGCCGTCGAGATACAGCAGATCGAAGATCGCGTACGTAACCGGTATCTCGCGCGCTGCGCGCGCCACGGCGCTCTCGGATGCGAGGTGCATCCGTTTCTGCAAGCGCCCGAAGCTCGGCAGCCCACGCTCGTCGAAGGCGACGATCTCCCCGTCGAGCACCGCATCGTGCCTGCCCAGCTGGCGCCCCAGCGCATGCAGCTCGGGATAGCGAGCGCCGATCTCTTTGCGGTTGCGGCTCTCGATCCGCATGTCCCCGGGATGCCCGGGACGCCAGTAGAGCAGCGCCCGCACGCCATCCCACTTGACCTCGAACGCCCACCCCTCCTCCTCCCCCGGCAAGCGCCCGGGGACCGCGAGCATCGGCGCGAGATGCTCGGGCATCGCCGTCGGGCGCTCAGGCATCGCCGCATGAGGCTCGGGCATCGCCGTCGGGCGCTCCGGGATCGCCGCCCGCCGATACCCCGAGGAGTCCATGCGGTGGATGATCTCACCCTGCCGCGGGCAACTGCGACCGTTCGCCGGCGCTCGTCGGGGTGTGGTGGCGCCGGCGCTGTAATACTTGTCGTCCGGGTGGGGCGGCGGTATCCGAGCGCCGCCCGCAGCCGAACCAAGCGATGCCGGGAGGATCAGACAAGGGGGAACCGACCAGCCTCGACGCCCACCCGCGGAGCGAGGTGGCCAGGGATCTGTTGATCGAGGCTGGCGCCATCATCGCCAGCTCGCTGGACCCCACGACGACGATGGGACAGGTCGCACGGCTGACGGTGCCACGGCTGGCCGATCTCTGCGTGATCGACCTGCGCGACGAAGATGGCGCGATCATGGACGTCGCGGTCGTCGCCGCCGAGGAGGGTCTGGCCCATGAGCTCGAGGAGCTGCGCGCCCGGTATCCGCTCGACCCGGCCGGAGAGCATCCGGTGGCGCAGGTCATCCGCAGCGGCCAGCCGGTGCTGCTGGCGGAGATGACGGACGCACTGCTGCGCTCGTTCGCGCAGGGATCCGCGCACGCGAGGTTCATGGTCGAGCACGGCTATCGCTCGGCGGTGGTCGCCCCAATGGTCGCACGGGGGCGCACGCTCGGAGCTCTGTCGGCGTTGCGTCTGGGCGAGAGCGAGCGCTACGGGATCGAGGAGCGGGATCTGGTCGCCGAGCTCGCTCGGCGGGCGGCGCTGGCGATCGACAACGCCCAGTTGTACTCCGATCTGCAGCGTCTCGAGCAGCGCCTGGAGGCGGTGCTCGCAAATCTCGCGGAGGCAATCACCGTGGTTGACAGCCGCGGGCAGATGGTGTTCGCCAACCAGGCCGCCGCCGACCTGCTCGGGTTCCCCACACCCGGCGAGCTGACGCGTGCCCGTCCGGGAACGGTCATGACCCGCTTCATCGTGCAGGACGAACAGGGCCGCGAGCTCGACCTGGAGAGCATGCCCGCGAGGCGGCTGTTCAGGGGTGAGCAGCCCGAGCCGCTGCTGGTGAGAAACATCGTCCGTGCCACAGGTGAGGAGCGCTGGCTGATCGTCCGCTCCTCGCCGATCCCCGACCCGGAGAACGGTCGCATCGGCTACGCGGTCAACGTCTTCGAGAACATCACCGAGGTCAAGCGCGCGCAGCTCGGCGAGAGCTTCATGGCTGAGGCCAGCCGTGCGCTGGCCTCGTCGATGGACTACGGCGAGACGCTCCAGCGCGTGGCACGGCTGGCCGTGCCGCAGATCGCCGACTGGTGCGCGGTCGACCTCTTGAATGAGCAAGGGACGATCGAACGGGTGGCTGTGCACCACCCCGACCCGCGCAAGCTCGAGCTGGCCGCGCGCATCGACCGCGCCCACCGCCCGGCGCTCGACGAGCCGGAGGGGGTTCCAGAGGTGATCCGCACCGGGGAAGCCCGCATCTTCAACGACATCCAGCCCGAGGCGCTCGCGGCTTACGCGCACAACTCCGAGCACCTGGAACTGCTGAGCGCGATCGGCGCGACCGCGGTGATCATCGTGCCGATGATCGGCGCTACCGGGGCGCTCGGCGCGATCACGCTGGTGTCCTCGGAGTCGATGCGCCGTCTCACCGCCGCCGACCTCGGAGTCGCCGAGCGACTGGGCCGCCGCGCCGGCACCGCGGTGGAAAACGCGCGGCTGTACACCGAGCGCACCCGCATCGCCCAAACACTGCAGCGGGCGCTGCTGCCGGAGTCGCTACCCGAGCTGCCCGAGGCCGAGATCGAGGCGCGGTATTGCGCCGCCGGGGAGTTGAATGAGGTGGGCGGCGATTTCTACGATGTGTTCGAGCACGGCGCCGGCAGCTGGATGCTCGTGATCGGCGACGTCTGCGGCAAGGGCGCCCGCGCGGCCGGCGTGACGGCGCTGGCGCGGCACACCCTGCGTGCCGCGTCGATGGGCGGCCAATCCTCCACAGAGATGCTCGAGACACTGCATCGGGCACTACGCCGCCAACCACCCGGCGCGGACCTGTGCACCGCCTGCCTGGTGATGGTGACGCCAGCCTCGAGGCGTCTGCGCTTGACTGTAACGCTCGCCGGGCACCCGCCGCCGGTGCTGATCGACCCACAGGGAGACGCGCGCCAGATCGGCCAGCCCGGGACCCTGCTCGGCGTGCTCGAGCCGATCCACTTCGTCGAACACGAAGCGGAGCTGCACGCCGGCGAGACGCTCCTGCTCTATACCGATGGGATCCCCGAGGCCGGCCATTCGGACGAAGCGCTCGGCGAACGCGGACTGATCGAGCTGTGCCGCAAAGCACCACGACTTACCCTCGCACAGCTGCTCGAGCTCATCGAGCATGTGGCGCTGGAGCACGCCGAGGGCTCGCTGCGCGACGATCTCGCGCTGCTCGGCATGCGTATGCGCCACAGCCCGCTGCGATAGCATAAGTACTTGTGATCGTGGGGGAGCAGCTCACCATCGAGGTCAGGCAGGAGCGGGGCAGAGTCGTCCTGACGCTCCATGGCGAACTCGACCTGCTCGGCGCGCCACGGCTGCAGAGCGAGATCGAAAGCAACACGGTCGATGCCGCTGATGTTCTCGTCCTCGATCTCGACGACGTCCACTTCATCGACTCCGCCGGCCTACGAGTCGTCCTCGCCGCGCACGAGCGCACGGTGAAGCGTGGCCAGCAGCTCGCACTCACCCCCGGCTCGCCGCAGGTTCAGCGGTTGTTCAGCATTGCCGGCGTGAGTGGGCATCTGCACACGATCGCCTCGGCCGACGCGGCGCTCGTTTAGCCGCGCGCCGCTGGAGCGGCCGTCAGCGTCCGTACCAGCGTCGACCTCCTCCGAGTTCGGAGGCACCCCCGACGAAGAAGCCGATCAGCCAGAGGACGATGGCGACCACAAGGACAAGCCAGAGGACATGCGCAGCGAACCCCAGTCCGCCAAATATCGCAAGTATCAGTAGAAGAGCAATCAGTGCAACCATCGAGGGCCTCCCATTGTGAGTGTTGCCTCGGGCTTTGCGCCCATGTTCGACGCTCTACCCGTTGAGCACGTGCCGAAACCGTGACAGGAGGCGGGCGATCGACGCAGATGCTCAGCCCGCGTCGCGCCCCGGGTGCAGCAGGTCCCTGAAGAAGCCACCACCGAGGACGCTCAGCACCAGCAGCGAGCCGAACAGCGCGACCGCGTCGATGCTCTCGCGGCCCTGAGCTGTCCAGTAGTCGTCGGCGAGGTTGAGCCACAGCGCGAACTCGTCGAGCGTCAGCGCCGCCCCCGCTCCGTATACGGCAGCCGTGACACGCGATGAGCGCCGTTCCTCGCTGACCCCGATCTCAAGCATCCACAGGTAGCCGACCGTCAGCAGGCCGGTGATCCCAAAGGTCATGTGGTGGATGTGCCGTCCGCCCGGGGTGATGTTGCGGAACGGCCCCCGTTCGGCGCGGATCGCGTGCGTGATCGCGCGCACCGTGGTGAACGTCGCGAAGAAGGCGCCGGTGGAGAACAGCTGGCGCTCCCTGCGGCGATCCCCGAAGTGACGGTAGTAGAGCGCGCGCAGTTCCCGCGCATCCCGTCCGGGGGAGAGCAGCGAGTAGAGGTGCCATGCCCGCGCCGGCGAGGGCGGTGGATCGTCGGGTAGTGGGGAAGCATCGCCTGCCATCCCCGACAACCCTACTGCGCAATGATTGCGCGATGCCACCCCACCCCAGGATCGCACGGGGCCCGCGTCCGAGGATCTCGCGATGACGCCGGCGCCCCCCTCCGAGGACCCCGCGATGACGCCGGTGACCTACCCCGAGGACCCCGCGACAGCGCCGCCACCGCCGCCCGAGGACCCTGCGATGCCCCCGCCGACCGCCGACCCCGACAGGGACGCCCCCCGAGCGGATCTCGCCGCGGTGCGTGAGCGCCACGCGAAAGGCCTCGACGAGGCGCGCCCTGAGGCCGTGGCGAAGCGCCGCGAGAAGGGCAGGCGCACCGCGCGCGAGAACCTCGCCGAGCTGGTGGACGAGGACACCTACGTGGAGTACGGCCCGCTCCTGTTCGCCGCCCAGGAGCGCCGCCGCCCGCGCGAGGAGCTGATCGCGCAGACCCCCGCCGACGGGCTGGTGGCGGGCGTGGGCGAGGTGGAAGGCAACCCGTGCGTGGCGATGTCCTACGACTACACCGTGCTGGCGGGCACCCAGGGGATGCGGGGACACCAGAAGAAGGACCGATTGTTCGAGCTCGCCGAGCGAAGGCGGCTGCCGGTGGTGCTGTTCGCCGAGGGCGGCGGCGGGCGGCCCGGGGACGTGGACATGCCGATCGTGGCGGGCCTCGACTGTCGCGCCTTCCATCTCTTCGCCCGCCTCTCCGGCCGCGTGCCCACGGTGGGGATCGCCTCGGGGTACTGCTTCGCCGGCAACGCCGCGCTACTCGGCTGCTGCGACGTGACGATCGCCACGGAGGACTCCTCGATCGGCATGGGCGGCCCGGCGATGATCGAGGGCGGCGGCCTCGGCGTGTACGCCCCGGAGGAGATCGGCCCGATCGAGGTGCAGCACGCAAACGGCGTGGTGGACCTCCGCGTGGCCGACGACCGTGAGGCGGTGGCGGCGGCGAAGCGCTACCTCTCCTACTTTCACGGCCCCGCCGAGCAGTTCGCCGCGCCCGACCAACGGCTGCTGCGAGAGGTGCTGCCGGAGCAGCGCCGGCGCGTGTACGAGGTGAGGCGCGCGATCACGACGCTGTGCGACGAGGACTCGGTGCTGGAGCTGCGCGACGGCTTCGGCGCGGGGATCGTCACCGCGCTGGCGCGCGTCGAAGGGTGCACGCTGGGGGTCCTCGCCAACAACCCCGCACACCTCGGCGGCGCGATCGACGCCGACGCCGCCGACAAGGCCGCGCGCTTCCTGACGCTGTGCGACGCGTTTGCGCTGCCCGTGCTGTTCCTGTGCGACACCCCCGGCTTCATGGTGGGGCCCGCCGCGGAGCGCACCGCCACCGTGCGCCACTTCGCGCGCCTGTTCACCGTCGGCGCCAACCTCGAGGTGCCGTTCGGCACGATCGTGCTGCGCAAGGGGTATGGCCTCGGCGCGCAGGCGATGGCGGGCGGCTCGTTCAAGGCGCCGCTGTTCACCATCGGCTGGCCGACGTCCGAGTTCGGGGGCATGGGGCTGGAGGGGGCGGTGCGGCTGGGCATGCGCCGGGAGCTCGAGGCGATCGCGGACGACGCCGAGCGCGAGCGCGTCTTTCAGGCCACCGTCGCCGCCGCCTACGAGCACGGCCGCGGCGTCAACATGGCCGCGTATGGCGAGATCGACGACGTGATCGACCCGGCCGACTCACGCCGCTGGATCGCCACCCTGTTCGACCCGCCCCCGCCCGACTGGCGCGAGCTGCCGGCCAAGCGCCGTCCCAACGTGGATGCCTGGTAGGGCTCAAGTCTTTAGAGATCATCCGCGCGGGTCACCTGCCAACACGCGGCTGGGCGCTGGGCCTCCGTGCCCAGCGACCGGGAGTCGTGGGCCGCCCTCCGGCAAACACGCCACGCCAAGGCGGCACCCACCAGCTTGACAGCCGTGCGAACATATGTTCGTGCGGTGGAGTAACCTCACCCTCGACGCCGACGCTCAACACCGCCTGCCGGGCTATCGCGACGGGGCGGTGGTGCGCCGCTTCGACGCGCCCGAGGCGCTCGACATGCGCTTCTATGAGGTGCAGGCCCGCTCGGCGCTCAACCGCGTGCCCGGCGCCTCTCGGATGCCGTTCAGCTGGACGATCAATCCGTACAGGGGATGTAGTCATGCGTGCACTTATTGCTTTGCACGCCCCACCCACACGTATCTGGGCTTCAACGCGGGCCGCGACTTCGAGCGCGAGATCGTGGTGAAGGTCAACGCGCCCGAGGTGCTCCGCGCCGAGCTGGCACGACCGTCGTGGAAGGGGGAGCACGTGGCGCTGGGCACCAACACCGACCCCTACCAGTGGGTGGAGGGCCGCTACCGGCTGATGGTGGGCATCTGGGAGGCGCTGCGCGACGCCCACGGCGGCGCGGGAAACCCCTGCTCGGTGCTGACGAAGTCGCCGCTGGTGCTACGCGACCTGCCGCTGCTCCAGCAGATCGCGCAGCGCACCACGATCAGCGCAAGTCTCTCGATCCCCACGCTCGACGAGAAGGCGTGGCGCGCCACCGAGCCGCACACCCCCAACCCGCGTGCGCGCCTGGAGGCAGTGGCCGAGCTCAACCGCGCCGGGATCCCCACCGGCGTGCTGATCGCCCCGCTGATGCCGGGCATCAACGACGCCCCCCACCAGCTCGAACCGCTGCTGCAGGGCGCGATCGACGCCGGCGCGAGGAGCATCGGCGGTATGGCGCTGCACCTGCGCGGCGAGGTCAAGGACGTGTTCATGGAGTGGCTGCGCGCTCAGCGCCCCGAGCTCGTGGAGCGCTACGAAGCGCTCTACCGCCGCGGCGCCTACGCGCCCCGCGAGGAGCGCGAACGGCTGGCCGGGCTGGTGCACCGGCGCGCCCCGGGCAAGTCGGGTGAACGGCTTGGCGGCGCGGCGCGCGATCGGAGTGGCCGGTGGTCGGGCTTGCGCTCTGCCGCGAGCGAGGCGACCCCTCTGCCCACGGTGGAGCAACAGAGTTTGTTCTGAAGGCAAGGGCTGGGGTTGTTATAAAAAATTCAAAACCCGATAGCAATTGCGCACGGCTTTAATTTTTTTTGTTCAACACCCCATCCTGTTGCAATAGCTATACGCGCTCTCTACCGCCTCGGGCGCAGCCTTGGCGAGTAGAGTTTCGGTCCGCGAAGACGAAGGGCCACCACCCCAAGGAGGCATCATGCCGAACCTGAGCCTGCCCGCCGAGCACGTCGAGAACGGCTCGATACCGACGCCCCTCCCACCGCCTGGCGGCCTCCCCTCCGGGGTCCGCCCCAAGCGCCCGCGCGGGCCACTGCGCCACTACGCCGGCTTCCTCGCTCCCTCCGCCGCGGCCGCGATGCCGCTGCTGCTCGAACGCAACCGCCCCCAGCGGCTGCGACGGCTGGCCGCCACCGCCGGCGACAGCGTCGCCCAGCGCCGGCGCCCGACGCGGCCGCGGATGCGCGTCCTCACCGCCGCGCCCGGCGCGCGGCTGCGCTGGCGCGAGGCGCCGGCCCCCTGCGCGCCGGGTCCCGACGGGGCAGTGGTGCACCCGATCGCCGCCGCCACCTGCGACATCGACTGCCCGCTCGTGCTGGGCGCGACCCAGCTCGCCTTGCCGCTGCACCTCGGGCACGAATGCGTCGCCGAGGTACTCTCCGTAGGCGAGCGCGTCGCCACCGTGCGGCCGGGCGACCGCGTGGTCGTCCCCTTCCAGATCAACTGCGGCGCCTGCGTCCCCTGCCGCTCGGGGCGCCCCGGCAGCTGCCTGGCCGTCCCGCCGCTCTCCGCCTACGGCATGGGCCTCGCCACGGGGCACTTCGGCGGCGCCTTCTCCGATCAGCTCGCCGTTCCCTACGCCGAGGCGATGCTCGTTCCCCTGCCGGATGGCATCGACCCCGCGGCCGCCGCGAGCGTCTCCGACAACATCTGCGACGCCTACCGCCACGTCGGGCCCCATCTCCCGCAGCTGCTTGGCGCCGACCCCGACGCCGAGGTGCTGATCCTCGCCTGCCTCTCCCGCCGGTCGCTGTTCAGCTCCAGCTGCCCGCTCTACACCGGCCTGATCGCGCGTGCGCTGGGCGCCCGCAACGTCACCCTCGTGGACTCTCGCCCCCACGTCCGCGCGCACGCCGAGCGGCTCGGCCTGAACGCGCTGCGCCCCCGCGAGCTGCGCCGGCGCGCCCCCGCGCCGCTGGTGGCGCACATCAGCGCCGACCCGCTCGCCATCGCTCTCGCCCACACCGCCCCCGACGGCGTCTGCACGAGCTCCGGGGGCCTGCACCGCAGCGCCCGCCTGCCGTTCCTGCGGATGTACGTCCGCCGCGCCACCCTGCACGTCGGCATCGTCCACGCGCGTGCGCTGATGCCCGCGGTGCTGGAGCTGATGGCCGATGGTCGCCTGCGCCCGGAGCTCGTCACCTCCAACGTCGCCCCGCTCGACGACGCCCCGCGGGCGCTGCGCGAGCACTGCCTCCACGACGGGGTCAAGACGGTGCTCACGGCGTAGGCTCCATCCCTGCCACTGTGTCGCCTGTCTGAGCAAGAAGCGAGCGCTTATGAGCTGGGTGGCGCGCCCGCGTCCTGCCTCAGCGAATCACGTACACGGTGGCACACCGAAAGCGATGCACCGCGCTGGCGATCGGCGCGAGCTCGGCCGCGATGTCGACCGAGCGGCAGTCGCCGAGCACGAACCGCGCGCCGGTGCGCCGCACGAAGCCGATCGCCTGCGCCGGCGACAGATCGCCGGCGAGCAGTTCTTCGGCAGTCACGCTGCGGTAGCGACAGCTCGGCTCCGACCAGTAGCAGTTGCCGGTGTATGTCTGGCGGCCGGTCTGGGCCGGTACGACCATGCCGAGGTAGAAGCGCGTGAGGACTCCCCCGGACTGGGAGTCGTGCGCCAGATAGGAGAGCGCCGTGCTCTCGCCGTGGGCGATGAAGTTGGCGTTGCCCTGCCGCGGTTTGACGGCCCGGTAAGCGTATTTGAGCATGTAGATCGTGCCGGGGATCGTCACAGCGGCGATCGCGACCACAGCCAGCGCCGGAAGCGACACCGCGGGGCGGGGCAGGCGTTTGGAGGCAGCGCTCCACGGCAGCGTGCGTACTCCCTCCACCGCGAGCACCCCCAGGGGAATCGTGGCGCCGAGCAGCGCGTGCGTGGAGCCGCTGCCCTGCCACTCCGAGAGCGCAAAGATCACGACGACGGCAAACGGCCACACGCGCGCGGTCAGTGCGATGAAGCTCGTGACGCGCACGCGGTAGGCCAGCGCCGCGGGCAGCACCAGCAGCACGAACGCCTTCACCACCAGCCACACCGGATAGGTGCTGAGGGCCGCTTCCCGCTCCCGCTGCCACACGGCATCGAAGTGCACGAGCGCCGCGAAGTACACGAGTGGCATCGCGGTGAGCGCCACGGTGAGCGCCAGCGCCGCCACAGGGACCCGCTCGCGGCGCGCCAGCAGCACGAGCTCCGAGCCGATCAGGATCACGATCAGCGTCTCCCCCTGCCACGGGTGCAGCCAGCTCGCGAGCGCCCCGAGCAGCGGCGCGAGCAGGCCAACGCGTCCGGCGACGCGGTCGCGTGCGTAGGCCAGCAGCGCGCCGATCGCGCACGCCAGCGCGATCAGGGCGAACGGGTAGCCCCACGACCAGAAGACGATCCAGGAGTCACCGATCACCGCGCCCCAACCGAAGAACAGCGCGAGCGTCAGCGCTGCCCGGCGCGCCCACAGGCCGTGCACGGTGCGGTGCACGTAGGCGCGGACCGCGAAGAAGATCGCGACGATCGCCACCGGCTTCCACAGCAGCAGCGCCAGATAGGGCGCGACGCCGAGCGCCGCGACTCCCGCGGAGACCGCGAGCAGCGGCTGGAAGAAGTCGGCAGGCGTGCGCCCCAGCACATACAGGTCAGGGCTCGCGCCATGTTTGAGGATGCCCTCGATCCACATCATCGACTGCATCCCGTCCTCCTGGTACACCGCTTCGGTGCCGGTCCATACGCGGGCGTGCACAAGCACCTGCCACAGGTCGAGCCCGAGCGTCCACAGGGAGAGCACGACCAGCACCCCCAGCAGGCCTGTGTCGAAGCGGTCGAGGTGCGGGCGCCGAAACCGCGACACCCGCATCCCGGCTGGACGCGAGGTCGCCTTGGTGTGGGCAGCGCCCTCCAAGCTCTCTACGCCTGCCACGTCGCCACCGGCTCCGGATTCCCGCGTCCTGCGTCCCGCACGCCGGTTACGCAGTGAACTTCCTGCTGCGCATCAGCCCGCGCCGGTGCAGTTCCAGGCGCAGCAGGGCCCTGAGCGTCTTCAGCCCGTATACGGTCGACGCCCGGGCCCCAACCGAGGATGCCTCCTGCGAGTAGATCGTGCGCACCGGCACCTCGGCGATGCGAAAGCCGAAGTGCACCACCTGCATCAGCAGCTCCGAGTCGAAGGAGAAGTCAAGCGAGTTGCGCAGGAACGGGATCCCCATCAACAGCTCGCGCGAGTATGCGCGATAGCCGGTGTGCAGCTCCGAGAGCGAGGTCCCGAGCGCGCGGTTCTCGATCGTCGTGAGCGCCCGGTTGGCGATGTACTTGTACATCGGCATTCCGCCCGCCAGCGCGCCGCCCCGCTCCATCAGCCGTGAGCCGAGCACCAGGTCGGCCTCCCCCGCGAGGATCGGCTTGACGAGCTCGGGGATCAGCGTCGGCTCGTACTGGCCGTCGGGGTGCAGCATCACCACCACGTCGGCCTCGTCCTGCAGCGCCTGCAGGTAGCAGGTCTTCTGGTTGCCGCCATACCCCACGTTGTGGGGATGGGGGATGACCCGCAGCGGCAGCGTGCGCGCCAGCTCGACGGTGCCGTCCCGCGAGCCGTCATCGACCAGGATGATCTCATCGACCCACTCGCGCGGGATGCCCGAGACGGTTGCCGCCAACGTGCGCGCGGCGTTGAGCGCCGGCATCACCACGATCACCTTGGCGCTCCCCTTCTCGGAGGGCGCGGTGGATGCCCTCGTTGGGCTCGCCGTCATTGTCATTGGACCTCGGGCTTCACGCGTCAGGGGTTGGGCAGTGGCTTGTTGTTCGTTGCTGGGCAGGAATGGTGTAGAAAAAAGAGACCCCAACCAATCTAAGAATAAGTCTTGTTCTCATTTGTTTGGGCCGCAAAAGCAAACTATGCCACCGACCCCTCGGCGGCGCCTCAGGGCGGCGGCGAAGCGGCCTCGCCAGCTACGCTGGCAGCGCCGGCACCAACCCCGGCCGCCCGGTTGTACTCGGCTGCGGCCTCCCGCAACCCTTCGCCGCGATCCGGACGTAGCGTCGCGGTGACGTGGCGCCAGTAGCGATTCGCATCCCGCCCACCCACATGGTCCGGCAGCACGAGCGCAGCGAGCGCGCGCACGGCGTAGGACCAGGCGGTCAGCCAGCGCACCGCGCGCGCGGCGGCGGGCGAGTGGTGCTTGCGCATGTAGCGGTCGCGGTTGCGCGCCATTTCAACGATCCGGCGCTCGGGCACAGTGCCCGTCGCGAGCTGCTCATGATGGATCGCGCGCGCTCCAGGCACGTACAGGCTGCGCCAGCCGGCGTCACACAGGCGCCGGGCGAAGTCGACCTCGTCGGAGTAGACGAAGAAGTCGGGGTCCATGTAGCCCACCTGCGCCGCCGCCTCGCTCCGCACGAGCAGCGCCGAGGACTGGCACCAATCCACCTCGCGGGTCCGCCCGCCTCTGCTCTGCACCGTGTACCGCCGGTGGGCGAACACCGCGCCGGCGAGCGCCGTCGCGACCGTCGGAAAGCGCCACGCGCACGGCTGGGCGACGGGGCTCGCAGCCGGGTCAGCGACGCCTGCCCCTGGCGATACGACCACGGCAGCCGAATCAGCGATGCCCGCCCCCGGCGACGCAACCACGGCAGCCGAGTCAACCACGCCGGCCGACTCAGCAGCCGTGCGCCCGCTGCCCAATCGCTCGCTGGCCGGCCGCAGCAACTGCGCACCCGCGCAGACGGCATCCGGACGTGCCTGCAGCGCCTGCCACAGCGCGAGCGTCGCCCCGGGGAGCAGCTCGGAGTCCTCGTTCAGCAGCAGCGCATACCTCCCCCGGGCGCGTCGCATCAGCTCCGAGTCGTTCAGCGCCTTGCCGCGCCGTTCGCCGAGCGCGATCACCTCGTCCACCACTGGGTGCGCCCGCGCCGCCTCCGCGGAGCCGTCGCGCGAGCCGTTGTCGAGCACCAGCACCTCGGTGGCGAACGGCAGCGCTGCCCGCTCGCGCGCGATCGCGTCCAACCCACGCAGCAGAAGCTCGCGCTGGGAGGTGTTGACCACGCAGAAGCTCAGCTCGATCTCATCGCCCACCCGCCTATTGTCTCTGCCGGTGCGCGTACACGTCGTCGACCCCTCGGCCTACACGCCGCCGTATGACCACGCGCTGTGTCGCGCGCTGGCGGCGGCCGGTGCCGAGGTGGAGCTGTTCACGAGCCGCTTCGCCTACGGTGCGGTGCCGACGCCCGAAGGGTATGAGCGGCGCGAGCTCTTCTATCGGCTCGCCCATCGCGGGGCAGCGTCGGGTAGGCGCTCGCGCTCCAGCCAGGCGCTGAAGCTGGTTGAGCACGTGCCCGACATGCTGCGCTACCGCCACGCCGCGCGCGCGGCCGACGTCGTGCACTTCCAGTGGCTGACGGTGCAGCCGCTCGATGTGCACCTACTTCCGCGGCGGCGGCCCACCGCGACCGAAGCCGGGAGACACGCGCCTGCGGCGCTGGCCGATTTGGGGACGCGAGCGGAGCGAGTGTCTCCCCAATCGGCCCCCGTTTCGACCGAAGCCGGGAGACACGCGCCTGCGGCGCTGGCCGATTTGGGGATGCGAGCGGAGCGAGTGTCTCCCCAATCGGTCCCCGTTTCGGCCAGCATGCGCCCCAAGCTCGTGCTCACCGCCCACGACGTGCTGCCACGCGAGCCGCGGCCTGGGCAGCTGGCCGCTCAGCGGCGGTTGTACGAGCGCTTCGACGCGGTGGTTGTGCACTCCGAGCACGGGCGCGCGCGGTTGCTGGCGTTGGGCATCGACCCAGATCGCGTGCACGTGATCCCGCACGGGGCCCTCACCCATCTCGCCGCTCCGACCGCCCCGCAGGTGGGCGGGCAGGCAGATACGCGGGTGGGCGAGGTGGAGCCACCTCCCAACACGGACGGGCCGGTGGTGCTGTTCTTTGGGCTGCTGCGCCCCTACAAGGGCCTCGACGTGCTGCTGCGGGCGTGGCGGGAAATGGAATCCCGCCCACCCGGATCCCGCCCGCCCGCCGAGCTATGGATCGTGGGCATGCCGCGCATGGATGTCACGAGGCTGCTGGCGGACGCACCGCCAAATGTCCGCTTGGTGCCGCGCTTCATCCCCGATGCCGAGCTGCCGGCGTACTTCACGCGCGCCGACCTCGTCGTGCTGCCCTACCTCGAGGCCGACCAGTCGGGCGTGCTGTTCACCGCGCTCGCGTTCGGCAAGCCGCTGCTGCTGAGCGACGTCGGCGGCTTCCCCGAGGTGGCCGCGACCGGCGCGGCTCGCGCCGTCCCAGCCGGTGATTCTGCGGCCCTGGGCGAGGCGCTGCGGGAGCTGCTGGCCGATCCAGCCGCCCGCTCCGCGATGGCCGAGCGAGCTCGCGCCGCCGCGGCGGGTCCGTACTCGTGGGACATGATCGCCCAGCGCACACTCGAGCTTTACCGCTCGCTCTGTGCGCAGCCACGATGACCCGGCCGAGAGTACCGTCGCCGTGGCGCCGTAGAGTGGCTCGAATGGTTGATCGTTGTGTGTCGCCGGCCCTTCCCTCCGGGCCGTTCCGGGATCGTACGTCCCGGAGAAAGGAGGGGCTATATGAGCAACCCACTGATCGTATTGGCCATCGCTCTGCTGGTTGCCATGTTGGTCATCGACCAACTGGCGAGATAGCGGGGTGCCCTGGTGGTCGCAGCGAAGACGATCCCGGCGGCCACCAGGGACTTCCCCAAAGGAGGCTGAACAATCCGCTCAGCGTATTGGCCATGAACAAGCGTAGCGAGGGCGACGGCGAGAGGCAAGGCTTGGGAAGGTGAACACGATTCTGGAAGTCCTTTTCTGGGTGTGCGCCGCGTTGATCGTGTGGACGCAGATCGGCTACGCGGCAGCGCTGGCCATCCTCGGGCGCCTGATCGCACGTACACCGGCTCCCGCACACACAGCCACTCCGGCTCGGGATGGGAGCCCGCCCACCCCTCCCACCCCGCCGCTGCCCTCGCTGTCGCTGATCGTCGCCGCGCACGACGAGGAGTCGGTGATCGCCGCGAAGGTCGCCAACGCGCTGGCGCTGGACTATCCACGGGAGCTGCTGGAGGTGATCGTCACCTGCGACGGCTGCACCGACGCGACCGCGGAGCACGCACGGGAGGCGGGCGCAGACCTCGTGCTGGAACTGGCGCGCGGCGGCAAGATCCGCGCCCAGGACACGGCCGTCGAGTGCGCGCGCGGGGAGATCGTGGCCTTCTCCGACGCCAACGCGTTGTGGGAGCCGGATGCCGCGCGCGTCCTCGTCGGCGCGTTCGCCGATCCCCACGTCGGCTACGCCTGCGGGCAGGTGCGCTTCGTGCGCGCCGCGGGCGCCGGGGCGACCAACCAGGAGGGGGTGTACTGGCGCTATGAGATGGCGGTGCGAGAGATGGAGTCGCAGCTCTCCTCGATCACCGCGGGCAACGGCGCGATCTATGCGACCCGTCGCGACGCCTACATCGTGGTCGACCCGATCATGGGCCACGACCTCTCGTTCCCGTTCAACATGGTCAAGCGCGGCCGGCGCGCGGTGTATGTGCCGCAGGCGCGGGCCACCGAGCGGATGGTGCCCTCGCTCGAAGGGTGAGCTGGCGCGCAAGCGGCGCATGATGAGCCACACCTGGCCGATCGTGCTGCGCGGCGGGATGCTCTCCCTGCGCAGCTACCCGCCAGGGTATGCGCTGATGATCCTCTCCCATCGCCTGCTGCGCTACCTGACCCCGTTCCTGCACGCGCTGGCGCTGGCCGCCAACATCGCGCTCGTGGCAGGCGACGCCGGCTCACACGCGCTCTATGTCGTCACGCTTGCCGTGCAGCTCGTCCTGCTGTTCGCCGCCGGGATGGGCGGAGTGCTGCACATCCGCGTGCTGCTGGTCGCCCGCTACTACGTGCTCACCACCGCAGTGCTGGCGGTCGGCCTGTGGGATTGGCTGCGCCATGGCACCGCGGCCACATGGGAGGCGGCGGAGGGAACGCGCCCGTCCGGGCTCCCGTCGCAAGGGGCGACCCAGTGATCCGCCGCTACGTGGACATCCCGGCTTCCATCCTTTCCTGCCTCCCTGTCGAGTCCTGCCTCCTTGGGGAGCATTGGGGGGCGGCGTTGTGATCCGCCGCGCGTTGGACATCGCGGTGTCGGCGACCCTGCTCGTGCTGAGCGCGCCCGTGATCGCGGCGGCGATTGCGGCGATCCGCCTGGAGTCGCGTGGCCCCGCGCTCTACCGCCAGCGGCGCATCGGGCGCGACGGGCGGCCGTTCGACGTGCTGAAGCTACGCACGATGGTCGACGGCGCCGAGCACATCGGCGCCGGGCTGGCGGTTGACGAGAACGACTCGCGCATCACGCGCGTGGGCGCCGTCCTGCGGCGCACCTCGCTCGACGAGCTGCCCAACCTGTTGAACGTGCTGCGCGGCGAGATGTCGCTGATCGGCCCCCGCCCCACGGTGCCCGTACAGGTCGAGCGCTACACCCCCCGCCAGCGCGGGCGCCTCGCGATCCGGCCGGGAATCACCGGCTGGGCGCAGGTCAACGGCCGCGCCTCGCTGCCGTGGAGCGAGCGGATCGAGCTCGACCTCCACTACATCGAACACCGCTCGCTGGCGCTCGATCTGCGCATCCTGTGGCGCACTCCGGCGATGGTGCTGGGTGGCTCGGGGCTGTATAAGGGCGAGACGGGCGGATGGGAGGGAGGATTGGGGGATGGCTGAGCGGCCCTCGATCATGCTGACCGGGGTCGGCAAGCGCTACGACATCGTCGCCTGCTTCGCGCAACTGACCACGGCGATCGCAATCGACCCCAACCCGCTGGCACCCGCGCAGTACGCGGCGCAGGTGCATGCTGCCCCGCCACCGATTGCCGACCCCGGCTACGTGCCCTTCCTTCAGGAGCTCTGCGAGCGCCACAGCGTCGGGGCTGTGATCCCGCTCACCGATCTCGACATCGAGGTGCTCGCACGCGCGCGCGCCGAGGGCCTGCTGCCCGCGCTCGTGCCCTCCCCCGAGGTCGCGCGCGCGACCTACGACAAGTACGAGGCCCACCTGCTGCTCTCGCGGCTGGGACTGCCCTCGCCGCCGACGGTACTTCCCGAGGAGGAGCCCGACTCCTATCCGGTGATGGTCAAGCCCCGCCGCGGCTCTGGCGCACGCTCGATCCATCTGGCGCACGACCGCGCGGAGAAGGACTTCTTCGTGCGCTACGTCGCCGAGGGGCGGGGTGGGCTGGGTCCCATTCGAGAGGGCGAGCCGGTGATGGTGCAGCGCGCGATGGGCGGACCCGAGCTCTCGATCGACTGTCTCGGGGACCTCGACGGTCGCTGCCTGAACGCGATCCCCCGCACGATGCTCGAGTCCCGCGGCGGCGAGTCGATCAAGGGGGCGGTGATCCGAGACCCCGAGCTGATCGCGCTGGGGCAGCGCGCGATGGAGGCGCTCGCGGTGCGGGGGCCCGCCACCATCCAGATCTTCCGCGACCCCGAGGTGGGGCTGGGGATCACCGACGTCAACACCCGCTTCGGCGGCGCCTTCCCCGCGCCGGCCTACGCAGCACTGCCCGGCCGCACCTACCCCGAGCTGATCGTGCGCATGGCTGCCGGCGAGGCGATCGCACCGCACGTCGGCGAGTTCCAGGAAGGGCGCACGTTCACGCGCTACTACTGGCAGCTCGAGCTGGATGAGCGACTGCAACCAACCGGCCGCGAGATCGTCCCCGGCGGACCATCGGCGCCGCATTGACGGGGTCCGGGTAGAATCGGTGTGCAGTGAACACGTTGCTCGCCGATCCGCCGGCCACGCCAAGCCCCGAGCAGCCGACGGCACCCTCGACTCCGCCGGTCCCGCCCGCGGGCGGTCCGGGCGGCTCCGATGGGGCAGACAGGTCCGATTCTCTCGCGCAAGGGCACGTCTGCGCGTACTGCGACTCCCCTCTGCGAGAGGACCAGCAGTGGTGCCTACACTGCGGCGCCTGCGAGCCCGGCAGCCTGGGCGAGCGACCCAACCTGCGCCCGCTGACGGTGCTGGCGCTCACCGCCGCGATCCTCGCCATCGGCGCCGCGGTGGCGGTGGCCGCCGCCATCAAAGAACACAGTGCCCCGCGCTCCGCCACGGTCGCGCTGGTGCCCGCGACGACGCCTACCCCCGCCGTGCCGGCCACGCCCACACCGGCGCCCACGGGGACGACCCCCGGCACCGGTGGCACCACCACACCCCACAGCTCCTCCAAGAGCCCCAACCTGTTGTTCCCACCGTCTTCGACCACCAAACCGCCGAAGGTCGCGGCGCCCACACCCACCCCCAAAGCAAGCGGCGAACCAAGCAGCTCCTCCGGGGAACCGAGCGGCTCGGGCAGTGGCTCCACGACAACGCCCTCGAAAGCCACCACCACCGAAACCGGAACCTCGACGAGCGAAGCGAAATCGAAGGAAGGCTCCTCGGGCAAAAACGAACAACCGACCCCGATCCTGCTGGACACCAACGCGGCCACCACCTACAACCCCTACAACTATCCCGAATCCGGCTTCGGCGATCCCGGTCTGGCGATCGACGGAGAACCCACCACCGCGTGGACGGCGCAGGTGCAGGCGCACTCCTTCCCCAACATGGCGGAGGGTCTACTGGTAGACCTGCGCGAACCCACCAAGCTCGGCAGCATCGAACTTCGCACCCCGACTCAGGGGATGAGCGTGCAGATCTACGGCGCCAACGACGCCAAGGCGCCCGCCACCATCACCGAACCGGGCTGGGCGCAGCTCAGCGGCTCGCACAAGCTCAAGAAGACGGTCACCCACCTGAAACTCCGCACCGAAGACCACGCCTACCGCTGGCTGCTCGTGTGGCTGGTCAAGGCACCCGCCTCCGCGCAGGGCAGCCCCACCGCGCCGGGCCACGTGGCACTCAGCGAAGCGGCGCTCTACCCGCCTGCTTCTTCTTAGCGCTCCCGCCACCCTCCCACACATCGTCCAGGAAGGCCGCAATCTCCCGCGTCAGCCGCTCCGGGCTGAGGCGCAGCTCGACCAGCGAGTCGGCCTCCAGCAGGCGCGCGTTGGGTAGCTCCTCGGCGAGCATCCCCGCGTCGGAGAAGGGGTGCACGGGGTCACGGCGATGGCCGATCACCAGCGTGGGCGTCTCGAACGTGCGCCGCTCGGTGCGGTGCGGCGCGACACGCCCGAAGAAGAGGCCCTGCAACACCGCCGCGCCAGGACCCGGTTCCTGGCGGATCGTGTCCAGCAGCACATTGCCGTAGTGGGGCAGCAGCCCGCGCGGGATCGCGCGCGCGCCGCGCGCCGCGAGCTTCATCACGGGCTCCCCGAACGTCAACGCCACCAGGATCGGGGTGAAGGTGAGCGCGCTCGACAGCAGCGCGTTGTCGAGCACCGGCATCTCGATCACCATCCCCTGCAGGCGCCCGGGCGATTCCAGGGCAATCTCCAGCGCCGTGTTGGCGCCCAGCGAGGTGCCCATAACCACCGCCCGCTCGACCTCGAGGTGATCCATCAGCGCCACCACCTGGTCCGCAAAGAAGCGCATCGAGTACCGCCACATGTCGCGCGGGCGCTCCGACTCGCCGTGACCCAGCAGATCGACGGTCACCACGCGGTTGCCGCGCGCCGCGAGGTCGCGCGCGAGTGGCGCGTGCATCGTCTGGGCCAGCAACAGCCCGTGCACCAAGATCAGCGTGCGCTCCTGCACCACAGCACGCTCCGCCGCGCGCGCGGCGCGGGTGCGCGCAGAGCTTTTGATCGGAGTTACGGCGGGCGGACCGGGGGGATCAGGGGAATCGGGGGGATACTCCGTGTAGGCGATCCGCTGCCCCTCGAACATGAAGTGCGCCATCCCCTCAGGGTATCGAGCATCCACCGGTGGCTGGGCATGGAGGCCCAGCCCCCGGGCGGCTGGGATGCAAGCTCGCGCGCGCGGACGCGCCCCCACCCACCGCCGCGGAGCCCGTCGACCGCTGCGGAGCCCGTCGACCGCCGCGGAGCCCGTCGACCGCTGCGGAGCCCGTCGACCGCTGCGGAGCCCGTCGACCGCTGCGGAGCCCGTCGACCGCTGCGGAGCCCGTCGACCGCTGCGGAGCCCGTCGACCGCTGCGGAGCCCGTCGACCGCTGCGGAGCCCGTCGACCGCTGCGGAGCTCGTCGCACACGCTCGGGCGACGCCGTGGATCGCCCGAGCAGTGCGTGCCCCTCTCCTCTGGCGCCCCGCCGGTTGGGGGGTTTCCCAATCCCTTTCCCTTCACAGCGGGTCGTCCGTCGATTCAAACCCGCTGCTCGCGCGAAAGGTGCGCTGGTACATTGCATGCCATGGCCAAGTCACCACGCCTCATCGCCGGTCAGAATGCCGCGATCACCGGGGCCGCGCGCGGCATCGGTCGTGCCACCGCACAGGCCCTCCTGGCGGCTGGAATGCGGGTGGCGATCGGCGACGTCGATCTCGCCGCCGCCGAGCAAACCGCCGCCGAGCTCGGCCCGCGCACAGTTGCGCTGGCGCTGGACGTCACCGACCGCAACTCCTTCACCCGCTTCCTCGATGCCTCCGAAGAACAGCTCGGACCGCTCGACGTGCTGGTCAACAACGCCGGGATCATGCCCGTCGGACGGTTTCTCGACGAGGACGACCTCTCCGCGCGGCGCACGATCGACATCAACCTGTACGGCGTGATCCTCGGCATGAAGCTCGGTCTCGCGCGGATGATCCCCCGCGACCGCGGGCACATCGTCAACATCGCCTCGCAGGCGGGTAAGTTTGGGACGCCCGGGATCGCCACCTACTCGGCGACCAAGCACGCGGTGGTCGGCCTCAGCGAGGCAGTGCGCGGCGAGCTGCGCTTGATGGGCGCCCACATCGACCTCAGCTACGTGATGCCCTACATCGTCAACACCGAGTTGGGCAGCGGCTTGGGGCAAGCGCGCGGCTTCAGCAACGTCGAGCCCTCCGACGTGGCCGATGCGATCGTCGAGACGCTCCAGCACGGCACCGTCGAAGTGTGGGTGCCGAAATCGACCAGGCGCACCTACCGACTCGGCACGCTGCTGCCCCGCTCAATCGCCGAGGGCATCGGCCACCTCACGAAAGTCGACCGCGTGATCGCCGACGCCGACATGACCGCGCGACGCGATTACGAGTTGCGCGCCGCGCGCTCGGAGCCGGCGCTCGCCTCGGCGCCAGAGCAGCCGCGGATCGGCGAGTCTTCGAGCTGATCCGAATCCACGCGGGTCGATCCCGCTCTACGCGGTGAGCCACTCCGCGACGATCGCCCCGACCTCCGGGCCTTTGTCCTCCTGCAGGAAGTGGCCCGCGTCCTCGATCGCGCGCGGCGGCGGCCTACCGATCGCGCCGGCGAAGCTCTCCGCCACCGACATCGGCAGCACCGGGTCGGAGTCGCCCCACAGGATCAACGTCGGACGGGTGTCCTCGCGCAGCGCGTGCAGCGTGCGCCGGCCCTCCGCCGCGCCGGGGGCATCGGGCGCGAACGGGATCAGCGCCGGGAAGGCACGAGCGCCGGCCTTCGAGGCTGCGTTCGGGTAGGGCGCCTCGTAGGCGGCGATCACCTCCTCGCCGGGGTCGTTCTTGCAGGCGCCCCTCACCAACATCCCCACCGGCAGGTCCTCGGTGCGCGCGGTGAAGTCGCGAAACGCCAGCCACGCCTCGCTCATCCGCTGGTTGCCGGTGAAGATGCCGCTGTCGGTGATCACGAGGCGGTCGATCCGCTCGGCGTGCTCGACGGCGAGGCGCAGCCCGATCGGGCCACCCCAGTCGTGCACGACCATCGTCGCGCCACGCAAGTCGAGTTCCTCCAGTAGCGCCGCCGCCAGCGCGACGTGGCGGTCGTATGAGTACCAGCCGATGTCGGTCGGCTTGTCCGAACGTCCGAACCCGGCGTAGTCGGGGGCGATGCAGCGAAAGCCGGCATCCCTCACCGGCGGGATCACCTCGCGCCACAGGAACGACCACGTCGGCTCGCCGTGCATGAAGATCACCGGCCTGCCCTCGCCCTCGTCTAGGTGCGCAAGGCGCAGCCCCTCCACCTCGCGATAGTGTGCCTCGAAGGGGAAGTCCGGCAGGCCCTCGAAGCGCTCGTCGGGTGTTCGCACCGCGTCGGGCATCGTGGGGAAGCATACTCTGCGCCCGGGCAAGCGCTCGCGCCACCGCCAAGCCGTAGCGCCACCGGATGGCCGGGGCACGCTGCGCCTTGGCAAGCGCTCGCGCCGCCGCCAGGCCGTAGCGCCGCGGGATGGCGGGGCACGCGCGAATGCGTTAGGCTCGCCGTGGGATGCATGCGACGGTCTTGCAGCTGGCGCCCGTTCTCGCGGCCGCCAAGAGCAGGGTGCCTTTTTACATCGCCGGTGGCCTCTTGGTCGTCTGGGCGGTTGTGGTCTCGCTCGGCCTGGGGCTGCGCAAACCAGACTTCCCCGGCGGCCTCTCGGGGGAGCGTGCGGTGATCGCCGTGACGGCGGTGCTGGTTGCGCTCACGATGACGATGGCCATCATCACCTCCGGCGCGCCCGGGTAGCTCCCCGAGTCACACGGCCCGGGGAGCTCACCGAGTCACACGGCCCACCTGTCAGACGGCCCACCTATCAGACAGCTCATCCGGCCAGACAGTCCTCATCTTTGGGTCAGACAATCCTCGGCGGGCGAGGTGCTCTCACCCGCCCACGCGCTGAATTGAGCGTGTAGCAGATGACTCAAGCGGGAAATTAAAGGAGGGGAGCCCCATCCGCTGCCCAGTCCCGCAATACAAGGAGGAGGATGAGATGTCCGACAGCGATCTGGTGCTCGACGCGGTGGAGCGCCTGGAGCACTCCGAGAGGCAGGTGGGATCCCATTCCACCGGACTGGCCCCGGGATTCGACCGACGCTCGTTCCTGCGCCGCACCGCGCTGACCGGCGCGGCCGTCGGCTCGGTGAGCGCGCTGCTGGAGGCGTGCGGCTCGAGCGCGTCCTCCTCGGGCGGCAACTCCGCCGCGGTCTTCGGCTCGCACCCCGAATACAAATTCGTGTTCGTCAACCACGTCACGACCAACTCGTTCTTCACGCCCACCCAGTACGGGATCGCCGACGCCTGCAAACTACTCGGCTCAAGCTACGAGTGGACGGGCTCCGAAAGCGAAAACATCAACCAGATGGTCAACGCCATCAACACCGCCGTCTCATCCGGCGCCAAGGGGATCGCGGTGTCGCTGATCAGCAAGACCGCGTTCAACGTGCCCATCGAAAACGCGCTAAAGGCGGGCATCCCGGTAGTCGCCTACAACGCCGACGCTCCCTCGCCCCCCAACAAGCGCCTCGCCTACATCGGCCAGGACCTGAAACTGGCCGGCGAACTCATGGGCAAGCGGATCGTCGCCGCCGTGGGCACGGGCGAAGTGGTCATCTTCACCGCCAATGCAGGCTCGGCGAACCTGCAGCCGCGCCTCGAAGGAGCTGAAAAGGCGATCAAGGAATCGGGCGCGCCGATCAAACTGACCACGATCGTGACCGGCTCGCTGGAATCGGGTGAGAAAACGGCGATCGAAGCCTACTGGACCGGCCATCCGACCACGAAGGGGATGTACGCCGTCGACGGTGGCGACACCGCGGAACTGGCGGGTGTGATGCAGAAGCTCGGGCTCACCGCCAAAGGCGTCAAGGCCGGCGGCTTCGATTTGACCGAAAAAACCCAGAAACTGCTCCACGAAGGCTATATCGAATTCACGATCGATCAACAGCCTTACCTGCAGGGGTTCCTGCCGGCCCTGCAGCTGTTCCTGTGGCAGGTTTCCGGCTCCCTGACGGGTCCAGCGGAAGTCGACACGGGCCTGAAATTCATCGACAAGGAAACCGTCGCTCCGTACATCAACTCCAAAAGCCGCTTCGAGGGGACCTCCTCCGAACCGAAGGTCGTCCCGATCCCGGCGGGCACCGCCGCGTAACGAGGACCGCCACCGTGGCCAGTGTGGAGGGTGGGCCTGTTCCGGCCTCGGCGCAGGGACCGGCCCCACCGGCGGAAGGCCCGGCGCGCGCGCGCCGGGCCTCGCTGCCGAGTCGTGGCGCGCTGCTCGAACGCGCGCTGTCCCTGCGCGAGGGCAGCATCATCGTCGTCACGCTGCTCGTGGCGATCTACTTCTCGCTGACCACCAGCACCTTCCTCACCAGCGCCAGCTTCAAGACGCTGCTGCCGTTCTTCGCCCCGTTCGCGATCCTCGGCGCGGGCGAGGTGTTCGTGATGATCCTGGGCGAGATCGACCTGTCGATCGGGGCGACCTACCTGCTTGCGCCGTTCCTCTACTACAAGCTGGCGGTGGCCGGGATTCCGTACGTGCCGTGCGTACTGATCGCGCTGGCCGGCTGCATGGTGGTCGGCTTCATCAACGGGTTCTTCACGGCGATCGTCGGCATCAGCTCGTTCGTGGCCACGCTCGGCATGCTCTTCACGCTGGAGGGGCTGACGCTGATCATCTCCCACGGCGTGCCGGTGCCGATGCCGGGGGCGGAAGTGACGAGCACGACCGTCAACGTCCACCACGTGATCAACGGGGCGCACATCGTGCTCACCGAAACGGTCAACCACGTCTCGACGTTCGCAAAAGTCCTCGGCGAGGGCACCTACTCGGAGCTGATCTGGGCGCTCGTGATCGTGGTCGTGGGGCAGATCGTGCTGACGTTCACCCGTTGGGGCCTGTACACGGTGGCCGTGGGCTCGAACAAGCTGGCCGCCTCCGAGGCCGGGGTGCGGGTGCGCCTGGTGATGATCCGCAACTTCATCCTCTGCGCCGCCGCCGGGGGCTTCGCCGGCATACTCGAGGCAGTGCGGGCCTCCTCGGTGCAGCCAGACGTCGCCGGAGCGAACGAAATCCTGTTCAAGGGGATCTCGGCGGCGGTGATCGGCGGCACGCTCCTTGCGGGTGGGTCGGGGACTGTCGTAGGCGCGCTGATTGGAGCGCTGTTCCTGGGCATCCTCAACGACGGGCTGATCCTCAAGGGCGTCAACGCCAACTACCAGCTCCTCTACCTGGGCCTCGCGATCATCCTGGCGATGACCATCAACGTGTACGTGCAGCGCGTGCGCAGGGGTTCCCGCAGTGGCTGATCAGCCCGTGGCGGCGGAGACGATCGTCGGGCCGGTCTCGGCTCCCGATGACGTGCTGCGCGTCGAACACATCGCCAAGCGCTTCGGGCCGGTGACGGCCCTGCGCGACGTCAACCTGCACCTGCGCAAGGGCGAGGTGCTGGGCCTGCTCGGCGACAACGGCGCGGGCAAGTCGACGCTGATCAAGATCATCTGCGGCTTTCAGAAGCAGGACACGGGGCAGATGTTCCTGCACGGAGCGCCCTATCAGCCCAAAAGCGTCGACGACGCGCGCGCGAAAGGCATCGACACGGTCTACCAGGATCTCGCGCTGATCGACGAACTGTCGGTCTACCACAACCTGGCGCTGCGCCGCGAGAAGGTGCACCATCCGATCCCGTTCCTCGCCAACCGTGAGATGAAGCGCGAAGCTCGCGCCGCGCTGGATGAGATCGGCATCAACATCCCGCGGATCGACGTGGCCGTGGCGCGGCTGTCCGGAGGGCAGCGCCAGGCGATCGCAGTCGCGCGCACGGTCAACTCCGACGCGGACATCGTCCTGCTGGACGAGCCGCTTGCGGCGATGGGCGCCAAAGAGGGCGCGCAGATCCTCGACCTGGTCGCGCGCCTGAAGGCGGACGGCAGGGTCTCGGTCATCATGATCCTCCACAACTACGTGCATGTGTTCGAAGCATGCGACCGCGTGAGCTTGATTCAGGACGGCGCGATCGCCCTGGACAAGCCCACGGCGGAGACCTCGGTGGAGGAGCTCACCGAGATCGTGGTCAACGAGTACCGCCGCGCCCGCGAAGCCACGCAGGCCGCGGGCGGGGCTTGAGGGCGGCCGTAGGGACGCCGGACGGCATCGAGAGTCACCGCCGCCTCCGGCTGCTCGTCGGCGGTCCCGGCGCCCCCGAATGAGGTGGCGCCCCCTACGATTGCCGGATGCCGGTTCAGTTTATGCAGATGCAATCCCGCGAGGCCCGCGTGCTGCTGATCGCCGCGCTGCTCGTTTCTCTTTGCGCAGCCCCCACCGCTGCCGCGCGCTGGTCTGCGCCCGCGCGCCCGGCAGGCTGCTCGGCAGCTCTCCCTGCCGCCGCGGCTCCGTCGGTTGTGTTCCCGAGCGCCGACCCCACCATGCGCAGCGGGCCGGGTGCGCTGTTGTGGACCGCGCCGCGGGGGTGCGCCGCGGGCGCGTCGGGTGCCACGGCGGGGGAAGCGTTCGGTGCGACGCTTGCAACCGACGACCTCCCCGGCGGGGGCCGCGCGCTTGCCGCCGACACCAGAGGACTTACGGAAGTCACGACGGGTGCGGGAACCGCACTGGGGCAAGTCGTCGCGGTCGGCCCTGCACAGAACACGGCGGCTACCGGTGCAGACACGGGCACAACGCCGAGAGTGGTTGGTGAGAGCACACCGGCAAGACAGGCCGCAGCCGCCGGGAGCACGGGCGCTGACACCGGCGCGCTCGCAGAGGGCAGGATGGCGGGTGCGTTCGGCGCGCCACAGCCGCTGGGCGGGCCGGCGGCGCCGGTGGCGGCGTCCAGCGCCTACCTCGGCGACGTGGCGATCGCCTCCCCCGTGCGAACCCGGGCGGGGTGGGCAATCGCGGTGCGTGTTCAGCGCCACTACAGCGAGTCGCCCGCGCGCGCCCGGATGGTGCCGGTCGGTGCCAGCCCAGTCGAAGCCATCGTCGCGACGATGGACTACCGCGCCGAAGTCCTGCTCGCTTGGGCCAGGGACGGCACCGTCTATGCCCGCGAGCTCCCCCCCGCGGGCGCGCTCGGCCCGGTGCAGCGGCTGGGGAGTCTCGCGGCCGGATCGCCCGACCTCGAACTGCGGGCGCTGGCCAGCGACGACGGCCACGCGATCGTGGCCTGGCGCAGCCAGTCGATGGCGCCCGGCGGCGCGCCCACCACGACAATCGAGCTGAGCATCTCCGGCAGCGGGCTCGCCGGCGGCGCGCCGCGGGTGCTCGAACGCTTCCACGACCTCGGCGGCTTCATTCCCCCGGCCGGCTCGCTGCAGCTGCTGCGGCTCTCCAGCGAGGCGGTGATGATCGCGTGGACCGGCGTCGATAGGGGCCGCTACGTCGTGCGCGCCTCGCCGGTGTCGCTGCGTCGCGGCGCGTGGGCGCCGGTGGTGATCTCGGGCGGCGGGTCGACCGACGCGGTGCTGGCTGACATCGCCGCGGGATCCGACGCGGAAGCGTTTGCTGTGTGGCGTACAGCCCCGAGTTCGACCGGCGGCGGGCGAGCGGGGCGGGCGGACTCTAATCCACGGCGGTGGGCGATTCGCGCGGCGCGCGGCCACTACGCCGGGCAGGGAGAAGTCTCCTTCGCCGCGCCCGAGCGCGTCGCCGCGCCCGGCCCCAACGGGCCACCGGCGATCGCGGTGGATCCGGCGAGTGGCCAAGCGCTGGCCGCGTGGGTCACGCTCCCCGACGGAGGCACGGGGCACATCGAGTACGCGCTGCGCGCCGCCGGCCTGGCCTCCGCCCCGTCACCCGCCGCTGTCTCGGTAACACCCACCCCGCGCCGGACCACAAGCCACGGCGGCGTCGCGCTGGTTGTCAGCCTCTGCATGCTCGCCGCCCTCGCGCTCGCGGGCGCGCTTCTGCTCGGGATCCCCCGCCGTCCGTGGCACATGCGCGCGCGGCGGGGTTGACCCCCTACGCCAGCATCGACAGCAGCGCCATCCGGATCGGGACGCCGTTGGCAGCCTGCTTGAAGTAGAGCGCCTCGGGCAGGTCGTCCACCTCGTGGGCGATCTCGTGGATGCGCGGAAGCGGGTCGAGCAGCAGCTTGATCTCCGAGCTGCGCACGTCATCGGCGGCGATGCAGTAGCGCTCGCGGTAGGTCGCCGCCAGCGCGGGGTCCGCGATGCGCTCGACCTGGAAGCGGTTGACGTACACCACCTCGCGCGCCAGCAGCTGCCGCATGTCGCTGGTCTGCTGCACTCGCAGCCCCTGCGCGCGCAGGTCGCGCAGGTCGCGCTCGTCCAGCCACAGCTCTTCGGGGCCCACCAGCAGCACGTCGTTGTCGGGGTAGTGGGAGAGGCCGCGACAGAGCGAGTGGATCGAGCGCGAGTGGCGGGGGTCGAAGCCCATCCCCACGCGCAGCGAGTGCAGCCGTCCCAGCTCGCGCTCGATCGTGTACATGTCGATCAGCGCCTGCGTGGGGTGCTCGTTGGGGCCGTCGCCGCCGTTGATCAACGGCACCGGGCTGATCTCGGACGCGCGCTGGGCGATGCCCGCCGCCTCGTGGCGCAGGACGATCAGATCGGCGTAGCTGCCGACCACGCGCACCGTGTCCTCGATCGACTCCCCCTTCGAGAGCGAGGAGGACTCCACCCCGCGGTGGGAGATCACCGCCGCCCCCAGCCGCGCGGCGGCGGCGCTGAAGCTGAGGATCGTGCGCGATGAGGGCTCGAAGAACAGCAGCGCCACCACCCTGCCGGTGAGGCTGGAGAGGCGCGTGGGGATCCGCAGTGCGGCGGCCATGTCGTCGGCCGTCGCAAAGATCTCGCGGGCCAACTTGTCGTCGACCTGGTCGATCGAGATCAGGTGACGGGGCATCGCCTCGAGAATATATGCGTCTTAGGCAAGCACCATCGCCCCGGTCTCCAGCGCGAGCAGCCGCTGCTTGCGCGGCAGCCCTCCGCCGTAGCCCGTGAGCGTCCCGTTCGCGCCGATCACGCGGTGGCAGGGGATCACGATCGCGATCGGGTTGCGATTGTTGGCGCCACCCACCGCGCGCGCCGCGCCGGGCTGGCCGACGGCGGCGGCGATCTCACCGTAAGAGGCCGTCTCGCCGTAGGGGATCGCGCGCAACTCGCGCCACACGCTGAGCTGAAACGGCGAGCCGCTGGGAGCGAGGTCGAGCTCGAACTCGCGGCGCTCGCCGGCGAAGTACTCCTCCAGCTGGCGGCGCAGCGGCGCGAGCGCATTCTCGTCGTGGACCCAACTCGAGTCGCGTGCTGGTAGGCGATGGCCATCGTAGAAGTGCAGGCCGGTGATCCGCTCCGCGGCGTCGGCGCAGGCGAGCAGCTCTCCGACTGGGCTGTCAATCGTTGTGTAGTTCATGCCTTTACTCTGACACCCACCGGCGCCGGATGCTGGCGGAAATCGGACGGGGTAGGCGTGGAGAATGTCGGCGTCCGATTTCCGCTAGCCAGCGCGTGCATACTGGAGCTATGCCACGCACAACCACCCTGCCGGCCAAGCGAATCGGCGAGACGCACACCTCCAAGCCGAACGCCGAGCCGCATACCACCAAGTCAACCATGCTCGACCTCAACACGGCCCCGCGAGCCGACGACTTCGACGCGCGCTACCGCGTGCTCGGCAGCCGCGACCACCGCTTCGACGGGTGCTTCTTCGTGGCCGTCACCTCCACCGGGATCTACTGCCGCCCGAGCTGTCCCGCGATCGTCCCCAAGCGTCGCAACGTGCGCTTCTACCCGACCGCCGCCGCCGCCCAGAGCGCCGGCTTTCGCGCCTGCCTGCGCTGCCATCCGCACGCCGCGCCCGGCTCGCCGGAGTGGAATCGCCGGGGCGATCTCGCGGCGCGCGCGATGGGGCTGATCGCGGATGGGGTCGTCGACCGCGAGGGCGTCCACGGTCTCGCGCGCCGGCTGGCCTACAGCGAGCGTCACCTCACGCGTCAGCTAGCCGCCGAGCTGGGCGCCGGCCCGCTCGCGCTGGCCCGCGCGCAGCGCGCGCAAACCGCGCGCATCCTGATCGAGACCACGTCGCTGCGGCAGATCGACGTCGCCCACGCGGCGGGCTTCGCGAGCGTGCGCCAGTTCAACGACACGATCCGCGAGGTCTACGCGCGCACCCCCACGGAGCTGCGCCGCAGGGCACCGGGGCAACGTCGTGGCATCGAAAACGGGGGCACCTTGGCGAGCGTCCACCCACCCGGGAGCGCGTCGCAATCCAAAGCGAAATCCACACCCGCCCCGACCGCCGTCGGCGATGGGCCAACCGCACCGGCCGAGGACATCCCGCTCACCGTGCGTCTCGCCTACCGCGAGCCGCTCGACTGGGGACGGCTGTTGAGCTTCCTCGGCATGCGCGCCGTATCCGGCGTGGAGGAGGTCGTGGGTGGCTGCTACCGGCGCACCCTGCGCCTGCCCCACGGACACGGCGTTGTCGCGCTCACTCGCGTGGACGGGCAGATCGAGTGCCGTCTGCGTCTCGCCGACCTGCGCGACCTGACCGCCGCCGTGCAGCGCTGCCGGCGCCTGCTCGACCTCGACGCCGACCCCACCGCACCGGCGGAGCACCTCGCCCGCGATCCGCTGCTGGCGCAGCTGGTGCACGCCGCGCCCGGGCTGCGCCTGCCCGGAGCCGTGGACGGCGCCGAGCTCGCGATACGTGCCGTGCTCGGACAGCAGATCTCCGTGCCTGCCGCCCGCACTGCCGCAGCGCGGCTCACGCAGGCACTGGGGGAGCCGCTGGCAGTGGTTGACGCCCATTCGCACAACGGCGCCAGCCCACAAGCCGCCTCCTCCAACCCGCACGCGTCGCCTGCGAACCGTGGCACCCCCTCCTCCAACCTGCACGCCTCCTTTCCCGGCCCACACTCCGCCCAGGGCGCATCCACCCTCACCCACCTCTTCCCCACCCCCGCCGCGATCGCCGCCGCGGCACCCGACGAGCTGCCGGGCGGCCCCGCGCGCCGTCGCCAAACGCTGCAGGCGCTGGCGCGGCTGCTGGCCGGGGGAGAGCTCGCGATCGACCCCGGCAGCGATCGCGAGGAGGTACGCGCCGGCCTGCTCGCGCTCCCCGGGGTGGGGCCGTGGACCACGGAGTACATCGCGATGCGCGCGCTCGCCGACCCCGACGCGTTCCTGCCCACCGACCTCGGCGTGCGCCGCGCCCTGGAAACGCTCGGCAGCTCCGACCCCACGCTGAGCAGAGGGTGCTCGCCGCGCGACGCCGCCCGTATGGCGGAGCGCTGGCGACCGTGGCGAGCCTATGCGCTGCAGCACCTGTGGGGCACGCTCGCGCCGGCGTGAGCCCGCGACACCGTAGCCGCGTGTCTGATGCGCTGCGCTGAGGCTACGCGTTTCGAATCTCCGACCACCGTGTAGTCCAGCCGGAGAGCCGCAGTGGCTGCCCGCAACAAAGCCCGCAAGCCCTTACACTGCGGGAGGTGAGCGTGGCCGACGCCATCCAGGGACCCGTCCTGAAGCTCCACCAGCAGCTCTACGAGCGCAGCGACGGGATGGTGGGACACCGGATACTCGGCGTGCCCGCGCTGTTGCTGCGCACCACCGGCCGCCGTAGCGGCGCGCAGCGCTGCAGCGCACTGATGTACGCCGCCGATGGCTCCGACCACGTGGTGGTTGCCTCTAACGGTGGCTCCGATCGTCCGCCAGGGTGGTTGCACAACGTGCGTGCCAAGCCCGGGGTCGAGATCCAGATCGGGCGTACGAAGCGTTCAGGGACCGCACGCGTGCTGGAGTCCGGCAACGCGGAGTACGCGCGTCTGTGGAAGCTCGTCAACGACAACAACCATGGCCGCTACGACGCCTACCAGCAGCGCACCACGCGTCCGATCCCGCTGGTCGTGATCAGCCCGGCTTGAGTGCGGGCGTCAGCCGGCCCCGCGTAGCTCGGCTGGATGCCCAACCGCATGCCCTGCCAATCCGAGCCACAATAGCTCGGCCGGATGCCTGCGCGCAAGCCCGGCATCCGCCGTGCCCCATAGATTGGCGGGGTGCTCGGCGAGAACAGCGTCATCCTCGGCGACAATCTCGACGTGCTGCCGGGCTTCGAGGACGAGGCCTTCCAGCTGATCTACATCGACCCGCCGTTCAACACCGGCAAGACACAGACGCGCAAGACGCTGCAGGCGGTGCCGGACGAGCGCGGCGATCGCATCGGGTTCATGGGGCGCCGTTACCGGACGCGCCTGCTCGCGGAGTCCTCCTATCGCGACGAGTTTGACGACTACCTCGCGTTCCTGGAGCCGCGTCTGCGCGAAGCGCACAGGCTGCTGGCGAGCAGCGGAACCCTCTACTTCCACATCGACTATCGCGAGGCGCATTACTGCAAGCTGCTGCTGGATGAGATCTTCGGTCGCAAGTGCTTCCTCAACGAGATCATCTGGGCGTACGACTACGGCGCGCGATCGAGGCGACGCTGGCCGGCCAAGCACGACACGATCCTGGTGTATGTGAAGGACCCGCTGCACTACCACTACGACGACGCAGCGGTCGACCGCGAGCCGTACATGGCGCCGGGGCTGGTGAGCGCGGAGAAGGCGGCGAAGGGCAAGCTGCCGACCGACGTGTGGTGGCACACGATCGTTCCCACCAACGGTCGCGAGAAGACCGGCTACCCCACGCAGAAGCCCGAAGGCATCGTGCGGCGCATGATCCAGGCCTCGACGCGCCCGGGCGACTGGTGCCTGGACTTCTTCGCCGGCAGCGGCACGCTAGGAGTGGTCGCCGCGAAGCTGGGCAGGCGATATGTGATGGTCGACTGCAATCCCGAGGCCGTGCGCGTGATCCACGCACGGCTGAAGGTCGCGGCGCAGGAGCGCGCGAACGCGGGGGACGAGCTGCCGACCCGAGCGCATGAGCTGCGTGCTTGAGTGGCCACGTGGGTACCGCCGGCAGCTGGGTCGCCCGGCACGCGCCGTCCGACCGACAGCTGAGGCTACGCCCCCCGGTAGCCCTCGCCTTTGGGCCGCGGGCGCCCACCCGGAAATGCGAGGCGCAGGATCGTGCGGTGCACCGTGCCGAGCTGGCGGTGGAAGGGGCCGCTGTTGTACGGCAGGTCGTAGCGGCGGCAGATGTCGCGCACGCGCGGAGCGATCTCGGCGTAGCGGCTGGAGGGCAGGTCGGGGAACAGGTGGTGCTCCACCTGGAAGCCGAGGTTGCCGCTCACGAAGTGAAACAGCCGCCCGCCCTCGATGTTGGCGGAGCCGAGCAGCTGACGCACATACCACGAGCCGCGGGTCTCCTCGGCGACCTCCTGCTCGCTGAAGGTGTAGGTCTGGTCGGGGAAGTGCCCGCAGAAGATGATCGAGTGGGCCCACACGTTACGCACGATGTTGGAGGTGAAGTTGGCGGTGAGCGTCGACTTGAACGTGCGCGCGGCCGCACGCCGGCTTGACGGCGCAACCTGTCCTTGCGAGGTTGACGCCGAGCCGCCCGCCGGCGACGACCACGAGTTGCTCGACGCCGAAGCCGAGCGCCGGGCGAACAGCCCAGCCGAGCGGCGGCCAAACGAACTTCTCACCGAGGCCGACCCCGAACTCCGGCCGGCCAACGCCGCCGAGCTCCCTGCCGACACCGCCGCCGAGAGCAGCGGGAAGGCGATGTAGTCCTTGACGGCCTGCCGCCGCGCCTTCAACCCGATCGCGCGTAGCTCGGCGAGCGCCTTCGCCTTGGGCTTCTCCCCCTTGCGGATCGCCTCGAAGTTGAGGTCATGCATCGCCACCCCCCACTCGAAGAAGCCCATCAGCAATAGGTTGTACAGCGGCTGCGCCAGGTACACCGGGTGCCAGCGCTGGTGGGGATCGATGCGCATGATCTCATACCCCAAATCGCGGTCCTTGCCGCGGATGTTGGTGAATGTGTGGTGCTCGTAATTGTGTGAGTGGCGCCACGCGTCGGCCGGGGATGCCGTGTCCCAATCCCAGCTCTGGGAGTTGATGTCCGGGTCGTTCATCCAGTCCCACTGCCCATGCATCACGTTGTGCCCGATCTCCATGTTCTCGAGGATCTTCGCCAGCGACAGCGCGGCGGTGCCCGCCAGCCACAGCGGTCGCTTGTCCGAGCGCAGCAGCAGCAGCCGCGCGCCGATCACTAGCTGGCGGTGGAGGCGGATCGTCGAGCGGATGTAGCGCGCGTCACGCTCGCCCAGGTCGGCGAAGACCTCCTCGTGGAGCGCGTCGAGCTCGCGGCCTAGCTGCTCGAGCTGCTCGGGGGTGAGGCGGTGCAGCGGATTGTCAGGCTCCTCGAAAGACGCTGCCGCGGGAGGCGGCACCGGCGGGCGCTCAATGGTGGCGGACATAGGACCTCCGTGGCGTTTGGTGGATTCTCACAACTCGATCTCGACCGCGCCCTCGGGCGCGTTGATACAGGTCTGCAGCAGCTCGCCGGGCTGACCGTGCACGCGGCCGGTGCGCAGGTCGCGCACCTGGCCGGAGCGCAGCCGCCCGATGCAGCTGTGGCAGATGCCCATGCGGCAGCCGTGGGGCAAGGTGGCGCCGGCGAGCTCACCGGCAACGAGGATCGGCTGCTCGCCGTCGCTGTGCGCGCGGATGCCGCTGACGCAGAAGTCGATGTCGCCGCCCACCCCGCGCGGGCCATCGCCCACGCCGGTGGCGGGCTGGAAGCGCTCGACGTGCATCCGCTCCGGATCGCCCTCCGCGCGCCAGTGCTCGCCGAGCGCCTGCAGCAGACCGGCGGGGCCACACACGAACGCCTCGCGCTCGCGCCAGTCGGGGCACAGCGCGTCCAGCTCTGCCGGCGCCAAGCGGCCGTGCGCACCCGTGAGCCGCTCGTGCAGCCGGTAGCCGGCGTGGCGCTCGTCCAACCCGTGCAGCTCGCCTCGGAAGATCACATCCCCCGCGTCGCGCGCACAGTGCATGTGCACCACGTCCTGCAGCGCGCCATCCCGCGCGAGAGTGCGCAGCATGCTCATGATCGGCGTGACCCCACTGCCGGCGCTCACGAACAGCAACCGCGCAGGCCGCGGGGAGGGAAGCACGAAGGTGCCCTCCACACCGCCCAGGCGCACGATCGCCCCGGCGCCTACGCGGCGGAAGAGGTAGGGCGACACCTTCCCGCCCGCCAGCAGCTTCGGCGTGATCGCGATGCGCCCGTCGTGGCGCTCGGGGTCGGAGGTGAGCGAGTAGGCACGCCAGTGGTGCACACCGTCCACCTCGATCCCCAACCGCAGGTACTGCCCTGGCAGGTGCCCCGGCCATTCCCAGCCAGGCTTGATTGTCACGGTCACCGCCGTCGCGCTCTCGCGGCGCACGCCCTCCACCCGCCCGCGCAGCTCGCGCGTGGACCACAGCGGGTTGAGGAGCTCCAGGTAGTCGTCCGGCGCCAGTGGCGAGGTGAAGGAGCCGATCAGCCGCAGCGCGCGGCGACGCACAGGCGCGACCGTCGGGACGGCGCCACGTTCAGCCATCGGTGCGAGGGGCGGAGGGGGAGGAGGGCACAGGCTGAATCAAGGGCATGACCATACGCAAGGGGAAGGAAGGGGAAGGCATGATGACCTGAGTCGATGCTACCTCATTTGAGGGTACATCAAACACGGTATCCTTGTTTTGAGATGGCGAGTGTGAGCTTGGACACGGACAAGCGCGGCCGGGGCAACGCTCCTCGCCAGCGCAGCGACGACGGCCGGACGAGCAGCGATGCCGGCCCGCGTGAGGACGACGGCAAGGTGGATCGCACCGACGGTCGCGACTCCCTGGCCGACCTCACGATCGAGCAGCTGGCCGCTGAGGTGGGGATGTCGGTGCGCAATATCCGCAACCACCACTCGCGCGGCCTGCTGCCCGCCCCCGAGGTGAGAGCGCGCGTGGGCTACTACGGCCCCGACCACGTGGCGCGCCTGAAGCTGGTGCTCGACATGCAGGCCGACGGCTTCAACCTCGCGGCGATCGAGCGTCTGCTGAGCGCCTCGGGCGGCTCGGCGGGGCGTCTGCTGGGGCTGCGCAACGCGATGACGGCGCCGTTCGAGAGCGAGACCCCGGAGGTCATCACCGGCGAGGAGCTGCTCCAACGCTTCGGCGAGGTGGACGCCAAGGACATCGAGCGGATCCGCAAGCTCGGGCTGCTGATCCCCCTGGGCGACGATCGCTTCGAGGTGCCCAGCCCGGCGCTGATGCAGGCGGCCGAGGAGGTCACCGCCCTCGGCATCCCCCTGCACGCGGCGCTCGCGCTGGTGGAGCGCCTCAGCCGCGACTGCGAGTCGATCTCGCGCGCGTTCGTGAAGCTCTACCTGAAGGAGCTGTGGGAGCCGTTCACCGCCGCCGGCCAGCCGGAGGAGCGCTGGGACGAGATGATCGAGGCAATCCGCACGCTGCGCGGCATCGCCTCAGAGGCGCTGCTGGGCATGTTCAAGCTGCGCATGACCGCCCAGGTCGAGGCCGCCTCGGGCAAGCTGCTGGAGCACCAGGTCAAACGCTCGCACTGAGGCACCTTCCGCGGCATCGGGCGAGCCTCGCGATCCCAATGGGCGCGAATGCCCAAACGCTCGCCGAGGCGCTCGAAATGGCGTCGTGGTGCAGCGCGTGCATGCCCGCCCGCCACGCGGCAACCGCGACCGCCAGGCCGGGCGGATCGCGGTGAAGCGAAGCGGTCGCGCGCTGGGGAGAGCCGTGCGACCGCTTCATTCGATGGGCCTAGCCCAGTGCACCGGGCAGGTTCGAATCCCCGCCCTCATCGATCACTACGTCGAGCGGTCGTGGATCATCGCCCCGATCGAAACTTCGCACCAATGAAGAGCAACCCTGGTATTTCAAATACGAATTCGAAGATCCCGGGCGTTTTCCCTTTCTCAATTTCTTCAGGACATTCATTGGTTTCGGCTTTAGTGTCTTTGGCGTCGATTTTAGCTTCAAATTCAAATGGTTCTGCTTCTTTTGTATCTGAATCTTCATCTTCCCTGCCTAGCGCCTGATCGGGGATGTTGACTTCGCAGGTCTTGCCTGCTTCGAGTTCTTTGTCGGTGATCAGAATCCCGCCTTTTTCGCCCCCGGAGCATTTTGATATGTCGAGTTCTGCCTTGAATTTATCTTTACCTGGTTCTTCGGGGTTGAGGTATTCCATATTACAACCCCGCGCGTTGACTTCTGCTTTTGTCGTCGTAGTTTTACCTTCTACTTCTAATTCGAATTTGCACCCACTGTATTTGGGAGCCATGTCACTTGTACTGGCCAACCCTTTGGTGGGGCTCACCCCTTCAAATGTCTCTTTTTCGCATGCGACCTTGGCCTTTTCGGTGATCTGGAAGCTGCCTCCTCCTTTTGCTTCTGCTTTCCATCCTTTTTCGGCGTCGAAGTAGTCTTCCCCGGCCCCGATTAACTGACCTTCTGTGACTTCTGCGAGGGAGATCAGCGCGGTGCCCGTCTCCTTGGCTTCTTCCCCAAAGGCCGTCAGACCAACCGCCACCGACGAGCCGACACCCGCTTTGACTAACCAGACTTTTTTGATTGGCGTTGCCGGGAAGCGGAACAACCACGTTTCTCCTTTGATCTCTTCAGGTAATTTAATCACTTTTTCTTCCGACGTCAGGGCTTCGGCGGATACCGACCCGGTTACCTGGGTTTCTTTGGCCACGCAGCTGCCTCCCGTTTCGGCTGTGAATTTCAGCGTCGCCAACTGCGCGCCCGAGGCGGGTTTGAACTCCACCAGCAAGTTTTCCTTGCTTTCATTCTCCACAAGCTCGGCCTTCAGCAATTTAGTTACGACTGGTTCTGATACTTTGGTGCATTTGGTTCCATCGCCTTCGACTTTGCATGCAGAGAGTTCGAATATTTGGCTGCTCATACCGGGTTCTCCCGCGCTGGAGCCTAACAGCACCCCACTCTCGAACGAGTCTTTTACTTTTGTGCATTTGACCTTCTGGCCAGTGTTCGCTTCCAGGGTCAATTCCCCCGCTTTGTAAACCATCGCGCTGACGTAATGGGTTTGGCCGGCGGCGAGTCGAGTGCCGCCAATGTTCCAAAACGGCGCTTCTTCGGCCTGCGCCACCGACGTCGCCACGGCACCCACCGCGAGCGTCGCCAGCAGCACTGCCCCGATCGATGTAAGTCGTGTCATTTTGTATCTGCTCCTTACTGTGCGGAGCATCCGGGTGCCCGCGAGTCCCCTCCAGCGGACGCTTCCCATGGACCAATCCGATCGCGCAATCGCGCTCGCCGATCTACGCCGAACGCGGCAGCACTCAACAGGAATGGCGCGGGTGAGACGCCGCCGGCAACTGAAATCTCAAACTCGCCCATCCGCTCCTGTGTGTTGGGGAGCCCGGCTTACCACTCGCCTGCTCGCCGCGCAAGATGGCACGTGCAGACAGCGTCTGCGTGCGCCGCGCGACTCGTCAGATCCTCGTAGGCATGGGAACGCGAGAGCTTGCGGCACGCAGAGGAGACAGAAACATCGGTCGCGATCGTATCGCCGCGGCGGCAACCGTCCCGCGATCACAACGCTGCGGCGACCGCCCCCCGCCCTGCCACCGCCGCACCGTGGCGGATCAGGTCGGCGGCGCGCTCGGCGACGGCGATCGTGGGCGCGTTGGTGTTGCCGCGAGGCACCGTCGGCATCACCGAGGCGTCGACCACGCGCAGGCCCTCCACCCCGCGCACGCGCAGCTCGGTGTCCACCACCGCCTCGGCGTCGGCGCCCATGCGGCAGGTGCCGACGGGGTGGTAGAGCGTGAAGGTCTGCTGGCGGATGTGTGCGCGCACATCCTCATCGGAGTCCGACGCGGGGATGTAGTGGGGGCGGGTGGTGTAGGGAGCGAGGGCGGGTTGGCGGGCGATCTCCATCGTCATGCGCAGGCCCTCGACCATCCTCGCCATGTCAGTCTCCTCCGCGAGGTAGTTGTGCAGGATGTAGGGCTTGGCGGTGGGGTCGGGGGTGAGCGGCAGGACGTACCCGCGGGAGGCGGGCGTGAGCACGCAGGGCGCCAAGCCGAAGCCATGCTCCAGCACGGGCTCGTCGACATACATCGCGGGGGCGGCGTGGAACTGAATGTCGGGTGCGTCGTGCGCGGTGCTGGAGCGGATGAACCCGCCGGCCTCGGCGACGTTGGAGGTCAGCGGGCCGCGCCCTTCCCCCACGAACGCGGCGAGGTTGGCCTCCGTCAACGGGTTGAGCAGCGACACCGGCTCGTCGTGCGCCCAGGTAGCCCCCGAGGCGGGGTGGTCCTGGAGGTTCTGCCCGACGCTGCGCAGGTCCTGCACGACTGGGATCTGGAGCATCGTGAGCAACTCGCCCGGGCCGACCCCGGAGAGCATCAGCAGCTGCGGTGAGTTGTAGGCGCCGGCGCACACGATCGTCTCACGCGTGGCACGCAGCTCGTACAGATCCCCCAGCCGCGCGCCCTGCACGCCGACGGCGCGCTCGCCCTCGAACAGGATGCGGTGCACCTGCATGTAGGTCTCCACAGTGAGATTGGGACGGGCCATGGCAGGGTGCAGGTAGGCGACCGCGGCGCTGCAGCGCCGCCCGTCGCGCTGGGTGCGCTGGTAGCGGCCAAACCCCTCCTGCGCCGGACCGTTGAAGTCCTCGTTGGCGGGCAGCCCCGCCTGCGCGCACGCCTCCAGGAAGGCGTCGGTGATCGGGTTGGGCGCGCGGTCCTCGCTCACCGTCAGCGGCCCGCCGGCGCCGTGCAGAGCCGAGGCGCCGCGCTCGTTGTCCTCGGCGCGGATGAAGTAGGGCAGCAGGTCGTCAAAGCTCCACCCCGCGCAGCCCGCGTCGCGCCAGCCGTCGTAGTCGGCGCGGTTGCCGCGGATGTACACCATCGCGTTGGTGGATGACGACCCCCCGAGAGTCTTGCCCCGCGGCAGGTAGATGCGCCGGCGATCGGCATACGGCTCGGCAGTGGTCGAGTAGTCCCAGTCGACCTGCGTGCGGAACAGCGCGGGAAACGCGATGGGCACATGGATGTTCTCGATCGTGTCGGGCGGCCCCGCCTCGATCAGTGCCACACTCACATCGGGATCCTCGCTGAGGCGCGCCGCCAGCACGCATCCCGCCGATCCCGCGCCCACGATCACGTAGTCGTACTCGGACATTGCACTGCCTCCCTCGTCGCCGTGCGCCTATTGCGCTTGTGCTCAATGCTACTCCCGCTTGAGGGGGCCCACCCATCTGCCGATGGTCGAGCATGGGACTCGACGCCGGCAGGGGGTCGTACGCCTTCAGAGTGGCTCCATTCGCGGCCGCGGCCGCGCTGGTGTGGGCTGCCGTGATCGTCGGCTCGTCGATCGACTGGGCGTTGTACGCACTCTCCATCGCACTGCTTCTGCTCGCCGCGGCCGTGCGCTTCACGCCATTCGGCCGGCGCTTCGAAGGCGCGCTCTCCTCGCTCGTGTTTCTCGCCGCCGTCGCGGTGCTGCGCGACTCGGCCGGCGGGATCGGCTCGGGCGTCGCCGTGGTGTCCCTGATCCCCGTCTTCTACACCGCCCTCTATGGGCGCAGCCTGCGCTGGCTGTATGTCGTACTCGGCGGTGTCACCGTCTTCTACCTCGCGCCGATCGTCCTCGTCGGGCCTCCCGAGTACCCCTCCACGCAGTACCGCGCCGCGCTGCTGACGGTGGTCGTCGCCGCGATCATCGGCCTCGCCACGCGGCATCTGGTCAACGACGTCCGCCATCAGGTCGCCGAGGCGGTCGAGCGCGAGCGCATGCTGGGCCAGGTCAACGAGGTCGTACGTGGACTGCACGGCGGCTCGCAATCGCGCCTGGAGGTGTGCGAGGCGGCCCGCACGATCGGCGCGGCCTCGATGGCGATCCTGTACGAGCCAGTGCCCGGTTCTCACACGATGCGTTCCACGGCGATCTCCGGCGCAAATGCCGAGCCGATCGAGATATCCACGCATCGGCGCAGCGCCGTCACCGAAGCGTTCGCCTCAGGTCAGCCGCAGATGATCACCGAGGACGTCGAAGCGCACGTCGGCAGCCTCGTGCTGTGGGAGGCCGCCGGCCGGCCGGAGTCGATTCTCTACGAGCCGCTGATGCGCGCTGGCGAGCCGGTGGGGGTGCTCGTGGTCGGGTGGCCGGCCAACGTCACGGCCCACGACCCGCGCGCCACGGTCGTCGCGCTGCTCGCGCACGAGGCCGCCGCGGTGATCGATCGCGCCGACGCGCTCTCCGAGCTCACCGACATGGCCAGTACCGACCCGCTCACCCACCTGCCCAACCGCCGCGCGTGGGACGGGCGCGTCGCGGGCGCGCTCGCCGCGGGACAGCGGTTTACGATCGCGATGCTCGACCTCGACCACTTCAAGGACTTCAACGACACCCACGGCCACCCCGCCGGCGACCGGCTGCTGAAGGAAACCACTGCCGCGTGGCGCGAGCAGGTGCGCTCCGGCGACCTGCTCGCACGGCTGGGCGGCGAGGAGTTCGGGCTGCTGTTGATCAACTGCGACACCCCCCGCGCCACCGAAGTGATCGAGCGCCTGCGCGGCGTCGTCTACAGCGACCAAACCTGCTCGGCCGGCTTCGCCTCGTGGCGGCCCGGCGAGTCGGGCGACGAGGTGCTGGCGCGCGCCGACACCGCGCTGTACGAGGCCAAGGAGTCCGGGCGCGACCGGGTGTGCATGAGCATCTGAGCGGGGCGCAAACAGACTTCCTCCTGCCCCCTCGCTTCGCCGCAATGACACTGCTCCGCCGGTTGGCCGGCGCTCCAGCGCGGCAACGCCGGGGGGGTCTACTGCGAGGCTGTGCGCTTTGATGTGCGCCATGACCATCCTCGCCAGCCTCGACTGGCCGACCGTCGCCTCGCTCGCCACCGCCGCTGGGACGCTGGTGCTCGCGATCGCCACCTTCGGCTCGGTGCGCTCCGCCAACCGCTCCGCGCGGATCGCCGAGCTCGCGCTGAAGGAGCAGCGCCGACCGGTGCTGGTGCAGTCGCGCCTCGACGACCCGCTGCAGAAGATCATGTTCGTCGACGGCCACTGGGTGCGCGTGGAGGGCAGCCGCGCCGTCGCCGAGCACGTCGAGGGCACCGTCTACCTCGCGATGAGCCTGCGCAACGTCGGCGCCGGGATCGGCGTGCTGCAAGGGTGGTTTGTACGCACAGGGTTGCAAACCGGGCAGGTCCCCCACGCCGCCGAGGAGGATTTTCGCCGCCAGTCGCGCGACCTTTACATCCCCGCCGGCGACATCGGCCTGTGGCAGGGCGCGCTGCGCGACCCCACCGACGACGCCCACACCCCGATCGCGGAGGCGGTCGGCCAGCACCAGACGATCACGATCGACCTGCTCTACTCCGACCAAGTCGGCGGCCAGCGCACGATCAGCCGCTTCATGCTGGCCCCCGTCGGCGAGGACGGCTGGCTCGCCTCCGTCGGGCGGCACTGGTACCTCGACCAGGACGGGCCGCGGTGAGGTGGCTGTGGGCCGCAAGCGCGACATCAAGCAGTTCCGGCAAGCTTGCAATGAGGTACACCTGACCGTCAGCGAGCGCTATGAAGCCAGCGAGGCACTGCACGCCGAGAAGGCATCTGGCAACGTGCAGGCGGACATGAGCTATCGAGAACTGCTGACTTGGCTGCAACAATGGGAGGACTCATGGCGACCGTAGCCCTTGATACATCACCGATGAACGTCCTGCGCTCGATGCGTGGGTCGATCATCGATGCGCGTATCGCTTATCCAGAGATCCTTCACCTAGAAGTGCGCGATGCCCGCGGAGACCTCTGGCGTCTGGCCACCCAAGATGCCCAATGGTCGCCCGCCGACCCAGCTCAGCTCCTCGGGCGCTCGATCGAGGATGCCGACATCGACGAGGGGACTGGCGAGCTGCGTTGCGGGCTGTCTGACGGCACGGTCCTCAGCGTCAAGCCTGCCGCGGTCGAGACGGAGGACGACCCGCCCAATTGGGAGCTGCTCAGCCCCGCCGGGATCGTCCTCGAGTTTGGCCCCGGAGTACGTTGGCAGATCAGCGGCGCTGACTCGCCGGCCTCATCGCGTCGCTGAGCGCACGACGCGGGGGCCGATCGAGACCCCGCAAGCGGGAGCTGCCCTCGACGTGGCACACGGATTCCTATCCACCGCGGTGAGAGTCGAGCTCATGGGATAGCCACAATATGCCGATCACTGGGCTTGGGATGGCAGTTCAACGCTTCACATCGGGTCTGGATGAGATACGGGTGCCGGCACCGCCGTCCGCGCTGGTGGAGGCGCCCGCGGATGATCGGTGTCGTCTCGGCGAGGCGCTGAAGGCGCGCGCCGAGGAGGTGCTCGAGCGGACGGTCGCACTCACCTCGGGAGCGGGCCACGATGTCGAGGCGGTGGTGCAGGGCAGCTTCGAGCGGATCAGTAGGAGCTCCACGATCGCCGTGGCACGGTGGATTTCGGGCGAGAGCATGGAGGTGGCCATTGAGGCCGGCCAGGAAACCTGGCTGATCTTCGGCGAGCTCGCCGCCCAACGCGCGGCAACGCTGGACGAGGTCACCAGGCGCTGTTTCTGGTGGCGCAACGTGATGGCCGAGGTGCTGCGCGAGAGCGCCACGCAGCTGGATGTCTCACCCGAGGCGCTCGCTCAGGCCCTGAACATCCTGCAGATGAGCCTCGAGTTCAGCCTGCTGCGGATGTGCGAGTGCTATGAGACGGAGCGCCGGCACACCGATGAGGAGCTCACGCGGCGCGAAGGAGGAGCTCTCCTTCCTGGCCACCCACGACCCGTTGACCGGCCTCCCCAACCGGACGTTGATCCTCGACCGCGTCGAGCAGCTGCTCGTGCGCTCGCGGCGCAGCCAAACGCCGACGGCCGCGCTGTTCATCGACCTCGACAACTTCAAGTCCATCAACGACACCCTCGGCCACGGCGTCGGCGACGAGCTCCTGCAGGCGGTCGCCGCGCGGCTCGACGGGGTGATCCGCGGGTCCGATGCGCTGGGACGCCTCGGCGGAGACGAGTTCGTCGTGATCTCCGAGGACCTCTCGCTGGAGGCCGGGCCCGAGCTGATCGCCGAACGCCTGCTGGAGGCGCTCAAGCAGCCGTTCAAGCTGGGAGCCGACCAGGAGACCCGCGTGACCGTGACGGCCAGCATCGGCATCGCGATCGGGGAGCGCATCTCGGCCGAGGAGCTCCTGCGCGACGCGGACATCGCGATGTACCGCGCCAAGTGGGACGGCAAGAATCGCCACGTCGTGTTCGAGAGCGGCATGCAGGACAGCGTGCAAAAGCGGATGGAGCTCGAGATGGACCTGCGCGAAGCGCTCGCCAACGACGAGTTCTACCTCGACTACCAGCCCACCCTCGACCTCAGCGACATGAGCCCCAACGGGGTGGAGGCGCTGATCCGCTGGAAGCACCCGGTGCGCGGCATCGTCCAACCCAACGACTTCGTCCCGCTGCTCGAGGAGACGGGGCTGATCACGGAGATCGGCAGGTGGGTGATGGAGGAGGCCTGCCGTCAGGGCGCCGTGTGGCGGGCGAGCGGATATCCGATCAGCATGGCCGTCAACGTCTCCGGACGCCAGCTGGACACCGATCAGCTGGTGGGCGAGATCGAAAGCGCGCTCTCCCAGAGCGGCATGGACCCCGGGGCGCTGACGATCGAGATCACCGAGACCACCCTGATGCGCAACATCGAGGAGACCGCCCGCCGGCTCACCGAGATCAAGCGGCTCGGCGTGCGGATCGCAATCGACGACTTCGGCACCGGCTACTCCTCGCTCGCCCACCTCCAGCGCTTCCCCGTCGACGCGCTGAAGATCGACCGCTCCTTCATCTCCGGCTTGAAGCACAACAAGGAGGGCGAAACGCTGATCCACACGCTCGTGCAGCTCGGCAAGGCGCTCTCGATCGAGACCTTCGCCGAGGGCATCGAGCAGGAACAGGAGCTTTCGCTGCTCCGCAACGAGGACTGCGACAGCGGGCAGGGCTTCCTCTTCGCCCGGCCGCTCGACGTGGCCGCCACCGAGGCGTTCCTGAAGAGCTGCGCCACGCCCGCCTCGGCGTAGACGACATCGCCGCGCGACCGGCGCAGACCCGCGCTCGGCGGGATGGCACAGTTAGGGCCCACGTCTCAGACGAGAACCCTTACTCGTAGAAAACGGCCCGCTCCATCTCCCTGCGCAGGACTCTCGCCGGAAGCTTGCTCAACACGAAGTTGCGCCCCGACGCCGCGACGGGATTGGTCAAACCGACCATCTTGGCCCTACGCCCCGCTGAGCCGACGATCCACGCCGCGCGATCCCGCCGCCGCCACTCATACGCGCTCAGCGCAGCCCGAACATCCTCAGCATGTCCAAGGTCGCGCGTCAGCGCGAGCTCCTTGGCAAGCGCGATGCCGTCCTCCATCGCGGCACCGGCACCCTGCCCGACGAACGGCGTCGTCGGGTGGATCGAGTCACCAAGCAACACGATCCGCCCCTTGAACCATTGAGGACCGGGATCGCGCTCGTACATGTCACCACGGCTGAAACTCGACTCCTCCGTGGCCCCCAACGCACGCTGCACCGTGTCGCTGAACCCGGCGAACGTACCGAGCAGCGTCTCCTTAACCCGTCCGGGAGAATCCGAGCCACCCGCGGGGCCCCGCACGAAACAGTCCATCGACAACTGCCGCTCGCTGCACGGAAACATCACGATCGCCTTGCCAACGCCAAGGTACAGGCGCACCTCGCCTCTCGGCACGATCACAGGCTCCTGGATAATTGAGTTGCGCCACGTGACAAAGCCCGCATAGGACGGCTCGGCACCCTCGAGCACCAGCTCACGGACGACCGAGTGCATCCCATCGCATCCCAGCAGCAGCCTGCCGCGCTCCTCGCGCCCGTCCGCGAAGCGCGCGGTCACACCATCCTCGTCCTGCTCAGCGCCGAGGAACCGCGCATCGAGGTGCACCACACCCTGATCGATCTCCGCCATCAAAGCCGCGTACAAGTCGGCGCGCAACGCGCCGATGCTCGGAGCCCCCCAAGCATCCGCAACCGCACCCTCGGGCAGACCGTTCAACCGCCGGCCGCTCGCGGAGTAGTACTCGAACGAACGATACTCGACACCCTTCTCCAGCAGTCGCTGACCCACCCCAAGCCGCAGCAACAACTTCACCGTGTTGCTGCGAATCGTGAACCCCCCGCCAAACGCCAAATGCCGCGGAGACTGCTCAAACACCTCAGCCCGAATACCAACTCGCCGAAGCGCGATAGCAGACGCCAGCCCGCTCGGCCCCGCACCGATAATCAACACCCGTTCGCTGTGCCGCATCATCCCATCTCCTTCAAGTATGCCTGAGCGAGCTTACCCAAAACGAGGCCACGACAGCCGCCGCGCGCAGCGCACTCTCACACTCCGCAGTCCTGTCCTTCAGGCTTCGAGCACGAACAGTGGCCAGCGGCCGGGAACGCCCTTGAGCTCGTGAAAGCCCGGTCCTCGAACGTAAACGGTCCGCCGACCACGGTCCCGAACACGGTGCCCGAGACGAGCACCTCACCGGCGCCCGCCAGCCCACTCACACGCGAGGCGATGTGGACCGCCATCCCACCGACATCTTCACCGATCAGCTCGCACTCGCCGGTGTGCATGCCGATGCGCACCTCGACGCCGAGCTCGCGGGCCGCGTGAGTGATTGCCAAAGCGCAACGCAGCGCTCGCGACGGTGGGCCGGCGAACGTCGCCAGGAAGCCATCTCCAACCGTCTTGACCTCGCGGCCTTCGAAGCGGTACAGCTCCTTGCGCACCTCTTCGTCGTGGCGCGCGAGCAGATCGCGCCAGCGGCCGTCGCCGAGCACGGCGACACGTGCCGTGGCGTCGACGATGTCGGTGAACATCACCGTGAGCAGTGCCCGTGTCCACTCTCCCCCGCCTCGGCCGCCGGTGAGGAACTCCTCGATCTCTTCGGCGATCGCGTCGCCGTCGCCGACGAACGGAAGGGAGTCGATGCCATCCAGCTCGATGTAACGGGCTCCCGGGATGTGCTCGGCCAGGTAGCGCGAGTGGCGCGGGTCCCAGGCGCCGTCGCCGGATCGATGCATGACCAGCGTTGGGACGCGGATGCGGGACAGCGCGTCGCGCACCTCCTGCTCCAGGGTGTAGGACTCGCCGACGCTGTCCGATAGCCCGCTGCCGCGGCGGTCGAACAGGATCAGGCGGCTGAACACCGCCAGACGCTCCAGCCAGCGCCGCAGCGCGGGCGACTCCCACAGCTGCTCGATCTGAGAGATCCAGCCGGGCATGAACAGCAGGTCGAGCGCTCCCTCTCCCGTCACCTGGTAGGCGATGCTCGCCTCGCCGCTGCGCGCGTATCGCGTGACGGGAGCCATCGGTTCCTATCTCACCACGGTGGGCCGTCAGACAGGCGCGTCGGCAGGCAAGCCCACCAATTGGGCGCTGTGCTCCCACAAACCGTCGGCGAGCGTGTCGTCCTGGGCCTGGGCACTGGGCGCGAGCACCTTCTCGTCCTGGACATACTCACCGGTGAGGGGGGCCGCCTCGGCCGACGTCGCAAGCCAGACGAGCGAGCGGGCGCCGCGCTGTGGCGAGCGGAAGAAGGGCCCGCCGAGCGTGGTGAGCACCCTCCAGATCCCGTTTTCGTTCTTGCCGAAGCCGGTGCGCACGACGCCGGGGTGAAAGCAATTGGCGTGCAGCTCCGGCGCGCGCCTGGCGAGCTCGCGTGTGAAAAGGATGTTGCAGAGCTTCGAGGTTCCGTACACGCGCATCGCGGAATAGGACTTCTCGGACTGCAGGTCATCCAGATCCAGGAGACCCGACTTGTGGGCGTCGGACGCGGTGGTCACCACGCGGCCGCCCTCCAGACGATCGCGCAACAGGTTGGTGAGCAGGAACGGCGCGAGATGGTTCAGCGCGAAGGTCTGCTCGAAGCCCTCGGAGGTCTCCTTGCGCGAGCCGAACAGCGCCCCGGCATTGTTGGCCAGCACGTCGATGTGCTCATAGCGCTCACGCACCTCTTCAGCGAGCGCCCGCACGTCGGCCATCAACATCAGGTCGGCGACGTGCCGGTGGACCGGCGCGCCCCCGCCGGCCGCCCTTGCCTCTCGCGCAAGCTCCTCCACGCGCTCGGGATCGCGACCCACGAGCGCGACCTCGACGCCGTCGCGAGCGAGCTCGATCGCGGCGGCACGGCCGATACCGCGGGTCGCTCCCGTGAGCAGGACGAGCGTCATCGCGTTGGACTGTACCGCCCTGCGCTGCTCCTTCACACTCCGGCCAGCACCCGCGCGCGTCTGCGCGCGGCGCCCACCGCGTCGGTGAGAGCTTCGATGTCGTAGGCGCCGTAGTGTCGGCGCCCGTTGATGAAGAAGGTGGGCGTTCCGGACACGCCGCTTTCGTCGGCGCTGGCCACGTCTTCGTTGATCCGCGACGCGTACTCCCGGCGGCGCACCTCCTCCAGCAGGCGCTCGGCGTCCAGCGCGAGCTCCTGCGCATACGCGGCGAGCTGCATCGAGCGCAGCTCTCCCTGGTGGCGCAGCAGCGTGTCGTACATCTCCCAGAAGCTGCCCTGGGCGGCCGCCGCCTCCGAGGCCTCGGCCGCCATCTGCGCGTACGGGTGGACGTCGTTTAGCGGTAGGTGACGCCACACGTAGCGCACCTCATCCTCGAAGGAGGCCAGCAGCTCACGGATCGCTCCCTCCGCCTGGCCGCAGTAGGGGCACTCGAAGTCGCCGTACTCGACCAGCGTGACCAGCGCATCGGTGGGACCGCGGATGTGGTCGCGCTCGGGGTCGACGTCCTCGGCGAGATCGAGGATGTCCTCGGCGGTGCTCGCGAGCTGTCGCGCCCTCACCCTCGCCGGCAGTCGCTGGACGATGCGCAGCACCGTCCAGCCAACCAGCGGCGCCAGCACGACCGAGCCGAGCGCGCCCAGCTTGGCCTCCTCGAGCCGCACTCCGGTGAAGGCGAGGCTCGCGATCAGCAGCGACACCGTGAAGCCGATTCCCGCGAACGCCCCACCGGCTGCCAGCAGCGGCGGGCTCAGCGGCGAGCGCGGCCCGCGCAGCGCCGGCCGGGACACCAGCCACGAGGCGCCGGCGACGCCCAGCGGCTTGCCGGCCACGTAGCCGACGAGGATCCCCAGCGTGATCGGCGAGCTGAGCGCGTGTTCGAACAGGCCGCCCGTCAGATGGACGCCGGCGTTGGCGAGCGCGAACAGCGGCACGATCACGTAGCTCGTCCACGGGTGCAGGGTGTACTGCAGCCGCTCGTTGGGGGAGATCGCCGACATCACCCCCTCCTGCGCCGAGCGCGCCAGCTCCGGGGTGGGCTGCTCGCGGAACGAGCGCGCCAGCGTGGTCGCACGCTCCAGATCCTCACGCGAAGGCGGATAGGCGCTCGTCGCGAGTCCGACCACCAGTCCGGAGATCACCGGGTCGATACCGGACTCGAACATCGCGACCCACAGGCCGACCGCGAGCGCGATCGACACCGGACGCAGCCACCGCGGCGCACGACTGAGCAGGAGCAGGCCGCCGAGCAGCGCGACCGCCACCGCCAGCGCGGCGATCGAGACGTGTGTGGTGTAGACGATCGCGATCACCAACAGGGCGCAGAGATCGTCGACCACCGCCAGTGTCAGCAGGAACACGCGCAATCGCGTGGCCGCACGCGGGGTGAGCAGCGCCAGCGCGCCGAGCGCGAACGCGGTGTCGGTCGACATCGCCGCCCCCCAGCCGTGCGCGCCCGGACCCCCGGCGTTGAACGCGAGGTAGATCCCCACCGGGATCGCCATCCCGCCGAGGGCTGAGAACAGGGGAATCGCGACGCGGCGGCGCTCGCGCAGCTCGCCGAGGTCGAGCTCGCGCTTGGCCTCCAGCCCGACGACGAGGAAGAAGAACGTCATCAGCCCCTCGTTGACCCAATGGCGCAGGTCCATCGAGATCCCGCCGCCGCCGATCCTGATCGAGAGCGTCGTGCTCCACAGCGACTCGTAGGAGTGCCACCACGGGGAGTTGGCCCACACCAGCGCGAGCACCGTCATCGCCGCCAGCACGATCGCGCTGCCGGTTTCGGTGCCCAGGAAGTCCCTCACCGGCGCCGCCAGGTTGCGCGCCCAGGCGGTGCGGCCGGGGTCTGTCGCGGCTGCTCGCTCGCGCGCCATCACCAGCCGATTATCGTCTGTGTGATGAGCGGAGGTCTCGACGCCCGCGGTCGCACGGTCGCATCCCCTCCGACCCCACCCGCGACGGAGCGGGTCGAGCAGGTCAACCTACGCCTGGTGTTCGCCGGGCTGCTGCTCGTGATGTTCCTCGCGGCGCTCGACCAGACGATCGTCGCGACCGCGCTGCCGACGATCGTCGGCGATCTCGGCGGTCTCAATCACATCTCGTGGGTGGTGACCGCCTACCTGCTCGCGCAGACGGTGGTCACGCCGCTGTACGGCAAGCTCGGCGACCTGTACGGGCGCAAGATCGTGTTGCAGAGCGCACTTGTCGTGTTCCTCATCGGCTCGGCGCTGTGCGGGCAGAGTCGCAGCCTCGATGAGCTGATCGCCTTCCGCGCGTTGCAGGGGCTCGGCGGGGGCGGGTTGATGGTCAGCGCGCAGGCGGCGATCGGCGACGTCGTGCCGCCCCGCGAACGGGGCCGCTACACGGGCCTGTTCGGCGCGGTGTTCGGCCTCGCCAGCGTCGCCGGGCCGCTGCTCGGCGGGTTCCTCACGACCAACCTCAGCTGGCGCTGGATCTTCTACGTCAACCTGCCGCTCGGCGTGGCTGCCCTGTTCGTGCTCGCCGCCACGCTGCCCGCCGCCTCCGAGCGCGTGCATCACACGATCGACTACCTCGGCACCGTCCTGCTCGCGGCGGGGTTGAGCGCGATCGTGCTGGCGGCGTCGCTCGGCGGCACCTCCTACGCGTGGGGCTCCTCGGTGATCGTCGGGCTGTGGATCGGCGGGGTGGTGGCGCTGGCGGCCTTCCTGGTGTGGGAGCGCCACGCGCGCGAGCCGATCCTGCCGCCGCGGCTGCTGCGCAACCGCGTGTTCGCGGCGACCAGCGCCGTCGGCTTCGTCGTCGGGTTTGCGCTGTTCGGGGCGGTCACCTATCTGCCGCTGTTCCTGCAGGTCGTCAAGGGCGCCTCCCCGACCGGCTCGGGGCTGCAGCTGGTGCCGCTGATGGGCGGCCTGTTGATCACCTCGATCGCCTCCGGGCAGGTGATCACGCGCACCGGCCGCTACAAGGCCTTCCCGATCGCCGGCACCGCGGTGATGACGCTGGGCCTGTACCTGCTCTCGACGATGAACTCGACGAGCAGCAGGGGGCTGATCTTCGTGTTCATGTTCGTGCTCGGGTTGGGGCTGGGGATGGTGATGCAGGTGCTCGTGCTCGCCGTGCAGAACGCGGTGGAGTACTCCGATCTGGGCGTGGCGACCTCGGGGGCGACGCTGTTCCGCTCGATCGGCGGATCGCTCGGCGTGGCGACGCTGGGGGCGATCTTCTCCAACCGCCTGCGCGAGGAGCTCAAGAGCGTGCTGCCCCCCGGCGCGGCGGCGAAAGCGGGCACCAGCAGCGAGGTCGACCCGGCGCAGATCGCGCACCTGCCACCGGCACTGCACACGGGCTACCTGCACGCGTTCACCGGCTCGCTGAGCAGCGTGTTCCTCGCCGCCGCGGGCTTCGCCGCGGTGGGGTTCGTGCTGACCTGGTTCATCCGCGAGCTGCGGCTGCGCGAAACCGTCGCCACCGGCGATCTCGGCGACACCTACGCCACACCACGCGACGGCGATTCGCTCGCGGAGATCGTCAACAAGCTCGGTCGCCTCGACCGTCGCGAGGGCGCCCGGGAGATCGTGATGCGCGTGGCCGCCCGCGCCGGCGTGGACCTCACCCCGGCGGCGTGCTGGCTGCTGGCGCGGCTCAGCGAGAGCCACCCGCCGCTTGCCACACTCGCCTCGGAGTACGACATCGGGCTCGACACGCTCACCGCCGCGCACGAGGAGCTGGCGCGCAATGGCTTGATCGGGCCGTCGGCAGACGGCGCTCCCACCACCGAGGCGCTCACCAGCGACGGCCACGCAACGCTTGCCCGCCTGACCGCGACGGGCGAACAGCGCCTGCGCGACCTGCTCGAGGGCTGGCGACCCGAGGAGCACGAGGAGCTCGCGCGCATGATCGCGGCGCTGGCGCGGCAGTTCTTCATCGACGCGTCCAGCCTGTGCGCGCCGCTTGACGCGGTTGCATCGGCACCGTGATTGCGTGATTTAAGAAGGTACGGCGACTACTCGCTGGCCAGCGCGCCCAGGATGTCCAGGCGCGCGGCGCGTCGGGCGGGAGCCTGGGCGGCGAGCAGGCCTGCGAGCGCGGCGGCGATCAGCAACAGGATCAGCGTGCCCACCGGGATCGAGAGCACGTAGCCCGAGCCCGACAGCGCGAAGGTCGTAACGAGGATCGCCCCCACGACCCCGATCACCAGCCCGAGGATGCCGCCGATCATCGCGGTGATCAGCGACTCGTAACGGATCAGCTGGCGGATCTGGCGGCGGGAGGTGCCGATCGCGCGCATCATCCCCAGCTCGTGGGTGCGCTCGTAGATCGAGAGCACGAGCGTGTTGACGATGCCGAACAGCGACACGACCACCGACAGCGCGAGCAGCACGTAGACAAGCAGCAGGAGCTTGTTGACTTTGCTGTTCTGTTCGCTGGTGTACTGCGCTGCGGTCTGGGCGTGGGTCTGCGGGAAGCTGTGTCGCAGCAGCGTGTGGATGGCGCCATTCACCGCGGCGCCGTCCGCGCCTGGGGCGTAGGCGACGAAGCTCACCCCGTCTTCGCGCTGGCCGAATGCCGCGCGCGCCAGCGAGCGCGAGATCGTGAGGTTGGAGAGCAGGCCGATCACTTCTTCCTTCACCACGCCCGCGACCGTCAACGTCACCCTGTGGCGGGAGGGCGTCAGCACCGACAGGCGCTGCCCCACGCGCAGGTGGTGGGCGCTCGCGAACTTCTCGCTGACGATCGTGCCCCCCTGCCCGAGCGCCGCGAGCGTTGCCGCCGAGCCGTGTTCCCATTCGATCTTGTACATCCTCCCGAACGATTCGGGTTCGATCGCGGTCATGCGGCTTTCTTCGTCGATCACCGGCGCCCCCGGTTGCGCGAGATCGCGCACCCTCCCTTGCGTGAAGGCGATCGCGGTGACAGTGCCCACGCCGTGGATCGTCCTCAGCGCCGGCGCCACCGCCGCGGGGATGCCCCCTTGACCCTGGGTGTTCTGCACGATCAAGTTGCCGGCGAAGGAGCGGTTGACCGCGCGGTCGATCGTCGCGTTGGTGCCGGCGGCGAGCACCGAGATGAAGGCGACCAGCCCCAGCCCGACGGTGAGGGCCAGCGCGGTCACGAGCGTGCGGCCGGGCTGGCGGATCGAGTTCTCGCGCGCGAGGCGGGCGGTGATCCCGCGCCAGCTCACCAGCCAGCCGATCGCGCCGGCGAGCGCCGGCACGACGCGGTAGTGACGCGGCGGGCGCTCCCCCTCGCGCCGCAGCCGCGCCCACAGCCTGGCCGCACGCAGGCACCATGCGATCGCCAGCACCGGGAACACGACATGCCCGCCCGAGAGCGCTCCGAGCACGAAGATCACAACCAGCCCGACCACGAAGCGCACGATCAGCGTCCGCCGGGTCGGCAGTGGTCGCGGCGGGATCTGCACGCCCTCGCGCATCGCCGCGATCGGCGGCACGCGCGTGGCCCGCAACGCCGGGAAGAAGCCCGCGAGCACCGTGACGAGTATGCCCACGCCGAGCGAGACGATCACGGTGCGCGCCTCCAGCACCGTGCCGTTGTCCGGCAGGTCGGCGCCGAACGCCCTGAACAGCCCGTCGAGCGCCGGCGCCAGGCCGATCCCGCCGAACAGCCCGATCACCCCTCCCACGACGCCAAGCAGCAGCCCTTCCTCGACGACCGCGCGCATGATCTGCCCGCGCGAGGCGCCGAGCGTGCGCAGCAGGCCGAACTCGCGCGTGCGCTGGGCGACGGTGATCGAGATGGTGTTGAAGATGATGAACGCGCCGACGACGAGCGCGACGTAGGCGAAGATCAGCAGGAAGGTGCGCAGGAAGCCGAGCTCTCCTTCGAGTTCGGAGGTCTGGTTGGCGGCTTCTTCAGCCCCGGTGCGCACCTTCAGCGTCGCCGGCAGGGCGGCGCGGACGCGGGCCGCGAGCTCCTCGGGCGCGATGCCGGAGCCGGCGGCGACGTTGATGCTGCCGTATGCGCCCGGTTCGCCCGCTACGTATTGTGCCTGGCCGGGGATCAGGAGCGCGACGGTGGTGCCGCCGAAGGATTCGCTGCCCGCGAACTTGGCGATGCCGGCGATCGTGTAGCGCCGCGCCGGCAGGCGGCCCGCGATCACGATCTGCTGACCGAGCCGCAGGTGGTTGCGTGCGGCGCTCGCCTGGTCGATCGCGACCTCCTCGGCGGTGCGCGGCAGCTGACCTTGCGTCGCGGTGAAGGCCTCGAAGCGTGGCGGCTGCAGGGCATCGACGCGCCCCGGCGCCCCGCCGCTGGTGAGTCGCTTGCCGCTTGTGGTGAGCAGCGCCGCCTGGCTGGAGATGCTGCCCGAGGCCGCCGCCACGCCGGGCACCGCCCGCACGCGGGCGAGCGTCGCAACGTTGAGCACCGAGACCTGCGAGCCGCCGAGCGTTTCCTTTTCGGTGACGACCACCGCCTTGTTGGCGTAGGCCGTGTCGAAGACTTCCGCGAAAGCGTGGTTGATCGTGTCGGTGAGGATGTACGTGCCGGCCATCAGCGCCACGCCAAGCGCGATCGCGATCGCCGTCAACAGCACGCGCAGCTTGCGCTGCACGAAGCCGCGCAGCACAAGCTTGCGCATCAGCCCACGGCCTTCATCAAATCCAGCGCCTGATCGGCATTCGTCGCCTCGCCGTCGTGCACGATCCTGCCGTCAGCCAGCACCAGCAGCCGGTCGGCGAACGAGGCCGCGTGTGCATCGTGGGTGACCATCACGACCGTCTGGGAGAAGTCGTCGACGGCGTGGCGCAGCAGCTGCAGGACGTCACCGGAGGCTTTGGAGTCGAGGTTGCCGGAGGGCTCGTCGGCGAACACGACCGCGGGGCGCGAGATCAGCGCCCTGGCCACCGCCACCCGCTGCTGCTGGCCGCCGGAGAGCTCCGCGGGGCGGTGGTTGAGCCGGTCGCGGATGCCGACTGTGTCCACAAGCCGATCGAACCACTCGCGGTCGACCTCGCGCCCGGCGATCGACAGCGGCAGCAGGATGTTCTCCTCGGCGCTCAGCACCGGCAGCAGGTTGAAGGTCTGGAAGATGAAGCCAATGCGATCGCGGCGCAGCTGCGTGAGCGCGCGGTCCTCCAGCTCGGTGAGCTCCACGCCGCCCACGCTGACCGTTCCAGAGGTCGGGCGATCGAGGCCGGCGAGCAGGTGCATCAGCGTCGACTTGCCCGACCCCGACGGGCCCATGATCGCCGCGAAGCGTCCAGTCGGGAAGTGCACCGTGACCCCGGCCAGCGCGTCGACGGCCGCCTCGCCCTCGCCATAGCGGCGGCACAGCTCCCGCGCCTGCACGATCGTCCGAGCGCCGTCCCGGGCGGCGCCCCCGTTTTCGGGCTCTTGGCCCGTCCCTGAGTTGTTCGTGGGCATGGCCATCACGATACGCGCCCGGGCACCGCCTGAGGTCAGTGGGTGCGCCCGACGTTGGCGCCGTCGACCGGCGTGAGACCTCGCCCCTCGTCCTCCACCAGCAGCACCCCCGCCCGCTCGGCGCGGCGCTCGGCCTCGCGCGAGGCATGGCCCGCGGCGATCACCTCGCGGAAGGAGCGGAAGCGGAAGATGAACACGATCGCGCCGAGGCCCACCAGCGCGGTGAGCGTCGCGATCGCGATCTGCTGGCCCACCGAGTATGCAGCTACCGCGGCCGTGCCGGCGGCGCTCGTGGCGAACACCTTCACCAGCAGCGCCTGCTGCACGCCCGCGCCACCGGGAGTGAACGGCACTGCGCCCGCGACCTGGTTGACGCCGAACACGAGCAGCACGTTCTCCACCGAGCCGCCGACGCGGAAGGCGTCGAGCAGAAACCAGAAGGCGACGAAGCGGCAGACCCACCCCGCGGCCTGCAGAGCGGCCACTTCGCGCAGGTAGCGGGGGCGGTCGTAGAGGATCGTGAGACCCTGTCGGACGCGCTCCCAGAAGGCCTGCACGCGCACCGACAGCAGCGCGAAGGCCACCAGCCCGAGGATCGCCAGCGCGGTGATCAGAAAGAGCGTGAAGCGGAAGTGCTCAGCCAGATAGGAGATGTCGAAGGAGCCCAGCTGCGAGAAGTCGGGCGGCTTGGGAAAGACCCCTTGGGTGAAGGCGAAGATCAGCACCAGCACCCCCACGCTCGCGTCGAAGATCGACTCCACGAAGAAGGCCGAGGCGACCGTCGGGTAGGTCGAGCCGGGGATCGAGCTGCGCGTGAGAAACAGCTTGATGATGTCCCCACCGCGCGCGGGCACCACGTTGTTGAAGCCCACCGCGGCCCAGTAGGCGCCCCAGATCCGCCGCCACTGGAAGCTCACCGCCGGGTAGGCCGCGCGCAGGCTGTTGAAGAAGGCCCGCGAGCGCAGTGTCAGGTTGAGCGCGAAAAACGCCAGACCGAGGACCAGCGCCCCCCAGTGGACGGCCGCCAGGTCCGAGAAGAACTGGCCCGCCGCTTCCAGGAAGACGCTGACGCTGTGGCCGATCGAGGTCGAGGCGAGAGACACGCCTCAAGCGTACGGGGCCCCGGCGGAGCCACGCCTCAAGTCTCGTCTTCGGTCCGCGCCCCCGCTGGGCAAGCCTCAAGCCCCGGCCTCGGCAGGGCCAAGCCCAGAGTGCCGTCTGCGTCTCCGCGCCTCAAATCTCGCCCTCGTCCACATCCTCCTCGATCGGGTCCTCGTACTCGTCGAGGTCAAGCTCCTCCTCGTCGGTGTCGAACTCCTCGTCGTCCTCCCACTCCTCGTCGTCGAACTCATGCTCGGGGGCCTCGATAATGGTGCCCAGCGACATGCTGCTCTCCTTTCAGGCTCGCTCGTGTCAGGCCACGATCGTGAACAAGAGCGTTACGGGAGCAGAGACACCACCCGCGTACCGCGCTGTGATCGTCGCCGTGTAGTTCAGCGCTTACTGCGTAGTTTGTAAGCTGAGTCGATTACTCCGCCCTCGGGTCCGGCGACGGGCGGCTCTTTAGTATGAGCACATGGATCCGAATCGTTCCGTGACTTGACAAGCCGGGGTGGATGTCGCCATGGTTGGGCGAGCCACTGCCGGCGCTCGCAGGACGCCGGCCTCGATCGTGGTGCTGGTGGGGCTGGCGCTGGTGACGCTGGTTATGGTCACTGGAAAGAAGGTTCACACCGACGCCGTCACGCCCCGCTGGTGCCCCGGGGCACCGCCGTGTCCCTACTCGCAGGTGGCAACGATCGGCCGCCGCGCCGAGGGGGTGCTGCGGGTGCCCGAGGCGATCGCGCTCGGCCCACATGGGAGTGTGTACGTGGCCGACCAGTTCAGCCACGTCGTGCAGCGCTTCTCCACCACCGGCCGCTTCGAGGGCGAGTGGGGCTCCTACGGGGACGGGCCAGACCAGTTTGGCGCGATCGGGGCGCTGGCGGTCGCGGGGCAGGGCGAGGTGTACACGGTGGACAGCAGCCACGACCGCATTGAGGAGTTCGACCGGCGCGGCGACTTCATCCGCGCTTGGGGCCGGCGCGGCTCGCGGCTCGGCGAGTTTGACTTCGGCGGCGGCGGCGGCCCGGACAAGCCGCCGGGCGGCGGGATCGCGGTGGCGGGCCCGTACGTGTACGTCGCCGACACCAACAACGACCGCATCGAGCGCTTCTCGCTCACCGGCACGGGCGCCGTGGCGTTCACGCGCGCGGGCGGCGGCCACGCCCGCCTGGCCGGCCCCCGCGGGGTGGTGGTCAGCGACAACACGCTCTACATCGCCGACCTCGGACACAGCCGCGTCGTAGCACTCAGTCTCCACGGCAGCTTCCTCGGCCAGAGCCGGCGGCGGGGACCCCGCGCACAGCGTCTGAACGACCCGTACGGGCTGGCCGCACACGCTGGGAATGTGTACGTCGCCGACGACAACAACGGCCGTGTCGTCGAGCTCAACCGCCGGCTCCGGTATGTCCGCGCTTACACCGGCCGGGGAGCCGGCCGCGTGAGCAAGTGGCTGCGCGACGTGGCGGTCGGCGCCGGCGGGCGCGTGTACATCGCCGACTCGGCCCACGGGCGAGTCGTGGTACTCGCCCGCGATGGCGCCCCGCTGCGCACGTGGGGCGTTATCGGCACCAGAGGCGGAGAGATGACCCTGCCGCTGGCCGTCGCCGCCGACCGCCACGGGAACGTGCTGGTGGTCGCCACCTACGGGATCGACAGCCCGATCTACCGGTACGGCCCCACGCTCGGCTATCGCGGCAGCTGGATGGACGGCGGCGGGGTGGCGGTCGGCCACCACTGGTTTGCGCCCACCGCCGCCGGCATCGCCCCCGACGGCAGCCTGTGGGTGACCGATCGCGACAACGACGTGGTCCGCCACCTGAGCCCCGCAGGGACCTTCCTCGGCACGCTCGGGAGCGTTGGACCCGACCCGCTCGCGTATCCCGAAGGGGTCGCGGTCGGCCCCACTGGGGATGTCTACGTCGCCGACACACAGCACAACCGCATCGTGCGCTTAGCGCCCAACGGCAGCGTGCTGGGAAGCTTCGGCCAGCGAGGCCCGCGCGCGCAGCGGCTACACCTGCCGACCGCGCTCGCGGTCGCGCCAGACGGCGAGGTATATGTCGCCGACAGCGCCCACAACCGGATCGCGGTATTCGACGCCGACGGCAGGTTCGTGGCGGCCTGGGGCGGCCCGGGCAGCGCACCGGGTCGCTTCAAGGACCCCGTCGGCATCGCGGTCGGCCCGCACGGCCGCGTGTTCGTGGCCGATCGCGGCAACGACCGCGTGCAGGAGTTCTCCGCACACGGCCGCTTCCTCACGCAATGGGGCGCACCCGGGGTCGGTGCGGGAGATCTGAGCCGGCCGGGCGGCCTGGCGATCGACTGCCGCGGCGATCTACTCGTGGCCGACACGCAGAACAACCGCGTCGAGGTCTTCCGGGGGGTTGCGGCGGCCACTGGATGCGCGCGGTAGGAACTCGCCTAACGAGCGACGGCTGAGCTTTGTGATCGGCGGCTTCGCCGTCATCTGGACCCCTCAGTGATCTCGGCGGTGCGCGGTCAGGGGACGTCGAACGGCCGTGCTCAACTACGACCGTGCATGTCCGCGACATGACGCAGACGACCAAGCACGTCGGTGGTGGGGGCAACCTTGGCGTTCTCGTAGTCGGACAGCCGGGAAGCCGAGGTGCCGGCCGCTCGGGAGAACTGACTCAGCGACATCCCGGTGTGGGTGCGCCAGGAACGGATCTGCGCGGCATACTCGGCTCGTCCCCGGCGGGCGATGTCCGCGCGCGCGCGGGCGATCACGCCGCTGATCAGCGCGTCGACTCCGTAGTGCTCACCCCAACCTGTGACGATCTCGGCGGTTCGTGCGGCGGGGCCCCAGGGGTTATGCCGGATCGTCTGCGCAAGCCGGCGCCAGTCCGACAGCGATCCGCGGTCGATGACCGTCTCGATCGCCTCGGCCGGCCACCAATCCATCGGCTGAGAGGGGTCGAAGTCGAGGTTGCGAAACCGCATCGTCATCGCGTCATCCTCTCCGCAAGATCCGCGAGCACCGCCTTGACCGCCGACCAGTCCTGCCAGCGGACATCCAGCGCCTTGTAGTTGGCGAGCTGCGTGGTGACCTCAGCGTCCCGGGGCCGTGGGTCCGCGAGCTGCCTGACGAGTTGCGTGGCGACAGCCTCGGGGCGGCGGTTGATGTCGGCGTAATAGTCGTCGATGTCCGCAAGCACCACGGCTGCCTCCTCGAGTCCGATCGCGGTCGCGAGGGCCGCGATGTCGAGGTAGTCGCGAGTCTGGTTGCGACTAAGGGCAAGCCACGCCTTGATCCGCAGGATCTCCGCCGCGCTCGGCACAACCAGCCGCTTGCCACGCACCTCCATCTCGACGCTCTCGAGCGGCCGGCCGCGAAGCAGCTGGCGCACCCCGGTCTCGATGCCGCCAAGCTCGCCGAGGATGATCTTCCCGGGCTGCGCGCGTGTCATCGACCAATCCCCAAGCGCCTCCAAGTGCTCGAGGATCGTGTCGAAGCGCTCGGCGAGATCGACGATCACATGGTCGTGATCGAAGGACTGCCGATGGTGAGCATGAAGCGCCGCCGCCGACCCTCCGACCAGCACAGCACCGGGAACAAGCTCCTGCAGCTGCGCGGCGCTCTCCAACACGTCTTCCAGCGACGGCTCCACGGCCCTTATATTATCAGATCAGATAATACAACGCCGACACCGAGTCCCGGCGCCCCGGCCTCCCGACCACAACACACGCCCATCAACCAGGCGCGATCAACCCTGCCCACTTGACAAACATCGCGACATATCAGACACCCGGCGGACTCAACTCCCCAAGCGCCGCCAGCCCACGCGCGTCGTGCTCGGCCGGCTTGACCTTCTGCAGGACCTCGGCCACCTTGCCGTCGGGCCCGACGATGAAGGTCGTGCGCTCGTTGCCCCAGTAAGTCCGGCCGTACATCGACTTCTGTACCCAAACGCCGTAGGCCTCGGCGACCGCGTGATCCTCGTCGGCGAGCAGCGTGAAGTCGAGCGCCTGCTTGTCGTGGAACTTCTTGACCTTCTTCACCGGATCGGGAGAGATGCCCAGCACCCTCGCCCCCGCTTTCGCATAGTCGGCGCGGTGGTCGCGCACACCGCACGCCTGGGTCGTGCACCCCGGCGTGTCGGCCTTGGGGTAGAAGTAGACGACGACCGGCTGCCCGCGCAGGTCCGAGAGCTTGACGGGGTTGCCGTCCTGGTCTGGCAGCTCGAAGTCAGGGGCGGTGTCTCCCGGTTCGGTCATCGCACCTGATCCTATAACGGCCTTCGGGTGACCCCTCCTGAGAGCTCTTGGGTAGCTGGGGGCCGATTCCCGCTGAGGCAGCTACAGGGACAGGTGCAGGCGCAGCGCGTCGTCGAGCGAGGTCATCAACCGATCGGGCAGCCGGCCGAGCTGCGAGCCGACACGCTCGGCATCGATCGAGCGCACCTGCTCGGCCTGGGCCTTGGAGTCTCGTGGCAAGCCGCCGGCTCCCGCGGGCAGCAGCACCTGAAACGGGTAGACGCGCTCGACGTTCGAGGTGATCGGCACAACCGTCAGCACTCCCCGCGCCAGCCTGGCCGCGGTCTGGTTGGCGGCGTCGTTGCTCACGATCACGGCCGGCCGTCGCTTGCTCGCCTCCGCGCCACGGACTGGATCGAGATCGACCATCCGCACCTCCCCCCGGCGCATCACGCACCATCCCCGACAACTGCGTTCCAGCTGTCCGCTTCGCCGGCCGCGTCCCACTCCGCCCATGCGTCGCCGTATGCCTCGTGAAGCTCGCCGAGCCGCAATGTCCGGATCGCCTGACGAACGACGGCTGAGCGTGACGGGTACGCATGAGTGCTGGCGTATGCATCGAGGAACGCCACATCTTCTCCGAGCAGGCTCACACTGACCTTCACCCCTACGATCCTACCATCTTTCCGACCGCGAAAGGCAAACCACGGGTGGCAGGTGGTATATTGCTGCAGAGGATGAAGAAGACCAGCATCTACCTGGATCCTGCGGTCGATCGAGCACTCGTCCGCCGCGCTACCGCGGAGGGCACCACGAAGGCCGCACTGATCCGCGCTGCCCTCGCGGCCGCGACCGCTCCTGCGGAGCGGGCCAAGCCGCAGGGGTGCGGTGTGTTCGAAGGCCCCGGCGATCTCGCTCGGAATGTCGACCGGTATCTGTCGAGCACCGGCTTCGGCGAGCGTTGAGCGGGTGATCGTTCTCGACACCTCGGTCGCCCTCGCATTCATGGACCGCCGCGATGCCGACCACGAGCGCGTCCGCGACTGGATGCAGAGCAGCGAAGAGGAGCTGAGCAGCACCCCGCTGATCGTGGCCGAGCTCGACCATCTCACCTTTCGCCAGGGAGGAGCCGCCGCCGCACGCGCCCTACGCGACGACCTGGATCGCGGCGCCTACCTGATCGAATGGTGGGGAACCGCGATCCACGAAACGATCGCCGTCGCCAAGCGCCACGAATCGATGGAGCTCGGCCTCGCCGACGCCTCGCTCGTCGTCCTCGCCGCGCGCATGCAAACCACCGACATAGCGACCCTCGACGAACGCCATTTCCGCGCGCTGAAACCGCTCTCCGGCGGCAAGGCATTCAGACTGCTGCCAGCCGACTCGACTTGAACCCACGACACCATGGGGCACCGGCCGGGTGGTGAGCCCTTGCGCTCCCGGTCGGCGCATTGTGGGGTTCGCAGTGGGACAGGCCGGCCGGGTGGCACACCACTAGAATCCAGGCCATGAGCAGTCGTGACCGGACCCCCCTGCTATCGGTTGGCCACGAGGCCGAGTGGGCCATCATCAACCGCGAGGAGGAAGAACAGCTTCACGCCAGCAATAGGGCGCTGACTCCGGCCCAGCGACTCGACCAGGGCCAGAAACTCTCGCAGCAGGCGGTCTCCCTGCTCGCTGCTTCCATACGCGCCGGCCATGCCCCCAGACGAGCCTACTGGTCCTGACCTCGACGGCGTCGTCACCGACGCCAACGCGGTCGGGTTGGACTATGTCGTAATCGGCGGCTTCGCGGTGATCTATCACGGCTACGTACGCGCGACCAAGGACAGCGACGTGCTCGTGCCCGATGGTCCCGAGGCTGATGCCGCGGTGCTGCGCTTCCTCGATCGCGTCGACGGCAGGCGCCTGCGCGACGGCAAGATTTTCACGCCCGAAGATGTCGCCCGCACAACCACCCTGCGCGTCAACAGCCGCCACGGCATCATCGACATCATGCGCGGAGGACTCCCACCGCTCGACTACGACACGGTCGCCGAGCGTGTCGAGGAGACCAATTGGGGCGGTCAAACAGTTCGCGTGGCGGCGCTGTCCAGCCTCGTCGGCTTCAAGCGTCTCGCGGGCCGACCGGAGGATCGGCTGGATCTCAGCAAGCTGGAAGCTATCAACGGCGAGCTGCCGGTCGAGCCGATCCCCGGGCTGGATACATAGCGCGCGAGAGCGAGCACGCTCGCCGGGCGGCGCGTTCCTCGGTGGAGGTTTCACGCCGCCCGGGTGCCCCGATGCAGTCGTTACGACTCAGTCACCGTCCCGGGCTGGTTTGCCCGGGAAACGGACGGGGTGTGCGGTGTTTTGGGTGTTGTCGGCTACCCAAGGGTCACCGCCCAGGTGCCAAGGTCGACGATGGGGCTATTGTGTATCGCTATCGATTCCAGTGCAAGAACCGTGCCATACGGACTCGCGCCATTCCGAGACCCTTCGATTTTTCCTTTGCTGGAATTCAGATAGAACGCTGGATCGTAGAACCCACCCGCGCCCTGTCCCCCACTTTCCGCCACAACACCCGTGATGGATGAGGGGAAAGTGGCAAATACGCACAGGTTCCCTGGTTCGGCTTCCGGTTTGACCGCGGTGCCCTTGCATCCTTCCGGCAGTTTTTCTTCTTCGACTTCTTTGGTTTCGATGTAATGGGGTGTTGGTGTTTCCGCCAGCGGAATCGGGAAAGATATGCCCGCCTGCACTTTCTCTGTTGGGTTCAGCGTTCCGTTCTTTTCCTCTTCGTCGGATTCTTTTATTTCCGTCGTCCACGTACCGGTCTCGGTCGAGCCGGCGGGCAGCGTGCCGCCGGCTGTCCAGGGCGAGCCCGTCGCGCCGGTCGCTCCGTTGGTGCCGTTCGTGCCGGCGGTGCCGGTTTCGCCTTTGGCTCCCGCGGCTCCAGCCGGGCCTACGGCGCCGGCGGGTCCTGTGGCTCCTGTCGCCCCGGTTGCGCCTGTCGCGCCTGTAGCGCCTGTAGCGCCCTTGGGGCCGGCGGGACCCCTGGCGGGAGCTTTGGTTTTGGCCTTCTTCTTGGAGATGGTCGCGGTCGGTTTGACCGAGGCCGTCGTGATTGAGGGCCGCCCACCCGGGCGGCCGCCGTGGCTACTCGCGGCGAAGGCACCGCCCGTGAGGGCGAATATCAGCGCAAGGAGTGCGATCGCGGTGCTTGGTGTCAGGTGTTTGCGTATGTGTCGCGGCATTGGGGTTCCTCTCGATCGAAGTGTGTGGTTGCAGGGTCCATGCAAGCGCGGGGTTTTACTTGTGTTTAGTGCTCCCTTTCCCCTTGGCCCTGTGCTTCTTCCTCGGCTTCTGCTGCTTCTTGGTCTTGGCGCAACCCGTGACCGCGATCTTTGTCGACTCGTGTATTTCGGCGCCGTTCTGCGCGACGAATTCGGTCGGCATCGCGAGCTTGGACTTGCAGAGGTTCCCGAGCGCTGCCAGGGCGGAGTACCTGCCCTCTGGGAGGGTGAGTTCGAAGCTGCCAACCGGCGCGTCGGGAACCGTCTTGAACGTGCTGGAGGTGATCCCAGCTTTGCTGATGAACGTCGAGCCGACGAGATCGACTGTCACGCCGTAGCCCTGCAGCACGACCTCCAGGCTGGGGAACGCTTCGCCGCCGTGGCTCACGAAGATCGCCGGGCCTTCCAACGGGACGGGGAGCAGCGGCGTGATCGCCTTCGCGTGCCCGATGAACGACGCGGCGGGGCACCCCGCGGGGTTCGCTTCGAACTGGCTGGCGGGGCACGCCTTCTGCAGCGTCGTCAGACGGGAGGGCAGCTGCTCGGGTAGTTCGACTTTGACCCGGGCGATGTTCGCCTGCCCCGAGGCGAAGATCGAATGCCCCCCAACATCGGGGTAGGACAGCTTCGCGGTCAGGCTCGCCCCGTCCGCCCTGCTGGTCTTTGCGGAGGTGGAGACCGCGAATTTCGGCTGGAACTTCAGTGCCGCGCAGTCTGTCACCTGGAACGGCACAGACAGCGCCTGGGATGACCCTTCGGTGCTCTGCAGGCTCCCGCCGATCGCCATTGGGTTGCAGTTGGTTGGGTTGAACGTGAACCCGGGCCGGTTGATCGTCACGTTGACGTGCTTGATCTGCAGCGGGATCCCTTCGATGATCGGCGGAATCGCATACGGCCCCGAGCTATCGCTCGTGATCGTCAACGCCGCTGTCGTCGGGTTGACTTCGATCTTCGCGCGGACGACCAGACAGTCACACGCAGGATGGTGCGCTTTTGTGTTCTCCAGGTCGAACGGTCCCGCCTTCGCGGGGTTTACGATCGACAGGCCGAACGGGGCGCCCTCATACGGGCCGGTGATGTAGACCTTCCCACCCGTCACGGTGAACGGGTCGCCGCCGAGACCGACGCTGACCGTCGTTTCCCCGATCAAGCTCTGCGGACCGCACGTACCCGCGTCCGCCTGCAGTTCCCCGCACAACGCCACGCTCGAGAGCGTCCCCGAAAGCCCCGGAGGCATCTTCAGTTCGATCGACTTCAGGTTCTGATGACCATCTTCGCGGCTCATCGTCATCGTGAACGGCGTGAACGCGCCCGCCTGCAGGTTCGACGAGCCGGCTGTCAACGATGGGTCAAACGGCAGGGGGTTGGCGCAGGGGCTGCCGTCGGGGCCGCTCGTGATCCTAAATTCCGAGGATGAGGCGACAGGCGCGTTACCGGACCACGGCGCGATCGACGCTGTCGTGGCGTACCCCCCACACAACGCCGGGGTACCCAACGGCGCACGCGACCCACCGAAGAAGTGCAGCACCAAATCTTCGAACGGCAGCTCCGGAGTGTTGTTGAACGTCGCCACCAACTGTCCGGTGATGGGGTCCGGTCTGACTTCGCCGGCGACCTTGACCCGCACACCCGACACAGGGTCATACACCACGATATACATCGCGACCAAGCTCCCAAACGGATTGGCTTCCTGCTGCGCGAGATACGCGGCGCCGACAAGCGGGTTCGGCAGCAACGGCGTATGGACTTCAACGGTCCCGATCTTCGATGATTCCGGGCAGGTCTGTTCCGCCGCACTTTCCAAACCGACTTCGCCAAGACCGCACGCCGACAGGCCATCGCCACCGGAGGGGTCGATCGCGACACCCGCGGGCAATGCGACCATCGTATCCCTGACAGTCGAGTCCGCCAAGCCGGTGGCATCCAGCTCGGCCTGCTGGGGGACGTGCTCGTCGACCGTCAACCCCGTCGGCGTGCTGCCCTGCGAGCCATCCGGTGCGACGCTGATCGACGGTTCGAAGCTCAAATGGTTGCACCCGTCCATCCCGTATGGTTCGCCGATACCACCGGCGCCGGTCTGGAACACATATTCATCGGGTTCGCCGAACACACCGGGCGCCGCCCACGAATCCGCTTGTACCGTCGTCTGCAAAGGCCCGTTACACGCCGTCGGCATGATCAGAAACGGCTGCGGTTTTTCACTCGCCGGACACGACAGTACTTCGCCGCCGACTTCCTTAGGCCTGATGTCATCGAGGCATTCCCTGCCACGTGAAGTATTGTGCCGAGAATCGGCGGGGACACCCCAAAACGTCAATTGGTTACCCAGGAACGGGATACTGATTGTATTCGGGACCGTCACGACGACACCGTAATCGCCGCCCGTACGCACCGAAGTGTCGAGAATCACCGGCCCCACTATCGTCTGAAAACCAAACCGCGCGGGCTCGCCAACAGCCGGTTCAAGATTATACAAAGGTTCAGATATCGCAATTGGATCGTTGTATCTCTCATCGCGAGCAGTGACGATCGGCGTCGAGACACCGATGACCGTATCCGCAGGACACTTCGGCCTGCCTTCTTTGTTTTCCTGCGTGAACACCAGCAGGCTGCACTTCGGCAACGGCTCGGGATTACCGATCAGACCAGGCGGAAGATGGAAACGCAAATCCTTCGTCAGCGCCACCGGCTGCACTTCAGGGACGATCGCTGCTTCAGGAGGAATTCGGTTACCATGGGTGTGCTTGAGCACTTGCGCGCTCTGTGTGTTGATCGCGAGCGTAGTCGTCAGTTGGAAAGGATGGGAGCCCGCCTGCGTGTCGGAGGCACCACCCTCTTCTTCGGGTGTCAATTCATAGTTTTCAATACCGAACGACGGCGCGGTCTGATCCGGTGAGAGCATCCGCCGTGAAACGACTGGTTGCGCGCCGCCACCGGACACGCTCACTTCATTCATACCCGTCGCCGCGCCAGGCGCCGCCTTTGTATTCATCAGGACGATGATACGTTCATAAGGCCGCACCGGCATGCCGTACAAACACGTAACCGTCTGTCCCGCGACCGAGCACATCTTTGATCTTTGGAATGAGGTTCTCTCGTTCCTACTACTGCCGCCTTCCGCGTACACAGGTTCCTCGGCATCAGTCACCGACAAACCCACGGGCAACTTCTCGACGACGGTGATGAACCCCTTCGTTTCACCCTTCCCGGCCTCCGCGACATGTTCAGCCAACGTCCCTTCCGTCGCCGCGTCACCGAGATTGCTGACTTCGATCTCGACCGTACCTTCGCCACCGGCCTTCTGCGCGGGGGCATAGACCGTATTCACATGCCACCACGGCCTACACGTCGAACACCCCGTTTCGGCGAAAGCGCCCGACGCCGAGCACCCAAGCATCACAAACGCCAGCACAGCGATCGACAACGCACCACTGCGTCCCGGCCAGGCGTGGTTTGAAAGCATCGGGATCCTCATGACTTGGTCCTCCGGTCGTTGCTGGCTCGCTTTGCTTTCCTGGCCTTGCGCTTAATCCTTGCCTCGACGCACTTACCGTGCTTATTACGCGTCTTGCCCTTGACACATTTCGACGCCTTCCTCTTCGACTTCACCACCGGCGACGATGGAACGAGATTCCCGGCGCCGACGAACGTCGCGCTCGGCGGGGCGCCGAAGATCTCCGGCTGCGGAGACGGCGCCGCCTTGCACGAATCGCCCGAATTGCACAGCGGCGGAGAGACCGGCACCGTCGGACACGGCGCTTCGCTCGTACACACACGCGCGTCATACACGTCATACGCGCTGTCAACGTCTTCCGGCACGAGCCTGCTCGCCGTGATGAAGAACACGTCATCGCCGCTTTCGCTTGCGTCATAGAACATCGATTCGCTACCGGACGTACCCCCCGAGATCAAGCTCACACAACCCGCCGAACGTTCGCTATACGTCGATGACGTTGTGCTGCAACCGTCGTTCGGTGGTGCTTCGGCGGAGGATTCGGTCCCATCCGCCCCCACCGCCGGCTCATACTCGTACACATTCATCAGACCATTGGTCGCCTGCGGCACAAGCCCGTCGGGACTATCAAAAAATAACCGGCCGCCGTTCGACAAGAAACGCGGCTGATAATACGAAGCCAGCGTGTTCTCATCCCCCTGCAAAACATGAAGCCAGCTGGGGATCATTCCCGCCAACCAATGCTCACCAGCAGAGCTGCCTTCTTCACCCATTGCAGCCCAAGCCCTCCCCGGGTCCACCAGCAGACCGTGGTGACCGTCGAGCACCCCCACCGGCCGCGCGCCCGTCGGATTGCACGAAACACATACCAGGCGCTTTGTGACCACGTCATAGAGGAACACCTCCTCGTCGGGCTGACTACTGACCGCATCAATATTGTCATAGCCCGTCAACGGCTCCTCGGACATGAACGTCACGTAACGCCCATTCGGAGAAACACGCGAGCTCACGCGAGACCGTTCCACACCCCAGCAGTCACATGGAGTCTTTTCATTTGTTTCCGTAAAGTTCTCTCCATACCAGCTGTGTTCGTCTTCGCTCGACAGCGTCGCGATGAATATCGTGCTCCAATCGCCCGCACCGTCGTGCAGCACGTACAGGTTGTCTTCCCCCCCAACCGGCGCATGCCCTTGGATATTGACCCCGGCCAGCACACCCTTCGCCACAAAATAAACGTCGCATTCACCCGCTGCGCCGATATCGCAACCTTCTTCGCTGGAGCCCAGGATCGCATCCCGTACCCCGGCACTTGCTTCACCCACGCCGTGATTCGCCGTGAGATCCGTCGACGTATCGGTTTCGACGTTCAGTTCATACAATTCACCGTTTTCACGGAAGAAGACACGCGAACCATCGCGGCTCATCGTTTGAAAATTCGCGCCCCCCCCACCGATTTCCACCGTCCGCTTCTCAAGCATGTCACGAACAAACAATTTTTTTCCTGGCTCATGTTCACCCCCATTACTCCACACGATAAACCGTCCGTCGCTGGACACGGTATGCGCGACAACCTCTTCCCCTATGCCCCTATAACCGAGGTACGCTCCGGGTGTCGACGATGTCTTGCCCGGGAGGATGTTCACTACCTGCAACTGGCCATCGCTCCACTCATACAAATTCTGCTCCGGAACGAACCCCTCAGTGCCTTTGACTCCCAGTTCCGTGCCCGACGAGGCGTCGGCGGTCAACGCAGATGGTGAGGTCAAAACCACATGGCTCAGATCGGAGGTCCCGCCAACGACATGCACCTCAAAGCCGGCCTCAATACCCGTCCCGTTACCACCAAAGTGTATGCTCGACGGTTCAACGTCATGGGGATCGACGAGCGGCGCGTAACACGATTCCGGCTGTGTTTCACATGTCAGATCGTTGCGAAGATAGGGCGTCCGTTCCGTCGCTTCAGCCGACAACGGCAAACCATGTTCCACGACCGGCTCAACCGCCGCCAGCGACAATTCCGAGGAAAGCAGCTGATAGCCACTGGCGCCCACTTCTTCCGTGGACTCCGCGGGAGTCCCTTCGGTGGGAAGGTCGATCGGTCTCGAGATGTCCTCCGAGCGCCAGCCGTCCGCACCACGCACCGACAGGACCTCGCTCGTCTCGGGCTTGCTCACAGGATCTTCCCCGACCGCGGCGCTCGCTTCATAGGCGATCGCACTGCCATGCGCGGCCGCCTGAACGACAAGAGTGGCGTACCCCAGGGGCTGGATCAGAGCGCCCCCCTTAGCCGCCGGGGAAACCAGTTCCCACGCGCGATCGTCAGGCAAGGTCATCTCTTCACCCGCGAGCTGCGTCGTGAACGTGCGATCCGCGCCTTCGATCGTCCCGAAGCTGTTGTGCACGACGATCCGATAGTGATACTTCGTGTCCGGCAAGAGTTCCTGACGGTGATAGCTGACGAGCACATCGCCGACGCCTTCGCCGACGCTCCCCGTCACCATCTGCCCGTAGGACGTGCTGGTGCCGTATTCGAACCGGTAGGTCGTGCTCGCGCCGAGCGGGTTGACGTCCGCGTTCATCGTCGCGCTGCTCAAGGACACATCCGTCGCGAACTCACTATCGATATCCGCCGCCGGCAGCGTTTCAAACGTACCTTCAACGGGGACCGGTTCGCCTTCGGCGTTCTTCGCGAGCAGCCGGTAATGGTAGGTCGTGCTCAGCGTGAGCCCCGTGATCTGCGCGCTCAGCGGTTTGGGTTCGATGCTTTCCGCGATCGAACCAACCGGCGTGCTGACCACGCCCGTGCCCGCGAACCCGCCCTGCTTGAACTCGGCTTCGGTGACGTATTCGAAGTGATATTCCGTTTCGTGACCCTCCGGATCAACCCTCGCCGCGAGCGTCGCTTCGCCAACCCGCGGACCATGCGTCCCCGACACCGCTTCGATCGAGGGACCGGGCGGCGGCAAAGGCAACACCCACACTGAGGAGGAGAAGTGTTCTTCAGCCCGGTCAGCTACCTTGGGATAAGAGAATTCAGAGACATAGAGATCGCCAAGCGCTTCCGAGAACGCCATCGGAGTGCTGCCACGGTATGGTTCCCCCACCGTTTTCGAGCCAAAGCTCGCGACGGCTTTGCCCGTGGCGATGACGTACTTCAAGACATGGAACCCGCCCTTGGAGTCGCCTACGAACAGATCACCGGAGCCATCCAACGCGATCCCGGTCACCGTTGTGCTGCCCGCATCGAACTGGATCGCCCTTTCGGCACCACCCGGTTCGAACTCCCGCACACCAGACACCCCACCGGCACTTTCTCCACTTTCGAGTCCCACCCCATTTTCTTCCAGTTCGGTGGGACCGTACCTCACAAAAACATCGCCGGCTTCATCGACCGCGAGCGCCGATACAGAACCCGTACTCGCCAGCCCCGACAGCGAGATCGTTTCCCTCCATGCCCCCGACGGTTCGAACACCTGCACACGAGGCGTGCTATCACCCACATACACCCGACCACCAGGACCAACAGCAATAGAATTCCCATAGACGTCGCCTATGCCATGGAAGTCAAACTGGCCGTCAGCGGACCCGTCTACGCCATGCTTGCATTTTTCGCCCGCGACACATACGTCTCCACCGGTCGTTTCGTTGACATCACCACCAAACATCAACAAGGATTCTCCCGCTGGACCAAACTTCTCCACGCGATTAAGCTCACCTCCGGCCTGAACGACATACACATCTCCAGCAGAAGGGCTCAACGGATCGTTATCGACCGCCACACCAGCGGGATAAGCAGCCGCGCCCGCCGCTTCTGTTTCCTTCGCACCCTGACAGGTAGGAGTCGGCGGGGTCGCATCCGGGCCGCACGTCTGCGCTTCACTCGCGCCGTTGGCGACACCCCAACCCCACGCCAGTTGAAACGCACCGGACCCACTGAACCGATCAACGCGATTGATGAACTGATCGGTGACATACACATCCCCAAAAGACGAGCTCGACGGGTCGCTGCTGACCGCCACACCGACCGGCCGCTCAAACTGCCCAGCGCCTTCACCCGGTTCACCGAACTGCGTTGGCCCGGCCGCGAACGCCGAGGCGCCACCCAGCGCGCCCCCACACACCGACAACGCGAGCACAAACACGACCGACAGCACACGACGAGCAGCCCGGCCCGCGAACAACGCGTTCCGTTCGACTGGCCTGGTGGGACTTGCGGGTGTCATTGTGCCTCCTGGTGATGGTCGATACTGAGTACTGGTCGTTCGGTCACGCGTTCTCCCAACTTGCGTTTGTGTATCGCGACACGCATCACGCGGCCCTGGTCCGGTCGATGGTGAGGACGCTCAACCGCCGCGCAACCTGGCTCCCCAGCGGCGTGAGCTTCCACTCATTCGGCTCGCCACTCTGGTGCCCCCCGCCGGTGTTCACAGCGAGACCCAGGCGCTCGAGGCGCGCCAGCAGCTTCGAGATCTGCCCCGGGTCCGCAACCCCCGCGCGCTCCGCGACCCCGCGGTTGCTCGCGCCCGGCCGCTCCGCGATGCACGCCAGCACCCTCGCCGTGCGGTAGGTGAGACGCATGTCCACCTCATCCAGGGGGTCTTTCTCCGCGCCCAGGGACGCTTTTCCACTTAGCGGCGCTGACCGCGGGGCGGGAGCGGGACGCCGCTGTTCCCGGCGCGCCGCCCTGGCCCCCAGATACTGCAACGCGATCATCCCCATCAACTCATCCAAAAGCCCCGTCAACGGCCGGCGATCACCACCACGCAACCGCGCATACACCACACCCAACGCGCCACCCACCAAACCTTCCGCGGTCACCAGCGTGCACTCCTCCCCACGCGGTCCCTCCCGCCGGCCCTCGTCGAGCACCCCCGCCAACCGTGCCAACAGCTGCTCACGGCGCCCCAACCCCTCAGGCCCAGCGTGCAGCGACTGCACCACACAGATCCGCGCCAGCACCGGCTCCGCGTCCAGGAACGAGAGAATCACCCACAGGCCGCCCCGCACCCGCTCACGCCACGCAAGACCCCCCAGGCCCGCCGCCACCAGCTCCCGCTGCACCCGCTCGGCCGCCTCATCCAAAAGCGCGACCAGACACTCCTCACGATTGTCGAACAATTCGTAGAAGGTCCGCCGCGACACCCGCGCCCGCTCGGCGATCCGCTGCACCGAGACCTGCTCATAACCATCCTCGTCAATCACCACAGCCGCCGCCGCCAGCAACCGCGAGCGCTGAATCTCCTCGACCCGCACCCGCGGCGTATCCCGCGGCAACGCCAACCGCTTCGCCCAACGCTGACGCCGCTCCACCGACGACCCACGCTCGCCCGCACGCAAACGCCTCGCCGTCCCCGCGCCACCATGGGCCGGCGCCGCCATCAGCGACCACCCCCCACACACGCATGTGAAACCCCGGCCCCACCCAGAGCCGGCCAGAGCCCACCCCCCGCGGGGACAAAGCAAAGGCGGCGCGAATGCGCCCGACGAGGAGTCCCTTCGACTAGATCGCTAGCCGAAGAGAGAGAGAGAGAGAGAGAGATGCGACAGCGCCAAGCTGGCGCATCTAGCATCAGCCCGACGGGCCGAGGCGCACATCCCCATCATGAATCTCCCTCTAGAAACCACGCTCAAACAACTCCCTCATCGCTCTGATCCAGACCCTCTCCCACAACAACACCCTGCGAGCGCTTGACGTCAACCACAAGGCGGTATGACCCCAACCAGACCCTATGTACCCGACCCCCAACACAACGGGAGTACCGGCTTGTCAACGCACAGTAACGCCTCGCGATGCAGATGTCAAGCCCAAAGGCGCGCCCACGCACGGCAACAGCACCCGCCGCTCCGAGCGCTGTTGCGTCAAAGCCCCCGGACCGGATCGCGCGGCGTCTACTTCAACAGCCGCGAAAGCCGCCGGTCCTTGAGCACCCGACCCTCGGTTTGACACGCGGGGCAGTAGGCGATCACGTAGTCCTCGAAGTGCACCGAGCGCAGCGTCGTGGCGCAGCGGGGGCAGGGCTCCCCCTCGTGGCGGTGGATGCGCAGCGGCATCGGCAGCTTGTCGGGGATCGGCAGGGCGATCACGCGCTCGTAGTGGTCGATCGCCGCAGCGAGGATGGCTACGGTCGCGTCGCGCAGCCGCCGCGCCTCCTCCTCGGTGAGGTCGGCGCCGCGCTTGTAGGGGGAGAGCCGGGCCTCCCACAGGATCTCGTCGACCCATGAGCGGCCGATGCCCGCGATCGTGCGCTGGTCGCGCAGCATCGTGTGCAGCGGGCGGGGGGCGTCGAGCAGCTCGCGCAGCGACGGCGGGTCGGGCCACGCTTCGGGGCCAAGCGTCGCAAGCGCCTCCTCACGGTCGAGCTCCTCGGCGCGCAGCAACTTCACCCACGCCGCCTGCTTGGAGCCGAACTCGCGCAGGCGCAGCTCCCGACCATCATCGATCCGCACGAGCAGGCGTGAGGTGCGATCGCGCGGGCCGGCGCGCTTGTCGTAGAGCTGCAGCCGGCCGGCAGACATCAGGTGGATCAGCAGCGCCAACTTGGCTCCGGCACCCTCACCGTCGGAACCCTCCACCCCGTCGATCTCGACGATCAGGTGCTTGCCGCGCCGGCCCACACCCGCGATCGTGCGGCCCGCCAGCAGAGTGAGCGGCGGGTCGAAGCTCCGCAGCGCGTTGATGCCCGGCGCCAGCGCCGACTCGATCCTGGCCCCGCGCAGGGCGCCGTCGAGCCGGCGGGCGGTTATCTCGACCTCTGGCAACTCCGGCATCGCCCCCCCAACTTTAGGAGGACGATGCCGTGCCGCCGAACGCGACGATCAGGATTTACGGCAAGCCGCGGCGCCTACCGCAACCTCACGGAGCTGGCGTGGCCCCGATCGCCGGCCCTTCGTACTTCGCGCCCGTGAGGCTCGTCCAGCGCACCTTCCACGACACGCCCGCCACGCTCGAGACGAAGTCCCAGTAGCCGAGCGATTCGGTGGTGGCGGTCTTCAGCACGCGGTACTTCTTCGCGCCGCGGGTCTTGACGAGGATCGTCACCTTGGTCGAACCGCTCGCCGGGCGCACCAGGCCCCACAGCGAGAAGCCGTGGCCGTCTTTGGAGACGACCAGCGGGATCGGCCACGCCGAGTAGAGCGGCTTGGGGCTGGCGTTGACGTACTCCAGGCCCGTCTGGAAGCCGACGGTGCCGCCGTGGACGCCCGAGCCCGGAGGCCCGCCGGTGGGGTCGTCGTGCAGCAGGTACTGCGAGAAGGCCGCCACGCGCGGGTTCTTCCAGGCGATGTATTCGGCGAGCGCGTCGTATTCGGCCTGTTTGGTGGGCGACACGCCCTCGTAGCGGTTGGGCGTGCTCTGCACCCCGAACTCGGTGAGGTAGATCGGGATTCCCGCCCTGATCGCGCCTGCGCGGGCGGCGAGGTTGAGCGCGTTTTCCAGGCGGGAGAGCGTCCCGATCGTGACGTCGTCGTGCTCCGGGGGCACCCACAGGGGGCCCTGCTTCTGGGTGTAGGCGTGGGTGGAGTAGCCGTACGCCGGCACCGATCCGCACCCTCCCGCCCTCTTGTAGTGGGCGTTGAGGCACAGCGCGCCGCGCAGGAAGGCCAGCGGCGCGACGTCGTGGAGCAGCCCATATTTGCGGACTTCCGAGCGGCTGAGGCTGTCGGCGCCGACCGGCGCAGTTTCGCCCATCAGCACCTTCGGGTGCGCGATGCCCGCGGCCTGCAGCCCCGCGTAGCCGGCCTGGAACAGGCCGCGGTAGGTGCGCGGCGAGACGGGCTGGCCGGAGGCGTTGAACTGCGGCTGTAGGGAGGCGATGTCGTTGGGCTCGTTCCAGATCGCGAACAGCGACACCTCCGAGCCGTAGTGGCTGCCCACCGCGGTCATGAATTCTTCGAAGGCCTTGGCGTTGGGGCTGCCGAGACTGGTGTGGTTGGCGCTCGCCCACTTCGGCACCGGCGAGGTCACGGTGAGTAGCACCGGCCATTTCAGTTCCTTCGCCTTGTTCAGCACCCAGTCGTACAGCGACCAGTTGTACGCGGCGGGATTGGTGGCTTCGAACTTCGGGCGCTTGTTGCTCCCCGAGGCGGGGGCCACGTAGGACCAGTAGAGCTCCACCCGCAGCGCGTGCACGCCCAGATGCTCCATCTGCTGGAAGGCGTGTTCGCGCTTGTGCGGTTCGATCAGCACTTTGCCGGCCTCGAAGAAGACGGTCTGGTTGCGCGAGGCCAGCGCCGAGGGGGCGCCAAACGCCGCCCCGGCGAGGGCGGAGCAGACAAGCAGCGCCAGGATCAGGGGAGCGCGTGCGAAGACGCGGACGCTGGAGAGGGAGGCTCTGGTTTTGGGCATGGAGGCTATGACACGGCGGCGGCAGAGAGGTTGCGGTCGGGGATGAAGAGTCGCGCGCGCTCCGATAGCGTGCCAGCGATGAGTTCAGCAGTCGCGCCGGATGACATCGTCCAGACCCACGCGCAGGCGCGCGAGAACGCCCGCCCGCCGCTGCTGGTGCTGGAGCCGCTGCGCGCCTTCCTCGACGCCCACGGCCTCGGCGCGGGCGAGTTGGAGGCGAGCCCGATCGGCGAGGGGCACTCCAACGTCACCTACCTGATCCGCCGCGCCGACGGCGGCGAGCTGGTGCTGCGCCGCCCCCCGCGCCCGCCGCTGCCGCCCTCCGCCCACGACGTGCTGCGCGAGGCGCGGCTGCTGCGCGCGCTGCAGGACACCGCCGCGCGCGTGCCCACCGTGCTCGCCGTGGAGGACGACCCCGCGACGATCGGATGCCCGTTCTACGTGATGGAGCGCGTGGAGGGCGAGGCGATCGTGTTCACGCTGCCGCCCGCGCTCGACGCGCCGGCCGAGCGGCGGCGGATCGCCGAGGAGCTGATCGACGCGCTGGTGGAGATCCACGCGGTCGATTGGCGCGCGGCGGGCCTCGAGGACTTCGGCAAGCCGACCGGCTACCTGGAGCGCCAGCTGCGGCGCTTCGGGGGGCTGTGGGAGATCAACAAGACGCGCGAGATCCCCGCCGTCGAACGCGTCGCGCAGTGGCTTGCCGAGCACCTGCCCGAGTCCGGCCCGGCCACGATCGTGCACGGCGACTACCGCCTCGGCAACACGATGTTCGCCACCGACGCCCCCGCGCGGCTGACCGCCGTGCTCGACTGGGAGATGGCGACGATCGGCGATCCGCTGGCCGACCTTGGCTACATGTGCATGGTGTGGGGCCAGGCCGACGACCCGCCGGGCGGCATCAGGGACTCGCTGGGCGCGGTGACGAAGGCCGAGGGTTTCCCGACGCGCGCCGAGTTGATCGCCCGCTACGAAGCGCAAACCGGCCGCTCGATGAGCGACCTGCGCTGGTACGTGACGCTGGCGGTGTGGAAGATGACGGTGTTCATGGAGGGCAACTACAAGCGCGCGCTCGCCGGCGCCACCGACGACCCCTACCTGAAGCACTTCGGCGAGGGCGTGCTGCAGCTGGCCGCCCACGCGGAGGAGGTGACGCGCGGTGAGTGAGCCGGCCAACGCGCGCGACAGCGAGGGCGTCGGCGACGACGCGGATGCGCTCAGCGGCGGGAGCGCGCTTGAAGGCGGGAACGGCGCCACCCGCTCCGCGCTGCTGATCGACTGGGGCGGCGTGCTTACGACCAACCTGTTCGCGTCCTTCCACGCCTTCTGCGTGGCCGCGGAGATCGACCCGCAGAAGCTGATGGGCCGCTTCAAAAGCGACCCCGAGGCACGCGAGCTGCTGGTTGCGCTGGAGAAGGGAAAGCTCGACGAGCGTGCGTTCGAGCAGAAGTTCGCCGCGCTGCTGGAGGTCGAGCCCGACGGGCTGGTGGATGGCTTGTTCGCGGGCGTGGGGCCCGACGAGGCGATGGTCAACGCGGTGCGCCTGACGCATGCCGCCGGGTTGCGCACGGCGCTGGTGTCCAACTCATGGGGAGTGCACCGCTACCCCCACGACCTTTTCGAGGAGCTGTTCGACGGCGTGGTGATCTCCGCCGAGGAGGGCATCCGCAAGCCCTCACGCCGGATGTATGAGCTGGGGGCAGAGCGCGCCGGCGTGGCGCCCGAGGCGTGCGTGTACGTCGACGACCTGCCCTTCAACCTCGTCCCCGCCGAGGAGCTGGGCATGGCCACCGTTCACCACACGAGCGCCGACACCACTATTCCCGAGCTCGAACGGCTGCTCGGGATCGCGCTCCGGGATACGGTTGCCTGAGGCTCAGTCGCGCACCGAAATTGGTGTACCTCCTGCGTGATACACTTCCTCCCATGCCGGCAACCAAACCTCGCATACAGGTCACGCTCGACTCCGAGCTGGCCGCCGCGGTCGCGGAGTTCGGCGGCGCCAAGCCACGGTCACAAGCCGTGCACGACCTTGCGCTGCGCGGCGCTGAGGCGATCCGCGCCGAGCAGGACCGCCGCCGGGAGGCGATCGAGTTCCTGCGACGACTCGATTCGGGCGAGGACGACGGCTACGACTGGTCGGTGTCCGAGCGGCTCCATGCAGAACGCCGCTGAGCCATATGGCTCAGGCACGCCGCTCGTATTCGACACCTCCGCGTGGAATCGCCGCACCGATCCCACGGTCCTGGCCAGATGGGCGGCGACCCGCGACGCAGGCCTGCTGACCGTCTGTCCAGTGGTCGCATTGGAGCTCCTGGCGACCGCACGTAACGAGGAGAAGTTCGCCAACCTCGATCGCGCGTTGCAAGGACTCGCACAGGCACCGGTGACACGCAACGCGGGCGATGCGGCCCTCGGCGCCTCACGCGAACTGCGCGGCGAGCGACGTTTACCCGCCACCGACTACATGATCGCCGCCGCTGCCGCCGAGCGCGGCGCGGCGGTACTGCACTATGACCGCCACTTCGACATCCTCTGCCGTGTGCTCGGGATCGAAAGCGTGTGGATCGCAGAGCCGGGCTCGATCGACTAATCGGCCTCCCGCTGGGCTAGTCCCTTTTACCCCTGCCGTACAGCAACTTCAGCCCTTTGCCAAGCCGCTTGGTGCCCCGGCGCGAATACGGGAAGAAGTGCAGTTCGCGCTTCAAAGCCAGCCGCGGCGTGATGAGGAGCGCCTGCTGGTTGCAGTACTTGCGGATCCCGCCCGCGCCGTGGCGGGAGCCGAGGCCGGAGGCCTTGACGCCGCCCATCGGCAACTCGATCGCCGCGAAGTTGATGATCGCGTCGTTGACGCACACAGCGCCCGCTTCAACGCGCCGCGCGAGCTTCTCGCCCTTGTCGGTGTCCTTGGAGAAGACCGAGCCGGCGAGGCCGTATTCGGAGTCGTTGGCGAGGCGCAGCGCCTCCTCGGCGTCGCGCACCCTCATGATCGGCAGCGTCGGGCCGAACGTCTCCTCGGTCATGATCTTCATCGAGTGGTCGACGTCCACCAGCACGGTCGGCTCGAAGTAGTGGCCGCCGTTCTGCTGGCCACGGTGGCCACCGGTGAGCGCCCGCGCGCCCTTCGCAACCGCGTCGTTGACGTGGTCCTCGACGAGGTCCACCTGCGGGGGGAAGGTCATCGAGCCGACCTCCACCGTGCCCGGCCCGCCACCGGGGCGGCCCTGGCGCAAAGCGCGCACCTTGTCGGTGACTTTGGCGACGAACTCGTCGTACACCGGCGCCTCCACGTAGGCGCGCTCGATCGAGATGCAGGTTTGGCCGGAGTTCTGCATCGAGTAGTAGGTGGCCACGTTCGCCGCGCGCTCGAGGTCGGCGTCGGCGAGCACGATCATCGGGTCCTTGCCGCCCAGCTCCAGCGAGCAGGGGATCAGCCGCTCGGCGGCCGCCTGCGCAACCTTGCGCCCGGTGCGGGTGGAGCCGGTGAACATGATCATGTCGACCTCGTCGATCAGCGCGCGGCCGGTGTCGCCGCGCCCGGTCGCCACCTGGAAGACGTCGGCGGGCACGCCGCACTCGGCGAAGCCCTCGGCCAGCAGCATCGAGGTCAGCGGGGTGACCTCGGAGGGCTTGAGGATCACCGAGTTGCCGGCGGCGAGCGCGGGGATGCAGTCGCCGAAGGAGTTGACCAGCGGGTAGTTCCAGGGGCCGATCACGCCGATCAGCCCGAGCGGGCGGTAGCGCAGGATCAGCTTCTTGCCTTTCACCAGCACGGAGCTCGAGCGCACGCGCTCGTCGGCGAGGTACTCCCCGGCGTGCTTCGCCCAAAAGCCGAACGCGGCGCCGCCGTAGGAGATCTCCGCCAGCTGCGCGTCCTCGTAGGTCTTGCCGGTCTCCGAGACGATCGTGTCGATGATCCGCTCGGAGTTGTCCATCACCCACTTCTGCATCCGCCGCAGCACGCGCCCGCGGCCCTCGAAGCCGTACGCCTCCCACGTGGGCTGTGCGAGACGCCCGCGCTTGGCCAGCTCCGCGACCGCCGCCGCGTCGAGGTCGGGGACGGTCGTGATGATCTCCCCCGTGGCCGGGTTTTCGACGGGGATCTCCATGCCCGCCGGGGCCGCGACCGCCGCTGCGTTCGCCGCGCCGTTGTGGATCTCGATTGCGTGCTCCTCGACAGTCGCCATTGCGGGACCTCCCATGCTGGTTTGCGCTCAACTGAGAGGCTACACCTCACGCGGGGTCGTGTCTGGCTCCGGAGCCAATTTCTTTGGATCCGGGGCGCATGCGCCAAATGGCGGAGCCGCAAATGTGCTTATAAAGCTGATGATGTTCCAGATGGCGCATGCGCCATCTGGCGCAGCCGCACATGTGCGGCTGCGAGGGACGGCCACATGTGGCCGTCCCAGGCAGGGCCGCATGCGGCCCTGCCGACCCCGCCGCATGCGGCGGGGTCCCGCCCCGCGCTCGCGCGGGGCGGCCTACTACGACAGCTCGATCGAGGCGATGCCGACCGGCTCGACCGGGCGGTCGGAGCCGTCGGTGGCGACGCCCTCGAGGCGGTCCACCACGTCCATGCCGTCGGTCACCTCGCCGAACACGGTGTGCTTGCCGTCCAGCCACGACGCCTTCTTCGCGGTCACGATGAAGAACTGCGAGCCGTTGGTGTTGGGGCCGGCATTCGCCATCGCCAGCGCGCCGCGCACGATCTTGTGGGGGTTGATCTCATCCTCGAAGGTGTACCCCGGCCCGCCGGTGCCGGTGCCCTGCGGGCAGCCGCCCTGGATCATGAACTCCTTGATGATCCGGTGGAAGTTGAGGCCGTCGTAGAAGCCCTCGGAGGCGAGCTTGCGGAAGTTCTCGACCGTTTTCGGGGCATCCTCGTCGAACAGCTCGAAGGTGATCGTGCCCTCGGTGGTTTGCATCGTTGCGGTGGACATGCGGTCTCCTCCTGGCGTTCGGGGGGTGAAGCCGCGCACGATAGCGAGACGGCCCGCGAGCCGCGCGGCACGGCCGGCGCTGCTACGCCACCCGTTCCAGGCGCACGGGGTGGCCCCGCACACGGCGCTCGCGCAGCGCCTCGATCACGCGGTCGGCCTCCGCGGCCGGCACCGAGAGGAACGAGAAGCGGTCGAGCACCAGCACGTCGCGCACCGCCTCCCCGTCGAGGCCCGTCGCGGAGGTGACGGCGCCGACGATGTCCGCCACCTGCACCCCACCCGCGCGGCCGCCCGCCAGCAGCAGCTTCGTGTGCGGCTCTGAGCCGTCGCGCGAGATGTGCGGCTTGGAGTGCCGGCGCGGGCGCTCCTTTACCGGCGTGGGCGGCGCCTTGGCGTCCGGCTCCCACGGGGTGATCGAGGTGCCGATGTGCTTCTCGATCGCCTCCAGCTCGCGCTTCTGGCGGGTCTCCACGAACGTGATCGCCCGGCCCGAGCGGCCCACTCTGCCGGTGCGCCCGATGCGGTGCACGTAGGTGTCGGGCGAGGTCGGCACGTCGTAGTTGATCACGTGCGTCACCGTCGAGATGTCGAGGCCCCTCGCCGCCACGTCGGTCGCCACGAGGATCGGCACCCTGCCGCCCTTGAACGCCAGCATCACCCCGTCGCGCGAGCCCTGTGTCATGTCGCCGTGCAGCGCCCTGACGTTCATGCCGCGGTCGCGCAGCGTGCGAAACAGCTGGTCGCAGCGCACCTTCGTGCGCACGAACACGATCGCCTGGTCGGGCCGCTCCGCGCTCAGCACCTCCACCAGCTTCTCGGCCTTCTGCTTGGCATCCACCGGGAGCTGGAACTGCGCCACCGTGTCGATCGTCAGCGTCGCCGCCTCGACCTTCACCAGCACCGGGTCGTACAGGTACCCGTCCGCCAGTTTGCGGATCGGAGGGGGCATCGTCGCGCTGAACAGCGCCGTCTGGCGGCCGCTCGGGGTCATCGAGAGGATCCGCTCCACGTCCTCCAGGAAACCGAGGTCGAGCATCTCGTCGGCCTCGTCGAGCACCACGAAGCGGCAGTCGTGCAGCACCAGCGAGTGGCGGCTGATCAGGTCGAGCACCCGGCCGACCGTGCCGACCACCACGTGCCCGCCGGAGCGCAGCTGCGCCTGCTGCGTGCGGATCGGCGCGCCGCCGAACACTGCCACCACGTCGACGCCCGCGTGGGCGCCGTACGCGCGCAGCGCCTGCGTCACCTGGATGCACAGCTCGCGGGTGGGGGTCATCACCAGCGCCTGCACCTCTCCCAGCTCCGGGTCGATGTACTCCATGATCGGCAGCCCGAACGCCGCCGTCTTGCCGGTGCCGGTCTGCGCCTGGCCGATCACGTCGCGCCCTTCCAGCAGCGACGGGATCGCCTGCTCCTGGATCGGGCTGGGCGACTCGTAGCCGACCGCGCGCAACGCCCCGAGCGTGCGCTCGGTCAGCCCGAGCTCTGCGAATGTCTTGGCCATGACGCTGGGGAGCTTACGGGTTGTGGGCCGTTGGGCGCGGATGCCGGCGCGGCGGGGCCGCCGGGGAGCGCGATCTCACGCCGTGGGGTCGAGCAGCAGCTTGCCCGTGGTGCGCCGCTCGCGCAGGTCGATGTGCGCCCGCGGCGCCTGCTCCAGGGGGTAAGTGTGTCCGACCACGACCTCCAGCCGCGGGCCGGCGGCGTTCGGCGCCACGCGCGCAAATAGGTCGTCCAGCGCCTGCTCGAACATGCCTGGCCTCTCCAGGCAATGGAAGATGTAGAAGCCCACCACCGCGCGCGAATGGCGCAGCAGCGAGCCGCTCCTGATCTCGTTGGGTTGCTGGGAGGCGATCCCGCACACCACGATCCGCCCGAACGGCGCGAGCGCCTGGTAGGAGGCGTCGAACACCTCGCCCCCCGCCATCTCGAACACCACGTCCACCGGCCTGCCCCCGTTCGCCTCGCACAGCCGCTCGGCGAGTCCCTCCGGCGCGGGGTCTATCGCCGCATCCGCGCCCAGCCGCGTCGCCAGCGCGCGCTTCTCCTCGCTCGACGCGGTCGCGATCACACGGCTTGCGCCGAGCGGGTGGCCGAGCTGCACCGCGAGCGAGCCCACGCCGCCGGCGGCCGCGTGCACCACGACCGTTTCGCCGGGTCCCGCCGACCTTGCGTCTCGTTCGTCGCCCCCACCATCTCCGCGCGCGCCCACGTGCGCCGCGGTGCGGTACATGTGCCACGCGGTGGTGCCCTGCACGAGCAGCGCCAGCGCGGTGCCGTCCTCGACGCCCTCGGGGATCGCAAACACGTGCGCGGCGGGCGCGACGGCGTACTCGGCGTAGCCGCCGCTGCCGGTCAGCGCCACCACGCGCTCGCCCGTGTCCTCGCGCACGCCCGCCACCTCCGCGCCCGGCACCAGCGGCAGCGTCGCCTTGCGTACGTACGAGTTGGTGCGCGTGTGCGTGTCCGCGAAGTTGATACCCGCCTTTGTGACGCGGATCAGCACCTCCCCGTCGGCGGGCTCGGGCCTTGGCAGCTCAACCGGCTTCAGCACCTCCGGGCCGCCGAACTCGCTGATCTGGATCGCGCGCATTGGCGGGGAGGGTAACGGCCTCGAGCCTTTTCAGAGGTGCCCGAGGCACTACAATCCCTGCCGTGAGCCCACCAGATACCGCGACCGTGGAGATAGATCGCAAGCTGCTGGAGAGGCTGCGCAAGCGCCGCCCCAACCAGAGCGACCGCGAGCTGGTCGAGGGTCTTGCCCGCATCCAGTTGGGGCGCGAGGCGAGAGCCCGCGCGCGAGAGCGCTTCGCCGGTGTCTCCTCCGAGGAGATCGAGCGCGAAGCCGCCAAAGCCGTACGCGAAGTACGCCGCGAGCGAGCGGCGGCACGGCAGGCACAGAGTTGAATCGCGTCGTCATCGACGCCAACACACTGGTGTCAGGAAGCATCGACCCATACGGCGACAGCCCGCCGTGCCTGCTCTTCAGCGAGCTCGAGGAGATGCGTTTTGAGGCGATCATCTGCCCCGAGCTGCTGGGCGAGATCACCGACACCCTGCACAAGCCTTACTTCGTGGACCGCATCGGCGAGAAGACCGTCGAGGACATCCTCACGGGCATCGCCGACGCCTGCACCATGCTGGCGGACCCAGCCGAGATCGACGCAATCCTGCGCGACCCCGACGACGACTACCTCATCGCCCTCGCTCGCACCGCCAAAGCCGAGTTCATCGTCACCGGCGACAAGGACCTACTCGACCACATCGACCTGCAACCCCCGGCGATCAACGCTCGCAGGGCCTGCGAACTGCTCGGACTCATCGAGCTGAGCTGAGGCGGAGGGCGTCAGATTAACTGTGTAGGCTGGGTTCTTGGTTAATTGTAACAGTGACTCCGTGCGTGTCAACTAGTGATGGTTAGTTTGCAGTGTCGGGGACGCGGTCGCCGAAGTGGATCTTGAATGCGAGCAGTGCGGCTGTCCAGTTGCGGGTTTTTGTCCATTGTGGGACGGCGTTTTGCAGAGCGAGGTAGACGAGCTTGCGCGCGGCGTCCTCGGTCGGGAAGCTGCCCTTGGTCTTGATCGCCTTGCGCAGCTGGCGGTTGAGCGCCTCGATCGCGTTCGTCGTGTAGATCACGCGGCGGACCTCGTCGGGGAACGCGAGGAACGGTGTCACGTGCTCCCAGGCGTTCAGCCAGGTTTGGGTGATCACCGGGAACCGTTTGCCCCACTTCTCGTCGAAGGCCTCGAGCTCGGCTTGCGCCTGGTCGGCGTCCTTGGCGGTGTAGATCGGCTTCAGGGCGCGGGCGACCTGCTCGCGATCGCGGCGTGGCACGTAGCGCAGGCTCGCCCTGATGAGGTGAACGATGCATGTTTGGACGGTCGTCTTGGGGAAGATCGCCTCGATCGCCTCTGGGAACCCCTTGAGCCCGTCGACACACGCGATCAGGATGTCCTGCACGCCGCGGGTCTTCAGATCGTTGAGGACCTGCATCCAGAACTTCGCGCCCTCGGTCTCCTGGAACCACATGCCCAGCACGTCACGGTCCCCGTCGAGCGTGACGCCCAAGGCGAGGTAGAGCGCGCGGCGCTGCACCGTGCCGCCCTCGCGGATCTTCAGCACCATGCAGTCCAGGAACACGATCGGGTAGATGTCCTCCAGCGGCCGCTTGGCCCAGTCACGCACGTCGTCCATAACCGCGTCGGTCACGCGGCTGATCAGGTCACGGCCAACCCTCACGCCGTAGATCTCGGCCAGGTGCGCCTCAATGTCGCGCACCGACATCCCGCGGCTGTAGAGCGCGAGGATCTTCTCGTCGAACCCGACGAACCGGCGCTGACGCTTGCGCACGATCTTCGGCTCAAAGCTCCCGTCCCGATCGCGGGGAGCGTCGAGCTCGACCTTCCCATGCTCGGTGATCAGCGTCTTCGGAGTCGTGCCGTTGCGCTGGTTCTCCGCGCCGCCGGGCGGCTCGCAGTGCGGCTCGTAGCCCACATGGTCGGTCAGCTCGACCTCCATCGCCCGCTCCACCAGCCGCTTGGTCAGCTGCGCCAGCAGCCCGCCGGGCCCAGCGATCTCCTCCTCGGTACTCGCGCCAGCGAGCAGCTCATCGACCAGCTCATCGCTGATCCGCTCCGACGGCATCCCCAGAGCTTGCCGCAGACGGCGGCGGCCACCGGCACGCTCGACGGCCTCATCGACCAGCTCCAGAGAGAGTTCCCGCCCCCGGCCCGCGGCCGGGGCCCCCGCGGCGGACGCGCCGCGGTCGGTACCGGTCCGCTGCGCTCGCCCTCCGGGCTCCCTGCACTCCACGGTACCGACCGCGGGAAACACCAGCTCCTGCGACTCCATGTGATCCTGCGTAGTAGTAGGCATAGCGATCTCTTTCGCTCGTGCCTACACAGATCCTCGGACACTCCCCTGAGGCGGAGCAGGACCGGCTGATGTACCGCTGGATCGCCTGCCCCGGCTGACCGGCTCCTATTTCTTTTTATTAGATTTTGATTTCTGATGCCTCTTCTTCTTGTGGGTGGTCTTCTTGTGCTTGGGGCAGCCGGTGACCGCGATCTTGGTGCTCTGCGTGAGCTCGGCGCCGTTCTGCGCGATGAATTCGGTTGGCATCGTGAGGCTCTTGGCGGTGCAGAGGTTCCCGGGGGCCGTGAGCGCGGAGTAGGGGCCCTCGGGGAGCGTCAGTTCGAAGCTCGAGAACGGCTGGTCGGGGACCGTCTTGAACGTCGTCGAGGTGACCCCCTTCTTGATGTCGGTGGTACCGACCAGGTCGATCGTGAGACCGTAGCCCTGCAGCACCAGCGTCAGCGACGGGAACGCTTCGCCGCCGTGGCTGACGAAGATCGCGGGGCCCGTCAACGGTACCGGGATCAACGGGGTGTGCACGACCGCGTAGCCGATCTTCGACGCCGCGGGGCACGCCGCCGGGTCTGCTTCGAACTGCGCGGCGGTGCACGCCTTCTGCAACGTCGTCAAACGGCTCGGGAGCTGCTTGGGGAGTTCGACTTTGACCTTCGCGATGTCCGCGTCGGTGCCCTGCGGCACGCTCGGATAGGCTAGCTTCGCGCTCAGACTCGCCCCCTGCGTCCGGCTCGTTTTAGCGGACGTCGACACGCTGAATTTCGGTTCGAACTTCAGCGCCGCGCAGTTGGTGACCTGGAACGGCGTGGTGATCGTGCTCGTGCCGCCTTCGTTCAACTGCACTGTGCCGGTGAGCGTCATTTTCGAGCAGTTCGTCGGGTTGAACTGGAAGTCCCCGCGCGTGGTCGTGGCGTTGACGTGCTGGATTTCCAGGGGGATCCCTTCGATGCTCGTCGGGATCGAGTCCGGTGACCCCGGCGGGTTCGAGGTGATCGTGATCGCGGAAGTCTGTGGGTTCAGTTCGATCTTGCCCCTGACGACCACACAATCACACGTGGGATGGTTGTTCTTCGTGTTCGCCAGATCGAACGGGCCGGCCTTCGCGGGCACCTCAAACGTCAGACCGAACGGCGCGCACCCCGCTTCACCGACAGCGCAGCCACCAGTGCCGTTGTAAGGGCCGGTGAGATAGAACTTCCCGCCGGTGACCGTGAACGGATCGTTGCCGACACCGACACCGATCGTCGCTTCGCCGACCTTGCTGTTTTCCCCGCACAACCCTTCGTTGGCTTGCGGTTCGGGGCACAGTTCGACGCCCGTCAGCACACCGGACAGGCCGGGCGGTAGTTTCGCTTCCAGGGACTTAAGGTTCTGTTCGCCGTCTTTGCGGTTCACCGTCACCGTCAACGGCGAGAACGCGCCCGCCTGGATATTGGTCGCGCCCGCGTTCACAGTCGGGTTGAACGGCAGGGTCGCACCCGGACACGAAGAACCATTCGGACCATGATCGATCACGAACGACGATTCGGAGGTCACGGGACCATTCCCGTCCCATGGCGTGAAGACCGCGGTCGTCGTATACGTCCCGCACCGCGACGGCGTCGCCAACGGCGCGCGTTCGCCGCCGAAGAAGTGCAGTTCGAGGTTTTCAAACGGTACGTCGGGGGTGTTCTTGAACGTCGTGACGATCTGTCCCGTCTGCGGGTTCAGTGACACTTCGCCCGCGAGCTTGATGATGGTGCCGGAGTAGGGGTCTTCGGCGACGATGTACATCGCCACGAGGCTCCCGAACGGGTTGTTGTCCTGCGCCGCCAAATACACCGCGCCTTCCAATTCGTGTTCGAGCAGCGGCGTCTTGATCTTCACCGTCCCGATCTTCGAACCATTCGGGCAGAAGTTGGTCCCCGGCGCAAGCAGGCTCGCCAGTTCCGGCGTGAACGTGTTCCACTTCACACCCGGATCATATTCCTTGTTCAGTTCTTCCAGGCCCTTATAGCCAATCTGATCACCGGGGCTACCGAGCGCGCCTTCCGGCAACGCGCCGGCGTCAGACGAGCACGCTTCAAGGCCACCGCCACCCGACGGGTTGATCGCAACCCCTTCGGGGAGCGTCACCGTCGTGTCGCGCAGCGCCGACTCCGCCAGGCCGTTGGGGTTCAGCGCGGCGGTCTGCGGAACATGAACACCAACCGTCAGCCCCGAGGACGTGCTGGCGTTGCTGCCGTCCGGCGCGACGCTGATTTCCGCCGGGAACCTTAGCTTCGAGCAACCCGTCAGCGACACAGGCGAGCCTGCGGCGTTGTGCGTGACCGAGCTCACCTTCACCCAGTTGCCCGGTTCTTCCCACGAGTCGGCCTTCATCGTCGAGCGCAGGGGGCCGTGGCAGCCAGTCGGCATCGTCAGGAACGGTTTGCTGCGGCTCGGTTCCTTTTCCCAATCACCGCTTTCGATTGATGTGGTTCCCGCGGTTTCCTTGCAGTTGTTATTTTGGTACTTGCCGGATCCCGGCGACACCTGCACGCAGGGGGTTACCACGCCGGGCATCAACAGGCTGCTACTGATGACGGGTGCTGACCCCGGAGCATCCGTCACCGTCGCCTGCACGGGGTAGTCTCCGCCGGCGAGCACCCCGTTGTTGATATACAGCAGGGGTTCGAAGAAATCGGCGCCGAGCTGCAAAGCCACGCCGCGTACGGGCACCATAGCGTGGACGTACTCCGTCAAGCCCGATGTACGAGTCTGTGCTTCTGACCACTTCAGGGTCAGCAAACCCACATGCGATTCGAGTGGACATCCGCTTTTACCACCTTCACGTAGTTCTTCTTCTCCTTCACGTAGTTCCTTGCCGGTGCACTTCTTGGCGGTCGCATTGGGGTCGCCGACGAAGCCGGGGGGCAGGTCGACCGTGACATCCCGCAAGACGCCGTCGGGCAGGCGAATGTACGGTGAATCAGCGTTCGATTCCATGCGCTTGAAGTGCGAGTTCATCGTGAAGTTGTCGACGAAGTTGAACGGGTGCGAGCCCGCCTGCGTGTCGGGCGTGCCGTCTTCGTTTAGGAAGCTGACTTCAAGGCTCTTGATGCCGAAGCCGACGCCGTGCGTCGGGAGCAGACCGCTGCCCTGCCCCGCACCGTTGGCGTTGATCGCGATCAGGCGGTAATGGTAGAGTTCGCCGGGTTCGAGGCCTTCGAGCTGCGCGGAGACCGTCACCGGGCTGCTTCCCGCTCCGATCTCGGCCGGTGTCTGCTTGCAGGGCACGCTGTGGTCGTAGGGGCCGTCGCCGAATTCGTTGGTGAGGCCGTACTCGAACTCACATTCGCTGACAGCGGCGCCGCGCGGATCGACCGTGCCGCTCAGACTTGCGGCTTCCTCGGTCACGCCCGTCGGCTCGGCGGCTGTCAGGGCCGGGGCGTCGCTGCCGAAGACGTAGACCTTGCCGTTTACAGGGTTTGAGACGTAGATCTGGCCGCTCGCGCCGTCGACGGCGATCCCGCCCTGGCCCGAAGTCCCCGAAAGTTCGAGCGAGCCGAAGCGCGCGACGAGCGTGCCGGCGGAGTAGTTGTTGATATTTTGGTTGCTGTTGCGGTTCATCGCGCCGGTGTCCCACTCGGCCACGGAGGACTGATCGTCCGCGTAGAGGTGGCCGGTCGCGGGGTCGACGGCCACCGCGACGTCGCCCGCTCCTTCGCTGTCCACGCGGCCGAGCGCGGAGAGCTGCTGCCCGAACTTGACCGTACACGAGCACGACGGTTCGTACACGGGGTAGTCATCGCCCGTGGCGGAGACGGCGAAGCCGTGGGCCAGGGGCGAGTTGGACAGGCCGACACCAGGACCCGCGTTCCATGATTCCCATTGCTGGCTAGCTACTTCCCGCGGAAAAAGTCTCTGAGATGACGAACGGCCGCGCTTGTTGAGGGCGCGGCCGTTCGTGAATGAGTGGTGCTCTGGTCAGGAGCGTGTGGAGTGTTTCACCGGGCTCGGACGGCGAGTGTGTCGGCGTTATAGGCGAGGATTCCCCACTCGGTCCAGATCTGCTGGCCTTCTTCGCCCTTCAGGCGGCTACGGCCCATCCCGTAGCGGCGCTTGAGGTGGCTGATCCGGCCCTCTTTCCCGGTGCGGTAGCGCTGTAGCCGGCGGTTGGTGCGTTTGGAGCCGTGTTCTTGGCGACCGGAGATGAAGACTCGCTCTGGTGTGAGATCTTCGAGCGCCTCGTTCGTCGGGCCGGGCATGAACCCGCCGTCGAGTGCGAGTTCGCGCGGGGAGATCTGAAGCCGTTTGAGCTCGGCGACTGTGTCCGGGAGTAGCGTGTTCTCGGTCGGGTTGCCTGGCGCGGTCGATGCCGGCAGGATCAGCCCGCGTGCGCCGCGTTTGGTGTTCTCGGTCACCTCCGCGAGCTGGGTCACATAGCCGAACTCGGTTGGCTTGCCCAGCTTGCCCTTGATGATCGGGCGGGCATCCGGGTCTGACAGCGACACGATCCGCTCGCGGATTGGTTCGCCCTTCACCCGCTTCGTGATCTGCGAGGCGACCTTCTCGCAACGATCCGCGAGCTGCTCGAGTTTGGCCGCCGCTTTCAGCTTGCCCTTCGCGCCCCGGCCACGCGCCTTGGAGCGCGCGAGCTTCGCCAGCCGTCTGGCCTCGCGCACCGAGCGCCGCAACAGCTCGCCGGTCTGTGCTGTGAGCTTGAGCACCTCGGCCTTCGCCTCCCCTGAGCGCCGACGGATCGTGCGCGTGATCCCCCGCAGCCGGCGGCCCATCGCTCGCGAGCGATCCCGCACCCGCCGCTTGTTCTCGCCGATCCGCTGCGCCAGCTTGCGACCCTCCCGCGCCAGCGCCCTGGCCCCATGCGCGGCCAACCCCGCATCGGTTGGATACTTCACGTCCGCCTCGATCACGGTCGAGTCGACCCTCACCGCACGAGCACGAAAGCGCTTCTCCCGCGTCGCGCTCGCGATCAACGTGCGCGTCAACTCCGACACCGTCTCTGAGCCCAGTCGCCTGGTCAGCTTGCGGACCGTCGACTCGTCCGGCACCCGCTCGCTCAACGAAATCCGGCAGAACCGCCGCAAATGAATCGAGTCCGAGACCTCCGCCACAAGCGTCCGATACCCCCACCGGTAGCGCGTCTTGAGCACCATCAAGCGAATGAACGTCTCCATCGCGATCGTCGGGCGACCATCCGTCAACACCGCCCGAGACGATTCCGACACCTCCAGCCGGAAACGCTCCGCGATCGGGCCAAGCAACCCAGGGTCTGAGAGCAGCAGATCCAGCGCCGCCAGATCCCGCGGCAACTCCCTGACCTCGACCGGCAACGCCTCGTCCCACAAACACTCCGCCTGCCCCGCAGACAACCTCAACATACCGACCCCTTTCGACCAGAAACCCGTAAGCGTTCAGTTGGTTGGGGGATATAACCCCGCGGTGTCGAATCACTGGACGTGGAGCGCACCGAGGCGCAGGCGGTTTATGACGCGGGGCGTGAGGCTGTAGTTGAGGTGCTGCTGGCGATGGATCGCCGGATCGTGCAGCTCGAGGCGCGGGTGGAGAAGCTCGAGCGCCAGTTGGCCAAGAACTCCGGGAACTCTTCGCGGCCACCGAGCTCAGACCTGTCGCGGCGTGAGCCCGGGCGCGGCAAGGATCGCTCAGGGCGCAGGGCTGGCGCCCAACCAGGTCATGAGGGTCACGGGCGACCGCTGCTGCCGGCATGGGCGATTGACGAGCTGATCGACCACTGGCCAGCGAGCTGCGACTGCGGTCACGTGTTTGGGCAGGCCGAGCTGATCCCTATGGGTGAGCCCGCGCGCCACCAGGTCGAAGAGCTGCCCGTGATCGCAGTCAAAGTCAGCGAGCATCGCTGCCAGCGCGTGCGCTGCCCCGGCTGCGGTGCGCGCGTCAGCGGCGAGCTTCCACCCGAGCTCGCCGGCAGTCATCTCGGGCCCCGGCTGCAAGCGGCGATCGCGACGCTCTCGGTTCGCAACCGTCTCTCGCGCCGGGACGCCGTCGAGCTCGGCGAAGAGCTCTTTCAAGCTCGCCTCTCAACGGGCACCGTCGAGAAGGTGCTCTCCCGTGTCGGGGACGCGCTCGCCCAGCCCCACCAGGATCTGCTGGAGGCCGTGCGCTCAAGCAGACATCTGAACATGGATGAGACCGGCTGGCGCCTGCGCGGATCCCAGCGTGCCCTCTGGGGCGCGTTCACCGGCGAGCACGCCTATTTCCAGATCGCGCCCGATCGCCACGAGGATCACGCCAAGGCCCTGCTCGCCGACACCAAGGCGATCGTCACCTCAGACCGCTGGTGGGCCTATAGCCATCTGCCCCTCTCGCGACGGCAGATCTGCTGGGCACACCTGCGACGGGACTTCACCGCGCACGCCGAAGGTCTCGCCCTGGAGAAAGAGTTCGGTGAGCTGGGCCTGCACGTCTGTGAGCGGCTGTTCTGGGCATGGGAGGTCTTTCAGCACACTGGCGAGCGACGCGAGCTCAAACGTCAGGCCACCATTCTCAGGCGCGAGCTGAAGCCCGCCCTGCGGCGCTTCTCAGGCAAGTCACCGCGCAACAAGTATTGCCGCGGCATGGCGCGCAACCTGCTGAAGCTCTGGCCGTCACTATGGACGTTCGCCGCCATCCCGGGCGTAGCGCCGACCAACAACCACGCCGAGCGCTCCCTGCGCGGAGCCGTCATCTACCGCAAGCTCTCCCTCGGCAGCCAATCCGAAGAAGGCGAGCGACGCATCGCTCGGCTGCTCTCGGCATCGATCACTTGTCGCCTGCAACGCCGCAGCCTGCACGCCTACCTCGTCGAGCTGCTCAGCGCCAGCGCGCGTGGGGATCCGGCACCGCTACTCGGCTAAACACCTCGAGGGACTGAACGCTTACAGAAACCCGCTCATTTACAGGACATTCTGGCGATCAGACCGGACGGAACCAGCCCCCCAAACACCCTACTTTTTCCGCGGGAAGTAGCTATGAGACGATTCGTGGCCTCGCTGTCGAACTCCTCGATCAGCGGCTCCTCTGTATTTTGCCTCCTGGGGTAGACGTGCACGGTGCCGCTCCCGTCGACGCCCAGCCCCAGCAGTTCGCCTTCGGCGGAGCCAGTGGATGGCGTGAAGCCGCCGATCTGGCTCAGGTATTTGCCTTCGGGGCTGAACTTGTCGATCACGCCGTGGCCCCCGTCCATCACGTACAGATCGCCGGCCGAGGGGTCGAATTCTTCACAGGCCTTGCCGGTGAGCGCCGGGGTGTGTGCTATGCAAGCGTTATCGACCGCGACCGCCGCGGGGCTGCCGTACACCGAGGGGAATGAGAACGATTCGGCCGGCGTGTCAGCTCCCTTGAGTGTGTTCCCGGGTGCTTCCTTGGAGCCCACGGGGAAGTTGAAGTTGACCGGGGTACCGTTCGCATCGAACTTGTAGACCGTGTCGGTGCCGATGTCGGCGACGTACACGTCGCCGGTGGATTCTTCCACCGCGATCCCGTTAGGGTTCGAGAAGGAGCCGAATTCGCCCACCTTCGGGTGCGCTTCGCCGGCGAGCGCCGGGGACGCGCCCGCTCCCAGCGCCACGATCACAGCGGCCACGAGCGAGAGTGCTGTTGGGAATCTCCTGGAGCGCGTCATCACTTACCCCTCCTGTTGGCGTGGGCGGACTTCTTGGCCTTCTTCGCGGTCTTTTTCACACACTTGCCTTTCTTCTCACCCCTCCGGGACCCGTCACCCTTGCACTTCACGGGCTTCGCCCTGGGCGTCGCTTTCGGCTTGGCTTCGGACGGGGTGAGGTTCCCGACGCCGGAGAACGTCTGGCTCGCCGGCGCCCCGTAGATTGAGGGCTGTGGCGGGACCGGCGCGCGGCAGGCGTCGGCGGTCGTGCACGCCGGCGGCGAGGCAGGCGCCGGGAAGCCACCCGCGACGCGCGCGTCGTAGATGACGTACATTCCTTCCCGGGTGTCCTGCGGCACGAGCGCCTGGCTCGACCTGAAGAACACGTCATCGCCGCTTTCGCTCGCGCCCTCGAGGTTCGATTCGATGGAGCTCGTGCCGCTCGAGATCAACGACGACTGGTCGCCCTCGTACTCGTAGACGTCGCGCTTGCCGTTCGTATCGAAGGGCACGAGCCCTTCCGTCGTTTCGAAGAACACGCGGCCGGCATCCGTGACCAGGTGCCACGTCCGGAAGACTCCGCGGATTTCTTCGGCGTCATCCGGGTACTGCCCGAGGCCGCCTCCTATGTACGGAATGCCGCCTTCTGCGACAGGAGGTTCGCCCGTGGGGTCGCACGAGGCGCAGACGAGCTGCCCTGCGGCGGCGCTGTACAGGAAGAGCTCGCTGGCGGATTGGCTGTTCGGTTCGACGTTGTCATAACCGGTCAAGCTCTTCTTCGATAGGAACGAAAGCCAGTTGCCGTCGGGCGAGGTCTGCCAACCGCTGGACCCGAAGCCGGCGAGGCCGCCGGTGGCGATGAACTTCGTCTTTTCACCGTTCCACAGATACAGGTTTTCCTTCCCGGGTTCCGCGCCTTCGACGACGGTCTTGCCTTCGCTGTTCGTGATCTCCCTCGTGTTGGACGCCAGCACGCCTTCGGCGACGAAGTAGACGTAGGAGCTGTCATGGCCGCCGAGCGGCGCGACCTTGAGCACGTCGGCGTGTTTGCCCGCCGCAGCGACCGTGAGGTCGGTCAATTCGCATTTGCTCGCGCCTTCAGGCAGCGCGCACTCATACAGGTCAGGTTCGCCCGCTTCCGCGGTCGAGTCGGCCGTGAGCTTGCTTTCGTCGAGGAAGAAGACCTTCGAACCGTCGGCGGTGGCGGCCTCGAAGGTGCCGCCACCGCCGGGGCCTGATCCACCCTGCTTTTCGTCGACCTTGACGGTGCGCTGCCCGTCGATGCGGTCGTAGAGGGCGCCGCCGTAGGTGAAGAGGACGTGCGAGCCGTCGCTAGAGACCACACTTTCGTGTTCGAGCGTAAGCGCTTTTGCCGCAAGCGATCCGGGGACCGCCGTGCCGTCCGGCAGCACGCTCACCAGCCGCAGCGCGCCTTCCTCCCATTCATACAGGTTTTCGACGCCGTACCGCGCGCCTTCGGCCAGGGGCGAGGTCTCCGTGAAGATCACGTGGCCGAGGTCCGCGGAGGCGGCCTGGAAGTGCGCGTCGGCCGGCGTCACGCCCGGCGGCGTGACGTTGACAAGCCGGTAGGCGCCGGTCGCGTTGTCGCGCACCAGCAGGTTTTCGTAGCCCACCGGTTCGCCGCTCACGACCTGACTGCCTTCGGGGTTGCACGATTCCGGGGTTTCACCCTTCCTTCCATTTTCGGACGCGCCGGCGCGTGACCCTCCGCCAACTTGCATCACGTCCTTGGAGAACTGTTCCGAGTAGGCGTACACGTATTGGTAGATCGCGCAGGTCACCCCGTCATAGGATTCGAGCGGCATGATGTCTTCCGCGATCCAGCCGCCTGCGCCACGCGCCGCCACGTAGTGTTCGCCGGCCGTGGGCGCGCCCGGCCGCGGTTCCTGGATGTGGAGCGCGAGCGCTTCGCCGTCTGCGGCGACCGCGCTCGAAGAACGCCCATTGCGGCGCAGCATCGAACTGGGACGAGCTCTCGACCGGCGGCGTCACGAGCTCGTAGGCGCGACAGTCGGGCAACTTCCCGGAGAAGCCGCCGCGCATCTGTTCGTTGGGACACGCCGCCTGTTCGGCGGTCAGCGTGGTGAAGGTCTGGTCGAGGCCGTAGGCCGTTCCCAGTTCGCTGGTCACCACGACGCGGTAGTGGTAGGTGGTCCCGGGCGCGAGGCCGCTTGCGGACGCCCACACGGCGCGCGCGGTGATGCCTTCCCCAACGCTGCCTTCCGGCGCGGGCGTCGTGTTTCCGTATGCAGTCGTCGTGCCGTATTCGAAGCGGTAGCTCGCGGCGATGCCGCCGGGGTTGACGAGCGCCCCGAGCTTCACTTCAGAGACGCCGACTTCGGCGGTGAACTCCCTGTCGACTACAGGCGCGCTGGGGGGCCCGAACACCCAGACGGTTTCTTTGGAGCCGTCTGTCACGTATACACGCCCGCTCGCTTGATTCACTGCGACCCCGCTGTAGATGTGCGCGTTCGTTCCAGCTTCAGGGCTGCCGAAATTGCCGGCCCCGACATCGGCGAGCTGCCTGCCTTCGGAGCTGTACTCGATGAGATGGAGGCAGGACGAGCCCTTTTCGCCGCAGGGGTCCGCGCTGTTCTGGACGACCGCGAACACGTCTCCATGTCCGTCGAGTGCCACGGACCATACGCCTTCGCTCTTGATTTCGTGTTCGCTCACAACTGCGCCGGATGAGTCGAACTCCTCGATGCGGTTGTTGCCGGAGTCGGCCACCCAGAGGTTGCCGGAGGAGTCGATCGCGACTCCGGTCGGTTCCTTGAGCGCGGCAGCGCCGGAGCCCGTGAAGGTCTGCAACAACGTGCCAGTTGGGCTGTACTCCAGCACCTTGTTTTCCGGCACCTCCGGCACGTACACGTTGCCGGCCGAGTCGGCTGCAATCTGGACGTCTGTGATGAAGCCGCTGATATTGCCTGACGCCGGCACTTCAAACGACGACAGCAACGCCCCCGTGTTGGGGTTGTAGACGAAGATCTTCGCGGGTGGGGACAAGTAGAAGGGGGCTTCTTGGCCGAGCACATACACGTCGCCGTTCGTCGGGTTCACCGCAACACCCGAGTAGTTCGCTTCAGACCCAAACGGGGACGGCGGCGAGAGCAACTTGCCCGAAGGATCGAGCTTGACCACCGTCGAGGGGACATAGATGTCCCCTTGCGGGAAGAGACTCGACACGAACAGGTCTCCAGAGCCTTCCACAGCGACACCAACCGCGTCCGCCTCGTGCGTGCTGAACGTTCCGATGGGGATCAACTTGGGGGGTTCGGCTTGGGCGACACCGGCAGAGAGCGTGAGCAGAGCGCAGAGAGTTATCAGGGGGGTGGCGATCAGACTGCGCAGAGGCGCACCACTCCCTTGGGCGTGGAGAAGAGCACGGAGCGTCGCGAAGCGCCCGATCTTCGGCGTGGCAGCGGACTTCGCGGTGTGCTCTGTGGGTTTCACCTTGTCTCCTTGGTTGGTGTTGTGAAGTCGTTGCGGCGGGGCAGGCTCAGTCCGAGCGCCGCATGCGCGGGGAGCACCCATGCCCTCGAAGAGATGGGTGAGCGCGCCCGTGGCATCACGCGGCCCGACGCTCGTGGGAGGCGCTGTGCAACCGGATGCTCTGGCTGATCTGCTGGCCCTTGGGGGTGAGCGCCCACGCGTTCGGCTCACCCTTGGCGTGCCCCGCCCCGGTGTTGAGGAGCAGCCCGAGGCGCTCCAGACGACGCAGCAGCTTCGAGATCTGCCCCGGGTCGCTGACACCGGCGAAAGTCGCGACCTCGCGGTTGCTTGGATCCGAGCCGCGCCCGCTCAGCTCCGCGATGCCCTCCAGCACCCTGGCGGTCCGGTGAGTCAGGCGCAGGTTCACATCAGCGAGCGGGTCACGCACGCTCCGCGGTGCAGCGGCGGGTGTGCTCGGTGCCTCCACGGGTGTGGCGGGCGCGGGACGCGTCCGTTCGCGCCTGGCCACCGCAGGGCCGAGATAGGGCAGCACGATCATCGCCATCAACTCGCCCAAAAGACCCGTCAGCGGCTCACCGTCCCGCCGCGACGACCGAGAGTAGACGATCGCGAATGCCGCACCGACCAGGCCCTCTGCGGTCAGCGGGGTCAAGCTCTCGCCGCGGGCGCCATCCTCACGGCCCTCATCGACCACCACCGCCAGCCGCGCGAGCACCGCCTCGCGGCGCTCCAACACCAGCGGCCCGGCCCGCAGCGCCTGCACCACACACACCCGCGCCAACGCCGGCTCCCGATCGAAGAACGCGAGAATCGTCCACACGCCAGTGCGGACCCGCTCACGCCACGGCAACCCCTCCAGGCCCGCCGCCAAAAGCTCCCCGCCGACCATGGCGGCTAGCTCCTCCAGGACCGCAGCGAAACACTCATCGCGATTGGCGAACATCTGGTAGAAAGTCCGCCGCGAGAGCCGCGCACGCGCGGTGATCTGCCCCACCGTCGCCTGCGGATAACCCAGCTCATCGATCGTGGTGACTGCACCCGTCAGCAGGCGCGAGCGCTGAATCTCACCCACCCGCGTACGCGGCAACGTCACATCGCTCAAACGCGCACGCGCCAACGCCGACTCAGGCGCCCGAGCAGACTCAGGCGTCCGGGCCGGCCCAGGTGCCCGGGCTGCACTGGAGCGCCTCGCCCGCCTTGGCGCCCCCGCAACACCGCCGCCACGCGCACCGCGCGCACCACCGCCACGCACGGAGCTCACGACAGCCCCCCCAAACACAAGCGGTGCCCACCCCACGCGGGGAACGACGAGAGGCCCGTTAGGGCCCGAAGATGAGGAGCCCCAGCCCCCGGCGGACTAGGACAAGAGAGAGAGAGAGAGAGAGAGATGCGACAGCGCCAAGCTGGCGCATCTAGCATCACTCCGCTGACGGGACGCGCACGTCCCCACTACGTATCTCCCACTCGAAACCACGCTAAACCCAACCCCTCATCCGTTGTGATCCGATCCCTCTACACCAACCGACACCCTGCTAGCGCTTGAAGTCAACCACGGAACGCGGCGACCCAACCGGACCTTATGTTCGCCAGCCACCCCACAGGGATGACCATGACAAAGGAGACCGTACACCACCCCCCCACGGTTGTCAATACCCCTACACCAAAGCTCCACCACACAGCCCCAAGCCGGCCCGAAGGCGCGCGAGCGACCGATTGGGAGCTCGCCGCCGACGAAAAGCCAATGAACCCGATCGCGCCCCTGCGTTAGAATGCCCTGCATGGACAAGCTTGTTGCACCCGTCGCGGTCGAGGTCATCGGCGCGCACAAGCTGCGCGTCACCTTCAAGGACGGCCTCGTCGGCGACATTGACTTCACCGGCCGGCACTGGCGCGGCGTCTCCGAGCCCCTCGCCGATCCCGCCTTCTTCGCCCAGGCCCGCGTCGACCCCGAGATACGCACCGTCGTCTGGCCCAACGGCTTCGACATGGCGCCCGAGACGCTGTACGAACGGGCCTCACGGCACTCTCGTATACCGGCATAGTCACCTCCTACCCCTGTCGTTGCTCTAGCGGTGACCAGTCTTCTTGCGTGGGTGGTGCGTCTTCTTCTTCTTCGCGGCCTTCTTGTGCTTCGGGCAGCCGGTGACCGCGATCTTGGTGTTGGTGTTGATCTCGGCCCCGTTCTGGGCGAGGAATTCGGTCGGCATCACGAGTTTCTTCGTGGTGCAGAGGTTCCCGAGCGCGGTCAGCGCGCTGTAGGGCCCCTCGGGGAGGGTGAGTTCGAAGCTGGTGACGGGCTGGTCGGGGACTGTCTTGAACGTGCTGCTGGTGACCCCGGCTTTGCTGATCAGTGTTTCGCCGTGTAGGTCGATCGTGACGCCGTCGCCTTGGAGCACGATGATCAGTTCGGGCCATTTCGCGGCGCCGTTTGAGACGAAGTACGCTGGGCCCGCCAGCGGGACCGGCAGGATCGGTGTAACCGCGGTCGCGGAGCCGATCCTTGATGCCGCGGGGCACCCCGCGGGGTTCGCGGTGAACTGCGCCTCGGTGCAGGCTTTCTGCAGCGTCGGTAGCCGCGAGGGGAGTTGTTTGGGGAGGTCCACCTTGACCTCTTTGATGTTCGCGTCCTGGCCGAGCGAGCCGCTGGGGTAGGCGAGATCCACGTGTAGGCTCGCGCCGTCTAGACGGCTGGTCTTGGCGCTGGTCGAGACCGAGAATTTGGGGGCGAACTTCAGGCTCGAGCAATCCGCTGCCTGGAACGGGTTGGTGACCGTCACCGGGTCGTTATCCGCCGGGTTGGTGGGGTCCGCGCCGCCACCGATCACGGTAGCGGAGAAGCTCATCGGGTCGCAGTTGGTCGGGTTCAGCGTGAAGCTGGGGCGGTTGATGTAGACACGGATGTCACGGATATGCACGACGATCCCTTTGATGATGTGCGGGATCTGGTCCGCCGCACCCGCGGGGATGCTCACCGCCCCCGTTTCCGGGTTGATGTTCAGCGGCAGATGCACAACGACGGTGCCGAGATCGAACGGGCCGACGTGCGCGCTCGTGATCGCCGCAACCGAGAACGGAGCACCATCAAAGGGGCCCGCCATGTAGATCTTCCCGGGGGCCTGCGCGAGCACGGCACCGACACCGGCTTCAGCGACCGTATGCCCGATTTCGCTCGCTACCGGACAGGAAGGGTTGGCTTCCTCTTCGACACCGGTCTTCTGCCTGGCCGCTTCGATCGCCGCTTCCGAGCAGAACGGGACACCGGTCAGGTTCGCGGTCAGTCCCGGCGGCAGCTGCGAGGCGAACCCCGTGATCTCCTGTTCGCCATCGTTACGCACGATCCGCAGATACAGCGGACTGTAGGATCCCGCACTGTCGTCGTCGGTGCCCGCGATCGCCTGCGGCGCGAACGGCGGCACGCCACCCGAGGGACAGTCGCTGTCGATCGGGAACGGCGGGATCAACGGCGTCAACGGCACACCATCCGGGTCAGACCACGACGTCAACGCCGCTTTGACTTCATAGTCGCCGCACGTCGGCGGGGTCACCAAGGGAGAGGTGGCTCCCTGGTTGAAACGGAACGTCAACAAGCTGAACGGCAACGGCGGCAACCCCGCGTGCGGCGCCGCAACGTTCGTCGTATCGAACGTCGTCACGAGCTGCCCCGTCACCGAGTTCGCCTGCACTTCACCCGCGGCTTTGATGAGGATCCCCCGCTCCGGGATCCTCGCGACGATATACAACGCCAGCAACGACCCAAACGGGTTCCTACCCGCTTCCCCCAACGGCGCCGGTTCTGCGAGAAACACCGACCCGCTCGCTTCTTCCTTCAACACCGGCGTGACGATCTTCACCGTCCCCAGCTTCGACTCGCTCGGACACCCCTGGCCTTCCACAAACTGTAGCGCTTCCGCTTCATACTCAGCCTCACTGCAATCCTGCAACCCCGCACCAGCGGACGGGTTGACCGTCATCCCTTCCGGAAGCGTCACCACCGCCCGCTTCAACGTCGACGTCGCAAGCCCTTCCGGGTTTTCATACGTCTGCGGCACACTCGTATTCAGATCAAGACCCGTCGGGGCGTACGCGTCGCTAGTCGTTGCTTCGGCCGTCAGCGACGGTTCCATCCCCAACCGGTCACAACCCGTGATCGGACCAAACGACATCTTTGTCGGCGGCGGGCTTTCGCTTTCATTGGGCTGCTGCCACGACGTCACACTGAATTCCGACTCCAACGATTCCGAGCCACACAACGTCGGGTTCGTGAAAAACGGGGCAGGAGCGGCTTCAGACGGGTGCCCAAAGTTAGTACCGGCGACTGACCCTGCTTGATTCTCAAAACGTAGCGGGTCGTGAATTGGGCTGGCCGGCACGCCCCACACGGTGAGGGAGACGTTGTCGACCTCCTCGAGGCTCTGGTTGATGTCCTGAAAGGAGACGTTAGCGCCGTAGTCGCCGGGGCGCAGCGTGATGCTGCCGTTGACGATCAGCGCACCGACGGGACGGAAGCCCAACTTGGCGATTTCGCCCGGACCGGGAGCGACGTTGTACACCGGCACAGTAAAGAAGCCCCCGGTTAGGATGGCTGTCGTAATCCCGATCTGGGTCGCGGTCGGGCATTCTTCGCCCAGGAAGTCCGCGGGGGGACAGACGGGGGTGTCCAGGAAATCGCTGGCGAAGCCCGGCGGCAGACGATACGTGACGTTCTTGAAGTCCCCACCCGCGAGCGAACCACCGACATCGACGGTGTTGAACGCGATCGTGTTCGTGATATCGGGGTGCGCGCCCGCCCGGGTGCTCGAGAGCGCAGTCGTCGCGCCACCCGAAGCGATACCAAAACCAGCCGGCTGCGTTGATATCACCGTCGATGTCGACACCAACGCGCTACTCGCACCACCACCAGAGACACGCACGACGTCGGTCACGCAACTCACCGCGCCCGCCGGCACCTGACAGGTAGCCGGCGGATGCGCCGCGACATCCACGGGGAACGTGAACCTGAGCGTCTCATCGGGAACCACCAAACCTTCATAGGTACACGTACGCAACGCGCAACCGACGCTCTTCCCGGTGAGCTGGACTTCACCGGAGGCACCCACGGGGTCGAGCGTGAGCCCGGACGGCAGTTCGTCGGTGACATGGATCGGGGAGCCGTCGCTGGGGCCACCGCCGGTGTTCGTGAGCAGGACCTGGTAGGAGTCTTCGCCCGGTTTTGCGTTGGGAGCGAAGTTGGTGGGACGCGAGACCGATGTCAGCGTCCACTGCGGAGCGCCTTCGCTGGCCAGTGCCGACGCGGCAGCGAACACCACGACCACCAGAACAAGCAGAACCAGCACCGGCATCAGCAACAAAGGGAACCTCGACGAGATACGCATGATCACTTGCTCCCCTGGCTGTGGTTTGACTTCCTGGCGTGGACCGACTCGCCGGCCCGCTTATGCTTGTCCCTCGCACACTTCTGCTTCCTCTTGGTAAAGCCACGGGCACACCTCGCCGTCTTCTTCTTGGTCGTCTTCTTCGCCAGCGGGGGCGGGGAGGAGAGTGCACCGATCAGATTCCCGGGACCGGAGAACGTCAGCGAGGACGGCGTCGCGTCGATCGGCGCGGGCGGCGGGGTATGACACGCGTCACCTTCGCACTGCGCCGTTTCACCCGCCCCCGGCTTGATGCACGGTTCCACCGAAGTACAGATACGAGCGTCATAGACATCACCATCACTATCGCTGTCCGCGGGAACGAGCCGGGCGTGAGTACCGAAGAACACGTTTGACCCGTCCGCGCTCGCCCCCAGGAAGAACGACGGACCGGGATCCTTGCCCGAGCTGATCAGATGCACACAACCCCGCGCCGGCACACAACCACCCGTCCCCTGCGCCTCCCACTCATACACATCCAACATGTGATTGCTGTCCGTCGAGACGAGTGCATCCGCGGTGTCGAAGAACACGTAGGACCCGTCATCGGACATCGCGCGCACCGTACCGGCCGCCGGCGCATCCAAAACCGAACGAGAGAACCCAGCATTGGACACAGGCGCCACCCCATTCGGGTTACACGACACACAGATGAGATCGCCATCCGTGGAGTCATAACGGTAGACCTCATCGCAATGACCATTAATGACACCCCCACTATCAGGCAGCGATTGGCACGGACCAGCGGTACTGTAGCCCGTCAGTTCGCGCGAGGTCGCGAACAGCAGATAGCGTCCTTCGGGCGTCGTATACCAGTTCGCCTCGGGACAGAGAGCAAAAGATTCGGCCGATGCCCGACCGCTGGCCCGATAATACTCGCCGCAACCACCGGGTATGTTATTTGGATAATCGTACGTATTGATTGTCGCGACATAGTCGATCGTCGCGCTGGTGGTGTCATAGCTATACAGGTTGACGAGCCGCTGGGCTTCGGTATGAGCTTCAGCGCCCTTGGCGAGCGCACCGAACGCGGTGAAGTACACCGCCGATCCGTCGGCGGAGATCGCCGGGATCGTGAATACCCCCGCGCCCGCGGTCGCTCCCGGCTGGCCCGCCACGCCGGCAGAGACGCGCGTCAGCTTACTAGTTTCGGTGTCGTACTCGTAGAGCTCGGTGTCGTGCGCCGCGGGGTGATCCGCCGTCAGCCACGCTTCGGAGAGGAAGAACACCTCCTCGCCGTCTTCGGAGGCGCCGACATAGAAAGCGGGGTGGCGCCCCGTGGGATCGGTCACACCCCTTTCGGGTTTAGAGACTTCGACTGTGCTGGAGCCAGAGCGCGTATACAGTTGCGGAGCGTTGGTGGTTTTACCGTTCCAGCAACCTTCACCATGTGGACCAAGATCCTTCACAGAGCTAGGGTCGGGAGCGGTGAAGAACACCCGCGACCCGTCAGCGGAGACAGCGTCGTGCGCACCACCCCCGTCAGCACCATACCCCGCGCCGAGCACCGCGCCGCATTCGCTCAACAGCGTCCCCTTGCTGCTCACGTTGAGCAGCCTCAGCCCGCCACCGCTGTATTCATAGAGCGCGTGCGAGCCCGCGACCTGGCCTTCGTCGCCACCAGCCAGAGCATGACTCCCGCTTTCGAGGACGACGTGGCTCAAGTCACGCGAACCTCCCACGATCCTGGTTTGTTCTTCGAATTCTTGTTGGCCGCCGGCGTACGGCGAGTCGGCGTGCAACGTCGCATACGGGCCGCTGGGCGACCCGAGCAGGCTGGTTGGCCGGGAACCTTCGACGCTCGCGGCCGAGCCAACATTATCGACGAAACCGACCTGCGAGAAATCGGCAGGATCGAACACGAGGCTGTTACCCGCGAGGGTCTGCACACCGAGCGCCGGGGACGCCAGCGAGGTGTAGCTCCATTCCTCCCGCCCGGGATCTGACGGCGCGGGATGGCGAGAGAACACATAACCATTGGTGCTGGCAAACGGGAAGGGACCGAACGCCGAATAGGTCTGGAGCAGGAACTGATCGCCCGATTCGGAAGGCGCGCCCACATCCTCAATATTAAAGCTGTCGACTTCACCATTCTCTAAGATGGGTACGCCGAACATGTCGCCCCCCTCGCCCTTGTTCGGCGGAGTGACGAGCTCATACGCCCGCCCGTCCGGCAACCCCGGTTCGACCGCCGGCAGCGTCGCGAACACCTGGGCTCCGCCCGCAGTGACGCACCGCTTACCGGGATGTTCCGCCGCTTCGCATTCGTTTGAGGCCACGACCCGGAACTCATAGGCGCCACCCGGCGTCAGACCACCGATCGGCCGCACAACACCTTCCCGAGAACTACCCGTTGGTTCACCCGCGCCGATCGAACCGTCGGGAATGGGAACGCTCACGGGCACATTCGGGCCAGAGAACGAATCTCCGTTCGCTTCGAATTCGCCCACGGGAAGGTATTCGAAATGGTACGTCGTGTCCGCGCCGAGCGGATCGATCTTTGCTTCCAGATCGGCGAACGTCGAAGAGACGTTGCCGGCCGAGGTCGAGACGATTTCGGGGGCGTGCGGCGCGGTGAACGCCAGCGCCGCGGTTTCCTTGACGCCGCCGTGAGTGCCACCGGTCGCCGCCAGCAGACGATAACGATACGTCACACCAGGACTGATGTGTTCGGCGAGATCGGCGTGAACCGGATCGTATTCTTCGTTGGCGGGGATCCCCGAAGCTTCGGGCGAGCACGACACGCTGCCACCGGAGCCTAGTTCGGCGAAACCTTCGCTTTCATCGCCGTCATGCGCTTCCACGTTCTGTTTGAACGCCGCTTCGGTCACATACTCAAACCGGCATTCGCTGATACCAGCCCCGTTGAGGAGAGCTTCAGGATCGACCGAACCATTCAACACCGCCGCAGTCGCCGTGCGCCCAGTCGCTTCACCCAACCGCACACCAGGAACGAAGTGGCCCTCAGCGTACACATCCACAGCGTGTTCTATGTCGCGGCTATTTATTGCTTCCCCTCCGTCAACTACATAAAGATCGCCTTCCGAGTCCACGACGACCGAGGAGGCGCTACGGAGCCCGTGGCCCGGTATAGTAGCGGTGATCTGGCCGAGGAAATGACCGGAGGAGTCGAACTCGTCGATCGCACTTACGTTCGTATTGATTTCTTCAACGGAAACGAGGACGTCGCCGCTACGCGGATCCACGGCAACACCCCTCAATGGGCCGCCGAAACCGCCATTTCGGTGGCTTTCGCCGAGACCGGGCGTCTGCGAGCCGGCGAAAGCCTGGATGAACTTCCCGCTCGGGGCATACTCGAGCACCGCACTTTCATTTAAATATTCTTCGGCGGTGGCATAGATGTCACCATGAGAGTCGACGGTGATCCCACCAAAGCCGTTGGGAAGTTCGGCAGAATGGAAGCCCGGAGCGCCGGCTATCTCATTGGCAGACACATATTCAGAGCATTCCACGCCGCAACCTTCGAAAGGCTCCTTGTCGCCGGCGGCACTGAACTTTTCGATTGTGCTTGAGGCAACGTAAACAGATCCGGACGAGGGTTCCGTCGCATTGTCGACGGCGACGTTTGGATGTTCCCCGAATGGACCGAAGCGCTTGACGAAGACACCGGCGCTGTCGAATACTTCAACGTAAGGACTGTAAGAATCGAGGGTATCTTTGCCTGTGGTGTAAAAATAACCAGTTGAATTGTCAATGGCGAGACTCTCGGGTGGGGTGAGACCCTCAGATTCGTGATACTGGTTTTCGGGCGGGTTCTTGCCTTCAATCGCCAGAGTCTCCAACAAGGCGTTTGGTTCAATGACGGCGTAGGCCGGGCTAAACTCATCGAGCTGAAACGGCGGCGCCCCTTTATCACCACTATTACTACCCCAGACCCAGAGATCGTCCTTGCCGTCCACCGCGACCCCCCCGGGTCCCTCGAAAGGGATTACTTCCGTGGCCGCACAGGCACCGGGCGAGGGACACGTGCCGGTGATCTGACGCACAAACGGACGCACGAACGCGGCTGACGCCGGCGAGGACGTCGACAGCACGACACCGAGCGCCGCCAACAGGACCGCGAGTATCTTAGTGATTTGCTCGGTGGGTTTCACTGTCATGCCTTCTTTCTCGTGGACGTAGTGCGATATTTCAGTTCGTGCGCCCTAAAGCGCGGGCCGGGAAGCCCGGACGGCCTACCACGCCGCCCGGAGTCCCAATCGACTCACATAGTGTTAGATGGACAACCCGGCGGTCCACGCCAATCAACCGGTCACCGCCCAGGAGCCGAACGCGTCGAATTCTGCTTCCTTGTGCACGAAGTACAACACGGCCCCGCTTTTGCCAGCTGAATCCCCTTCGACCTGAAATTGGTTGGGGCTGCGTCCGGGGGCAAAGATCGCGACAATGCCAGATTCGGTATTATTATTAAACCCCTGGACGAGCCCTTCGTAAACACAGAGATTACCCGGTTCGGCTTGCGGATTTTCCGCAGTACCCGGACATCCCGCCGGCGTGGTACCAGCGGTGACGTAATGTACGTCTTCTTTACCGAGCGCTTTGGCCAGCTGAACGTTGAATGTGATCGGCACAAGTACATTTGCGAGACTGCTTGTCTCTCCCGCGCTCCATGTGCCCGTCTCCGTTGCTTCGGCCGGAAGCGTGCCACCGCCCGTCCAGGGGGAGCCCGGTTCACCCTGTGGCCCTTCGGGACCCCGCGGACCGGTTTCGCCATTGCTGCCGTTGGCGCCGGCGGCGCCCGGTTCGCCTTTGCCGCCGGCGGGACCTGCTGGGCCTATGGCTCCGGCCGGACCTGCCGACCCGGTCGCCCCGGTAGCCCCTGCCGCGCCCTTGGGGCCGGCGGGACCGCGGGGACCGGCCTTTGCCTTGGGCTTGCTCTTCGCCACACGCCCCAGCACGCTCGACGCCGACGCTTTCGCGCCGGGAGAACTACCGGGACCACTCGCGGCAAACGCACCACCAGTCACCGCAAATACCAACGCCACGAACGCCAACACCGTGGCCGGGCTGATATGCCTACGTAAAGCTGAGAACATCGGTTATCTCTCCTTTGAAGACGTGGGAGCGCCCAGCGCTACGCACGCGTGTTGAGTTACGTTGTTGAAAACGTGGGGGCAGCTCGGGCGCATCACGCAGCCTCACGCCGATCAGAGGCGTGCATACGAATGCTGTGCGTGACCCGCTCGCCCTTGTCGGTGAGCGCCCACGCGTTCGGCTCGCCCTTGGCATGCCCCGCCCCCGTATTGCGGAGCAGCCCAAGGCGCTCCAGACGACGCAGAAGCTTCGAGATCTGCCCCGGGTCGGTGACACCAGCGAACGTCGCGACCTCGCGGTTGCTGGGATCCGCGCCGCACCCGCTCAGCTCGGCGATGCCCTCCAGCACCCTCGCCGTCCGATGCGTCAGGCGCAAGTTCACATCCGCGAGCGGATCACGCCGGGCCCGCGGAGCGACAGCGCGCGCGCTCGGCGCCACCGCGGACGAGGCGGGCGCGGGACGGGACCGTTCCCGCCTGGCCGCCGCAGGGCCGAGATACGGCAGCACGATCATCGCCATCAACTCGCCCAACAGACCAGTCAGCGACTCGCCGTCCCGCCGCGAGAGCCGGGAGTAGGCGATCGCAAACGCCGCGCCGACCAGGCCCTCCGCGGTCAACGGGGTGCAACCCTCGCCACGGCCACCTTCCTCGCGGCCCTCGTCGACCACCCCGGCGAGCTTCCCAAGCACTGCCTCGCGGCGCTCCAGCACCAGCGGGCCCGCGCGCAACGCCTGCACCACACACACCCGCGACAGCGCCGGCTCGCGATCGAAGAACGTAAGGATCCTCCACACACCCACACGGACCCGCTCACGCCACGGGAGCTGGCGAAGGCCCTCTTCCGATAGCTCTTCCGTGACCGTGGTAGCCAGCTCCTCCAAGACCGCCGCGAAACACTCATCACGGTTGGCGAACATCTGGTAGAACGTCCGCCGCGACAGTCGCGCACGCGCGGTGATCTGCCCCACCGTCGCCCGCGGATAACCCAGCTCATCGATCACGGCGCTCGCACCCGCCAGCAGCCGCGAGCGCTGAATCTCACCCACCCGCGTACGCGGCAATATCACATCGCTCAAACGCGCACGCGCCAACGCCGACTCCGGTGTCCGGGCCGACTCAGGCGCCCGGGCCGCGCTGGAGCGCCTCGCCCGCCTCGGCGCTCCCGCGACTACACCGCCGCCACGTGTACCGCTGCCGCGCACGGGACTCACGAGAGGCCCCCCAAGCACAGCCTGTGCCCACCCCACGCGGGGGACGACGAGAGGCCCGTTAGGACCCGAAGATGAGGAGCCCCAGCCCCCGGCGAACTAGGACAAGAGAGAGAGAGAGAGAGAGAGATGCGACAGCGCCAAGCTGGCGCATCTAGCATCACTCCGCTGACGCGAAGCGCACATCCCCACTACGTATCTCCCACTCGAAACCACGCTAAACCCAACCCCTCATCCGTTGCGATCCGATCCCTCTACACCAACCTGCACCCTGCTAGCGCTTGAAGTCAACCACACGATGCGGTGACCCAACCGGACCCTATGTTCGCCAGCCACCCCACAGGGATGACCATGACAAAGGAGACCGTACACCACCCCCCCCACGGTTGTCAATACCCCTACACCCCAGCTCCACCACACAGCCCCCTGCACTCATGGCTTTGCCCTGCCTATGCTCGACCATACGTATAGAACGTGGAATATGCTACGTTTTAAACGTGCCATCTGGCAACCCGTTCGTCTTCCAGCGCCCAGTCGATGACCTCATCGACCGCGAGAACGAGCTGCAGCGCCTGCTCGACCTCGCGGAGGGCGCACACTTCATGCGCCTGAGCGCCCCACGTCGCTACGGCAAGACCACCTTGATTCGCCGTCTGCGCATTGAGGCCGAGCGCCAGCTCGACATGACCACGATCGTTGTCGACTTCAGTCGCGTGCTGTCCCTCGGGGACGTCACCGTGCGGATCGAGGACGCCTACCGGCGTGCCACCGATGGGCCGATCAGAAGCGCCGTTCGCACACTGATGCGCTCGTGGAACCTCGGGGTCTCCCTGGGCGCCGGCGGCATCGCGACAAAGCTCGAGGCCGAGCCCAAGACCGACCCACTGCCCGCCCTGCACCGGCTGCTCGAGCTGCCCCGCGAGACCTTCGAGCGCACCGGCCACCGCGTGCTGGTGGCCTTCGACGAGTTCCACGAGGTTCTGCGCCTCGACAGCCTCGACGGGCTCATCAGAAGCCACGTCCAGCATCATGGTGACGCCGCCAGCTACCTGTTCGCCGGCTCCGAGCCCGGGCTGATGAATCAGCTGTTCGGCGAGCGCGAGCGCCCACTGTTCGGGCAAGCCGCCCCCATCAGCCTCGGCGAGCTGCCCTCCGATGCCCTCGGCGCCCACATCGAGCGCCGGTTCGCCGAGACCGGCCGCGACCCCGGCGAGGCCCTCGATGCGCTACTCGAGCTCGTGCGCGGCCACCCCCAGCGCGCCATCCTCATGGCGCACTACCTCTGGGAGCGCACCCCGCCACAGCGCTCCTCCACACTCACCGAGTGGGTCGCCACCCTCGACGAGGTGACTGACTCGCTCGCCGAGGGCTTCGAGCGTTTTCTCGACGTCCTCCCCGGGCTCCAGGTGCGCGTACTGTTCGCTCTCGCGCTCTCCCCACACGGCCTCAACTCGAACTACACCCAGGCGCGCTTTGGACTGCCCGCGGGCGGAGCCGCACACGACGCGCGAGACGCCCTGATCCGCCGCGGCGAGGTTCTCACAGCTCCCCACCGCATAACCGACCCCCTGCTCCACCACTGGCTGCGTCAGCGGCGTCGCCCCCCCGAACCCGAGGAATGAGGAGCTACCGCCCCTCCCCCGGGGCGGGCTCGGGCCTTGGCAGCCCGACCTAACTGACATCAGACGTAACCGACAGTCGATGTCGGTTACGCTTGGTGTGTGTTCGTAAACAGAGTCGCCGCGCGGCGCCGACGCCGCCCACACCGTACGTGAGCTGCAGCGCAAGGCGGGGTGCGCTCCCGCGAGTCACCCCCGCCCCGCGCTACGCGGTGTGTGCGCGTGAGCGACTCACCGGCGTGGCGAAGGACACACTGGCGCTCACAGCCGCGGACATCTTCGATTGAGCCATGACGGCGCTCACTTCTTGCGCTTCCCGTGCTTGTGCTTGCCGTGCTTGTGCTTGCCGTGCTTGTGCTTTGTGTGCCTGGCCGCCTTCTTGACCTTCGGGCAGCCGGTGACCGCGATCTTGGTGCTCTGCTTGATCTCGGCGCCGTTCTGGGCGACGAGTTCGGTCGGCATCGTGAGGTTCTTGGTGGTGCAGAGGTTCCCGAGCGCGGTAAGGGCACTGTAAGAGCCCTCGGGGAGGGTGAGTTCGAAGCTTGTGACGGGCTGGTCGGGAACCGTCTTGAAGGTGCTCGAGGTGACGCCGGCTTTGCTGATGAACGTCGTGCCGACGAGGTCGATCGTGATGCCGTAGCCCTGGAGGACGACGACGAGGCTCGGCCACCCTTCGCCACCGTGGGAGACGAAGTACGCGGGGCCTTCGAGCGGGACGGGCAGGATCGGGGTGATCGCTTTGGCGTGTCCGATGATCGACGCGGGTGGGCACCCCGCCGGGTTGGTTTCGAACTGCGCGGCGGTGCACGCTTTCTGCAGCGTCGGAAGCCGGGAAGGCAGCTGCTTGGGGAGTTCGACTTTGACCCTGCTGATGTTCGCCTGGGTGCCGAGCGCGCCGGGGATCGTGAGCTTCGCTGTGAGGCTCGCGCCGTCCGCCCTGCTGGTCTTCCCCGAGGTGGAGACGGTGAACGCGGGTTTGAACTGGAGGCTTGAGCAGTCCGCGGCCTCGAACGGGGTACCCACGCTGACCGGGACCTGGTCGGCCGGGTTCGCCGGGTTGGCGCCGGCACCGTCGATCGTGTTCGTGATCGAGAGGGGGCTGCAGTTGGTCGGGTTGATGATGAACTTTTCGCGGTTCATGTAGACGCGGATGTCGCGGACGTGCACGACGATGCCTCGGAGGATGTGTGGGATCGCTTCGGAGCCGTTCGCTGAGACTTCGACCTGTGCGGTGACCGGGTTGATGTCCAGCGCGAAACGGACCACGACCGTGCCGAGGTCAAACGGGCCGACCTTCGCCGAGGTGATCGAGACGATCGAGAGGGGCGCGCCGTGGTAGGGGCCGGCGAGGTAGACCTTGCCGGGTGTTTGCGCGAGCACGGTCCCGACGCCCGCTTCGACGATCGTGTGCCCGATTTCCGAGGTCTGGGGGCAGGAGGGGTGTTCTTCCTCTTCCTGGCCGGTCACGTTCCTCGACGCTTCGATGTCAGCGTCGGGGCAGAACGGGATCCCCGACAGGTTCCCCGTCAATCCGGGCGGCAGCGTGGTCGAGAAGCGGGTGATCTCCTGTTCGCCGTCCTGGCGCAGGATCCGCAGGTAGAAGGGGCTGTAGGAGCCCCCCGCGTTGTTGTCCGTACCCGAGACGACGTCGGGATGAAACGCCGGCACGCCCCCACTGGGGCAGGGGCCTTCGCCGACGCCCTCGGTCGTTTCGAAGGAGCTGCTGAGCAGTCGCGGTTCCAGCGGCGCCGACCACGGCGCGAGCGCGGCGCGGGTCGTGTACGTCCCGCACACCGGTGGGCTGACCAACGGCGCGGTCGCACCGGGGCGGAACTTCAACGTGAAGCGATCGAAGGGCTGCTGCGGATTGTTCAGGAACGTCGTGGAGAGCTGCCCCGTGACCGGGTTCAGTTCGACCCGCCCCGCGACTTTGATCACGATCCCCCGCGCGGGGTCCTTCGCGACGACATACAGCGCGAGCAGCGACCCGTTCGGGTGGCCCGGTTCGCCAAACGGATTGTCATACGGTGTGGCGACGTACACCGCGCCGGGAATCTTTTCCGCCAGTAGCGGCGTTTCGATTTCGATCGAGCCGATCTTCGATTCGGGGGGGCAGCCTTCACCGGGCGGCGAGGAGAAGGTCTCCGTTTCGTACTGCGCCGGGGTGCACGCACCGAGACCCGACCCGGCACCCGGGTTGATCGTGACCCCTTCGGGCAGCGTGACCGTAGCATCCTTGAGATCGGACGTGGCGAGCGTGAGGGGATTTTCCCATGTCTGCGGGACGAGCAGCGAGACGTTCAGTCCCGTGGGAGATTCCGCGGAGCGGGTCGTCGGGCTCGCTTCGATCGAGGGGTCGAAGGGGACGCGTTCGCAGCCCGTGGTCGGCGCCACTTCGACCTGCGCTTCGGACCATTCTTCGGGGTGCTCCCAGGAGTTCGCTCGCATCGTCGCGAGATGGGGACCACAGCTCGTCGGGTTCGAAAGAAACGGCTTAGCCGGAATGTTCACTTCCTCGTCACCAAGCGTGCATTCATCGGGATTAGCCACGACGCCGCACGTTTCGCCGCGCTGAGTGTCGTGTTCGTGGGAGGCGGGGACACCCCAGGTGGTGACCGAGATGTCATGGAATTCGCCGGTACCAAAGATGCTGGGACTTGTGACCGTGATCCCAGTGTCCCCTGGGCGTACCGTCACGGGCAGGTTCTGCACGATCGCGAGGACCCTGAAGCCGAGCATCGCGGTGACCCCGGGGCTGATGACTTCCATGTTGTAGATCGGCGCGAGAGTTTTAATCGGTGTCAGAGAGGTGGGGTCCAGTGTGAAGGAGATTGTGCCGACCTGGGTATCGGGTGGGCATTCGGTGATCGCCAAGCTCCCGCCGAGGAGTTGGGCGGCGGTGCACGTCGGGACGGCGGTATTGTTGCCGGCAAAGCCGGCGGGCAGGTTGACGACCGTGTCCTTGACGTCGTTATAGGTCCTTTCGTGCTTGTTCTGTTCGTGGGCGAAGTCGAAGGCGACGGTCAGGTTCTCGTGGGCGCCCGCCTGATCCGTGGAAGGAGTGACATGGAAGCTGCCGGAGACGATTTCGAACGGGTGGGGGCTAGGCTGCGCCTGGGCCGCAGTCGGCGACATACCGAGCGGCAGCAGACACATGCCGAGCACGAGCGCGATCAACACTCTGAGCCTCATCGCCCACCACCCTTATGAGCCTTGGACGTAGACTTCGTCTTCGTTCTGCTCTTCTGCTTGCGTGTCTTGTGCCGCTTTTTGCGCTTGGGTTGGGGTTTGGGTTTGGTCGACTTCACCACCGGCTTCGCCGGGAGTGGCTGGAGGATGTTTCCGGCGCCGGAGAAGGTGAAGCTCGCCGGCGTCACGTCGTTGGGCGGGCTCGACGGCGTCGAGCAGGCGCTGGCTTCGCATTCCACCGGCGCCGGTGGCGCCGATGGGAAGCCTCCGCCGATACGGGCGTCGTAGATGTCGCCCGCGGCGTCCGTGTCGGATGGGACGAGCGATTCGTGCGTGGCGAAGAAGACGTCGCGGCCGGACGCATCGGTGCCGAGCAGCACGTTCTTCAGGCCCCCGCGCCCCGCGGTAATCAGCGCGAGGCAGCCCTGGACGTGGATGCAGCCGCCGATCCCGTCTTTGCGCCACTCATAGACGTCATTGGACGCAGAGTAATAGATCGCCTCTTCCGCTACCACTCCCCTCTTTTGTTTTTCTGCTTCTTCCTGTTCGCGTTCTGGGACGAGATTGGCTTCGCCATCGATGTCTTGGGGGACGAGGGCGGCCTTTGACATGAAGAAGACGTAGTCGCCGTTGGCGGAGGCAAGGACCGAATCTGCTTCCCTCCCCCCTTCTGCCCGAAAAGTGGAACCTAGCCTCGGTTCGGGATCGAAGGGCGAGGCGCACGAGATGCACTGGACGACGTGCGTGGCGTCGTCGTAGCGATAGACCCCGTCAGCCCCCTCCCTTTCACCGTCGACGTGACCCGCGGGGAAGTAGAGATAGCGCCCGTCGGGGCTGACTTCGCTGCCTCCTCCGATCTCCTCGGCGCCATTGGTCGTGAACAGGAAGCGCAACGTCTTGGCGGCGATGTCGTAGCGGTAGTAGTTCAGTTCGCCTCCGCCTTCGGTGTCCCCGGGTGCTTCGGGGGTGAGCGATTCAGAGCTTGTGAAGTAGATCGTGGAGAAATCCGCCGAGACTTCTGCCTGCTGCTGCTGCGCCCCCGGAAGCGCCGTCACGGTCCGCGATCCGGTTTCATAGAGGAACAGCTCACCGGCGGCGTTCTCGAGCAGAACCTTCGATCCAGCGGCGTCGGCATCGAAGAACCGGTAGGGGCCGACATCAACGGTTTCCGAGCCGTTCACGCGCATGTAGAGGTCGTGAGTGCAATTGTCCGTAAAGAAGACGTGGGAGCCGTCGGCGGAGACAGCGTTTTGGCCTTCGTCGCGTGCGAGATCCTTCGCGGCCTGCTTGCTCGCGCCGGCGCTGCCCGACGGCATCTGGGCGCCGCAGGTGCTGATCCGCGAGCCGCCGGGGCCGACGTTCAGCTGACGCAACCCGGTATCGGCAGTGAATTCGTAGAGATCGGAGCCTTCACTGGTACCGGTGGGATGGCCGGGCACGAGGTTTCGATCCTCGGTCTGGACGATGTACTTGGTGGCATCGGCGGACGCGGCGACGAAGCCCTGTTCTTCCTGCAGCTGCGACCGGGGAATCTTTGCGACGGTCGTATAGGGGCCACCGGCAGGACCGACCCTGAGTTCCACATCAGGCGATTCGTTGCCGTCAGCCGCGACCCAGCCGACGCGGTCGAAAGCGAGCTGGGTGAGGTCGGGACTCCACAGAGCCAGCTGGAAGTAGGTGATGCTTTCGGGCTCGGAGACAGGACGCGCGGAGGTCATCCGCCAGCCCTCTTCCGAGCGCGAGAAGACGTAGGTGGAGTGGGTGGGGTCCGGGCTCGACCCCCACTGGACACCTGGCGCCGTGAACATTACATGTTCCCCGTCAGCGCCAACCGCGGCGTCACGGTTTCCCGCGCTGGTGCCGTATAGGAAGATGTCCTGGGTGCCCCGCTTGTCGACCGGAGTGACCTGCTCGTAGGCGCGACAGTCGGGGAGGTGAGCGGAGAAGCCGCTGCGGAACGCTTCGTTGGGACAGCCTTCTTCGGCACCCGACGGGACCGGGGTGGGAACGGTGAGTGCCTGTTCGGCGCTGTCGACGACGGGGTCGCCGAACGCGGTGTCGGTCGCCACGATACGGTAGTGGTATGTTTCTCCGGCCTTGAGGCCGGAGAGTTCGGCGTGAACGACTTCGGTGGCGTAGTCGCTGACGTCGTGACCGTCGACCTGCCTACTGGCCGCTTTGCCCGGGCCGAGGTCGACTTGGGGGGTGGTCAGGCACGCCGGGTTTGCGGGTTCGCCGCAGTGAGCGAAGTCGGTCGTGGTGTACTCGACGTGGTAGGAGGCGTCAAACGGAACACCGCTCTGGACGGTCGCGACGGTAACGGCTCCGGAGGGAGTGAGACCCGATCCATCGGCGGTCATCTGCGGGAGGTCCTTACCGGCGAGGGAACGTATGAACCGCACCGTGTAGACGCCCTGGACACCGCCTGCGACAACTTCAACGTTGGGGATGTTACGGGGCTCGCCTTCAACGTTTTCAACGCTATGGCCGACCGTGGAGAGGGCGCTCAGTGCATTTGCGATCCGAACTTCCTCGGTCTGACCTCCTTCGCCGTCGAGTTCGATCCCGCTCTTGAGGACGAAGGGGACCGGAGCGGTCGTCTCACCTTCGAAGGTGAGGGTGAAAGTACCACCGGTGGCGCCGCCGCCGACTGTCACCGTCTGTTCCTCGTCGGTGGACGTGCCGTTGGCGCTGACCGAGCCCGAAACGCCGAGCGCTCCTTCGCCGCGCAGGGAGTGGACGGCGAACGCGACGGCCGCGGGCGGGCTGGCGGTTTCGAAGCCTTTGATTCCGAGGGTGGAGCTCGAAAGCGGTTCGCAAACCTCTTGCCCTCCGGTGTAGATACAGACCTTGCCTTCTTCTCCATGCACGTTTTCGGCGAAGAGGCGGGTGTAGTAGACGGTGCCGGGATGAAGACCGGTGAGCTGGGCGCCGACGTACACGTATTCTTCGGTCGCTTCGGCGGCGGGGACGGTACCCGCGGAACCGGGGACTTCGACCCACGAGGCCAGGTTTCCAGGTTCGGTGGTGTACTGAAAATGGTAGTGCGTTTCGGCACCATCGGGAATGAAACTGCTTGTGAGATAGGCGGAGGTGGCTGTGACGTTGCTGGCGTCCGCAGACCCTCCGACTTGCGGCGCGGCGGTGACCGTCGCGAACGATCCGGTCAGGACCACGGGCTTCTTTTCGTCCTTTTCGTTTTCGGCCGCGAAGCGGACGTAGTAGCTCGTTTCGGGCGTCAAACCGGTGACACTAGCCTTCGGTTCGGCGAAATCTTCGGCGACCGTGACATGCCCCGAGCCGGCAGAGCTGAAGAGCCGCCAGGAGGCGCTTCCTTCCGGAGGGGCGTGGCCCGCTTCCGCCGGAGCGTATTCGAAGCGGTATTCGGCCTGGGCACCGTTGGTCTCGACGTGGGCTTCGCATTCAGCGGAGCCAACGCGCGAGCGACATTGCACATATCCCGGCACCTTCAATTCGTCCACCGGATCGTGTTCGTCGCCTTCGGGAAGATGCTGGCTGGCGTTTTCATCATACTGGAAGACTTCGGGGCCGCCGACGGGAAGAGTGGCGAAATGGTTGCCTACCTTCACGCCACTCCATTTCGTTTCGATTTCCGTCTGAACAGTGGTGCCGGACGAGTTCGTGGCGACGACCCTGAGGTAGTAGGGGGTGCCGGGGGTGAGGTGACGGGCCAGCGTTCTGGTAGCTAGGCTATTGCCATTTTCAGCATTGTCGCTCGTTCCGCTTCTGAGGAGTGTCCACGGACCTTTTTCGCCGGTGGCGATTTCGAGGCTCCAGCTGGTCTTCGAGCCGTTTGGATCGATGTGCGGTTCGATGAATGCCCGAGTCGAGCGGACGCCTCCCAGGTCGATATTCAAGCGAGGGCGGGCCGACGTTTTCGGCTGCGAAGGGGTGAGTGACGCCAACGGCGAGCGACAGCGCCAAGACGACCGGCAGGAGCGCCGCGACAACGTAGCGGTGGCGCGGGCGGAGCCTGGACGAGCGCGCACCGCTCCCGTTGCGGTGGAAGAAGGCACGGAGATGCACAAAGCTACCTGCCTGTGGAGACGTTGTCTTTGTGCTTCGCTCGCTGGGTGTCATTACCGTGCCTTCTTTCTCTGGGTGTGGTACATCCGTCAGTTCTGCGGGTATGCTTTGGTGAACGCTTGGCCCCTCCCCGGGACGACTCGGGCCGCCCGGGGAGTTGGGCGTAGGCGGGCCGCTCTATTCGGCTGTCACCGCCCAAGTGCCGGAAACGTTTACCGGTCCCACTTTTTCGGCCAATGTCTCCACGCCAAAGCCGAAGGGGCTGGCTGTCGTCTGGAGAAAGCACGCTTCTGTGCTCCCAAGGCTGCAGACCGCAGGTGTTTTGTGACCGTCAACTTCCTTAAGACTGTTGCTTTCGACGGCCGCAAAGACACACAGATTCCCCTTTTCCGCACCAGGTTCTTCGACGTTGCCGGTGCAGCCCGAACCCGCGGTAGGTTCTTCTCCGGGCCTGAAGTAATGGGTCGCGGGTGCTGTCGCGAGCGGAATACCAAAGCTCGCGCTGCCCTCGACCAGGCCTTCGAAACCACTGACCGAAGCAACATCTGTGGTCACGTTCCAATTACCCTTCAACGTCTTTCCGGAGGGAAGGGTTTTGTTGAAGCTGCCTTCTGGTCCTTGCGCACCCGGAGTGCCAGGGATGCCCTGCGGGCCAGTGAGGCCTGTCGGACCTGTGCCGCCGGCCGCGCCGTTTTCACCTTTGGCTCCGGCGGGACCCTGCGGACCCGCCACACCGTTGGCGCCGTTCGCTCCGGCCGCTCCGTTTGCGCCTTTGAGCGACTTCAACACCTTCGGGCTGATCTGCTTGGTCGAGGTGATCAGATAATGCCCGGCGGCATACGCGCCGCTGGTCATTGCAAACACCAGCGCAAGCGAGGCGATCATCGCCGCGGGACTGACATGGATGCGTTTACGTATCGCTGAGAACATCGGTTATCTCTCCTCCGTGGAGTCGGACGTGCCGGCGCTCAGCGCTGCGCACGCGAATTTGACAAACGGGCCGAAGACGACCGGCCGGGTCCTGCAAGAATGGAAAGAGCGGCCGGGTTGCGGCATCACGCAGCCCTGCGCTGGTCGTGGGCGTGCATGTGGATGCTGTGTGTGACCCGCTGGCCCTTGTCGGTGAGCACCCACGCGTTCGGCTCGCCTTTGGCGTGCCCCGCCCCGGTGTTGCGGAGCAGCCCCAGGCGCTCCAAGCGGCGCAGGAGCTTCGAGATCTGCCCGGGGTCGCTGATCCCCGCGAACGTCGCGACCTCGCGGTTGCTGGGATCCGAGCCGCGCCCGCCCAGCTCGGCGATGCCCTCGAGCACCCTCGCCGTTCGGTGAGTCAGACGCAAATTCACATCCGCCAACGGGTCACGAGCGCTACGCGGAGCAGCGGGGGCCGGCGTTTTCGGTGTCGCCGCGGGCGCAGTGAGCGCAGGGCGGGTCCGCTCGCGGCGCGCCGCCGCGGGGCCGAGGTAAGGCAGCACGATCATCGCCATCAGCTCGCCCAGCAGACCCGTCAGGGCGGCGATGGGCGGCCCATCTCTGCGTCCTCGGTCGCTCGTGTGCTGAGCACACTTCGCCGGGTGGGCGGGCTCCTCAACTTTTGAGCTGCTTGCCCCTCCCCATCCTGAGAGGCGACTGTAGATAATCGAGATGGCGGCACCGACCAAGCCCTCCGCGGTCAAAGGAGTGAGACCCTCCCCGCGAGCGCCCTCCTCACGACCCTCGTCCACCACCACCGCCAACTGTGCGAGAACCGCCTCGCGGCGCTCCAACACCAGCGGGCCGGCGCGCAGCGCCTGCACCACACACACCCGCGCGAGCGCCGGCTCGCGATCGAGGAACGCAAGGACCCTCCACAAGCCCGCACGGATCCGCTCGCGCCACAGCAGGCCGCCCAGCTCCGCCGCGGCCAACTCCGCCCCGACAACAGCGACCACCTCATCCAGCACCGCCGCGAAACACTCGTCGCGGTTGGCGAACATCTGGTAGAAGGTGCGCCGCGAAACCCGCGCGCGGGCGGTCATCCGCCCGACCGTCGCCCGCGGATAGCCAAGCTCGTCGATCGTCGCCGCCGCACCGGCCAGCAGCCGCGAGCGCTGAATCTCACCCACCCGAGTGCGGGGGTGAGTCACGTCGCTCACACGCGCGCGCGCCAGCGCCGACTCACGCGTCGGGGCCATACCCAGCACCAACTCAGGCGTCGGGGCCGACTCAGGCGCCCGGGCCGCGCTGGAGCGCCTCACCCGCCTCGGCGCCCCCGCGACGCCGCCGCCACGCGCACCGCTACCACGCACGGAGCTCACGACAGCCCCCCCACACGCGGCCTGTGCCCTCCCCAAGCGGGGAACCCTGCGCGGCCGGTTACGACCCGAAGATGAGGAGCCTCTTCGGCTAGCGACCTAGCCGAAGAGAGAGAGAGAGAGAGAGATGCGACAGCGCCAAGCTGGCGCATCTAGCATCACTCCGCTGACGGGACGCGCACGTCCCCACTACGTATCTCCCACTCGAAACCACGCTAAATCCAACTCCCTCATCTGTTCGGCGACCCGGCATTCCTCTCCCAACCAATACGCACCCTGCTAGCGCTTGAGGTCAACCACAGGAGCGGCGACCCAACCAGATCCTATGTATGCCGGCCACCCCACCAGGGATGACCATGACAAAGGAGACCGTACACCACCACCCCAGACTTGTCAATACCCAACAGCAAAGCTCTTTCACTCACCCCCCTGCCGGACGGCCCCGCCTGGCGAAGGCCGCGTGCAACCAGGCCTATGCCGGACAGGCGCAGCGCGCCAACCAGGCGAACTGTCCGCATCCGGCCGGTGTAGGGTGCGTGCATGCCAATCACAGTCGTCGGATCGATCGCCTACGACAGCGTCTCGACCCCGTTCGGCGAGCGCCAGCGGATGCTGGGCGGCGCCGCCGTGCACTTCGCGCTCGCCGCCTCCTTCTTCCAGGAGGTGCGCGTCGTGGGGCCGGTCGGGGACGACTTCGGCGAGACCGAGCTCGACGTGCTGCGCAACCGCGGCGTGGACATCTCCGACGTGGAGCGCATCCCCGGGGGCAAGACCTTCTTCTGGCGCGGCAAGTACGGCTGGGACCTCAACTCGCGCGAGACGCTCGACACGCAGCTGGGGGTGTTCGAGGGGTTCCAGCCGAAGCTCTCGGAGAGCTCGCGCGCAAGCGACGTGCTGTTCCTCGCCAACATCCAGCCCGACCTGCAGCGCGAGGTGCGCGCGCAGATGCCCCACGCGCGGTTCGTCGCGCTCGACTCGATGAACCTGTGGATCGAAGCGGCGCGCGAGTCGCTGATGAAGGCGATCGCGGAGTGCGACTGCCTGATCCTCAACGACTCCGAGCTGCGCCAGCTCACCGACAAAGCCTCGCTGTATGCGGCCGCCCGCGAGGTGCTCTCGTGGGCCTCCTCCCCTCCCGACTCCATCGGTGCCACCTCATCCGGCGACTCCACCGCCGACGGCGGCGGGGAGACGTCCGTGAGGCGCGGGCCGCGGGTGATCGTCGCCAAGCAGGGCGAGTACGGCGCCGCGCTGGTCACCGCCGACGGCTTCTTCTCGCTGCCGGCCTTCCCGCTGGAGTCGGTCGTCGACCCGACCGGCGCGGGCGACACGTTCGCGGGCGGCTTCGTCGGCTACATCGCCGCCCACGCCGAGGAGGAGATCACCGACGAGTTGCTGCGCCAGGCGATGGCGCACGGCACCGCCCTGGCCTCGTTCAACGTCGAAGAGTTCGGCACCCACCGGATCGAGAGCCTCGCGGGAGCGGAGATCGTCGCGCGCGTGCGCCAGCTGCGCGAGTTCACGCAGTTCTCGGCCGCGCCGGTGCCGTTGGGCGAGTGACCCCCCGGTAGCCACCCACAGGCCCGAATCGGTAGTACGATCGGAGGTGGCGTGGATGCGTGGACGTTCATCTGGCTGATGTTCATCCTGAAGATCCCGATCGTCGGGCTCTTCCTGATCGTGCGCTGGGCGGTCCGCCAAGGGCCGGAGGCGGCTCCCGAGGAGGACGGCGGCATCGGCCATAGCCCGCGCCCGCACCATCCCAGCCACCCCCGTCACCCGCGCCCGCGCCTGCCGCGCCCCTCGCGCCGCGGGCCCCACCGCGGGGTCTCCACGCCCGCGCCGCCGCGGATCCGCACCGTCGCCGCGCGCGCCCGCCTCTCTCAGCGCTAGATTCACCGCGTGTCCCAACCCCCCACCTGCTCCGTCCTCTCGGACGGTACGATCGTCCGCCTGGTCGAGCAGGGCCGCATCGCGATCGACCCGTGGGACGCGACGCTCGTGCAGCCGGCTAGTGTGGACCTGCGCCTGGGCGACACCTTCAGGGTCTTCCACAACCACAAGATCACCGCGATCGACCTGCGCGACCCCCCGCGCGGGCTGACCGAGCAGGTCAGCCCCCCGGAGGGCGAGGCGTTCGTGATCCACCCGGGCGAGTTCTGTCTCGGCAGGACGCTCGAGCACGTGGAGCTGCCCGACGACATCGTGGCCCGGATCGAGGGCAAGAGCTCGCTGGGACGGTTGGGCCTGATCGTGCACGCCACGGCCGGCTTCTGCGACCCGGGCTGGAAGGGCACGCTGACGCTCGAGCTCAACAACCTCACGCGCGTGCCGATCAAGCTCTACCCCGGCCTGCCGATCGCGCAACTGTCGTTCATGACGCTCGACGCACCCGCCCTGCGGCCCTACGGTCATGCCGAGCTCGGCAGCCACTATCAGGGGCAGGTCGAGGCCACCGAGAGTCGCTACGGTGGGAGCAGCTGACCGCGGGAGCGGCCGACCAGCGCTCGAGACGGCGCTGAACCGGCTTGAGTTGCCTCATAATCGGGGAAAAGATCTCTGGACGGCCGAACAGGAGAAGCCACAAATGAGCACGGAGACGGCGGACACGCAGAGCGGGGCCACAAGCCAGAGCACGGGCGGTAATGGCGCCGCGCCCGCGCCGACGCTGACGGTGACCGACAACCGCACCGGACGCACCTATGAGCTGCCCGTCACCGACGGCACCGTCCGCGCGATGGACCTCCGGCAGATCAAGACCGATGAGCACGACTTCGGGCTGATGGCGTACGACCCGGCGTACACGAACACGGCCTCGTGCCGCAGCTCGATCACATACGTCGACGGCGACGCCGGCATCCTGCAGCATCGCGGCTACCCGATCGAGCAGCTGTGCGAGCACTCCAGCTACCTGGAGGTTGCCTACCTGCTGATCAACGGCAGGCTCCCGACGCGGACGGAGCTGACGGGCTGGGTGGACGAGATCACGATCCACACGTTCGTGCACGAGAACGTCAAGGACTTCATGCAGGGCTTCCGCTACGACGCCAACCCGATGGGCATGCTCGTGGCCTCCGTGGGCGCGCTGTCGACGTTCTACCCGGACGCCAACAAGATCCACGAGGAGCGCGTGCGCGCGATGCAGATCATCCGGCTGCTGGCGAAGATGCCGACGCTGGCGGCGTTCGCGTTCCGCCACAACATGGGCCAGCCGTACGTGTACCCCGACAACGACCTCAACTACGCCGGCAACTTCCTCGGGATGATGTACAAGATGACCGAGCTCAAATACGAGCCCGATCCCCGCTTGGAGCGCGCGCTGGACGTGCTGTTCATTCTGCACGCCGACCACGAACAGAACGCCTCCACCAGCGCCGTGCGCTCGGTCGGCTCCACGCAAGTCGACCCCTACTCTGCCGTCGCCGCCGGTGTGGCCGCGCTGTACGGGCCGCTGCACGGCGGCGCCAACGAGGCCGCACTGCGGATGCTTGAGAGAATCGGCACGGTCGAGAACATCCCGGACTTCCTCGAGGGCGTGAAGGCCGGCAACGAGCGGCTGATGGGCTTCGGCCACCGCGTCTACAAGAACTACGACCCCCGCGCGCGGATCATCCGCAAACACCTCGACGACGTGTTCGAGGTGCGCGGCAAGAGCCCGCTGCTGGACGTCGCCACCGAGCTCGAAGAAGCGGGCGCTGGACGACGAGTACTTCACCTCGCGCAAGCTGTACCCCAACGTGGACTTCTACTCAGGCCTGATCTACGAGGCGCTGGGCCTGCCCGTGGCGATGTTCCCGGTGATGTTCGCGATCGGTCGCACCTCCGGGTGGATCGCGCAGTGGAAGGAGATGGTCGGGGACTCCGAGCAGAAGATCGCCCGTCCGCGCCAGATCTACACCGGCGAGCGCGACAGAGACTACGTGCCGGTGGCGCAGCGGGGCTGAGGGCTACAACACCAGCCTGGCCCCGTTGCGGCGCAACCACTCGCGGTCCTCGCGCCAGCGCGGCCAGCGGTGCTCGACGAGCGCCCAGAAGCGAGGCGAGTGGTCGAGGATCTCCAGGTGGCAGACCTCGTGCCAGACGACGTAGTCGAGCACGCTCTCGGGCGCCATCAACAGGCGCCAGTTGAAGCTCATCCGCCCCTTCGCCGAGCACGAGGCCCAGCGCGAGCGCTGCGCGCGGATCGAGAGGCCGCTGTAGGGGGTACCCGCCAGCGCGCTCGCGCGATCCAGCCGCTCCGCGATCTCCGCGCGGGCGGCGCGGCGGTAGAAGCGCTCGAGCGCCGGCCGCGGATCGTCCGCCGGCACCAGCAGCCGCGCCCCGCGGCGGTGCACCCGCGTGCGCCCCGGCTGCGCGACCAGCGCCAGCGGCTCACCCAGGTAGGGCACCGTGGCGCCCCGCTCGGCGATCCGCGCAAGCGTCGCGTGCGCCTCGTGCAGCCGCCGCTCGATCCACGGACGCAACTCCTGCACGGCAGCGGCAGCCGCGCGCTCTGAGGCCCGCTCGGGTAGCACCACCTCGACGCCGGTGTGGGCGTGCACGTTGACACGCACCCGGCGCGCGCGGGTGGAGCGGCGGATCGTGTAGGGGATGTCGGTGCTCATCGGAGATCATCCGCGCGGGCGGCTTACGCCCCCAGCGCACGGGCGTCGGACCTCCTGTCCGACGGCGGCGCGCACACGGCCGCCCAAGGGTACGCCGCGGGCCGGGCATACTCCCGGGTGCCATGCCCCGCTCGATCGTGAAGCTCCCCGCAGAGGTGCGCCCGCCATACGAGGTGTACCTCAACGGCGTGCGCCAGGAGCTGGGCACGGACTACATCGTGCGCGACGGAGCGCTCGTGTTCGAGCTGGAGCTGCGCAAGGACCACATCAGCGGCTGGCGCTGGCTGCTGGGCGCCTGGGGCGTGGGCACCTACCGCCAGAACGACTCCGTGGACGTGCGCTACGAGACCACCGACGGCGCGCCGCGCGTAGCGGAGGGGCTCGAGATCGAGCCCGGCTAGCGGGCGGGTGGGTCACTGATCCCCTGCGCCAGGCGGCGTCCTCGATCGCTCACGTGCTAGCGCACGCTTCGCTCACTGCGTCCTTGCCTGGCTTGGCCGGCGGGCCGCTAGCTTGCGAGCTGACAACCCGACGACCCGGGATTAGCAGCCCCCGCCCACGGGCGGGCCAGCTTCAGCGCGCTGAGGATCGCGCGCGTGGCGGGGGAGCGGTTGAGCGTGATGAAGTGGATGCCGGGCACGCCCTCGCGCAGCAGCTCCGCGCATTGCAGCGTGGCATTGGCGACGCCGAAGTCAAGCACCGCCTCGGGGTCCTCGCCGCGCGCGTGCAGCTCGCGACGCAGGCCGTCGGGAATCGAGGCCCCGCAGAGCTTTGCCATGCGCTCGACCTGCCCCACCTGCGTGATGGGCATGACGCCGGGAATGATCGGCACGTTCACGCCCGCCGCGCGTGCGCGCTGGACGAAGTCGAAGTAGAGGGCGTTGTCGAAGAACAGCTGTGTGATCAGGAACCGTGCGCCCGCGGCCACCTTCTCCGCGAGATGTTCCAGGTCCTCTTCGGGGCTGACCGCGTGGATGTGCGTCTCGGGGAAGCAGGCGCCGCCGATCGCAAAGGGGTAGTCGGCGGCGATCAGTTCCACCAGTTCGCGCGAGTACTCCAAGCCGCCCTCCGTTTTGCGCCACTGCTCCTGGCCCGCGGGCGGGTCGCCGCGCAGCGCGAGCACGTTGTCGATGCCCGCGTTCTGCATCTCGTCGAGCGTGGCGCGCAATTCCGGCACGGTGGCGCCCACGCAGGTGAAGTGCGCCACCGCCTCCAGCCCGTACTGCTCGCGGATGTGCTTGACGATCTCGATCGTTTTGCCCCTGGTGGAGCCGCCGGCGCCGTAGGTGACGGACACGAACGACGGGTCCAGGCCGCGCAGCTCGGCGAGCGCCGTGCGCAGGTTCTCCTCCCCCGCCTCCGTCTTGGGCGGGAAGAACTCGAAGGAGAAGACGGGGCCGTCGTCTTCAAGCAGCTTGTCGATGCGCATCGCCGCTCAGTTTGCCATCGCACGCCGCCGCGACCCGGCGACGTGCCGCCTGCGCCACGCCGGGCTCACAGCTCCTCGACCGGCCCGGCCACCCACTGCTCCGGCTCGCCCTCGATCCGCCGCGCGCGCCCCGTGACCTCGAGGTGGGTGAGGAAGGCAAGCGTCTCGGTCAACAGCCAGGGCGCCGTGTTCGGGGAGAACGGCACCTCGTAGAGGACCTCCGGCACGACTTCGAAGGCGGTGCGAGGACGCTCGGAGATCACCTCCAGCACCCGCTCGGTGCGCTCGCGCACGAGTTCGCGGTTGCCTTCGATGTGGGTGTGGACATCGGCGAACGTGCGCCCATGCCCCGGCAAGCAGAGGCGCGCGCCGAGCCGCTGCACGACATCCAGCGAGTTTACGAATTCGCCCACCGGGTCAGGCGAGTAGCCGTAGTCGAAGAACAGCGAGATGCGCCCCAGCAGGTGATCGCCGGAGATCAAGAGGCGCCGCTCGGGCTGGAACAGGCAGACGTGCGAGGGGGCGTGGCCGGGCGTCTCGTGCACCGTCCAGGGGCCCAGGTCGGTGGCGATCGTGACGCCCGGCAGTAGCGCGCGATGGGGCTCGATCACCGCGGCGATCCCCGAGTCGTGCTCGCCCCGCTCGGCCGCATAGCGGCGCAGCGGCTCCTCAGGCACCCCGCTCTGGCGCGCCACTTCCAGGCGGCGCGCGATCGCCGCGTTGGTGTCGCGCGCCCACTGCAGCATGTGCTGGTGGTTGGGGTGCATCCACAGCTCGCAGCCGGTGCGCTCGACGATCGTGGCGGCCTGCCCGTAGTGGTCGGAGTGCGCATGCGTGCACACCACCAGGCGAATGTCCTCCACGCGCAGCCCGCACATCGCAAGCGCCCCTTCGAGGTTGGCGAAGGAGCCGGCTTCGTGCATCCCCGTGTCGAACAGCACCACTCCGTCGCCGGCAGCGACCGCCCACGCGTTGCCGTGGGGAACGCCCGGCCACGGCAACGGCAGGCGCAGGCGAAACACGCCCGGCAGGATCCGTTCGCCGCGGCCCAGCTCGCGCCGGCTCGCGGCCCTGTGGTCGGTCGGTGTGCGATCGCTCGTCTCGGCCACCGCAGGGAGCCTATTGATCGGCTCACTCCGACCTCTCTCAGCGGCCTCCCTGGACCTCGACGAGCCAGTCGCCATCCCTGATTAAAACTGCCTAGACTGAACTTTTCCCGTCGGATCGCCGGGGAGCATTCGCCAGAAGGAGCAGAGCATGGCCGAGGAGACCGCAGAGCAGGCCGCGACCAGGGTGCAGGAGGCCGCCGCCAACATCCATCCCCCCACCGCCACGCCCAGGGAGCGCATCTCGGGGGATCGCAATGGGATCAGCGAAGCGGAGACGGTGGCGCGCAGCTACTTCGAGGCGATCAACGCCCACGACCTCGATGGCGCCGTGGCGCTGTGGGCCGTGGGGGGCCGCGAGCACGTGCGCGGGCAGATCGACGCCGCGGCGCCCGAGGGGGTGAGGGCGTTCATCGGCGACATGTTGGGGGCGATGCCCGACGTGCGCTTCGAGATCCTCAGCACCACCACCGCAGGCGAGCGCTGCGCGTTGCACTGGCGGCTGACCGGCACGTTCGTGGGCCCGGGCACGTTCAACGGGCTGACCCCGACCGGCCACCCGCTGACGTTCGAAGGCGTCGATCTGCTGACGGTGCGCGACGGGCTGGTGCAGAGCAACGACGCCTTCCCCGACTCGATGGCGGTGCCGCGCCAGATCGGGATGCTGCCGCCGCAGGGCTCCGCCGCCGAACAGCGGATGATGGGCGCGTTCAACGTCAAAACGCGCGTGACCGGACGGATGCTCGCCGAGCCCGAGCTGGTGGCCGAGGGCGTGTGGGTGGTGCAGGGGGGCTGGCCGGGCCGCTGCAACGTGTATCTGATCGAGGATGAGGGCGGCGTCACGATGTACGACGCGGGCGCGCGCACGATGGTGCGTTCCGTCGCCGCCGCCGGCGCCAAGCTCGGGGGCATCCGCCGCGTGGTGCTCGGCCACGGCCACACCGACCATCGCGGCACCGCGCCCGCACTGGGGGTGCCGGTGTACTGCCACCCCGCCGAGGTTCAGGACGCCGAGGGCAGCGGCGGCTTTCGCTACTGGCCGGAGGGTCTCGCCACCCTGCCGACCCCCCAGCGCCAGATCCACCGCGCGGTGCACCGCTTCGCGTGGGACGGCGGCCCGGTGAAGATCGCGGGGACCGTCGAGGAGGGCGACGAGGTGGCGGGCTTCAAGGTGATCGACCTCCCCGGCCACGCCCCCGGCCTGATCGGGCTGTGGCGCGAATCCGACCGCCTGGCGCTGGTGAGCGACACCTTCTACACCGTGGACTTGTGGGGACGCGACCGCGAGCCCAGGGTGCCCGACTCCGTCTACACCTACGACACCGAGCAGGCCCGCGCCAGCATCCTCAAGCTTGCCGCCCTGGAGCCCGCCGCGGCGTGGCCCGGCCACGCCAAGCCGGCAACGGGCGACGTGCGCGGGCAGCTGGAACGGGCAGCCAACGCCGGCTGAGGCCGATCGGCACGCAGTTCATTTCGCGCCCCTGGCGTGGGGATACCGGGGCCGGGATACCGCGGGCGAAGGGATATCGAGGGATAGGGACCGCGGGCGTGGGGATACCCTTCGGCCGTGGCCAAACGCAAGCCCAAGCAACGGCCGCAGCGGCTGCAGGCCCCGACCAGCGACTACACCGACACGGAGGGCAACGTGTTGACGCTGCGCGGGGCGATGACGCCGGCCACGCGGCTGAAGTACGCCGAGACCGCGGCGGGCGAGGACTCGCGCGCGGCGAGCACCCCCGAGGATCGCTGGCACCGCGCGGTGGAGCTGCTGTTCGAGCGCCTCGCGGTGCGCTGGGAGATCGCGGGTGCGCCGATCGAACGCCAGCGCGAGCTGCTGGAACGCTTCCGGGTGGCCAGCCCCGTGGAGCGCGCGTGGGTGCGTGAGACGCTGCGGGAGCACTGCGTGGAGAATTTTCCCGACGTGCAAGCACCGTAAGCGCACGCGCGACCGCTACCGTGCGTGCGGATATGCGCCGCACCAAGATCGTCGCCACGATCGGCCCCGCCTCGCGCGAGCCCGACACCCTGCTGAGAATGGTCAACGCGGGGATGGACGTGGCGCGGCTGAACTACTCGCACGGGACGCTCGAGGAGCACGCGGAGACCGTGCGGCGCGTGCGCGATGCCGCCGGCAGGGCGGGGCGGCCGGTGGCGATCCTGCAAGACCTGCCCGGCCCAAAGCTGCGCATCGGCCCGCTGAAGGAGGACGTGGTGGAGCTGAAGCCGGGGGACGTGGTGACCTTCACCTGTGGCGCGGGGGACGGCGGAGGGGATGAGGAGGGGGGGGATGCCAAGCACATGACCATCTCCTGGCCGGGGCTCGCCGACGCGCTGACGCAGGGGGACGTGATCTACCTGGCGGACGGATCGGTGCGGCTGCGGGTGACGGAGACGCGCCCCGGCCTGCACGAGGTGGAGGCCGAAGTCCAGGCCGGCGGCGCGGTGGCCTCCCGTCAGGGTCTCAACATCCCCGGCCCGGTGGACATGCTGCCGGCGGTACCCAAGGAGGACCTCGAGCTGCTGCGCCACGGGGAGTCGATCGGGGTGGACATGGTCGCGCTGTCGTTCGTACGCCGACCGGAGGACATCGAGCAGGTGCGCGAGCACACGCGGCTGCCGCTGATCGCCAAGATGGAGAAGCCGCAGGCGGTGGAGCGCGCCGAGGAGATCCTCAGGGCCGCCGACTGCGTGATGGTGGCGCGCGGGGACCTCGGCATCGAGCTGCCGATCGAGCGGGTGCCGATCGTGCAGAAGGAGCTGCTGCGCCTCGCGGGATGGCTGGCGCGGCCATCGATCACGGCCACGCAGATGCTCGACTCGATGGTCACCTCCTCGCGCCCGACGCGCGCGGAGGTCGCCGACGTGGCGAACGCGATCCTCGACGGCACCGACGCGGTGATGCTCTCCCAGGAGACCGCGGTCGGCGCGTACCCGGTGGAGGCGATCGCGATGATGGCGTCGGTGGCCGAACAGGCCGAGGCGATCGCCCCCTACGAGGAGTGGAACGCCTCGCGCGTGCGCCGCACCGAGGCCGACCCCGCGTACACGGTGGCGCACAGCCTGTGCATCGCGGCGCGCGAGCTGAGCCTCGACGCGCTCGTGGTGCCGACGCTCTCCGGTCGCTCCGCCCGCCTGGTGTCGGCGCACCGCCCGAAGGTGCCGATCTACGCGCTCTCCCCCGGCCGCGAGACGGTGCGCCGCTGCGGACTGATGTGGGGCGTGCAGGCCGCCTCGATCCGCCGCCACGAGACGACCGAGGAGCTGATCGCCGACTCCGCCAGGCGCGTCGTGGAGCTCGGCTGGTGCAAGCAGGGCCAGCGCGTGGGCATCACCGCGGGCCTGCCCAGCGGGCGGCCGGGGACGACGAGCCTCGTGCAGATCCAGGTGCTTTAGGGAGATCGTCCGCGCGGGTGAGTGCCACCACCGGGCAGGTGAGCGCTGGGCCTCCGTGCCCAGCGTCGGGGCGCCACCACCAACCCCGCCGGGGCCGCCCCTGGCGGCCCTCATCCAAAAATCAAGACCCCCGGGCGCTACGACGCCGCCCCGACCCCGCCGCGCGCGTAGAACTCGGCCTCTTCGCGGCCGAGTTCGGTGACAGGCTCCTCGCCGTAGATCCACTCTCGCGCAATCCGGTGCCAGTTGGCGCTGGCGCGCAGCTGCGAGAGCACGGCGAGCGTCAGCATCTCCATGCGCCGGCCGAAGAGGTGCTCGGCACGCATGTCCTGGTGGCGCATGTGACGGAAGTGACTGGAGCGCGGATCGGAGCTCTCGATCATCACCTCGGTGGCGATCTCCGGCGTGAGCGCGAACACCTCGTCGGTGGTGTACCAGCCGATCGTGTCCTCGAGGAACGACAGCAGCTCCTCCGGGTCGACCCGCTCGGGGTGCGGCAGGAAGCCGCCCTGCGCCATCAGCTCGTGCAGCGCCAACGCATCGTGCTCGATCACCGCGCGCTGCGCCGCCAGCTCCAGTTCCACCGGCGGCGGGTCGAGGCGCTTGAAGAGACCGAAGTCCAGAAACGCCACGCGCCCGTCGCCCAGCAGCAGGAAGTTGCCCGGGTGGGGGTCGCCGGAGAACTGGCGGTGGCGGTAGAGGCAGCCGAGGAAGAAGCGGAACACGATCTCCCCGATGCGGTCGCGCTCGGCCTGCGGGTAGCCCTTGAGCTCCTCGAAGCCGACGCCGTCCACGAGCTCGGTCACGAGCACGCGCTCGCGCGAGAGCTCGGTGACCACCGCGGGGATCTTGATGAACGGGTGCCCGTCGAAGATCCGCGCCAGCGAGCGTTGATTCTGGGCCTCGAGCTCGTAATCGAGCTCCTCCCCGATCCGCTCTCGGATCTCGCGCGCCACGGCGCGCACGTCCAGCTGCGGGGTCATCCGTTTGAGCAGGCGCATGATCAGCTCCAGATTCTGCATGTCGGCGCGCACGGCCGCCGCAACCCCGGGGTACTGGACCTTCACGGCGACCTCACGGTCGCCTTCGCGCAGCCGTGCGCGATACACCTGCCCGATCGAGGCCGCCGCGATCGGCTGCTCGTCGAAGGACTCGAACACCGCGGGGATCCGCTCCCCCAGGTCGCGCTCGATCACCTTGCGCATCTGCTTGAACGACACGGTCGGCGCCGCGTCGCGGAGCTTCGCCAGCTCGCGCTGGAACTCCTCGCGGTACTCCTCCGGCACAAGCCCGACGTCCAGAAAGGACATCACCTGGCCGAGCTTCATCGCCGCCCCCTTCATCGTGCCCAGCACCGACACGATCTGCTTGGCGGTCTCGACCTGGCGGCGCGCCAGCGCCGCCTGGCTAGCCTGCTCGCCGCGCGTCACGTTGGCCGCGCGCGTGCCGAACTGCTTCACGGTCTCGGTCGCCGCCAGCTTTCCCACCGTCGCCGTACGGCGCACCCTCGATCTCGGGACATTCTTCTCGCGGGCCACCCCACCCATGTTAAGGGGCGCGCGCCTTATGCTCACACATACCCCCTGGAGTGGCCGATGGGCAAGCAGAGCCAGGACGCAGTGAGCGAAGCGTGCTCGAGCACACGAGCGATCGAGGACGCAGCTATGCGCCGCCCAGCGGTCATCCCAGGCGTTGGACCTGCGAGCCGGGCACGATGTCGTCCGAGCCGTCCGGCCAGCGCACCCACGCCTTGTGTCCGCCGTCGTAGTCGCCGCACAGCAGCACCAGCGTCGCGGGCTGGCCCAGCGCGGTGCAGGGCTCGGAGCCCTGCCCGTCGAGGCCGCGCCACACGCGGATGAACGGGTTGTGCTCCCACTCTTCGGCGACCGAGGTGAGGTCGGCGTGCCCGGGCTGGATGACCGTCTCCGACGGCAGCTCCATCAGCGTGCCCATGATCGAATCCCTCAGGTCGGTGTAGGTGGTATGGCCAGGGGCACGTACTCCGCCGACCGAGCCGCGGAAGAGCGTGTCACCGGTGAACACCGCCCCTTCCCGGCCCGTGAACCCCCCGGGCGCGGTGGTCGAGGAGGGACGTGAGTGCCCGTCGGGCACGCACACCGCGAACGACAGCATCCCCGCCGTGTGCCCGGGCGTCAGCAGCGGCCGCACCTCCAGCGCCCCGAAGTGAAGCGCCTGCCCCGGCTCCACGGTGCCGGTCGCCACGCCCTCCCCCAACAGCTCTCGTTCGATCGGGTGGATCACGACCTCGAGCTTCGGCCAGCGCTCGCGCAGCGCCCCCACCTCGCTGACGTGGTCGAAATGGTGGTGGGTGAGGAGCACGTGCGTGGGTGTCACCCCGAGGCGCTCGGCAGCTTCGATCAGCGGCCCCACGGGCCCGCCCGCATCCACGAAGAACGCGGGCCCACCCTCCCCGTCGCACACCAGGTAGGTGTTCGACAGGAACTGCGGATGCGTTGCACGCTCAACTATCACGCCGCCTCCCATCCCAAAATCATCGCGCCATCCTTGCACGAAGCGGCGCGCGAGGCGCGCGAGGCGACGAAGCCTCCGACCACGGCCCCAAGCGGTCGTGGTCGGCGATACCGCGAGCCAATCGGCTGACCGCGATCGCCGCCACTCGGGTCGCCCCCGTACACTTGCCCCCATGCCCCTCATCCACACCTGCTACCGCATCACCGACATCGACCGCTCGATCGCCTTCTACCAGGCACTCGGCTTCGAGGAGGTCGGGCGCATCCCGATCAAAGACGAGGCGATCAACGTGTTCATGAACCAGCCCGGCGACGGCGACATGCCTCGCCTGGAGTTGACCTACAACTTCGGCGTGGACTCCTACGAGATCGGCAGCGGCTATGGCCACATTGCGATCACCTCCGCCGACCTCGACGCGACGCTCGCCAAGCTGGCCGAGCAGGGCATCGAGCCCGAGAAGCCCCCTTACAGTGTCCGCGAGGGCGGCTCGCGACTGTGCTTCGTGCGCGACCCCGACGGCTATCGCGTCGAGATCCTGGAGATGTAGAGACGCCGGCTCGGCTGCAACGATCAGGCGGCCATGCCGGCCACGCAGAAGGAATGGATCAAGCGACTCCAGCAGGAGGGCTGGACGCTGGAGCGTGGCGGCAAGCACCAGGTCAAGATGACAAAGCTGGGATATCGGCCGATCACGCTTCCAGAGAACAAGCGCCGCGCCTACTCAAAGGGCTTTGAGGCGCAACTTCGACGCGAGGCCAGCCTTCAGGACACGTGAGCATGACCCGATATCTTTGATGAAGAGCATGATGCCTGGGCCACAGCAATTGCACGTCAACGTCCGACTCGAGGACGGATCTCTGTGGGCAACCGTGGACGAGTATCCGGGCGTCTTTGCCACCGGCGACAATCTGGATGAGCTCCGGGAGAGCCTGCAGGAGGGCATCGCGCTCGTTCTGGCCGGCCCCGGCGAGGACCCACCGACGGTGACGCTGGCGCCATTGCATCCCGAGCCTGTCACTACGACGGCAAGCTCCGAACTCGTCTACGCCTGAAGAAGTGCCATGGCCCTGGCCGCTGACGGGCGATGAGTTGCAAACCGACCACTACCTCGATGGGTAGCTGTTGACAGACGTCTCGCTGATCCCCCTGGACCGGGAGATCCTCACAGCCGCCGAGACCATCCTCCCGTCCACGGTCGCCACGCTCGACGCCATCCACCTCGCCACAGCCGTGAAACTGGCAGGCAGCGGGCTGGACGCCGTGATGACCTACGACAAACGCCTCGCCGACGGCGCACGGCACCACGGTCTCAAAGTGTTGTCTCCGAGCTGACATCTCGGTGGCGATAGCCTCGCAGCAATGGAACTGGGTCTCGCCACCTTCGCCGACCTGCCGCTGGGTGCCGATGCGCCCCACGTGGCGCGCCGGCTGCGGGAGCTACTCGAGGAGATCGAGCTCGCCGACCAGCTGGGGCTCGAAGTCTTCGGGGTCGGCGAGCACCACCGGCCCGACTACGCCGTGTCGGCACCGCCGATCGCGCTGGCTGCCGCCGCGGCGCGCACACAGAAGATTCGCCTGAGCAGCGCCGTCACCGTGCTCAGCTCGGCCGATCCGGTAAGGGTGTTTCAGGACTTCGCCACACTCGACCTGATCTCGGGGGGACGTGCGGAGATCATGGCCGGCAGGGGGTCCTTCACGGAGTCGTTTCCGCTGTACGGCTTTGACCTCGACGACTACGACGAGCTGTTCGCGGAGAAGCTCGAGCTGCTGCTGGCGCTGCGCGCGTCGGAGCGCGTCACCTGGTCGGGGCGCCACCGGGCAGCGCTGCACGACGTGGGGGTGTATCCCCGCCCGTTGCAGAACCCGCTGCCGGTGTGGATCGCCGTCGGTGGGACGCCCGCCTCGGTGGCACGCGCGGGTGCGCTTGGACTGCCGTTGATGATCGCGATCATCGGCGGGCCGCCGGCGCGGTTTGCGCCGCTGGTAGACCTCTACCGCCGGGCCGTCGCGCAGGGGCGTGCGCTGGCGGACACGGAGGACGAGCGGAAAGAGGTGGCCGCCGGGATCACCACACCAACGCGGAGCCAAGACGAAGACGCGGCCGATCGCGCCGGCGCGCAGCGTGGTGCCCCCGCCAACCCCGCCGGCCCCGCGGTTGGGATCAACTCACACACCTACCTCGCCCCCACCTCACAGCGGGCGGCAGACGAGTACTTCCCTGCCTACTCGCAGGTGATGAACCGCATCGGGCGCGAGCGGGGCTGGCCGCCGATGTCCCGCGCGCAGTTCGATGCGGCGTGCGGGCCGGAGGGGCATCTGCTGGTGGGGAGCCCGCAGCAGGTGGTGGAGAAGATCCTCGCCGAGCACGAGCTGTTCGCGCACGACCGCTTCCTCGCGCAGGTCAGCATCGGGGCGCTGCCGCACGCGCGGGCGATGCGTGCGATCGAGCTGTTCGGCAGCGAGGTGGCACCGGTGGTGTGGGCAGCGCTCGCCGAGCCTCCCACCGCCGGGGGCCCCGACGGCGAGGCGAGGAGCACCGCGAGTCGTGAACCGATGGGCAGGGACGTCGCCGGCGGCTGAGAGCCCTGCGCGCCGAGGGCGCTACGCTTCGGGCGAGCGATGGACACCGGCAAGATCGCCAAGAACCTCGAGCGCTTTGCCCAGGCGGTGGCGGCGCACGACCGCGAGAATCCGACGCACACCGCACACGGCATCGGCCTCGCCCACTTCGACATGGAGCGGCTGGACTTCGAGGAGGGGGAGGAGATCCTGCCGGGGATCACGATCCACGCCGACAGCGGCGTCACCGGCAACTTCCGTGTGCTGTGCGACGGGCAGCACGACGAGCAGCGCGAGGAGTCCGAGGCGGAGGTGGTCGAGGCGGTCGCCACGCAGGCAGTCCCCGCGGCGGCGCCGGGCGTGCCTCGGTTCAGGCCGTTCGGCGAGTAGCTCGCACTGCGCAAAGCAATTGGATGGGGACCCCGCCCGCCGAGCGGGCGGGTCCGGGATGGGTCGCGCCCCGCGGAGCCCCAGCGCTCGTGTACCGCTAGCGCGTGGGGATCGGGGCGGGTACGCCCACGCGCTTAGAACGTGTTTTGAAAAGACCGGCACGCCCGCCTATTTCAAAACACGTTCTTGGCGATCATCGCCACCAGCCGTTCGATCGTCGGACACTCCACGCCGTGGCGGGCGCCCGCGCGCAGCACCGCCCCGGGGATCGCGTCCAGCTCGGGGGGGCGGCCGGCAGCGATGTCGCGCTGCATCGAGCTGCCCAGCGTGGGGTGCGCGGCGCTCAATTCGCCCAGGGGGTCGGCCGCGTCGATGCAGGCTCCCTCGGCGGCCGCCACCGCGCAACCCTCCTCGATCGCGCCAACCAGCTCGGCGCGCAGCTCGGGCGTGGTGAGGATTTCGCCGAGCAGCCGGTCGAACGCGCTGGTGGTGCACGCCAGCGCGTTGAGGCGCACCAGCTTGCCCCACAGCACCTGCGCCTCGGACTCCTCCACGCGCGCGGGGATGCCCGCCGCCTGCAGCTTCGCCGCCAGCGATTGCATCCCCGGGCGCGCCGCCGCGTGCGCGGAGGCCATGTCGATGCGCAGGAACGGGCTTGTGTGCACCACGACACCCGGCGAGGGGCGGTCGGCCTCAACGCGGATCGTGCCCGCCACCACCGTCTCCGCGGCGAAGCGCTCGCGCAGCACCGCGAGGTGGTCGAGGCCGTTGAGCAGCGGCAGCACCAGCGCCGGCGGGGCGATCGAGGGTCGGTCGGCGATGCGCTCCAGCGCCTCGTGCAGCCCGGTCGCCTTGGTTGCGACGACCAGCGCCTGCACCGGCTCCTCTAGGCGCACCACCGCGCGCGGGTGAGCGACGAAGTCGCCCAGCCTCACCGAGCTCACCCGCAGGCCCTGCTCGGCGATCAGCTCGGCGGTGGACTCACGCGCGACCAGGGCGACCGGCATGCCCGCGCGGTCGAGCGCCCCCGCGACCAGCCCGCCCACGCCGCCGGGACCGAGCACCGCGATCGTCATGGCACGCGCCTCCGACGCCGGGAGGCCGGCACGGCAAGGGAGCCGGCGAGGGACACTCCCCTCGCCGCTGTGCCCGGCGCTACGGGAGAATCCGCGGAGGTTGCGGTGGCCGTCGCGCTCACGGCAGCGGGTCTACCAGCACGCCGGGGTTCATGATCCCGCGCGGGTCGACCGCCGCCTTTGCGCCGCGCAGCGCGGCCGCGAACGGCTCGGGGCGCTGGCGGTCATACCAGGGGCGGTGGTCGCGGCCCACCGCATGGTGGTGGGTGATTGTGCCTCCCGCCTCGATGATCGCGTCCGACACCGCGAGCTTGATCGCCCCCCACTGCTCCAGCTCCTCCCCGCGCCGCCCCCTCGCGAGCACGGTGAAGTAGGGCGCCGGGCCATCGGGGTAGATGTGGGTGAAGCGGCACGACACACCGCCCGGCTGGGCTCCCACCTCGCGCATCGCCTGTTCGGCCGCCGCCGTCACCCGCTCGTGGAAGGCAGGGAAGCGCTCCCACGTGATCGCCGTCTCAAAGGTTTCGCTGATCGCCCCCATCGCCACGAACACGTCGCGCAGGTAGGGGGCCGCCAGAAACGTCTCCCGCCAGGTGCTGACCGCGTCGGGCGCCGCCCCACCGGCATTCGTCTTGCCCCCCGAGCCCGCGCCGCCGCCACCCGCACCTGCACCCCTCGACCCCGCACCACCGCGACCGCCCGCCCCGCCGCGCTCGCTGGCCTCGCCCCCGTGCTCGCGGCAGATCTCCAGGGCCCGCTCCATCGGCGCGTCGACGGGGTGGTCGGTGGACTCGAAGCCGATCACCAGCAGCGCGCTGGCGCCGTCGCCCACCATCGTCATCTTCGCCTCGCGCTGGTCGATCAGGCGGCAGTTGGCCGGGTTCAAACCCGACTGGCTGAGCTCCCGCACGCACTCCACGCCCGTGGCGAAGTCGACGAACGCCACGCTCGCCGAGCGGCGGTGGGTTGGGCGCGGCTGCACGCGCACCCACGCCTCGGTGATGACCCCGAGGGTTCCCTCCGAGCCGGCCAGCATCCGGTCGGGGCTCACCCCCGCGCCCGAGCCCGGCAACCGGCGCGACTCCCATGCTCCCGTGGGCGTGAGCGCGCGCACCGACTCCACGAAGTCCTCGATGTGCGTCCACACGGTGGCGAAGTGCCCCGCCGCACGGGTGGCGATCCAGCCACCGAGCGTCGCAAGCTCGAACGACTGCGGGAAGTGGCGCAGCGTCAGACCGTGCTCGCCGAGCTGGCGCTCCAGCTCCGGCCCGTTGGCGCCCGCCTGGATGCGGGCCGCGCGGGAGATCGGATCGACCTCCAGCACGCGGTCCAGCGCACTGAGGTCGATACTCACCGCCCCGTTGTAGGAGGGGGCGACCTCGGGCCGCACGCCGCCCACCACGCTCGTGCCACCCCCGTAGGGGATTGCGGCCACACGCGCCGCAGCGCACCACTCCAGCAGCTGCTCGATCTCGTGCTCCTCGCGCGGGTAAGCGACGAAGTCCGGGGGGTGCTCGAAGTTGCCGCGAAAGCCCCTCACCACGTCGGCGTAGGACTTGCCCCAGGCGTGCGAGGCGCGCGCGTGGGTGTCCTCCGCGCACAGCTCCGCCAGCGCGGCCGGCGGGGAGATCCGCGGGACCGGCAGCTTCAAGGCCTCGATCGCCACGGGGTCCTCCACCTCCACTCGCTCTCCCAGCCCCAGGTGCGTCGCCAGCCCGCCCGCCGCCGCGCGCACCTGCTCGGGGGAGAAGCGCTGGTCCTCATACCCCCAGCCCCAATGGTTGCGTCGGCGCTGGACCACGAAGCAGCGAGTCTATTTGCCGGAGGCGGCCGCGCATGCGCGGAGCGCTAGTAGCCTCACTCAGCCCATATCTATGCACGTCGGCCTCAACCTCATCTACCTTGTGCCCGGCGACACCGGTGGGATGGAGGTCTACGCCCGCGAGCTGCTCCCGGAGCTGGTGCGCCGCGCGCCGCCGGGCACGCGCTTCACGGCGTTCGTATCTCGCGAGGCCGCCGCGGCGGCGGATGGGCCGTGGGGAGAGCTGCTGCCGGCCGTCACCGTGCCGGTCAACGCCCGCCGGCGCGAGCAATGGGTGCTCGGCGAGCAGGCCTTGCTGCCGCGCCTTGCCGCGCGCGCGGGGGTGGACCTCGTGCACAGCCTTGCGTCGACGGCGCCTGCGTGGGGGCGCTTTCGGCGGGTGCTCACCGTGCACGACCTGATCTACGCGCGCTTTCCCGAGGCCCACCCCGGCCTGCGCGACCGCGGCATGCGCGTGCTCGTGCCGCTCGCCGCGCGCCGCTCTACGCGGGTGATCGCGATCTCGGAGTCCACACGCCGCGACCTCGTCGAGCTGCTGCGCCTCCCGGCAGGGCGGATCGATGTGGTGCCGCAGGGGCTGGGGGCCGTGCGCCGCCTGCCCGGCTCGATGCAGCAGTCCGGCATCGGTACCCCCGCCGCGCTCTCCGCGCAGGCGACGCGCGCGCGCTTCGACCTGGGCGATCGGCGGGTGCTGCTGACGCTCTCGGCCAAGCGCCCCCACAAGAACCTGCTCGCGCTGGTCGGCGCGTTCGCGCGCATCCCCTCCGAGCGGCGGCCGGTGCTGGTGCTGCCCGGCTACCCCACGTGGCATGAGGCCGAGCTGCGCGCCCGTGCCGCCGAGCTCGGGGTGCTCGCCGACGTGCGCTTCGAGGGCTGGCTTTCGGAGGGTGAGATCGAGGGCCTGTGGGCAATCGCCTCGGCCTTCGTCTATCCCTCCCTGTACGAGGGCTTTGGGTTGCCCGTGCTCGAGGCCATGGCCCGCGGGGTACCGGTCGCCTGTGCCGATACGTCCTCGTTGCCGGAGGTCGCCGGCGACGCGGCGCTGCTGTTCGACCCCCGCTCGGAGCCGGCGATCGCGCAGGCTATTGAGCGGCTGCTCGGCGACTCCTCATTGGCGCACAACCTGCGTGAGCGGGGCCTTGCGCGGGCGCGCGAGTTCAGCTGGGAGCGCACCGCGCGGCTCACGCTCGACTCCTACGCGCGAGCGCTGGGCTCCCGCTCGTAGCTCGCCATCACCGTGCGCAGCGATGCCTCCAGCGAGAGGCGCTGGGCGTTCTGCTCGAACCACTTGGCGGTGCTTTCGCGCATCGTCATGCCCGCCTCGTGCACGCTCACGATCGCCGCCGCCACGGCCTCGGGGTCGGCGGTGGGGGCGACCACGCCGTTGACGCCGTCCTCCACCAGCTCCACGGCGGCGTTGTCCTCGCCGGCTACCACCACGCTCGGGGTCGCGCGCGCGGCGGCCTCGATCACGACCATGCCGTACCCCTCCCTGCGCGAGGTCGAGAGCATGCACATCGCGTTGGTCAGCGCCTCGTCGATCCGCGCCGCGTCGACGAAGCCCGGGGCGCTTGCGATCTCGCCCACGCCGTGCTGCTCGATCGCTCGTTCCAGGGCCTCGCGCTCGGGGCCGTCGCCGTAGAACTCGCCGCGCAGCGTCGGGTCCGGCACCCCTGCCGGCGTCGGCTCAGGCCCACCCCACGACCGCTCAGGTCCACCCTGCCCAGATTCGGTCCGCGGCTCCGACCCGGCGATGCGGCGCGCCGCCAGCGCGAACGCGGCTACCGCCAGCGGCGCCTGCTTCTCGGGTATCAACCTTCCCGCGAACACCACGAGCGGCTCGGCGGGGTGTGCGGTCGGGGTGTCGAGCGTGCCCGCGTACTCGCCCTCCAGCACGGTCGGCTCGCCGCGCAGGCCCTCCGCGCGCAGGCGCCGTGCGTGCAGCCGCGAGAAGCAGAATGCCCGCTGGGGTAGGCGCGCGCACAGCAACTGCACCGCGTACCCGACCGCGCCGCCGATGCTGCCGAGGTATTCGCGCCAGTACGCGCGACTCCACACCTCATGCCAGTCGACCACCAGGCCGTAGCGGCCGAGTGGACGTGCCGCCGCCGCGGCCAGCAGCGAGAAGTAGGGGAAGGAGCAGGTGTGCACCACCTCGTAGCGGCCCCCGCGCCGCAGCAGGTGCCACAACACCCCCAGCCCAAACACCAGTGGCGGGGCGATCTTGCGGCGGCCGTCGGTGGTGTACAGCGCGAGTTTCGGCCCCACCGCCACGACGCGCACCCCATCGATCCGCGGCTCCTCGCCCAGCTCCCACTGGCGCAGCGTCAGGTAGGTGACCTCGTGGCCCTCTCCGGCGAGGCGCTCGGCGAGGTTTCGATACCACCGCTCGGCGCCCCCCACCGTGTAGGGGAAGAGGCAGTCGTATACGAGGCAGATGCGCATATCGCGTGGGAGAGTGCCACAGACGGGGCGCCCGCCGCCGCCGACTCTGAGCGCTACCGGCTGGTCACTTGCAGAGAGGCGCCACCACCTGCGGTAGCATCCCTGCTCGGCGCCGCGCGCCTTTCCGCCCCCTCGCGCGTTATAACCGCATGACCCGGCTCCCGCCGCCACGCACGGCCGGCGCGGCATAGGACGGGTCCCATAACCATGAGCACAGTCGAGCAGACAAGACCCACCGTCCCCGCGGACCTCGCAAGCCGCGCACCCGACGGGTGGGTGGGCGACGGGGGGGTGGGCGACGGGGGGGTGGGCCCCGATTCAACGCTGGTGTCGGTCGTGATCCCCTGCCTCAACGAGGCCGAGAACATCGAGCGCTGCGTGCGCACTGCGCTGGAGGTGCTGGCCCGCAACACGCTCGACGGCGAGGTGCTCGTGGTGGACAACGCCTCCGAAGACCACTCCGCCGCGCTCGCCGCCGCCGCCGGGGCACGGGTCGTACACGAGCCCCGTCGCGGCTACGGCTCCGCCTACCTCGCTGGTTTCGCCGCCGCACGCGGGCGCTACATCGTGATGGCCGACGCCGACCTGACCTACGACTTCAACGAGATCCCCCGCTTCGTCGCCGAGCTCGAGCAGGGCGCGGAGCTCGTGATGGGCGACCGCATGGACAACATCCAGCCGGGCGCGATGCCATGGCTACACCGCTATGTCGGCAACCCGATCCTCACCGGCCTGCTCAACCTGTTCTTCGACACCGGCGTCAAGGACGCCCACTGCGGGATGCGCGCGCTGCGCCGCGACGTGCTGCCGCGCCTGGACCTGCGCACCACCGGGATGGAGTTCGCCTCGGAGATGGTGATTCGCGCCGCCAAGGCCGACCTGCGGATCGCGGAGTTCCCGATCGAATACCACCCCCGCGGCGGGGAGTCGAAGCTCTCGAGCTTCCGCGACGGCTGGCGTCACCTGCGCTTCCTGCTGGTGCACTCCCCCACTCACCTGTTCATCCTGCCCGGCGCGCTGCTCGCCGGCCTCGGCACGCTGATCGTCGCGCTGGTCGGCGGCGGCCTGGACTTCTTCGGGCGCTCATGGGGCATCCACGCGCTGATCGCCGGCTCGCTGCTGATGGTCGTCGGCACCCAGGTGCTGGCGCTCGGCCTGTGCGCGCACGCCTACGGCACCTACTTCATGGGCGAGCGCGACCCCTGGTTCGACCGCATGCGCGCTCGCTTTCGCCTCGAGCACGGCCTGCTGCTCGGCGGCGCCTTCGTGCTGTTCGGCTTCGCGCTCGGCGCGGTGATCGTCGCGACGTGGATCTCGCACGGGTTCGGCTCGCTCGCGGACGAACACATGGCGGTGGTCGCCGCGACGCTACTGATCGTCGGCGTCCAGATCTTCTTCTCCTCGTTTCTGCTGTCGATTCTCGGTCTGCGCCGCGGCTGAGCCCGTGCGCGTGCGCCGCCGGTGAGCGCCACCCCCCCAGAGGGGGCCTCCACGCCGACCGAGGTCGCCCCCACCCCGGCCACGGGAGTCGGCGCCACCGATGACCGCACCGCTGGGGTCGGCGCGGATGAGCGCCACCTGCAGCACAGCCCCCCCGCGCCGGGGCCGGTAGGACTCCGCGGGGCGCGCGCCGTATGGTGGCCGGCGGCGATCGTCGGTGCCGTGATGGCCGGGCTGATCCTGTGGCAGCTGGCGATCCCCCGCGACTTCTACACCGGCACCGACAGCGTCGGCGTGCGCAGCGTCGTCGCCAACCTCAACGTCGGCCAGAGGCTGTGCGTACCGGGCCTGCGGCTGCCCGCCGACACCGGTCGCGTGCAGCTCGCGGTGTTCGCCCACAGCCCCACCTTCACCGCCTCGCTGCGGGTCATCGCCGGCGGTCGCACCGTCTCCTCGACGATGACCGGCGTCCCCGGGCCCACCTCGCTCGTGTACGCCAGCGCGCCGATCCCGGTGCGGCCCGCCTCACCGGCGGTACCCGCGACGGTGTGCATCGCGCCCCGTAGCGGGCCGATCGCGCTCGGGGGCATGGTTGGCCTGCAGGCCAACCAGCTGCCCGCCCGGCTCGACGGCGCACCGGTGGCCAACCGCGTCGGCGTCTGGTTCATGCCGCCGGCGGCCACGCAGCGCTCGCTGCTGGAATCGGCGGGCGCGATCTTCTCGCGCGCGTCACTGTTTCGCCCGGGGATCGTGGGGGCGTGGACCTATCCCTTCCTGCTGTTTTGCCTGCTGCCGCTCAGCTGGGCGCTGGCGCTGCTGGCGCTGGCGCGCGCCGCCGCGGGCCGTCCGCTGCGCCTGCGCGGGCGCACGCTGCGACCCGCCGTCGCGATCGCGCTGATCGCGTTCGCCAACGCCGCCTCGTGGGCGCTGATCACGCCGGCGTTCAACGCCCCCGACGAGCCCGACCACTTCGCCTACGCCCAGTACTTCGCCGAAACCGGCCACGCCCCGGAACGCGTGCCCGGCCCGCGCGCGCCGTACTCCACCGACCAGTCGATCGCGCTCAACGCCGTGAACATCTTCTCGCAGGTCGCGCTCCCCGACGGGCGCCCGCCGTGGCTGGCGAGCCAGCAGAGCGCCCTGGCACACGAAGTCGCCACGACCCCCCACCCGGCGGACAACGGCGGCGGCTACACGGTGGCGGCCGCGCCCCACCAGCCGGCCTACTACGCGCTGCTCGCGCCCGCCTATCTGGCCGTGAGCTCGCAGTCGATCTACTCGCAGCTGACGGCGATGCGGCTCGTCTCGGCGCTGCTGGGGGCGCTGGTCGCGCTGTGCGCGTTCGGGGTCCTCCGCGAGGTGCTGCCCCGCCAGCCGACCGCCGCGCTCGCCGCCGGGCTGCTCGTCGCCTTCCAGCCGATGTTCGGCTTCATGGCGGGCGCCGTCAACAACGACAACGGCATCAACGCCGCCGCCGCGCTGGCGCTCTACCTGACGATCCGGGCGCTGCGACGCGGGCTGACCTGGCGGATCGCGCTGGCGCTCGGGGCGACGCTCGCGTTCGCGCCCCTGCTGAAGGAGACCGGCTATGAGATCTACCCGGCGGTGGCGGTCGGGCTGCTGGGGATGGCGTGGCGCCGCCACCGCCTCATCGACACGCGCGCATGGGCGGCGCTCGTGGCGGCCTTCCTGGCGGTGCGCGAGGGGTGGTCGCTGCTGCAGCCCGTCTTCTACCCGCCCGTCGCCGGCCACGCCCCCGGCGGTGGGATCGCGGCCGCAAGCGCGCTCACCACCGCCGAGCAGATGCCGGGCCGCTTCGCCGTGTACCTGTGGGAGCTGTTCCTGCCGCGGCTCTCGTTCATGGGCGACCTGTTCCCACCCGGGTGGCCGTTCAGGCAGGTCTACGTCGAACGCGGCTGGGGCGCGTTCGGCTGGTACACGTGGGTGTTCCCCAACTGGGTGTACACCGCGATCGTCTTCGCGATGGGCCTCGTCGCGCTGCTGGCGCTCTCCGCGGCGGTCCGCGAGCGCCTGGCGGTACTCGCGCGCTTCTTCGAGGTCGCCGTGATCGCGCTGTTCCCGATCTGTGTGCTGGTCGCCGTGGAGGCCGCCTACTTCGCGCCCAACGGCGGGCGTACCGTGGTCGCCGAACAGGGCCGCTACATCTTCCCCGCGATCGCCGCGCTCGCCGCGATCGTCGTCGGCGGGACCTTCGGCGCCGGGCGGCGCTGGCACGTGCCGCTGGCGACCACGCTGGTAGTGGCGATGATCGGCCTCAGCTACGCCTCGCAGTGGCTGACGCTCGGCAGCTTCTTCACGTAACGGCGACCCGTTCGCGCTCGCGCAGCGCGTGGCGCAACCCCGCTTCGACCTCGTCGGTGGCGTGATCCCAGGTGTGGGAGGCGACGAACTCGCGGCCTTCGCGTGAGCGGCGCTCCCGCAGCGCGGGGTCGGCCAACAGCCGCTTCAGCGCGTCGGCAATCCGCAGCGGCTGCAGCGGGGCGAGGTCGAGCGCGCCGTCCTCGCCGAAGATCGACTCGGCGCTGACCCCCGCGAGCTCCACGCAGGGCAGGCCGCAGGCGAGCATCTCTTTGGGCATCAGCGAGAAGTTGGTAAGCGACAGGCACAGCCCCACTGTGGCCTCCGAGTACAGCCGCGCGAGTTGCGCGGGCGAGAGCACGCCCATGTGCTCGTAGGGGAAGGCCGCGTGCAGCGGCTTGTCGGTGCCGAACAGCACGATCCGCACGTCCGGCCGGCGCCGGTGCAGCTCGGCGAGCGCCATCAGCCCGATCGGCACCGCCCGCCGCGGGGTCGCGTGGCGCGCGTAGTAGATCACCGTGTCGGTGCGCCGCTGCACGGGGAGCGGGTGGTAGGTGTCCCCGTCGACGCCCAGCTGGAAGGCGTCGGCGCTCGCGCCGTAGCGCTCGATCAGGAGATCGCGCAGCCAGGGGCTGGCGGCGATGCAGTGCAGACCGTGGCGGTAGGTGTCCTCCGCGAGCACCTGCTCGGTGGAGGCCGCGTAGAATTCGGGCTCGTGGTCGTTGACCACGTACGCCCGTGCGCGGGTGCCGTCAAGTGCCAGCGTGGCGTGCACGGTCTGCCAGCCGGTGGCGATCGCCACGTCCGCGCCCTGCCACTGCTCGAAGCCCTTGTACACCGGCCCCTCGAAGGGCGCGAAGTATTCGCGGATCTCACGGCGCAGCCGCGCGGCGCGCACGTCGCGCATGTGATTGTGGTAGTCGGCCAGCCACACGCTGCACGCGTGCCCGCGGCGCTCCAGGCGGGTGAAGATCTGAAACAGCGTGTTGTGCCCGCCGCTGCCGCGGCTGTAGGGGGGGATCACAAGCGCCAGGCGCAGTCGTTCGCGCTCGGCCATCCCGGGCACCGCCTCCAGCAGCGGCGCGGCACCCTCCTCCCACACCCGCGTGACGACGTCGTAGTCGTCGTGGGGCAGCAGCTGGCCGACGTGCTCGGTGGGGGGCAGCTCGGGCAGCCCCACCGCCTGCGAGCCCGCCTCACGTGGAGCGCTTCCGTTGGCGCTGTGCTCAGCCGCTCCCGCGGTCAACCGATCCCCATGCCCTCCGGCGCCGGCGCCCTGCGCACCGGCGCCACTCCCCTCGTCGTCGCGCCCCTCCAGCGACAGCCGCCGGCGCAGCGGCGCGGGCACCCGCTCCGCGCGCGAGCCCAGCGCGGAGAAGATGCGCCGCCCGCCGTGGTGGGTGACCGAGCGCGCCGTCCACCGGGCCTGTTCGGCGGCGGTCATCTCCCGCTGCGCCATCCAGCGACGGTCGGCGGCCACAGCGCCCGCGACGTGGCGCGCGGCGGGCAGCGGCGCGAACGGCTCGACGTGGCCGGTGCTCTCGCGCAGGCCGCGGTACTCGTCGAAGTAGCGGCGCATGAACTCAACCGCGCCGTAGTCGTGGGCATGCAGCACCGCCGCGCCTGGTTGGTAAACCTTCGCCCAGCCGGCCGCCAGCATGTCACTCCCGAACGCCTGGTCCTCGGAGTAGGGCACCTCCCGGAAGCGAATCTCCTCCCAGCAGGCGCGTGCGTAGCAGGCGTTGACGTTGGAGAGGAACGTCGGGTCGCCACGGCGCTGGAGCACCGGCGCCCCGCCGGCCGCCTGCTTGCCGCCTGCCTCGCTCAACGGCTCCGCTGCGCCGCCACCATCCCTTCCGACCCCGCCGGCGGCGAAGCCGGCGAAGAACTCGCTCAGCTCGCGAGCGATCATCGGGCTGGTGTCGGCGCGCGGCAGGTGCGGCCCGTAGGCGGCGCCCACGCGCTCGTCGAGCGCAAACGCTTCGCGGTAGGCGTCGAGCCAGCCCGGCACCGGCGTGGCGTCCTGGGTGAGAAAGCAGATCAGCTCCCCCGAGGTGCGCTCGGCGCCGAGGTTGCGGGTGCGCCCGTGGCCGAACTCGACGGGCTCGATCTGCAGCAGCTGTACCCCTGCGGCGCGGGCGATCTCAAGCGTATGGTCGCGCGAGCCCGAGTCGATCACCAGCACCTCGTCGGCGCGCTCGCGCGCGAGCGCCGCCAGCAGTTCCTCCAGGTAGCGCTCGCCGTCCTTGACGGGGATGACGACTGAGACGCGGCTCACGAGGGTCCGAGCAGCCGCCGCTTGAGGAGCTTCACGCGCCACCACGCCCCGCGCACGGTGCGCATCGCCCCCAGCAGCTCGGTCGCTCCGGGCCGGCGCATCACCGCGTTGAGGTCGAGGTGCCAGCGGTCCAGCCAGTAGGCCTGCTCCTGCCATTTGGCGATCGCGGTGTTGGTGCGCGCCTGCACCTCCACAAGCTCGGCCTCCAGGGCGGCCACGCGAGCGCGCAGGTGCTCGTTCTCGACCTCCGGCGTCAGCTTTCCGTTCTCTGTCTCCTCGGTGGGGGGTGTGGGGCTCATGTCAGAGATTCTCCGCGATTCGCGCCGCGGCGCGGTTGAAGACCAGGAAGCCGACGACGAAGATCGCCACCACGATCGCGAGCGCCCCGAACAGCGCGCTCCAACTGCCGAGCACCTGGCCAGCGCTCGGGGTCGCGTTGGTGATCATCGCGTGACGGAATTGCTGGAAGATCACCGCCAGCGGGTTAAGCATATAGATGTGCAGCAAAGAGGGACTCACTTTGGCGATCACCGTCTGAATCGAGATGATCACCGGCGAGGCGTAAAAGAGAATCTGCGCGAACACTTCCCAGATCGGCTGGATGTCGCGGAAGTGCACGAACAGCGCCGAGAGCAGCATCGCCATGCCGGCCGCGAACACGATCAGCGCGCCGACGATCAACGGCAGCTCCAGCCAGCTGAGCATCGGGCGCACACCGGCACTGACGGCGAAGATCGCCACCACGATCAGGTTGAGCGCCAGGTTGAACATCGCCAGCAGCACGACCGAGAGCGGGATCACCAGACGCGGGAAATGGATCTTGCGCACGAGGTTCTCGCGATCGACCACGCTGCGCACCGCGTTGGTCGTCCCTTCGATGAAGAATGTGAACAGCACGATCGAGCCCAGCAGCTGCGCGCCGTAATATTTTTCGCCGGGCTTCGTGCCGTCGTTGACGTGGCCGACCTTGGTGAAGAACACCCACAGCACGCTGAACAACAGCAGCGGGCGCATCAGCGTCCACACGTAGCCGAGCGCCGAGCCGTAGAAGCGCAGCTTGAATTCGGTGCGCGCGAGCGTGAACGTCAGCGCCCAGAAGCGGTGCAGGTCGCTGCCGAGCGCGGAGGGGCCGTGCACGCGGTGGCTGCCAGGCGCTTGCAGCGGAGCGGGCAGCCCGACATCCGGCATCGCGCTCATGCGCGTTCGATCCTTGCTTGGACGGGCAACTCGAGGATCCCTCCGCTGGTCGTGCCATGCACGACGACCGAGGTCATGTCCTCGACCAGCGCGAGCGCGTTGGCGCCGGTGCCCTCGCGCGCCAGCGAGGGGGTGAGCGTGTAGCGGCTGGGGGTCAGCCAGCTGGGGATCGAGAAGCGCGCGATCGCCGTTTCGCCCGCCCGGAAGAAACCGCTGGCGCCGCCGTGTTGGTCGGAGCGCGCGACGACGATCGTGTGTCCGAGCTCGGTGCGCAGCGTCGCCGCGAACACGGGATCGTCGAGGTCCTCGCCGAAGCGAACCTCGAAGCACATGTTCAGGGCGTCCTCCTGGCTGCAGCTGGTCACCCGCTCGCCGCTGGAGCTCTCAAACCAGGCGTCGGCGATCGTGGTGCCCGACTCCGAGTGGTCCTCGACGGGCGCCTCGTGCGGCAGCTGGCCGAAGTTGAGCTTGTGATAGGCGCGCCCGATCGCGCGCGGTTCACCGATCTGCACCATGCTGCCACGCTCCATCAGCATCGCGCGGTTGCAGAAGCGCTCGACCGAGTACATGTCGTGCGAGACGAACACGATCGTGCGGCCTTCGCGCTTGAGCCGGTAGAACTGCTCGAAGCACTTCTGCTGGAAGGCGGCATCGCCGACGGCCAGCACCTCGTCGATCAGCAGAATCTCGGCGTCGACCTCGATCGAGGTGGCGAAGGCGAGCCGCACGAGCATCCCGGAGGAGTAGTTCTTGAGCTTGAGGTCGATGAACTCCTCGAGCTCGGCGAACGCGATCACCTCGTCGAAGCGCGCTCTGGCCTGGCGGCGGCTCAACCCGAGCATGATCGCGTTGATGATCACGTTGTCGCGGGCGGTCAGGTCCATGTTGAAGCCGACCCCCAGCTCGATGAACGGGGAGAGCCTGCCGGCGATCGAGATGCGGCCGGTGTCCACGCCGTAGATGCCGGCGATGCACTTCAGCAGCGTGCTCTTGCCGCTGCCGTTGCGCCCGACGATCCCGAAGAACTCCCCGGTGGCGATCTCCAGTGAGACGTCCTTGACGGCGTGCAGCTCGTCGTAGTCGGTGGAGCGAAACGGGTGCAGCGCGCGCTCCTTGAGCGTCGAGTACTGCTGGTGGGGCAGGCGGAAGGTCTTGCTGACACCCTCGATCGAGACGGCCGCGGGGCCACTCGGGGCGCTCGCCGGGAGATCGGTGGTCGGGCTCAGGGTCGCGGTGGTGGACAAGGTCAATGAACGCTAGCAACGGGAGTCCCGGGCAACCGCCGCTCCGCGGCCGTCCGGGTCCGGGGATCAACTATGCGCGTAGCTCCGTGAAACCGGCCGCGGAGAAGTCGCCATCGAAGGCAAGGGCCTCGACGATCTTCAGCTCTCGCATTGTGGCGAAGCTCGTGGCATCGATCCAGGAGAACTCCCGGTCGTCTCGCTGACGCAGCCAAGCGCCTGCATCGGCTTCGGCAGAGTCCGAGACCCGGACGAGCTCCAGGCGCAGCGAGGTGTGCAGAGCGTCGAGGAAGCCGACGGCTGCCCGGTGGCCGGCTCGCCGCCGCAGGAATGTCCAAGTCTCGCCCCGCACGTCATTGGTTGTGATCAGTCGGTCGTTCTCGTGGGCAGTGAGGAGTGCATTTGCTTCGTCGTGATGGTCATCCCGTTGGTTGGTGAGTACTACCCAGAAGGACGTGTCGACGAAGATCAACGTCAACGGCCGTAGACGGTGTCATCGATGTCGGTCGGCTCGAAATCGGCGCTACCCACGAGCGAGGCGAGGGGGTCGTCCGCCAGTGGGGGGATCGGCTGCAGCCCGAGTCGCACGTAGCGGCGGACCAGTGACGCCTTCGAAACATGGTCCTGGGCGGCCTGGATGTCGAGTGCTCGATCAACATCCTCTTCGATCATGATCTGCAGACGCTTCATGCTGGCAATGTTACACCACTTTTGAAATCTGCTGTAACATGCGGCTTGGCGGACGCGCAGATACCGGGGCCAGGCACGACAACGCAGGAGGCTCACACCCGCTGCAGCACGTACACATCCTGGTTGTCCTGGTTGCGCCCGGGGGCGAACTCCAGAACGCGCCAGCGCGGGCAGAGCTGCATGAGCAGCCACTCGGGCGAGAGGAAGGCGGTGCCCCAATCGGGGTTGATCACGCCCCAGTCGCCGTCGGCGCCGAACTCCTGCGCATACCACCAGCCGCGCTGGTAGAGCCCGCCGACGATCTCGTCGGACTGAGCGGGGGTGCGAAGGGTGTTCTTAACGTAGAAGTCCACCGAGGTGAAGCCGTGCGTGGTGCAGACGAGGTGGCCGCCGGGGCGGATCACGCGGTGCATCTCATCGAACCAGCGCAGGCCGAGCGCGGGCGCGAAGTGCGACCAGATCGAGATCGCGCAGGCGAGGTCGAGCGAGCCGTCGGGCAGCTGCAGCGGCGGCGCGTTGGAGCTGAGGAAGAGGTTCACGCGCGGGTAGGCCGCGCGCGCCCACTCGATCGCCGGCCCGTTGGGGTCACAGCCGTGCCAAGCGACGTCGGGGTAGGCGGCGCAGAGCACCCGCACCAGGCGTCCTGAGGAGCAGCCGAAGTCGAGCGCCGCCGCCGCCGACTCGATGCCGACCCCGACGCTCGCCAGGGCGCTCGCAACCATGTCGGCCTCGTACAGCCCGCCGGCGGCGGCGAGCGGTCCGCGCGCCATCGCGTGCACCTCCTCGGGCGGCTGCTCGGCGCCGAGCGCAACCTTCTCCAGCACCGCGGGGATGCGCAGCCAGACACCGAAGCTGAGCAGCAGGAAGACCCGGTGGCGGCTGTCGGGGGCGCCGCCGTAGTAGGCCTGCAGGTGGTCGTCCTGGGCGATCGCGGCCTCGATCTCGCGCACATCCTCCGCGGAGAGCCGCTCGTAAAGCCGGCGGCTGACGATCTGATCGGCCTCGCTCGCCTGCACCGGCAAAAGCTCGCGGGCAAAGCGCGCGGGCGCCCCGGGCTCGGGCGCGATCGGCGGAGGCGGTGACGGGGTCGCCTGCCCGTTGGCGCTGCCGTTCCTGCCGGGACCGGCGGGGTGCTCGGGCGGGGCGCCGGCGCGCGTGGCGACGAACTCCCCGCCGGTCTTCGCCATCCGCCGCAGCCATCGCGTGCTCGCCGTTTCGCGCATGCCACGGAACGTATCAGCCGCGCCCGTTGGGGCCGGCGGCTGACGCGCGAGTCCACGGCTACAACCACTCCTCGCCTTCGGCGAGATCGCGCTCCGCGGGGTGAGCCGCAAGCTTGCGCTCGAGCGCCGCGGCGATGCGGCCGGTGTCAGCCCTCGTGCGCGGGTAGCCGCCAGGGATGAAGATCATGCCGTAGTCGCCGGGGCCACCGGGGGTGATCGCCTCGTAGTGCAGGGGTCGCATGTCGGAGAGGTTTTCGGTCACGACCACCCTACGCTCCCGCCGAGCGAGCTCGAGCACCTGCCGATCGTCGAACGCATGCCACTCGGGATGCTCCTGGATCGCCCGCACGTCGTGTCCTCGGGCGCGTAGCTCACGTGCGATCGCCGGGGAGAGCATCTCGTCCAACAGCAGCCTCACCCGCCGAGTGCCCTACCACCGGCGAGGAAGGCCGCGTGGGCCTCCTCGGTCTGCCGTCGGCCCAGCTCGATGCGCTCGTCGATCTCCTCGGGGTAGGCGCCGTAATAGACCGCGGCAGCCTGCACCAGCCCGAGTGCCAGCTCCAGATAGGAGGCGGTCTCCCGCAGGTCGCCGTCGTTGTCCCGCGCCACTGCGATCACCTCCCAGACGTCCGGACCCTCCATCAGACGCGCGCGGCGCCCCGAGGGCCCCTCGGCGAAGCGCACCAGCGGATGGTCGTCCATCCGCAGGCCCTCCTCCACGTAGCGCTGAGCGAGGGTGCGCGGAGCCAGGCCGCTGCGGCTGGAGCGGTCGGCGAGCCGCCCCAGGGTCCGTTCGGGTAGCCGTATGCTCAGCGGCATGGCGCTCATGTAGTACAGCGTAACACTGCCCGCTACAGAGTGGGACTTCGGGGTACGTCCTGGGGTCGCTCAGCGTGGCGGTGGGTGGCGCCCGACGAACGCGGCCCCTGCATACCACCGCGGGGTCCCGGCACGCGCCAACGGGTGGGTTGCGAGGACCCCGCCATTGCTCCATATCTCACGTCCTCCCGATGCGAGTATATAGACCTTCGTGCTATCGCAATCCTTACGATGGTCGGGACGAGAGGAGAGGAACGATGCTTCAAAGATCAGAGCGAGTAGGGTCTTCGCCGGCACGTGTCATTGATATGAGAGCGGACAGCTGAGTGCGGCTCCACCCGCAGTGGTGACACAGACAGCTGGACCAGGCCCGAGACGACAAGCAGAAGACAAGCAATGGCTCCCAGCGAACTCCCAGCAGACCCAAACCGCAAGGCAAGCCTCCGGACGCCGGGCGCGCGCGGACGCCCCTCACGAGAGCAGGTGGCGGAAGTGCAGCGCGCGCGGATCATGCGGGCAGTCGCCCAGGTGGTCGCCGAGCACGGCTTCGGCGGCGCATCGATCGCAAAGGTAGCCAAGGCGGCAGGTGTCTCACGCACAACGTTCTACAACCTGTTCGAAAACTTCGAGCAGTGCTTCCTCGCGGTGTTGGACGCGGGGATGCGAGGCACGAGTGCACAAATCGCGCAGGCGTTCGCACAGAACACCACCTGGCAGGAGCAGGCCGTGGCGGGACTGGCGGCGCTGCTGAGCGCGCTCGACGCCGACCCCTGCCTGGCGCGTGTCTGCCTGGTGGAGGTGCTCGCGGCGAGCCCGGCGGCGCTCGAATATCACGCGCGCGAGATAGAGGTGCTCAAGCACATGGTCGACAGCGCCGCGGGACCGGCGCGCACGGACAGGCACAGCTCGGCGCTGAGCGCGGAGGCAACGGTGGTGGCAGTCGCGGGGATCCTCCACCGACGCCTCATCACCGGAGAGGCGCCCCCGTTCATCGACCTGCTGGCGCCGCTCACGAGTCTGGCGCTCGAGCCCTACTTCGACGAACAGACCGTGACCCAAGCACACGAGCGCGCGGGACGACTCGCGCAAGAGCTCTCCAAAAAGCACGCCGCGCGGCGCCCGCACCCAACCGCGGACACGGTGATCCCAAAAGTGTTACGCAACCCGAGAGCCCACCGCAGCCGAGCGTGCCTGCGCTACCTGGCCGCCCACCCGGGAGCAAGCAACCGCGCGGTCGGAGAGGGAATCGGCCTCACCCGCCTGGAGCAGGCGTCGGGCCTACTCGCGCGCCTGGCAAACCAAGGCCTGCTCGTCAAGCAGGCCGGACGACCGGGGCACCCCAACGCCTGGTCGCTGACGCCCCACGGCGAACAGGTCGCGCAGGCGCTCGAAGAGCGTACATAGAACCCCGGTCGTGGCCGGGCGTGACGCGGCGGAGCGCACCTTGGCCTCAATGCCACTCCTTCAGTTGCACTGGCGCCCGATTAGCCCGGGACTGGCCAGTTGCGTCCACTCGCCAGCCACAGCTCGAGCAGCGGGTCGATCACGCGCCAGCCGGTTCGTGTCGTCTCGTCGGCAACGACGTGCCCATTGCGCTGGAGGCGTTCAACGGTGCTCAGGTCCCGTTACAAGACGATCGGGCTGCATCTGCACCCCAGTGACGCCGCGGAGGACGCGCACGTCGAGTAGGCGGCTCCGGTCAGCTTCGTGGAAAGGCTGGCACAGCGACGGGTTGGTGCTGCTCGGGAGTGTCGGCCTTCTCGACCGGTCCACGATCACCGCGAGCCGCTGAGCTTGGTGTAGCGCAAGCGGCGACGGGGGCGCCGGCTACGCTTCGGTGCCCCCGTCATGAACTTCCCCGACCAGCCACCCTCCCACGAGGTTCTGGAGCGCGCACGCGCATACGTGCGTGTCGATCAGCGGGCCGTCGCGGCGCTGCCCGAGCTGAGTAAGGCAATCCGCTCGTTTCAGCCCGTGCCAGGTCCCGCCGGCGACAGCCTCGCCGAATGGCTCGCGGAGCGGGCGTTGAACGAGCCGCGGGAGGCGACCGTCCGCGTCCGGCTCAGCCACGGCAAGGTCACGGGCGTATATGCCCTGTGCGCCGCGCAGATCGCGCTCAGTCGCGAGGAGCGTGCACAGCTCGGCGGCGTGCACTACCGCACCCAGCCAGCCATCTTGCTTGCGCAGTTCGCGCGCGCGGCGGATGCACGGGGCATCGGCGACGAGTTGCTGCGTCATGCTGACACCAGCGCGCGACGCGCGCTGCGTTATGTCGGCGCAACGGTGCTCGTGGTTGACCCGTTCGACCAAGAGACCGCCGAGATGTGGCGGGGGCGCTTCGGGTTTCAAGACTCCGAGCAGCGGGTGCCGGGCGACAGCCGGCTACGCCGGCAGTGGCTCAGCCTTCAGCAGTAGTCGGCGCCTTCGGCTTCCAGCTCGACTAGCAGCGCGTCAGCGCTCTCGTGAAACGCGCGCACTCGAGGATCGCGGCGCGAGCGCTCCAGCTCCTGCTCGTCGATCACGATCACCGCCTGATCGAGTACATCGTGCAGCTTGTCCTTGTCGAGCGTTGTGGCCACGACCTCAGCGTACCGCAACGCGACCGCGCCCATGCCGTTCTACTTGGAGCAGACATTCATTCCTCGAGGGCGCTCTCGATGGTCTGGAGATAGGAGCTTGTTTGGGCGTTGTTCTGCGGATGCTCGGCGCACCAGGCTAGAAATTTCGCTGCAATCCTCGCGAGCAATCTGCTCGCTGAGCCATTGGGGATCGACCAGCGTCGGCCTTCTCGACCGGTCCACGATCACCACGAGCCGCTTCGCTCAAGCGGTCGCCGTGGAGCACCGCGATGCCTTCGACGAGCGCTTCGGTCCCACCCTCAGCGCCTGAGTCGCCGTCCGAGCCATCGGGGACCATCACCCGGCCACCGTCAACGAACCAGCCTGGGCTTCCCTTCGCTGTCCACCTCGCACGCGGCTCCCAGGCCAGACGCGGGAGTAGGAGTTAAGGATTAGAGATCGTCCACGCGGGTGTTTGGGGAGACCAGGGCGTAGGGCGCGCGGCCTCCATGCCACGCGACCAAGGTAGCTGGCGAGGAGTAGCCAGAAACAGCGCTCTGGAAAGGGGAATCGCGGGGAGCGGTCTCGTAGACATCGCCATCTTCCTCGAACTTCCCTCCTAAGTATCGCAACGTCTCCCATTGAGGCCCCCTATCACAATCAGCTTGGTCCATTAGTGTGCCTACTTGACAGTGACATAAAGACACGCATAAGCTCACTCGCGGTGTGAGACCACCGGGAGCTGCCAACAGCTCTGACGTAGACACAAAGCCAGCGGGGCGCTGGCATGCCAAGTCAAAAAGCAAGCGAGGGGGAGCGGTATGCGAAACGCGCGCGGGATGGACGGCGAACCCGATGCCGGACGGGGTAGGAATTGGTCTACTCGTGTAGCGTCGGCAATCTCCATCCGCACAAGGCGCGCGCGAGTCGTCCGGCCCGGCAGGCTGGCCGCAGGGGTCTCGTTGTGGCTGCTCACAACTGCAGCCCTGCTATGCGCCGGCCCGTCCCTCGCCCAGGCGACGAGCAGTTTCTACTGGTATGGCGAAAACGACTCGACCTGCTGGCAGACAGGGCAACTGGGATCCCCGTCAACCGCATGCGGCGAAGCGGTCGGTCCCGGGTTCCTCTCAAAAAGCGGCTCACTCAAAGGCGGCTTAGCCCATATGGATGAAGTGAGCGCGGGCGGAAGCGCCGAAGGCATTCAGCTACCCGATGGCAATTACTGCGACTATTACAAGATCGGCGACGACATCTTCCGTGAAGAATCCAACAACCAGGGAGGAGTGACCGGCTACACACCGCCCACGCCGTACAAAAGCTACCAGGAGAGCGACCCATATGGCAACGTATGCCAGGCGGACGGCGCGACATGGGGACAAGAGGTTGGTACCGGGGACCCCAGCAACAATTGCTACAACACGTGCGGAATGCACCATATCGTGTCGCTTCACGAACTCAGCGATCACCCTTGGGCCGGCTGGTTTGGCGAACCGTCACTCGCGGTGTCGGCCGAAGCCCTTGCTCATACCGTTACATTCAGCGGCGAAAGCGCCTACAACATGGCTTGGGGATATGTCTGCCCTCTACTTGAGGATACGACAACCGGCTATATACTCGAGTACTGTTTTGAGGAGTGGCGCTCGGTATACAACCCACCGCAATGGAAGGAAGAGCGGATAGGTACATGTGGGCCAAACGGGTACGACACGGTCGTTACGTACTTTTGGCCGGGAACCAAACTTGCTACGGAGCAAGGAGGGTCGGCCAATACCTTTGAATTCTCCGGGACGCCCAGCGGATGGACGCACTTTGCCGCGGCGATCACGAAGACCAATCTACTGACGTCGATCGACCTCGCCAAAGAACCGCCCACAAAAAGCGGCTGCGGGACGAATTTCTCGACAAACCCCGAACAGTATGCACTCGTCGGGGTGGAGCAGGGCGTCGAGGGTGAACACAAGCTCAGCGGCATAGGAGGCGCGGGGCGCAATCTTCAGGTTCGGACTGAATATACGCAGCTTCCGCCCGAAGCGTCTACTAGCGCGGCCTCGAGCGTAACGGAAGAACAGGCAACCTTGAACGGTACTGTGAACCCCAAAGGCACAACGACCCACTACTACTTTCAATATGGAGAGACAACAGCCTACGGTTCGTCAACCTCCGAAGGCAATGCTGGCTCCAGCACAAGCAGTGTGCCAGAGAACGCTACCGTCACAGGCCTGCAGGCCGGCACGACCTACCACTACCGCATCGTCGCCAGTAGCGCCGGCGGTACGAGCTACGGCGCCGATCAGACGTTTACGACACAGGAACCAGGCTCCAGTTCGCGCTGGGCTATACGTGATCCTGCCACTGGCGACCAATGGGCTTATTTCGTTGGCAACAGCGATGGTCGCAGAATGTGTTACTGGCAAAGCGCTCCCAAATGGGAAGATAACTGCCTCACCGGAGAAACCGTCGCCGAAGACACAAGCCCAGCAGCTATACGCGAAGCTGACGCACCTAGTGGAAAAGGGTACCAGTGGGCCTTTTTCGTTGGTAGCGCCATCGGTCGCAGGGTGTGCTACTGGCAGGAGACTCCCACATGGGAAGATAACTGCCTCACCGGAGAAACAGTCGCCGAAGACACAAGCCCCAGCGTTGTGCGGGATCCCACGACTGGCGACCAATGGGCTTATTTCGTTGGCAACAGCGATGGTCGCAGAATGTGTTACTGGCAAAGCGCTCCCAAATGGGAAGATAACTGCCTCACCGGAGAAACCGTCGCCGAAGACACAAGCCCAGCAGCTATACGCGAAGCTGACGCACCTAGTGGAAAAGGGTACCAGTGGGCCTTTTTCGTTGGTAGCGCCATCGGTCGCAGGGTGTGCTACTGGCAGGAGACTCCCACATGGGAAGATAACTGCCTCACCGGAGAAACAGTCGCCGAAGACACAAGCCCCAGCGTTGTGCGGGATCCCACGACTGGCGACCAATGGGCTTATTTCGTTGGCAACAGCGATGGTCGCAGAATGTGTTACTGGCAAAGCGCTCCCAAATGGGAAGATAACTGCCTCACCGGAGAAACCGTCGCCGAAGACACAAGCCCCAGCGTTGTGCGGGATCCCACGACTGGCGACCAATGGGTCTATTTCGTAGGTGCCGCGGAAGGTGGCCGGGTGTGCTATTGGCAGAGTGCTCCCAAATGGGAAGATAACTGCCTCACGGGAGAAAAAGTTGCTAAAGGAACAAGCCCGGCTGCTATGCGCGAACCTGGCGCACCTGGCGGGAAAGGGTACCAGTGGGCCTTTTTCGTTGGTAGCGCCATCGGTCGTAGAGTGTGCTACTGGCAGGAGACCCCGACATGGGAAGATAACTGCCTAACCGGAGAAACAGTCGCTACGCAATAAGTTCCGATCAAGGGGTGTGAAGTCGCAACCTTTCGCGGTTGCATATCCTGCTCCGAGGGCTTACGACTCATACAGTAAGCTCGCAAGACGGACAGATGATGAAGTGTGCCGGATACCGCAGTCTGCGGCGGAGAGAAGAAATTGAACGTCAAGGATCCGGATATGTCTATGCGCGGACGCGCATTGTGCGTCATGATCCTTACGGCCTATACGGCGCTCGCCGCTGCCTGGGCGATGACAAACCCGCCGTTCGCTGCCCCCGACGAGGCGAACCAGTACCTGCGTGCGGTGGGGATCAGCGACGGTGTGCTGGTGGGCAGGCGGGCGCGCGACACCAACCCGACGCTGGACACCAAGCAGCTTGCCTGGACGAATCAGGCCACGCGCTCGGTGGCTGTCCCGCCCGGACTCGCTCCGGGCGGCTTCGCCTGTGAGCTGTCGAGCGAGACCAAGTCGGCCGCCTGTACGCTGACCGCTCCGACAAATCTGGGCGCGATCCACGCGAACACTGAGGTCGGGACCTACCAGCCGCTTCCGTACCTGCTGCCCGCGGCAGTGCTCGGCGCCGACCACCACGTCGGCGGGTCGCTCCGGCTAGCTCGCCTGGCAATGGTCGCCGTATGGGTCGCTGCGCTTGCCGTAGCGATGTGGGCACTCTGGGATGAGAAACTCGGCCTGGCATCGCTCACCGGCCTCGTCGTTGGAGTCACGCCGATGGTGGTCTTCGTTGGCGCGAGCGTCAATGGCTCAAGCCTCGAGATCATCAGCTCAATTGCGTTCTTCGCGAGCTTGTTGCGGCTGATCCGGTCGGATTCAGGGCAATCGCTGGCTGGGATGTGGTTGTTCGCTGGCGCGAGTGGATTGATGCTTGCGTTAAGTCGCTCTCCCGGCCCGATCTGGGTCGCTCTTGACGTGACGATCGTTGTTCTTCTCGCCGGATTCAAGCCAGCCCGATCGAAATTCCGCGCTGGAGGCCGCCCAGCTCTGCTCGCCGCTACCGCGGTCCTCGCGGGGATTACCCTGAACCGCCTCTGGGAAGCCGCCTACGGCCCGCACGTGACCATCACGTGGCTACCCAAACTCGAAAGCTTGCAAGCCGGTCGGAGGGAGGTGCTGCAGTCACTCCAGGATCTCGTCGGACACTTCGGCTACCTAAACGTCCCGCTGCCCAACGTCGTTCTGATCGCCTGGGCACTGCTCGCACTGGCGCTCGTCTGGTGCGGCTTCCGAGCCGCCGACCGCCGCGGCCGGATTGCACTCGTGGTCGCCGTGGCGATCTCCTTCCTCAGCCCGATCTACCTCTTCGCGGCTGTGATCCGTAACACCGGCTTTGGCTTGCAGGGCCGCGACTACCTGCCAATCGTCGCACTCCTACCGTTACTCGCATTCGAGCTGATCCGCCGCAATCCGCCGCCGCCACGAGTCGGGGCGCGATTGTTCGCGATCATCGCGCCTATGGCGGCCGTAATGCAGTTCGTCGCGTGGTGGATCAACTCGCGACGCTACGCCGTCGGCTCGAACGGACCGTGGTGGTTCCTCCCACATGCCCAGTGGAGTCCGCCCGTCGGCTGGGGACTATGGGTCCCCGTCGTGCTGGCAGGAGCATTAACGATCGCGATGTGCGGGCGGAGCCCGTTGACTGGCGTCTCTGCGAGCGGGCCGTAGACTCCGGCATGCTGACCCTGAACCTCTCCGCCAATGTTGTGGAGACGCTCATGGTCAAGGAATGACTGAACCCGCTATAGACTGACCGCCGTGAATGCCTGCACGATCGTGAGCCGTCGGGAGCTCTCGAGGGCGCGTGTGCTCGTCTCGACGTTCCGCGAGCACCACCCTGACCCCAGCCTGAAGTTCACGTTGGTGCTGCTCGACGGCGTGGCAGGCGCTGAGGCCGTGGAGGGAGCAGAGGTGCGTCTGGTCGAGGAGTTGTTGGGACCAGAGGGCGGGCTGACGGTGGCCGGCAACCCCAGCCGGGCGCTCGATGCCGTGGTGCTCCCATATCTGCTGCGCCACATGCTGGAGGAGACCTCCGGTCACGTGGTCTACCTGGCGCCAGGGTTGCGGGTGCTGGGCCCGCTGATCGAGCTGGAGCAAGTGCTGGAGCGGAGCGGGCTGGCGCTGGTGTCACGCGCCGCGCCCGACCGTCCGCGGGATGCGCCGGCGTTTGGCGGCCAGAATGGTGGTGGCGCGGTGAGTCGTCGCCTGCTGGCAGTGCGGGCGGGCGAGGGCGTGGCTGGCCTGCTCGAGTCTTGGCCGCGCTGGTTTCAGAACGGAGACGAGGCGGTGCAATCGTGGTTCGACGGCCTACCCGCGATCGCGACAGATGCGACGGTGATGCGCGAGCCCGGCTACGGGCTGGATCCGTGGACGCTGGCGGAGTGGCAGGCAAACGGCAATCGGGAGGCGCTTGAGGCGGGCGGCAAGCCGGCGCGCGTGTTCGACTTCACCAGCCTCGACCCACTGAACCCGGAGCGGCTCTGCGACGCTCAGGAGGTAATACAGCTGAGCTCGGTGCCCGCGCTGGCGAAGCTGTGCCGGCGCGAGGCGCAGGAGCTGCTCGAGGCAGGCTGGGCGCAAGACATCGCGCGGGCAGAGCGCTTGGAGTTGCTGGGCGACGGCACGCGCATGACCCCGACCCTGCGCCGACTGCTGGTGGAGGGAGTGCGCACGGGGGAGCTGTCGCTCTCACCCTCCAACGACGCCGGCCGGGCCGAGTTCTTTGCATACCTGAACGTGCCGGCACAGCGCGGGCTGGCGGTGGGCCTGACTCGCGTGCACCTCGCGATCTGGGAGGACCGGATCGACGTGCGGGCCGCCTATCCCCACCTCGACGGCCCCGATGGGGAGGGATACGCCGGGTGGCTCTGTCGTTATGGCGCCGAGCAGGAGGGTCTCGTGGCCGAGCTGCTCCCCCCCGCTCCCGAGCTGGCCTACCGGGATGCCAACCCCCATGCGCACGCCGACGATCTGCGCTGGGGGGTCAACGTGGCTGGGTTCTTCAATGCCGAGCTGGGGGTGGGAGAGGCAGCTCGCCTGCTGATCTCGGGTCTTGACGCGGCCGGCGTCCCCGTGCTCCCGGTTCAGGGGCATTTCATACCGCCAAGCCGCCAGGGCGCGAACTTCGTGTACGCACGGATTGACGACGCCCCCTACCCGATCAACATCGTCTGCATCAACGGCGACGGCGTCCCGGTGTTCGCGCGCGAAGCCGGGCGAGCCTTCTTCAAGGATCGCCACACGATCGCTCTGTGGTGGTGGGAGGTGGGCGATCCACCGGCTAGCTGGTCACCCGCCTATGAGCTGATCGACGAGGTGTGGGTCGCCTCCCAGCATCTCTACGACGCGATCGCGCCGACCTCGCCGGTCCCGGTGGTGCGCATCGAGCTGCCAGTCGTGCAGCCCGCGGTGGCTCCGCGTACGCGCGCGGAGCTGGGACTGCCCGAGGATGGGTTCCTGTTCCTGTACGTGCACGACTACCACTCGGTCGCAGCGCGTAAGAACCCCTGCGGTGCGATCGAGGCTTTCAAGCGGGGGTTCGCGCCGGGCCAGGGGGCGAAGCTGGTGGTGAAGTCGATCAACGCGCAGAACGTTCCGCACGAGCACGACCGCGTGCTGCTGGCGGCGGACGACCACCCCGACATCACGCTGATCGACACGTACGTGTCGGCAGCGGAGAAGAACGCGATGATCGCGGCCTGCGACTGCTACGTGTCGCTGCACCGCTCCGAGGGCTTCGGCCTGACGGTGGCCGAGGCGATGCTGCTGGGCAAGCCGGTGATCGCCACGCGCTATGGCGGGACGCTCGAGTTCACGAACGACGATAACTCCTACCTGGTGGACTGGCAACCGGTGAAGGTGGGCGAGGGCGCCCATCCATACCCCGCGGAGGGGACCTGGGCCGAGCCCGACCTCGACCAGGCGGCGGCGCTGATGCGCGAGGTGCTGGCCAACCCTGAGCGTGCGCGCGAGCGTGGCCAGCGGGCCCGCAACGAGGTGGTAGAGCGCCACTCGCCCCGCGGGGCGGGGGCCTCGATGCGAGCGCGTCTGCGCACCATCCACGATCAGCGCGCACGCGCCGACGCGGGGACGCTGAACGTCGCACACTTGCCGGCGCTCGACATGTACGAGCTGCCGGAGCTGATCGCGAGCGAGGCTAGGACCCCGGGCGTGGGACGCGAGGCACGCGTCAAGCTCGCTGTGCACCGCGTCGTGGTCAGGCTGCTGCGGCCCTTCCTGGCGCGCCAGCGCGAGGTCGACAGGCATCTCCTCGACAGCGTGGAACGCCTGGACACGCGTCTGCGCGAGGTCACGCAGCTGCTCCAGGCCGAGCAGTGGGCGCGCTTCGCACAGGCGTTGGCACTGGCGCGCGGGTTGCGCGCCGACCTGGAAGGGGTGGGCACGGAGCTGGGTGGAACCCGCGCGGAGCTGAGCGGCACGCGCGCGGAGCTGGATGTCGCACGAGCCGAGCTGACAGAGATCATGAGGGCACAGCCGGCAGCCCGGCTACAGACGCTGGAGCAGATGGGCGGGGAGTTGATGCAGCATTTGGCCGAGCACCGCGCGCGCCCCTACGTCGCCGAGGGATACGTGCTCGAGAGCTGGGTGGACCCTATGGTGGGGAGCGTGCTGGGCTTTCACACCCACGGGAACAGCGAGGCGGCCACAGGTGAGACCCGCCCCGCGACGCCGGACGCGACCGAGCCCGAGGCGGAGTCCGCGCGCGGGGAGCCGGGCACCTCGTTTGCCGCGCAAACCAAGCGCGCCTACATCGACTTCGAGGCTGCCTTCCGTGGACCGGAGGAGCGCGTGCGCGAGATCCAGCGCGCCTACCTGCCGCTGCTGGCCGGGCAGGCGCCGGTGCTCGATGTCGGCTGCGGTCGCGGGGAGCTATTGGACCTGCTGACTGAGGCAGGCGTGCAGGCGAGCGGGGTGGATCTGGATGCCGGGATGGTCGAGCACGCCCGCGCCAAGGGCCACGAGGTGGCGCTGGGGGATGCGGTCGCACATCTGCGCACGTTTGCCCCTGGCACGCTCGGCGCAGTGGTGTCGCTGGAGGTAATCGAGCACCTCCCCTACGTGGAGCTGCTCGAGCTGCTGACGCTGGCCCGCTCGCGACTGCGCGAGGATGGCGTGCTGCTGCTGGAGACCGTCAACCCCCACGCCGTGGACGCCATGAAGGCGTTCTGGCTAGACCCCACCCACCAGCACCCTCTATTTCCCGAGGTGACACTCGAGCTGTGCCGCCTGACAGGCTTCGCCGAGGCACTGTGGTTTCACCCGATCGGCAGCGGCGATTTCGAGTCCGATCGCAACCGCGGGCCGATCTACGCGATCCTCGCGCGACCCCGCTCGGAGTCTGCGGGCGACTGAGCCACGCCGTTGTCCGTCGGAGCGGCAACCTGCGTGGCGAGCTCGTTGCTCAAGCGCTCGAGCCTGCCGGCCTGCTCCTCGGCGCGGCTGGATTGACGGCGCAGCTCCGCCAGCTGCGCGGCCGTTCGCTTGGCCTCGCGCAGGCGAACGTTGCGCAGCGCGTCCCTGGTCGTGGTCGCCTCCCGCACCAGCTCGCGCAAGGTTTCGAGCATCTCGTTATCCACCATCCGCTGATAGGCCGTGAACGGCTTGATCAGACGCAGCACCAGGCGGCGGACGAAGCCCCTCGGCGAACCCGATCGCAAGCGCCCCGGCGGTTGCGGGCCTTGCGAGACGAACTCTGCCAGCCGGCCGAGATCGGGGGTGGGAGAGCCCTCCGGCACGTCGCGGCGCGTACGTTCGCGGCGAGCGTGGATGTGCTCCAGGCGACGTCGCATTGAGTCGCCGGCGGCCTGGGGGGAGAAGGCGTCGCTCATGTCGCGTGCGCCCTGGGCCGCGCGCCTGCGCGCGCTCTGAGGCTCCGCGAAGATCTCGCGCATGTAGCCGGCCGCCTGCTCAACATCCGGGTCGGCCCACTCTCCGTCGGCGGGGTAGGGCTCCTGCCCCGATCCGATCGGCACCAGCTCGCAGTCGACCAGCCAGCTGTTGCGGTCGTTCATGAACTCGAGATTGCCGCCGTAGCGCGTGGCGATCACGGGCTTGCCCATGCACATCGCCTCGGCGGGGGTGAGACCGAACCCCTCGGAGCGGTGCAGCGATACGTAGCAGTCGGCGCTTGCAATCATCGAGTTCTTCTCGCTCGCGGTCACGTAGCTGTCGATCACGTGCACGTCGGGATGCTCGCCGGCGGCCAGCAACAGCCGCTCGTGCGCGTGCGGATGATGCTCGTGGTTGATCGACTTGATCACCAGGCTGGCGCCGGAGCCGGGACGAAAGGCTCGCCTGAACGCCTCGATCGCCGCCAGGGGATTCTTGCGCTCGAAGATGCTGTGGTGGTCGAACAGGAACAGGAACAGGAAGCCATCGGGCAGGCCCAGCTCGCGGCGAGAGCGGGGGGAGACCGGCGGCGCGCTGACGGGCATGGTCACCTTCGTCACCGGCACGCTCGACACCGGCATCAGAGCATCGGCCACGTGCTGAGTCGCCACCCACACCTCATCCACCAGATCGAAGGCCGGCAGCCACTCGGGTGGGAAGGCGAGCACCTCCCACCACCAGAAGCCGATCGTGTAGCGCCCGGAGAAGAAGTCCTCGCCGGCCTGCGCCGCCCACTGCGGGAGCACATCGGCGTTGACGCACACGATGTTGATGGGGAACGCCGCGTCGTCGGTGTCGAACATCGTGTAGGCATGGCCCTGGCGGCTCGAGGGACGCCAGCTCCCATGTACAGGCAGCAGCGGAACGCCGGCTGCGTCCAGCCCGCAAATCAGCCCTCGCGCGGCCTCGCCGATGCCGAGCTCGGATTGCAGAAACCCGGCGACGTTGACACCCCACGGCTCCGGCTCGCGCGAGCCAGGAGCGACGAGCCCACTCGCCGTCTGCGGCGCAGCCTCACCGCCACCGCTCTCTGCCGCCACGTCCCCGCTCTGAATGCCCTCGGGCATCAGGCCGCGCACGTCCCCGGCTTCGTGCCCGTAGCCCTCAATCCAGCGCTCGAACTCGTCGACTTCGTCGATCAGCTTGGGGAAGACGATCTGCAGGTCCTTGCGCTCCCTGTAGACGTCCAACCAGAACCGGCTCACCGGCACGGGGGTGGCATCTTGCAGGGGCGTCTCATTGAGCCAGTCGAAGAACTCCTGGGCGCCGTCCAGCTCGAACGGGGAGAGAGAGAAGGCGCCTTCGCGCTCCCCCTCGCGGTAGAGCCGTCGCAGGCGACGATCCCAGGCACGCCCATCGCCGAGCCGCCCCCACCCGTAGACGGCGGCGCGCTCACCCGCGCGGCGATGAGCGCCCACCTCCTGCGCGAACTCGGCGCACAGCTTCGCCAGCTCGGGCTGGCTGCTCAGACGAGTGCGCGTCTGGTGCTTGCTGAGCAGATGCGGCTCGAGGGGGTCGAATCCGCTGAAGTGGAAGAAACGCAGCGGCACGCCATTGACCAGCCAAATGCCCTCGGAGTCGCGGGCGACCGTCCGCTCGTGCAGGTTCCAGTAGGCCACGTTGGCACCCGGATCGCGCAGCACCGCAGTACCGGCGAACATGCTCGGAACGAGATCGAACCAGCGCTGGTCGACGAAGTACCCGAGCGCGTGGTCGATCACGCAGTCATAGCGCAGGCGCTTCTGCCACCACTCCAGCAGCTGCCGCGTGCGCGTGCCCGGCGCCATCGCCACAAAACCGAGGTTGTACGTGCCCGAGGCCATCAGCGCGAGCTCGTCCGGCTGCAGGCCATCGTCGGGGATCGGCGCGGTGATATGCGGGGTCAGCACCAAACCGTGCTCGACCACGAGGCGCTCGATCTCATCGACGGGCGCGTAGAAGCGGATGTCGGGGTCGAAGTAGGCGACGGGGGTACCGTCTCCCTGCGCGAGCAGGTACTCCAGCAGCCACGGCTTCACAGCGGTCGCCAGCTCGGTGACGTCATACATCGCGGCCATGCCCTCGAAGCGCTCGATGCCCAGCGCGCCGGGACGGATCACGCTGAAGGGCTCCTTCGCCTCATCGACCTCCTCCGTGACGTCGTCGATGACCAGCACGAAGCACTCGCCATCCGGGTGTTGGGCGAGGAACGACTCGGCCAGCACCCGCGCGTACGCAAGGTAGTTACGGGCGACGATCGTGCAGATCCGCATAGGGAGATGGCGATGCTAACACCGACACCCCGCTCCGCGCAGGCGGGCACACCGGCCTATCCATGCTCCGACACATATCGCGAGCCGAGGTCGTGCTTTCCCCGGACAGCCGCGTCGAGACCGCTCCCACGAGGCGATGTTAGAGTTCCCGGCGCTCGCCTGCTCCCGCTTAGGAGGAGACGGCCTGCCGAGCCCGGAGAGACAGTCAAACCCGCATGCCGTCCACGCAATTGAGTCGCGTCCGATGAGACGCACGATCGCCCGGGTCCCAACCTGGGTACGCGTGCTCGCCTTCTACTGCGTGCTCGCGATCCTCACGATCGGCGTGCACGCCATCACGCACCCGCAGACGGTATGCGCGTGCGTAGCTACCGGGGACCCGGCTCAGTATATGTGGGGCATGGTCTGGTGGCCGCACGCGATCGTCCACGGTCTGAATCCGTTCATAACTCACTACCTGTGGTCACCCACCGGTGTGAACCTTGCTCAGGCGGCAATGACCCCGACCGCCGCGATCGCCATGGCTCCCGTCACCGCGCTGTTCGGCCCGATCTTTTCCTACAACGTCATGTCCATCGCCAGCCCGGCGCTGGCCGCGTTCACCGCCTATCTCCTCTGTCGCCGCCTGGTCAGGCGAGAGCTGCCGGCGGTTGCCGGGGGATTCCTGTTCGGGTTCAGCTCATACGAGTTCGGGCAGCTTCTCGGTCACCTGAACCTGGTGATCGTGTTCCTGATTCCCGTGATGGTGCACATCGCGCTGAAACGCATCGATCGCGAGATATCCCGACGCGTGTATCTGCTCTCCATGGCGCTGCTGTTCGTCCTGCAGATCGGGCTATCGACGGAATTGCTTGCCGAGAGCATCATGTTGGGAGCGGTCGTGCTCCTGTCCGCGCGCTTTCTGGCCGCGCAGCCTCAACGCGCACGGATAAACAGCCTGATCATGGAGACGATCGGTGCTGGCCTGATCGCGATCGTGGTGACATCTCCATTCCTCTACTACGCGCTCATCAGCGGAGGCGCTCCGAAAGGCAACCCGGAACTCGCCGATACTTACGGGCTCGACTTCGCGAATCTCATCTTCCCGACACTCACGACTTGGTTGGGCCATCATGACTTCACACCGCTCTGGTCGACCTTTGAGCATGGCAACTCATCTGAGTCCAATGGTTACCTGAGCATCGCAGTCGTGATCGCCTTCGCGACCTGGTTCTTTACGTGGGGGAGACGGACCATCCTTGGCAAGCTCCTAATGATCGCCATCGTCGTGAGTCTCACCATGGCCCTTGGTGCTCATCTACATGTGGCCGGACAAGAGACTGTGGCACTGCCATTCAACTGGGTAAAGACCCTTCCCATATTTGACCTCATTGTCCCCTCCAGGATCGTGATGTTCACCACCCTTGCAATCTCGATCGGCATAGCCGCGTGGCTTGCCAAGTCTGGCGGGTGGATACTCGGTCGATGGCTTTTGGTTCTTGTAGGCGCAGTATTGATTTTTCCCAATCTTGCATCCTCCCTCTACGGCGTGCCGCCCGTCAATCCGAAGTTCTTCTCCACGGGCATGTATCGCCATTACCTGGCTCGCAACGAGACCGTGTTGGTGCTGCCATTTGGGCACAACGACATATCGACGCTGTGGCAGGCCGAGACCCACTTTTACTTCTACATGCCCGAGGGGTACGTATCGAGCACAATCCCGCCCCAGTTCGAACCACAGCCGGGGGTTGTAGAATTATTCGACAATGTCCCGCCTCCCGCCGCAGTATTGGGATCGTTTATCCGTGCGCACTACGTGAGCCATGTCGTGGTCGATCCAACAAACGCGGGACCGTGGCCCGGCGTGCTGGCGCAACTCGGTCTCCGCGACCGGATGGTTGGGGGTGTGCTTCTCTACCCGATCCCCGGCGCGCCGGCCTGATACCCGCATGCCATCCACGCAATTAAATCGCATCCGATGAGAGGCATAATCGCTCGGGTCCCAACCTGGGTACGCGCGCTGGCCTTCTACTGCGTGCTCGCGATCCTCACGATCGGCGTGCACGCCATCACGCACCTGCAGACTGTGTGCGCTTGCTCCGGCACGGCCGATCCCGCCGAGTTCATGTGGGCCCTGAGCTGGTGGCCGCACGCAATCGCACACGGCCTGAACCCCTTCGTCACGCACTACGAGTGGTCGCCGACCGGCGTGAACCTGGCTCAGGGAACGACGATCCCCGCAGCCGCGATCGTCATGGCTCCGTTCACCGAGCTGTTCGGCCCCCTCTTCTCCTACAACGTCCTGTCCATCGCCAGCCCGGCGCTGTCCGCGTTCACCGCCTACCTCCTCTGTCGCTACCTGGTCAAGCGAGAGCTGCCGGCGGTGGTGGGGGGACTCCTGTTCGGCTTCAGCTCCTACGAGTTCGCACAGCTGCTGGGCCACATGCACCTGGTGACGATCTTCCTGATTCCGGTAATGGTCCACATCACGCTCAAGCGCGTCAACAGCGAGATCTCCAGGCGTGTGTTCGTGCTGGGGATGGGCCTGTTGCTGTTGGTGCAGATGGGCCTATCAACGGAACTGCTTGCCCTGAACGTCATGCTGGGAATGATTCTGCTTGTGTCGGCGCGCTTCCTGGCGGCACAGCCGCAGCACGCCCGGATCAACGGCGTGATCGCCGAGACAATCGCCGCCGGTTTCGTCGCGATCGTGGTGGGAGCCCCATTCCTGTACTACGCGCTCATCAGCGGTGGCTTTCAGCCCGGCAACCCGGGACTTTCGAATGTCTATGGGCTCGACCTGACCAACCTCGTTTTTCCAACGCTGACGACATGGCTAGGACATCACGACTTCCAAGCGCTGTGGTCAACGTACGAGCAGGGAGATGTATCCGAGTCCAACGGCTACCTGAGCATCGCGATCGTGGTCGCGTTCGGCATCTGGTTCTTCACCGAAGGCCGGCGCAGCGTGCTCGGCAAGCTGCTGGCGATCACGATAACCGTGAGCGTCGTGATGGCATTGGGATCCTATCTGCACGTCGCCGGCCAGAAGACGGTGACGCTGCCATACGATTGGCTGAAGAATCTGCCGGTCTTCGACCTCATGATACCGTCAAGAATCGTGCTGTATGCGGTGTTGGCGATCGCGATCGGCGTCGCAACATGGCTGGCCAAGACGGGCGCTCACGCGTTTGGACGATGGCTGCTGGTGGCTGTGGGCGTGCTCATGCTGTTCCCCAATCTCAGCTCGACTCTCTACGGCGTAGCACCGTACAATCCGAGGTTCTTCTCTACTGATATGTACCGGCATTATCTGGTTCGTAATGAGACAGTGATGGTGCTGCCGTTCGGGCACAACGACAACTCGACGTGGTGGCAGGCCGAGACCGGATTTTACTTCTACATGCCGGAGGGACACCTCCTGGGAACGATCCCGCCCGCGTTCGAATCACAGCCGGGAGTTATCAAGATGTTCAACAACACTCCTCCGCCTGCATCTACGTTGGAGTCGTTCATCCGCGCGCACGTCGTCAGCCACGTGGTCGTCGATCCGACCAAGGCCGGCCCCTGGCCCGGCGTGCTGGCACAACTGGGACTACACGGACATAAGGTCGGAGGAGTGCTTCTCTACAACGTGCCCGGCGCGCCGGCCTGACCTACCGCAGCGGGCGCACCCGCGTGCGCAACAGGACGAATACGGCACGAAACCCGTCTCGCCACGTGATGCCCTTTCCCTCGTCGTAGGTGCGACCGTAGTAGGCGACCGGCACCTCATACACGCGCATCCCGCGACGGCATACCTCACCGGTGATCTCGGGCTCGATGCCGAAGTGCTCCTCGGTCAGGTGAAGCTGTAACAATGCCTCCCTGCGGAACGCCTTGTAGCCGGTCTCCATGTCGGTGATCGTCGTATTGAACAGGAGCCCGGTGAGCAGCGACAGGAAGCGGTTGCCCACCAGGTGCCAGAACATATAGGCACGTTGCGGCCTGCCTCCGGAAAGTCGGGAGCCGTAAACCACGTCAGCAGCATCGCGTTGAATCGGCTCGATCAGCGCCGGCACGTCATGCGGGTCGTACTCCATATCCGCATCCTGAATTACGACGACATCGCCGCGGCAGTGGGGAATGCCGTAGCGTAGTGCCGAGCCCTTGCCCCCATTGGGCTTTCGCAACACGCGTACCCGCGCGTCGCCGTTCGCATGGGATGTGGCGATATCGGCAGTCGCGTCCGTCGAGCCATCGTCCACCAGGATGGCCTCGTAATCGAGCTCGAGCGCGGCGATCCGATCCAACACGTGTGCGATCGTCCGAGCCTCGTTGTACGCAGGAATGAGAAAGGTGATCTCCATGGGGCGCGGGATCCTAACTTACTCGGTCGTCGGGCTCACCCGACGGCGTGACCAGACGCTCGGCGCTTCTCGACAAAGATGGCGGCGCATGCACTCAACAGCACACCCGAGGTCATGCCGTACGGATGGACCACAGCGGACAACTCATAGGCCTCACGATCGTCAACGCGAAATGGTTGGTCGAGCGCGACGGCAAAATCACAGTCACCGTGCCGAGCCTGATCGAGACGAACGCCGACGATCTCGCGGCGGCACTTGCCACCGCCTGAATAGTGCGACGTCGTAGCCTTGCCGGCTACGACAGCAGCTCGTCAATCGCGTCGAGCAAGCTGCGTGCAGCTCGATCGCCTTGTGCGCGTCCTCGGCCGGTGCCGGCCATGCGTCGTAGTCCGCATAGCGATCGTCCCCCGCCAACGCCGCCTATCCGTGAGCGATCGAAGAGCCATATGGAGCATATAGGAGCCATATAGGTGCTATAGTAGCCATAATGAATGTGGCTAGGCCCCACGCGGCAATCTGTCCCACTCTTGACAGCGAGGTCCTTACGGTCCTTGCTGGCACCACCCGACCATTGACCGGGCGTGAGGTCGCTCGCCTGACCGGGAGAACCTCTCACCGAGGCGTGGCGGAAGTCCTCAGCCGACTCGTCGAGCACGGGCTTGTCAAGCGCCAGGAGGCTGGCCGCGCACTGCTGTACACGTTGAACCGCGAGCACCTGGCTGCCCCTGCGGTCGAGATCCTCGCAGGCATGCGGGCCGAGCTGCTGCGGCGAATCCGTAAGTTAGTCGGCGCTTGGGAGATGGCGGCCGATCACATTTCGATCTTTGGGTCGACAGCGCGTGGGGATGGGGACACACAAAGCGATATCGATGTGTTTGTCGTCAGGCCCGACACTGTCTCCGAAGACGACCCTCAGTGGCGGCAGCAGCTCGACTATCTTGCGGAGAACATCGAACGATGGACGGGCAATAAAGCGAGTATCGCCGAGGCGGCAGCAGGCGAGATCGGGAGCATCATCGCGGAGGGCCGACCGATCGTCGCGGAGTTGCGCTCAGACGCGATCAACGTCAACGGCACAGATATTTCATCGCTACTGGACAGAAAGGATGCTGGCGAGCGATGACGCGAACGCAGACCTGCTCCGACCAGGACGCCAAAACACGCTTGGCGCACGCCCGCAAGTTTCTTGACGTAGCCGAACTGGTCGCGAGCGAAGGAGACGACTTGGAGTACAGCAGCGTGGCGGCCGCGCTGGCCGTACTGGCCGGCATCGCGGCATCTGACGCGGCATGTTGCAAGGCACTCGGACGTCGTTCGCGGGGCCAAGACCATCGAGCGGCGATCGAGCTCGTCGAGCAGGTCGAGCCCGGCGGCAAAGACGCGAGCAAGGCTCTACGCCGACTACTGACCCTCAAGGACGAGGCTCATTACGGCCTCTTCGATGTCAGCGGCGCCGATCTCAAGACGGCACTCCGTCAGGCGAAAGCACTGGTTGACTTCGGCGCCGAGGTACTTTTTGAGCGTACCTCGTAACGCCGCCGATCTCGCGGCGGCACTTGCCACGGCCTGAATAGTGCGACGTCGTAGCCCTTGCTGGCTACGACAGCAGCTCGTCTATCGCGCCAAGAAAGCCACGACCGCTTCAGCGCCCGCCAGGCGCCGCCGCGCAGCCAGCAGGAACTCACTCGAACGAGGGCTCACGCCGATCCACCGACGGCGATCTCGGCAAAGCGCTCCAGCAGCGCTCGCTCATCCACGCTCAACGATGCCTGCGCCAGCTTGCTCATTGGGTCAATGTACCCCGGGCTTCATATCTGGCCGACGGCGGCCGAGCCCTGACGCTAGGAGGGGCCAGCGAAACGGCTAGCGAAACTCGTTGATTTCATCGCTGGGGCCGCTATCCTTGCGCAATGCCCACGCTGGTGATGGACCCTGCCCCAGCCGAGATCGTCGCGCTGATCGAGCGTCGGCGTCGCCTCGGGCTCGACCACCGCGACGAGATCTGGGAGGGTGTCTACCGGATGAATCCGCCGCCGTCACTCGAGCACCAGATCATTCTGCAGCAGCTGGCCGAGCTGCTTGGCCCGCTGGCCCGTCAGGCAGGTCTCATGCCGGTCATCAATGAGTTCGGGCTGGGCGACGGCAAGGACAACTATCGCGTGCCCGACGGTGGCCTGCACCGCCCTGGCGCCGCCGGCGTGTGGCAGTCGACGGCCGCGGTTGCTATCGAGATCGTCTCCCCGGGCGACGAGAGCTGGGCGAAGCTGCCGTTCTACGCCGCCCACCACGTCGACGAGCTGTTGATCATCGACCCGACCAAGCGCACCGTCGATTGGCTCGAGCGCGACGGCGGTGAGTACCGCCCGATCGAGCGCAGCGTCCTGATCGACCTCAGCCGGGACCAGCTTGCCGAGCAGATCGACTGGCCGCACTGAATCGACCAGTCCGCCGACGTACCACGCGCAACCCCGCCCGGCGGAGGGGCGCTCCAGGATCATCAGCCGATCATCGGCCCCCACGTTTGCCGATGGCCCGCCGCAACGGACACGTGGCTCGGATCACCCGACGGCGCGACCAGACGCCTGGCGCTTCTCGACGAGAATGGCGGCGTATGCACTCAATACCGACACGACCACGACGGCGCCGACATCGATCAGCTGCGTGCGCGTGCCCCAGATTTCGTCTGGAAAGCCCAACAGCACCGCAAGCGCCACCGACCATACTCCGACAGTTGCCGTCTTGACCCATCGCCCGGTGAGCAGTCCGCAGAGTGGCCCCACCACGAGCAGAGCGATGAGGATGATGCGGTTGGTGAGGATCGCGTCGGTGACCGCGATCGCCAGAGTGAGGATGAATGCCACGGCCCACACCTGGTCGACCGACCATCTCGGCAGCAGCGAACGCGCGCGGGGGGCGATCGACGTTCCCGGCGCGCCCGACTGCTCCCGCGCTTCCAGCTCGCCGCGTAGCGCCGTGACGAGGCCGGCCTGCTCGGAGGCTCTCGCCGCCGAGCCGCCCACGAGGTCACCCAGCTTCACCAGCTGGTGTGCGAATGCGGCGTCGCGGTAGCGCTGTCGCGTACGGCGGTCCAGCTGGGCATGAGCCAATGCGTGGTCGTAGACCAGCAGGTCGGCCGCGTTGCGCTGCTCGACCAGGTCGAGGGCGTCGTGCGCGAGCAGCTTCTCTCCAGGCCCCGCAGCCGTCGGATAGCGATGTTCCCCGGTGAGATTCAGCTCGAGCGGGGTGAGCTCCACCCCGAACAGCCGTGCCAGCCCCCGCCAGAGGTCCTGGCCAGAATCGAGGATGCCGACGAAGCCGAGGGTGTCGAGCCGCTCGATCGCATCGGCGGCGATCGACTCGATGTCCGCCGCAGCCGCGAAATCGGATACCGGCAAACGGGGATCGCCGTGCAGGAGCAGCCGGCAGACCTGGTTGTCGATCGAGGGAGCCAGCAGCGGCTCTGAGAGAAATTCCCATAACGGCCGCTGCGCGTGCGCGTCGGCGTCGTAGGGCAACATCAGCTCGCCCACCGCCGGGGTGCGCCAGAACATGTAGAGCGACAACAGGCGTGCCCGCGGCTCGCGCAGCACGGTGGCGATCGACGGCGCATCCGCGACCTGCAACAGCGTCGGCAGCGAAAAGTGGCCGCTGACCGCTCGGTACTGTCCCAGTGACCGCACCTCCTCAGGGCTGGTCACTATCCGTGAACGGGTCTCCGGGCGCATGAGGTGGAAATCGCCAAAATCGCAGAACAGCGAGGTGTCAAACCGCTGGGGCGCCAGCGACCCAGGCGAGAGCGCGGCTTCGAGCGCGGCATGAATGCTCGATCCACCGCTCTTTGGAATGTGCATGAAGCATTTCGGCGTTGCTCCATGACGGTCGGGGCTCATCTCGACGGTATAAGCACGAGTCGACATCGGACGGTCCGCAGTCTAATCGTCTGGGCACGGCGTAAGAGACACCGCCCCGTACGCTCCCGTGGCTATTTGCAGTGCGACGATCCGCGGTCTATGCGACCTCGTCTCCCGCGAGGCGTTGGTGGCGGCGACGCATGAAGTCCCCGAACATCGGCGCGGTGTAGGCATAGACCCCGTGGTCGTCGCGGTAGACGAGGTTGTCGCCGACAAGGCGTATGAGACTCTGGGCCAGCGCGCCGGTCGACCGGGTGCTGACGGCGTTGAGGTCTGCCTTTATGAAGCGCTCTGCGCCCAATGACGCCGCAACCCGCAGAGTGCCCTGGTCGGCTTGACGGGCGTCGCGGTAGCGTGGCTCGAAGAACTCCTCGTCGAGGCTTTGTTGGATGGTGCGGCGCTCGCGGGCGTAGAGCTCGGCCGTGATCGTCGTGGCGTCCTGAAGGTCGGCGGCGTCCCACAGGGCCTCGCCGAACCACTGAATGAAATACGGGTAACCATCGACGTCGCGCGCGATCCGCTCTGCCACCCCAGGTGCGTAAGCGATGTCATCGGCTGGGCGCACAAGCGCCTGGGCGGCAACGCTGAGCTTCGTGGACGGCTGTGGCTCGAGGGAAAGGTTGCCGATCTCCTCGGCGCGGAACAGGCGCTCAGCGTTGCTCCGGGCAGCATGGATGTTGCGGGTCAGCGGCGGCAGGCCACATAGGACCAGCATCACAGGCGTGGGGCGCTCGTCGTCATCCTGGACAGCCACCAGCGCAGAGAGCAACGCTCCCAGAGGGAACTGGCGCTTGCCGGGCTGGTCGTAGACACTGTGAGCCTCGTCGAACAACAGCGCCACGCCGCGGCCCTGCGCGTGGGCGATCTCGCCGATCTCAGCAAGCGCCACCCGCAGCCTGTCCTCCAGCAGAGAGGAGACGGACCGCTCGGCGCCGGCTCGCAGCGAGACCGTCACACCATCGGCGAGTTGCACCTGGATCTGGCCGATCGCCCTCGTCGCGGCGGCGACACGGCTCTTGATCCTCGCCTTGACGCTGAGCGCCTCCAGAACCTCCTGCAGATACCCCGCGATGGCGGTTGCGAAATCTGCCTCGTCACAGAGCCGAGTGCTCCACTCGCGGCGAACCACCACCCACTCGCGGCGCCGAGCGATCCGCTCGTACTCCTTGAGCAGCACGGTCTTGCCCACTCCCCTCAACCCCGTGACCCGCAGGTTGCGCCGCTTCTCGGGGTAGTCCTCGAGCATCCGCTGGAACCTGTGGATCTGTTGCTCGCGACCCGCCAGATAGGGCGGGCGTGTGCCGACGCCAGGGCGGTAGGGGTTCTTCGCCATTACTGAAAGTTATCGCACATCACAGATTCTTGTGAGGTTCTGTAATCTTCAGTGATAGGCGTCTCCGCAGTCCGACGATTCTCGACAGAGAGGGCGGCGCCGATGACAGTGCACATCGGCCGCCAGCGCTTGCCACGGCCTGAGCTTAGGGCCTATCCCGGTAGGGACGTCGATCCGTGCCCACCCACCCGTCGATGGTCGAGCGAGGCGCGGACGCAAGGGCGAAGGCGTGGTGGGCCCACGCCGGTGACGGGCTCCGGAGGGATGAAGCCTCGCGAAGGCCATCGGCCGCATCCAGTGTGCGGGCCTACCGGGGTAGGCCCTCAGGCCGTGCCGACGCTAATACGCACCGACGGGCTCACCACCAGCCTCCCGGCCACCGGACTTCACACGCGGCGGATGGCGAGAGTTGTAATGCAGCAGAAAGGCCCCCACAAGTATGAACGGCACGAAGTTGACCGCGTGCAGCACCAGCGCAAAGGGAAGGATCGTTGACTTCGGTAGGCCGTACGCTTTCAACGCCAGGATCGCGGCTCCCTCGAACACGCCGAGCGCCGCGGGCGGCGATGGCAGGATCATGCTCAGGCCGACTGCCACCGCGACGAGCACCCCGCACGCGAACGGGAGCTGCAGGTGGAAGGCCACCGAGACGAAGTAGGCACACAACGCCGTGAGCATCCACGCGAGGATCGTCCACAGGAAGGCCTCGATCGCGACTCGCCGGTTGCGCAGGCCGCTGAGCCCGTGGACCAGCTCGCTCAGCGTCCGCTCCAGGCGATCGCCCGAGAACAGCGACAGCCGGCCCAGCGGACGCAGCAGCCATCGCAGCGGGCGCTCGCCATAGACGACCAGCACCACGACGACGCTCGCGACCGCCAGCGCGAGCACGAGCGCCGCCACCGCGGCCGCCCCGAACCAGCTGACGTGCGGCAGCCACGGCTGCACCACGAAGAAGATCGCGAGGATCGCGATCAGGTCGTACAGACGCTCCACCACGATCGTCCCCACCGTCTCCACCGGCGGCGCGGAGCTGCGCCGTGTGAGCACCACCACGCGCGCCACTTCACCCGCGCGCGCGGGCATGATGTTGTTGTAGAAGTAGCCGATCATCGTTGCGTTCAACGCCACCCCAGCCGGGGGGCGCCGGCCGGGAGCGAACAGCGAGCGCCAGCGCAACGCCCGCGCCACATCCCCCAGGCCGAACGCGATCAGCGCAGGCACCAGCCACCAGTAGTCACAGCTGCGCAGCGCCCGCCACACCTCGTGGAAATCGATATCGCTGAGCGCAATGTAGGAGAACACGACCGTCACCGCCACGGTCACGACGTTCAGCAACAGATGCGAACGGCGTTTGCTCCTCAGACCGATGGGACGGCCGGGGACCGCATCCATGTGGGGATCGGGGGCCTGGCGCTCGCGCTCCTCCAGCAGCATCCCGCCGGACGTTAGCCGATGGCACGCCCGGAAACGGACCACATGGTAAGGGCCACAGAAAGCTATTTGCACATCACAGATTCCTGTGAGGTCTTGTGATCTTCGGAGATCGATCGAGCTCGCGCATGCCCACCAAGGTGCAGTACCACGGTGCTACACTTCCAGCGATGCCCACTCGCTACCCACGTCGCTCGATCACCGAGACACCCCCCGTGCGCGAAGCGCTCAGCGAGCTGCGTCGCTGCGGCGAGCGCATCCGGCTGGGGGAGCTGGTGATCCTAGGCGCTCGTGAGCGGCTGCGCGAGCTGCAGGCCGAGCGCGACGAGGAGGCCCGTAAGCTCGAGCTTCGCCGCAGCCTGGTGCGGCGACTGCGCACCGGCGAGGGCCTCGACGCGGCCGCCGCCTATGAGGTGCGCGAGCACGGTTGGACGCATACTTGACCGGCTACAACCGCTCGCTCCTGCTTGACAACTCAGCTTGGGCGAGGCTCGTGGATGGGCGTCTCACCGGCCCTCACCGCAAGACCTTCGAGGCAGCGCTCACCGCCGGGCAGCTGTGGACCTGCCCGCCGACGCTGCTGGAGATGCGCTACAGCGCGATGGACGGCGAGCAGTTCGTCGAGGTCGCGGGCGAACTCGACGCGCTGCCACACGCGCAGCTCACCGCGGCCGCCGCGGCGCAGGCGCTCACCGCGCAAGCCGAGCTCGCCGCCGCGCCCGGCGTCTCGCACCGCGTCAAGCCCGTCGATTTACTGATCGCCTCGGTCGCCTCCGCCGAAGGGCTGGGCGTGCTGCACTACGACCGCGACTACGACGCGCTCGCTGAGCACACCTCGCTCTCCTTCCCCTCCGTCTGGATCGCCCCGCGCGGCAGCCTCGGCTGAGGGGTTACGCCCTCGCCCCGGCCGGGCCACTAGCCTTCCCTCTCCATGTCCGCTCAGCCCGAGCCCACGCCGCCACGCCCCACCGAGGCCGCCCCGCCGAGCCCGACCGTGCTCGCGCGCGGGCCGTGGCCACTGGAGCGGGTGAGCGCGAGCTGGAGCGAGCAGTGCTACGAGCCCTCCCCCGCGCACGCCGCGGAGGCCGACGCCGCGATCGCCGCGCTGCAGGAGCGGGGCTCCCCCAGCCACGACGGGATGGCGGGGCGGCTGGTCGGCTACAAGGAGTCCAGCGGGGGGATCGAGATCGAGCTGCAGCCCGTGCGCTGGGCGCTGCGCCTGGTCGGCGGCGACGCCTCCTGCAGCATGGCCGCGCTGTGCGTCACCCGCGACGCCGACGGGCGCTGGCTGGCGGGGCGGCGCGCGCCGTGGGTCGCCTCGTGGGCCGGGCGCTGGGCGCTCGGCGCCGGCGGCGCGGTGGACCTCGGGGAGAGCCCCGCGCACACGCTCGTGCGCGAGCTCGCGGAGGAGTGGTCGGTGGAGCCCATGCGTGTGCAGGCCGAGGCGTTGATCGCACTGCCCCACCGGATGGTGATGTTCGTCGGGCAGGCGTGGCTGCCCGAGGGCGCCGAGGTGACGCCCGACCACGAGCACGACGCGTTCGCGTGGTGGCCGGCGGAGATCGAAGAGTGGCCCGCCGAGGCCGGCGAGGCCCTGCCGGTGGTGGCGCGCTGGCTCACGGCGTGACGCGCGAGGCGCAGCTCGGCGACCCACGCGCCGGGGCTCCCGCGACGAGCAGGCGCTCGCCGCCGGTCGACCACCCGCAGGTGTTCACCCGCCTGAAGTGGACGTCGTTCACACACTCCTGCATCTACACCGCACTGCTGATCTGCGCCTTCGCCGCCGGCAAGCCACAGCCGGAGACATTCATCCTGGGACTTACCCATGGGCTGCTGTGGATCGGCATGTCGATCGCCTGCATCGTGTGCGTGCGCCTGCGGATCGTCCCGCTGCGGCTGGCCACCGCGGTCGCCGTGCTCGGCGGCATCGGGCCCTTCTTCGGCAGCTTCGAGTTCATGCGCGAGTCGCGCCGGCGTGAGGCGCTCCGCCCACCCTCCGCGCTAGAGTGAGTCTAGAGATGGCGGCATCCGCGACGACTGGCCAGACGATCGACGTCGTGACCCCTGCCGCGGGCGAGTCGGTCACCGAGGGCACGATCCTCGAATGGCGCGTCAAGGTGGGCGATGCGATCAAGCTCGACGACACGATCGTCGAGATCTCCACTGACAAGGTCGACGTCGAGCTGCCCTCGCCGGCGAGCGGAACAGTCAGCGAGATCCTCGTGCAGGAGGGCGACACCGTCACTGTCGGGCAGGTGATCGCACGGATCGCCGTCGGCGATGGCGCGGGCGCGCCCCCTGCGGCGTCTGATGGCGGCGACTCCGCCGGCAACGGCCACCCACCGAGCACCAACGGCGCCCCATCCCCCAATGTTTCGGCCACTCCCGTGGCGGCACGTGCCGCCGCCGCCGAGGGCGTGGATCTCACGACCGTCTCCGGCAGCGGCCCCGCGGGCCGGATCGTCAAGGCCGACGTGCTCGACGCCGCCGCCGGCAACGGCACGACGACGGGTGAGGCGGCGAGCGGGGCTGCCGGTGCAGCGACCGACGGTGGCGCGGGGGCGGACGGCGCGCCCGCCGCACCAGCGGGGGCCGAACTGATGAAGGGCGGTGCCGCGGCCCTCGCGCGCTACATGGAGCAGTCGCGCTCGATCCCCACCGCCACCAGCTTCCGCACGCTCACCGTCACCGCGCTCGACGCCCGCCGGCGCGAGCTGAAGACGGCGGGGCGCAAGGTGTCGTTCACCCATCTGATCGCCTACGCGATCGCGCGAGCTGCCGAGGACATGCCGGTGATGGCCCACCACTTCGCGGAGATCGACGGCAAGCCCCACCGCGTGCTCGACGGCCAGGTCAACCTCGGCCTCGCCGTGGACGTCGAGAAGAAGGACGGCACCCGCACGCTGATGGTGCCGGTGATCGCCGATGCCGCCCACCTGCCGTTCGAGCGTTTTCTCGCCGCCTACGACGCGCTGGTGGAGAAGGCGCGCACCAACACGCTCACGGCAGACGACCTGCGAGGCGCCAACATCACGCTCACCAACCCCGGCGGCCTCGGCACCGTCGCCTCGGTGCCGAGGTTGATGAACGGCCAGGGCACGATCGTCGCCACCGGCTCGATCGGCTACCCGGTGGGACTCGGCAACATCGGCGCGATGATCGGCGCGGAGAAGGTCATGACGATGACCTCCACCTACGACCACCGCGTGATCCAGGGGGCAGAGTCGGGGCGCTTCCTCGCGCGGATCGAGGAGTACCTGCAGGGGGAGCTTGGCTTCTACGACGGCGTGTTCGCCTCGCTCGGCATCGAGCTCGGCCCCGCGCCACCGCTGCCCGCACCAGCGGCCGCTGCGGCGGCGGCCGCGAGCACCGTTGAGCAGGCGCGCCGCAGCGCCACACCGCGCGCCGCGCCCGACGAAGAGCTGCTGCAGGCCGTGCAGTCGGCGACCGCGCTACTGAAGGCATTCCGCACCCACGGCCACCTCGCCGCACGTCTGGATCCGCTGGGGGTAGAGCCCGAGGGCGACCCTGCCCTGGACCCCGAGCCGCTCGGCCTCACACCCGAATTGATGGCGCAGATCCCCGCCAAGATCCTGCGCATGTGGGTGCCCGGGGCGACGCTCGCCGACGCGCTGCCGCACCTGCGCGAGACCTACTGCGGCACGATCGCGTACGAGATCGAGCACATCTCCTCCCACCGCCAGCGCGTGTGGTTGCGCGAGAAGATCGAGTCCGGCACCTTCCGCCAGCCGCTCACCAACGACGAGCAGCAGACGCTGCTCAAGCGCCTGATCGAGGTGGATGCGCTGGAGCGCTTCATGCACAAGGCCTACCTCGGCCAGCACCAGTTCTCGATCGAGGGCCTCGACATGACGGTGCCGATGCTCGACGAGCTGATCCAGCTCGCCGCCGCCCATGGCGGCAAGGAGGTCGTGATCGGGATGGCCCACCGCGGGCGCCTGAACGTGCTCGCCCACAACCTCGGACGCCCCTACGACACGATCTTCGCCGAGTTCGAGGGGGCCTCCACGCTCGAGGCGGTCACCACGATCCCCCAGGGGGGGACCGGCGACGTCAAGTACCACCACGGCACCCACGGCTCCTACGAGCTGCCCGGCGGCGAGACGATCCAGGTCAACCTCGAGTCCAACCCCTCCCACCTCGAGTACGTGTCCGCCGTCGTCGAGGGCGCCACCCGTGCCGCCCAAACCACGCGCAAGGGCCCCCACGCCCACCAGGACACCGACGCCGCCGTCCCGATCGCGATCCACGGCGACGCCTCCTTCCCCGCCCAGGGTGTGGTCGCCGAGACGCTCAACCTGCAGGCGCTCGACGGCTACAAGGTGGGGGGCACCGTCCACGTCATCACCAACAACCAGATCGGCTTCACCACCGACCCCGACGACGCCCGCTCCACGCGGTGGGCCTCCGATCTGGCGAAGGGCTTTGACGTGCCGATCATCCACGTCAACGCCGACGACGTCCCCGCCTGCATGAGCGCGGTGCGCCTCGCCTTCGCCTTCCGCAGGGAATTCGGCCACGACGTGCTGATCGACCTGATCGGGTACCGCCGCTTCGGCCACAACGAGTCCGACGAGCCCGCCTACACGCAGCCGGAGATGTACGCGAAGATCAAGGGGCACAAGCGCGTGGCGGAACTGTGGGGCGAGCGCCTGACCGCCGAAGGGGTCGTCACCAAGGAGCAGATCGACCAGCTGGCACAGGGGGTGTGGGACAACCTCACCACGCTGCACCAGCGTCTGAAGGCGAAGATCGCCGCCGCCGCGGAGAACGGCTCAGGGAGCGGCACCGGCGAATACCAGCTCGACCGCTCCCCCTCCCCCACCGTGGAGACCGCGGTGCCCGCCGAGCGGCTGCGCGAGCTCGGCAAGCAGCTGCTGCGCACCCCCGACGGCTTCACGGTGCACCCCAAGCTCGTCAAACAGCTCGAGCGTCGCGCCGCCGCGCTGCAGGAGCCGAGCGGGGCTGGTGGGAGAGCAGGAGGAGAAAAAGGAGGAGGGGGAGGGGTGGGGGCAGTTGGCGGCGACGCGGCCACGAGCGCAACTGCCCCAGATCGCCCTCGTCTGGACTGGGCGCACGCCGAGGCGCTCGCGTTCGCCTCGCTGCTGACCGACGGCACCCCCGTGCGGCTCACCGGCCAGGACACCGAGCGCGGCACCTTCAGCCAGCGCCACATGGTGCTGCACGACGCCAAGACCGGGCAGACCTTCTGCCCGATCCAGAGCCTCCCCGAGGCGCTCGCCCCGTTCGAGCTGCACAACAGCCCGCTGTCGGAGCTGGCGTGCATGGGCTTCGAGTACGGCTACTCCCAGGAGGCGCCCGAGACGCTCGTGCTGTGGGAGGCACAGTTCGGCGACTTCGTCAACTCGGCGCAGGTGATCGTCGACCAGTTCATCGTCTCCGGCCTGGCCAAGTGGGGGCAGACCTCGCGCCTGACGCTGCTGCTGCCCCACGGCTACGAGGGCTCCGGCCCCGAGCACTCCTCCGCGCGCCTGGAGCGCTTCCTCGCGCTCGCCGCGGAGGGCAACATCCGCGTGGCCAACCTCACCACGCCCGCCCAGTACTTCCACCTGCTGCGCCGCCAGGCGCGCATCGCCAAGCAGCGGCCGCTCGTGATCATGACCCCGAAGTCGCTGCTGCGCCTACCCCAGGCCGCCAGCGACATCGCCGACCTCGCCGAGGAGAGCCGCTTCCAGCCGGTGCTCCCCGAGCCCGGCGTGCAGGACGAGAAGGTCACGCGCCTGGTGCTGTGCACCGGCAAGATCTACTACGACCTCGTCGGCCACCCCGACCGCCAGCACCACGAGGCCGTGGCGGTGGGTCGCGTGGAGCTGCTCTACCCCTTCCCCGAAGGCCAGATCCTCGCGCTGATCGCCCGCTACCCCAACCTGCGCGAGGTCGTGTGGACCCAGGAAGAGCCTCGCAATATGGGCGCCCGCGCGCACATGTTCCCGCGCCTCATGCAAATCCTCTCCAAGGACGTCCACTTCGGCTACATCGGGCGCCCCGAGCGCGCCTCGCCGGGCGAGGGCTACCCGGCAGCGCACGCCGCCGAACAGTCGCGCATCGTGCGCACCGCCCTGGACCTGAGCCTCGACACCTCCCAGTACCCCCGCAAGACGCCGGGGGAGCGGTAGGCTCCGCCAATGCTCTGGCGACGCTTCAAGAACGTCTTTGCCCAGTGGCGCCGCAAGCGCCGCGCACGACGGGGCTGACGGGTGCACCTGCGCGTGACGCGCGTGCTCGAGTTCTGATACCTCCCCAACTGATAGCGTCGGCGCGGATGAAGATCGCCAACCTGCATGAGAGCGCCTCGCGCGAGCTCGCGATCGGCCACATCAAGGGCGTATGGCGCGATCTCGGACGTGAGGTCGGCACGCGCACGGTGGGCCTGCGCCGCATCGAGATCGCGGAGGGACACTTCTCCACCCCCGCCCACGACCACGGCGCCGACGAGGAGATCTTCTTCGTGCTCGGCGGGGAGGGACTGCTGTGGCAGGACGGCAAGACCTGCGAGGTTGGACCCGGCGATTGCATCGTGCACAGGCCAAAGCGCGGCCCGCACACGCTGCGCGGCGCCGCCGGGGGCCTCGATGTGCTCGTCTTCGGCCAGCGACTCGACCCCGCGCTGACCGCACTGCCGCGGGCCGGAATCGCCTGGTCGTTCCCCCGCTGGATCGAGCTTCCCGGCGGCGATCACCCCTTTGCCCGTGAGGCCGCCGCCGGCCCGCCGGAGTGCCCGCCCCCGGAGGCCCAGCGCCCGCCCAACGTGGTCGCCCTCACCGACGTCCCCGCGATCTTCGACGGCCGCGCCCGCCGCTGCGGCCAGGCCGCCGGAGCCACCGCCACCGGCCTCAACCACGTCACCTTGTCTGCCGGCGGCCACGGCGCCCCCGCTCACTGTCACTCGCTGGAGGAGGAGCTCTTCGTCGTGCTCGACGGCAGCGGCGTCCTTGAGCTGTGGAGCCGCGACGCGCAGGTCCCCGAGGAGCATCCGTTGCGCCCAGGTGACGTCGTCTCGCGCCCGGCGGGGACCGGCGTCGCGCACGCGCTGCGCCCCGGCGAGCAGGGCCTCACCTACCTCGCCTACGGCACCCGCGAGTTGAGCGACATGTGCTTCTACCCCGAGTCCGGGCGCGTCTCCCTGCGCGGCCTGGGCATCGCCCTGCGCTCCCCCGAGATCGATTACCTGCCCGACCTCTGAGCGCTGCGGCTGGGCTACAGCCTTCGCCTACCGGCTCACACTTCCTGAAGCTGAGGCCTACCGCCCTCGCCACACCGGCTCGCGCTTCTCCTTGAACGCCGAGGCGCCCTCTTTGGCGTCCTCGGAGGCGAAGACGGGGCCGGAGATCGCCGCTTGGCGCTCCCACATCTCGGCGCTCGACCAGTCGAACTGCTCCTGCAGAATCTGCTTGGAGGCGATCAGCGCGAGCGGGCCGTTCTTGGCGAGCGTGGCGGCCAGCTCCAGCGCGGCCTCGACGGCGCCCCCGGGCTCGGCTAGACGGTTGACCACCCCGAGCTCGTGGAAGCGCTCGGCCGGCATCGTGTCGCCGGTCAGCGCCAGCTCCATCACCACGTGGTAGGGCATCCGCCGTGGCAGACGCAGCAACGCGCCGCCGGCCGCCACCAGCGAGCGCTTGGCCTCGGGGATACCGAGCTTCGCGCCCTTCGCCGCCACGATCAGGTCGCACGCGAGCGCCACCTCCATGCCACCCGCCACCGCGAAGCCCTCGATCGCGGCGATCAGCGGCTTGCGCGCAGAACGCTGGGCGATGCCCGCGAAGCCACGGTCGCCAAACCAGGGGGATTCGCCGCGCACGAACGCGCCGAGGTCCATGCCAGCGCAGAAAAAGCCCCCCGCGCCGGTGAGGATCCCCACCGCAAGGGCCTCGTCGGCGTCAAGCTCCTCCAGTGCGCGCGCCACGCCCTCGGCCACGGCGGCGTTGACGGCGTTGCGCACCTGCGGGCGGTTCAGCGTGATCAGCAGCACGCCTCCGCGGCGCTCAGTCAATACGGCGGGCGGGTCGGCGGTGGGGGGGTCTGTCGTTGCGTCGGTGGTGGCGGTGGCGTCATTGGTCATTGCCGGAGCGTACCTACCCACCCACCATCGCCGCAAGCGCCACCCACCGCGGACCGATCAGCTCGGCTGAGACAGTTGCGCAGATGCTCGATACGCTGATCCGGTGAGATCCTCAGAAGGCTCTCCCCGCACCACGGATCCACCGAGCGTGGACGGCATCCGCCACCCGCTCGCAGTCCCCGAGACAGTGCTAGCTGCGCGCCTACGCCCGATGTCCGAGCGCCTGGAGCTGGCGTTGAGCTGGAACACCGTCGCAGCAGAGCTTCGCGCCGGACTCGCTGCGGTCACGGTGCAACCAGACACCAAACGGTGATCAGACAGGCGCACCAGTCGGGCCGGTTCGATGCACGCGAGCTCTTCAGGGCACTTGCGCGCCACGAGGTGGATTACCTGACAATCGGCGGCATTGCGATTCAGGCACATGGCGGTCAACGACTTACACAGGATCTCGACGTTGCGATTGCATCGTCAACCGACAACATCACCCGGCTGACCGGCGCTCTGCTCGAACTGGACGCACGTATCCTCGGCCCCGATGGTCAGCGCTCGAAGTCGGTGCCGACTGCGCCCCTCCTTGCATCGAGTGATCAGTGGCATCTCATCACTGTCCACGGGCCGCTCGACATTCTCACGCTCCCAGCTCACCTCGGTTCATTCGAGGATATGCGGGCTCGGGCTCACGAGGTCCCCCTCGGCGACCTTTCCATTCCGATCGCCCACCGCGACGACCTGCTGAAGATGAAGCGCGCCGCCGGCCGCCCGCAGGATCTCGCTGACATTCAGCTGCTGGAATCGCTCGACGAGCAATCTTGAGGAGCCGCAAGCCTTCAACCTACGCCGCGAACAGCCGCAGCTCGGGCTCGCGCTCGCCGCGCAGCACCTCTAGATCGACCTCGACGCAATCGATCCCGCGCGCCTGCGCGAGCACGCGCGCCTGCGGCTTGATCCGCTGCGCCGCCAGCACCCCGCGGCAGGCGCCCAGCGCGGGGTCGTGGCGGATGCGCTCCAGGTAGCGCGTCAGCTGCTCGACCGCGTCGATCGTGGCGATCCGCTTGATCTCCACCGCCACCCACTCGTCCTCGGCGTCGCGACACATCAGATCGACCGGGCCGATGTCCGTGGGCCACTCGCGGCGGACCAGCCGGAAGCCCTCGCCGCACCACTCCGGGGCGTCGGCGAGCAACTCCTGCAGCTCGCGCTCCAGACCCTCCTTCTCCAACGACACCAAAGTGTCCAGCTCGTGCTCGATGTCCGACAGCACCTCGATGACGGCGATCTCCAAGCGATCCTCCTGGCGCTGCTTGCGCACCGTCAGACGCGTCAGCACGCCCTGCGAGTCGGTCTCCTGTTCGAGCACCGTCGGCGGGGTCATCCAGTTCAGCGGCTTCACGTTCGGCCCGCCGCCGTCGGCCCACACCATGAACGTGCCATCGGCCTTGTGCATCAGCAGGCGCACGGCCTCGGGGAGCACCGTCGTCAGACGGCCGATGTATGAGACCTCGCAGCGGGCCACGATCAGGCGCACCTCGGAAACCTATCCGGTGGGACGGTCAGCCTATGGGCATACCGTTGAGGTCAACCTACGCGCACGGCGTTGGGGTCATCCTAGGTGCACAGCGTTGGGGTCAACCCAGGGGCACGGCGCTGGTGCTGCTCACGATGTGCCGACGGTGACGAGGAAGCCGTTGCGACCGCGATTTGGCGTGAAGCTGCGTAACACCTGGCCACCGGCGTCCAGCCACTGGACCTGCTTGGGCGGGAGCTGGCTCACCACGTGGTCCAACGCCTTGATCATCACTCCAACAGCGCGCTGGCGCTGGCGCTTGGTGAGGTGTCCATGCCTGTGTGTGCGTTCATCTTCGAACGCTCGTTCGAGACGCTTGAACGCCGCCTTCGCGCGCTCGATCAGCCCCCGTGGCAGCGTGAACGTGAAGGCGTTTTCGCTCACCGGTGCGGCTATCACCGTCCCACCGCGATAGACCAGTCGCACCGTCGCCACGCCGTCGGGTACGAGATCGACCTGGAACGAGCTGGAGAAGTAGGGCTCCGCGAGGTCGGCTCCGGTTTCGATTTCAGCGAGCGTCTGGCAGCTGATGCCCGCGAGCGGACGCACGATGGGGCCGATGCCCGCGATGCAGTAGACCGGTTCGGACTGGGGCTGGCGCAGATGCCTGAGCTGCTTTGGCAGGCATCGTGCCGGAGGGAGCTTGAGCACTCGCTTGAAGCCGGGGATCAGGAAGTAGCGGCTTCCGTTGGCGAGCCGGACCAGCTGACGGATGTAACCGGGGTAGTAGCTGCTCAGTTCGGAGCCCACCCTGGAGCCGATCCTATTCAGAGGGGGCAGCTGATCGGCGGGCGCTGCGGCGCGCCGCAAGACCCCGAACTTGTCCAGGACAGCTGGTTCAAGTGGACCGGCAAGCTCCACCGGTTCCGGTTCGGACTCCGGTTCGAGCGCTCGGATGACACCGGAGCACGACGAGGGCGTTGCCGCCCCTTTCTTTGCCGTTGCCGGCGCCGCGAGCACTGACGCGATCGCGCCCGCGAGCAGGCACACCATCGCGATTCGGTACACCCGACTGGCCGACATCAACGGCGACCCTATCACCCGCCGCGTGAATTTCGGACTCCCATCTGCGGCGGCCTCCCCAGCGGTCTCCCGGCCCGCTCAGCATCGATCGAACCGCTGACCGGCGGAGCGGTGTCAGCCCGGTGGCGTCAACTGCTACTCGGGCTCCCGCTCGGACTCGGGCATCTGCCCGACTGACGGCGGCTCGGCCAGCTGCCCTACCGGCGGCGGCTCGTCCACCACTCCGCCGTTCAGCGCCTCGCGGAACTCGCGGATGCTCTTGCCCGCCGCGCGCGTCAGTTCGGGGAGGCGCTTGGGACCCAGCACGACCAGCGCCACCGCCGCGAGAAACATGAGGTGCACGGGGTTCTCGATGCCCACACACCCAGGCTAGCGCGCCCGCCGACCCGCGCCTGTACCTCTCGCAAGCTGTGCGTAGGTTGGGAGCCTGAGCGACTCACCATGCCAACGCGCGGCGCACGGTGCTTTGGATACCCGCCGCTCCCCGCCGTACCCTGCACCCGTGGACCAGGCCTCTCCCTCCCCCTCTCCACCCCCCTCTGCGGCCTCGCCGTCCTCCTCCTCTCCCGGCCGGCCCTACCCCCCACCCGCCGCCGCCGAGCCATTCTGGCCGGCGCAGGCGACGATCCTTGCGGCGATCGCGCTGCAGTTGCTGCTGCCCAGCCGGCTCACGATCGGTCCCCACTGGCTGATCCCGTCGCTGGAGGGAGCGCTGCTGCTCGGGATGTTCATGGCCACGCCCCGCCAACTCGAGCACGAGCACCCCCGCCGGCGGCGCGTGGCACTGGGGCTCACCGCGTTCGTGAGCGCCGCCAACATCTACTCGCTCGGAGCACTCACCCACTTCCTACTGCACCACGACGTGCAGAACGGCCGTCAGCTGATCACCTCCGGAGTGTTGATCTGGCTCACCAACTTCCTGATCTTCGCGCTCTGGTACTGGGAGGCCGACCGCGGCGGCCCCGGGCGCCGCGCCGCCGGACACGACGGGCCGCCCGACTTTCTGTTCCCGCAGATGAGCGACGATCGCATCGAGCCGCTCGCGTGGCGGCCGAAATTCGTCGACTACCTGTACGTCTCGCTCACCAACGCTACGGCCTTCTCCCCCACCGACACGATGCCGCTGTCGCCCACCGCCAAGAGCATCATGAGCATTCAGTCGATCGTCTCGCTGGTCACGATCGGCCTGATCGTCTCGCGCGCGGTCAACATCTTGGCCTGATCGGGGTCCGGAGCGGGTAGATCTCATTCTTTCGACCCCCTCCACTTCAAAAAATGAAGGGTAAGGAACCGAAAAGTAATGCCGTCCCGCGGGGGTGCCGACCCGTTACGCGGCGGCAGGCGCGGGTGCCCGCGGTTCGATCGCCAGAGCCTGCACCACGAGGTCCTTGACCTCGCCGCCGGCGCCGAGCCTGAGCGCGCGCTCCAGCGCCTCCAGGGCGCCCTCACGGTCCATCATGCGCAGGCGCAGGCGGCCGAGGCGCTCCCACGCGCCGGCGTCGGAGGGACCCCGCTCGGCAGCACGCCGCGCCGCTTCCTCGGCGAGGTCCACCGCACCGACGTCTTCGTAGATGCGCGCCGCGAAGCGGTGCGCAGCCGGGCGCTCGCCGTCCACACGCGCCCAGTCGCGCACCGCGCGCGCCGCCGCCTCGAGCTCGCCCGCCTGCCAGAACGCCAGCGTCATCAGCCGCAGCACCCCGACGTCGTTGGGCTGTGCTTCGCGCGCGTACACCAGCCGCTTGGCCGCCAGCGCGTATTCGCCTTCGGCCATCGCGCGCTGCGCGGCGACCATGAAGCGCTCCATCCGCTCGCCCGCGGGGTCGGGCTTGGAGAAGTCCACGAAGCGCATGCTGCCCGCCGGCACGGTGCGGATACCGTGGCTGAACTTCACCCGCGCCCACTGCTGGACTTCATCGGCCGCCCCCTCGCCGGTGCTGTCACCCGTGAAGTAGATACCCGCCACGGTGCCCACGCCCCACTCGGGGTAGGAGATGCAGCGCGCGTAGCGGTGCACCACCGAGTGGTCGGGCACCCTGCTTCCGAAGGGGTCGTACTTGGCGTTCTCCGCCGCGCTCGCCCGCGCGCGCTGCTCGGTTTCGTAGGCGCGTCGCCCCGCCTCCTCGCGCGCCTTGCGAGCCGCCGCGGCGCTCACCCGCACGGCGTTGCGCGAGACCTGCCCGCCGCGCAGGCTCTCGGCCATCCGCTCCAGCTGGTCGGCCGCCTCGTTGATCGCCTTTAGGTGGCGCTCGTGCTCGACCTGGCGCCCGGGGGGCGCGAGGTCGGGGTGCCAGCGCTTGGCCATCTTGCGACGCGCCAGCTGCACCGCGCGCTTGTCGAACGGGGGCTCCAGCTCCAGCAGCATCATCTGCTGCTCGATATCCAGCACCGTGGGCATGAAGCACAAACGGTAGCGCCTCGGATTGGGCTCTATGCTGCCCGGGAATGTCCGCCCAATACATCTTCACGATGCACCGGCTCTCGAAGCTGCACCCGCCCGACAAGACGGTGCTCGACGACATCACCCTGGCGTTCTATCCCGGAGCGAAGATCGGCGTGCTCGGCTACAACGGCGCCGGCAAGTCAACGCTGCTGCGGATCATGGCGGGGGTCGACCAGGAGTACCGCGGCGAAGCCGCGCTCGCGCCGGGGGCGACCGTGGGCATGCTCGAGCAGGAGCCCCACCTCGACGAGAGCAAGGACGTCAAGGGCAACGTCGAGGATGGCGTGGCGGAGACCAAGGCGCTGCTCGACCGCTTCAACGAGCTGGCGGCCGACTACTCCGAGGAGATCGCCGAGGAGTTCGGCAGGATCCAGGCGAAGATCGACGCGGCCGACGCCTGGAACCTCGACACGCGGCTCGAATACGCGATGGACGCCCTGCGCCTGCCCCCGCCGGACGCCGACGTGAGCAAGCTCTCCGGCGGCGAGCGCCGGCGCGTGGCGCTGTGTCGCCTGCTGCTGCGCGCGCCCGATCTGCTGCTGCTCGACGAGCCCACCAACCACCTCGACGCCGAGTCGGTGGCGTGGCTGGAGCAGCACCTCTCCGAGTACAAGGGCGCGATCGTGGCGGTCACCCACGACCGCTACTTCCTCGACAACGTCGCCGGCTGGATCCTCGAGCTCGACCGCGGCAAGGGCATCCCCTACGAAGGCAACTACTCCAGCTGGCTCGAGCAGAAGCAGGCCCGGCTCGCCCAGGAAGAGCGCACGGAGAAGGGCCGTGAGCGCACGATCGCCGCGGAGCTCGAATGGGTGCGCATGAACCCCAAGGGCAAACGCACGAAGTCCAAGGCCCGCCTCGCCCGCTACGAGGAGTTGATCGCCGAAGAGCGCAACGTCAAACTCGACGAGGTCCAGATCCACATCCCACCCGGGCCGCGCCTGGGCGAGAAAGTGCTGAGCGCCGCCAATCTGTCCAAGGGCTATGGCGAGCGCCTGCTGATCGAGTCCCTTTCATTCGACCTCCCACGCGCCGGGATCGTCGGCGTGATCGGCGCCAACGGCGCCGGCAAGACCACGCTGTTTCGGATGATCACCGGCCAGGAGCAGCCCGACAGCGGCACGATCGAGCTGGGCGACACCGTGAAGCTCGCCTACGTCGACCAGTCGCGCGACTCGCTCAATCCCGAGAAGACCGTGTGGGAGGAGATCTCCGAAGGCTACGAGCACATCCAGGTGGGCGACCGCGAGGTCAACTCGCGCCAGTACACGGCGGGCTTCAACTTCAAGGGCTCCGCCCAGCAGGCGCGCATCGGCAAGCTCTCCGGCGGCGAGCGCAACCGCGTGCACCTCGCCAAGCTGCTGCGCAGCGGCGGCAACCTGCTGCTGCTGGACGAGCCCACCAACGATCTCGACGTGGACACGCTGCGCGCGCTCGAGAACGCGCTGCTCGAATTTCCCGGCTGCGCGGTGGTGATCTCCCACGACCGCTGGTTCCTCAACCGCGTGGCCACACACGTGCTCGCCTTCGAGGGCGACTCCCAGGTGACGTGGTTCGAGGGCAACTTCGACGCCTACGAGGAGCGCCGCCACGAGCTGCTGGGCGCCGCGGCCGACCGCCCGCATCGGATCTCCTACAAGCGGTTGGTGCGGGGATGAGGTAGGTGGCCCGCGCTGGGGCGAGCGCGCCCCGTAAGTCGGCCGGGGCCGTCCGGTGTTGCTGTATACTGTGCGGTATATGGCTGCTACGCGCACACAGGTGTACCTGACCCAGGAGCAGCGTGATCGCATTGAGGAACTGCGCGCGCGCGACGGTCGCACGCTGGCCGAGGTCATCCGTGCAGCGCTCGACTCGTACCTGCCACCGCCGGAACCGGACCTCGAAAAGTTGCAGCGCGTCTTGGACGAGACATTTGGGTCCTGCCCGGACCTGGAGGTACCGCCGCGCGAGGAGTGGAATCGCTTCGACCTCGACTGGAATCGTATTGAGTCGGATCCTCCTGGACACTGACGTCCTGATCGATCACCTGCGCGGATACCGCCCGCTGCACCTACTCGATCCCAAGCTGAAGATCTCCGTGGTCACTCGCTGCGAGCTGTTCGCCGGCCGGAACGTCGACGAGCCGGCTTTGCGCCAAGCGCTGAGCGTGCTCGAGGAGGTCTCGGTGGATCGAGCGATCGCCGAGGCTGCCGGACGCATCCGGCGCACGACCGAGCTTCCAGTGCCAGACGCGCTCATCGCCGCGACCGCGCTGGAGCACGGCATGAAGGTCATGACTCGCAACCGGCGCCACTTCGAGCGGGTCGCGGGGTTGGAATTGCAGGCGCCCGCGGGGGAGCCGAGCAGCTCCTAGCGTCCTCGGGTTGCGCACCGTATCCGGGCGATCGGGGTTTGGTCGAAGGAGAGAGCGCCGATCTGGGCGATCGGGGTTTGGTCGAAGGAGAGGGCGCCGACACGATCGCCCGCGCCATCCTCACCGCCCCGCCACGTGGAAGCTCGCGGAGCCTTCGGCGTTTTGCCTTCCATCGGCGGAGGCCAGATAGATTTCGATCACGTAGGTGCCGCCGCCTGGCGGCGTCTGGATCCAGGCGCCTTCGGTGTTTTCGTATTTGGCTGCTTGCGAGACGATGCGTTCCGGCGGCCAGATGCTGCCCAGTTCATCGGCGATCACCGTCTTTTCGCCTGCCTTTTCACGAAAGAGCGTGTGAGTCAACTCGAATCGACGCCCAACTGGTCCTTCCAGGAAGATCTTCCACTGCACTTCAGCTCCCGGCTGGCGCAGCGCCTGATCGATTTCCCGCTGGGTCAAGGGCGGTTCCCCGTCGCGGATGGCAGCCGTCCGCAGTTGGGCTTCTTCGCGTTTGAGCTGCCCGGGATGGCTCTGGAGATAGGTGTACTCGGTAACGCCAGGGTGCGCTCTGACATCAGTCACGTGGGCCACCAACTCGGCGGGCGCGGGCGCGGGCTTCAGAACGAGGTTCCATATCAGCACCCCGGCGGTGATCACCGCGGTGAGCGCTCCCGCTATCTGGCCCGCCTTGATCACACCGGCGCTGAGCCCCTTGGCGCTGTCCTTCGATGGTGTCTCTGTTTCAGGCATCTCGGTTGGACGCAGGCGGTGGACGGAGAGCTCGCCCCAACCCGCAAAAGGGGACAGACGGCAATCTCGCCAAACCGACCGCGACACGACAGGCCCGCCGCCCAGGACCCCGCGCTCTTGGAATCCAAATCATATCTAGATCCCACTCTTGCGGCGTTTTGGAGAGTCCTGTATTCTCGCGGCAACCATGACTCCCCCATGGCAAAACTCGAACGGGCCGGGCTCGAACGCTGTGCTAGTCGGCTGGGTCGCCGTGCTCGCCGCAATCGCGGCGACGCTCGCGCCCAGCGCCGCGGAGGGCTCCTTTCCCGGCGCAAACGGCGTGATCGCATATTCGGCCGAACACAGCATCTGGGCCGTGGACCCCGCCACGGGTGACCAGCTGCGGCTGACCACCGGCCCCGAAGACTCCGCTCCGAGCTTCTCGCCGTCGGGCGACCTGCTGGCATTCCAGCGTCGCACGACGACGACCGTCACCGCGCCCCAGCGTCCCCCGACGGGCCCCGTCACCACATCCCAGCGTCGCCCGGTGAGCACCGTCACCGTCTACATCGCGAACGCCGATGGCTCAAACCCCACGCCGCTAGTCACGGGCAGCGAACCCGCCTTCTCCCCCGACGGGACGCAAATCGTGTTCGTCAGGCCCTCCGGCCTCTTCCTGACGGGCGTGGCGCCGGGCTCGCCCGTGCGCCCACTCACCGATCATCCCGGCGATCGCACGCCACGATGGAGCTCGAAGGGGTCGATCGTGTTTCAGCGCGCCGACGGAGCGGGCAGCGAGCTCGACATCGTCACTCCGCCAAGCTCCCACATACGCCGGCTCTTCACCTACCACCGCGGCGCCGGCAACGATGACCCGATCGTCATGTGGCCCGAATGGTCGCCCAACGGCAGGAGCATCTCGGTGGCGCTGTGCGAACCGGGCAGTGAAATACCCCCCGTGGAGACCGTCCCGTCGATCGTGTTCCACGCAAGCTGCGCCCCGGACGTGTGGGCGCCGGCGGGCGGGACCCCACTCGAAGCCGGCACCGGGGCGCTGCGGGGGAAACCCGACTCCTCATGCCCCCCCTTCATCGAGGGCGGCGCCAACGAGGACGTGAGCTTCTTCGTTCGTGGGCGACCCCTGTACCAGGGCGAAGGCCCAAACTGGCCGATCGCATGGCAGTCGCTGCACCCCGGAACGTTGCGAGTGCCCACGGTGGCGTGTGCGGAAGACAAGGAAAGGGAAAACGAGCCCACCGAAGCGGTCTCGCCGGCGATCCTGCAGCGCGGTGGGCAGCTGTGCGCTTATTTTCGGCGACGCCACCGAAGAATCTGCCACAAGACCTGATCGTGATCGGGTCGGCATATGCGCGGTCGGGTCGGGCGGCTAATGCGCAGCGGGGATCCGGCCGCCCACGCGGGCTTGTATGGATCGGACGACCTTATTAGTTAGCAGTCGCTAAGATCCCGGTCTCAACCTTCGGCGACTACAGATAGGGAGTTCTCATGCCTGGATACACCGCAAAGCAGATCGACGAGATGGAGGGCGCGTTTGGCGGCGGCCTGAAGAAGGCGCGCGCCGAACTGGGGGTCTCCTCCTTCGGCATGCAGGTCGTGGACCTGCCCCCCAACTACAGCGATTACCCCGAGCACGACCACGCGGAGAACGGCCAGGAGGAGGTCTACTCGGTGATGCGCGGCTCGGGAGCGATCGAGGTGGAAGGCGAGCGCCTGGACCTCACACCCGAGGTGATGATCCGCGTCGGCCCCGGCATCAAGCGCAAGCTGTTCGCCGGCCCCGAGGGGCTGCGGGTGCTCGCGCTGGGCGGCAAGCCCGGAGAGGCGTATGCGATCGCCGAGTTCACCGAGCTGAGCAGCGCCAGCGCCTAGCGCGCAAACGAGGTGTCCGCACCGAGCGTGCGCGCCGCGGCGGCGATCAGCCGTGCGGCGGCGTGCACGTCGGCGAGCGCCACCAGCTCGACCGGGGAGTGCATGTAGCGCAGCGGGATCGACACCAGCGCGGTGGGGACCCCGCCACGCGAGAGATGGACGGCGTCGGCGTCGGTGCCGGTGTTGCGGCCGATCGCCTCGACTGTGAAGGGGATCCCCTCGCGCTCGGCCGTGTCGTGCAGCAGCTCGAACAGGCGGGGGTGAAGCGTGGAGCCGCGGCTGAGCACAGGTCCCGAGCCGAGCGGGTGCCTACCCGACTCCTTCACCTCGATCCCGGGGGCGTCGGTGGCATGCGTGACATCCACGACGATCGCCGCGTCGGGCTCGAGCGAAAAGGCCGAGGTGCGCGAGCCCCCGAAGGTGGTCTCCTCCTGGGCGGCGGCGACCGCGACGAGCTCCCACTCGGCGCCGCCCGCCAGCCCGCTCCCGGCATGGCCCGAACCGCCCGCCAGCCCGCTCCCGGCATGGCCCGAACCGCCCGCCAGCCCGCTCCCGGCATCCCCCGCGCCAGCCGCCGCGCCGCCAGCGGGACCCGGGCCGCCCCCCTGCGCCACCAGGCGCGCGGCCTCGAGCGCCACGAACGAGCCGAGGCGATTGTCAAGGGCGCGCGAGGCGATGCGCCCATTGGGCAGCTCCACCGGCTCCCCGGCGATCACCGCGACGTCGCCGACCCGCACCAGCTCACGCGCCTGCTCGCCACCGCGCGCGCCGATGTCGATGTGCAGGTCGCGCACCTCGGCGACCTTCTTGCGCTCCTCGTCGCGCAGCAGGTGGATCGGCTTCTTGCCGATCACCCCCGCGAGCTCTCCTGCGCGCGTGCCGAGCACGACGCGCTGGCCGACGAGGATCTGCGCGTCCCAGCCCCCGACCCCGCGAAACCACAGGAAGCCCTCGTCGTCGATGTGGGTGACGATCAGCCCGATCTCGTCGATGTGGCCCATCACCACCAGCCGCCGGGGGCCACCCGCAGCGACCGGCGCGGCGTCCCCGCCCGGTTGGGACGTAGGTGTGAAGTCGCCGCCACCGCGCGCCGCCACCCGCGCCGAGGGCGTGCCAACCACGTCGGTGGCCACCTCGGCGCCAAACGCTTCCGCGGCCGCCCGCCACACCGCCGCGGGCGCGGTCTCATAGCCCGAGGGGCCACGCGCCGCGAGCAGGTCGCGCAGGACTTGCGGGAAGTCGCCGGCGGCGTCGCTCATCTGCTTCCCGCGCACCGCGCGGGCGGGAGCGCGCTCATCATGCGGCGAGCAATCCTCGCAGGACGTACTGGAGGATGCCGCCGTGGCGGTAGTAGTCGGCCTCACGGGGCGTGTCGATCCGCACGCGCGCCTGGAACTTGACCGGCTCCGGCGATGCCTCGCCGCCCTGCAGGCGCCCCACGCGCTCGGCGCGCACCGTCACCTCGCGCGGGGCCTCCCCACCGTCGTTCATCGCCGCGGCGAAGCCGTCGATCGAGAAGAGCTCCTCGCCGGTGAGCCCCAGCGACTGCGCACTCTCGCCGTCGGGGAACTGCAGCGGCAGCACGCCCATCCCCACGAGGTTGGAGCGGTGGATGCGCTCGAAGCTCTGCGCGATCACGGCGCACACGCCGAGCAGCTTGGTGCCCTTCGCCGCCCAGTCGCGCGAGGAGCCGGTGCCGTACTCCTTCCCCGCAAGCACCACCAGCGGCACACCTTCCTGCATGTAGCGCATCGCGGCGTCGTAGATCGACAGCTGCTCAGCCGCCCCCCGACCGCCGGCGTCGCCCTCGGTAGCGGCCCGCAACTCGCCGCTCGCCGTGGGTGACGGCAGGTGGACCGTCACGCCGCCTTCGGGCAGCGCCGCCCCGCCGGGAGCCCGCAGGAGGTTACGGATGCGGATGTTGGCGAAGGTGCCGCGCATCATCACCTCGTGGTTGCCGCGGCGGGCGCCAAAGGAGTTGAAGTCGCGCGGGGCGACCCCCTGCTGCTGCAGGTAGAGCCCGGCGGGACCGTCGCGCTTGATCGCGCCCGCGGGGGAGATGTGGTCGGTGGTGACGGAGTCGCCCCACACCGCCAGCACGCGCGCACCCTGCAGATCCTCGAGCGGCGCGGGCGCAGGCGGCATCCCCTCGAAGTAGGGCGGCAGGCGAGCGTAGGTGGAGCGCTCATCCCAGGCGAAGCGATCGCCGGTGGGGACGTCCAGGCCGTTCCAGTGCTCGTCGCCGGCGAACACCTCGGCGTAGCTCTTGCGGAACATGTCCGACTGCACCGCGTGCTCGATCGTCTGCGCGATCTCGGCCCCGGTGGGCCAGATGTCGCGCAGGTAGACCTCCCCACCGTCGGCGTCGCAGCCGAGCGGGTCGGCGACGATATCGATGTCCATCGTGCCCGCCAGCGCGTAGGCGACGCACAGCGGAGGCGAGGCGAGGTAGTTCATCTTTACGTCGGGGTTGATGCGCCCCTCGAAATTGCGGTTGCCGGAGAGCACCGAGACGACCGCCAGATCCTCGTCGCCCACGACCTTCGAAATCTCCTCGGCCAGCGGCCCGGAGTTGCCGATGCAGGTGGTGCAGCCGTAGCCGACGAGGTTGAAGCCGAGCTGCTCCAGGGACTCGGTGAGGCCGGCGCGGTCGAGGTATTCGCTGACGACCTTCGACCCGGGCGCGAGCGAGGTCTTCACCCACGGCTTGCTCTGCAACCCGCGGGCGAGCGCGTTGCGCGCGAGGATCCCCGCCCCGATCATCACGGAGGGGTTGGAGGTGTTGGTGCAGCTGGTGATCGCGGCGATGACGACGTGGCCGTGGCGCAGCGTGGTGGGTGTGCCGTCGGCAAGCGTCACCGGCACCCCCCCATTGCCCGCCTCCGTACCTGACCCCGGCCCACTCGACCCCTGATCCTCCGACGCGCGTCCGCTCGACCCCGGCCCACCGGCAGCGCTCGCCGCCGACACCTGCGCTTGAGCCGCCCGCGCGCCTTCGCCGTTGGACGGCTCCTGCGAGGCAGTGGGATCGCTGGCGGGGAAGGTCGCCGCCACAGCTTCGTCCTGGCCGTTTGAGGTGGGCACGTAGCCGGCGAGCGCGCGGCGGAAGGCCGGTTGGGCGTCGGTCAGCGAGATCCGATCCTGCGGGCGCCGGGGGCCGGCGAGACTGGGCACCACCTCCCCGAGGTCGAGCTCGATCTGCTCGGAGAAGCGGGGCTCGGGTGAGTCCTCGTCGTGCCACATCCCCTGCTCGCGCGCGTAGGCCTCGACCAACTCCACCTGCTCGGCGGGGCGCCCGGAGAAACGAAGGTAGCGCAGCGTCTCCGCATCGATCGGGAAGATCGCGCAGGTGGAGCCGAACTCGGGCGACATGTTGCCGATCGTCGCGCGGTCGGCGAGCGGCAGGCCGGCGAGGCCGGCGCCGTGAAACTCGACGAACTTGCCGACCACGCCGCGGGCGCGCAGCAGCTCGGTGACGGTCAGCACGAGGTCGGTGGCCGTGGCCCCCTCGCGCAATGAGCCGTGCAGGCGGAAGCCCACGACCTGCGGGATCAGCATCGACAGCGGTTGGCCGAGCATCGCCGCCTCGGCCTCGATCCCGCCGACGCCCCAGCCGAGCACGCCGAGGCCGTTGACCATCGTCGTGTGCGAGTCGGTGCCCACGAGCGTGTCGGGGTAGGCGCGCGGGAGGGAATCGCCGGTGGCCCCGAGCGCATCGGACTGCGCCCCGTTGCCCGCCCGCGCATTCCCCGCCGGGGCGGGCGGGCCTGCATCCTCGCCGTCGGCAACGAACACCACGCGCGACAGGTACTCGAGGTTGACCTGGTGCACGATCCCGGTGTCGGGGGGGACGACCTTGAAGTTGTCGAACGCCTGCTGGCCCCACCGCAGGAAGAGGTAGCGCTCCTGGTTGCGCTCGAACTCGCGCGCGGCGTTGATCGCGAAGGCGTCGCGCGTGCCGAAGGCGTCGACCTGCACGGAGTGGTCGATCACGAGCTCGGCGGGCGCGAGCGGGTTGATCTTGGCGGGGTCGCCGCCCATCTGCGCCATCGCGTCGCGCATTGCCGCGAGGTCGACCACCGCGGGGACGCCGGTGAGGTCCTGCATCAGCACGCGCGCGGGGGTGAAGGCGATCTCGATAGAGGGCTGCGCGGCGGGGTCCCAGCCGGCGAGCGCCTCGATGTCGGCAGCGCGCACCGCCCCTGAGCCCTCGGTGCGGAGCAGGTTCTCGAGCAGCACCTTCAGCGAGAACGGCAAGCTCGCGACGTCGAAGCGCTCCGCGAGCGCGGCGAGGCGGAAGATCTCGTACTCGCGCCCCCCCACCGAGAGCGTGCCCCGCGCGTCAAAGCTGTTGGCGGCCATGCCTCCAGTCAATCAAAGAACGCCGACACTCTGCCCGGCCGGCGGCCGGGGGGTGGCAGGAGCGCCCTCGGCCGCCAGCTCGACGCGGCCCTTGCCCGCGCGCTTGGAGCGCAGCAGCGCCGCATCGCACGCCTCCAGCAGCTGCTCGGCACTCATCGGGGAGTGCCACTGGCCGACGCCGATTGAGGCGCGAACGCCCGCGACGAGGTCGAACGAGGAGACCTCCGCGAGTCGCGCCAGGGCGCGCTCGCCGGCGAGCGCGGCGCTGTGCAGGTCGGCAGCGGGAAGGATCACGACGAACTCGTCGCCGCCGTAGCGCGCGACGCGGTCGAAGGCGCGAAACTCGCCCTGCAGCGCGCGCGTGACGCCACGCAGCACGGTGTCCCCAGCGGGGTGCCCGTGGCGGTCGTTGACCAGCTTGAAGTCGTCGAGGTCGATCAGCAGGCAGGCGAGCTCGCCGCCGGTGCGGGTGGCACGGTCGATCTCTTCGCGCAGGCGACGGCGCATCGCGCGGTGGTTCATGGCGCCGGTGACGGCGTCGGTGCCGGCCTCCGCCCGCGCGCGCAGCAGCGCCCGTGTGTGCGACGCCTGATCGACGAGCGCACCGGCGCGGGCGATCTCGGGCTCGCTCCACCCCTCGGCGCGCCGGCGCGCGGCGATCACCACCGCCTCGACCTCGCCGCGCACGGTGAGCGCGACCAGCAGCGCGCAGCCGAAGCCGGCGGCGACGACGCGCGGCAGCGAGGCGGCCAGCTCGCGCGCGCCGACGGCGAGCACGCTCTGGCCGGTGCTAGCGACCCAGGCAACCCCCGGCGGACGCTCGGCACGGGGGACGACGTGACTGAGACGGCTCTCGCCGCCGAACAGGTAGGCGACGACCGGCTCGCCCTCCTGTGCACTCCCCTCGGGGGCGAGATGGTGCACCTGCATCTCATCGACCCCCACCAGCGTGCACAGCTCGTGGGCGAGCGCGCGAAAGACGGCCTCGGAATCCCCGCCGCCGTCGGCCAGGCGCATCAGGCGGCGCAGCGCGCCGAGCAGCGGGTCACCGCCGGTGGCGGCGACGGCACGCAGCGGGATATCGGTGCTTGCGGTGGCCATAGGAGTGACTTTAGATACAACGGGGGCGGCAGCGTGTCGTTTTTGTGATCGCCCGCGCGCACCGCCACCACGTGCGCAGGATTGGTGAGGGTTGTCAGTTGTGATCGTCCGCGCGGCGGGTGTCTCACCGACGGCCCCGGGCGTGGGGCCTCCGTGCCCCACGACGACGGTGGTGGCGGCCCCGGCGATGCCGATGCCGGTGCTTGTGCCGGGGCTTCTTGCGCGGACAGTTCCTGACAGCGATCTTCGTGCTCTGCGTGATCCGCGCCCCGCTCTGCGCGACGATCGTCGTGGGCATCACCAGGTGAGAGCCACACAGGCTGCCGTTGCGGTTGTCGGTCAGCACCGAGTGCGGGCCGGTGGGCAGACTCAGCGCGAAGCTCGAGATCGGCACGTCGGGCAGCGATTCGAAGGAGGAGGAGAGGATCCCCGTGGCGGCGATGTGGGTGTGGCCGACGAGCACGACCTCGACCCCATCGCCGCTGAGGAGGATGTCGAGGTCGGGGTAGGCTTCGCTGCCGTGGGAGACGAGGTAGGCAGGGCCGGTGAGCACCCCGCCCGAAGCCGGGAGACGCTCGCCTCCAGCTCGCATCCCCGTTTCGGGTAGCACCGGCGTGGAGACGGTGGCGGACCCGACGCGCGCTTCTTTGGAGCAGCCGCCGGGGGGTGGGCCTGTTTCGAAGGTCGCCGCGGGGCACGCTTTGTGCAACGTGGTGATGCGCGCCGCCAGCTTCTTCGGCAGCGAGGTGAGCACCTCATGGATGTTGGCTTGGTGGGCGGCCTGCGTGACCTTGACTTCGAGGCCGGCGCCGTTCACCCGCGAGACTCGCGCGCCGGTGGCAGCCGTAAACACTGGGGTGAACGCGAGCTTGTTGCATTCACTCACCTGGAAGGGGCTCGAAGCGCTCTGTTCGGTGAGCGCCGCGGAGCCGGGGACGAAGCCGCCGAGCTGCGATTCGGTGGCGAGCGGGGAGCAGTTGGTGGGGTTGAACAGGAAGTTGGGTCGGTTGACGGTCACGCTGATGCTGCGCAGCCGCAGCGGGACTCCTTCCACGATCCTCGGCAGCACGGCGGTGACGATCGCGCGGCCGCTGTACAGGCCGACGCCGATGCCCGCGCGGGTGACCACGTTGCCAAAGTTGTAAGGGCCGGCGGCGGCGGGCACCACGATCGAGAGGCCGTAGGGGGCACCGTCGTAGGGCCCCGTCAGGTACACCTTCCCCGCGAACCCGTACGGTTCGGGGCCGGCGCCAGCGCTCACCGAGGCGCTACCGATTTCGCTGGCCGCCGGACACGTCCCGGCGTTCGCCTGGGCTTCCCCGCACTGCGGCACCGAGGGGATCGCGCCGAGCAGACCGGGCGGCAGCGTCGTCTGCGCCTTCGCCAGGTACTGCTGTCCTTCCCCGCGCGCAAGCTGGAGCGTGAAGGGGCTGTACGCACCCGCCCTCGCCGGGCTCTGCGGCGGAGTGGTCTGCGCCGGCGCAAAGGGCAGCGGTGCGGGGCAGGAGCCCCCTTTGCCGTTGGCGTCGACGGCGAAGCCATGCGTCTGCGCCGCCTGCGCCGGTTGGCCCGTGTAGGGGGTGAGCGCGGCCGCCGGTTCAGCGAGGCCGCAACGCAGCGGGTTGGCGAGCGGTGGGGCACCGCGCCCGAAGGGCGTGGTCGGGCCGCCCCGGAAGGTGAGGGTGAAGTCTTCGAAGGGCAACTGGGGATCGCCGGTGAAGATCGCCGTCAGCCGGCCGGTTTGCACGTTGGCCTTCACGTGGCCTTCGAGGCGCAACCCCACACCGTACTGGGGCGCTTCGGCGGCGAGGAAGATGCGGAACTCCTCGCCCGATTCCGCGCCGCCGGGCTCGGGCGAGCCGAGGTAGACCTTGCCCGCCAGGGACCCATCCGGGATCCCGGGAGCGTTGATCACCACCGTCCCGATTTCCGAGCCGGCGGGGCATTCGATCATTTCATTGGTACCCAGCTTGATCTGCGCACTGGTGCAGCCTTCCAGGCCGTGCGCGGCGGCGGGGTTTAGCGTCATCCCTTCCGGCAGCGAGACTTCGGCGTCCTGCAGGTCGGGCGGCGAGGCGACCTTGCCCGGTTCGGCGATCGGCTGGGGAATGTGGAGGTCCACGGTCGCGCCGTCGGGCTGGTCGGAGCGGCTGGTTTCGGGAGTAAGCGAGAGCGAGGGGCCGTTGAACGAGAGCGCGTCGCAGCCCGCGGCGACGATCGGCGTCCCATCTTTCAAACGTGTTTCGTCGGCGTATTCGAGGAAGGCGCCTTCGGTTTCATAGGAGTCGACGTGCAGGTAGGTGGTCGAGGGGTTGGAGCAGACGCTCTGCGAGCTCGGCATCGTGATGAAGGCCCGGGGGGATTCGCCCGTATGCGTGTGTTCCTGCGGCACGCCCCAGAAGATCAGCCGCGACGCGATCAGTTCGGGCTGTGTGGGGATGTTGTGGATCTCGAAGAACTCGTGGTAGTCACCGCTCGGCACGCCGCTGTTTTCGGCGGTTTCGGCTTCGTGGTGCCAGCTGAGCCCCCCTTCGAGGTAGATCGCGCTCTGGAGCTTCGTGGCGCTGATCGATTCGGCGAGCGCGAGCGTGGAGCTCTTCACCTCGACGCCGAACCGCGCCGGCTCGCCCGGCCGGCGCGTGAGGTTGTAGACGGGAAAGCTTTCGGTCACGGTCTTCCTGATGCCCAGCGCCAGTTCCGCCGTGCCCTGCGCTTCGTCTTCGCCGACCTGTGCGGATTCGGGGCATTCGAGCGCCGCGATCTGCGCTTCCGGGCATTCCCTGGTGGCTTCGGGGTCGACGGCGAGACCGGGCGGCAGATCCACGCGGGCGTCGCGAACGTGCCCTTCGGGGACCTTCACTTCTTCGGCCAGGATGTTGGTTTCCCGGGTGTAGTTGAAGGCGAAGTCGGTGATCCCGAAGTCGGGGTGCCCGGCGGCCTGCGTGTAGAATTCCGCGGCGGGATCTTTGCCTTCGGCGTTACAGGCCTTTTCCTTGCAAGTGCCCGCTTCCCATTTGTTCACGCCGAACGCCGCGGAAGCCTTGGGCGCCGCGATGCCAGTGGCCGCGTAGCAGACCAGCGCGGCCACCAGCCAGATCCGAACCTCTCCGATCCTCACATATCCCTATTACCCCCATACGTGGCTTCTACTCACGCAACAGAAGACGCCGCCCCGGACAAGCCGCGACGGCGCTCTGTGTGATCCTCCTATGTGTCCGGCGGAGGCCGCCATTGAGACCCACCCCCCCGGTGACCCCCTCAGGCCCTGAACGTCACCGTGGCAAACGCCTTGGAGGTGATGTTGCCTTTTTTGCTCTTCGGCACGAACCCGACGCGCACCTTGATCCGCAGCTGGCGGAATTTGCGCAACACTTCTTTGCCGGTCGAGGTGAGCGACACCTTGACGTTGGTGCGCCCGCCCGCGCCGACGTTGCGCTTGGTGAACTTGAGGTCAGTGCCGCCGCCGCTGACGCTGCCGGCGGTGGGCAACTGCACGTTGAGCGTGGCAGTGGTGCCCTTGGTGCTGTGTTTGACGACTTCCACCGGGCAGTTGCGCACGGAGATGACGGGCGAGGAGAGGATCGTCGCCAGGTTCTGGCCGACGAGCGTGGTGGGCATCGTCAGCTTCGAGCGGCACAGCTTGCCGTTGGCGCCCAGCACCGAGTTGGGGCCGGACGGCAGGTAGAGCGAGATGTTCGACACCGGCACGTCGGGCAGCGTGTTGAACGACGTGGTGATCTGCGAGTTGGCCACTTTGGTGCGCCCCACGAGGATCACCGTGACGCCATCCCCGTTGAGGATCAGATCGAGGTTGGGATAGGCTTCGCTGCCGTGCGAGACCAACCAGGCGGTGCCGGTGAGCGTCCCCGGCAGCACCGGCGTGGTCGCTTTCACGGTGCCGACGTTCGCTTCCTTGGAGCAGCCACCGGGCGCGGGACCGGCTTCGAAGGTCGCCGCCGGGCAGGCTTTGGCGAGCGTCGAGAGGCGCACCGGGAGCTGCTTGGGCAGCGTGGTGGTCACCTGCACGATGTTCGCCTGACCAGTCGGCAGGCCGATGTTGACTTCGATGTTGGCGCCGTTGGGGATCGAGGTTTTCGCGCCGGCGATCGCGGCGAACGAGGGCTTGAAGGCGAGCTTGTTGCATTCTTCGACGACCAGCGGGCTCTTGGCTTCGGCGGTGGTGAACGTGCTGGAGCCGAGCAGCGTCGTGCCTGTGAGCGTCGATTCGGCCAGGAGCGTTTTACTGCAACTGGTCGGGTTGAGCATGAAGCCCTGCCGGTTGACTTCGACGTTGAGGCTCTGCATCCGCAGCGGGATGCCCTTGAAGATCGTGGGCACGCTGCCGGCCACGACCACGCGCGAGGTGTACGGTTCGACGTTGATCGTCATGTGTGTCACCACGTTGCCGAGGCTGAACGGACCGGCGACGGCGGGCACCACGACCGCGAGGCCATACGGCGCGCCGCTGTAGGGGCCCGTCAGGTAGGCCGAGCCGGTGAACTGGTACGGCGCGGAGCCCGCCCCCGCGAGCACCGTGACCGAGCCGAGCCGGCTGGAGGCCGGGCAGCCGCCCGTGCCGGCGGTCGCTTCGGCGACCTGCACTTCGGTGCAGAGCGACACCGCCGGGATCCGCCCGACGAGGCCGGCCGGCAGCACGGTCTTGATCTGCGAGAGGTACTGCTGGCCCGAGGGCCGCGTGACGGTGAACGAGAAGTTGGTCGACGCCCCTCCGGTCGCGGGCTGGGTGGAGCTGCTCTGCGTGGGCGCAAACGGCAGCGGCGAGGAGCAGGTTCCGCCGGAGCCGTCGCTGTCGACGGTGAACGCGCTTGTGGGCATCTGCGTCGCGAATGCGCCGATGTACGGCACGAGCTTCGTTTCGGTCGTCGCCGTCCCACAGGCCAGCGGGTTGGCGATCGGGGCGAGCGGGCCGCCGTTGAAGTGCAGGATTACATCGCTGAAGGGCTGCTGCGGGTTCTTGACGAAGCTCGCGGTCACCCGTCCGGTCGTTTCGTTGAGCGTGATCGAGCCTTCCAGGCGCACGGACACGTCGTAGCGCGCCGACTCAGCGTCGAGGTACATGGTGTAGGGCTGTTTCGTGATCGGTCCGGATTCGGGCCCGCCGAGATACATGTTCCCCTGCAGCGAGTTCGGCGGAAGGTCGGGGACGTTCAGCGTGACCGTGCCGATCTTCGAGCCGGCGGGACACGCGACTCCCGGTATGAGGCTGTGGATCCTGGCCTGCGCCGGGGTGCAGGCTTCGAGGCCATGGGCGGCGGCGGGATTGAGCGTCATCCCTTCCGGCAGCGTGACGGTCGCATCCTCCACCTGCGAAGAGTCGATGCCTTCGGGGCTGGGATCGTGCGGAACGGTCAGTTCGGTCGTGACGCCGTCGGGCTGATCGGACTTGGTCGTTTCAGGTGTCATTGAGATCGCCGGTACGAACGGCACGGGCGAGAAGGGCGCGGCGCCGTTGCAGCCTTCGGCGGCGACCGGCGTCACATATGACTTCACGGCTTCCTGGCCTTCGAGAGACTTAAGTTTCACCGTCGTAGTCGTGTTTTCTCCGGGGCCTTCACAAAGGCTCGAGTTCGTGATGAACCCACCCAGTCCGGTGGTGCCGATGTTGCCGAAGAGGACCAGGCGCGAGGAGATCAACGGCAATGCGGGGGAGACGTTGATTTCGTAGTAGTCGTGGTAGTTGCCGGCCCATTCGACGTGGCCTTCGATCAGGGTGTGGGCGTAGTACTGCTGCGCCTCGAGGAATTCCTGTTCGACTACCGACGGGAAACCTCCGACTCCGGGTTTTGCACCTGCTTCTTCGGCTTTTTTGAAACCTGCCTTAAGCTTAGCTTCGGTAAGTGGCTGAGGAAGTTCCAGTGCCACTCCGAAGTCCGAGGCGAGGCCATGGGGCTGAACGAGGTTGTAGACCTTGCCTTTGAGCGGCAGGTCCTCGTAGAATTTTGGAGCGGGTTCAATGAGAACGACTACTTTGTTGACCCCGATTTCGGACCTTACTTCATTTTTTCCTTCTTTTTTGTTTACTTTACATTCAGGCGCGGTATAGAAGCCGGTTTCGGGTATTACTTCCGTTTCACCGAAGTCGGCGAGTGAGCACTTTTCCACGGCCTCGGGGTTCGCGCTCACGCCCGTACCGACGTCTGTGCGTACATGCGTGACGAGGCCAGTAGGCGCAAAAGCCGCGGGAATGGACGGAGGGCTAGCTTTCTGAATTTCGTAAGTATCGACCTTGAATTCAGACACCCCGTACGGCGGATGGCCAGCGGCCTGCGTATAGCCTTCTTTTTCTGCTTTCGCCAGTTCTTCCGCGGGCGTCGACGGCGGCGGGGCTTTGTTGCATTCCTCAAACCCCGTTTTGCAGTTCCCCGCGAAGACACTTTCGACGCCAAGCGCTTCCGCCGCCTGCGCCGCGGGCGCGACGATAGCGAGAGCAAAACCCGCGCAGGTACACAGCGCAGCCAGCCAGACGCGAGCAGACCGTACCGTCGTGTCAGTGGGAAACCTCATGTCATCCTCCCTCGTAGCCCAGGGCATCCATGTTGCCCCTAGGAACACACAGTCTATACCCAGGTTGCGCAGACCTTAAGCAACTTTTCGCCCAGCGGGATCCGTCGGGGGGTCCCACTCGGCGTGGATCGAGGGAGAACGGGGCGCATCCGGAGCCGGCGCGCCGTGGGTCGGGCGCCGGCCGCTCACCAGCCGGCGCGACCCGGGCGCCGAGTGCCAGATCGAGGCTGAGGGCCTACGGCGAGCCGGGCTGGGCAGTCGTCAGCGGCGCGCTCTCCTCGCGGGCGATCGCAAGCGACTGCTCGAGGTCGCGGCCGGAGCGGTCCACGAGCGGCTGCAGCAGCATCCGCAGCGGCAGCACCGGCGCGACCCAGCCGGGCGCGGTCACGCGACGGGCGCGGCGCTCGACCCCGCGCTCGATCGCGTCGAGGGCACGCGCCAGCGGCACCGGCTTGACGGCGGCGCGGCGCGAGCGGGGAGCCTGTTCGACCGCGCGCGTGTGCGTGCCGCGGCTGACCATGTCGGTGTCGATGAAGCCGAAGTAGGCCACGCCCACCCGCGCACCCGTGTGCAGCAGCTCGACGCGCAGCGTGTTGCCGAGCGCCTCCACGGCAGCCTTCGAGGCGTTGTAGGCGCCCATCATCGGCGCGTGCAGCACCGCGGCGAGCGAGGCGATCGGCAGCGCGTACCCGCGCGGGTGGGCGATGTGCGGCCCGGCCGCGCGCAGCGTGTAGTAGACGCCGAGCAGGTTGACCGCGATCGTGCGCTCGAAGATCTCCGGATCGCCCCCGAGGAGCGGCAGCTGCGCCGCGACGCCGGCGTTGGCGACCGCCACGTCCAGCCCCCCCAGCCGCTCCACGGCCCCCTCGACCGCCCGCTCGACCTGGGCGCAGTCGGCGACGTTGCACTCAAACCACGGCGCATCCCCGCACTCCGCCGCCACCTGCGCCAACAGCTCGGGCTCCAACCCGGCCAGCGCGACCCGCGCGCCGCGCGCGTAGAGTCGCCGCGCTGTCCCGGCCCCGATCCCGCGCGCCGCGCCGGTTATCAGCACGCGCCGGCCCTCCAGGGGTAGGGCGGCGGGGCGCCTTTTCATGCGGGGGCGATTGCGGTCACGGGAGATCGCAGCCTATACGCCGCCGCGAACAGGATCAACGCGAGCACGTTCAGGACGAGCTTGTAGTCGAGCGCCACCTTGCCGAAAACGGCCGTGGTGCTGGGACGCGGGCCGCTGGGGATCAGACCGAGGACGCTGAAGAGAGCGGCGACAACCAGTGCGGCCAGCACCATCGTGCAGTACATCAGCGCGACGGTTCGCAGCGCGTACTCGCGGCCGTAGTACTTGCGGTAAATCAGGATGATCGGCAGCACGATCAGGTCGGCGAACAGGAACCCCAGCACCCCGGCGAAGCCGATCCCCCCCGACCACAGCACCGCCGCGAGCGGCACGTTGCCGATTGAGCAGACGAACGACGCCACCGCGATCGACGGACCCACGAGCGCGCTCTCGATCGCCGGCCACGGCGCTGGGGCGTGGACGATGAAGAGGCCCTGGAAGAAGCCGTGGCCGAGCTGCGCGATGAAGCCCGCGAGCAGGAAGCCGGCGGCGACCTCCCGGTAGACCATCGCCCAGTCCATGCGGAAGTTGCCGGCCACCTCCATCCAGGCAGCGCGGGAGGTCAGGCGCTCGCGCCAGCCGCGCTCGCCCTCGCCGCCATGGTCGCCATGGCGTTGATGGCCGGGCGCGTGGTGGCCGCAGTCGCCGTGATCTCGATGGCCGCCGGCGTGTTGGTCGTGGCAATGGTTGCGGTGCTGGTCGTGAACGTGGTGGTGGTGGTCGTGGCCGTGCTCGGTCAGGTTCTGCGCATGCTCGCGCGCGCGGGCCTCCAGCCGAGCCGGCACGAACAGGCGCAGCGCCAGCGCCATCAGCGCGATCATCACGACGCCGCCGAGATACTCCGCGACTGTGAACTGCCAGCCGATCAGCACCCACAGCACGAGGCCGAGCTCCCACACCAGATTGGTCGAGGCGAACTGGAACGCCAGCGAGGTCGCCGAAGATGCGCCCTTGGCGAACAGCGACCGCGCGATCGCCACCGCCGCGTAAGAGCACGACGAGGAGGCCGCCCCGAGGCCAGTAGCCAACGCAACGGGCTTCGGCCCCGAGCCCGCCAGAGCCGCCTGCACGCGCTCGCGCGGCGCCCACGCCTGAACGATCGCGCTGATCGCAAAGCCCAGTACCAGCGCCCACCACACCTCCCACGCCATTAGCAGCGAGTCGCGCAGACCGTGCCAGATCACTTCGAGCGCGCTCATGCGCAGGGACCGTTGCTCATGCAACGAACGCTAGCGGTAGCTTGCCTGATGAGCAGCGCGGCCCGCGACTGAACCATCCCAAGAGACACGTACCCTCGCGTAGATGACAGTTCGTGCGGCAATCAGTGACCCCAAGGGCATGATGGTCGAGCTGACCGAGGAGCGCTGGGGCCACATCATTGAGCGACACCCCGAGATCGAGCCACTTGGCGAGGCGGTGCTACGTGCCGTGCAGGCACCCGATCGTCGCATGCCCGGCAGGCTCGGCAACGAGGAGTGGTACTACTTGAAGACCAACGAGCCCAGCGCCTGGCTGAAGGTCGTCGTGGCCTACAGTGGAGAGCGTGGGCACGTCGTCACAGCCTACGCCACCGGATCGGCGCCATGACCATCACGATCGGCTCATTCACGTTCGACAACGTCTTCTACGACGCGGAGGTCGATGTGCTCTATCTGCACAAGGGTGACCCATCCTCAGCGGTGGCCTTTGACGAGTCGCCGGAGGGCCACGCATTGCGCTTCGATGCCGCGGGAAGTCTGGTCGGGGTGACGATCGTGGGAGCCAAGTCGCTCCTTGACGGTACGGGAGAGATCAAGATCACTGTCCCCGAGATCGTCCGGGTTGGCTCCGACGTAGTCGCCCCAGCGCTGGCCATCGTATAGATCGCGTACGGCCGCCAAAACGCGATGGTGGCGGGGCAGGAGGCCCCGCCCCCGGGCGGCTGGCAGACCCGACCACGCGCGCGGACGCGCCCCCAATGATCCGCTCAGGTCACCGGGCCGCCCGGGTCCCGCTACGCCTTCAGCAACGTGGGCCGTTCGAAGGTCGCCGCTTCGGGGATCACGAGGCCCGCTTCGGTTTGGAACCACTGCTCCAGCAGCGCGCAATACATCGCGCGGAAGTCCGAGGTGTTGACGAGGTTTTCGTTTTCGTCGAGTTTCGTGAGGCCGGGGAACTCGCCGATCATCGTGCCCGCCACCCGCGTGCCGATCAGGAACGCCACGCCCGCCGCGCCGTGGTCGGTGCCCGAGCCGTTTTCCTGGGGGTGGCGGCCGAACTCCGACCACAGCTGGACGATCACGCGGTCGTCGAGCTTGCGCGCTTCCAGGTCGCGCTGGAACGCCACCACCGATTCCACGGTTTGGCCGAGGTTCGTGCTCAGCGTGGTGGGCTCGTCGGAGTGGGTGTCGTAGGAGCCGATCGCAGTCAGCGACGCGCACTTGATCGGCAGCCCCGCCGCCAGCATCGCCGCGAGCGCTTCCAGGCGACCGGCGAATTCGCCGCCGTCCTTCGGGTAGGAGACGGGCGCGGTGTACGTCGGCTTGCCTTCGGGGCCGACGAACGGCGCCATCTCCTTCAGCACGATGCTCGTATCCCAGGCGGCGCCGCGCGCCTGCGCGTAGGCGGGCGAGGGGGCTCCGAGCGCTCCGAGCTGGCCGAAGGTTTCCATCGCCGGCCCCGCGATCGGTTCGTCGAAGCCGTACGCCCACATGTTGTAGTCGGTGGGCGAGCTGACGGCCGCCACCGGCATCTTTTCCGTGGCCAGCGCCGGGGCCAGGCTGTAGTCGAGCGAGAGGCCCTGCAGCGGGTTGTTCGGTTCGCCGGTAGCGTCGAGGAAGCGCCCGATCCAGCCGCTGCGCGCGTTGGTGTCGAGCTGGCCGACCTCCCAGTAGTGGCGGCTCGTAAAGTGGCTCTCGTCGGGCGGGTCATACCCGACCGCCGGGAACACGCTCACCTTGCCCTCGCCGTGCAGCGTCGCCAGGCCCTGCGCCCGGGGGTGCCACATCAGGGTCGGGTCCTCGCTGAACGGTTCGCCTGAGCCTTCGGCGAGGGCGAGCGTGGGGCGCAGTTCGCGGTAGCGGGCTTCCTTCACCGGCGCCAGCACTGACAGCGCGTCCCACCCCCCTTCCATGAAGATCGACACCAACACCGGCTGGTTGGGGGAGCCGGCGGCGGCCTGGGCGATGCCCTCTTCGAAGTGGCGCGCGCCCAGCATCGAGGCGCCGTACACCGACACCACCGCGCCGGCGGTGCGCAGCAGGAAGCTGCGCCTGTCCATCCCCGTGCCGGCCGGCAGCGGCATCCCCGGCTCGATCGCCGGCAGCCCGCGGCCGGGGGTCGCAACCCCGTTCCCGGCGGCAGCGAGGCCGCGGCGCAGCAGTTGCGCGCGGTTGAAGTCGTTGCAGGAGCAATTACTTGCCATCGGAGGCCGCCTGTGGGAGTGGTGGTGGTTGCATTGCTCTTTTCAAATGGTGTGCGCGATTGCGCACGGGCTCGGAGGTTGTATTACTCTTTTTAAAAGGTGTGTGCTATCGCGCACGGCTTTGAAATTTTTTATATGCACCACCGGGTCCTGTGGTTTCAGCTCACCTGCATGTCGGGGGAGGTGGCGATCAGCATGCGCAGCGCGTTCTGGCGGATCGCCCGGTAGGGGCTCTGCTCCCATTCGGCCATTTCGGCAGGCAGGCACGACTGCGCGAACTGCGCAATGCACTGCTGCGATTCGCTCGACAGCGACGGCTCGCCCCAGTACGCCAGCGCGCTCGCCAGCGCCGCGGCGGGATCCTCGGTCGGGTCGTATTCGGGTTCGCCTTCGGCCGGCCAAGGGTTGGGGTAGGTGTTGGCGATCACGTAGTTGGCCAGTTCCCAGCGCGCCCGCACCGTGGAGGTGTCCAGCCAGCGGTCGAATTCCCAGCCAGAGACGTTGGGTGGGTAGAACAGCTGCTGCCCCGCGCCGGATGAAAGCCACGCCCACGCGGTCGTGTCGATGTAGCGGCCGATCGCGCGCAGCAGCCCGGCGTTGTAGACGACCGGCGGCGTCAGGAGCTCGGGCCCTTCGTAGAAGTCGGGGTGCTGGAGGATCGCCTCGACCACCGCCCGGATGCTGAAGCCCGAGCTCGTGTAGATACCCTGCAGCGAGGCCAGAGTCGCTTCGTCGGGCTGCGTGGGGATGAAATAGCCCCACAGCTTGGTGACGAAGAACGAGGGGTGCAGTGGGTGCGAGACGCACATCCTCACCGCGTCTTCCCAGTCCCAATTACCCGTCTGCCCGAACACCGTCTTCTGGCCTTCGTCGTGCTTGGAGGGGTCGTAGTGAAAGTTGTGCATCCCTCCTTCGGAGGACCATTCCGCCTGCCACCCGGTCAGCGCGCGCCCCATTTCGCGCACGTCGTCCTCGGTGTACGCGCCGCGGTCGGCGCCCAGCGAGAAGAGCTCCATCATCTCGCGGGCGTAATTCTCGTTGGAGTCCCCCTTTTCGTTGTCGACGCCGTCGAGGAACACCAGCATCGCGGGATTGGAGGTGACGGCGAGGAAGAGGTCGTAGAAGCTGCCGAGCGCCATCTCCCGGAAGAGGCCGTTCTGGTTGAGCATCAGCTGCGGGCTGTCCACCTGCGCGTTGGAGTTGGCAAACCAGTCGTGCCAGATAAAGGTCATCCGCTCGACCAGCTGCTGGTCGGAGCGGACCATTCGATCCAACCACCAGCAGTGGTCATCGCCCCAGGTGTGAAGGGGATCCAGCGGCTTGCCGTCTTCGTCAGTTGGTGCCGGCCCACTCAGCACCGCTTCCCCCGACGGCCGCGTGAGGCCGTACACCACCTGCTGCAGCGGCTGCCCCGCCAGGGCCTGTGCTTCGCCGGGCCGCGGCCCGAAGCCGGCGCGCCACAGCAGCCGCTGCGCCCCCGCGGCGCTCAGCGGCGCGCCGAGCGTGGCCACCGGCGCATTCGACGGCGCCGGTGGCATCGCGGGCGCGGTGGGCAGCGCCACCGCCCGGGCGGCCAGCGTGTGCGGGCGCTTGCCCTTGTGGCGGCGGTGGTGCTTGTGCTTGCGGCGCTTATGGCCGCCATGGTGGTGCTCGCTGCGATGAGCAATATGACGCGAGGCCTCTTTGCTGGCACCAGCCATGGAAGGCTTTTACAGCACACTCCGCACAGACTCACGCAACTCGACGGATGTTGCAGGCTCAGCTCGGCAGATGAAACGGAACCGTCGTGATCACGATCCCGGGCAGCTGGCGCAGCGCACGGCGCAGACGCGGGGCGACGCCATTGTGCAGGGCGCGGTGCCAGAAGCGGCGGACCACCAGTTCGGGGAGCACGACGGTGATCGTGAAGTGAGGCGCCTGGTCGTGCAGGAGGCGCAGGTAGCCCCCCAGCGGAGCGACCAGCGCGCGGTAGGGGGAGAGCACGATCTCCAGAGGCACGTGGTCGCCCCACTCCTGCCAGTAGGAGCGAAAGCGCTTAGCCTCCTCCTCATCGGCGGAGATGTGCAGCGCGAGCACCGGCTGCCCCAGCGAGGCCGCATAGGCGAGCGCGCGCAGCGAGGCGAGGTCCATCGCGATGATCGGCACCACGGTGAGGTTGAGCACTTGATCGGGCGCCTCCTCGTGCTCGCCCTGACCGCTCAGCACGATGCTCGCGCCGCGCTCCAGTTCGGCGAGGCCGCTGGGCGGCGGCGTGATGCTCCGCGCGCGGGCCTTCGCGGCGAGCGGCTGCAGCGCCACCGCACGCCCGACGGCGAGGTAGTGCTTGCGGATCTGCAGAAACAGGGTCACCAGCATCGGAATCAGGATCACCACCAGCCACGCGCCCTCGAGGAACTTGGTGAAGGCGGTGATCAACAGCACGATCGCCGACAGGAAGGCGCCGAGCGCGTTGAAGCAGATGCTCCCCTTCCAGCCTGGCTCGCGCGTGCGCAGCCAGCGTTTCACCATGCCGCTCTGCGAGAGCGTGAAAGCAAGAAACACGCCGACGGCAAACAGCGGGATCAGGCTGGTGACCGAGCCGTCGAACGCCGCGAGAATCGCCGCGGCGGCTGCGCCCAGCACGACGATCCCGTTGGAGAACGCGAGGCGGTCGCCCATGCGCAGGAAGATGCGCGGCGCGGAGTAGTCGCGCGCGAGGAAGAACAGCAGGCGGGGGAAGTCGCTGAAGGCGGTGTTGGCCGCCAGCAGCAGCACGAGCGCGGTGGCCGCCTGCACGTACCCGTACAGCGCGCCGCTGCCGAGGTTGCGGTGGGCGAGCTGGGAGAGCACGGTCTGCGAGGACTGGGGCACGATCCCATCCAGCTCGATCAGCGCGATCGTGCCGACGAACATCACCACCAGCAGACTCACCATCCAGGTGAGCGTGGTGCGCGCGTTGCGCCACTCCACCGGCCTGAACGCGGGGATCCCGTCGGAGATCGCCTCGATCCCGGTCATCGCCGTGGCGCCCGAGCCGAACGCACGCAGGATCAGCAGCAGCCCCACACCCTCGGCGGCGTGCACCGGTGGGCGCGGCGTGGCGTGGAAGCCGTGCCCACCGGCGTCGACGAGGCCGACGACCACCATCAACAGGATCCCGAAGATGAACATGTAGGTGGGCGCCGCAAACAGCAGCCCCGCCTGGCGCACGCCGCGCAGGTTGCCGGCGACGAGGATCGCGATCACCGCCAGCCCCAGCGGCACAGTGTCGGGCGCCAGCGAGGGGATCGCGGAGGTGATCGCGGCGATCCCCGAGGCGACCGACACGGCGACGGTGAGGATGTAGTCGAGCATCAACCCGGCGGCGGCGATCAGGCCGGGGAGCAGACCGAGGTTGTCGGAGGCGACGATGTACGAGCCGCCGCCACGCGGGTAGGCGCGGATCGTCTGGCGGTAGGACAGCCCGACGACGACCATCAGCACGACGATCGCGATCGAGATCGGCACCGAGAAGCCAAACGCGCTCGCGCCCCCGAGCGCGAGCACGACGAGCATCGCTTCGGGGCCGTACGCCACCGAGGAGAGCGCGTCGGAGGAGAGCACCGGCAGGGCCACCAGCTTGCGCATCCGCTCCTCGAGCACCGCCGCGCTGTGCAACGGGGGCCCCAGCAACCCGCGCCGCACCCGCGCCCTGGTCCAGCCGCCGCGGGTCGGCGCGTGTCCCGCCTCGCGCGTGGCTTCGAGCTCCTCGCCGGGCGCGCCGTCGGCCTCGACATGCACGAAGCGTGTGCGGCCCAGGCGCACGGTGCCCGGGCGGCCGATCCGGGTGCCCCGCGAGCGCTTCTTGGGGGAACCGCCCGCGGCGCCTGCGTCCGCCGCAGAGCCGGCGTCAGTCGCGACGTCGGACTGGCCGAGGTTGGGGTCGCACGGCAGCGCTTTGATCCACTCCGAGCGATCCCCCAGCGCCGTCCCCCAGCGCCGCCCGATCCCGCGCAGCACCTCCAGGTCGGTCTCCCCCAGCGTGGGGTAGCCCGTCGCGGGGCTCAGTACCACGGGCACGTGGTCGCCGTCGAGCGCGGCGGGCGGGGTGCCCGACGCGGGTGAAGACTCCGGCTCGGTCTGCGACTCGGTAGGGCTCGCCATCGGCGCAATCATCACAGAGCGGGCAGGCGAGTCTCGCTGCTCGGGTAGCGCCGGGCACTTTGCGCGGTAGAGACGCCCGCAGGATCTGACACCATCTCCCCATGGCAGCTGTGATGTCGACGACCGATACGCGATCTGTCGCAGAGTTGACGACGGCCCTCTTCGGCGAGGCGCTGAGCATCGACCAAGTACTTGCCAGACTTGAGCTAGTCGACATCTCCTCGCCCCCGAGCGTAGAGACGACGAAGAGCTTGTGGCTCGGCTCTGTGGGATACGAACTCCACAGGGACCACATCGCGTTCGCACGCCATGTGCGAGCGGCAGGAGTTGAGCGACTGATCGACGTGCGCGAGCTGCCCATCTCTCGCCGTCGCGGATACGCAAAGAGCGCACTCGCGCAGGCGATGGCGGATGTTGGCGTTGAGTACGTGCACATCAAAGCACTCGGAAACCCGAAGCCCTTCCGCGACCTCTACAAGAGCGGCAATGTCGCAGAAGGCCAACGCCGCTACGAAGAACACCTACTGCGGGAGCGACGAGACACTCTCGAAGACCTCGTGCCGCTGCTTCACGAGAAGCGCTGCGCATTGATGTGCGTCGAGCACAATCCAGCGACGTGTCACCGCACGGTGATTTTCGAGGCTCTACAGGGCGAGCTTGGGGTTGCGCTAGACGTGGCCGAGATCAGTTAGCGCAAGCTGCTCGGGGCGCAGAGGAGGCCACCACACCCCGAGGATCAGAAACGACCCCGGATGCTGGTGCATGTTGCCGACGAATAGCGCTGTGTCACGATCGGCACCACAGACTTTATCGACCCAGCGCTCCCTCATGCGATCACGCCAGTCGTCGAAATGCCGCACGCGCCGGTAGAACTGGGCAATCTCCCAATCGACGATCGATTGACTGTGACCTCGGCAGCCGGCTACATCACATTGATAGCGATACCTGAAGGTCCACGGAACCTGCTCCAGCTCACGAAGCTGATTAGTCCGCTCGTCGGATCCCAAGCCATCCAGGAGACTCGTCTGCGCCGACCACGCCTTCGCTATCTGGCGTTTCGCCTCGTCAACGCTCGCTTTCTCGATCTTGAAGTCGATGATCTGCCCAGGCCGAAACACGCCCAGCGACGTCCCGTCGCGCCGCTGGTCACGGCTGATCTCGCACATCGAAGCGACCATGAGCGGCTCGACAAACCGACGCCGCAACGCCCAACCATTTCTCGATGAGACTGGTTCACCGCGCAATTCGATCGAGTCCCGATCGGGACGGCGAGTCTCGGGACGAAGGTCGCGTCGGTGCGTTTCAACGCGCAGGCGCACTGGCTGGTACTTGCGGAACTGCTGATCGTCGTCAAGCGAACGAAACGGCACCGGATAGAGACGGATCCATCGGGGTCCGTCCGCTGCCATCTCCACCCCGGCTACACAGGAGACCTCTCCATATTGACGGCTGAGCGCCGGGTAGGCCTTGACCAGTGGAATGAAGTCGATGGCTTCCATGGTGGCCATTGGGCGAACTCGGGATAATCAGAGCCAATAACCCTGGTCCACTTGTCGATATTAGACGATTCAGGGCGCCGTCTTGCTGCGGTCCCCCGAGCCATACCGGCTCAGAACGATCCCCGCTCAGAAATACGTCCGCGGCGAGATCGCCAGCAGCGCGTAGATCTGCGTCACGGCGGCCTGGCCGAGCAGTTCGGCGGTCGGCGGGGAGCCGTAGGCGAAGAGGTTGTCGCCGAGGCGGTGGCGCAGCCAGGCCCAGTAGGCGTATTCGCGTGCCGGGCGGGTGCCGGGCGCTTCGTGGGTGATCGAGTCGAGGTAGATCTGGTTGCGGAAGAAGACCGCCGCGAAGAATGGGTTTTCCGAGGAGAGTTTGCCGTAGTCGAAGTAGACGAGCGCGGCCTTCGCGGTGGCGCGCGCCTCGGTGAGGTAGGCGCTTTCGTGGGTGACCTGCCAGAGCAGCGTTCCGGCGCCGATCATCACGCCCTGGGTGTAGCTCCACAGCGAGTGGTTGACTTCGCCGTCGAGCTCGATGTGGTCGGCATACAGCCCGCTCGCTTCCAACAGGCATTCGCGCACCCACGCGTACGCCATCTCGGCGAACTGCAGGTAGTGGGCTTCGTGGGTGATGCGGTACAGCTGCACCCCCAGCTCCGCGGCGGGGCCGTCGGTGATCGTGTTGCGCTGGGTGTTGTTCTTGGCGTTGGAGAACGGCACGCCCCCCGGGCACGGCAGCGTTTGGCCTTCGGGGCCGGTGGTTTGCCAGCCGGCCATCACGAACTGCATGATCTGCTCGGCGCCGCTCAGCGCGGTCGGATCGTGGTTGAGCTCGTACATGCGCGCCAGCTCGATCCCCACCCACTCGTTGTCGTCGTAGTAGCTCGCGCCGCCGGGGCCGATCGGGGGCGCGGTGACGTCGTCGTAGGAGTGCACCGTGGTGGCCGTGGAGGCGCCGCTGGCGGTCGTTTCCCTAGGGGCCATCGAGGAGCTCGCGTAAACCTGCAGGCTGGTGCCGAGGGCGCGCAGGCTGGTTTCCAGCTTTGGCTGCTCGCCGGCGATGTGGGCGACGCTGACGCTCGCCGCCAGCGCCTGCGAGAAGGGCCACAGGAACGAGTACTCCGGTTCGCCCTTGTACAGGCCGGCGGAGGCCACGTAGAAGTTCTGCTGCATCGCTTCGTACGCCGCGAGGGCGCGTCTGGCGTAGAGGTCGAGCACGGGCGGCTTGGGCCTGGCAGGCGCGTGGGCGTGGCGGGAGCGCCCGCTGAGCGCAGGGACATGGCTGAGCGCAGGGACATGGGTGTGGCGGGAGCGCGCGCTGAGCGCAGGGACGTGGGCGTGGCGCGACACGGCCGACGCGGGGCCATCGGGGCGACGCGAACGCATGGCGAGCGCGGGCGTACAGAGCCCCGCCAGCGCGAGCATAGTCGCGAGGCATACGGCGAGCGCGGGTCGGTGAGCAGTCTGGGGCAGGGTCATCGGGCCGTCAGAAGCTGAGAACAGGCTAGCGCGGCGTTCGATGCGGGTCGGCCCTTTGTCGAGGGTCCGTGAGCCCCCGCAAATGGGTGTGTCCTCTATGCGAGGTCTTTATTTCTGCACATGTTCGCAACAACCAAACAGACAGGAGAGCGTGAGAACGGTGAACGAGAACTTGCATAGTCGGGCCGCAGGGCGTCCCCCAACCCCGCCGGGAGTGCGCCGTGCGGCCGCCCCGGGGGTGCGCCGCCCGCCGATCCCCGGGTCGCTGCGCCTGGAACTCACGGGCGGCGAGGGGATGCCGTTGCGAGCGGCGGTGCACGGCGAGATCGACTACGCAGGCGCCTTCTCGATGCAGGTGCGAATTGCCGCGGCCTGCCGGCGCCGCCGAGCACGGGGGTTGATCGTCGATCTATCGGGCTCCGAGTTCATGAGCTCGAGCGGGCTCGCGGCCCTGCTCAACCTGCAGCGGGAGGGTGCCTGCCTGCGCGGTGGGTTGGCGCTGGCCAGCCCCAACCCGGAGGTGCGACACTTGCTGGAGATCACCGGCATGGACAAGCGCCTGCTGGTAGTGCGCTCCTGCGAAGAGGCGGAGATGCTGCTGATGTACAGCGCCTTCGGCGCCGACGTGAGTCCCAGCCTCCCGCGGGACCCCAGCTTCAACTGAGCTGGGTTCCCTCCGTGGGGACCGCCGGGCCGGCAACTGAGCACGGGGGCGCCACCACCGCCTGACCACGCCGCGCTCGACGCCAACCCGGCGCCAGCCGGCATCCCAACCCAACCAATCCCTGCGCGCTCCCACCACCGGTCGGCGCGGCTCGCGCACCGCTCGCCGACCGACAGCGCCGCGCTCGGGTACGGTTCCCAGCGTGAGGACCGTGAGGGAGGCGACGTTCGAGCTGCTGCGCGCGCGCGGGATGACGACGCTGTTCGGCAACCCGGGCTCCACCGAGCTGCCGATGCTGGGTGAGTTTCCCGCGGACTTCCGCTACATCCTCGGCCTGCAGGAGTCGGTGGCGGTGGGAATCGCCGACGGGTATGCCCAGGCGAGCGGGCACCCGGCGCTGGTCAACCTGCACACGGCGCCCGGCCTCGGCAATGGGATGGGGGCGATCTTCAATGCCCAGGCCAACAAGTCGCCGCTGGTCGTCACCGCGGGGCAGCAGTACCGCTCGCTGATGACGCTGCAGGCCAACCTCACCAACCGCGACGCCACGCGGATGCCCCACCCGCTCGTGAAGTGGAGCTGGGAGCCGCCGTGCGCGCAGGATGTGCCGCACGCGCTGGCGCGCGCCGTGCACACCGCCGGGTTGCCGCCGCGCGGCCCCGTGTTCGTGTCGATCCCGATGGACGACTGGTACGCCGAGGTGCGCTCGGAGGACGAGCTGCGCCATCAGACCACGCGCGCGGTGAGCGGCGGGGCAGGCCTCCCCGACCGGCCGAGCATCGTGAGCATCGCCCAGCGGTTGATGGAGGCGTCGAACCCGGCGCTGATCGCGGGCCCCGACATCGACGCCGCCGGCGGATGGGACGCCGCGGTGCGCCTGGCCGAGGCCGCGCACCTGCCCGTGTACGCGACGCCGGCGACGGGCGGCGGGCGGTTGGGCTTCCCCGAGAACCACCCCCTCTTCCAGGCGATCCTGCCGCCGGCGGTGCAGCCGCTGGGGGAAGCGCTCGCCCCGCACGACTTCGTGCTGGCCGTCGGCACCTCGATCTTCCCCTACTACCCCAACATCCCCGGCCCGCTGCTGGCGCAGGGCACCAGCCTGACGGCGATCACCTCCGACCCCGACGAGGCCGCGCGGGCGCCGATGGGCGACGCGATCGTGGCCGACGTGGGGCTGACGCTGGCGGCGCTGGCGGACGCGGTGGGCGAGCTTCTAGGCGGGGATGGGTCCTCGCCGGAGCGGGCAGCACGCGAGGCCCCACCGGCGCGGCCGGCTCCCGAGGCGGTGCCGCTCGCCGATCCGATGAGCCCCTCGACGGCGGTGCGCACGCTGGCGCAGGTGTTCCCCGATGACGGGATCGTCGTGCTCGAGTCGCCCTCGGCCACGCCCGCGCTGCGCAACCAGCTGCGACTCGGACGGCCGGGGAGCTACTACTTCTCCGCCGGCGGCGGCCTCGGCTTTGGGATGCCGGCGGCGATCGGCGTGCAACTGGCCTGCCCGGATCGCCCGGTGGTATGCGTGATCGGCGAGGGCTCGGCGCAGTACGCGGTGCAGAGCTTCTGGACGGCGGCAGCCTACAAAGTGCCCGTCACGTTCCTCGTGCTGCGCAACGAGGAGTACGCGATCCTCAAGTTCTTCACGCTTTTGGAGGAGATCCCGGGCGCGCCCGGCCTCGACCTGCCGGCGCTCGAGACGGCGGCGGTCGCGGCGGGGTACGGCATCAACGCGCGTCGCGCCGCCGACCCGGAGGAGCTCGGCGTCGAGCTGCGCCGCGCGCTGGCCTCCCCGGAGCCCGAGCTGGTCGAAGTGCGCGTCGCGCCGGGCATGGCGCTGGCGTGAGCGACCCCGACGCGATCGTCGTCGGCGCCGGCCTCGCGGGGCTCGTGAGCACGCTGGAGCTGCTGCGCAGCGGCCACACCGTGCTGCTGCTCGACCGCTGCCAGCCACGTGAGCTTGGTGGTTTGGCGCGCGAGGCGTTCGGGGGGATGTTCATGGTGGACTCCCCCGAGCAGCGCCGCTCGCGGATCCGCGACAACGAGCGCCTCGCGCTTGAAGATTGGCTGCGGATCGCCGAGCTCGGCGCCGAGGAGCAGTGGCCGCGCCGCTGGGCCGAGCAGTACGTTACCCGCGCGCGCGACGACGTCGGCGGCTGGCTGCGCGAGCTCGGCGTGCGCTTTTTCCCCGTGGTCAACTGGGCCGAGCGGGGCAACTTCGGCGACGGCAACTCCGTCCCCCGCTTCCACCTGACGTGGGGCACCGGCAAGGCGCTGGTGGAGGCGGTGTGGGGCGGGATCGAGCGCCACCCGCGGCGCGCCGCCCTGGAGGTTCGCTTCGGCACTCGCGTCGGCGGCCTGCTGGTCGAGGAGGGACGCGTGGTCGGCTGCCAGCTGGAGAACGGGGGTGAGATGAGGGCCACCAAGGCGGTGGTGATCGCCGCGGGCGGGATCGGCGGCAACCACGAGCTGGTGCGGCGCGTGTGGCCGACCGCGGAGCTGGGCAGCCCGCCGAACAGAATGCTGGCGGGCTCGCACCCCTACGCCGACGGCGCGCTGCACGAGGAGGTGCAGCGCGTGGGCGGCGCGGTCACGCACCTCGAGCGGATGTGGAACTACGCCGACGCCGTGCGCCACCCCGCGCCGCAGCGCCCCAACCATGGGCTGAAGCTGATCCCGCCCCGCTCGGGCGTGATGCTCGACCCCGACGGCCGCCGCTACGGCCCGGTGCCGGTGATGCCGACCTACGACGCCTACGCGGCGCTGGAGCGGATGTGCGAGGACGAGCGCAAGTACTCATGGCTGATCTGCAACCAGCGGATCGCCCGCCGCGAGCTGGACGTGTCGGGCTCCCAACACAACCCCCACCTGCGCGAGCGCCGCTGGGTGCGCTTCGCGCTAGGGGTGCTGCTCGGCAAACCGCGGGTGCTCGCGCATCTGCTGGAGGGCTCGCCCGACTTCGTCTCGGCCGACTCGCTGCCCGAGCTGGCGGAGCGGATGAACGAAGTCGCCCGTCAGGTGGCGGTCGAGAGCGCCGGCGGCACGCCCGAGGCGGGGACCACTGCGAGCGCTGGAGCAGGCATACACGAGAAGACGGCCACCGGAGACGGCGCGAAGCAGGGGCCGATCGACCCCGAGGTGCTGGCGGCGGAGATCGGCCGCTACGACGAGTCGATCGCGCGCGGCAAGGGCCTCTTCAACGACGACCAGCTGCGGCGCATCGCGCAGCTGCGCAACTGGCGCGGGGATCGTCTGCGCACCTGCGCCTTCCAGCGCATCCTCGACCCCAAGGCGGGGCCGCTGATCGCGATCCGCCTGCAGGTGATGGCGCGCAAGAGCCTCGGCGGGATCCAAACCGATCTGGCCTGCCGCGTGCTGCGCACCGCGGACGGCGGGCCGATCCCCGGCCTCTACGCCGTCGGCGAGGCCGCCGGCTTCGGGGGCGGCGGAATGCACGGCAAGCGCTCTTTGGAGGGCACCTTCCTCGGCGGCTGCGTCTTCACCGGCCGCCTCGCCGCCGCCGCGATCGCCGGCACGGAGCTGCCGCAGCGGCTTCCCCCGCGGGTGGCCGTCACCGCACGATAGGAGCCCCCGGCCGGAGCGCCGCTCGCATGAGCACCTCCACGTACGGTTGCCTCATGCGCCAACCCGACGGCGAAGCCATCCAGAAGGACGACCCGGCCGAGCGCCCGTACGCGTTCGACTACACGACTGTCGGGCACGTCACGATCGACGTGTTCGCCAACGGCTCGCGCCGCGCGGGCGGCACAGCCTTCTACAGCGCACTGCAGGCTGCCCGCCTCGGCCTGCGCACGCTGATCCTCACGCGCGGCGTGCCCGCGGAGATCGAGGCGCTGCTGGAGCCCCACCGCGAGGAGCTCGACCTGCAGGTACTACCCGCCGAGCACACGACCACGCTGCAGACCGTCGGCGAGGGCTTGGAGCGCCATCAGCGGCTGCTGGCGTGGGCCGGGCCGTTCGAGGAGCCGATCGAGGTGGACACCGCGATCCTCCACCTCGCGCCCGTCGCGCGCGAGACGCCGCGCGGGTGTTTCGACGCCCACCCGCCCCGCGCGGAGTTTGTGGGGCTCACGCCGCAGGGGCTGGTGCGCGAGTGGGATGCCGCAGGAGAGATCGCGCTCGTCCCGCTGCGCCCGGAGCTCGCGCCCGAGCGCTGCGACGCGTGGGTGTTGAGCGAGCGCGAGCGGGAGTGCTGCACCGAGTCGGCCGCCCGCGCCGCCGCGGCCGGCGCGGTGGTCGCCGTCACCGCCGGCGCCCACCCCACCGAACTGGACCTGCCCGACGGCACGCTCATGCATGTCCCGGTACCCCCGATCGTGGCGCCCGTCGACGACCTCGGCGCCGGCGACGTGTTCGCCGCCGCCCTCTTCATCGCGCTGCGCGAGGGCCTACCGCCCGCCCGAGCCGCCGCCTTTGCAAACGCCGCCGCCGCGGTGCGCATCGCCGGAGCGGGGCCCGACGCGATCGGCGGCCGCCGATCGATCGAGGCACGGCTGGGCACCGCGTCCTGACCGTCCCTCGGCGCGGCGCCCCTGGCAACCGGGCGTCCGCGCCGACGCCTATCCGCGCCGACGCCTATCCGCGCCGCTCGGCCTGCGCCTCCTCGATCAGCTCCGCGAGGTCGATCTCCGCGAGCGCCGCCGCCGCCCCGCAGGCGCGCGCTGCCAGCAGCAGGGAGCCGCCGACCGGCGCCATCTCCACGACCGTGACCTGAGCCTGCGGCGCGAGCGCGTGGATCGCCTGCGTGAGCGGGTCGACGTACACCGCGCCGGCCTTGTAGGTGCTGCCGATCAACCCCACCGGGAACTCGCCCTCCAAGCCGGTCTGGCGGATCACCGCGGCGATCTGCCCGGCGAGCTCCCGCGCGCCGCGCTCGTACAGCTCGCGTGCCACGGGGTCGCCGCGATCGGCCAACCGCCCCGTCTCGATCGCCAACGCCGCGATCTCGCCCTTGGTCAGCGGTTTGCTGTACACGAGTGCCGCCAGCGCCTCCACGCTCGCGACACCGAAGTGCTCCACCGCCGCCTCGCTCAGGGCCGTCTCCGGGCCCGAGCGCTCGCGGTCGCGCAGCGCCGCCTTGATCGACTGCAGCCCCAGCCAATAGCCCGAGCCCTCGTCGCCCAGCTGGTGGCCCCACCCCCCGGCACGCCACCCGCGACCGTCGGCGCTCACGCCGAACACGTTGCTGCCGGTACCCGCGATCGCGCCCACACCGGGGCGGGCGCCGGTCGCCGTGGCCCACGCACCGACCACATCGCCGACGACGATCCACTCCTGCGAGCGCTCCGCGCGCACGTGCGCCACGACCGCGTCGGTGTCCGTACCCGCCACCGCGAGTACCGCGGCGTCCAGCTGCTCGTCGGCGATCCCGGCGCCCGCGAGCGCCTCGTCGGCCGCCCCGAACAGCGCCTCCCCGGCGGCCCGCACGCCGACCGCGTCCTGGTTGCTCGGCCCGCCTCGCCCGAGGTGCAGCCGCCCGTGCTCGAGGTCGAGCACCGCCGCCAGCGTCTTCGTGGCACCGCCGTCGATCCCCAGCAGGAAGCTCGCGTCGCGCGGCGTGGGCTCCACGTCGAAGCGGGCGAGCGCGGCGGGCAGCTTGACGAGCGAGTCGCGCTCCATGCGGGGATACTTACAGTCCATGCGGCCGACCCGTATCCACACTGCGCACCAGCGTGCCCGCCGCCCCTCGCGAGGTGCATCCGCGTGAGCGAGGCCGCCGACGTCCACGCCATGTTTCCCCACGCGCCGCCGCGCGCGGGGATGTACGAGTCCTTCTACCTGCGCGCGGTCGCCCCCGACCGCCCGCTCGGGGTGTGGATCCGCTACACCGCCCACAAGCCGCCGTCGCAGCCGGCGCGGGGGTCGGTGTGGTGCACCGTGTTCGACGGCGCCGAGCGACGGCCGTTCATGCACAAGCTCACGACCGACGAGCTCTCCGCGCCCGCCGGCGCCTGGATCGCGGTGGGCGACTCGCGGTTCGGGCCCGGCAGCGCGGAGGGCGTGTGCGGCGAGGCCCGCTGGTCGCTGCGCTTCGCCTCGGAAGAGCCGGAGCTGCGCCACCTGCCGCATAGATCGCTCTACCGCGCGCCGCTGCCGCGCACAAAGCTCGCGAGCCCTGCGCCCGGCGCGCGCTTCGAGGGCTCGCTGGAGCTCGCCGGGCGCACGATCGAGCTCGACGGCTGGCGCGGGATGGTCGGCCACAACTGGGGCGCCCAACACGCCGAGCGCTGGATCTGGCTGCACGGCGTCGGCTTCGGGGATGACTCCGACGCGTGGATCGACGTGGCAATCGGACGGGTGCGCGTGGCGGGGTGCACCACCCCGTGGGTCGCCAACGGGGCGCTGCGGATCGACGGCGAGCGCCACCGGCTGGGCGGCGTAGGAGCGCGGGGGCTGCTGGTCGCCGAGCGCCCCGACCGCTGCGTGCTCACGCTGCCGGGCGCCGACGGGCTCGTGGTCGAAGCGCATGTGCAGGCGCCTCCCGCAGCGCTCGCGGGCTGGCGCTACGCCGATCCCGACGGCGACGGCCCCACGGAGAGCCATCAGCACGCGTCGGAGAGCCACCTGCACGACGTGAGCAACTGCTCGATCGCCGCCCTCACGCTCCTCGTGCGCCGGCCGGGGCGCCCCGCGCGCACGTTGCGCACCGCGCACGGCGCCGCCTACGAGCTCGGGATGCGCGAGCACGACCACGGCGTCCCGATCGCCCCGTTCGGGGATGGCCAGGGCCAATAAGAAACATTTCCGGCCCCCACCGCCGGACTGAGAAACATTCCCGTCCATCGCGATCGGGACGGCGGGAGCACCCAAATCCCTCCGTAATCCTCCGCGAAGTTGCATTCATCTCAGTAAAATTGGCCGCAATTTGCGCGGAAATCGTCTACACTCGCTCGTGCAACAGCATGGAATGGCAGAAATTGGCAGGGATTAGCTTTCAGTTCAGGCCGTGGCTTGAAGCCGCGAGCGCCGGTGCACACCGGGATGGTGCGTCAAGATGACGGAACTATTCTGAACGTCGATTAAGCTCCGGGGGCAACGGGGCGCTTGGAACAGCGAGGAACAGGGATGATCGTCGCCAGCAGCAACTCAGATCGCAGCGACGCCGCCACGGCTTTCGCGATCGACGCCATCACGGCCGCGGTCGTGCCTGTCGCGCCTCGAGACGGACATGGCGCCTCTCACGGCGGGCACGCCGGCGCGGACGCCGCGCCCCACAACAACGGGCACGGCCACTGCGGGCACGCCGGCACAGCGCCAAACGCCGCGACCCTGCACGCCGTCACACGGCTCCTCGCCCACGAGCGCTGGCAGATGGCCACCGACGTCCACGACCTGATCATGCAGGATCTCTCGCTCGCGCTCGCCAATGCGCGCGCGCTCAGCGACAACCCCACGTCCGCGTCGCGTGCCGGCATCGTCGTCGGCGCGCTGGAGCGCGCGCTTGCAGGCGCCCGCGATGTGCTGGGGGGACTCTCCGAGCCCGATACCCGCCCGATCGCGCTGACGATCGAGGCCAGCGTGCGCGCCGCCGCGCGCCACACGCCGCTGCGGTTTGACGCCGAGCGGGTGCCCTCCTCGGCGCAACCCGACCAGCACACGCGCGCGGCGCTCGTGCACATCGCCCGCGAGGCGGTGACCAACGCCGTCAAGCACGCCCGCCCCAACGCGATCGAGGTGGTGTTCGAGCACGCCGGCCAATGGCGGCTGACGGTCCATGACGACGGCCACGGCTTCGACGAAGCCCCGGCCGCGACCCCCGCCGCCGGCGGTCTCGGGCTGGCGAGCATGCGCGAGTCCGCACATGCGCTCGGCGGCGCGGTGCACGTCGGCAGCGCCACCGGCGCCGGCACCACAGTGGAGGCAGTGCTCCCATGAACGGCGCGCCCACCGTCGTGATCGCCGACGACCACCCGCCGATCCGGCTGGGCGTGCGGATGGCGATGATGCAGGGCGGCTTCCGCGTGCTCGCCGAGGCCGCCGATGCCGCGGGCGCAGTGGAGGCAGTGCTGCGCGAGCGCCCCAACGCCTGCCTGCTGGATGTGCGCATGCCGGGCGGAGGCATCGAGGCAGCCGTGCGCCTGGCCGAGCTCGCGCCGGACACGGCCGTGGTGATGCTCACGGTTTCGGCCAACGCCGAGGACCTGCTCGCCGCGCTGCGCGCCGGGGCGCGGGGCTATCTGCCCAAGGACATGTCCCCCGACCGGATCCCGGCCGCGCTGCGCGGGGTGCTACGGGGCGAGGCCGCCCTGCCACGCACGTTCGTCGGGCGGATGCTGCATGAGCTGCGCATGCTCCCCGACCGTGAGCTGGCGCCGCTGCGCGTCGGCGACGTCGAGCTCACCCCCCGCGAGTCCGAGATCCTGCGGATGCTGCGCGGCGGGCTCTCCACGACGGAGATCGGCGAGCGCCTCTCGCTCTCGCCGATCACGGTGCGCCGCCACATCTCCGCCTGCGTGAGCAAGCTCGGCGCGGAGGGCCGAGACGACGCGCTGCGGGCGATCGGCCTCGCCGCGTGACCAGCACGCACCCCGCTCTTCGAGCCGCTACACCAACCCCGCGCGCACGGCGTACACGGCCGCCTGTACGCGGCTGCGCACGCCCAGCTTCTCAAAGATGTTGGTCACGTACTGCTTCACCGTGTGCGGGCTGATCGACAGCTCCCTACCGATCGCCACGTTGTCGGCCCCCTCGACGATCAGCCGCAGCACCTCCCGCTCGCGTGGGGTCAGCGCCGGGCGCTGCTCGACCGCCTGCTCAACCGTGGTGGCAGCCGTGCCGACGCCGGCACTCGCGCCGCCACGCCCCGCGCTCGCCTCGGGCGCAGGCGCCTGCGCGTCGGCATGCGCCTCAGCGCGCACGCGTGCGATCAGCGCTTTGGCCACCGCGCCCGAGATCACCATGTGCCCGGCCGCCGCCTGCCTGATGCCGTCCGCCAGGCGATCCACGTGGGTGTCCTTCAGGAGATAGCCGCACGCCCCCGCCGCCAGCGCCTCGACCACGTCGTCGTCCTCGGCGGACACCGTCAGCACCACCGTTTGGATATCCGGGTTGCTGCGTGCAATCCGCCGCAGCGCCTGCATGCCCGAGGTGCCCGGCATGTTCAGGTCGAGCACCGCCACCGCGGGTTGCAGCTGCGCCACCAACGCCACCGCGTCGGCACCGTCGGCCGCTTCGCCCACGACCTCCATGCCGGCGTCCTGCAGCATCCCCTTCAGACCCTCGCGAAAGAGCTGATGGTCATCGGCGATCACCACACGCAGCGCATTGATGGAAGCGTCCACAGGGGGAAAATAGAGCAATCGCCGCGCCCGCCCCACGCTGCCCCAGCATCCGATGTGGCATCCTTCCCGACTCGACGCTCGCGGGCGCGACCTGCGCGCGCATGGGTTGTTCTGTATGCACATGCGCCGCTACGGACTCATCATCCTGGGGATCGCCGCGCTCGCATGGGGCGTGTCGGCGATCGCGCTCGATTCCCCCAGCCTGACGCTGCTGTCGGGCTCGAGCACCACCACGGCGTCCGGGGGCCTCTCGCCCGCGTGCCTGCCGGCCACGCTCGACCGCACCGCCGCGCTGGGTAGCACCGGCGTCGACGTCTCGCCCGCGCCAGGCAGCGGCACCGCCAATCCCCACACGCAGATCAGCTTCCTGGGGGTACCCGCCGCGGAGATCCGCGCCGTCTCGGTCACCGGCGCGCACAGCGGCGCTCACGCCGGCAGCCTTCGTGGCTACTCACAGGGCGACGGCGCCAGCTTCGTGCCCCACACGCCGTTCGACGCCGGCGAGCGTGTGGCCGTCCATGCCACGATCGGCGCCGGCGGCGGCAGGCAGGTGGCGTTCGAATTTCGCGTCGATACCCCCTACCCGACGGGCGCCGTCGCGGAGTTCGGCAACCCGCGCGCGGCGCCCGCCGATTACCAGAGCTTCGCCACGCTGCCGAGCGCGCAGGTGCCGATCCTGAGCGTGACCGTGCCCGACCGCGATCCCGCCGCGGGCGACATCCTCACAACCAACGGCCCCGGTCCCGGCCAATATGGCCCGCTGATCTACACCCCGCAGGGCCGGCTCGTCTGGTTCGACCGGCTGCCGGGCGGCGAAACGGCGGAGGATCTCAACGAGCAGCCCTACGAAGGGCAGCGCGACCTGACGTGGTGGCGGGGGCGCGTGCTCGAATTGGGCTTCGGCCAGGGCGAAGACGTGGTCATGAACTCCAGCTACCAGACCGTTGCGAGGGTGCCCGGCGGCAACGGGTTGCACGCCGACCTGCACGACTTCCAGATCGCTCCCCACGGCATCGCCTACATCACCGCCTACAACCCGATCCGCTGCAACCTCTCGCCACTGGGGGGCGCGCGCGATGGGGCGATCATCGACACGGCGGTCCAGGAGATCGACATGCGCACCGGGTTGGTGCGCTGGGAATGGCACAGCCTCGACCACATCCCCGCCTCGCAGTCGGAGACCCCGACGGCGACCAACACGCGGCCGTGGGATTGGTTTCACATCAACTCGATCGACGTGGAGGGGGCGGGCACCGCGGGAGCAACGGGCGCGGGCACGGCGGCCGCGGCGGGGACAGTGGTGGGAGCGGGGACAGTGGCGGGGGTGGGGACGGCGACGGGGGCGGGGGCGGCCCACTCACCCGGCGACCTCTTCATCTCGGCGCGCAACACGTGGGCCGGCTACCAACTGGAAGGGGGCAGCGGCAGGATCCTCTGGCAGCTGGGCGGGCTGAAGAGCTCGTTCAAGATGGGCAGGGGCACCGAAACGGCGTGGCAGCACGACGGCCGCATCCTCGCCGACGGCGAGGTGACCTTCTTCGACGACGGCTCCAACCCGCCGATCCACCATCAGTCGCGCGCGGTGCGGATCGCGCTCGACTTCGCCACCCACGAAGCCCGCCTCGCCTCCTCCTACACCCACTCCAACCCGCCGCTGCTGGCCGCCAGCCAGGGCAACGCACAGACGCTCGCGAGCGGCAGCACGGTCGTCGGCTACGGCGGGGTGCCCGCGATCAGCGAGTTCTCGCCCAGCGGCTCGCTGCTGTTCGATGCGCATCTGCCTTACGAAATGGCCTTCTACCGGGCCTTCCGCTTCCCCTGGAGCGGGCGCCCGCAGAGCCCGCCGGCGGTGCTCGCCAGCCTCAACGACACGGGCGAAGAGACGATCGTGCACGCGAGCTGGAACGGCGCCACCGAAGTGGCCGCGTGGCGCGTGCTCGCCGCCCATCACACCGGCCCGCTGGTGGCGCGTGCCACGATCCCCGCCACCGGCTTCGAAAGCTCGACCACCCTGCCTCTGAAATACGCCCGGGTGGCGGTGCAGGCGCTCGACTCCGCCGGCCGCGTGCTCGGCACCTCGCGCTCGGTGTCGGTGACCAGCTACGCCGCGTCGCTGCCGGGCTCCGGAGAAGGATGACGACGGCGCTGGGCGGGGGTGGGAGGGCGGCTGCGCCGGGGGGGCCAGTGGGCGGACCGTTCGGCCGGCCGGTGATCGGGCCACCTGGCAGGTCGATCGAGCCGCGGCTTAGTACCCCGGTTTGGTCGCGTGCTTGTGCACGGTGCTCGTGGTCGTCGCCGGGCTGCTGGGGGTCGACGACGTCGTGGAGGAGCCCCCGCTTTTGCCGCCGCACCCTGCCATCGCGACGGTGGCAGCCAGGGTGGCCGCGAGCGTTAGCATGGCGGTCAGTGACGTCCTTCTCATCGGCCGGGCTCCTCTCATCGTCGCTTGCGGACTTGAATGCCCGCCCGCCCGCGCACCCTACCAGGCGTCTTTGCCGCAAAGCGCAAGCCGGTAGGACCTCGTGAGCATCGAGACGACCGCCGGCCCGGTCGCCGCGCCACCACCTCCTGCGGAGAGCCGTAAACGGGGCTCGGGCTTGGGATGGCTGCTGGCCGTGTGCTGCGTGGCCCAGTTCATGGTGATCCTCGACCTCAGCATCGTCAACGTCGCGCTGCCCTCGATCCAGTCGAGCCTCGGCTTCACCTCGCCCGAACTGCAGTGGATCGTCGACGCCTACGCGATCACGTTCGCGGGCTTCCTGATGCTCGGCGGGCGCGCCGCCGACCACTTCGGGCAGCGCCGGATGTTCGTCATGGCGCTGCTCGTGTTCGGGCTCGCCTCGCTCGCCGGCGGCGTCGCGTCCGACCGCGAGACGCTCGTGCTCGCGCGCGCGGCGCAGGGCATCGGCGGCGCGCTGATGGCGGCCTGCTCGCTGGCGATCATCACCTCCTCGTTCGCGCCCGGCCCGCCGCTGCACCGCGCGATCGGCGCGTGGGCGGCGATGAACGGGCTCGGCGGCGCCGCGGGGATGCTGTTCGGGGGGATCATCACGCAGGAGCTCTCTTGGCGCTGGGTGCTTTTGATCAATCCCCCGATCGGGGTCGCTGCCGCCGTGGTGGCGTACGCGGTCGTGAGCGAGCGCCGTCGCGCGCCTGGCCGCAGCTTTGACCTCGCCGGCGCACTGACGCTGACGATCGGCCAGATGGTGCTGGTGTTCGGGGTTGTGGAAGCCGGCCTCAAGGGCTGGGACACGTTCGCCGCGCTCGGCCCGATCATCGGCGGCGTGCTGATCCTCGCGGTGTTCGTGGTGATCGAGACGCGCTTTGCCTCCGAACCGCTGATCCCCTTCAAGGAGCTGAGCAAGCCGCTGCGGGTCGCCAACAACATCGTGCTGCTGTTCAGCGCCTCGCTGTTCCCGATGTGGTTTGTCAGCTCGCTCTACCTGCAGCAGGTGCTGGGGCTCTCCCCCCTGCACACCGGCCTGGTGTTCCTGCCGATGACGTTGATGATCATGGCGGTCGCCTCGCGCGCCGGCAAACTCGTCAGCCGCTTCGGCGTGCGCCCGGTACTCGGCGGCGGCCTCGTGATGCTGGCGGCGGGGATGCTGCTGATGGCCAAAATCGGCTCCAGCGGCAGCGCGATCGTGTACATCATGCTGCCCGGGCTGCTCACCGCGGCGGGGATCGCGATGTCGATCGTCCCCTCGACGATCGCCGCCACCCAGGGCGCCAAAGAGGGTCAGGCGGGGCTGGCATCCGGCCTCGTCAACACCTCGCGCCAGATCGGGGGCGGGCTGGGCCTCGCGATCCTGGTGACGCTCGCCACGCAGCGCTCCAGCCACCTGATCGGCACCGGCGTGCAGGTGCCGCAGGCGCTCACCGACGGCTTCCGCCTCGCCTACCTGATAGGAGGCGGACTCGCCGCGGCGGCGGCGCTCGTCACGTTCCTGGCGGTGCCCGCCCCCGCCGGCGCGCTGCGCGGAGCGGCGCGCCGCCTGACGGTGGCGATCGGCGTGGTCGTCGTCGGCTTCATTGCGATCGACCAGGCGTTCGCCGGCTCGCACGGCGCCCCCGTGGGCGCCTACACCACCGACGGCGCCTCCAGCTTCGTCACCGAGCCCTCGCTGCATCCCCCGGCGATCCACAGGGACGGCCCCACGCTCGCCGGGCGCCTCGCGCCCGGGTACATCCTCACCACCAACTTCTACAACCTCAACTACCCCCCGCTGGTCGGCCAGAGCGGGCCGCTGATCCTCGACGAGGACCTGCAGCCCGTGTGGTTCCGACCGGTGCCGGAAAAGGTCGTCGCCGCCAACCTCAGCCCGCAGACCTACGAAGGGCAGCCGGCGCTCGCGTGGTGGCAGGGCGTCGTCACCAACACCGGCTCGACCGAGAGCGGCGAAGACGTGGTCGTCAACCGCCACTACCAGACCGTGGCACGGCTGAAAGGCGCCGACGGCTGGGTGCTCACCCTCCACGCGCTCACGGTCTCAGGCGACGACGCGTGGGTGACCGCCAACAAGAACGTCGCGCGGAACCTCTCCGCCTACGGCGGCGCCTACAACGGCGCGCTGATCGACTCGGCGGTGCAGGAGTACAACCTCAAGACCGGCAGGCTGCTGCGCACCTGGGATGCGCTCGACCACATCCCTCCGAGCGATTCCTATGCCACCGTGCCGACCAACGGGTTCCCGTGGGACACCTACCACGTCAACGCGCTGGAACTGGGCGCCAACGGCACCTTCCTCGTGTCGATGCGCAACACGTGGGCCGCCTACCTGGTCGACATCGCCACCGGCAAGATCGAGTGGATTCTCGGCGGCAAGCGCTCGAGCTTCAAGCTTGGCCCGCACGCCGCCTTCCAGTGGCAGCACGACGTGGCGTTCGCCCCCGGCTCGAGCGCGGCGGGGCCCCGCTCGACGGTCACGATGTTCGACGACCACTGCTGCCAGCTCACCGGCGGCGGCACCTCGGTGCACGCCACCGGCCCCTCGCGCGGGCTGGTGCTCGATCTCGACCAGCAGACCCGCACCGCCACGCTCGTCGCCCAGTACCCGTCCGGCGGCGAATTCGAAACCGAATACATGGGCGACACGCAGCCGCTGGGCAACGGCAACGTGTTCGTCGGCTGGGGCTCGGAGCCCTACTTCTCGGAGTTCACCCGCTCCGGCCAGCGGCTGCTGGAGGGCAACTTCCCCGGCTCCGACCTGAGCTACCGCGAGACGCTCGACCCGTGGGTCGGCCTACCGCTGACCCCGCCGGTGGGCGCCGCCCGCCGGCAGGGAAGCCGGGCGACGGTGTACGCGAGCTGGAACGGCGCCACCCGGGTCGTCTCGTGGCGGGTTCTGGCCTCGTCGTCCTCGCCTTCCGGAACTGGAGCGAGCGGGAGCCACACCCCCGCCGGTCGCTTCAGCGTTGTGGAGAGCGCCCCCAAGGCCGGGTTCGAGACGGCGATCCCGGTGGCGCGAGGGTACCCGAGCTACGAGGTCCAGGCGCTCGACGCCGGCGGCCGGGCGATCGGGACCTCGCGGCCGTTCACGGGGGGCGACGGCTGACGTCATGCACCCAGGGCCGGAGAACACCCACCTTCTCCGTAAACGGCATACCGACAGGAGGTTAGTAGTATGATTACGGCGTGAGCAGCTTCCTTGACCTTCCGCGCCATTTCGGGGCGCTCCCCCCGGGAACCGTCGCCTCACTGACCAACATCGCAGAAGCCCGTGGGAAGATGGAGGCCCTTCCTCGCCAGCACCCGGCGGCCCTGGAGACGTTGCGCGGAGTCGCGATGATCCAGAGCACAGAGGCGTCCAATGCGATCGAGAACATTCACGCACCACGGGCACGCATCGAAGCGCTCGTCGCCGAAAAGACAACGCCCGAGAATCGCTCCGAGCAAGAGATCGCCGGCTACCGCGACGTGCTCGCGCTGATCCACTCCAACCGGGCCGAGATCCCCTTCGAGCCCCGCCACGTCGAGCAGCTCCACGGCACCCTCCACAGGTATGTCGGCGTCCGCGACGCGGGACATTGGAAGAGAATCGACAACGAGGTCTCAGAAGCTCGTCCGGACGGCACGATGGCCGTGCGCTTCACCCCCGTCTCAGCCGCCCTGACCCCCCGAGCGATGCAGGATCTCCATCGGCGGTTCGCGCGCGCGCTGCGGGACGACGCCTATGCCGCACTATTGCTGTGCGCGGCCTACGTTCTCGATTTCACGGTGATCCATCCGTTCCGCGACGGCAACGGCCGGATGTCGCGTCTGATTACGCTGTGGCTGCTCTACATCGTTGGGCACGACGTGGGGCGCTACATCAGCATCGAGAAGCTGATCGACTCGAGCAGAGAGACCTACTACGAAGCGCTGAGTCGCTCCACCGAGGGTTGGCACGAGGCCGAACACGATCTCCAGCCGTGGACGGGCTACTTTCTGGGCATCCTGATCGCCGCCTACCGTGAGTTTGAGAGCCGCACGACCACGCTCGGGGGCCGCGGCTCCAAGAAGGCGCTCATCGTCACATTCATCGACTCGCTGCTGAGCGACGAGTTCACGATCTCCACGGTCAGGGAAAACGCCCCAGGCGTCAGCGACGCCCATATCAGCAAGGTTCTCGTGGAACTCAAGCGGGCCGGGATCATCGAGCCACTCGGAACCGGCCGCGGCGCCCGCTGGCGCAGAGTCAGGTGACCCCGCGCGCGGTGAGCGCCTCCAGCACACGATCGACCGCCGCCTCGATCGCTTCGCCGGGGGCGCCGACCACCACGTCGGGGGCGGTGGGGGCCTCGTAGGGGGCGCCCACGCCCGTCAGCCCCGCCAACTCGCCCGAGCGCGCGCGGGCGTAGAGGCCCTTGGGGTCGCGCTGCTCGCATTGGGCCAGCGGGGTGCCGACAAACACTTCGAGGAACGCCAGCTCCTGCTCGGCGTGCAGCGTCCCCGCAAGCTCGCGGTCGGCGGCGTAGGGGCTGACGAGGCTCACCAGCGCGACGGCTCCGCACTCCGCCAGCAGGCGTGCCACGTGTGCGGTGCGGCGCACGTTCTCCGTGCGCGCACACTCGTCGAAGCCGAGGTCGCCGTTGAGGCCGTGGCGGAGGTTGTCGCCGTCGAGCAGGTACGCGGGGCGCCCCGCGCGCACGAGGCGCTCCTCGATCGCGCGCCCGATCGTCGACTTGCCGGCCGCGGGCAGCCCCGTCAGCCACACCGTCGCGCCGCTGAGCCCGAGCGCCGCCCAGCGCTCCCCGCGCGTGATCGTCTCTCGCTCCCAGCGCACGTTGGGGCTGCGCTCGGTCTTGGCGGGCGCCTCGCCGTCCGTCGCGACACCGTCGCCGCCAGCCCCGACGCGTCCCTCGGACTCCACCTCTGTGTCTAGGATCACCCCCGCCGCCACCGTTTCGTTGGTGGCCTCGTCGATCACGATCAGGCTGCCGGTGACGCGGTTGCGCCGGTAGGAGTCGAACACCAGCGGCGAGGCCAACTCCACGCGCACGCGCCCAAGGTCGTTGAGCTCCAGGGTGGCGGCGAGCTCGTCACGGTGCAGCGTGTCCACCTCGATCCGGTAGCGCACCTCGAGCGCCCCCACCGCCGCGGTGCGCGTGGTGTGCTTGACGAGGTAGCGCCGCGCGGGGTCCAGCGGGCGCTCGGACATCCAGCACAACAGGCTCTCGAAGCTGCTGGCGACGGTCGGCTGGTTTTGGGGGCGGGCGATCGTGCTGCCGCGGCTCACGTCGACCTCGTGGGTGAGGCGCAGCGCAACGGACATCGGCGGGAAGGCCTCGCGCACGGGCCCGTCGAAGGTGTCGATGCCCGCGATCGTGGTGCGCTGGCCGCCCGGCAGCACCACCACCTCGTCGCCCTCGCGCAGGATCCCGCCGGCGACCTGGCCGGCGTAGGCGCGGTAGTCGGAACCCTCTGCCGAGCGCGGGCGGATCACCCACTGCACCGGGAAGCGCACGTCGATCAGGTTGCGATCGGAGGCGATGTGGACGTGCTCGAGGTGGTAGAGCAGTGGCGGGCCCTGATACCACGGCATCGCCTCGGAGCGCTCCACGACGTTGTCGCCCTTCAGCGCCGAGATCGGGATGAAGGTCACGTCCTGGATTTCAAGGCGCGCGGCAAAGCGCTCGAACTCGGCGACGATCGAGTCGAACACCTCCTCGTCGTAGCCGAGCGTGTCCATCTTGTTGACGCACACCACGAGGTGGGGGATCTGCAGCAGCGAGGCGATGAAGGCGTGCCTGCGGGACTGCGCGAGGACCCCTTTGCGCGCGTCGATCAGCACGATCACGAGGTCCGCGGTGGAGGCGCCCGTGACCATGTTGCGCGTGTACTGCTCGTGCCCGGGCGTGTCGGCGATGATGAAGCGCCGCTGCGCGGTGGCGAAGTAGCGGTAGGCAACGTCGATCGTGATCCCCTGCTCGCGCTCGGCGCGCAGCCCGTCCGTGAGCAGCGAGAGGTCGAGGAAGTCATGCCCCATCCGCCGGCTGGTCTGCTCGACGTGCTCGAGCTGGTCGGCCAGCACCTGCTTGGAGTCGTACAGCAGCCGCCCGATCAGCGTGCTCTTGCCATCGTCGACCGAGCCGGCGGTGGCGAAGCGCAGCAGCTCCGCCGGGCGCTCGGAGAGGCGCCAGAAGATCGCCTCGGTGTCCGGCGTGGTGTGTGCGCCGTCGTGGGCCTGCGTCGCCGTGCCGGTCGTCGTCATGCCGCAGCAACGGTTGCAGACGGGCGGGACTTATGGCGCGGAAGAAGGAAGATTGGATATCGCGTTGGGCAAGTTCTCGCCCATCCGCTTCGAGCGCAACCTCAGCTCGTCTCAGGCCGCTCCCGGCACTGACTTCCGTCCCCGTCTACCAAAGCGCGATGGAGGAAGGGCCGTGCCGTTCTCGATCCGCTCGACTCTTCCGACGAACCGATCGCTAAGCGAGCTACCAAGAGCTGGTTTGAGGTCCGTGAAAAGGACGCGAAAGTTGCCGAGCGAGAGCGCGGACCAGTCCGCGTTCGCTTCCCCGTTTGGTATCGCGGGCAGCCCACTTGGCCGCCCGATATGCTCGACCCTTAGATCACTGGTTGGCTCTAGCAACTCGTCCTTCATCGTGCGGGATAGCAAGAAGCGCGTGGGGCGGCCAAGCTGGCTCAGGTCATTCTTAGCCTGATCCGAAAACAAGATGCGCGCCGCCGCGCCGCGTAGGGGCTGGTCGTAGGCCATGTCCTTGGATTCTAGCCTTGATCGTCTTGGCTCTCAAGAAGCCAGCCAGCAATGAAGAGGATCGCCACGATACCGGCGCTTGCGCCCCCAATCATGACCGCAAAAGCCCACTTCTGTAGCCCGTGGGGGAGTCCGGGACTCAGTGCCGCCAGCGCTGCAATCTCGCCAACCAAGATCCACAGAACCGCGAAAATGCCTGCCTCGCGAGTAGCGAACCGAGTCTGTCGGCTGGCCAGACGGTTCTGTACCGCGATCACGACGAGCAACGCGACGATGGCTCCCGCCACGGTCTGAAGGAACACGCCATAGACTTTGGCAAAACAGTCCGTGCCGACTTGATCGGGAGCGATCAATAGACCCAATGCAAAGCCGATGGGACCCGCGAGGAATGCCGGGATGAGCAGTACTCCCCGATGCCTGTAGGAAAGAAACTCGCGAGCTGCGGAGATGAAGTCGCCCATGGACTTCGCGAGATAGTAGGCCAGTAGAAGGCGGTACAAGAGCAGGCCGACAGCGAGCGGTGCGACCAGCACGAGCGCATAGCCCGCGATGGAGGGCGGCCACAGTGGACCCATGGGCGTGCAAGGCTACATGGTGCCGGCCTGGGCGCGCTGAACTTAGCATTCGGTCATAGTAAATATGACCAAAGGGGTCCAGGTAGCTATGACCGTGCGGACAATGCCCGACGCGCGGGCACCCCCATCCAAGCCGGTGTCCGTTAGCGGGTACACTATGGCTATGGCAACTCGCCACTCCCGCATTCAGGTACCTAGAGACCAGGCGCTCGACCGGGCGATCGCCCGGGGACGGGGCATTCTGGGACCGGGGGTGTCGTCCTCAAAAATCGTTCACGAGCTCGCCGTTCGGGGTGCGGCCGCGCTGGAACACGACCATGAGTCCGAGCGCCGCGCGCGTGAGTTTCTGGTGAGCGTGGCCGAGGGCGCCTCTGGGCTTGATCTCGAGCGCCTTCGAGACGTTCGGGATCGCGCGTGGCGCTGAGTTGGGGCGGGGGCCCATGGGTCGCCGACACTTCGGCTTGGGCGCGGGCAGCGAACACTGCGGTTGCGCCCCAATGGAAGGCCGCGGCGCGTGCGGGAGAGATCGTCGCCTGCCCCGTCGTCACCCTTGAGCTGCTCTACGACGCGCTCGATCGCGAGCAGGTCGAGCAGGTGGCCGGGGCGGTATCGGCCCTGCGCCAAGCACCGATCACTCGTTCGGTCACGGACGCGGCCATCTCGGCCATTCGTGAGCTCGCCGCCAGGGGCTCAGCTGGCAGCCATCGCGTGCGCGTGCCAGACGCGATGATCGCAGCGGCTGCGGCTGAGCGCGGCTTTGGCGTGCTGCACTACGACCAGCACTTCGATCGGCTCACCTCGGTGCTCGGTTTCAGAAGTCAGTGGGTCGCCGAGGCCGGCAGCATCTCGTAACTGGCAGACCCGGCGCGAGCGGCAAGTCGTCCGGCACTGCGCCGACCCCCGCTCAGAAGTACCCCCGACGCTTGCGATCCTCCATCGCCGCCTCGCTGGCGCGATCGTCCCCGCGTGTCTGCCCGCGCTCGGTGAGGTCGGTGGCGGCGATCTCGGCGACCACCGCGGCGAGCGTCGCCGCGTCGGAGCGCACGGCGCCGGTGCAGCTCATGTCGCCGACCGTGCGGTAGCGCACGCGTGCGGTGAAGGGGCGCTCGCCGTCCGCCGGCTGCACGAACGGGCTGAGGGCGTAGAGCATCCCGTCGCGCGCGAACACCTCGCGCTCGTGGGCGAAGTAGATCGAGGGCACCTCCAAACGCTCCTCGGCGATGTACTGCCACACGTCGAGCTCGGTCCAGTTGGAGATCGGGAAAACGCGCACGTGCTCGCCGCGGGCGATGCGCGCGTTGAAGAGGCTCCACACCTCGGGGCGCTGGCGCTGGGGCTCCCACTGGCCGTGGGGGTCGCGAAAGGAGAGGATCCGCTCCTTCGCCCGCGCGCGCTCCTCGTCGCGCCGCGCCCCGCCGAAGGCCGCGTCGAAGCGGTGCTCGGCGATCGCGTCGAGCAGCGTCACCGTCTGCAGCGCGTTGCGCGAGGCGTACGGCCCGGTCGTGTCCTCGACGCGCCCGCGGCGGATCGACTCCTCCACCGAGGCGACGATCAGCCGCTCGCCGAGCTCGGCGGCGCGGCGGTCGCGGTACTCGATCGCCTCGGGGAAGTTGTGCCCGGTGTCGACGTGCATCAGCGGGAACGGGAACGGCCCCGGCCGGAACGCCTTCTCCGCCAGGCGCAGCAGCACGATCGAGTCCTTGCCGCCGCTGAACAGCAGCACCGGGCGCTCGAACTCGGCGGCGACCTCGCGCATCACGTGCACCGCCTCTGCCTCCAGCGTGCGCAGGTGCGAGAGGCGGTAGGTGGCGGCAGGGTCGGAGCCCAGGTGCTCGGGGCGCGAGGCAGCGCCCTCGCCATCGCCCCCAGGCCCGCCGTGGCCGGTAGCTCCTGTTGAGGCCACGGGCAACTCTGACTCGACCGTGCGCGACACGCGCGATCAACGGTAGTTTGGGGGCGAGACTTGCAGCTCTCGTGCGGGAGTTACAAGGCGTCACAGCCCCCGGGAGGCTCTATTACCTGCGTACCAAGCTTGCGTTGGGTCGGCGGTCAGCCGTGGTGCTTCTTGCCCTGGCGGTGGAGCTTGATCTTGCCCGAGCCTTTGGTGCAGCTCTTGTAGGTACTGCTCCCGCTCAGGTGCTGCTTGAGAAGCGTGGTCGCCACCACGCTTACCTTGTAGGTCCCGCTGGTCGGCAGGCTCGTCAGCGTCACGCCCTTTTTGATGCGCTTGACGCCCTTGACGTCCGCGACCTTCTTGCCGTTGAGCTTGACGAGCACCTCGACAAGGGGGTCGTACTTGGGATCGTGCAGCTTGATCGTGAGCGATTTCTGGAGCGTGCACTGGCTGCTCGGCGGCAGCGTGACCGTGTTGGAGTAGGTGATCCCGCCCGATGAGCCACTGCCGGAGCCCGATCCGGAGACGGTGGGCAGAGGTGAGATCAGAGCCGATTCCACGCAGCCATAGGTGTCTTCGGTCGCGGTGCCGTCCGGGGCGATCTTTGGCTGGGAGGTTTCCGGATGGCTGAAGCAGACCTTCAAGTAGTGCGCGCCACCCGAGTTGCTGAGCACCCGCCAGACGGTCGGACCGAGGTGCGGGTCCTGCTTGCATTCGCCGCCTGGGCCTTCACGGATGAACCACGCGTCGTACCCCCAGAACGAGCCGTCGGGCTGCTGCTTCATGTCCGTCCATGCCACCTGTGCGGCAGGGTGAGGGCATTCGGCGAATGTCGTTTCGGTGTCCACGACGCCCTGGAAGGTCCCATCGGGCAACAGCGAGATCGCGATGGAGCCGCCTTTGAACGACCACACCCCTTCGATCGTGTTGGATTCCGCGGCGGTGGCGCTCGCACCGCAAACCAGGGCGGCGAGGAGTACGGCGGGGGACAGCTTGAGCGACCGGCGAATGGTTGAGTGAAGGCGTATGGACGAGAACATAGTGCACCAACGGGCCGAGGGTTACAGTCCTTCCATGCAGCCAACCAGGCGCGCGATCGGCCAGTCGACCGTCGCTCCCTACGCCCCGACCGCACCCGGAAGCGTGACGCGGGTGACCGAGGACGAGAGCTCCCAAGCGGACGCCGCGCCGCCGCGCGCGGGCCTGCGCGCCTTCGGCCTCGGCCTGCTCGCCGGCATGCCGCCCCCCGGCGCATGGGTGGCGACGCCACTGGCCGAGCCGATCCTGCACCTGCGAGTGGACTCGGCGGCGGAGATCGCCGAGCGCTGGTCAGGACTGGACGCGATCGGCTGGGAGGGGGCGATCGACGGCGCCCCGTTCGTCGTCGAGCGGGGGTTGGCGGGAGATCACCGCTTCGTGCATGGCGAGCTCCCCGACCAGCGAGGCGCGCCCGTCGCGGGGACCCGTGCGATCCACCACCTCTCGGCCGACGCCGGCGTGCTGCGGTGCGCGCCCGCGGACCCGGCCGAGCAGTCGTGGTGGCGGGTGGTGCTCGACTCGGCACTGTTCACGGTCGCGCTGCTGCGGGGCTACGAGGCGCTGCACGCCGGCGCGATCGCCACTCCGGATGGCGCGATCGCGATCGCCGCGACGACGGGCGGCGGCAAGAGCACGCTGCTGAACGAGCTGCTGAACGATGGCTGGGCGTTGATGACAGACGACGTGCTCGTGCTCGAGTCCCGCGGCGAGGGCGCCCCGCTCGCCCACCCCGGCGCGCCGCTGATGACCGTGCCGGCGAGCGTCTCCCCGTTGTGGGGTGCGCCGATCGCGTCCGTCGGCGAGGAGCGCTGGGTCGCCGTTCGGGCGCACAGGGAGGCGATCCCGCTGCGCGCGCTGGTCGTGTTGAACCGCGGCCCAGGCCTGGCCACATCGCTGCACCCAGCTCGCGAACCGCTGGCCGTGCTGATCGGCTCGTTGCTGCGCTTTCCGCGCGTGCCGGAGCGTGAACGCACCCGCTTCGAAATGGCCGGCGCGATCGCCGCGCACGTCCCGATCTGGGAGCTGAGCGCCGATCCGAGCGTCACGCCCGGCACGCTTGCCGGCATGCTGCGGGCGGAGCTGATCGGGACTCCAGGGACACCGTGAGAGAGCCCAGCGACCGTCGCCTGAGGATCGTACGTATGCGGCACGTTCAACCGTTGTTAGGGTCACGTCGACGCGCGCGCCGCCCGCGCGCTGGCGCGCAAATCCGCCCATGAGCTCCACCTCCGCAGCCCCAACCGCTCCTAATGAGGCACTCGCCCACGGCCTGGGAGTGCCGCTGCTCGAGCTCGAACACCTCCATCACCGCTGGAAGGGCCCGAAGCCACCGGTGCTGGAGGACGTCTGCCTGACGTTGCGCGCCGGCGAGGTGACGTGGATCGGTGGCAGCAACGGCGCCGGCAAGACCACGCTGCTGCGCCTGGGCGCCGGCATCCTGCTGCCCCAGCGGGGCAGCGTGCGTATGGGCGAGCTCACGCCCAGCTCAAAGGGGAGACGCTACCGACGGCAGATCGGCTTCCTCTCAGCGGGCGACCGCGGCGTGCAGGCGCGCATGCGCGTGCGCCAGCAGCTCGACTTTTGGGCCCGGCTCGCCTACGTCCCGCGCACGCACCGCGACGAGCTGGTGGCACGCAGCCTGCAGCGGTTTGGCCTGGAGGAGTTTGCCGAGCGGCGCGTCGACCGGATGTCGATGGGCCAGCGCCAGCGCATCCGCCTGGCGATGGCGTTCCTGCACGAGCCGCGCGTGCTGCTGCTGGACGAGCCCCGCAACTCGCTCGACGACGACGGTTACGAGCTGCTCAACGCGCAGATCCAGCGGGCGGCCGGCGACGGCGCCACCGTGCTGTGGTGCTCACCGCGGGGAGAGGACCGAGTGATCGCCTGTGACGCCAGCTACACGCTGCAGGACGGCCGCCTGGAGCGTGCCGAATGAGGCAATGGCTGGAAGCGATGCAGGGGATCATGCGCCGCGACATGATCCTGTTCGTCAGCTACCGCACACAGCTGGTGTCGCAGTTCCTCGGGCCGCTGTTCACGATCGCGCTCTTCTACTACATCAGCCGCCTGCTCACCGCCAGGACGTTCACCTCGCCGGGCGGCTACTTCGGCTTCGTGATCGTCGGCCTGGTGATCGTGCAGATCCTCACGCTCTCGCTGGGTCTGATGCCCGGCAATGTGCGCCAGGAATTGATCTCCGGCACGATCGAGCGCTTCCTGGTGAGCGCCCATGGGCCGGTCAACGGCATCATCGGCACGATGCTGTTTCCGCTGTGCAACGCGTTCTTCAGCGGCATCATCACACTGGCGATGGCGCACTTCTTCTTCGGGCTGCCGCTCGCCGCGACGGCATTCCTGGCGATCCCCGTGGCGTTGCTCGGCGTGATCGCGTTCATGCCGTTCGCGCTGTTTTTGGTCGCGCTGGTGATGGCCTTCAAGCAGGCCGCCAGCGCGACCCAGTTCATCGTGGCCGGCATCGCGATCGTGGGCGGGCTGTACTTCCCCGTCAAGGTGCTCCCGGGGTCGATCCGGTGGATGGCCGAAGTGCAGCCGTTCACCCCCGCCACCGACCTGTTGCGCCACCTGCTGGTGGATGCGCCGCTGACGCATCCCGCGGCGCTGGAGCTGCTGAAGCTGGTGGTCTTCTCGCTCGTGCTGCTGCCCGCCGGCTTGGTGCTCCTGCGAGCGGCAATCCGATACGGTCAGCGCACCGGGACCGTTGCCGAGTACTGAAAATTATCCAACAACTCACCACCGTGACCTCTCTCTCCACCAACCAGCTTCTCAGCGCCTGTGTGCGCATGCCTCAGCACGTGGTGCACCGCAGCTTTGTCGCCGAGACCGTCGTGCTCAACCTCAACACCGGCCAATACCACGGGCTCAACCCGACGGCGGGCAGGATGTTGGAGGCGATCGACGCGGCACCGAGCGCCGGCGCCGCCGTGCCCGAGCTGGCGCGCGAGTACGGGGTCGAGGAGGAGCAGATCCAGAGCGATCTGATCGCGCTCTGCCAGGGCCTGCTCGAGCGCGGTCTGATCGAGATCGTGGATGCCGACCCCGCGTGAGGCGTTAGCCGCCACGGTCCCCGAGCCAACGTTGCACGGCGCCGCGTTCGGCCTGCGGCTGGAGATAGACCCCGGCATCGAGATCCCCGGTGTCGGCGCCGCGACAGCCCCTCCCCCCTCCTCCTCCCCCCTCTCCTCCCCGACGCGGGTGCGGCTGGACCCGCGGGAGCTGCAGCGGCGCTGGCGCCCCGTCGCCTCCGCCGCCGAAGTGGTGCGTGAGCTGCGCGACAGGGAGGCGGCGCTGCTCACCGTCGAGCTTGCCGGCCCCGCCGGCTACCTGCTGCGCGCGCCGGGCGTGGGGCGCATCCTGGTGGCGCCGGACGGCGGTGAGCTGCTGTGCGACCCCAAGCCGGGGAGCACGGAGTGGACGACGCTGATCCCCGCCCAGGCGCTGCCGCTGGCGGCGACGCTGCGGAGGCTGGAGGTGCTGCACGCTTCCGGTGTGGTAGTCGGCGGCGAGGCGGTGCTGTTCGCCGGTGCGCCGGGCGCCGGCAAGTCCTCGCTGGCGGCCGCCCTGCTTTACCGCGGGGCCGAGCTGTTGAGCGACGACACCGTCGCCCTCGAGTTGCGCGACGGCGCGCTCATCGCCCATCCGGGCGCGGCGCTGCTGCACCTGCGGCCCGCCGAGCATAATCGCCTGTCGGCGGGCCAGCGCGCGGTGCTGGGCGCACCCGCCACGTCCCCGCATAAGTCCCGTTTTCATCCCCGTGTAAGCGCCTCGCCGGCGCCGTTCGGGGGGCTGTTCCTGCTGGAGCGCGCCACGCACGGCCCGCCCATCGAACACGTCGAGGCGGTGGACCCGTGGGCGCTGCTGGCGAGCACCTTCAACCTCTCCGTGCGCACCCCCGCGCGGCTGCTGCGCCACCTCGACATGGCCGCCGCGCTGGCGGCCACCGGGCGCATCCACCGCCTGCGCGTCCAGCCCGGGGTCGACGCCACGCGGCTTGCCGGCGCCGTGTGCGAGCAGCTGCCGGAGCGCTGAGCGGTGTTCGCGGTGGGGTGGGGCGAGCGCGCGGTGGAGCTGATGGCACCCGCCGCCGCGCGTGGGGGCGAGAGGATCGAGCTGGCCGGGCCGCTGGCGGTGATCGACGCGGAGGGCACCGCCGCGGCAGGCGGAACCCTGGCGAGCGCGACCCGAGCGGGCGCCTCCGCGGCGAGCGCGAGCGATGGGCGCTGGCGGTGCTGGATCTCGGGACGCCTCACCAACGCGGAGAAGCTGTGCGCTCGCTTCGGGCTGCCGCCCGACCAGCCCCAGGCGGCGCTCGTGGCGCACGCCTACGCGCGCGTCGGCCCCGACGCCTGCCAGCTCCTGCGTGGGACATTCGTGGTGGTCGCTTTCGACCGCGAGAGCATCACCGCGACGATCGTCCGCGACCACCTCGGCGGGCGCCCGCTAGTGCACATCCGCGTGGGCGGCGGCGCGCTGTTTGCCGAACACGAGCGCGCGCTGGTGGACCTACTGCCCAGAACCCCCGCGCCCGACCGGCTCGCGCTGGCGCGGTGGATCGAGCGCGGCAGCACACCCCCGGGGCGCACCCTGTTCGAGGGCATCCGGCACATCCCGCCCGCGCACCGCGTAGAGCTCTCCGCGGGCGCGGTCGCGATCGAGCCCTACTGGCAGCCCCGCTACGAAGGCCTCGCCAGCGGGTCGCGCGAGGCAATCGCCGAGCGGCTGCGCGAGGCGGCGTTCGCGGCGGTGGCGCGCGCCGCCGAGGGCGCGCGGCGGCCCGCGGTGCGGCTCAGCGGCGGCCTCGACTCAGCCTGTGTGGCGGCGGGGCTGGCCGCGCGGAGTACGCCCGGCAGGTCGGCGCAATGGTCCGCGAGCGACGGGCCAATCGCGGGGGGGGCCTCGACGGGCGAGGCGGTGGCGCTCGCCGCGATCTTTCCCGACCATCCCGCGACCGACGAGCGGGACCTGATCGAGGCGACCGCGCGCCACACCGGCCTCTCGGTGGAGCTGATCTCCTTCGACGACCGCACCTCGATCCTCACTCCGGCGCTGGATCACATTGCGCGCTGGAACCTGCCACCGGCCACCCCCAACATGTTCGTGTGGCGGCCGCTGATGGCCAGCGCCCGCGCGCTCGGCGTGGACGTGATGCTCGACGGCGAGGGCGGCGACGAGCTGTTCGGCTGGGCGCCCCACCTGTTCGCCGACCGGCTGCGTCGCGGGAGGCTGCTGGCCGCCTGGAGGCTCACCAGGCGGATCCCCGAAGTCGGGGCCGACGCCAACGTGCGCCTGCGCCTGCGGGCGATCCGCAAATACGGCGTCAGCCCACTGGTGCCCACCGCCGTCAAACGCCGGCGCCGGCGGGCGCGCGCGGCGGGGGACGCGCCGGGCTCGCTGCTCAGCCCCACCGACGCCGCGGCGCTCGCGTCGCTCGAAGGGGGGAGGAGGAGGGGGGGCTCGCACGGCTCGACGGCCCGCTCTGGTGGCGGGCGCTGGCGGGCGCGCTGACGGACCGGGGGGAGACGCTCGGTATCTCGGCCCAGCTGCGCCGCGAGTCGACCGACGAGCGGATCGATCGCCGCCACCCCTTCCTGTTCGACCTCCAGCTGCTGCAAACGGCGCTCGCCGACCCGCCCGAGCTGCAGTTCGACCCCGCCCGCGACCGTGCGCTGCTGCGCGATGGGTTGCTCGGTCAGATTCCCGAGGCGGTGCGCACCCGGCACGCCAAGAGCTTCTTCACCGACCTGCTGCCCGCCGGGCTGGCCACCGATGGTGCTCTGCTCGCGGAGGGTCCCGCCCGCGCCGACGCGCCGGTGCGGGCGTTCGTGCGGCGCGAGCCGCTGGATGCACTGCTACGGGAGGCCTCCGCGCCGCGTGGCGCCCGAGCCGCGCGGCGATTGTGGCAGGCCGGCCTGGCGGATGTGTGGCTGCGGGCGCTCACCCAGCCGGAGTACCCGCGCGAGCTGCTCGACCGGGCCGCCTATCGCGCGGCGTAGGCAACCTCGTGCGGCTGTCCATCCGGATGAGCGATCGCTTCCGCGCTGGGGGTAACCGGGGGGCGGCTGGCGAGCCAGACGCGACCGGCACTTTTTTCGTACCGGTACTTTTTCTAGTCTTGTGGACCGCGCCGGCGTCCATATCCTTTCCTTCAGCACCGTCCTCCCTACGAAAGGAAACCATGGAGAAGGACACCAAGGAGTACGAGGCCCCCCGGATCGAGGATCATGGGGATCTCGCAACACTCACGGCGGGCCAGTCGAACGGCGCATTGACGGATGCCGCCTTTCCTGTGAACACGCCCAAAGAAGATCTGACCTTCTCCACTCCGTAACCAGCGGATTGGAAGGCCAAGTGGCTATATGCCGGTCTCCCTGGTGGAGACCGGCATATAGTGCTGTTTGCATCGCTCTCCGTCAGTAGTCTTGGCCGAATTCGGTGGCGAGCGTGAGTTCTTTGCCGCCAAGGATCGACGAATACTTCCCGGTCGCGGTGTTTTTCTCGCCGCCGCTCACCGAGGAGAGTTCGCCGTGCGCGGTGTTCGTCTCGCCGCCGCTCACCGAGGCCCCGAAGCCACTGGCCATGTTGAGGAAGCCGCCGCTCACTGTGGCGAAGTCATTGCTCGCGATGTTTTCGGCGCCACCGCTCACCCAGCTGGTGGTGCCGGAGGCATTGTTGTAGAGGCCGCCGCTCACCGTGCCCGCGAGGCCCGTGGCTTTGTTGAGCTGGCCACCGCTCACGACGGCCTGCTTGTTGCTGGCCGTGTTGCCATAGCCGCCACTCACCGACGAGCTCGGCCCGCTGGCGGTGTCGTATTCGCCGCCGCCCACCGAGGCGCCGCCGGCGCTTGCCGCATTGTGTTCGCCCCCGCCCACCGACGCATCAGCGCCGCTCACCGTGTTACGCACGCCCGCGACAAACCCGCCGTAGCTGTCGAACGACTGCTTGAACGTTCCCACCACGAGGTTGCCGGAGCCGGTCTGGGTGCCCGGTTCTTCGTCTCTGCCGACGACGAGGTTGCCGAGCCCGTTGATTTCGCTCTCTTTGGCGGCGCCCGAGACGACCTGAACGTTGGCGCCGGAGAACTGGATCGTCGGCTTTTTGCCGATCCCTTCCTTGACGTACTTGACATACGGCAGCACCGCCAGCAGCGTTTCCTTCTCGGCCGTGGTGAGACCGGCGAACGTCCCTTCCTTGCCTTCCTTGCCTTCTTTGCCTTCCGCGCCGAGTTCGGTCAGCTTGTATTTCGCGGGGCACGCTCCTTTAGTGGGCGTCACCGTCGCGGCATTTTCGGCTTCCGGGATACAGAGGCTCACGCCACCGGCGGCCTCCGCGCCACCGGCGCCCACAAGCAAGCAACCAGCGGCCACACCGACCGCCACTACCGCCCTCCAAAGGGCCGTAAAAGACTTCATCCAGCCACCTCCCCTGCACTAGCGATGAGCGCGCAAGCACAGGCGTTGCGCGCGATTGGCGAGCATGGTGGCACGCCCGGGTAATGCGCGTCGCCACCCTCGGCGAGTCTGGAAGAATCCTCGCGACGCCAGAGTTGATGGGAGATAACGCCCTCCAGCACGATGTCCGACGCCAAGCCCACCGAGACGCCGCCCGATGTCCGCGCGCCGCGGACCTCGATGATGAGCCCTCACGCCGAGCCTCATCCCGACGTCCACGCGCGCGGCGCAGAGACCGGCGGCCCGGTGCGCAAGCCCCCGCGGAGCCCGCTGCAGCGCGCCCGTCTCGTACGGGAGATCATCGCCGCCTACGTGCAGGCACGTCGTGAGCTGCGGCGCGCCCCAATCGATGCGGTCGTCGCCGCGCTGCGCTCGGAGTCCCCGCCCCCCGCCCCACAGACGGCGGCCACGCTGACGGAGGCCCGCGGCCTCGGGTGGATCGTGGTGCGCACCCTGAAGCTGATCCCGGGCGACACCCGCTGCCTGGCGCGCTCGCTCGTCCTCACGCGGCTGCTGGCGCGGCGGGGCATCCCCTCGAAGCTCGTGATCGGCGCACAGCCGGCACCGGACTTCCGCGCCCACGCGTGGGTCGAGTGCAACGGCCACGCCGTACTCTCACCCGGCGATCCGGCGCTCGGCCGGTTGGTCGAGCTCTGAGGCGGGCTCGTCGAGCTCTGGGTCGGGCCGGTTGGACCCTGTGAGGACGGCCGGCCTCGCCCTGAGGCCAGCCATCTGAGCGCCACCTCGCTGGTCGAACTCTGGCAGCCGCCAGATACCGTAAGTCCTGCGTCAGTCGCACCGTTACTCTGCCATGCCCGAGTCCCGCGTCTCCAGAGAATCGATCGGAGCGCCGGCAACCGACGGCCACCCACTCGATGGCGGTGCCGCGGTCGCGCTGATCGCGCAGGAGGGGCCGCGCGAGCGCATCGGCGCGGTGTTGGAGGAGCAGGGATGGAAGCTCACCGCCTTCCAGGACGTGGAGGATCTGATCGAGCACGACGACGAGTGCGACAGCAGGCTGGTTGCGGTGTGGGTCGATGACGCGAGCGCCAACGCTGCACGGCAAGTGGAGCAGGTGCAGCGCGGCCTGGAGCATGCCCTGGTGGTACTGATCTGCCCGGAGATCCAGCGCTGGGAGGTTCGCGCGGTGCTCGCCGCCGGTGCGGCCGGGGTAGTGCTCGAGCGAGAGATGGCGGGCACGCTCGGCCCCTGCCTGCACGCCGTGCGCGTGGGTCAGATCTGCGTGCCCAGACAGCAGTGGCGGCAGATCGCGCCGCCCGCGCTCTCCGCGCGGGAGAAGCAGATTCTGGGGCTGGTGGTGATGGGCTACATGAACAGCCAGATCGCCGAGCGCCTGTTCCTGGCGGAGAGCACTGTCAAGAGCCATCTCTCCTCGGCTTTTGGGAAGCTGGGAGTGCGTTCGCGCAACGAGGCGGTCAACCTGATTCTTGACTCTGAGCGGGGATTCGGCATGGGAATCCTCGCGCTGGGAGGACAACCGCTGGAGGCAGAGACCGGCTAGCAGGACAACAAGCGCCAGGGAGGCGAACGATGAGCGGGGGCGTCGGCAGCGAGGCAGAGATGACATTTCCAGAGGCAATACCGAGTGCGCAGGCACCTCCGGATCCGGCTGGCTTCACCGCGCTCGATCGCAGACGCATCACCGGCGCCCGCGACCCGCGGCCCGCCGAGGAGCGGGGCCTGCTCGAGAACCTCTCGCGCGAATCGCTGTTCCGCCGCGCGCTGCTGGCCGCGGACGTGGTGGCGATCGTCGGCGCCTTCGTGGTGCTAGCGGCGGTCTCCGGGAAGGCGCTGCAGCTGACGTGGGTGAGCGTCTGCGGACTGTTGACGCTGCTGCTGGGCGCCAAGGTGATGGGGCTGTACGACCGCGACGACGTGCTGCTGCACAAGACCACGCTCGACGAGGCGCCAAAGCTCTTCCAGGTGGCGACGCTCGGCGCCCTGGTCGCGTGGCTGGCGGGGGGCTTCGTGATCAACGGCGACCTGCTCAGCCGCCGCGAGGCGCTGCTGCTGTGGCTGGTGCTGATCCTGCTGCTGGTGCTCGCCCGGGCGAGCGCCCGCACCCTTGCCTTGCGGGCGTTGCCGGCCGAACGGTGCCTGTTCATCGGCGACCAGGCCGCGGCGCGGACGATCCGCTCGAAGCTCGCGGGGCATGGCGGCGTCAAGGCTGAGCTGGTGGGGCATCTCGACCTCGACGACGTGGGGACGTGGTCGACGAACACCTTCTCCACGCAGCGGCTCTCGGAGATCCGCGATCTGGCGCGCACGCTGAACGTGCACCGCGCGATCGTCGCGCCCACCAGCGCCGATGGGGGCGAGATGCTCGATCTCGTGCGCACGCTGAAGGCGGTGGGCGTGCGGGTCAGCGTGCTACCGCGCCTGCTGGAGGTGGTGGGCTCCTCGGTCGAGTTCGACGACCTCCACGGCGTCACGCTGATGGGCGTCAGACGCTTCGAGATGTCGCGCTCCTCGGGGGTAGTCAAGCGCGCCTTCGACCTGATGGGCGCCTCGCTGGGGCTGCTGGCGGTGGCGCCGCTGTTCATCGTGATCGCCGTCGCGATCAAGCTCGACAGCCACGGCCCGATCTTCTTCCGCCAGCAGCGCGTCGGGCGTCACGGCAAGCACTTCGACCTGTTGAAGTTCCGCACGATGGTCCCCAACGCCGAGGCGCTGAAGGATTCGCTGCGCGATCGCAACGAGGCGCAGGCCGGCCTCTTCAAGATCGCCGACGACCCCCGCGTGACGCGCATCGGCAGGCTGCTGCGCAAGAGCGCGCTGGACGAGCTGCCGCAGCTGCTGAACATCATCCGCGGCGAGATGAGCCTCGTCGGCCCACGGCCGCTGGTGATCGACGAGGATCGCCACGTGGAGGGCTGGTATCGCCGGCGGCTGGAGCTGATGCCGGGGATGACCGGCCCCTGGCAGATCCTCGGCCCGGCGCGCGTGCCGCTCAACGAGATGGGGGCGATGGACTACTTGTACGTCGCCAACTGGTCGCTGTGGGGCGACATCAAGATCCTGCTGCGGACGGTACCCCACGTGCTCGGCCGGCGGGGACTCTGAGCCTCATCCCCGAGCTCGCCGTCGCCGCCGGCGGCCATCCGGCAGGCGGCCACCACTATCACGCTCACAGAAAGCCATACGAGCGCCAGCAGGATTAGGAAGAGCGTCAGCATCAGATCTCACGTTGGGGGAGGTCCATGTGCGTTACAACACTTTCTACCCCCAGTATGGCTCTCCTATCGGAAGAACTTTTGACCGGCTTGACGCGCGGTGCGTGAGTAGACGAAAAGGCGCCTCTGGCGAGGTGGCTCGCACCTGGGAGGGATGCGCCAGATTTGGCGCATGATGCGCCAGGATGGGCGCTTACGACACCGGAAGGAGCATCAGCAACGCGAGCTCGCGTTGCCTCACTGACCAAAGCCCAGCGTCATTCGCATCTCCGCTACTTCATCCGGCATTCACCTAAAAACTATAGGGTGGGTGCTACCCTACATCGATGAAGAAGACCAGCATCTACCTGGAGCCCGGCCTGGATACCGAGCTGGCGCGGATCGCTCGGGGAGACGGCGTGACGAAGGCCGAGTTGATCCGCCTTACGCTCAGGCACGCCGTCGAAGAACGCCCTCAGCCGCAGATCACGGCGATCGGCCTCGACCGCGATCCCAAGCCGGCGGAGCTCTCCGCTGAAGACCAGGAGATCGCCGAGCTGCTGCTGGCCGAGCACGACGCCCGGTGATCCTCGCCGACGCCTCGGCGATCTTCGCGCTGCTCGATCGCGCCGACGAGCGCCACAAAATCACTCGTGCGTGGTACGAGCAAACACATCCAGCGCTGGCAACCGTCCCGCTGGTACTGGCCGAGGTTGACTTCCTGGCCGCCAGCCGGGGAGGCCAGGGGATGCGCGAAGCATTCCGGCGAGACGTGATCGCCGGCGCCTACCGCATCAGCTGGTGGGATGACGCCGCGGTCCAGGCGGCCGAGATCGCCCAGCAGTATCGGGACCTCGGCGTGAGCCTCGTCGACGCCAGCCTCGTCGCGCTCGCCGCACGGCTGCAGACCATCGAGATCGCCACCTTCGACGAGCGTCACTTCCGGGCGATCCGGCCCCTGTGGGGTGGCGACGCGTTTCGGCTGCTGCCGCTCGACGGTGGGTGAGAGGGCACCGACCGGCTTGACGCGCGGTGCGTGAGTAGACGAAAAGGCGCCTCTAGCGAAGGTCGCTCGCGCCCCGTGGGTCGCCGTGCGCATAATACGCCAGATCTGGCGTATTATGCGCCAAGATGGGCGCATACAATGAGGGGATGGCTCGCCAGCGCAGCAGCGACCTCTTCCCCACCGACCAGCCGATCCCCGCCAGCCAGATGATCGGGCGGGAGCTCGACGTGCGTGAGATCGCCACCACCCTGGCCGGCGGCGCGAGCGTCGTGCTGGCAGGGCCGCGGCGCACCGGCAAGACCAGCGTGTGCGATGCCGTCCTCGGCCAGCTCTCACGACAGGGCCTGTACACCGTCGCCGTCGATCTCTTCCGGATCGCCACCGCGGCCGAGCTCGCCGAGGCGCTGGTCACCGCCACGATCGCCAATCGCTCGCCGCTGCGGCGGGTGCTGCACCAGACCCGCCGCGCGGGTCGGCTGGTCGCCGACGCCCTGCACACATCCGCGGTGCTGAAGTCCAAGGCCCAGCTCGGGGAGGAGCTCGAGATCGCCTTCGCCCCGGGCCTGGCCGCACGCGACCCCGACCGCTACCTCGACTACGCCCTCGCTCTCCCCGGCCGGATCGCCGCGGCCGACGGGAAGGAGGTGGTGGTGTTCTTCGACGAGTTCCAGGAGGTCGCGGGGCCCCAGAGCCCCTACGGCAACCCCGACCGTCTGACCAAGCGCATGCGCGCCATCTTCCAGCGCGCCGGCGGCGTCAGCTACCTGTTTGCGGGCAGCCTCGAGCACATGATGCGCGACCTCTTCACCCCCACCCACCGGGCGCTGCACCAGTTCGGCGGCTTCTACGACCTGCGCCCAATCGACCGCAGCGCATGGTTGGAGGGCCTGGCCGAGCGTTTCGCGGCCGACGAGTGCGCGATCGGCCCCGAGGCGTTGGGGCGGATCATCGAGTACGGCGAGGGGCACCCCCGCACAACCATGCTGATCGCCCAGAAGAGCCACCTCACCACGATCGAACTGGATATCCGCGAGGTCGACCTGGCGATCGTCGAGCAGGGCCTGCTTACCGCGCTACGAGCCGAGCGGGCCAGCCACGAACAGACGGTTGAGCGGATCCGCAGGCTACACAAGCTCGGCCTCATCGTCGCCGAGCGCGTGGCTCGCGGCGAGCCCATCTACCCCCAGCTCCCCCGCGGCGCGGTGCGCCGGGCGCTGGAGGCACTGCGCGACGCCGCGATCATCGAGAGCCGTGGCCGCGCCGACTGGCGCTTCACCAGCCCCCTACTGCGCCGCTACCTCGCGGGTGTCGGACCGTACGACTGAGGCGGGATATCACAGGTTCTCACCGGTGTCGCAGGCGACGCGCGCAACGGCTATGCGCCGAAAATGGCGCACGATGCGTCACAGCGGGCGCATTGAGTGCAGGGCCGTCCAGCCACGGGCGCATAGCCTCACTCGCGAGGCGATCGGGTAGCGACGGCAGATGAACGCGTGTAAGGGTTGTAGAAGCCGCTGCCTCGCCCATTACCGATCATCTCCAGGAAGGTCTCTGGCATGGTCTAGCCAAAGTCGCTAGATATGCCTAGACTTCGCCGCCCTCCTCGCCGCCCGAAATTGCCGAGCTGCTGTGTTGGATACGGCGGTGGTTGCTGAGCAGCTGCGTGAGCGCCATCGCGATGTCATAGCCGTCGCCGAGCGCGCAGACCTGCGCGGCGCGCCCGACGAAGATCTCCTCGACTGAGCGCGAACCGAGATCGTGCGCTCGTAACCGACAACCAGCGCGACTTCGTCCCCGATCCACCACCGCCGCATCGTAAGTGGCAGCCACCACCGCGGCCTCATCCTGACGACCACCGACGCTTTCCGCGCGGGCAGCCGGCAACGACCGGCAAGCTTGTCGTGGCGCTCGAGGAGCTCCTTCGCACGACTGCTCCTCACGTCGCGCGCAATCCCTGCTTCATCCACTGGCTCCAGTAGCGGCAGCCGTCTCGCCGGCGTCCTCACCGATCGTGGAAGTGCGAGACCTCAGCCACCGTTATGCGGGTAGAGCGAGCCGATCGTGGGCCGCTCAAATCGGTCGAGTTGCGGAGGTTTGACCACGGTGGCAACAGCAGTACCCGCGTGCGAGGACGAGCTTAATGTCGAACGGTTCGAGAGTTCTGATTCTGGAGGCCATGTGACTGACGGTGCCCTCACCAACGACGATCTGGCCCGCGCGATCAATACGGAGCACGGCCACGTCGAAACGTATAAGCGCAACACGATCAAGCACGCGATCCGCTGCGGCGAGCTGCTCCTGGAGATGAAGAAGCGCGTGGGGCATGGCAACTGGCTGGCCTGGGTGGAGGAGCACTTTGAGGCGAGCGAGCGCACGGCCCGCAACTACATGGAGATCGCCAAATCGGCAGCAGCTGCCGATTTGAGCGACGCCACCACGATGCGCTCGGCACTGCGCGCGCTCGCGGCGCGGTCGGAGGCATCAAGGGTGTCAAAGCTTGAGCCCAAAGAGGCAAAGGCAAGCCTGGCACTCGCCGACGGCCACATCCCGATCGACGACGGAATGCGAATCGCCGGCGACGGAGACATCGATCCACCGAGAGCCGGCCTCGCCAAAGCCCATCAGCACACGTGGGCAGGCATCTCCGCACGTCTCAGCACCGCCAGACGCGTCTTCGGCGAAGCCGCCGGCTCGCAGTTCGACGACCACCGCGCCAGCGAGGCGCTGTATGAAGCATCTCGGGAAGCGCGTCAGGCGGCGATCGACCTCGAGCAGCTGGCCACGGCACTCGAGCGGCGCGCGGCGTGAGTATAGGAAACTCGTGACGAGCCCATAAGCTCGACGCTGATGTATCTGCCTCATTGATGCCCGCGAGCGTCGATCGCCCAGGATGCGGACATGGCCGCGACTGCCGGCGCCGTCATTACTCGCGCGCGACCTCGCCAATCGACGAGTAGATCGGTCGATCCCGCTCGCTGGCGAGACTTACGCTTTGGCAGTGGGGACGCGCTCGGACGGGCCGGCGCCGTTGGACGGGGCGACGGCAGGGGACGACTTGCCGCTGACATCAGCGTAGGCGTAGGGGCCGCCCGACTTAGCGCCGTTGGCAATGACTCCCAGCAGCGGTGCACCGCTGCCGGCGAGAACCTGGTGGAGTCGTTCCGCGACGTCGCGGCGACTATGCCCGATCCTGCCCACGATCACGACGCCGTCGACCTTGGTGAGCATCGGGAACGCGTCCGACACGACGATGAGCGGTGGCGTGTCGACCACGACGAGGTCGTATGCGGACCTCGCCTGTTCGAGCACGGCATCCATCGCACGGCTCTCGAGCAACTCGCCCGAGTTGGGAGGCAGCACGGCGCCGGCGGCCAGCACGTCCAGGGTCCGTCCCGTGATCCCCTCTCCGGGCGGTGCCTCCAAGACGACCGACTGAGTCGCGCCTTCCATTGAAACGGAGTCGATCAACACATCGGCAAGTCCCGGACCGGACGGGACGTCGAGCTGCTGGGCGAGCGTCGGATGGCGCAGATCGACCTCCAAGAGCAGCACCCGTGAGCCCAATCTGGCAGCCGCCTCAGCCAGATGGCGAGCAATCGTGGTCTTGCCGTCACCCGGAGCGGCCGAGGCCACGACGATCGTGCGCAGCTCGCGACCGACGTTGAAGAAGCGCAAATGGGCGCGAATCAGATTGAACGCCTCAGCCTCGGCGGGAGGTAATACCGCACCCTTTCCCTTGCCGCGCCGCCCGGCACCTGCAAGCGCCGCACTCTCCGGCACGTCGCCGAGCACGGGCAGGCGATAGATCGCCTCAAGATCCTCCGGGCCCCTGATCCGACGATCAAGGCGCTCCAGCAAGAAGGCGAGACCGAGGCCTATGAGCAGGCCCAGCAGGGCTCCGAGGACCGTATCACTCGACGTCTTTGGCGAGGTGGGGCTAGTGGGCACCTGTGCTTCCTGAGCGACCTGGACGTTGCCGTAATTCAGTTCCGAGAGGAGACTCAGCGTCTGCGCGCGATCTTGGAGCTCCAGCCCATCCTGTCCAAGCCTCTGCGCCTGAGAGAGTCCCGCAAGCTGCTTGTTCACGAGCGCCAAGGCAGACTTGAAGTACCGGCGGTTGGCACGCTGCTGCTCTTTGACGAACTGGCGAGTGTAGGTGTTTGCGATCTCGGCGGCAAGCACTGGAGAGGTCGAGGTAGCCGAGACCTCAACGATGCTCGATTCTCCCTGCCCGCTTACGCTCAAGCCCCCGCTAACCTTTTCGTCGGTTAGACCGTGACCCAACAAGCTCGCGGTCTTCGCCGCCATGTCGCCGAGCCTGACGAGTTCGAGGTTACTTGCCTGCTGCGCCGCCTCGTCGCCGCTCGTGGCTGGAAGTCCAGCGACTTGTTGGCTGAGCTGGTTGTTGCTAAAGGCGAGCGAAGCGATCGCTGTGTACTTCTTGGCCTGATGCTTCGAGTACCCGTATGCGGCGCCGGCCACGACCACGACACAGAGCACAATCAGCGGCACACGACGACGGAGGACACCCAGAGCCTGCTCAAGATTGAGTGCTTCGGAACCTTGCTCCACGTGCGTGTATCCTCTCACATCGCTGCGCGTCCTCGCGCCTGCAAGCTCTGGGGCCGCGCACTCGTTAGCTATCCGACCTCGTGTATACTACCCAATGTTATCTGCCGCTCGGCTCGGCGGTGCCATCGACATGGATGATGCCGGAAGAGATCTCAGAGGTAGTTCGCCGATTCTATGGTCTGGCGAACTTGCGAGCAAAGCGCTCAGCCTGAATGGAGTGTTGCGATGAGCGGGTGGTCATCGCAACCGGGAACGCTCTCGGCGCGCCGGTTTGACTCTCGCGTCGCACTATGGCTCGGATGCCTGATCTGCGTACTCGTAGCCCAAGGGATAGCGATTACCCACTCCCCCTTGTGGGCCGCCCCCCTTGTGTGCGTGCTCATCGTGGCGGTCGCGATCGACATACCCCTGGTTCCATTTATCGGCGTAACTTTAACCGTTCGCGTGCTCACCGACGCCGCCGTCTCAACGCAGGGCGCCGGCTCCGGATCTGTAGGCCTATCGGGTGGGATCGGCCTCTTGTTCATCCTAGTAGCTGTCGGCTTTATCCTCCAGCGCCGCCAGGGCCTATGGCCAGCGACTATCGCTGCGCTCTGGCTATGCCTGTGGACAGCCATAGCTGTCGTTTTCGACGGTGCATCCACTGAGACCATCCGGCAGACAGTGCGCGAGGGATCGATCGTCGCGCTCGCGGTGATCGTATACAACTCGCGTGGGGTCATAAACGTCTCGGTGGCTACGCGTCTGGTTCAACTAGCGGGGATTGCTTCCGCTCTACTGGCGCTCTACCAATTCGGGACACACACAGGCCTCGACATAGCAGGCCAGATCCGTGCTAATGGCACATTTAACCATCCAGACGGCGCAGTTATGTTCTTTGCCATAGCGACTGTTGCTTCGCTTTGGCGCTACTTGGACGCTGGCCGGCACCGTTCTGACGCACTCTTCACCGGGATCTATGCCGCTGCAGCCGCCGTGACGTTTAGCCTCGATGGCTTGGCCAGCCTCCTCGTGATGCTCATGGCGTTTGGCCTACTCCGGCCCGGCTCTTCCCGTATTAAGCTTGGCACCTATGCGATGATCGGACTTCTCGTCATCGCCTTTATGGTGACGCCGCTGGGCGCAGAACGCATCGCCCAAGAGACCTCCACCAACACTGGTTCTACTTCGGCACACATCCAAGCAAGTACCTCGCTCGGATGGAGGTTCTACAAGTGGGGGACACTCATCACCGAGTGGAAAAACAATCCCTTCTTTGGGAAAGGCCTGGGCACCACAACCAGCGCCGAAGGTAACGAAGTCGTAACGACTGCGGGGCATGCGCCCCACAACGAATATCTGCGATACCTGGTAGAGACCGGTATGGTTGGTCTGGCGATTCTGCTTTGGGCCGTGATAATACTTATCCATCGACTCACCCGTCTGCGTAGGACTCCTGGCATCCTCAATGCGGGGATGCTGGGCATCGCAATCGTGGTGGGATGTCTATTCAATGCCGTTGCAGACAACACCTTCCTGTATACCACGACCGCGTACGCCGCTGCACTGATCGTGGTGGCGGTTCTCAGCTCGCCCAGCAGCGCAGTGCAACGGACATCGCTCGTGAGAGCCGGGTAAGACCAACTGGTCCCACGTGAACACTTGACCCAACGATACCCATCAGGTGCGCCTATATCGACTTCGGAGTCGAAGTCAGTTTATAGCCATATCTAACCAGCAGCGGCGCACCGATGACCGTCGCCACAGCCTTATCGTACGCTGCCATGCTACTAAGCCACTCAACATCCGGAGCGATCTTTACCTCACGCTGGAATCGCATCGGATTGCCCGACAGTTCGTGTCCACTCCTGATATTGCTACGTGGCGCCAAACTAGTGGACGATATATGAGAATCCGCTTTTACCCAGGCCAAGATGCGTTGTGCCGCATCTTCTGAACCCCGTGCGATATCCTCGTATCTGATCCGACGATAACGTCCCGCCGTCTTACCTAACAGATGCATAAGTGAGTTGAGTAGCATCCAGTCGTACGCCGTCCTTGCGGGTGAAAATTGCGGCATGAGCTCCGTTGTCCAGTAAATCTCAGGCCTTACCCGGGCACGCTGCTGTGAGAATGCGACCGCTCGGCAGTCTCTGACGACGTGTGTGGGATAAAGGTCAAATCCCTTACACTTGTTGAGAAAGAAACCATAGGGTGGGTACTTTGAAGAGTCGACAATGATGTCCACGCCGGCTACCGCCGCGATTGCGGTAAATATCCCACCCAGCATGTCGATATATTCGTCACTGTGAGCTGGTACAGGAACGCTCGCTCGACCATCTCCACTAAATGTCAGCGCAGGTACGTACCTGATCCGGGCAATGTCTTGCTTAAGACGAACGAGCCGCGCAAACCACTCAGCCGGAGAGGATCCAGCCACTTGCGCAACCACCTCCGTCCAGAACTCACACTCGCGGAATGGCTTTCCACAACTACAGAGCTGATTGTCATGAAAACCACGATCCCCAATAAAAGTCAGCTCACCAACCGACACTACAGACGGCTGCTCGCCAAGCAGGCGTGACATCAAGGTGGTCCCGCTACGGGGGTGCCCGCCAATAAAGAGCACTGATGGTTTGATGCTTCCTGAGCTATTCATGTGCGCGAAGATATAGCAGGCGGGTTGCGACGGCGTCGACTGGATGCGATCGCCACCACCCCTTCGACCACGCCGAGCGCTTCCTGCACCGACTTGGCGTCACGACGAAACATCCCATGGCCCAATCGAAGCAGAAAGTCGCCAAACACAGACCACCAAAACGCCGCTCGCGACATGCCCAGCTCCCCATGTTCACCGACCCAGCGATGCGTTGCTTCCGTGCGTTGGCACGCATGCACGCGAGCCGACCCCCGCATCACCGGCGTCATACGATGAACGCATGTCGCTGCAGGCTCTACAGCGAGCCTATGCGTGCGGCTGAGCCTAAAACTAAAGTCGTAATCCTCGCCGAGAGAATAACCGTCGAGACGACCATCGAACATGGTCTCCTCAAAAGCCGCGAGCCGATAGCTCATACTGCAGCCACTGAGCCAGTCCACGTGGTCGTTGGCTCGAGTGCCGGGATATTGACCCATCACGTTTCGCCCAGATCTCAGTACGACGCCTTGTCGACGACTCCACAGGAGGAACACGCTCTTAGCCTTTACGTAGTTCACTTGTCTCTGATTGACTACGATCCCCCCCAAGCCCATTACTGTCGGATCTTGGCGAAATCTATGTTCGATGGCATCAAAATAACCGGCCGACACCTCGGTGTCATCATCGATGAAATGTATGACCTCTACACCAAGCTCGCGACATATGCCTATTGCCTCATTGCGCTGTCGCGCAAGTCCCGACTGACGCGCCCGCCTGTAGATCAGGCATAAAGACGGCTCATATTTACGGACAAAATTCTCACACAGATGACGAGTAGCGTCTGTCGTACTGGCATCGATCACCAAGATTGGGGTGTATGGCGAGGTAGTATGGACTGCGCGGCAGGCCATCTCAATCTCGTCCGGGCGATCCTTGGTGCATATCGCGACAACCCCATAAGGTCGCTCGGTGTGTGCTGGGTGATCAACGATGGTCATGGTCTACTGGTGTCCAGGGTCTCTTGGGTGAATCAGTTCGCCCACCGTACCTTACCTCTCTACGATGTCGGGGGCGGAGCGCACTGCGCGACGCTCACGCCAGGATCGGGCTGCTGCGATGACCTCGGTGAGTCGTTGGCGGTCCCTGTTGTTGGCGCCTCCACCCGCCAGAAAGGCCGCCGCGTAAGAGATCACGCCTGCAGGGAGGCTCAGCAGCAGTCCGCCGACGGAGGGAACCGCTTGCTCAACAGCGATTGCCGCACCGAACCCACAAGCATAAGCCGCTAAGAGGGCAAGGCGCTCTCGTAGCGGCCAAGTGATATGCAGCGGTTGAGATAGGAAGGGAAGTAGCGCCGCCACACCCCAAGACACCTGTAGGAGAAAGCCCGCGAGAATTGCGAGAGCCGGGCCGGTGATACCGATCATGGGGGTAAGCACCACGGTCAAGGCGAGTGTAAGCACGAGACGCGTCACCGCGATGATGCTGGTCAGACCAGGGCGACCGACGGCGAGGAACGCTTGGGTCTGATTGCCCGCGATCGAGGCCAGTGCGGGACAGACCATCAGGAGGGCCAACGCTGGGGCCGCCTGATCAAAGCCTGGGCCGAAGACTTGTAGAATCGAGTGAGCCGAACCACCAAAGACTGCGGCGATCAGCAACGTGCCCAGCAGGGCATAGCGGATCGAGTCGATCAGCGCTCGATCAAAGCCCGCCCCATCTCCTTTGGTTCGACGTCCAACGAGGGTCGGATAGAGAACCTCCACGATGCGTGAGTTCACCTGTTGCAGACGTTCCGGAACAGATTGCGCTCGGCTATAAGCACCAACCGTCGCCAGTGGATTGCCGATAGCTGCAAGCGTCCATATTCCTGCTTGCTGGCTCAACCCTTGAGCGATCCCTCCCGGTGTGACCTTGATGCCAAAGCGGAGCAATGCCGGCAGGGCATGCAGGCCTACACTGTATTCCACTCTGCTCAGACGGAAGCGCACAAAAGATCGCACGAGGATGATCCGATGCAGCAGCGAGGTCAGCGATCCGCCAATCGTCGCGACGACAAGGCCCCATACGGAATGCCACGCAAGACCAACGGCCGTCGCGATCACCATTGTGCTAAGAGCTTCGTGCATACGTACCAGGAAGAGCTGGCGTCCCGCAACAAAAGCGGAGAAGATCGAATCAAAATTCCAGCCGGTGTTGGTGACAATGGCATACCCGGCTATGTTGACAAATGCGGGGGCGACAAGGTCGGGCTGGTGGAGCGGACCGCGAAAGACAAACCACAATACGAGCATGCTCAGTGCAGACATCACCAAGGTCAAACCAGACGAAAAAGTAAAGACAGCAGAGAACAACTGCGTAACGCGCGGATGCCGTGGAGTGAGCCCCGTGATCTCCCTGATAAGGGCGGCCTGCTCTTTGGCGGTCGAGATGAGCCACAGCACAAAGATCGGGGCCGAGACAAGCGCAAATTCCCCGATGATCTTCACGCCATAGATCCGGGAAGTGAGGATCGTCGTTACAACGCCGACAACCCCCACAGCCAAGAAGCTCGAGACACCAAAGGCAAAGCCCGAGCGGTAGCTCCCGTGCCGGGCTGAAGACGAAGATCTGCTGTCCTTGTCGTGCAAAGTCCGAGAGCCTAGCCTAAACCTTGCCGACGTGAATCACAGCGTCCGGTAGAACTCCCTCAACTCGGCGTCGATGACCCCAGGGCCTCTTGTCTCCCTGCAGAACTGCTGGCAGCGAGTGCCGACACGTTGCGCGGCGTCTGGATCGGTCAAGAAGCGCTCCATCGCTCCGGCAAGCGCACTAGCATCGCCGACCGACACGAGCATCTCATCACAGGGAGCCAGCTCGCCCGTTCCCCCAACCGGGGTTGCCACAAATGGCCGCCCGGCGGCGAGTGCCTCCGTCAAGATCATCGGCATTCCCTCCGACCTCGATGGAAGCACCACCATTCTGGAGGAGCGGATCAAGAATTTGATTGCGCGCGGATCCACGGGCTCCTCTATTGACAGCCTGTCGAGATCGGGCGGATCGTAATCATCTCTCGGCCCCACCAGCCTGCATCGACCCTCTATGCCTCTGTTCAGTAGCATCTGCCACGCATCGACGAGTACATCGACGCCCTTGAGCCTACTGATCCTTCCTGCGAAAAGCGCGACTGGCTCGGTGGTATGCACAGGGGGAGAATCTTCGTCGATGGTCACCGGATTAGCCAACGTCCTGACACGCCCGCCGATACCTAGTCTATGTATGGCACGCTTGGTCTCCTCAGCCAGACAGAGGATCCCATGCGCTCTCGAAGAGGATCGCGCCCACGAGCATCGGGTGCGCGTTGGAGAACTCGGGGAAGTCAGAGCCATGGAGCGATACAACCACCCGCAGCCGCCGTGCTCTCGCAAGCGCGACAAGCGGACCGTCACGAAGATACGCCCCCCCACTCGACAGGTGGACGTGGACGATCGTGTCTGGATCGGCGCGTAGTATAGATCCGGCCGCACGGCGAACCAGATGGGAGTTCGCCAGCAGTCGCGACTCGTTCCACGTTGGTTTGACGGAGATCTCGTCAGCTCCGATGTGGAAGTCCAAGATCGTCCGAATGACCGATTGAGTTCCGCCCACAGTCAATGGGTGAGGACCGATGTGGAGGACCTTCATCGTCCCTGTCCGCTTCACTGCTCGTCGTCCTCCATCACTCACCAGCGAGAAGATAAGATATCGGCGTTGACTCTGGCCCCGAACAAGGACGCTCGTACTATACCAGCCGTGCCCATCCTTGGAGTGAGCGTCTGCAAGCTGAGGGGGGATCATGCTCTTCAAGAGGTTGACCGCTTGGCGGCCGATGGCTCACGCCAGATGCTCGCATACGTAAACGCCCATACCCTCAACCTGGCGGTACGCGATCAAGATCTGCGGGGAGCCCTCAACCGCAGTGCGCTCGTAATGAACGATGGCCTCGGGGTGAGCCTGGCGGCCAGGATGCGTGGGGAACGCTTCCCCGAGAATCTCAACGGCAGTGACTTCACAGTCCAACTGCTTAAACTCTCGGCAGCACGGGGGTGGGGTGTCTTCCTGCTCGGCGGCGAGCCGGGCGTCGCCGAGACGGCCGCTGACCGGCTCGGGGAGCGTATCGAGAACCTGCGGATCGTGGGCACCTGCCATGGCTTCACCGGCGAGTGCGACGATCTGCTGGCTCAGCGCGTCAGGGATGCTGGCACTGAGATGCTGGTTGTCGCCTTTGGCAGTCCTCGACAAGAGACGTGGATCGACCACAACCTCAAGGCAACCGGGGCACTCATCGGCGTCGGCGTCGGAGCCTTCCTGGACTTCAGCGCGGGGAAGGTGGTGCGCGCGCCTCGCTGGATGAACGTTCTCGGAATCGAGTGGTGCTTCCGACTGCTCCAAGAGCCGCGGCGCCTGTGGCGCCGCTACATCATTGGTAACCCTATCTTCCTGCTCCGGGCCTGGCGCGATCGCAACAATCCCGGGTAGACTTCTGCTCGCATGGAGAGCATCGCGCTGACCCCGGGCGTCACGAGCACGCGGATCGGCTTCGGCTGTGCGGGTCTGATGCGCGAGCCCTCGGCACGCAAGCGCCAGAGCCTGCTCATCGAGGCGTTCGACCAGGGCATCACGCACTTCGACGTGGCTCGCATGTATGGATTGGGAGCTGCCGAGGGAGAATTGGGACGCTTCGCACGGGGGCGCCGCGACAGGATGGTGATCGCCACGAAGTTCGGGATCGAGCCGGCATCGGCGCCAGGACGAATCGCACGCCTGCAGGGTCCTGCCCGCTGGTTGCTTGCACGCTATCCGGCACTGCGGGGATATGTGAAGAGGCGTTCAGACACCTTCCACCAACCCCACCATTACGATGCCGCCACGGCACGCACGAGCCTGCATACGAGCCTGCGCGAACTGCAGACCGACCATGTCGACGTGCTGCTCGTACATGACCCCGCGCCCACTGACCACGTTGATCTACCGGGTATCTGCGCCTTCTTGGAAGAGGCGCGCCAGGCCGGCCATCTGCGTGCATGGGGCATAGCCGGCGAGCGGGATCCCTGCATTCAGATCAAGCGGTCGCTACCCGCGACGGCGGTTCTGCAGGTGCGCGACGACATCCTCTCTCGGACCCAACCTTCCCTTGAGGCCCAGGGGCCGCTCGTCACCTTCGGCGTCCTGGGCAAAGCTCTCGATCGGATCTCCGGATATCTACGGGGCTCCCCCGAGCACCGGTCCCGGTGGTCCGATGAGCTGGGCGTGGACTGCTCATCCTCGCAAGTCCTCGCCTCCCTGCTGCTGCGCGACGCGCTGGACGCCAACCCCCGAGGCGTGGTGCTGTTCAGCACCACCCGACCCGAGCGCCTGCACGGACTCGACGCAATCGCGTCCGATCCACACCACCAGAACGACCGAGTGCTCGCCGCGTTCAGACGTCGCGTGAGCGACGAGCTCATGTCGGCAAGCTGATCCACGCCAGACGATGCTCATCGATTCAGCGGAACTCCCACCGGACTCGCATCTGGAGGGTGATGTGGCGGTGGTCGGCGCCGGACCGGCGGGCATCGTCGTGGCGCTAGAGCTGGCCAGGGCGGGGCGCCGTGTGCTGCTGATCGACAGCGGAGGCGACTCTCGCCAACCCGAGACCCAGCAACTGGGTGAGCTCGTGGGGAAAGACCCTGCGCACGTCTCGATGTCACTTGCCTCCAGCCGTCAGATCGGCGGCGCCTCCAATCTCTGGGGTGGGCGTTGCGTGCCGTTCGATCCGATCGACTTCGAGCCCCGAGCGATCGTGGGCAAATCGACCTGGCCGGTCTCCTACGAGGAGCTTCAGCCCTACTTTCAGCGTGCCTGCGACTGGTGCGTCTGCGGCGAAGCCGTCTTCGATGCCCACGACGTGCCGGGCCTCGAGCAGCGCTCGCTCGTCCCCGGGTTTCCCGACGGCCGCGTGCGAGCCTCCTCGCTGGAGCGCTGGTCGCTGCCGACCAATTTCGGCCGTGAGTATCGCTCAGCCCTGGAGGACACGCAGGGCTTGACGCTCGTCACGAATCTGACCTGCACAGAGGTCGTGTGCGATCCCGAGCAGCCACGCGCAGAGTATCTCCGTGCGCAGAGCCTTGACGGCCGCTCGGTGAAGATCTCGGCCTCACGCTACGTCCTCGCATGTGGCGGGCTCGAGATAACACGGCTGCTCTTCGCCTCTGATCGCAGCCATCCGGGTGGGCTCGGCAACCATTCGGGACACTTGGGGCACTGGTATATGGCCCATGTCGAGAGCCGCATCGCCCGCGTTCACTTCACTACACCGCCCGCAGAGACAATCTACGGCCACGAGCGGGACCCTCAAGACGTGTACGTCCGCCGGCGACTGACCTTCTCGGCCGACTGTCAGGCCAGCGAACGGTTGCCGAACATCGCGATGTGGCTGGTCAACCCTGATGTGGGCGACCCTGAGCACGGGAACGGCATCCTATCGTTTGTCTACCTGATGCTCGTATCGCCACTTGGCCGGTTCTTTGTCGCCGAGGGGATCCGCCAAGCGCATATCAAGACAGCACAGCCTGTATCCAAGCGCCGGCATCTCTGGAATGTCCTGCGCAACCTTCCCTCGGCTACTCGCTTTGCCCTCGTGTTCGGCTATCTGCGCTTCCTCAAGCGCGGACGCAAGGTCCCGGGATTCTTCGTGCCGAGCGCAGCCAACACCTACCCCCTGCTCTATCACGGTGAGCACCTGCCGCACCGCGAGAGTCGTGTTGAGCCTACATCCGAGCGCGACGCCCTTGGCATGCCACGCCTGCAGACACACCTTTTGTTTGGAGATGAAGACATCGCGGGCGTAATCCGCGCCCATCGCTGCCTCGATGCATATCTACGCGAGCATGGGCTCGGCCACCTCGAGTATCTCCACGAGGACAGCGAGGCGGCGATTCGTGAGCAGCTTTTCGGCGGTTATCACCAGGCGGGCACGACCCGCATGTCAAGCCTTCCACAGGATGGAGTCGTCGACCGCGATCTGGCGGTACACGGGTTCGACGACCTCTTCATTGCGAGCAGTTCGACCTTCGTCACCTCCGGCCAAGCGAACTCCACCTTCATGATCATCGTGCTGGCACTGCGCTTGGCTGATCATCTGAGCGGGCTGCGAACACCCTGACTCATTCCGAGCAGTCTGGGCATGAGCACCTCGCCCTGCGAGAATCGTTGGAGCTGGGCACCGGCCACCGGTGCAATGTGCATCAGATTCAGGGCAGTTTTTCCGGAGCCCGCACAAGGCGAGCCATGGTCAGACCATACCGGGCCAACGTTCCCGCACAGCAACCAAGGGGGGAGCTTGCCCGCCGTTTCACCCCGTCCCGCGCTTGCTGATCCAAGACCTCACGTGGCAACAGGACCTGGCGCCGCACGAACACGCCGAACCCGCCAGGAGGCGTCAACAGTCCGTCGATCAATCCCACGTCCGCATAGAGCTGGGACTGGCTGGAACGTGGGTTGGGGTTCGCCAATCGTACAGCTGTGCGACAGCGAACATCCAGCTTGGGCATATCTTCGATCACTTGCGCAGCCGGCAGGCCAACCACTTTCTCCGCGACCTTGATCGCCGCCGGAATGACGCGTGCGAGCGCGGGATAGGCCCTGATCAGCTCATCAAGCGCACCGGGCTGCAAGTCGGCGCCAAAGACATCCCACCAGGCGCTCAAATCGGTTGCCAGACGCAGATCGATAAAGCCATCGCGGGCATAGAAGAGCAGGAGCGCGGCGAGCTCATCCGCGGGCGCAGGACGCCAATCGCCCGAGAAATCCACCGCAGGTGGCAGCAGCCGCTCACGCGCAAAGGCTCGCTCATACCAATGAACCCTCCAGTGGAGCTCCACCGGCGGCAGCTTCTGCTGCTCGTGCACAAGCCGAAAGTGCAGCTGAGGCAGCCCGGAGGGTTCCACAAGATCGCTGGGGGCTGCGTAGCCAAGTCGCCGCACCACCTCCACTGCCGTGTGCAGTTGCTCCGCAGAGACAAGCAGATCGATATCGCTGGAGAGACGCCGGCCGGAATCCCCATAGATCGCCTCGCCGAGCAGCGGGCCCTTCAATGCAGCAGAGCGAACCCCCGCATCGGCAAGCGCAGCCATCGCTCGTTGGGAGACGAGCTGCAGGAAAGCTCCATGCCGGTGCCCTGCCGTTATCCCCTGCTCCACCGCAGCTGCAAAATCGTCACTCACCTGCACCCTCCCAAACTCGAGTATGCGGGGACCCAAAGCTGGCAGCAGCCTCCGCCGGCGCAGCATCTCGGCGAGCTGTGACCAGTCCACCTGCGCTATCAGCGTGTCGGCTCGCTCGCGCATGGCCAGCCGACGCGAGGCGGTGCCGGCGCTGATCAGGATCAACTGCCGTTCCGCTTTGGAATCAGTCATTCGAGTTCAACGCCGTGATCCTCTTCGCCCCCTGGAGGACCCATTGCGGTACAAAGTCATTTTTAGTAGTTGTAGGTGGCTCCAGGGGAAGGATCCGAGGAGCTGCTGAGGGGACTTCCCTTCGAAGTAGCCGTGCGGACCCAAGTACGGGTTGGTACCGGTCGGCGTGGGGTCCTGTGCATAGAGCGTCACGTGCGCTGCTGTATCCCTGACGACGATCCCATAACGCTGGGCTGCTTCGGCAATCATCAATCCCACTCGTGAAAGATGCAGCGAGGCGAGGTTCAGGTTGGGATCAAGCCGCAAATGTGCGCCCTCGGGCAGAGACAGCGGGCTGGTGGACCTACCGTCGGTCCGCTGGGCAGGCGAGGCATAAACCCCGGCACGCGGGTCGGGAATCGCCATTGCCAGTGCATGGTTGATCTGACCCTTTTCGAGGTCTTCCATCGTGATCAGCCCCCCGGCGATCGACAGCGAAGACGCGCTGGCCCCCCACCTGGGCTCTGCACCAGGCCAGGCTTCGTGACCATAGCCGCCCGAGTCGGTCGACACGTTCTGAATCGCCCCACCCCAGAAAGCGTGCCAACCATCTTCTCCATGTTCCATCTGCAAAAACTCCCACAGCCGATCCGTGCTCGGCTGCCACACCACGAGATGTTTGTCGGTCCCAGCCGCAGGCTGAGCATCCGCCGGCAACGGCACCGCATCCCACGCCGACTGCAACGCAGACGCACCCCACCAACTTTCTATCGACCCATTAGCAAGCGTGACCGTCACCACCGGCTGATCCGCCGGCACCGTATACACCGGCACACTAAAGACAGTCGTGTTGATCCCAGGCCCTTTCCCAACCTGTCGTTCGCCAACAATCCCTTCATTCAACGCACCCACAACCCGAGCCGAGTGACGATCGAGCCGCGCACGGGCCGGAACCTGTCGATTCCAGAAGCTGGTCGGCGAGAAGAAACGAAACGGCACTTTGCCGGTAGGCGCCGCGACGCCGCTCATGAACGCCTCAGCCTTGTCGTTGACCGTAAGCGGCTGTCGTTGCAGAGCGGCACCGCAGCCTATCAGCGGGCCGCATACGAAGCACAGCACGACAAGAACCGCTAGTTGGGAGCGAGAAACCGGCACTTAGGAGCAGTAGCGTATCGCGGTAGAGCACATTCTAAGACAACCTACAGAGGCTCGTCGGCAACGAATCCTCAGGCCTGCTTCTCAGTTCCTCGAAGCGTTTGTGCGATACGCGTGGGAGCATCGAAGGATCTATATCACCGGACAAATACCCGCGGCCAGGCGAGCGCGGTGACGAGCAGCCGCGCGCTGAGCCCTCGGCCGACATTGACCCGCGGCACGTCGAGGGGATCCCAGCGCGACGGGCGTACGAAGCCGCCGTAGAAGCTGAAGGCGAGCTCGACGCCGTAATTGCGGAGGGTCTCCTGGGTGAGGGGTGTGAACGTGTCGCGGGCGCCGAGCGGGTAGGCAAACCAGCGCATCGCGACCCCAACCTCTTCGTCCAGTCGGCGGGCGCAGGCCGTGATCTCCTGTCGCTGGCGCTCGACCGACAATCGTGCGAGCACGGGATGGGTCACCGTATGACCGCCGATCGACATTCCGGCGGCATGCATCTCGCGCGCCATCTCCCACGTCATCCATAAACCCTCGACGTCGCTCGCGCCGCAGCGCCCGCTGCCGCTCGCCCCGGCGAGCTCGTGCAGGAACCGCTGGCCGGTGCCATCGGGCAGCGCCATGTAACTGGCGATGAGCTTGACGATCGTAGCATCGTGATTGGAAGTGGCAAACGAGACGCCGGCGGGCAGGAGGCTCGCGCCGGGCATCGCTGCCACGTGTCGCGCATCGCTGCCGGAACGACGAACCATCCAGGCGATCTCATCCCACCATGACATGAGCGAGCCGTCGAGGAAGCCCGTCGTCAAGAAGAAGACGGCGGGCAGGCCGTGCTTGCGCAACAGGGGGAAGGCGAGCTCGTAGTTGTCTCGATAGCCGTCGTCGAAGGTGACCAACACGCGTCGCCCTCGTCCCGCGCTCATCGCAGCGGTGACCTCGCAGGGATCGATCACCTCGGTGCAGCGTGCCAGCGTCTCGAGCTGATCGTCGAGATCCTCGGCGCTCACACTCCACAATGCGTGGTCCCACGGCTGCCCCTCGCTGTCCCCGATACGGTGATAGTTGAGCACGAGCACGCCCGGCCAAGAGCCCAAAAGCTTCAACGCGGCCTGCAGCGGTAGCTTTGCCAGTACGGCCGAGGCGCCGTCCCTGAGCGCGAGACTCACCGGCGCTCCCCGAATGGGGCGTCGGAGACGACGGCTCGAGCGCACGTCATATGGGAGTGCAGGTCGCTCACGCGGCCAGATGATGACGTGATCGGGCGTGTGTCTGCGGTGTCGATCGCGCTAGCCCTCCCGGAGATCGGGAAATAGACTTGCTCGATGCGTCGACCGGGAACTCAAACGGGGGAGGTCCACGCGCTGATCATCGACGCCGCCCAGCGACAGGCGTTGGTGGCGCTGCGCGAGTTGGGCAAGGCGGGCCTGGGCGTCGGCGCGATGGAGTGCCAGGCGGACGCACCGGCCTTCGCATCGCGCTGGTGCACGGTCAGCGCGGTGCTCCCCGACTTCGCGCAGGATCCGGACGCGTTCACAGAGGCACTCTTGGAAGCGTGCGCCAGGCACCGACCGCGGGTGCTAATTCCATCCCACGACGGCTCGATCGAGGCGCTGCGACACAGACGCGCGGACATCGAGCGGTCCGTCGGGCTGGCGCTCGCGTCCGAGCAAGCGTTGGCGATCGCCGTGGACAAGGCCCGTACGCTCGCAGCCGCGAGCGCCCTCGGTATGCGCGTTCCGCGCGGCGTTCTGATCACTGAGGCCGGCGAGGCGGAGGGGGCACTCGAGGAGGTGGGGCTGCCGGCGGTCGTGAAGCCGGCTCGCTCCTGGGTCCAGGAGCAGAACGGGCCCGGAGAGCGGCTGATCTCGGTACTCGCCACCACCCGGACTGAGGCGCTCGCCGCGATCGACTCGATGCTCGGGGAGCGTCTCCAGGCAGTCGTCCAAGAGTGGCTTCCCGGAGATCGCGAAGCGGTCAGCCTCATCTACGCCCAAGGCCGCGTGTGGGCGCGCTTCGCCCAACGCACCACCCGAGCCGTGCCGCTGCTCGGCGGCTCGTCGGTCCGGCGCGAAAGCATCCCGCTGCCGCCGGACATCACGCGGGACGCCGAACGGCTCGTGATGGAGCTTGATCTGGAGGGCTACTCGGAGGTCGAGTACCGTCGCGACGCAGCGGGGCGCGCAGCGCTGATGGAGATCAACCCTCGCCTCTCCGCGTCGGTCGAGGTCGGGGTCCGGGCGGGGGTGCCGTTTCCCCGTCTCCTCTACGACTGGGCCAGCGGTGAGCCCCTGAAGGAGCAGACGGGCTACCGTAGCGGCGTGCGCATGCGGTGGCTGGGGGGGGACCTGTCGTGGCTGAAGAACGTGCTGGCTCATCAGGACCACCCCGACGCTCCCCCGCGGGGTCGGGCAATGGGCGTTTTCCTCGCAGACTTCCTGCGCCCGATGAGCTACGACTACTTGGACCCACGCGACCCCCGTCCGGCACTCCAAGCAACAGCCGAGGCCACGCAACGCGTGCGCAAGCGTGCGGTGCGATGCTTGGGTAGCGCGCGCGGAGGGCGCGCAGGACTCGATACCGACGCGGTCGTGATCGGCGCGGGACCCTACGGGCTATCGATCTCCTCGCATCTGAGCGGGCGCGGAATCCGCCACGAGGTCTTCGGGGAGCCGATGGACACCTGGAGCAGCCACATGCCGGTGGGGATGTGTCTGAAGTCCGAGGGCTTCGCCTCCAACCTCTCCGATCCCGGCGGGGAGTGCACGCTCGAGCGATTCTGCGCCGAGCACGCGCTCGAGTACGGCGACGTGGGAGTTCCTGTGCGTCTCGATACGTTCGAACGCTACGGGCGCTGCTTTCAGGAGCGCTACGTCCCTGGGCTGCGACGCCACACGGTCGAGTGTGTGCGCCCCGCGCCGGGGGGCTTCGAGCTTGCCCTGAGTACGGGCGAGGCGCTGCGGGCGCGCCGCGCGATCGTGGCGAATGGCGTGCAGGGGTACGCACACCTTGCATCCACCCTGCAGGGCATGCCCGCCGAAGCGGTGATCCACAGTTACGACCAGCGCGATCCTGCGCTGTGGCGGGGACGCCGGGTCGCCGTAATAGGCGCCGGTCAATCGGCACTCGACACCGCAGTGCTGCTTCAAGAGCAGGGAGTCGACGTGGTGGTGATCGCCCGCACCCCAGAGCTCGCCTGGAATGGGGATCCGGTGCTTGGCCCCCGGTCGCGGTGGGCGCGCCTCCGCTATCCCAAATCAGGCCTCGGTGACGGCCTGCGCATGCGTGTCTACGCCAGCCACCCGCTCATGGTGCACGCCGCGCCCGCCAGCCACCGGCTGCGCATCGCCTACACGGTTCTCGGCCCCGCCGGAGCCTGGTGGCTGCGGCCACGCTTTGAAGGCAACGTGGAGGCCCTATTGGGGCGCACGGTCAACGCCGCCCGGATGGAGGGCGGGGAAGTGTACCTACAGCTCCAGGGGCCCCGGGGGGATGAAGAGCTCGTGGTCTCCCGGGTGATCGCGGGCACCGGCTACCGCGTGGATCTGAACAGGCTTTCTTTTCTCGATCCGGCTTTGCGCGGTCGCATCGCCACGGCCGCGGGCGCTCCCGTGCTGGACCGCTCGTTCCAGAGCAACGTGCCCGGTCTGCACTTCGTCGGCTACGCGGCAGCGGGCAGCTTTGGACCGGTCATGCGATTCGTGTACGGCGCGGACTTCACGGCGCGGCGGATCGCACGGGTGTACTCATGAGGTGCTGTGCAGTTCCATTTTGAGTAGTTGTAGGTGGCTCCAGGGGAAGGATTCGAGGAGCTGCTGAGGGGACTTTCCTTCGAAGTAGCCGTGCGGACCCAAGTACGGGTTGGTACCGGTCGGCGTGGGGTCCTGTGCATAGAGCGTCACGTGCGCTGCTGTATCCCTGACGACGATCCCATAACGCTGGGCTGCTTCGGCAATCATCAATCCCACTCGTGAAAGATGCAGCGAGGCGAGGTTCAGGTTGGGATCAAGCCGCAAATGTGCGCCCTCGGGCAGAGACAGCGGGCTGGTGGACCTACCGTCGGTCCGCTGGGCAGGCGAGGCATAAACCCCGGCACGCGGGTCGGGAATCGCCATTGCCAGTGCATGGTTGATCTGACCCTTTTCGAGGTCTTCCATCGTGATCAGCCCCCCGGCGATCGACAGCGAAGACGCGCTGGCCCCCCACCTGGGCTCTGCACCAGGCCAGGCTTCGTGACCATAGCCGCCCGAGTCGGTCGACACGTTCTGAATCGCCCCACCCCAGAAAGCGTGCCAACCATCTTCTCCATGTTCCATCTGCAAAAACTCCCACAGCCGATCCGTGCTCGGCTGCCACACCACGAGATGTTTGTCGGTCCCAGCCGCAGGCTGAGCATCCGCCGGCAACGGCACCGCATCCCACGCCGACTGCAACGCAGACGCACCCCACCAACTTTCTATCGACCCATTAGCAAGCGTGACCGTCACCACCGGCTGATCCGCCGGCACCGTATACACCGGCACACTAAAGATAGTCGTGTTGATCCCAGGCCCATTCCCAACCTGTCGTTCGCCAACAATCCCTTCATTCAACGCACCCACCACCCCAGCCGAACTCGGATCCAGCGGCGCATTTGCAGGCAGTTCCTCGTTCCAGAAGCTCGTCGGTGAGAAGAAACGGAACGGAGCCACGCCCTTAGCTGGCGGTTCAACCGTCTGTGTAAACACCGGCGAGGCCGATGCCAGATAGCTGCTGTCCCCGCTGTAAACAGCGGTGACCGCATACGAGGACCAGTTGAGGTAGTCCGTGACGGTGCATTGAGCTGCGCCAGAGCTGACGGCCTCGGCCGTGCATCCGGTGATTGGGGTACCTTCTTCTTGAAACTCAATTGTTCCAGTCGCAGCGACGGAACTCACGGTCGCCGTATAAATCACAGACTGCCCAACCGTCGAAGGATCCAACGAAGACGAGACCGATGTCGTAATGGTTTTCTTGTTGACTGCCTGAGTCAAACCAGGAGACGTAGAGGCAGCATAATTTCCATCACCGGAGTAAACCGCTGTGATCCAGTGACTTCCAGCGGTAAGACCGGCCGCGGTGCACGTCGCCGTGCCGGAGCTTACAATCTGCGCGACACAGCCCGCGATCGTCACTCCAGCCTGTTTGAATTCAACTGTTCCCGTCCCCACTGTGGTACTGAGCGTAGCTGTGTAGGTCACCGCTTCGCCAACCGTCGAAGGGCTCAACGAAGACGACAACGTCAGCGCAGTGGTTTTCTTGTTGACCGTCTGGCCCAAACCAGGAGAAGATGTCGAGGTAACGTAATTGCTATCGCCCGAATAAACGGCTGTCATCAACCGCCAGCCTGGAGGAGGATTGGTCACAGTGCACTGCGCCCTGCCGACGCTGATGGGCTGCGCAGCACAACCGGTGATCGCCACCCCCGCTTGCCTGAATTCAACCGTACCTGTCGCCGCGCCGGTATTGAGCGTAGCCGTGTAAGTCACCGCTTCGCCAACCGTCGAAGGATTCAACGACGACGCCAACGCCATCGTCGTAGTTTTTCTGTTGACCGTCTGGCCCACGCCGGGAGAAGATGTCGAAGTAGCGTAATTACTATCGCCCGAGTAAACGGCCGTCATCAACAACCAGCCCGAAGAAGAGCTAGCCACAGTGCACAGCGCCCTGCCAACGCTGATGGGCTGCGCAGCACAACCGGCGATCACCACCCCCGCTTGCCTGAATTCAACCGTACCTGTCGCCGCGCCGGTATTGAGCGTAGCCGTGTAAGTCACCGCTTCGCCAACCGTCGAAGGATTCAACGACGACGCCAACGCCATCGTCGTAGCTTTCTTGTTGACCGTCTGGCCCAAACCAGGAGAAGATGTCGAGGTCACATAATTACTATCGCCCGAGTAAACGGCCGTCATCAACAACCAGCCCGAAGAAGAGCTAGCCACAGTGCACAGCGCCCTGCCAACGCTGATGGGCTGCGCAGCACAACCGGCGATCACCATCCCCGCTTGCCTGAATTCAACCGTACCTGTCGCCGCGCCGGTATTGAGCGTAGCCGTGTAAGTCACCGCTTCGCCAACCGTCGAAGGATTCAACGACGACGCCAACGTCATCGTCGTAGTTTTTCTGTTGACCGTCTGGCCCACGCCGGGAGAAGATGTCGAAGTAGCGTAATTACTATCGCCCGAGTAAACGGCCGTCACCAACCGCCAACCCGAAGAAGAGCTAGCCACAATACACTGCGCACTGCCAGCGCTCACGGGCTGCGCAGAACACCCAGCGATCGTCACCCCGGACTGCTTGAAGTCAACAGTCCCCGTCGCCTCCGTAGAACTCACGGTCGCCGTAAAAGTCACGGCCTGCCCGATCGTCGAGGGGTTCGTGGAGGAGGTAAGCGTCGTCGTAGTCGATGATTTGCCAAGCGAAGACGTTTCAACGAGGGGAGCTTCGACAGGGGATCCAGCCAGAGGATTTTCGGGAAACGTCTCGACAGGAGGCCCAACCGGAGGCGTTTCAACCGGAGGGGTTTCGCCCGGAGTTTCAACCGGAGACAAACCCGAGCTCCCCGGCGGCTTTGGAGCGGAGCCACTGCCTTCTGGGGCGGTCGGTTCTGGGGCCTCAGCGAGCGAAGCTTCTCCGTTGACCCGTTCCTGAACCGGCCCCTGGACGCTAGGGGATGTCAAGACCGGCGACAGAGACGGCTCGAACGGCTCCGCCGATACGGTCGGCTTCTTTGCACGCGCCTTCGCCTTCGCGACTGCGCAAGCCTTGCGGGCTTTCTCCGTGCGCGCCGCGGCGGCGCACTCGCGCCGTCGCGCGGACGGGGACTTACGGCGGCTCCCCTTCGGCTTGGAGGCCGACCGAAGGACTGGTACGGACAAACCGGTGGTGGGCCGCGAAGCGGCGGCAGCCCCCGACGGGTCAACGCTCGCGGCGAGCGCAAGTACGATCGCGCTCGAGAGCACCGCGGCGAGGAACAGCAGGCAGGGTCGAACGGCCGGCAGGCGGTGGGTGCGCAGCATCAAGACAGGCCGATCGGGCCGCGAGCCGCGGGCACCGGCGAAGCCAGCGAGCAGCAGGCACGGGACGATCGCAGCCGCCGCGGCGGCTGCAAGTCTTCTTGCGGACGTCATGCTGGTGCTTCATCGGACGATCACCCGGAGCTTCGAGGCTGAGGTCCCCGGGCTGGACTCATGTCGGCCGGGAACCTCGACATGTGTTGGGGCTGCTCCCGATCGCAAGCAGCGCCGTGCGGAGCATGGATGCTCCGCCCCACGACACACGATTCCGCATCGCGCCGCGCGGATGCGGCACGGAACCTGCCCGGTCTGCCGCAGAGAGCTGCCGCCCGAACACCCACTACGAGGACCACCAACCTAACGGAGCACTATTAGAGGGTTTAGGCTAGGATAGAGACGGACTCTTACCGTTTGCGCCTCGTCGACCGCTGCTGGAGCAGTTGCCTGCGGTGCTTTTGGTTGGGCCACGCAGGCTGGCAAGACGGCAACGCTTACACGGCGCGCGAGCACGGTGGTCAGACTCGACCAGCAGCTGCGGGCGGCGGCGTTCGAGGCCGACCACGATGCCGCGCTCCGGGGTCTTGTGGAGCCCGTGCTGCTCGACGAGTGGCGGCGTGTCCCGGGGGGTGTTCGGTGCCGTCAGGCGCGCGGTCGAAGCCGATCCCCTTCTTCGTCACCGGTTCGGTGCGCGCAGAGCTCGAGCACGAGGTCTGGTCGGCCACCGGCAGGCTCGTGCGCGTGGCCATGTACCCAATGACGGTGGGTGAGCAACTCGGCAGGCCGAGCCGGCCATTCTTCGACCGAATCGTCGACGGCGAGGAGCTAGGCGTTCCTGCTGAGTGCCCCGACCTGCGCGGCTACGTGGAGCTTGCGCTGCACAGCGGTTTCCCAGATGCCGCCCTGCGGCCTCACCGGCGGAGCAAGAAGGGCGTGGCTGGAGAGCTTTATCGAGGATCTGCTCACGCATGACGTCGCACAGCTCAAGGAAAGCCCGACCAGACGTCGCGACACGCGGCGGCTGCGAACGGCAACGTGCTGGGGCGTGTGCTCGACACGTTCGTGGCCGCCCAGTTGCGCCCCGAACTCGCCATCGCCCACTCGCACCCGCGCCTCTTTCACCTGCGGACCGAGGAGGGCCGCCACAAGATCGACCTGGTGGCCGAGCTCGCGGGACGACGAGTAGTGGGTATCGAGGTCAAGGCCACCTCCACCCCAAGTGCGAGCAGGGACGCCAGGCACCTCGCGTGGCTGGCCGACCAGGTCGGCGAGTGCTTCCTCGCCGGTGTAGTCCTGCATACCGGCCCCCACATACGCCGACTCAGCGAGAAGATAGTCTCAGCCCCGATCGCAGTTTTGTGGGGTTGATCATCTCACATGCGCAACGGCTGGCGACCTGATCCAACCCGACCCCTTGGTCTTCCGGGTGGAACCACCAGCCCTGACGGCCCGCGCATGCGCTTGTGTATGGCGCGGACCCTCCGCAACGCACGGACCCTTGCGCAACGCAACGGTTGGCAACGCTGGGGTTGCCTGACTGACTCACTCCACGTCAGCTCGTCGACAGCTGCCCACTTCTGCCGAATTTCACGCAAAGCGGCAGATGCACAAGTTTGCTAGATTCCGTCCTATGAACGACGACCACCGTGCCGAAGTTCAGCGTCTACGTGATCGTGGGAGTCGCGTCGTGCGGCGCTTTCTGATGCTGCGCTGGCGCTCCTGTGGCCTTCACGCCCACTTCAATGCCGTGATTGAGCGTGGCGTAACCATACGGAGCGCATGGTGTATCACCCTGGGGCCGTACGCCAAAATCGGATACGGGAGCAGCATCATCTGCGACCCCGGGACCTTCCACATGGGCGCATTCGCATCGATGTCGGAGGGATGCTGGGTTAGCTCCACCCGTTCTGTGCGCCTCGAACCATACGCCATGATGGGACCTGGCTGCTATATCACCGACGCGAACCACGGGTTTAATGGGGATGCCCACATCATGTTCCAACCCCGCGCCGCGGCGCCCGTTGTCATCGGGGAAGGGGCATGGCTCGGGGCGGACACAAAGGTGCTGTCCGGAGTACACGTAGGACGAGGGGCGGTCGTAGGTGCCGGATCGGTCGTTACACGGAACGTGCCCGACTACGCGATCGTCGCCGGCGTGCCGGCGACGGCCATCGGCAAACGTAGGCCCCCCGCACCTCCTGCTGAGACTCTGGACGGGACTATCCAGCGTGCGGAGTATCACGCAAGCACCAGTCCTAACCGAAGATAGCAATGAAGATGACTTCGCCAGCCGCCGGGGCTGCTGTGAACTTGTAGATCCCTTTTTTCCGTGCTTTCTGGCGTCCAGTTGCCGAGTGCCGTGGTGGGCTGTAAACTTTAGGTAGCAGCCCCGAAGGTGGTGAGCTCGGCGGAGATGACGCGATTGCGCCGGAGTGAGGTCACGCCGGGCGTTGGTCTGGTCGGTACGCTTGCGAAGCTGGGCCAGCTCCAAGCCGAAGGCGCTCAGCTCGGCGATGTAGTTGTAGAGCTGGTCCACGCCGCGCTCGACGGCCTTCACCTAGTTGAGTTCACGCGGGTCCTCCGAGACGTAGGCAGCGCGAAAGCGCTCGAGTTCGAAGGCCTCCCCGAATTCGGCCATCGCTGTGCGCAGAGCCAGCACGTGACGGCGTACGTCGCCGACACGGTCGCGGATCTTCGCCTTGAGCAAGCGGCCGCGATCGGGATCCTCAGAACTCGCGTGCTCAATGCCAGTCGCAGTCGAGCCGAAGAGGACCGCGAGCCTCACATTGGGCTCTGTGCGCAGTGCAGCGCGCAGGCTCTGGAGCAGCCCCCAATGGTCGCGTAGATAGAGCTCCTCCCGCGCCGATATGCGGAAGCGGCGTGGACTCGGGCGCTCTCCATGCAGGAGACCGTCGGCGGCGGCTCGACGGAGTGTGCGCTCAGGTATGGCGAGCGCCGCAGCAAGGCTCCTTAGCCCGGAACGTGCACTAGGCGCGTGAGGGGGACTGCGAGTGGCTGTTTTGGTGGGTCGGTCACTTGTTGATCGGTGATCTGGTTGGGTGGCGTTGTTTGTGGTGCGTTCCCGCGGGAGCGGGGCGTGTGCTTGGCTTGTTTCGGGGCAGCGGTGATTACGGCCGGGTGACCGGGTGGTCTTCTGGGTGGTGGCGGGGTCGCTGGTGGCTGGTCTCAGCTGCTCGCGGCGTGAAGCGTTTTGAGTTTCTGGAACGCGGCGAGGAGCTCGGCCGTCCACGGCCATGTGTCTTGGAGGTGGAGCTTGCAGCGGCGGCCGGAGAACGCGAGGCGCCCAGCGACGTGTAGTAGCCGGTAGCGCAGCCGCTTGGGCTCGGCCTTGGCGAGCTCTCCGTCGAGCAGGAGTGCTTGGGTCCAGACGATCAGGTCGTGCGCGAGCATCACGATCTCCAGCCATACCTCGTTGAGCTGAAACTCTTTGAACGGGAACTTGGAAAGGCCGGTGTCCTTGTCGTCACGGATGCGGTCCTCGACGTGCGCGTGCTGGCGGTGGCGGCACTCCAGGACGGCGATGTCGGGGTCGGCCTGGTCGGTGAGGATCGCTTGGAAGCGGTACCCGTCGTGGTCGATGAACGACATTTGTGCTCCGGGGTGTGGACGCTCCCTGCGCACGATCAGCCTGGAGTCCTCGGGCCAGCCGGACAGATCGACCATGCCGGTGATCTCGCAGACCTCGCCGTTCTTGCGGGCCGACCCGTCCTGGTCGAGCGCTCCTATCCACGCGTCCGTGGGGATTGTGAGGATCGCGCCGCGAACCTTCTCGGTCAGCTCGTAGCCAATCGAGTAGCGCATCCGTGCCTCGCGGCAATAGTCAACGAGGCCATGCGTAGCGCCGGCTGTGTCCGCGCGCACCAAGATCTCCAGAGACGCCACGTACCGGGCGGGGATCTGCGTCAGCGCCAAGTCCAGCGCCGCCACATGATCCGCGGCGGTGTTCGAGCCGGCGTTCCCGGGGCGCAAGAGGCCACCGAGTGCCTCCCTGGTCTCGTCCAGGTAGACCTGCAGCGGGTGAAACCCGTAGCCGCCCTTGTAGGTTCCGGCCGCCTTCTCCTTCTCCGAATGCGTGGTGATCAGTGTCGCGTCGACATCGAGCGTCAGCCGCTCAGGCGCACCATGCAGCTCCCAGAACCGCTCCCGGGCGCGGGCGTGCGCGACACGCAGGGCATCCAGCAACCCCGGCTCAGACGCGACCCGGTCGATCATCCGAAACGCTGTCGAGTCAGACGCCACCGCCCCGAACAACGCGTCCTGCTCGCGGACCACGCCGAGATCCGACACGCACTCGCCACCGTCGACGAGCATCACCGCGAGATCGCGGAATACCCTGCCCGGATCATGACCACGACGCCGCTGCTTGATTCCGGCCAGCCCCCGCGAGAGCGCCCTCGTAAGACCGACCTTATCGGCCACCTGGGCGACCAGCGCGCTGCCCGCATGCGAAACCAAACCGGCTCCGTCCGACGTGACTTCTACGGTTACCGGGCGTCCATCACGCATCACCTTCAAGGTGACCTCCAAAACTCGGGATTCAGGATCTGAACAACCCAAGAATCCCTGCTCCACCGGACGTAATCCGCGCCCCCGCTCAACCCGGGGGCGCGGCCATTACTGCACGCCCTGGGTTAGGGCTCACGATTTAGCGTGTGAAGGAGCCATGGTGTAGTTCCAGTCGCCGTGGAATGGGTTGCGGCTGATATTGATGGTGGCGAGTTGTTCGTCGCTGACTTTGATGCCTTTCTCGTATTCGCGGTCGTCGAGTTGGGCGTAGACCTTCAGGCCGGTGCTGGTTGTGGTGTTTGAGATGAGGTTGATGATGACCTCGTGGCTGATGAGGGGCTTGCCGCGCCAGTTGGTCGAGATGAAGCTGAACAGGCGGTGCTCGATCTTGTTCCACTTGCTCGTTCCGGGCGGGAAGTGGCAGACCGCGATCTGCAGGCCAGTCTGATCGGCGAGGCGTTGCAGCTCGAGCTTCCAGAGGCGGGTGCGACTGGAGTTCGAGCCACCGCAGTCAGCGGTAATCGTCAACGTAGTGGCGTTTGGGTAGCGCGTATTGCCGAGTGTCTGCCACCAATCGAGGATCGTGTTCGTGGCGAACGTCGCGGTGTCGCTGGTGATTCCCACGCTGACCCATCCCTCGTCCGCAGTCAAGTCGTAGACGCCGTAGGGGATCGCGTGCCCGAGTTGCTTGTCCTTGAAGTCGTGCGTGCGGACCTCGACAGGCCTACCCTTCGGCTCAAGCTCTGAGCCGACAGCCTTGAAATCCCCGACGAGCTCTCGCTTCTTGGTGTCGACGCTGATTACCGGCTCCTTCGCCGCGATCGCGGCCGTGACGGTCTGGTTGATGTGCTCGAACTGGGCGTCGCGATCGGGATGGGACTCGCCCTCCCGGGTCTTGCGGTTAACCTGCAGGCTGTAGCCCTTGGCCTTCAACAACCGCAGCACCGTCCGGTCAACGACGTCGTGCCCCATCTCCCGCAGCGCCTGCGCGAGCTTCGCGCCGCTCTTCGAGGTCCACCGCAACGGCGACTCCGGATCCCCACGCGTAACCGGATCAACGAGGCGCTCCAACGCCTCCCAAAGTCCCGGCTCGCGCTCAAGGATCGGCGTGCGCCCCGGATGCCTACGCATCTTCCCCGGCGCTGGCCGCTCCTCAGAATCCAGATCGGCAAGGCCACGCAGCACCGTCGACTCCGAGATCCCCGTAGCTCTCACCACCGCCGCGAGCCCTCCATAGCCAGCGGAGCGCGCCTCCGCTGCCGCCCACAACCGCCGCGTACGCTCGTCCAGCAACCCCTGCGCATTCAACAGCCGATACCGCTCACCAATCGCGCGCTCATCGACCACAACCCCCAGTTCTACACAACCCACCAAACCCCTTCACAAACTAAGTCGAGAGCCCTTAGAGATTCTACGGTATGGCCGATGATATCTCTTTGTGAGGCCGATCGCTAGAGGCGAGTCACCTGTGACGAGAGCCCCATCGCGGCCTCACTAATAAGTGTAGTCGTCACCGGTGTTGGAGAGGCTGGTTCCCCCCGCGTCGACGACGAACAGGTTCCAGGCACCCGGTTTGGCGGGGCCGCCCGTGACAGCGGTGATTTCAGTCGACGACACCACAACCACTTTGGACGCGGGAATCGCTGTCGGCCCGGCACCATTGCCCTGTCCGATCTCCACAGTCGCACCAGACACGAAACCCGTGCCCTTGATCGTGATCGGAGTCCCCCCGCTCACCGACCCCGACGCCGGACTCACCGAGGAGACCGTAGGGGGGTCCAAATAGGTGAAGTCGTCACCGGGGTTGGAGAGGCTGGTTCCCCCCGAGTCGACGACGAACAGGTTCCAGGCACCTGGTTTGGCGGGGCCGCCCGTGACAGCGGTGATTTCAGTCGACGACACCACAACCACTTTGGACGCAGGAATCGCCGTCGGCCCGGCACCATTGCCCTGTCCGATCTCCACAGTCGCGCCGGTCACGAAACCGGTGCCCTTGATCGTGATCGGAGTCCCCCCGCTCACCGTCCCCGACGCCGGACTCACCGAGCTCACGACCGCCGGCAGATTCGGTGGCGGCTTGAACGCGTTGACCCCATCGGGCGTGCCGACCCCGCTGGGACCGTCGTAACCCGTCCCCGCCAGGCAGATCGCCTTGGAGGCGCAGCTCGCGGCCTCTTCGACGGGCGTGCAGGCCGATAGGCCATCTTCGAGGAAGGGTTCCGCGCATTCCCCGTTGGAGCCGGCGATGACGTCGTGCAGCGACCCCGGGGACTTCAGCGCGTTTTCATAGAGCGTCTTGGCGGGATATTCCACGCCGTTGGCTCCCCCGGCGAGCGCGAATACCGAGGCGATCAGCGGCGTGGCGAGGCTCGTGCCGCCGATCGTGCACCAGTAGGCCGTGTGTTTGACGCCGCCTTCCTCGTAGCGGTATTCGCATTCCGGACTGGTGTCGCGGACGGCGACCCCGGTGTAGGGATCGGCGTCGGCGGCGACGTCGGCGACGGCACGTTTGCTGGCACAGCCCACCCCCGACCAGTCCGAGACGGACTGCTGCCAGGTGGGCGCGGTGAACACCACGCTGCAGCCGCCGCCGGTGGCGCCATCGCCGTTCCACACCGTCTCGCCCGCCCACGCGCCGCCCGCGCCAAGGCTCAGGCGGGTACCGCCCACCGCAACCACGTGCGGCGAGGAGGCGGGGAAGCCGACATCGCCCCTTTCCGCGCCGCTTTCCGCATCCCAGTTCAGATAGCCGTCGTCGCCGGCAGCCGCCGCGATCACGATGCCAGGATGGTCGAACGGGCCGGTGCTCTCCAGTCCTGGGGTCTCGCCCTCCTCGGAGCCCGCCCACGAGTTCGAGATCTCCCCGGCGCCGAGGTTGGCCGCGCTCCGCTCGGCCGTTTCGAGGTCTTCATAGCTCGGCCCGTCGGCCTCCACCAGCACGATGTCGCAGCTCTGGCAGGTGGCGTGAGCGACCTCGATGTCGAGCGAGATCTCGAGCGCCCACCCGGTCGCTTCCGTGGCCTCTTCGCGTTTCGCCCGCGAGCCTTTGCGCGCCGTTTCCAGTTCTTTGGTCGTCTTCGGGAACGGTAGGCTCCCGGCTTCGCCGTTCTGGTTGACCTGCCGGAAGCAGCCATCGGCGGCCGTGCATTCGGGCAGAGCAAATTCTTCGTCGTACGCTTTCAAGTCCGCTTCGGCGGTGGGATCGTTGTAGGCGTCCACCAGCGCCACCGTCTGTGTGCCGGGCGCGCCGGTCGGCAGCGCATAGGCGGCGTGCAGATCCTGTGGCCGCAGGCCAAAGGCGCCCGCGTTCGGCGAGGGCGCGGCCAGCGGGGCGCCGCGAGTCATCCCGAGCGGGTGCCGGCGGGCGCGAGCTTCGGCGGTCCGCGGCACGAGCTGCACCGCCAGGCACCCGGCATGCCCGCGAGCGGGTGCGCCACACACCGAGCGGACGGTGTAATCCGAGCGGGGCAGCGGCGCGACGGTGCCCGCGGCCGCGCTCTGTGCGCAGCACAGTCCGAGCCCCACCGCGATAGCCATCGAGCGAAGCGCCGCTGTGCGGTGCCTGGGTACCGTCGTCATCTCCATCCTCCTCAACCCTGGTGGGCCCGGGGCGCGATTGGCGCTGGCGCGGCAAGACATGCGGGCGCCGCGCCGTGCCTGACCCCTGCCCGTGCGAAGGCGCGTAGTTTAGCGGACCCCTTGCGCATTTGGCCTATCTGATTCGACGCCGCCCGATGAGAGCTTCGCTCTCTGGGAGATTTCATGGCCCCAGCCCGTCAGCCGCGGCGTGTTCGCGGAGGTAGTCGCGAAGGTGACCGCGACTGTCGCAGATGGCCGGCGCCGCTCACCCCGACCGGTGGTCCGCCTCAGCAAGGAGGCCGCGACCGCTGCTCGATCCCGACAGCGGAAGGCGATACCGTCCCAGCGCTCGGCGCAGGTTGAGCACGAGCATCGACGGCGCCCCCAGCGTTCCGGTTGCGCGTAACACGTCGCGGCTGGCCGACCGTGCGTGCGGCAGGGCAGACTCGCGCGCTGACAGGTACAGGCTGGTCATCCCGGCGAGCAGGACGAGGTGGTGGCTGCTGTTGGGCAGCGTCTGGGCGTGCTGGTGACACTCCTCGGCGATCCAGCCCAGACCCGCGGCGATCGCCGCGGGCTGCCCATAGGGCTCGATCACGTTGTACTGCTCGCAAGCGAGGTCCCGTGTGTAGTCGACGAGGCTGTCGAGCATCGTGTGCAACGCGTTGACCCACGGGAAGTACACGCGGTCGATCGCCTCCGCGTCCGTTGGGGTGAGGGTCGGATCGGCGGCCGCGGCGATGAGCGCGAGCACGCGCAGCGAGGAGGCGCTGGCGGCGCACGTCTCCCACCAGCGCATGCCGCTGCCGGGCGGCGTGGATGCGTCGCCCCACTGAGCCAGCGCTTCGCGGGCATCGGGGGCGTGGTTGAGGCTCTGATAGACGCGGATGCGTTCGGCGCCGCTGTGAGCTAAAGACGCGACGATCGAGTGCGCCGGGAGAGCGCTGAACGCACTGCGCACGGTGTCCACCAGGTCGCGCAGGTAGCCGTTCTCCTCGCGGCGATGGTAGTGGGCGAAGTAGTCGTCGTGGGGCGTGCCGGGCCGCAACGCCGCCAGCAGCGCTGCGTGCAGCTGGAGGGTGTTGATTCGCGGGTCGATGCTCTCCTGCTCGGAAACCACGTCCGCGTAGTCGTACACCGCCTGGAAGGCGACCAGCGCGCGAACCGTGACGGCGCGCTGGTCGGGCGCCACGAATGTGGCAAACGCCGCGGCACCCTCCAAGTTGCCGTGACTGTCATGGAGGGCATGCAGCGCCAGCCGGCGCAGCACTGGGTCGGGGATCTCCGCCGCGCGGGCCCGCCACGGACGCAGCTCACGCCGCACGATCGGGTGCACGCCGGCCCAGTAAGTTCGCGCCGCGTGCGCAAACGCACCGGCCAGCTTGGCACTATCTGACCGTACCCTCATGCCAGGGGCTCCTCGCGCACCTCGGACGGGCCCGATCACTCCTGAAACCCGACGCGGACGGGTACCTGTGCGGCACTGAACCCGGGGATCGCCACAACCAGGAGTGCAATCCCCGAGACGATCACGAGCGTGAGAGCCACATGCGGCAGGTCAAGTGCGAAGGGGGCAGGGTACCCGGTGGTAAGCCTCAGCCAGCGACTGGCGACGGCGTGTCCGTAGAGGCCCATAATCAGCCCATCCACGCATCCGATTCCGAGGACGAGCGCGCTTTCAAGGAGCAGTGAGCGCCACAGCTGAAGCTCATCGTAGCCCGAGATCTTCAGCGCGGCAAACCGTCCGCGGCGCTGCCACAGTGCGGAACCGAGCGCCGAGGCGACCGCGAGCGCGGCGGCGATGAGCAGCAGCGTTGCGATCTCGCCGAGACTCCTCAACCCCTGACTGACGGTGCTCTCGACTTCCGTGATTCGTTCGTGTGATGTCTGCACCCGCAAGCCCGGCGGGTAGCCAAGTGCCCGCTCGACAGCCGCTTTCCCGTTTTGGAGCGTGACGCCGGACCTGAGGTCGATCGCGATTGTCGTCGGATCGTTCGTTTCCCAGTCGCGGCTGTAATCGTTGGTGTTGATCGTGATCGCTCCCGACGGCCATCCGAGATTGGTTGTGATCGCCGCCACGCCGAACCGCGCCGAGCCAGCTGGAGTTGGAAGGGTGAAATATCCGCCGATCCGAAGATGGCGCTGGGAGGCGAAGGCGCTCGAGACCGTGGCCCACCCGCCGCGGCGCAGGAGCGCCGTTGCGCGCGCCAAGTCGCCTTTCAACAGCTGACTGGAAAGGATCATCGCGGGGTTCTCGGGCGGATAGGCGCGTATCCACAGGCGGTTGCTGCCAACGTCGAGAAACCCCGCTTGATGGGTACGTACCGACGCGATGCCGGGCGCTCGCACGATCGATGCGGACGTCTCGGTGTGAAAGCTGTCGACGTCGAAGATATTGCCGTCGGGTGTGACCCATAGTTGGGCTGTACTCCAATTCTGGACAATCGCCTGATCGAGGCCGTGGAGGAGGTCGTTTTGGGCTCCTCCCACGGCGATGCTGCCGTAGACGGCCAGGGCGGCCACGCCCGCCAACGCGATCGAGCGTGTGGCTCCCGCGCGCAATTCGACCACCGCCAGGCCAAGCATGCTGCCCCGCAAACGCTCGCTCAGGGGCGTAATCGCTCGGCGTGCCAGAGCAAAGACATAGGGAACCAAGCACACCACCGCCAGCGCGAGGATCACTCCCCCGAGGACCGTCAGGCTCGGAACGATCAGCACGATCACCGTGACGGCAACGACAAGCGCCACGCCGAGCGCTCCGAGCCGCAGCGTCGCCGCCTGGGCGAGGCGCCCTCCGGCTTCGCCGGGTTCGCGCAACGCGGAATCCAACGGACGCGACGGCCGCATGTCAAGCGCCGGCGGCAGCGACGCGATCAGCGCGGCGAAGATGCCGCACCCCAGAGCGATCAGCACGGTGCCGATGCGCACCGCCTGCTGTGATCCGACTGGATACGCAAACGTGATGAAGTTCGGTACTTGGTGAAAGAGGGTGTGCGAGAGTAGGTAGCCCCCGGCGATGCCGGCTACCGACGCGAACAGGCCGAGCGCGAGAGCCTGGGTGAGCAGCACGGCAATCACCTGGGGTGGGTCGAACCCATTCAGGCGTAGTTCGGCGACGAATCGACGACGCTCGGGGATGGTCAACAGCATCGCGTTCACGGCAAGCAGGAACCCAACCAACGCACTGATCACCGCGAACAGCGTCGTGGACTGGTCAGTGGGGGCAGCCGTGACCGCAAGCAGGCGCAGTTCGTTATCCGCGGGCACAACGTCCAGGCGTCCCCCCGCCAGTCGATTCAGCTCCGCTTTCACCCTGCGTTCGGCGCCGGGCGCCGGCTCGATAAGAACGCTCGTGACGCGCCCGCGCCTGCCGGTGAGCCGCTGCGCGACGGGCAACGGCGCAATCGCAATCGAGCCGCTGGCGAGAGCCCCGACTGCCTGGGAGTCGAGCGCAACCCGAAGCTGCACCCTGTGCGCTTCACCGTTGGCGAGAAGCCCGACTCGCTCCGTACCGCGCACGCCGATCGCGTTCGCCGGCGCTTCGGCGAGCCCGATCCCGCGGACGAGCGGCGAGGTGCCCGCACCAAGGTTCCGGGCGGCGCTTCCACCCAGCGCCGCGATGCTCGGGGTCAAGCCGAGGAGCTGCACAAGCTGACGTCCCCGCGGGCCGACGATCGTCGCGGACTCTCGCAGCACGGGGGAGGCGACCCGCACTCCGGGCAGACCCACCGCCTCCTCGGCGATACGCTCATCGAATCCGGCGGGGGAACGTGCGACGAGCTGCAGCCGCGCGGAGCCGAGCAGCTGCCGGTCAAATTCCCCAGCGGAGTTGTTGATCGCGGTGTTCGCCAACAGCACACCAAAGGTCAGCGCGACACCGACCCCGATACCGGAGGCCGCAAGCAGCTCCTGCACCCCGTGATTGCGCAGACGCCAGCGGTAGAAGTCGATCAGCGTGCCGATGCGCAAGCCGAGGATCCGGGGGAGCACCCGGTCACGCGGGCTCATCAGCTCGAAGATCGCGCCGGGCTCGACGTCGATACCTTCGCTGACATGCCCGTCGCGCAGGGTGCAAACGCGGTCCACAAACGCTCTCGCCTGCGGGTCGTGAGTTACGAGCAGGCCCGGGATCTCACGCTCGCGGCAGACCTCCCGGAGCAGCCCAAGGATCTCGCGGCTGCGGCTGGAGTCGAGGTTCCCCGTCGGCTCATCGGCGAGTAGCAGCCGCGGCTCGTTGACAAGCGCTCGTGCGATCGCGACGCGTTGGCGCTCCCCCATCGAGAGCTTCTCCGAGCGATGCTGCTCGCGCCCGGCGACCCCCACCCGCTCCAGCCACGGCCGCGCCAGCCGCTTGGCTTCGATGACGCTGTACCCGTCGGCGAGCAGCTTCACCGCAGCGTTCTCGATCGCCGTGGCGCCCGGGATCAGGTGGAAGGACTGGAACACGAACCCGATCTCGTGGCGCCTGAAGAGCGAGCTCTCCGTGACCGTCATGCCAGTCAGATCGCGCCCGTCGAAGATCACACTCCCCGCATCCGGGGCGAGCAGGCCGGCGGCTAGCAGCAGCAGCGTCGTCTTCCCCGAGCCGCTGGGGCCGTACAGCGCCACGAACTCGCCGGCCTGGATGGTGAGCGATACGCCATCCACGGCGCGCACGAGCTCCTCGCCCGTCCGGTAGTGCTTGACCAGCGCGCGCAGCTCCAGATTCGGCCTGCTCACGGACGCCGAAGCGGCTCCCCCAAGCGCCGTTTGAGACAGCCCGTCAGCTCGTAAGCGTGGCTCGGCGGCTGAGTCACCAGGCCAGGCGCGGCTCTCTTCAGTATTGTCAGGCCGTGCATCCATTGCGGCCACAGTCCCATCGCACAGTACCCCCAGGTTCTCCCCATTGAATCAATGGCGCGGACGATACCCCAAAGACCTCGGCCCTGGCGTCGTCGGCTGGACGATAAGACCGGTCAATATTTACAACAGGGGCCACTCGTTTCCTCCGACCAGCAGACGCCGGCCGGCGAGGACATCGCCACCCGGGTAGCGCACGGCACACCCGCCGCTCGAAGCAAGACGCGGGCACATACCGCGGAGCGCCTACCGGAGCCTCTGCACACCCCGACGAGCTTGCAGACACTGCGCTACGTGTTCGACCCCGAGGGGTTCTTCGCCTCGGGGCACCGCCGGCATGGGGACATCTTCACGCTGAAGATGCTCGGCCAGCGCTGGGTCATGCTCGCCAACCCCGAGCACATCGGCGAGCTCTTCACCATACCCCCTGGGGGCATGGATGCCGGCGAGGCCAGCCAGGCGCTCCGGCCGCTGATCGGTATCAGCAACATGTTGATGCTCGATGGGGAGGAGTACCTGCACCGCAGGCGGATCGTGCTCCCCGCTTTTCATGGCGAGCGGATGCGCTCGTATGAAACCACGATCCGCCAAATCACCGCCGAGGAGCTATCGAAATGGCCGCTCGAGCAGCCCCTCCCGCTGCTCCCGCGCCTCTCCGAGCTCGTTTTCCGCGTGATCCTGCGCTGCGTCTACGGCGTCAGCGAAGCCGAGCAGGTCGGGCCGCTCGCCGACGCACTGCTGCGGATGCTCAGCTGGATCACCGACGTGCGTCGCGTGCTGTGGTTCTTCCTGCTCGGCCCCGAGCGTCTGATGAGCCTCCCCAGCTACCGGGCGATGATCACCACGCTCGACCGCCACGCCTTCGCCGAGATCGCGTTGCGTCGCAAGGCACCGGACCTGCACGAGCGCGAGGACATCCTCTCGATGCTGATCTGCGCTCGCGACGAGCATGGCAACGGCCTCACCGACCGCGAGCTGCGCGATGAACTCATCACGCTTCTCTTCGCCGGCCACGAGAACACTGCCTCGCTGCTCGCCTGGGCGCTGCACGAACTGGCGCGCGACCCACCTGGCCAGGAACGGCTCCTCGCCGAGGGCAGCCCCTATGCCGACGCCCTCGTCGCCGAGACCCTGCGCCTACGACCGCCCGTCCCACTGCTCGCACGGCGCCTACGCGCACCGCTGCGGCTCGCCGGCCACGACCTGCCGGCCGGCGTCAACCTCTGCCCCTGCACCGTGCTCGCACATCGTGACCCCCACACCTACCCAGAACCGTGGTCCTTCCAGCCCCAGCGGTTCCTCGAGGAGCGGCCCGTCCCCGGCGCATGGTTTCCATTCGGCGCCGGGGTTCGCCGCTGCGTCGGCGCGGCCTTCGCGCAGTTCGAGGCGCGCATCACGCTCGAAGAGATCACCAGCCGCCTGCGCCTCACAGCCGACGCCCAGCCCGAGCAAACGCGCACCCGCGGGGTCGTCCTGGTCCCCGCCGACGGTGCCCGGATCACCCTCGCCCCACGGCGAGTCGCATAACGCGTACTTTGGTCAAGCCCCGCCTGTTATTCTAGAACGGCAAATTGCTCATACTTTCGGGCGTAAGAAGATCGCCTGTAGACAATCCGCCTCAACGCTTGACGTCTTGGCTGGGACACGGATGACGTTCGCCGTAAGCCCGCCGAGGAGAACCAACCTTTTTCGGTACCCGATGGGAGCTTGTGTGCGGCAAGTCTGGGCGTCGCCCGACGTTGGAGCATAGTGCAGTACGAACCGACCTCGACGGTGATTCCCTTGTGCGCTGAGCTCACTCCCGACGGTTCCAGCGAGCTGGATTCGCGCGCTCCGCGCGAGCTGAAGCTCGACCTCGACACCTTCGCGCGCGAGGCGCTCGAGGCGCAAGCCACGCGCCTCGGAGTCTCAGCCGAGGAGCTCGCCCGCTTCGCGGTGCTCTACTACCTCGCCGACGGCGACAGCGGGCGCATCTCCCGGCGGCCGCCGCCGGTGCCCCCGCCTGGCCAGCCGCACCCGCTCGGCGAGCTGCTCGACAGTTAAGCCGAGCGCTTCGGCGATCTCGGCTCGCGCTGACGGGTCGATGGCGTGATGCGGGCTTTGGGCCGTCTCCTCCTGTCGGCTTGCCCGGCGCATTCTCAGCCGCGCGCGCGGCCGCCGGCCATCGTCGTCGGTGCCATGCCGCGGCTGGCGAGCTCGGCGGCGAGCGTGCGGCGCCCACGGTGGTGCAGTCCGTGGATCGACCCCTCGCTCTTACCGGTCAGCTTGGCGATCTCCACGGGCGAGAGTCCCGCCACGTGGCGCAGGATCAGCACCTCGCGTTGGGCACAGGGCAGGGTGTCGAGCGCGTCGCGCAGCTCGTCCGTCGCCCCACCCGCCGCCGGGTCGGACTCCACGCGGCCGGCGGCGTGCACTTGCTCGACCGGCACCAGGCGCTCGCTGCGGATGTGATCCATCGTGACGTTACGCGCCACCCGCAGTGCCCACGCGAAGAAGGGGACCTCGCGCTCCTCGTATTTGTCGATGACCCGCATCAGCTTGGTAAAGACGTGTTGGGTGATGTCCTCGGCTTCGTGGTGGTTGCGGACGATACTGCGCACGTAGCCATAGACGTTCTCGGCGTAGCGCGCGTAGAGGAACCCCAGCGCGTCGCGGTCGCCCGCCTGCGCTCGCCGGATCGCCTGCGACACCAGCGGCGAGTTTTTCTCCTCGTTGCGCAAGAACCCGCCTACGGGCCCCTTCACTTCGGTGCCACGTAGCAACGATGCGGCTGCTATCCGCTCGTCGATCTCTGCCGTTGCCACTGTGTCGTTCATCCTGCCCCACATCTCTCCCGGCGTCCGCTGACGGACGGCCCAGAGGTCTAGTTCTGCCGTATATGTCCGCTGAAGGTACTCATCCCTGACCAAAGCGACGTTAAGAAGCTGTACAAAATACGAGTCTCACGCCTGTGACGATTGCCGGAGGACCACTCCCATGCGGTCCTCGCGGCAGGAAGACCTGCCAACCACTGCCGCTGCCGTCACATCTATGGCTTGAGCACTAAAGCCAAGCACCACGCTCACGCGCCGATGCGCTTGCCGTACCCCTCCTTGCCTTCCAGCCCGCCCCACCAGAGCTGATTCCGCAATTTGCGGGCTGCTTGAGCGAGGACCCTACCACATCCACATTTGTTTGACAACGCGCCGTGGTCCGTGCGAGGGAGCTTGCAGCGGCGAGATCCCCACTCAAAAGATGTGCTTTTTAGGGTGTCCTCGGCGCCGCTCGGATGCGCCCCAAAATGCCCACCGTGCCCCCCCGGTCGGGCCCTGTTCTCCCGCCACGAGGAGATCCATCCTCGGCCGAGCGCCCGCGAGTGCGACTTGCGGCCGTCGTCCCGACGACCCGACAGCCGCGTCGTTCCCTCGAGCGGACACTGCCGTAATCCCAATTTACTGATTTTTGGGAATTCCGTGGTTCAAGCGTCTAGAGCGTCCACGGATGGGTAAAGCGCAGTGCACAAACCGGTCGAGCCGATCGAGCAACCGGCGTTTCCGCCAGCGCCCACCCACACCGCCAGGAGGGTTTCGATGTTCAAGCTTCTCACGCGCAGCACTCTCACGCTCACTGCCCTGCTGCTTCTGCTCGGCACTTCCTCGGCGCTGAGCGCGCGCGACTTGCGCAGTGGGACAAAGCATGCAGCCCATCGCCGTGCCCGCCACCCCGCGGGTGGCACGGGCGGCAGCTCCGCCGTCGTGAGCGAGGCCGTCACGACAAGCGCGACGGTGCTACTCGGCGACGAAGCCGTCGAATCCAACCGGGACAGCCTCGGCGGGGGGCAGGCCAGGGCATTCCCTTTCCATGCCCGCGCGTCAGGCGCCACGGGAGCAGTGCACCTCTACGTCGACTCTGCCAACACCGCCACCACCCTGCTCGTCGGCCTCTACGCCAACCACTGGCACCGTCCCGGCTCCCTGCTGAGCACCGGCTCGCTCTCCACCCCCCTGCCCGGGGCGTGGGACACAGTGCCGCTTACGTCCACCCAACTCGTGTCGGGCGCGACCTACTGGCTGGCCGTGCTCGGCACCGACGGGACGCTGCGCTTCCGCGACCACACGCATGGAGCCTGCGCGTCCCTCGCCAGCGCCCAAACCAACCTCGAGACGCCGGCGGCGACCTGGAGCACAGGCGGCCTCAATGGGACATGCCCCGTCTCCGCCTATGTGACGGCCGCCACCCCCTTCCCGGTGGAACCGCCGGCTCCGGTGGAACTCCTCCCTCCCCCGCGCCCCCCGGCAAATCCACGCCGCCGCCGGTCGAATCCACTCCGCCGGTCGTCGAAAGCCCCCCACCGCCGGTCGAAACCACTCCCCCACCGGTCGAAACATCCCCGCCGCCTGTCGAAACGACGCCGCCACCGGTCGAAACGACACCTCCACCCGTCGAAACGCCTCCGCCGCCACCGCCGGCCCCCACCAACAGCGCGCCGCCCACAATCTCCGGGAAGGCCGTTGAAGGCGAAACGCTTGCGGCAAGCACGGGGACGTGGTCGAACGACCCCATCTCCTACACCTACCAGTGGGAGGCCTGCGACACCGCCGGTGAAGCCTGCGCCAACATCAGCGCCGCGACCAACTCCACCTACAAGCTGGCGGCCGGCGACGTCGACGACACCCTGCGCATCGTCGTGACCGCCACCAACGCCGGCGGCTCCACGAAGACCTCCTCGGCCGCCACCGGGTCGGTCGCCGCCGTCCCACCACCTCCACCGCCGGCCCCCACCAACAGCGTGCCGCCCACAATCTCCGGCACCGCCGAAGAAGGCCGGCTCCTGAGCGCCACCACCGGCACCTGGAGCGCCAGCCCCACCTCCTACACCTACCAATGGGAGACCTGCAACACCGCCGGCGAAGCCTGCGCCAACATCAGCGCCGCGACCAGCTCCACCTACAAGCCGACCGCCGGGGACGTCGGCGACACACTGCGCGTCGCCGTGACCGCCACCAACGCCGGCGGCTCCACCAAGGCCTCCTCGGCCGCGACGGCATTGGTCACCGCCGACCCGCCACCCCCACCGCCGGCCCCCACTGCAAGCTTCAGCTACTCACCCGCCTCGCCGCTAACCGGTCAGGCGGTTACCTTCAACGGCACCAGCTCCACATGTTCCGACGGCCCGTGCACGTATGAATGGTCCGACGACGGCGGCACGACGAGGCCGATCCCCGCGCTGTGGCCGCTTGGCAGCGGACAGACTCTGTCGTTTACGTTCGCTGGCGTAGGCACCAAGTACGTGCGTCTGGTGGTAACCGATGCGATCGGCCGGTCGGCCACGGTCGAGCACAACGTCGGGGTCGAGGAAGCTCCGCCGCCGCCACCCATCGCGCCGAGCAACACCGGTCTGCCAGTCGTCAGCGGCACACCCGAAGTTGGAGACACGCTCACCGCGAGCAGCGGAACGTGGAACGGCAGCGCGCCGATCGGCTATGCCTATCAGTGGGAGGACTGTAACTCCTCGGGCGAGTCGTGCTCGACCATCGGCGGAGCGACCACCAGCGCGCATCTCGTGGCATCGAGCGACGCGGGGCACACCCTCCGAGTCGTGGTAACGGCAACCAATGCGGGAGGAACCGGCGAAGCCACCTCGACCGCAACCGCTCCGGTGACGACCAAAGGCCTCACGCCGACGGACTGCTTCGAGAACCCGCAAACGGAAGGCACGGAACGGTTTGAAACGTGCGGCTACCCCGGCCCGAAAAACACGGGGGTCCTAGAAACCACCGGGAAAACCGAATGCTCGACACTTCCCGAATACACCGGTCCGAAAACACTCTCCACTGAAAAGGCAACGATCGAAGGTAAAGATTTCAAGATCACGCTCGGCCAAGCCTATGGCGAAGGCGGCATCACGGTCGACGCCAAAGAAGTCACGCTGAACGATGACTGCTTTCTCGTCAAAGGTGGCGGCAACGAAGGTCCGGTGATCCATCTTGAAGGTGGAGCCTCCAAATTCCTGCTCGACAACTCAACCGTGCGCGGGGAAAACGACACCACGCAGTCCTATGAACATGCGATCAACGACTTCGGCGGTAGCCGAGGCGAAGGCGCCACCAGTGGCGTGGTGCTGAAGAAAGACCGCCTCGAAGACTGTGGGGAGTGCCTGAGCGGCACCTTTGAAACGGTCGAAAGCTACCTGCTCGCCGACGAGAGCTTCAGCTTCTCGGAAAAAATCTCTGACGAATCGCTGCACCGGGAGACGTGGTACGCCAACGAAGAAACGGTCGTGGCCAAGGACGACACCTTCCTGGTGCCGGAATGGGAGGTGGCGATCATCTTCGACAACACCAACAACGGCAACGGCGGCGTACCCTGCGGCACTCACGTGACCGTCGAAAACAGTCTCCTCGCGGGATCGGGGCAGATGTTCCAGACCTGCGGCCACTCCTCCAACGCCGGCACCGGCACGCTCGTACTCAAGAACAACCGTGTCGCGCGCTGCCTCACCATGCCAATGAAATGGGAGCCCAACGAGAGCGATGGGTGCTCGGGCTCCGCCTTCGTCGGCGCCGACTCACACGGCTACTTCCCCTACGGTGGCTCGCAGAACATCGTGCCCTCTGGCACGCCCGAGCCGTGGACGTGGGAAGGCAACTACTGGGATGACAACCTAAAGACGATCTCGAAGGCGGAAGCCGAAGAATGATCTCTCTGCCGACAGGTCGTCGCAGAGCGGTGCCCCCGATGAGCAGTAGTTTGCCGCACCATCCGCGTAAGCGTTCAGTTGGTTGGGGGATATAACCCCGCGGTGTCGAATCACTGGACGTGGAGCGCACCGAGGCGCAGGCGGTTTATGACGCGGGGCGTGAGGCTGTAGTTGAGGTGCTGCTGGCGATGGATCGCCGGATCGTGCAGCTCGAGGCGCGGGTGGAGAAGCTCGAGCGCCAGTTGGCCAAGAACTCCGGGAACTCTTCGCGGCCACCGAGCTCAGACCTGTCGCGGCGTGAGCCCGGGCGCGGCAAGGATCGCTCAGGGCGCAGGGCTGGCGCCCAACCAGGTCATGAGGGTCACGGGCGACCGCTGCTGCCGGCATGGGCGATTGACGAGCTGATCGACCACTGGCCAGCGAGCTGCGACTGCGGTCACGTGTTTGGGCAGGCCGAGCTGATCCCTATGGGTGAGCCCGCGCGCCACCAGGTCGAAGAGCTGCCCGTGATCGCAGTCAAAGTCAGCGAGCATCGCTGCCAGCGCGTGCGCTGCCCCGGCTGCGGTGCGCGCGTCAGCGGCGAGCTTCCACCCGAGCTCGCCGGCAGTCATCTCGGGCCCCGGCTGCAAGCGGCGATCGCGACGCTCTCGGTTCGCAACCGTCTCTCGCGCCGGGACGCCGTCGAGCTCGGCGAAGAGCTCTTTCAAGCTCGCCTCTCAACGGGCACCGTCGAGAAGGTGCTCTCCCGTGTCGGGGACGCGCTCGCCCAGCCCCACCAGGATCTGCTGGAGGCCGTGCGCTCAAGCAGACATCTGAACATGGATGAGACCGGCTGGCGCCTGCGCGGATCCCAGCGTGCCCTCTGGGGCGCGTTCACCGGCGAGCACGCCTATTTCCAGATCGCGCCCGATCGCCACGAGGATCACGCCAAGGCCCTGCTCGCCGACACCAAGGCGATCGTCACCTCAGACCGCTGGTGGGCCTATAGCCATCTGCCCCTCTCGCGACGGCAGATCTGCTGGGCACACCTGCGACGGGACTTCACCGCGCACGCCGAAGGTCTCGCCCTGGAGAAAGAGTTCGGTGAGCTGGGCCTGCACGTCTGTGAGCGGCTGTTCTGGGCATGGGAGGTCTTTCAGCACACTGGCGAGCGACGCGAGCTCAAACGTCAGGCCACCATTCTCAGGCGCGAGCTGAAGCCCGCCCTGCGGCGCTTCTCAGGCAAGTCACCGCGCAACAAGTATTGCCGCGGCATGGCGCGCAACCTGCTGAAGCTCTGGCCGTCACTATGGACGTTCGCCGCCATCCCGGGCGTAGCGCCGACCAACAACCACGCCGAGCGCTCCCTGCGCGGAGCCGTCATCTACCGCAAGCTCTCCCTCGGCAGCCAATCCGAAGAAGGCGAGCGACGCATCGCTCGGCTGCTCTCGGCATCGATCACTTGTCGCCTGCAACGCCGCAGCCTGCACGCCTACCTCGTCGAGCTGCTCAGCGCCAGCGCGCGTGGGGATCCGGCACCGCTACTCGGCTAAACACCTCGAGGGACTGAACGCTTACCCATCCGCAGCCCCGAGCAGCGAATTTTGCCGCACCTTCCGCAAGCCCCGAGCCGCAAACGACCATTGACTGCCCACACGTCTGTGGAAGTCTGTAGAATGCCGCCCGAAGTGGGCGCGAAAGGAGTTCCAACCCGCTAACCCTGACAGACGACACCACCGGGGAGAGGGGCGTTCGATGCCCATGCTTGTGAGGAGCAATCGTCCGATGGCGGGCACCCTGTTCGCGCGCTTTGCGCTGTTCGCGGTCCTCGCCACGCTGCTCGCGGTCCTCGCCGTCGCCTCGCTCCCCAGCTCGGCGCTCGGCGCAAGCCCTTCGACGATGCTGCTCGGCAATCGTCAGGTAGGCTCGCATGAGAGTCACCTGAAACCGGGGCAGGCCGAAGCATTCCGATTCCGGACACGCGCATCCGGCATCGCGGGGATCGTGGACGTGTACACAGACGGGGGGACCACAGCTCGCGCCCTCACCGTCGGCATCTACAGCGACGCCGGGGGTCATCCCGGTTCGCTGTTGAGTGAGGGCTCCCGATCGGCGCCGCCGGTGCACGCGTGGAGCGCGGTGTCGATGACGCCCTCACCGCTGGCCTCCGGAAAGACCTACTGGCTCGCCGTGCTCAGCGACGACGGAACGCTTCGCTACCGCAGCCCCCACCGTCGGTCGTGCCTGAGCAACACCAGCCTCCGTGCCCACCTTCACCGGCTGCCGGGGCTGTGGCGCCTGGGCAGGGCCCGCGCTCGCACGCATTGTCCGATCTCCGCATATCTGCTCGCTGCCGGCAGCTCACTCTCTTTGAGTCCGTTCGTATCCGGCTCCCCCCCTCCCCCGTCGACCCCGTCGCCTCCACCGATTCTCCCGCCCCAGGGCGAAACTCCGGCGGCGGGAGCTCCGGCGTCGACATTGCCTCCCACAAATACCCAGCCTCCCGAAGAAACGCCGCCCCCGCCTTTCGAAGAAACTCCGCCTCCACCTTCTGAAGAAACTCCGCCCCCGCCGGCGTCTCCCGCGAACATCGTGCCCCCCGCGATCGGCGGGTCGCCCGTCGAGGACCAAACTTTGAAAGCCAGCACCGGGAAGTGGACGGGGCACCCCACCTCCTACGCCTACCAGTGGAAGATCTGCAACACCGCGGGCGTGGCGTGCTCAAATCTGAGCGAGGAGACATCCTCCAGTTACAAGCTGGTATCGAGCGATGTCCGGCACGAGTTGCGCGTCGCGGTGACAGCGAGCAACGCCGGCGGACACAACGAAGCCAATTCGCCCGCCACAGCGGAAGTCACCGCCGAAACTCCCCCTCCGCCGCCGCCGGCCCCGACCAACACCGTGCTCCCCACGATCAGCGGAGAGCACGTCGAGGGCGAAACGCTGCAAGCCGGCACCGGGACGTGGACGGGGAACCCCACCTCCTACACCTACCAGTGGGAGGACTGCTACGCCCTCGGCATGGGCTGTCTGAGTATCAGCGGGGCAACCGCCTCGAGCTACAAGCTCACCGCAAGCGACGTCGAAAGCACGATCCGCGTGGTGGTGACGGCGAGCAACGCGGACGGTCACAACGAAGCCACCTCGGCGGCGACCGGAACGGTTGAGCCGCCGGCCCCGAAGAACACGGCGGCGCCGGCGATCGCCGGGTCGGCCGCCGAAGGCGAAACGCTGCAGGCAAGCACCGGAACGTGGTCGGGGGATCCCACCTCCTATGCGTATCAGTGGGAGTCCTGCAAAGCCTCGGGCGCCAAGAGCTGCACGGCAATCGGCGGCGCGACGACCGGCACGCGCGCGCTGACTTCGAGCGATGTGGGGCACACGATCCGGGTCGTGGTGAAGGCGACCAACGCCGGAGGCTCAGGCGAAGCCACCTCCGAAGCGACGAGCGTCGTGACGGCGCAATCGCAATCGGGCACGCCCACGGGCTGCTTCGAGGATCCCGAATCGGAAGGCACGTCGCGCTTTGAAGCGTGCAGCTATCCCGGCCCCAAAAACACCGGCGTGGCAGAAACGAGCGGGAAAACCGAATGCTCCTCGCTGCCCGAATGGAACGCAAACACCGAACCCCTATCCGAAGGCGCGACGATCGAAGGCAAAGAGCTCAAGCTCAACATCGCCGAGCGCAACGGTGGCGGCATATCGACCGACGCGAGCAAACTCACGCTGAACAAAGACTGCTTCCTGATCAAGGGCGAATGTGGATGCCTGCAGGAAGGGCCCGCGCTCAAAATGGAAGCCAGCGCCACCCTGACGGTCGAGAACTCGACCTTCCGCTCCCCCAGCCCGACCGAATCGGTCGAAAAGGATATTTGGTTCAACTCGTCGGGGTCGGACATCGTCGCCAAGAACGACCGCTTCGAAGATTGCGGGGAGTGCTTGAACGGGCTGGGGAAGGTTGAAATCACCGACAGCTACATGGACGCCAGTCAGTGGGAGGGCAAAGAACCGGAGAGCAGCGAACTGCATCGAGAGAACATCTACATGATGCAGGGCACGGCGATCGTGAAGGGAAGCACGATGTTCGTGCCCGACGACGAGACGGCCGAGATCTTCGACGAAGACAACGGGATCGCGTGCGACACCCACGTGACCTTCGAAGACGACTTCCTGTCGGGGGCGGGGCAGATGTTCCAGCTGTGCGGGCACTCCAACGGCCAGGTCGGGACGGGCTCGACGATCATCAACCACAACCGCTTCGCTCGCTGCCTGACCACGCCGATCGTGCAGCCCGTCGACGGGATACCCATCTGCTCGGGGCCCTACGTCGAAGGCGCCGATTCACACGGCTTCATGCCCTCCGGGGGTTCGAGTCAGATCTTGGGCAACGGCGAGACCAACCCCTACGGGGCGACGATGAAGTTCGAAGGCAACTACTGGGATGACAATCTCGAAGCCATCTCGATCGAAGAAGCCGAAGAATGATCTGTTGTGATCGGGGGACAGGCTAAAAGACCGCTTGGGCGCCTGTTCTGAGCTCGCCAGAATCTTGTCGGTTTAGCGCCGACGTGCTAGGCTGTGGGTGTGGCACTCGCATATGCCGAAGAGGCAATCCACGTACACGACACCGGCCACCTCTCCGACCGTGAGATCGCGCGCGCGACCGGCGCAGCCCCAAGCACAGTGCGGGAATGGCTCGCTCGCAGAAGCACGCCGAGCGGGGCCCGAGCTGAGCGACTGGCCGAGCTCTCATCGCTAGTCGAACGCCTCGCGCGAGTGATTCGCCCGGCCTACATCCCCGTCTGGCTCAGCAAGCCTGTTCCCGCGCTCGACGACGACAAGCCAATCGACCGCATCGCTAAAGGCGACTATCGCTCGGTCGCGCGCCTGATCTCTGGCATCGAGGACCCAGGCGCAAGCTGACGTGGCGCTCGACGTCACAGCGGTCGCGGTGCGCGGACGCTGGGTCAAGCACACCTATCCAGGATCACCGCCACTGCCCGAGCGCGACCCACCGCCGGACAACCGCTGGCAGCGCGGAGACGTGGTGGACGCCCTCTATCTGGCGGACAGCGAGGAAACCGCGTGGGCCGAGTGGTATCGACATCTTGCCGAGCGCGCCATTCCGCCCCTCGCACAAATGCCACGTGAGCTGTGGACATGGCGGGTTGACGTCGAGGTCGCCGACCTCTCCACGGACGAGAAGCTCGCGGTAGTCGGACTCGAGCCACCCACTCCTGGTCGCCGCGGATGGCGCGCCTACCAGCTTGTCGGTGAGCAGATCTCGGCAGAGGGTTGGCTGGGACTGCTTGCGCCAAGTGCCGCGCGACCTGCGGGCAAGGTCCTCTGTCTGTTCCGAAACCAGCACGGCACAGACGGCGCCGAACCGAGTCCTCCCCCACGCCAGGTCGGTGAACCACCTCCGCCTCCGACGGGGCTAGTGACCTGACCGGCTCACCGATTTGGAAACGCCTTCGCTGCGTTGATGACTTGCACCATCTTTTCCGGAACCTCGTCGCTCATCATGAAACCGCGACGGAGGCGAGCTCCTGCGGCCGCGGGACTCCAGCCATCTCCCGGTACCACAGCTCGAGTATCAACAGCGTCCAGATACCGCGCCCATGGTCGTGTGTGCCGGCGGCGTGCTCATCCAGCAGCCCGCACACCTCGCCCTGCTCGCACCAGCCCCGCGACGTGGCGCCGGGATCGAGCAGCACCTCGCGCGCGTATCCGCGCAGATCCTCGCGCAGCCAGCGCGCCACCGGCAGCCGGAAGCCCCGCTTGGGGCCGTCGAGGATCTCGTCCGGGATCCAGCCCCGCAGGGCGGAGCGCAGGATGCGCTTGCGCTGTCCGCGCACGGCCTTCAGCTCCGCAGGCAGCGAGGCCGCAAGCTCCATCAGCTCGTGGTCGAGCAGCGGCGAGCGGCCCTCCAGGGAGTAAGCCATCGTCGCGATGTCGATCTTCGCCAGCAGATCGTCGGGCAGATAGCTGTTCACATCGACGTCGAGGAACTGATCCAGAAGATCGGAGGCCGTCGAGGAGCGCCAGGGCTCGAGCAGCGGCTCGGCGGCGCGCGAAACACCGAGCATGGCGGCGTACTCGGGTGTGTACAGCCGGGCGCGCTCGGCGGCGGTGAACATCGACCGCGCCGCGACATAGCGGCTCTCCCGGTCCAGCCCGCCGGCGATCGCGAACCGCCCGAGCCTGCTGCGCAGCCGGCGTTGATCGCCGCCGAGCGGCGCCCGGCGCGCGGCGGCTGCTGCGGCATGCCGCAGCGCAAGCGGCAGCCGGTCGAGCTCCGCGAGCGCAAGGTTGGTGGTGTAGCGCTCGTAGCCCGCGAAGCTCTCGTCGCCGCCGTCTCCGTTGAGCGCCACCGTCACGTGCTCGCGCGCGAAGCGCGACAGATAGAACGCGGGCATCGCCGAGTGGTCGGCGAACGGCTCACCGTATTGGCGAACCACCTTCGGCAGCAGCTCCACCGCGTCGGGGCGTACCACCAGCTCGTGGTGGTCGGTGGCGAACTTCCGGGCAATCAACCTTGCCTGAGGCAGCTCGTTGAAGCGCTCGTCCTCGAACCCGATCGAGAACGTCTTGATCGGCTCCGAGGAGTTCTCGGCCATCGCCGCCACCACCGCCGAGGAGTCGATGCCGCCCGAGAGGAACGCCCCCATCGGCACGTCGGCCACCATCCGACTTCGCACCGCCCGGCGTATCGACGCGCGAATCTCCTCCTCCACCTCTCGCGCCGGAGCGTGAGCCCGCTTGCGAGCGTAGTCAAGACGCCAGTAGCGCTCGATCCGCGCCGCTCCGTCGCGATAGGTGAGGGTGCTGGCCGGCATCAGCTTGCGCACCCCCGCGAACGCGCTCATCGGCGCCGGCACGCAGCCGTAGGCCAGGTACGCGTCGAGCGCCTGGTGGTCGATCTCGCGCGGGACCTCCGGATCCTGCATCAACGCCCGCAGCTCCGAAGCGAAGCTGAGCGCGCCCGGGCGCTCGCAGTAGAACAGCGGCTTCTTGCCAACCCGGTCGCGCGCCAGCAGCAACTGGCGCCTGCGGCTGTCCCACAGGGCGAACGCGAACATCCCGTGCAGCTCGCGCACGCATGCCGGCCCAAGCTCCTCATAGAGGTGGACGATCACCTCGGTGTCGCCCTCGGTGGCGAGCCGATGCCCATTCCCGCTCAGCCGGCGGCGCAGCTCGCGGAAGTTGTAGATCTCGCCGTTCAGCACCACGGTCACCGTGCGATCCTCGTTGTGCACCGGCTGGTCGCCGGTGACGAGGTCGATCACGCGCAGGCGCTGGATGCCGAGCCCGATCCCGTCATCGCAATGCAGGCCACGGGCGTCCGGCCCGCGGTGCGCCTGCGCCTCGCACATCCGCTCGAGCGTCTCGCGCTCCACGGGAGCACCCGAGGCCCGCGCGATGCCGGCGATCCCGCACATGTCCGTCCTCAGCGCCCGCTGCCGGGGACAGGGACGAGCCCTCGGCCCCGGCGCGCGCGCCCCGAGAGCTCACGCCGCGCGCGCTCGCGCAGCTCACGTCGGACGAAGCCGCGGAACTCCCTGTCCTCCACCCGCGGGACGCGGCGGACGGCGGAGCGGGTGTAGCCATACAGGAACGCCGCACCCGACAGCCCGCGCGGTCGTTCACGCGCCACCTTGAACGCCCGCAGCGTCACCCACGGCAGCGTGAAGTGGACGATGTAAGCGCACTGGCCGTGGCGCGCGCGACCCCTGAGGGTGCCGTCGGCGCTGCCCCAGGGACGGTGGTGGTGGGCGACCAGCGCGGGGAACGAGCGTGTGCGAAATCCCCGCATCCGGGCATACGTCTGGTCGATCGTGTCCCACCCGAGCCGCTCCGGGATCCCGCCGATCGCCTGAAAGCACGCGAGCGAGTAGCACTTCAGAGATCCCATCACGTGATGCTCCACGGGAATCGGCTGCACTCTCCAGCCCTCTTCGTCGCCCTCGCCGTAGGGGTCAGGCTCGGCCCACACCCCCCCCGCCATGCCCAGCTCGGGATCTTGCTCGAACTCGGCCAGCAGGCGCTCGAAGTAGTGTGGTGGCAGCTCGATGTCGCCGTCGAGCTTGGCGATGTGCGTGAAGGATCGCCACTCCACACTTTCCAGTCCGACGTTGAACGTCCGCGGCGCGGCGGCCGTGGCCAGCCGGTCCTTTACGCGGCCGGCCGGCTGCTCGGCGACGTTGACGATCTTCAAGCAACCGATCCGCTCGGCCAGCCTCCCGAGGATCTCGGGTGTGCCGTCGGTGGAGCCGTCATCGACGAGCACCCATTGATCCGGGGGTCGCGTCTGGCGCGCCACGGCGTCGGCCACCAGCTCGAGGTGTGCGGCCTCGTTGCGGACCGGCGAGATCACGAGCAGCCGCTGCGTCATTGCCTCAATCAACGCCCCTCGCCGACGCCAACTTGTGTCGTCGACCCGACCCTCCGGGGCCTGCCGGTCACTGCTGGCTGGCGCAGCCTCCGGGCCTGCCGGCGCTGCTAACGCAGAGCCTCCACGCGGTCTTGTCCCTCCGCCAGGGCGCGCCGGATCCACGGCCACAGCCTGGCGCTGGGGGCGGGGACCTCCGCCGGACTCAGCGGCCGATCGGCCGCCAGCGTCAGGTCGATCCGGGTCAGCCCATCGATCGCCAGCGGCTCCGAGGCTCCCACACCGCCCCTGAAGGCGATACCCACCGATCCGCCGGCGTGTGTCAGCCGATGCCCGGCGGCTCCGCCGACCGGCTCCTGCAGCAGAACCCGCAGCGTGCGCACACCGGCGGGCACCTCCACCGCGATCCGCCGCGCGTGCATCCTCACCAGCAGTGTTTCCCCCAGCCGCCGCGTGGCGTAGCTGCCGCGGGCGATCCTGCCAAGGGGCCCCCACTGGACTTCCCCGAGACGGTCAATCTCGCTCGCGGCCCGCGCGAGGAGGTCGAGACCATCCGCGAAGTCCTCGTGGTGCCCGTAGAGAATCAAGGGCTGGCCGAGCATGGCCCGCAACGCAAGTTCCTCCCTGGAAGCGTCGAGCGGGTGGCGTGGAAGCACCGATAGGCCGCCCGCCACCAGTTCCGCGGGGTGCCATCCGGCGAGCGGCGTCGAAGCGGGCATGCCCGCGTGCCGGGGGTAGATGGGGGCGACGGACACCGCCTCGATCCCCAACCTGAACATCGCCCGCAGCGCGGCCTCCGAGCAGGCACCATGCGGGGGCGTCATCACACGGTCGACCGGCACCCCGGAGCGGCGCTCCAGCGCGGCGACCCGCCGCAGCGCCTGCGCGATCACCGGCTGAGCCTGCGCGTCGCTGCTCAGGCGGGCCAGCTCGCTCGTGACGTGGTCGTTGCCGTGCATCACCAGCGAGAGCGCCGATGGGTGGCCCGCCAGCAGCGACGCGGCCCGCCGATCCACGCGCCAGCCATCGATCGGGACCGTCGCAAGCGCCACGTGATAGCCGTGCCGCTCGGCGTGCGCAACCAGCTCTCCGTACTTCAGAAACCCGTATGACGGCCAATGGAGGTTGGGGTCGTCGATCACAAACGCCGCTCGCAGCGGCGGAGCTCGCCAGCCCTCGGCCCCGAGTACCAGTCCGAGGAAGTGCACCAGCGGCAGCAGCCCCATGAAGCGGCCGACCCGCAGGTGGTCACGCAGCGCCTCTCCTTCACGCAGCCCGGCGAGCGGGTAGGCGCTCACGCTCAGCGCCGCGGTCGCGTCCCCCCCGAGCTGCCACCAGACGGGCCGGCCATGCGCCCGGGCCAGCACGCCCCCGGAGTGGGCCAGCGCCGGTTCCTCCGCGACTGCGCTCTCGGGAATGGCCCGCCCACGGAGGGGGCGGGCGAGAACGGACTCGTCGGCCAAGGCGACCGGGGTGGTCTCGCCGGAGGCGACCGCGGAGCCATCCAGTTGGCCGCCGAACCCACAGCCACGGGGCAACACCAGCCGCGGGAGGGTCTCGCGCGAATCGGGCGGCGGCGCCGAGCCGAGGACGAGGAGGCCATCCACCTCGTCCGGATCGACTGCGTTCACCTGCACGAAGTTGACCGGAAATGCGCGCTCGAGCGCCGCGAGCAACCGCTCCTGGTCGGGATACAGCCGCGTGCCAGCCGTCGCCCGCGGGCCAGGATCGGCCCCATGGAGAGGTGTGGCCGGCGGGCCGTGGTCGGCTGGCGCGGCGATCACCCCAATACGCTTGCGCGGCGCTTCGAGGTCGTACTCCACCGGATCTATCGTCATCAAGCGTTGCTCCGTCGGCTCTATCGTCATCGCGGTTGCTCTGCCCGTCTACCGTCATCACCATCGCCGCCTGCTCGCCTCCCCCGGGTCGTGGGACGAAGCAGTGCCGGTCTTCAATAGAACGGGCGCTGTCGCGACGACTTGCGGTGGCTGCTCAGCCGCTCGCGCGAGCGCCCCGCGGATCCCACGTGGCCGCCAAGCGATCTCCGGTAACGACTTGTGACGCTGACGCCCCAGACAGAAGATCCTTCCGAGCCGGCCCGTTTAAATAGGACCCGTGGGTGCCCGAATCCTTCACAGCTTTCCTCACAAGATCGGCGCCGACCGGATTTGCATGACCGCCTGGTGGGAGGCTGCCGGCGTGGCAGAGGCCGGCGGCGATCTGACGGTCTACACAGGAGCCGTCCACCGGCCCCTGCCGGCGAGCATCCAGACGCGGACGACCCTGGCGCGAGGTCGGTGGCGCATCCCCTACCGGGCGCTCGGCACCCTCCGAGCGCTGACGCTTCATGACCGTATCGTGGCGCACGCGCTACCCAAGCTCAGCGGGAGCGTCGACGTCGTCCACACGTGGCCGCTGGCGGGTCTCGAGACGCTGCGGACAGCCAAGCGCCTCGGCATCGCGACGGTCGTCGAGCGGCCCAATGCGCACACCCGATTCGCCATGGAAGCTGTCGCCCAGGAGTGCGAGCGCCTCGGCGTGGTGTTGCCGGCGGACCAGGAGCACGCCTACAACTCGGGCAAGCTCGCCAAGGAGGAAGCGGAATACAGCCTGGCCGACTACCTGCTCTGCCCCTCCGACTTCGTCGTGCGCACCTTCCGCGAGGAAGGCTTCGAGTCCGAGCGCTTGGTGCGCCACATCTACGGGTACGACGAGGGGCTCTACTTTCCGGCGCTCGGCGATCGCGATGAGAACGCGCGCGAGGTCCCCCCCGCGGGGGATCGCCAACGGGGCACAGGACCCAACGCCCTGGACGATGACCGCGACGAGAGAGCTGGGCTCAATGCCCTGTTCGTCGGAGTGTGCGCCGTGCGCAAGGGCGTGCACTACGCGCTCGAAGCCTGGCTGCGCTCCCCCGCCAGCCAGACCGGGACGTTCCGCATTGCCGGGGAGTTCCTGCCCGCCTACGAAGAGCGCCTCGCCGAGATGCTGGCTCATCCCAGCGTCCAAGTGCTCGGCCACCGCGACGACGTTCCCGAGCTGATGCGCAACAGCGACATCCTGCTGCTTCCCAGCATCGAGGAGGGCTTCGGCCTGGTATGCACAGAGGCGATCGGCAGCGGCTGCGTGCCGCTTGTCTCCGACGCCTGCACCGAGCTCTGCGTGCACGAACGTGACTCGCTCGTCCACGCCGTCGGCGACGTCGACGCTCTCACACAGCATCTGACCCTGCTTCACGAGAACCGTACCCGGCTCGCCGAAATGCGCGCCGCCTGCCTGGCCGCAGCGCCCACGCTCACCTGGGCGGTGGCAGGACGTCAGCTGCTCGATGTCTACGAGCAGGTCGCGTCAGCCGGCGCGCGCTGAACCTGCGCGCTCACCTCTTTGGGCTTGCGCGCTGAACCTATGGCGGCCGCTGGCAGTGCGACCTCTGGCAGTACGCCACGACTATCTGGCAGTACGCCACAGTAGGACGCGTCAGCGCGCTGCGCCTCCTGGGCAGTGCGCGCCACGAGAGGAGGCGTCAGGCGGTGGGCCGAGCTTCTTTGGACGGCTCGATCGCGGTCACCGGCGGAGAGCCGAACGGGGGTTCGATACGCCCCGTCAACGTGAGCAGAGCCCGCCGCGCGCCCTCGCGGCGGGCTGTCTTATCGACCCCGCCACCCCTCCCGACGGAGCGCACCAGATGGCGCACTCCGCGCGCTACGAGGTACAGGTCGCCGTAGGCCCTGCTGAAATGCTTACGTGCGTACTGCTTGCGCGCGTAGGTGTCCTGGGCGACCATCCGCGGTTGCACCCCGGCCTTCTCGGCGTGGTGAACGATGGTCATCTGGGGGAGGTAGCGGACCTGCCACCCGGCGCGTTTTACGCGCAGGCAGAGGTCGGGCTCCTCGCACTGCAGGAAGAAGCGCTCGTCGAGCAACCCAACGCTCAGAAGGGCCTCGCGGCGCACGAGCATGAAGGAGCCCGTCGGCCAATCGCACTCGCGCTCGTGCTCATAAGCGGCCGGGTTGAGCTCGCGCTCACCCGCCCACGCCGGATGGATCGGCCAGCGCTCGGAGACCAACGCCTCGCCGAGCGCGCGGGTCAGGGTGGGAAAGCGGTGGATCGATCGACACAGCGTCCCGTCCCCCTTGACCTGACACACGCCGACCACGCCAACCTCAGGCCGCGCGTCGAGCAGCCGAATCAGCTCGCCGAACGTCCCGTCGATCACTTCGGTGTCGGGGTTGAGCAGCAGCGAGTAGCGTGCGTGCGCCTGTTCCAGGCCCCGGTTGTTGCCATGAGCGAAGCCTCGGTTGGGGGAGCTCACCACCCGCGCCTGTGGAAAGCGCGACTCCACGAACTCGCGTGTGCCGTCGGTCGAGGCGTTGTCGACGACGATCACGTCAAGTGAGGCGCCCCCGGCGTGTTCGAACACGGTGGACAGACAACGCTCCAGCCAGTGGGACTCGTTGGTGGAGACGATCACGATCGCGAGGTCCGCGAGGGCCTCGGACCCGCTGTGATCCCGTGTCGCACGGCTCTCAAGGGTGGAAAGCGGCACTCTGGCCAATCAACGAAGCGGGCCGCGCCTTCTTTTGCCGGACGGAGGTGGCTACTGACCGACGTTTGCGTGACAGTCAAGCCATTGTCGCCCATTTTTATGGTTATGCTCCCGTCGTGTTTCGATACACAAGACGGGTGGGCAACCACCCCCTCGGGAGCACGGCATGACGGAGCGTGCCGATACCCGTCAGTCCTCGCCGGCCACCGGCAATGCCGCACTCGTACCGCGGCTGCAGCGAAGGCTGAACAAACCGTACTTCGTGCTGCGCCCAACACAGATCGTGCGACGGGCGCTGCTGCCTCTTCATCAGCGGCGATTGTCGGGCGAGTACGACGAGATCACGCTTCCCTGGGGGCACCCGCTCCGCTTCCGCGCCAACGAGAAGACCGGGCTCTGCTGGGCACGGCGTGGCGTCTTTGACCTGCCGGTGTGTGAGGCGCTTTGGCGACTTGTCGAGGAGGGCGAGCTGGCGCTGGATGTGGGAGCCAACATCGGGCAGATGACGAGCGTCCTGTCCGCGGCCTTGGGGAGCGCCGGTCGTGTGATCGCCTTCGAGCCCCACCCCGAGGTCTTCCGGTTGCTGTCCGAGAATGCGTCTCGTTGGAGTGCCGCGGAGGACACCGCTGTCATCGAGCTGCGCAATCAGGGCGCATCTTCGAGCGCGGGGGTCGCGGATCTGGCGATGAACGAGGCGTTCGCGTCGAACTCCGGGACCGCGTCGATGGCCGGAGGCACCCAGGGCTATGCGGTCGTCGAGTCGATCATGGTTCCCGTGCTCACGCTGGACGAGGCGGTCGCAGACGTGCGCATCGGCGTCATGAAGCTCGACGTCGAGGGCTATGAGCTCGAGGTGCTCCGCGGCGCGACCCGGCTGCTGGAGGAGCGGCGTATCCGCGACATCGTCTTCGAGGAGTTCGACGAGCCGCCCACGCCCGTGACGTCGATGCTGGAGGGCTTCGGCTATGCGGTCTACAGCCTCGATCAGGCACTGCTCGGTCCAGTCGCGGCACCCGCGGGCCAACGCTGGGAGCACAGGTCAACGGAAGACCCGAGTTACCTGGCGACCACTGAGCCCGAGCGCGCGCTGAAGCGGTTGCGCGCACGCGGCTGGGGCGTGCTCGGTGTCGGTCCGCACGGCCGCCGGCGGCAGCGCAAGACCAAGCGCTGAGCCTCGATCCTCTCCGATCCCCGGGGTTGTGGGTGGGCAGGCCTTGGGTGGGCGGGCCTCGGGCGCATCGGCAGAGCCAACCGCCTCACCGAGCCAACCGCCTCTCCCGAAGCTCAGCATCCGCAGCCTGATGCTCGGGCGCAAGAAGGCCACTTTCCGATTCGTTTTGTCCGGCGATGACAAACAACGAATCGCATTCCACACACAACGGGTCGGGCTCGAGGACGAGCGACGGCGCAAACCACGTCGAGCGGCCCACGGGCGAGCGCTGCAACGGACTCGCACACGAGGCCCCACGCCCCGACCAGACGATCCTCGTGGCAGGCGGCGCCGGCTACATCGGCAGCGTGCTCGTGCCGAAGCTGCTCGACCGCGGGTACCGGGTGCGCGTGCTCGACCGGCTGTTCTTCGGCGATGACTCGCTGGCGGACGTGCGCGACCGTATCGACCTCCTGGTTGCGGACGTGCGGGACGTCCCCGCGGAGGCGCTGGAGGGAGTCGACGGCGTGATCAACCTGTCCGGCTTGAGCAACGATCCGACCGCCGAGTTCAACCCCGAGGCCAACTGGCAGATGAACGCGATCGCGACCGAGACACTGGCACAGACCTGCCTGGAGCGCGGCATCGAGCGCTACGTGTTCGCCTCCTCCTGCTCACTCTACGACGGCCTGCCGCCGGGGATGCACGCCGAGGACGCCGACATCCAGCCACGCGCCGCCTACGCGACCTCCAAGCGCTACGGCGAGGAGAAGCTGATCGCGCTCGGCGCCGAGGGCCTCTGCCCCGTGATCCTGCGCAACGGCACCGTCTACGGTTGGAGCCCCCGCATGAGGTTCGACCTGGTGGTCAACACCTTCGTGAAGGACGCGCTGCTGTCGGGGTCGCTGAAACTGCACGGCGGCGGCTGGATGTGGCGCCCGCTGGTGGACATCCGCGACTGCGCGGACGCGATGATCGCCGCCTACGAGGCGCCCGCGGAGAAGGTGCATGGCGAGATCTTCAACGTCGTGCACTCCAACTACCAGATCCGTGAGCTCGCGATGATCGTCGCCGGCTCGGTGCAGCTCACCGGACGCCCGGTGGAGCTCGAGGAGTTCCCCGCCCCCAAGCTGACGCGCGACTACGAGTGCGCCAACGCCAAGCTCTCGACGACGCTCGGTTTCATCCCCCGACGGTCGGTACTCGAGGCAGTCAGCGACCTGCTCGCGCGGATCGAGGGCGATGACCTCGCGGGCCTCACCGACCCGCGCTGCTACAACATCCGCTGGTTGGAGCTGCTGCACGCCGTCAAGCCGGTGCTGGACGCCTTCGCCGAGGTACTTTGAAAGCGCTGATCACGGGGGGTGGGGGCCAGCTCGCCAGCGATCTGAAGTCGCTGCTGGGCGACTCGGCGCGCGCGTACTCGCACGCCGAGCTCGACATCACCGACGACTCGGCGGTGGGACGCGCCTTTGAGGAAACCCAGCCCGAGATCGTGTTCAACTGCGCGGCGTTCCACAACGTCGATACGTGCGAGCGCGAGCCGGACGCCGCCTGGGCGGCCAACGTGAAGGCGGTTCGGGAGCTGGCGAGTCACGGTGCGCGCCTCGTTCATCTCTCGACCAACTACGTCTTCGACGGCCGGCGCGAGGAGCCCTACGCCGAGCACGACAGCCCATCGCCGCGCTCGATATACGCGTTGACGAAGCTCGGCGGCGAGTACGCAGCGCTCGCCTACGGCCGCGATGCCCTGGTGGTGCGCAGCGCCGGCCTCTACGGCCTGCACGGTAGCGCCAGCAAGGGTGGCAACTTCGTCCAGCGCATGCTTGCTCGCGCTCGTGGATTGGTTGCCCACCCACCCGATGCCCACCCACCCGCGTTGAGCGTCGTCGCCGACCAGCGCCTGCAGCCGACCTTCACCGCCGACCTCGCTCGGGCGATCCTCGACGCCGTGAACGCCGGCGCCGCCGGCGTGCTGCACCTCACCGCGACGGGCGCCTGCTCGTGGCACGAGTTCACGACCGCGATCATGCAGGAGGCCGGCATCGACGTGCCGATCCAGGCGAGCACCACGGAAATCCCGCCGGGCGGCGTCGATCGCCCGTTGAACGGCGTGCTCGAGTGCTCGCGCGCCGACTCGCTGGGGCTCGCGCCGCTGCGTCCCTGGCGCGAGGCGCTGGTCGACTACATGGGTCGGGCCGGCCTGGCGAAGCCATAGCTCCGGCTGTCGAGGCCATAGCCTTTCCAGACCCGGCGAGGCCATAGCTTCCCGGCTGGCAACGTCGTAGCCTTCCCAGACCCGCGGCAAGGCGATGGCGTTCCGGCTGGAGGGGTCATAGCCTTCCCGCACCTCACTGTCTGTCCCACACCCAAAATCGACCGGAGGAACACGCCAATGCAACGTCTCGCCACTCGTCTGGACGGCCCGATCCTGATCGCCCCGAAGGTCTTGGGCGACGAGCGCGGCTTCTTCGTGGAGACCTACCGCCGCTCGATCTTCGTCGAGCTGGGCATCGCCGAGGAGATGCTGCAGGACAATCACTCGCGTTCACGGCACGGCATCGTCCGTGGCATGCACTTCCAAATCGGCCAGGGCGCCGCCAAGCTCGTGCGGGCCGGCCGCGGCGCGATCTACGACGTGCTGGTCGATGTGCGCGCGGGCTCGCCCACCTTCGGTCAGTGGGAGGGTTTCGAACTTACCGAGGAGAACATGCACATCCTCTACTGCCCGATCGGTTTCGCCCACGGCTTCTGCGTGCTCAGCGAGATCGCCGACGTGATGTACAAGCAGAGCAACTACTACGCCGACGAGACCGAGCGCGGGATCGCCTACAACGACCCCGAGGTCGCGATCGAATGGCCGCTTCCGACGGCGGAGCTGGTTCCCTCCCAGCGCGACGCCTCCGCCCCCCGCCTCAGCGAGATCGCCTCCGAGTTGCCGTTTCGCTACGGGGGTTGAGCACCGGTCGACCCCGACGATCCGGCCGCCGAGCTTTGATCCAAGATTGGCCACCCAGGCCAAAAAGCCGAGATTAGAATGTTCATAGCGGTGTCGAGATCGAAGCGTGCACGTGTCACGATGTGGGTGTGGCCGAGTCCCTCACTCCGATCGAGTTGGCAGCCCCAAGCCATCCGTCAACCGCCGAGGGTTGGGACCCTCGCACCTACCCGGCCTTCACAGCCGCCATAGGCCCCATCTACGAGGAATTGCACGACGAGGTCGTGAACGCCACCCGCGACCGCCACGTCGCGCGTATTCTCGACCTTGGGACCGGAACCGGGGAGACGGCCCGCCGGCTGCTGTCTGTGCATAGGAGCGCGAGCATCGTCGGAATCGACGCGAATCAGGCGATGTTGGACGCGGCGGCGAACTCGCTGCCGCACGAGCAGACGACGCTTGTGCGCAGCCGCCTGGAGGACCCCCTTCCACCCGGGCCGTTCGATCTGGTCGTCTCCGTACTTGCGGTCCACCATCTCAACAGCTCCGGCAAGGCGGACCTCTTCGCGAGGATCCGCGATGTGCTCGCCCCGGCCGGCCGTTTCGTGCTCGGAGACTCTGTCAGCGATCCCGCCGCACCCGGGCCAAAGTCGACGGCGGGACGGTTGGGCCGCTCGCTGCGCGACGACGGCGTCACAGGCACGGCGCGGAAGATCGTCCGGCGCGTGGGACACAAGCTGTCCGGTGGCGACGTCGGCTACGACGAACCCGACCTCGTCGTCGACCAGTTCGCCTGGCTGACGAGGGCTGGGCTGCGCACGAAAGTCGTCTGGGAAAAACAGCTGTGCGCCGTGCTCACCGCCGATAGGGTCTAGTAGACCTCCCACAAACGTTGCGCTCACCGAATTTCCGACTCGGGACACTAACGCAGCGCTTCGATCAGGTCGAGCGTGCCCCCGCCGGTGCGGTATCGGCCGAACACGGTGACGGCCGAGAATCCAGCGTGGGACACAATGTCGGGAAGTGCGCCTCGCGCATGCTCGCGGGTGTTTTCAAACCCATCGAGTAGCTGCACGGCAAAGAACGCAGCACGCATTATCGGATCGCTGGCGCGGCCTACGTCACACACCAAGAGCCGTCCGCCAGGGACGAGGACACGCCGCACCTCAGCGAGCGCCGCACGCTTCGCCGCGGGTCCCAGATGGTGAAACATCAGCGTGCTCACCACACAATCGACGTCCGCGTCCGCAAGCGGGATGCGATCGGCTAGCGCCTCGTGGAGCTCGAGCTCGACACCCTCCGCCCGGGCCTTCGCAGCTGCCCGCCTAAGCACCTCAGCATCGCCGTCGATGCCGATCAGCGTCGCGGCCCGAGAAGCACGAGCGATCGCCAGCGCCATCTCGCCAGTACCACAACCGAGATCCAGGATCCGCGTCGGAGCGCCAGAGCTGACCGCTCGCTGGACGAGTCGTGGACGCCATCGTCCCTGCCGCATCGTAATCGCGTTTATGGCGTCGTAGAGAGGCGTGAGCATCGCACGACCAGCCGCTGGGACATATCTATCGCTCACCCGCCCACCATAGTCCCTGCCCACCCGACACTCCGTCGCCCGGTGCGTCCGATCCACACAGAGGGCTCGGTCGAGCCGAGCATGATGATGTCGCTGCTTTTGTACTCCTACGCGAGGGGTGGACTTAGCGCCGGGTAGGCGGCGACAGGTCCTCAGCGAACAGCCGCTGCCGCCAGGCGTCGCTTCACGCCGAGCAGCCGCGGGGTACCGGGCAGGACGAGCTCAAGCGCCGCGCATTGAGTGCGCCACGTCGCCGGGAAGCAGATACGCAGCGTCAACAGGTAGGGGGGCAACGCGACGAGTCCAAGCGCGGCCAGCCACAGGACCGCCGGCAGGTGGGCGGCGGTCAGAGCGAGGCTCACCGGCAGAGCGACCGCGACAAGCCCCACGCAGGAGACGGCGGCCGGCGCGATGTCGCTCCACAGTCGTTGCAGCGGGTGTTCGGTGGAGCCCCGCAGCATCAGGACGTAGGCGACGATCGCGAACAGCGCGTGCACCAGCGCGGCATCGATGGCGACGGCGGTGATGCCCAGCGGTGCGACCAGGAACACGCTGAGCCCGTACACGAGAAACTGCGTCCACCCGAAGCCGACCAGCACCCTGACGCGTCCGCTCGCCATGAACACGGTTTTGACGGCGCTGAAGATGATCGTCGATGCTCCCCCCAGCGCGAGGATCTGCGTGGGCACCACCGCTGCGTTCCAGTGTGGGCCGAAGATGAAGGGGACGGCCACGGGCGCGGCAATCGTCAGCAGCACCAGCAGCGGAAACAGCACGATCGTCAGCAGGCGGATCATCTGGCGGTACAGCTGGGCGAGTTCGTCGCTGCCGCGCGTGCGCGCCAACACCGGAAAGCCGATCTGGCCCATCAGCAGGCTGATCTTGCTCTGGTATTCGACGGCCAGCGTGTAGGCGCGGTAGTAATAGCCGGTCGCCAACGGGCCCAGGCGCGCCCCGACGATCGCGTAATCGACGTTGTAAAAGCCGACCCAGCTGACCGTTGCCAGCGAGATCGGCCCGGCGACGCGCAGCAGCTCGCGCGCGGCCGTGAGTCGCAGGCGCGGCAGCGGGATCGGGGCGCTGATCCAGGCCCCGATCACCCCCGCCAGCGAGCCGGCAACCAGGCCGAGCACCAGCGCCTCGCCGCTCAGCCCGGAGAGCGCCAGGCCGATGCACACGACTACGCGTACGACGTTGTTGAGCACTTCGAGGACGCTCAGGCGCCGAAAGGCCAACCGCCGTCGTAGGATCGCCACCGGCACGGAGCCCAGCACTTCGAGAAAGCACAGCGGCGCCAGCAGCCGCACGAACAGGGCGGTGCGCGCACCGAAGATCGGGGCGACGATCAGTCCCGCCGCGGCCAGGATCAGCGCAGTCAGCGCGATACCCCCGAGTAGCCCGATCGCCACTCCGGCCTGCAGGTGTTCGCGGTCCAGCAGCTTGCGCTGGACGAGCGCGGCCCCCAGCCCTCCCGCGACGAGCAGGCTTGCGACTTCCGCGACGACGGCGGCCACCGCGTAGCGGCCGAATTCGACGGGCGCGATCAGACGCGCCAAAAGGACGATCCCACCCAGTTGGACGATCTCGATCGTGGGGCGGGAGATGGCCGACCAGCGGATGCCGTTGGCGGCCGCCGTGCGGAGCTCCTCCCTCGACAGGAGCTCATCCCCCGACTGGGGCTTCTCCTCGGGCTGGAGCTCACACGGCGAACGGGGCTCTTCTCCCGTGCGGAGCTCCTCCCTCGACGGCGCGTCGCCCGTCATACCTCTCACCTCCGGGGTTGCGCTAGCGGTGAGCGGCCACGCTCAGCCGCTCACCACGCCCCTTTGGTGCTCAGCACCGCGGGCGCCGTGCGGATCAGGATCCACAGGTTGAGCCACAGCGTCCGCCGGCGTGCGTATTCGACATCGAGGCGCACCATCTCCTCGAGTGTGACACTGGAGCGGCCGTTCACCTGCCACAGGCCCGTGATCCCCGGCTTGACCGCGAAGCGGTGCAGCCATGCGGGCGGGTAGTGCTCCACCTCATAGGGAATCGGCGGTCGCGGTCCGACCAGCGACATGTCACCGCGCAGGACGTTCCACAGCTGGGGCAGCTCGTCGAGGCTCGAGCGCCTGAGCAGGCGGCCCATGCGTGTAATGCGCGGATCGGCGATCATCTTGTAGTAGGGCCGCGGCGCCTGACCGGGCACATCCTGAGCCGCGGTTTCGCGGTCGGGGGTGTCGTGATGGGGTGACTCGCCCTTGATCAGTCTGAGCACGAACTCGCGGTGTCGATCGTGTGCGGAGCCGTCATACATCGAGCGAAACTTGTTGACGGTGAAGGGCTTGCGGTTGCGCCCGATGCGCTGCTGGCGAAAGACGGCACGGCCGGGGGAATCCAGCCGGATTGCCACGACGATCGCGCCCAGCAGGGGCGCCATCAGGACGAGCAGCACCACCGAGCCGACGATGTCGAGCGCCCGGCAGCTGGCGTCGATCAGCCAGCCACCGCGCGGGATGTCCGTCGCGGTCGATGCGAATGCTCGGGGCGCGTCGGTCGCCGTCGAATCGATGTCAGCGCCGGGCGAGGAGCCGCGCTGTTCAACCGCGTGGGATGCCATGACAAAAACAACGCGTGCGCCTATGGCGAGCTTCTTACCCGGTGGTTGAAGTCACGCAGTGGCCACCGCTCGCGGTTTCCTGCTGAGGAGCTGACGCACCCGCTCGCGGGAGGGAACCACGTTCCCCTCCGGTCCGGCGGCGGCGATCACCGTCATCGCTGCCACCAGGAAGAACATGTAGCACCCCTGTGGGTAGCCCATCGAATCGAATAGGGCGCTGACGACGAAGAAGGCGACACACCCGCCGGAGGCGGCGAGCGCGAGTGAGGCGACCGTCGGCCCGCGTGTGCGGATCGCAGACCGGGCAACGACGACAGGCGCGAGAATCATCCACATGAAGGCGATCAGCCCGAGGAACCCGACCTGCCACAGTTCGTCAAGATACTGGTCGTCGTTGATCCGGAACTGCTGCGGCTGGTCCGGGTTGATCGAGCCGTAGCCGCGGCCGAGCGCCGGATGTGCGAGCACGTCGGGCCTGAGGTCGCTGAAAGCGCCCACGCGGTGGACGGTCGAGCCGCTGTGCGCGTCTGCGCTGACGCTCGCAAACTGCCCCAGCGCTCCCGGGGAGGCGAAGTGCGCCACGCCGAGGAGGGCCACCAGCCCAAGCGGCGCCAGGCGCAGCATCTGGCGGGGGCGGTAGCACGCCATGTAGATCGCCAGCGCGACGGGGACCAGCAGCGCGGTCTTGCGATCGGTCGCCACGGCCCCCCCCGCCATCAGCGCAAATGCGGTTGCGTTCAGCCACCACGACCTGCGCGAGGTCGCATACAGGATGCGCACCAGCGCGAACGACATCACCATCACGAGCATGGCTGTGGCGGCGAGCCCGTGTTTGGTTGGGCCGACGACGATGATGCGGCCTTCTTCGATATTGGGTGAGGGGTGGATGTCAGTCGGCGACGGCGCGACGCTCGCGATCGGCTGGAGAATTGAGCGACTCCATTCGTAGAAGACGTTGTAGCCCGTGTGGCGCTCGACGAGCAGCCCGATCGACATCACCACGCCCAATCCGATCAGGTAGCTGGCGAAGCCCCGCAGGTCCTCGAAGCGCAGCGCGGTGAGTGCGAACCACCCGAGGACCAGGAACGACCCCAACAGGGCAAAGCGCTTCTCGGCGAGCTGGAAGTCGCCAAGGTTGATGATCCGCGGCGCGTCGAATATGAGGCTTGCCACGGCGAGCGTCAGGTAAACGCAGGCCGCGGTCACGAACAGCTTGGAGCGCCGTGTGCGCAGGAAGGCGCGCTGATCGCCGCCAAACCACAGCCATACCAACACCAGCACCAGCACCGCAAGGCGGTCGGGGTGGGAATCGACCCCGAGGCTGACCTTCAGTTCGGTCGAGTCGATCGGGATGAAGAACACCATCGCCAGGAAACCCGCGAGGACCCATGGCAGTGGGCGCTTGGTATGGGGGAAGGCGTCGCGCTTGCCGGGCGCCGCGTCCCGTGGCGTGGTCGCCTTGGGACGCGGCGCGAGCGAGCGCGCGGCGGGCCGATCCGCGACGGCTGCTGCGCCCATGGCCTACGGCCTACGTTTCGATGCCGCGCACAGAGTGCTCACCACCTGATTCTCTGCGCTGGGACCGCGACGGCGGCACTGTCGTCGTCGCTTCCCGGGATGGCGTCGAACCGACGGCTCTCGGGATGCAGCGCATAGGTGCCGTGTGGAGCGGGCGCAGGTCCGGCGGTCTCGCGCCTGTCGGCCACTTCGCTCCACTCGTCGTCCAACTCCACCTCCGAGGTGGCGCTCTCGCGCCAAACCTGGCGGAACCTGCCCCCGTAGAGCACGAGCGCGCACCACAGCAGGAATACTCCGACGAACACCAAGAATGCCAGCGCCTTGCTGATGCCGCCATCGACCACGGCACCACTCGCCGGGCCGAGCTGGCGAATCACGACTCGCGAGTTTCGTGGGATGCCGTCGGTCAACTCCGAGTGCGAGACGTAGCTCTGCAGGCCGGCGGCGGCGGAGTTGGCGAGCGCCACGGCCTGGTCGGTCGTCGGCGCCTGCGAGTTGATCGTGATCGTCGGCAGCCCCGTCTGGGCTTCGTAGCTCAACCGGTAGGGCTTGGTCTCTCCGGTGATCTCGACGTTGCGCTTGAGTTCCGTGGGCTCCTGTTCGATGCGCGGCTCGTTGATGGTGAGCGGGCCGGCGGCGTAGAGCCGAGCGCCGGACAGGCCCACGTGCTGGCCGACGTCGTCCAGGAACGTCGGGCTAGTCATGAAGTTCGCGTAAACCCAGGCACGTTGTGAGAGCGGTTCGAAGGACTGCGTGACGCTGCCCAGCACCGACCTTTCCGCGTCCACGATCACCTGGGTGCTCGCGGCGGAGTACTGCAGCGACCGTGCTCTCAGTTTGCCGCCACTCAGCGTATAGGTGCTGAACAGTGCGGCGGCTGCCGCGATCAGCACCCCGACGGCCACCAGCCAGGGGCGCTTTGCAAGTGCGCGTATGGCGCGTGCGAGCTCCATTTAGAATTCCTTTCTCCGGCTGTGTATGGCAGATCGGGCAAGCCTCCGCGTGCGTTCCATGCAGACGCAGAGTGCTTTCGTGCTCAATCAACGGCCTCGGACAGGCGTTTTTTGTGCGGCCCCACCCCCTCGTGTGGCCCGACCCCCTCGTGTGGCCCCATCCCCTCGTGCGGCTCGACCCCGTCGTGTGGCCCCATCTCCTCGTGCGGTCTTGTTTCGGTCGGTCGGCCGGGCACTACACTCGCCCGAGGGTGGGCCGGAAGCTGGAGCGCCGCGACATCGTTTTGTCGGGCACGGGCGCCTTCGGATGCGCCGCCGGCGCGACGACTTTGAGTAGACCATGAGCATCCCAGGCCAAGCTTCTCCAGATGTGCTGATGGTGCTCGAGAACAACACCTACCCGGGCGACGCCCGCGTCCGGCTGGAGGCCGAGAGCCTCGTCGAGTCCGGTCTGTCGGTGGAGGTTCTGGCCCCGCGTCAGTCTGACCGTCCCAAGCGCGAGGTCATTCGCGGCGTGCACGTAACGCGCTTCGCCAGGATCGACGGTCAGGGCAAGCTGCTGGGCACCGCGATCGAGTATCTCGCCGCGTGCTGCACGATCACTGCGGCGGTGGTGCCGCGGTTGGCACGCAAACGCCGCGGGACCCTGCATGTTCACAATCCGCCCGACCTCTTCTTCCCCCTGTTTGGAATCGCGCGCCGGCGCGGCTGGTCGAGTGTCTTCGACCACCATGACGACGCGGCCGGGATGCTGCGCGACAAGCTTGGGCGGGCAACCCCCGCCGAGTCGATTCTGGCGTGGACGCGCCGGCGGTCGGCGCGGGCGGCCGATCTGACGATCACGACCAACGACACCCAGCGCGAGCTCGTCGAAGCCGACGCCCGCCGCGTGGTGGTCGTGCGCAACTGTCCTCCCGCGTGGTTTGCCGACCATCGCTCGACCGCCCCCCACGGTCGCGCGCGGCTCGTGTTCCTCGGCGAGATCGGGGCGCAGGATCGTGTGGAGCGGACGGTCGAGATCCTCGCGCGACTCGTGGCTGGCGGAGTCGACGTGGAGCTGCTGGTCGTCGGCGACGGGCCACGGCGCCGAGCGGTGGAAGAACGCGCCGAGCAGCTCGACGTCGCCGACCGCGTCACGATCACCGGATGGGTCCCCTACGAGCAGGTGCCGGCACTGCTGGCGTCGGCGCACGTGGGCCTCGATACGGCGCCCGCGACCGACGTCAACAACGGCTCGACGATGGTGAAGATCCGCGAGTACCTGGTTGTCGGGCTCCCGGTCGTGGCGACCGCTCTACGCGAGACGCGGGTGACGGGCGGGGGTGCGCTCGTCACGGTGGAGGAGGATTCGGCCGAGGCGTTCCTCGCCCCGCTGATCGAGCTGCTGAGCTCGCCCGACGTCTGGCGTGCGAGCGCCGACCGCGCGCGGGCGCGGGGCATGGAACTGCTGTGGCCCACGCAGGCCGAGAAGCTCCTCGCGGCCTATCGCGAGCTCGACAAGAGCTGATGCACGCCCTCGATGCGCCACCGGCCCTCAGCCTGGCGGCAAATCGTACTTCTGCGTGAAGGCCTCGAGATCGTCGCCAGTCAGCTCGTCGATGCGCTCGAGCACGACGGCGTCCTCCCACTCCCACCAGCGAATTCGCAGCAGGCGCTCGACAATCTCCGCCGAGAAGCGCTGGCGCACGGGCCGCGCCGGAACACCCGCCACGATCGTGTAGGGGGGGACGCTCTTGGTCACGACCGACCACGCCGCCACGACCGCGCCGTCGCCGATGGCAACCCCACCGAGGATCTTGGCGCCCCGGCCGATCCACACATCGCTTCCGATCTCGACGTCGCCTTTCGACCACGGCTCGCCGACGCGCTCCCGGTTGTCGGGCACGAGCCGCTGGCGCATGTTGTAGGTGGTGACCGTGTCGGTTCGATGGTTGCCGCCGGGCATGATCTCGACGCCGGTGGCCAGCGAGCAGTAGTCACCGATTTTCACCCGCGCGGAGTCGCCGGCGAAGACGCGCACACAGGACGGTGGGGTGTACGAATGGCGACCGACTACCAGCATGCCGTGCTGCTTCAGCCAGGCCTCCGACCCCGGTTTGGGCGGAATCAGCGCCAACAGGCGCCGCTTCGTCCGTCCGGCGAGCGCATACGGGGTCCGGCTGTTCACAGGCGGTTCGGGTGGGACAGTCACACGCACTCGAGTGCCCTGCCGTGGCGGATCAGATCGGCGGCGCGCTCGGCGAGTGCGATCGTCGGCGCGTTGGTGTTTCCGCGGGGAACGGCGGGCATCACCGACGCGTCGATGACCCGCAGTTGCTCAAGGCCGTTTACGCGCAGTCGCTCGTCCACGACCGCATCCGCGTCCTCGCCCATCCGGCAGGTGCCAACCGGGTGGTAGAAGGCGAACGTCGTGCGCGCGATGTGTGCGCGCAGCGCATCCTCGGTGTCTCCGTCGGGCATCGTGAACGGCTCTGCACAGTAGGGCCTCAGGGCGGGCTGGGCACAGATCTTCGAGCGCCATCCGCAGGGCCGCGACCATCCGCTGCAGATCGTCGCCCGCCGTGTAGAACGCGTTGTGCACGATCGGCTTGGCGGTTGGATCGCCCGAGGTCAGTCGCACCGAGCCTCTGCTGTCCGGAGTCAACAGACAGGGCGACACCCACGCGCCGTGCGCTTCGGGATCGCTCGTGCCCTCGCCGGGGAACTGCACCGCCACGCAATGCAACTGGGTATCGGGCGCCGGCGCATCAGCTGCGACGCGTGCGAAACCACCTGCCTCCGCGAGACCCGACCCGAACGCGCCGGTCTGCGTCGCCAGCAGCAGTTTCGTACTCCGCCAGCGCCGCCGGCTGGAGCGATCCTCCGGCTCGGGCGTCGTCCACAGGAGCTCCGTGGCGGCATGGTCTGAGAGGTTCTCGCCCACGGCGGGGCAGTCGAGCAGCACCTCTATCTCGTGCCTGCCCAGCTGTGCGGCCGGCCCGACACCTGAGAGCATCAGCAGCTGCGGCGAGTTGTAGGCGCCCGCGCACAGGATCACCTCGCGCTCGGCCCTCAACGCCTGCACCTGACCGAGACGGCTCGCCTGTACACCGACCGCACGCGTGCCATCGAACAGCACCCGCTGCACGTGCGTGTGCGTCATCACGGTCAGGTTGGGGCGGTGCATGGCCGGGTGCAGGTAGGCGACCGCCGCACTCGCGCGCATCCCGTCACGCTGGGTCAGCTGAAAGGTGCCCACCCCGTCCTGTGCGGCGCCGTTGAAGTCCTCATTGCGGGCGAGGCCGGCCTGCACCCCGGCATCCACAAATGCGCGCGACACCGCGTTCACCGACCGCGGCTCGCTCACCGAGAGCGGCCCTCCTTCGCCGTGCCACTGTGAGGCCCCGCGCTCGTTGTCCTCGGCCTTCAGGAAGTAGGGCAGCAGCTCTGCCCACGACCAGCCCGTGACGCGCCATTCGTCGTAGTCGTGTGCGCTGCCGCGCATATAGATCATCGCGTTGGTGGAGGACGACCCGCCCAGAACCCTGCCGCGCGGCAGGCGCACCCGCCGGCCATCGCACTGCTGCTCGGGGGCGGCGTCGTAGCCCCAATCGAGCTCGTGCCCGAGCTTCAGATAGCCGAGCGGGACGTGAATGTTCTCGTTCGTGTCAGCCGGTCCCGCCTCGAGCAGCAGCACCTGAACATCCGGGTCTTCGCTGAGGCGGCTGGCGAGCACGCACCCCGCGGAGCCCCCGCCCACGATCACGTAGTCATACATGCGACGCCTCCGGCGGGACGTGCGACGCCTCCGGCAGGACATGTGACGCCTCGGGCGAGACATGCGACGCGCCGGGCAGGCGCGCCAACTCGTCCTCGAGCGCCCGGTCGACGAGCGCGTGAACCTGCCGCTGCAGCCACACCGGGGTGAGTGTGTGCGTGTCGGCGGAGGTTCCCCGGATCGCCAGCTCCAGGTTCGACCAGCGCTCGATCCGGTCGAGCACGCCATTCTGGGTCAGCTCCCGGCGCAGCACCTCCTTGCCCGTGAACAGCAACAGGCCGCGCTGGCCGCGCTCGAGCAGCGTGTCGAACAGCTCCTCGATCGGCTCGCGCACCGGCGCGGGCGCAGCCCGCTTGCCGCGCAGCGGTGCGGCGATCCGCTTGCGCGCGCGGGCCGGTGCGCTCGCTGCCCGCCCGACGAGCGTGCGCCCCGTTTCCAGATGCTTGGCGACCTTGATCTCGCCGCGGAGCACCTTGCGCCATGTGGCAGCCCGCAGGGCCTTTTCTCTGAGCTGGCGCGTGCGCCTGGCCGTATGCCGCCACTCGTCGAAAACCAGCGTGCGCGGGTTGAGCATGATCACGGCCGCCACCCGCTCGTCGGCGAGAGCGGTCTGCACCGACCAGTAGGCCCCGGCGCATAGGCCGACCATCACAAAGCGCGGCGGCAGCCCGCGCTCGACGAGTGCCTCGAGCGCGGCGTGGGCCTGCTCGGCGTACGTCGGCCTGTAGAACTCCGCGACCCGCGCGAGCATGGTGGCATCGCCATCGGAGTCGCCGATCCCGACCGCGTCCAGCCTCAGTGTCGGCACGCCGGCCGTGGCCCAGCGACGGGCGATTTCCACCCACATCCGGTTGGGTCCGATCCGACGCTGAGGCCCCGCGTTCAGCAGCAGCGCGGTCAGCTCCCTACGGGCGCCGAGCGGCTCGGCGAGTACCCCGAACAGCGGCCCGTCGGGTCCGTCGAGGAACACCGGGCGTTCTCGCAGCGCGACGCCGGCATGGTGAATCACGATCTCGTCGTGGTCAGTCACCTCGCTCCGTGCCGCCGGGTGCGCGACTGGGTGCACCCGCCCATCCTCGGGCTCCGCCTCCGAGCTGAAGACCTCACCACGCGGCTCTCCCTCCTCCAGCCACGAGCTCACGCGCTCGATCACCTCGATCGGTGTGCGGGCGTCCTGCGGCTCGACCATCATCGCGCCATAGCCCGGTCCGTCGGCGACGGTCACCTCGGCGCCGGCGCTCGTGAGAGCTTCCGGCAGGGCCTTGGCGACCTTCATCCCATCGCGCCCCAGCAGCAGCGCTCGCCGCACCCTCGGCGCCGAGGGCTCCACCTGGGCGAGGTCGAGACCTCGCAACGCAAGCACCGTCTCGGCGCTCATCAGGTAGCCGTTGGTCGCCAGCGTCCCATCGTCGGCGGGCTCAGGGTCCGGTACGCGCTCACCGGAGGCGCCCTCCCCGGCATCGGGGATGTTCGCGACCTCGAACGCCGAGAAGGCACGCAGCTCGCGCAGGAACGTGCGACCACGAGCGGGGACCGACCACAGCACCAGCTCATCGATCGGGGCGCCTTGCAGCGCGGCACGGCACGACACCAACCCACCGAGGCTGATGCCGATGGCCGCCACCTGCCTGGCGTGTGCAGCCTGGCGCAGCCACTGCGCCGCACCGTCCACGGCCCGGGTCCAGGCCTCCAGCTGACCGGGGTCGGTAGGAGAGCCCGCGCTGTCGCCACTGCCGGGGAGATCGATGCGCAGCGTCGTATGCCCGGCGCGTGCGAGGTGTTCGGCCCATTCGCGACGAATGCGGTAGCAGCACATATCCTCCCAGCCGAACGGCGGGCAGATCAACACCGCGGTCTGTCGCCGCGGATGCGCAGCTCCGTGCAGGACGGCGAATACCGGCGACGCCCCCGGGCTCTGCAGGTACATCGGTCGCGGTGCCGCTGGTGCGCTCATGCAAGCTCCAGACAGTCGTGCATGTTCAGCGCGGTGAGCTTGCCACCATCCAGTGAGCTCTGCGCGTCAGTCACACGCAGGATCACCTCGCGCTCGCCCCCCGGCTCGATGAAGAAGCCGTCGTCGCTCGGCAGAAATCCCGGCGCGTCGACGCGCACGCCGTAGGCCAGCCGCCGGCTGCGCAACGCCAGCCGGACGTTGCCATCCGGGAGCGTCGTCGTCTCGACGACGAGGCCCAACTGCGCGGGCGACTCACGCTCGAGCGGGCGCGCGGCGGGGAAGCGAACCGCCTGGCAGAGTGTCCGCGGGGCCGCCTCGGTACCGCCGTCGCACTCGAGGCTGACCACGATCGCGTCCTGCGCAGGCGGGCCGAAACGGTAGGCCCACGCGGCGTCGACGAAGTGGCCGAGCACTGTCTCGACGTTCCACTCGCCCTGGCTGTGCGCCTGGAGCTCGACCGAGGTCACGGCCTGCTCGATGCGCAGCTCGCCCTCGCGATAGAGCGCCACCCGCAGCGACGCGCGCAACGGCTCCGGGCCGTCGTTGGCCACGTGGGCGACCACGCCGCCCAGACCCTCGTCGACCGTCCACACGGCCACCGGGGCAAGCGCGCGCTTGAGGTGGTGGAACGCCGGCTTCGGGATGCCGCGGTGGTCGATCACGCCCCAGCCGGCGCCCGGCAGCAGGTCGCGCAGCCACAGCACCAGCCCGCCGCCGCAGGGCGAGGCGGCACGCCGCCACTCGCCGAACACCTCCGCCATCACCTCGCCGGTGGTGGCACGCGCGAGCTCGAGGTAGCGCTCGGGGTCGCCCGCCCGCAGTGCGATCGGGTCGAGGTCGAACAGCACCCCGAGGTAGTGGTCGCGGACGTCGGCGAAGTCCCAATCCGTGCCCACGTCCTGGGGGACCGGCTCGGTGGGGCCGTCGAACGGCACGTTGGAGAAAGCCAGGCACTCGGCCGCGAAGCGCACCCCCGCGCGGCGGGCGTCCTCGAGCGGACGGCGGTAGCCGCCCACGCCGTAGTAGTTGGCGATCCCGCGATCGGGCCGGAACGGCAGCTCACCGCCGCAGGGAGCCGAAGGTACGTAGACGGCGTCCACCCTCTCCCGCACCAGGCGCGGCAGCAGCTCGCCGAACAGCTCGCCACGCCCCAGCGCGGGATCCTGCCCGAGCATCGCCACCTGCTGCTCGACTTCGCTGTTGCCGCACACCACCGCGAGGCTCGGACGCCCGCACAGGGCGCTCAGCACCGCGGCGGCCTCGCGAGTGACGGAGGCATGAAACGGCTCGTGCGCGATCGGGTAGTCGAAGTTGGCGAACATGAAGTCCTGCCATACGAGGATCCCCAGCTCGTCGCAGAGATCGTGGAACGTGCTCGTCTCATATGCGCCGGTGCCGGGCACGCGCAGCATGTTCATCCCCGCCTCGCGCACCTGGGCGAGCGCCGCGCGCAGATCGCGCTCGGAAGGCGCCATGCCGACCGGGTCGATCGGCGTCCACACCGCGCCGCGTGCGAACACCCGCACGCCGTTGACGTGCAGGTCGAGGCCATCGCGTTCGACCTCGTGGGCCGGCGTCGCCCCGAAGGCGAGCTCGCGAAAGCCGATCCGACCCGCGTCGATCGCGATCTGTGCCTGTGCGGTGCCAACCAGCAGCCGCACGCCGTGCAGGGCGGGCTCGCCGTGGGTGTGCGGCCACCACCGCGCGACCGCGGGCACGACCAGCTCGCCCCGCGCGGTGGGCTCCTCCGGGGGGCCACTCAGCGCGAGCTCGGCGCGGTGCGTACCCGATGGGTTGGCACACGGTCCGGAGGACTGGGTCAGCTCGACCTCGACCGAGTCCAGCCGCGCCCCGTCGAGCGGGCGCAAGCGCACCGCCACCGACAGCACGCCGCGCTCGCCGTCGAGCCGTGGGCGCAGCGTCAGCTCCTCGACCGCCACCCGCCGGCGGCGCTCCAGGCGCACGGCCCGCCAGGGGCCGACGACGGCCGGCCCGGGCGCGAAGCCCGGAGCACGGCCGAGCAGCATCGTGCGAAAGAAGCGCAGGTTGCGCTCGGGCACCAGCCGCGTGCGCCAGCGCGCGCGCGGGCGGCGACTCTCCCCGAGCAGCGGCGTGAGCGCGCGGCAGCGGATCGCCAGCTCGTTGCGGGTGGTGCCGCCACCGGAGGCGGTGCTCAGGTGCTCCCCGAGCGGAAGTGTGTGGGCCGCGAACATCGAGTCGCTCGCGAGCAGGCGCTCGCCATTGAGGTACACCTCGGCGACCGTCGCGACCCCATCCAGGCACAGCACCACCTCTTCGCCCGGCGTGGCCGGCTCGGCGTCGAAGCTTGTGCGAAACCACCACTCCTCCTGATCGAAGTCGTGAGGTTCGCCCGGCCGCCACTCCCCCGCATCGCCCAGCGCCCCGGCCGCGGTGCCGGGGACACGCGCGGGGATCCAGCTCAGGCCATCCAGATCCTCCACCGCGCAGTCCCGATCCGCCGGCGCGCATGCGGCCTCCCAGCCCGCGGACAGCGCCCGCGACTCGTGGCCATCCACGCGGACGCGCCATCCCGCCGACAGCGCGCGTGCCTGCTCGCCGTCTACGCGAGCATGGGAGCTCCCGATCGGTGCGAGCTGCGCCTCAGGCGAGCGCGGCATCGAGCAGCCCCATCGCCTCGTCCCACGCCGCGGCCGGCGTGGACAGCGCCGGCTCTGGCTCGAAGGCGCGGCGGCGCGCGAGCTTGAACGAGAGGGCCTTGCAGCCCTCGACGATCCGCATCAGCGCCGCGGACGCCGGGCCGGCGGCGTCCTCCAGCAGCCACTGCGCCTGCGAGGCGGCGACCTCGAACGCGGAGCCGGCCATCCGCACCGTGGCGAACGCGTAGGCGTGGTAGTCGCCGGCGTCACCCTCCAGCAGGCGCGGCAGGTCGCGCTCCAGCTGGGCGGCGAAGCGCACGAACGGGTTGGTCGATGGACGGTGGGCGAGATGCCGGCGCAGCAGCACGCGCGCGGCCTCGCGCAGCTGCTCACCGTGCAGGCAGGGGCCGGCGTCGAAGCGCACGAGCTCGGTGTACGGCGGTAGGACGTCCTCCGAGAAGGCCCTCCCGAGGCGCAGCGCGCCTCGGTAGTCCTCGCCTGCCAGCTCGTACAGCCCGGTGCCGTGGAAGTAGCGCAGCCGTTCGCCCGGCGGGTCGATGCCCTCGACCACGACCGAGCTCTTGACGTGCTCGGAGCGATAGGTGGTCGCGAGCGTGTCCGGCAGGTACCAGGAGTCCAGCTCGACGATCAGCGTACGGCCCCCGGCGATCTGCTCGAGCGCCTGCTCGGCCAGCGGCCGGTAGGGCTGCATCTCGTGCACGTCGATCCCGTACAGCAGCTCGAGGTCCTCGGGGAACGGCTTGAAGAACGTCCACTGGTCGCCCTCGAGGTCCATCCGCACGGTGCAGCCCAGCGCCGCCAGCGGCTCCGCGCCGCGGGCGTGGAGCAGCTCGATCAGGATGTCGGTGTAGCAGTTGGTTTCCCCGTAGGTGCGCCCCGGCTGGTGCAGCGCGTGGCGGCGGTAGGTGGCGGGATCGAGTCCCAGGAGGCTTACGAACTCCGCGGCGGGGTGCGCGGCGGGCGCAGTAGTCGAGCCCGTAGCTGGGTCGGCGGCGCAAGCGGCCATCGAACCTGGGACGGGGACCGCGGCGGGAGCGGTCGTCAAGCCCGCGGCGGGTCGAGTCATCGCTCCCATAGCCGCTCGCCCACCTCGGCGGGCCAGGCGTGGATGTCGAACCCGTGGGTGGCGAGTAGGGCGATCGTGATCCGCTCGAGACCGAAGCCGAGACAGGCCGTGTGGGCAGGCTCGCCGTCCGCGCAGCGCAGGCCGTACACCGAGGCGAAGTGGTCCTGGTGGTAGTTGAACGACGCCACGGCCGTCGGCTCGGGGCCGGCGATCGGCGTGAGCACCTCGAACTTCAGCTCCTGCTGGCGTTGGCTGGCGGTGAGCATCCGGCCGCTGCGGCCGAAGAACGGGTCGGAGGCGAGATCGAGCTCGACCTCGAGGCCGATGCCGCCCAGCAGCTCAAGCGCCCGCTCGCGCCAGGCGTCGCGCCACGCCTGCACGATGTGCGGCTCGCCGAGGCGCACGATCTCGCGCTGGTGGAACATCTGTAGCCGCGCCGGATCCTCGGAGGGCTCGCGGCGGAAGACGTAGGCGCCCCCGGCGTCGACCGTCACCCCGCCGGCGGGCAGCGCGCCGCGCGCCGCGATCGCGGGATACACCGGATAACAGGCGGCGGGGGTCAGCACGAGCTCGGTCATCTCCTGGAACTCGCTCCAGTCCTCGTGGCAGCAGGCGCGCCCGTACTGCTCGGCGGCCTGCGCTTCGGTGCCCTCGAAGGCGAAGATGCTGCCGGCGAGGTGGGGAAAGGACTTCAGGTACTCGATCCGCTCCAGATCGCGGCGTGGCAGGATCGGCGGGAAGCGCAGCTGCTCGGGTTCTTCGGCCAGCGCGGCGCGGGTGACCAGGGCGGCGACTCCCTCGCGCACCTGCTCGAAGTCTCCGCCGCGACCGTACACGCCGGGCACGCCGCTTGCGATCAGCAGACGGCGATCGAGGAGCTCCCGCAGCAGCTCCGCCTGATCCGGGCCGGCCGGGCGAGTGGCAGTGGGCATCAGACGTCCTTGGCGATCAGCAGCAGGCTGGCGTTGGTTTGGTGGATGCGCTCGTTGGCGATCATCAGGCAGGCGGACATCGTGTCGCGCAGATGGCGCCCCACGCTGAATGGCGTGTCGTTCTTGAAGCCCACGATCCCGCACACCCCGAGCGCGCTTTGGCACACCCGCGGAGCCTGCTCGGAGGCGGCGATCTTCAGGTTGTTGAAGCGCAGCGCGCAGGCCATCGTCGAGAGGCGCTCGCGTCCGGGCTCGTCGGCGACCTCGACGAATTCCGTCAAGGCCGAGCCAACCTCGGCGCGTAGCAGCGAGAGCTCGCTCATCAGATGCGAGAGACGCAGGGCCACCGGGGGTGTCTCGCCCGGCGTGCGCTTGGCAGCGGCGCGCACGAACGCACGCGCGCGGTCGAAGGCGTCGGTGGCGATGCCCAGCCACAGGTGCGACCAGAGGATGTGGGTCACCGGCACCAGCGACTCCGCCATCACGCGGGGGAACGGCGTGGGCAGGATCTGCTCCGGGGAGAATGTGGCGCGCACCACGTATCCGGGGGAGCAGGTGCCGCGCATCCCCAGTGGATCCCAGGTGCCGGTCTGCTCGAGCGTGACCTGCTCGCGGTGGACGAGCGCCACCACCTGATCGCTCTGCTCGGTGTCCGGGCCACGGCGCAGCGTCACGAACAGGTCGTCGGCATGGCTGCCGTAGCTGACCGTCGGCGCCTGCTTCTCAAATGTGCAGCCGCCGTCCGCGGCGGGTGTGACGGCGGCGATCGAGCGCCCCATGTCCCCGCCGGTGCCGATCTCCGAGGTCACCGACGCGATCAGGCGCTGCTCGGCGGCCAGGCGCGCGAGGTACTCCTCCAGCCAGGGCGACTCCTCGAGGTGGCGCACCATCGTCACGGCTTGGATCTGGTGCATCGCGAAGACCATTGCGCTCGAGCCGCAGCGGCGCCCCAGCTCGAAGCAGGCGGCGGCGATCGTCTCCAAGCGCACGCCCCCGCCGCCGAGCTCGGTCGGGACGAAGGCCGACAGCGCCTGCTCGGCGCGCAGCGCGTCGATCGTCTCGGCCGGGAAGCGCGCCTGGCGATCGACCTCGTCGGCATGCGGCGCGGCGTACTCGTCAGCCACGTGACGGACGGCGTCCAGGAAGGCCTGGTCGCGGTCGACGGTGACGCTCACGACTGCCTCGCCACTGGCCGCAGCTCGCTCACGGCCGCCTCGATCGAGGCGATGCTTGCGAACACGCCGGGCGTGAGCATGCTGTCGGGAAACTCGATGTCGAAGTGGTCCTCGAGGGCGAGCATCATGTTGACACTCGCGTGGGAGCTCAGGCCCGCCTGGTAGAGATCGGCGTCGCTCGCGAGCGAGTCCACGTCGACCGGCAGGTGGCCGTGGTCATTGATGATCTTGCGGATTTCGTCGGTCATACGTGAATCAACGAGATGCGATAGGCGTTTTTTTTACGTCCCGCCGGCCGCCACCACGGCCGTGGCGTAGCCCGCCTCGTGGGACATGCTGAGAGCGAAATCGCCCAAGCCCTGGGCGGCCGCCGAGACCGCGGCGCGGCCGCTGAGCTTCAGCTCGACCCACCCGGAGGGATGGCGCACCACCTCGATGTCGCGCCACGGGATCGCCTCCTCCGCGGGGCGGAGCACCTTCAGGGTCGCCTCCTTCGCCGCGAACCGCGCGGCCAGGCGCTCCGGGGTGGGACCCTCGGCCCCCCCGCAGTCGTGCAGCTCGGTATCGGTGTAGATGCGCTTGAGGTAGCGCTCGCCGTGATTGCGAATCGACTCCGTCACGGTGTCGACGGACACGAGATCGATACCTACGCGTATGGACAAGGTTGTGTCTCGCTCAAATCGTGGGGGGGTGTGAGTGGGCCGCAACCTCACGCGAGGTCGTCGCGCGCAGGCTCGGGGCTGTCACTCCCACAGCGCATCGGGCAGGCCGGTGAGGCGAATCCCCGGGTAGTGGGCCCCGTGGTGGGCCTTCACGGCGATCAAAAGCGCGGTGAGCGACTCGGTGACCCGTGCCATCTCAAGCGGGCCACAGTCCACACAGCGCAAACCCTCGATCCGCTCGATCAGTGCCGCCGCCTCGCGCTTGTCCGCACGCGAATCGCCACACAGCAGCACGTCCTGGTCCAGGGGATGGTCGAGGTCGCACAGGGAGCCGGCGCAGACGGTGTGCAGCGCGGAGACCACGCGCACGCCGGCGGGCACCATCTCCAGCGCCTGCTGAGCGGCCGAGCCCTGCCACAGGCCGAGCGTCCGCGTCGGATACCCGTTCACAACCGCCGCCAGCGGCACGGTGGCATCGATCAGCAACTGTCCGGGCCGCAGCGCCTCCCGCAACGCGTCCAGTATTTCGGGCTGGCTGTGCAGTGGGACGCTCAGGATCACCGCGCCCGCGTCGCGCACGGCGCTCGTGTTCTCGCGGCCGCTGAATGAGCCGCCCGGCGCGACCCGGCGTGCGCGCTCCACGGTGTCCGCCGCGCGCACGGGATCGCGCGAGCCGATCACCACCGGCGTACCCGCCTGCCCGAGTCGGACGGCCAGTCCGAACCCGAGCGCCCCCGACGCACCGACGACGGCAACCGGCCGGGTGCTCGCGGCGTTGCCTTCACGCCCGCCGGTGGTGGAGTGGCCGGCCGGTCGAGCCGCGACCGGCGCCGTGGCGAGTTTCATCAGCACAGCGCCACCTCGTCGCCGTCGCCGACCTGCAGCCGCAGCGCACGCGGTATCGAGAAGTCGCGGAAGACCCGCGCGTGGCGGCCGACGATGCTGGCCACGAGGCGCCCCCCGACGTGCAGCACGCTGGCGTCGTCGAGCACGATCGAGCGCTCGAGCTCCGCCCCATCGATGCGCACACGCTCGCCGATCGAGGTGTGCGGGCCGATGTAGGAGTCGGTGATCAGCGAGCCGGCGCCGATCATCACCGGCCCCACGATCACGCTCGCGCTCACGCACGCGGTGGGATGGATCGCGACGGGCCCCTCGAAGCGGTTGCCGTCGTAGGCGCTTGGGGTCGTCTCCAAGCCGAGCGACTCCAAAATCGTCCGGTTCATATCGAGCAGATCGAGGGCCTCGCCGGCGAAGTGCCGCCACCCGCGTGCGACCTGCACCTGCGCTCGCCCACCGTCGTGCGCCAGTTGCTGAGCCAGAGCCGCGAAGTCACGCAGCCGTGCGGTGCACTGCGGACTCGCCAGACGCGCCAGCGCGCCGGCACCGAGCAGGCACACGCCCGCGAAGCCGGGGCTCGCGAGTAGCGAGTCGGCGCCGAGGGGAGGCGGCGATGCCGGAGGCACCAACCTGAGTCGCGGAGCATCGCACCCACCAGGCTCGACGAGCAGCAGCGCATCCACGCCCTCACGGTCGCGCCGCTCGATGTGAGGGAGCAGCGCCTGCCCCAGCAGTCCGTTGGCACGGTGCAGGACACAGGGATCCTCCCCGACGAACTCCGCGGCGGCGAGCAGCGCGGCGTCGCCCTCGCCGAGCCGGTCGGCCACGAGATTGTGGACGGCGACGCCCACCGGCCCCTCACGCGAGATGCACTCGGCGATCTCCGCCGTCACATCGCTCGGCGCCACGACGGCGACATCGACGATGCCGGCCGCCAGCAGCGCGTCGAGCACGTGGCAGACGATCGGCCGGTTGGCCACTCGCTGCAGGGAGGGCGTGCGTGTCGCGCTCAGCCACGGTCCCGTCCATGCGGCGTGTTCGGGAACTACGGCGACTCCCTTGACCGCCTTGGTGAGCACGTCGATCAAACGGATGGCGAGGGTCGGTTCTCGCGCAGGACGCTGAGGCCTACGCGGCCGCCGGCTGCAGCCGCGGCTCGAACCCGACGGGCACGCCGTTGTCGCGCATCGAGGCTTCCGCCATCTCGACGGCCGCGACGATGTCGATGCCGAGCGCGACGTTGGAGCGGGGCTCCTTGCCCGTGCGGATCGCGCGGGCGAAGTCCTCGAGCTCCAGGCGCAGCGGCTCCTGGGGTTGCACGCGCGGGATCACGATGTCGCCGGTGCGGTAGGTCAGCTGGTGCTCGCCGAAGTTGGCGGCGGGCTGCACGTCCATTCCCCGGTCGTACACGCGCACCGGCTCGTCGGAGGCGGTGTCGTCGTACTGCACCATGCGCTTGCTGCCCACCACGATCATCTGGCGCACCTTGCGCGGCGCCAACCAGGAGAGCTGTACGTTGGCGGTGGTGCCGCCCGCGAACGTGAGCGTCAGGAACGCGGTCTCCGGCACCCCGTCGGCGAACACGCTGCTCCCCGACGCCGCCACCTCCACGACGGGCTCCCCGAGCCAATACATGAGGATCGAGAGGTCGTGCGGCGCGAGGTCGCAGACGACCCCATCGCTCTGGTACTTGCCGAGGTTCATCCGCGAGGAGGTGATGAAGTGGATGTCGCCAACGGTCCCGTTGCGAATCAGCTCGCGCACGGCGTTGACCGGAGGGCTGTAGACAAAGGTGTGGCCCGGCATCAACACAAGATCCTGCGCCTGCGCCAGATCGGCCAGCTCGTAGGCGTCGGTCAGGATGGTGGCGAGCGGCTTCTCGACGAGCACGTGCTTGCCCGCCAGCAGCGCCCGTTTGACGAGCTCGTGGTGGGTCCGCGGGGGAGTGGCAACGACCACCGCCTCGACCGTGTCGTCGTCCAGAACTTCGTCGAGGTCGGCGAGCGCGCGGGCGTGGATGTGGCGCGCGGCCAGCGCCTGCAACTGCACGGGGTCGCGGTCGCACAGCGCCTGCAACCGCAGCTCGGGGTGCTCGACCACGTTGCGGGCCAGGTTGGGGCCCCAGTAGCCGCAGCCCACAACCGCCACGCCGACCGGCGCGGTGGACCGAGGCACGATCCGCCCCGGCCCTGGCGCTACGCCGGCGGGCGCCCCCCAATTGCCGAGCATTGCTCAGCGACCCCCTGCGGGTGTCGAGATCCAGCTCCTGCTCCGCGTCACGTCCATGTGTGAATCAACGCCGGCGCGCCACGCCGTCTTTTGAAAGAGTCCAAGAGTCACGGGACGCTCACCGCATGCGGTGTCGACGCAACGGTGGCCGTGAAGCTCGCGAGCGCCTTCGCCACCTGCTGCAGCTCGGCCGCGCTCATCCCCGGGAACATCGGCAGCGAGCAGATCCGCTCCGCCAGCGCCTCGCTCACCGGCAGGCTCCCACGGGCAAAGCCGAGGTCGGCATAGGCCGCGGTGCGATGGATCGGCACCGGGTAGTGCACGCCCGTCGCCACGCCCCGCTCGGCGAGGTGCCGGCGCAGGGCGTCGCGCTGCTCGCAGCGCACCACGAACAGGTGGTGGACGTGGTCGGCCCCGAGGAACGGTGGGCGGACCGGATCGATCACCCCCGCCCCGGGGAGCGGCAGGCGAGCGGGGGCCGATACCCCTGCCCGCCCCTCCCACGCTTCGGTGATCCGCGCTCCCACCGCGGCTCGATGCGCCGCCCCCGTGGCCCGCAGCCCCGCGGTCGTGATCCGCGCGCGCAACTCCGCGGCGAGCCAGCGGCGCTCGTCGTTCCAGCCGTCCAGGCGCGTGAGCTTGCGTCGCAGCACCGCCGCCTGCAGGGCATCCAGCCGCGCGGTGGAGCCGACCAGGCGGTGGTGGTAGCGGGGGCGCTCGCCGTGCGCGCGCAGCAGCCGCACACGGTCGGCCAGCTCCGGGCGCGAGGTCACGACGGCGCCGCCGTCGCCCCACGCGCCGAGGTTCTTGGCGGGATAGAAGCTGAAGCAGCCGAGCGCCCCGAGCGTGCCCACGCGCCGGCCGCGGTAGCGCGCGCCGTGCGCCTGGCAGGCGTCCTCGAGCACGTGGATCCCCGCTTCGCGGGCCAGCTCGAGGATCGGGTCCATGTCGACGGTCGCCCCGTACAGGTGCACCGGGATCACGCAGCGCACGCGCGGGCCGAGGCTGGCTGCGACCAGCTCGGCAGTGAGCAGGTGGGAGTCGGGGTCGACGTCGACCGGCACCGGCACGGCGCCCACCGCGGAGACCGCCTCGGCGGTGGCGATGAACGAGTTGGCCGGCACCACCACCTCATCGCCCGGTCCGATCTGAAGCGCCCGCAGTGAGAGCACCAGCGCCTCGGTGCCCGAGGAGACGCCGACGGCGAAATCGCTCTCGCAGTAGGCGGCGAACTCCCGCTCGAACTCCTCCACGTGGTGACCGAGGGTGAACGCTCCATGCTCGGCCACTTCGCGCACCGCCCCCAGTAGCTCCTCCAGCAGTGCGGGGTCGGCGCAGTCCATGCGCGTGAACGGGACCTGCTCGCAGAGAGCGGGATCGTGGGTCGCTGTTGCACTCGACATGTCGTGACCTCAGCTGGCGACGAGGGCCGTTGCGGGAGCGCAGTCAAGCCGGGTCAGCTCCAGCTGCAGCGCGCGACGGCCGCGGTGGTGCAGACCGTGGATCGAGCTCTCCGAGCGGCCCATCCGCTCGGCGATCTCCGGCGGCGTGAGCCCGATCACGTGGCGCATCACCACCACGTCGCGCTGCTCCTCAGGCAGCGAGTCGAGCGCCGTGCGCAGCGTGCGCGCGCGGTCGAGCGTCGCCTCGTCGGCGTGTACGTCCGCGCCGTATACCTCCTCTGCCGGGGTGGCCCGGCGCCGGCGGAGGTGGTCGAGCGCGACGTTGCGCGCCATCCGCAGCAGCCAGCCCGAGAAGGGGATGCCGCGGTCGTCGTACTTGCCGATCACCGTGATCAACTTCAGGAAGACGTGCTGGGTGAGGTCTTCGGCCTCCTTCTCGTCACGCACGATCGAGCGTACGTAGCCGTACACGTTGTCGGAGTAGCGCACGTACAGCAGCCGCAGTGCCTCGCGGTCGCCCTCCTTCGCCCGTGCGATCGCGAGGCGCACCTGGCGCATCGCCTCGGGCGACTCATCGAGTGTCGTACGAGCGCGTAGGCCGATGTGGCCGCTCTCGCGAGCGTGCATATCCTTGGTGACCACTGAGGCACCTCCCATCCTTGGTTTGGACATTCCCGTTCCCTAGTTCCATCCGGAGCCCTTTGCTGCCCCCGGGCCCGGTGTGTATGGCAAGCGATGATGGGGTGCGCCCAGGGCACCCACAATCGCCCGTTGGTCGCGACTTGCGTTCAACTGACATGAACGCCGCGATCCGCCATCCTTCGGGTACCACCTACCTCAAGGAGCCCCGTATGAGCGAGCACCCCCACTCCCGCGCGCAGACCGACGAGGAGGATCCCTATGAGTCGCTGATGGCCCGCAAAGGTGCACCGAAGCACCGCTTCCCGGCCCGCGAGAGCGACCCCCGGCTGGCGTATGCGCTCGTACACGACGAGCTGCTGCTGGACGGCGTGGCGCGTATGAACCTCGCGACCTTCTGCACCACTTGGGCCGAGCCCGAGGTGCTGAAGCTGCTGGCGGAGTCCTTCGACAAGAACATCGTCGATAAGGACGAGTACCCCCAGACAGCGGAGCTGGAGACCCGCTGCGTGAGGATGCTCGCCGATCTATGGCACTCCCCGCACCCGGGCACCACGCTCGGCACCTCGACCACGGGCTCCAGCGAGGCGGCGATGCTGGCGGGCCTGGCGGCGAAGTTCCGCTGGCGCGAGCGCCGCGAAACCGCAGGCAAGTCGACCGACAAGCCCAACTTCGTGTGCGGGCCGGTGCAGGTGTGTTGGGAGAAGTTCGCGCGCTACTTCGACGTGGAGATCCGCGAGGTGCCGATGGACGCGGGGCGTTACCTGATGGAACGCGAGCAGTGCCTGGAACGGTGCGACGAGAACACGATCATGGTGCTCGCCACGCTCGGCCAGACGTTCACCGGCCTGTTCGAGGACGTCGCCGGGATCGCCGCGGCGCTCGACGGGCTGCAGGCCGAGCGCGGCCTCGACATCCCCCTGCACGTCGACGGCGCCAGCGGCGCGCTGCTGGCGCCCTTTACGGCCCCCGACCTGGAGTGGGATTTCCGCATCGAGCGCGTGAAGTCGATCAACGCCTCCGGGCACAAGACCGGCCTCGCGCCGCTGGGCTGCGGCTGGGCTGTATGGCGCGAAAAGCAAGACATGCCCGAGCGGATGATCTTCAACGTCAACTACCTCGGCGGCGAGATGCCGACGTTCAACCTCAACTTCTCCCGCCCCGGCGGCCAGGTCGTCACCCAGTACTACGACTTCATCCGCCTCGGCCGCGAGGGCTACACCCGCGTACACGGCGCCACGTATGAGACCTGCGCCTACCTGGCGCACGAGATCGCCAAGCTCGGCCCCTTCGAGCTCGTCCACGCCGGCGACCCCGACAGGGGCATCGCCGCGGTGTCGTGGAAGCTGACCGACGGCGTCGAGCACGCCTTCAACCTGTTCGACGTGGCCGACCGCCTGCGCGCCCACGGCTGGCTGGTGCCGGCCTACACGCTGCCGCCGCACCTCGAGGAGCTCGCGATCCAGCGGATCCTCGTGCGCCACGGCTTCAGCCGCGACATGGCCGACCTGCTGCTGGCCGACATCCACCGCAGCCTCGCGACGCTCGAGGAGCACCCGCCAAGCAGCTCGCTCTCAGAGCGCGAGGTTGGCTCGTTCAACCACAACGCGAAGGCGGCCGTGGCCTGATCCGCGGGCGCGGACAGTCATCGAAGTGTCGCCTGGAGATCATCCGCGCGGGTGAGTGGAGACCCCGTGGTGTCGGGCGTGGGGCCTCCATGCCCCACGACCGCGCCACATGGGTGTGCTCATGAGTGCTTTGCGTGCTTGCCGGCCCTGGTCTTCTTGGTTTTGGCCTTGGCCTTCTTCGTAGGCAGGGCCGTGGGGCAGCCGGTGACGGTGATGGGGGTGGTCTGGTGGATTTCGGCGCCGTTCTGGGCGACGAGTTCGGTCGGCATCTGCAGCGTCGCCGACTCGGTCTTTTTGACCTTGCGGGTGATCGTCTTCCTGCGGCCGTGGACCTTGACGGTGACCTTCTTCTTGACCGTGACGGTCTTCGTGGCTGAGCAGAGGTTGCCTTCGGTCGTCAGCGCGCTGTAGGGGCCCTCGGGGAGCGTCAGTTCGAAGCTAGTGACCGGCTGGTCGGGAACCGTCTTGAAGGTGCTGCTCGTGACCCCGGCTTTGCTGATGAACGTCGTCGCGGTGAGGTCGATCGTGAACCCGTAGCCCTGCAGGACGACCTCGAGGTCGGGGAATGCTTCGCCGCCGTGGCTGACGAAGTACGCCGGGCCTTCCAGCGGGACGGGGAGGATCGGCGTGATCGCCTTGGCGTGTCCGATGATCGACGCCGGCGGGCACCCTGCCGGGTTGGTTTCGAACTGTGCGGCGGTGCACGCTTTCTGCAGCGTGGTGAGCCGGGAGGGTAGTTGTTTGGGGAGTTCGACTTTGACCTTGCTGATGTTCGCCTGGGAGCCGAGCGCGCCGGGGACAGTCAGCTTCGCGGTGAGGCTCGCGCCGTCCGCCCGGCTGGTTTTGGCGCTGGTCGTGACAGTGAGGTCGGGTTTGAAGGAGAGGCTCGAGCAGTCCGCGGCCTCGAATTGCGTGTTGACCGCCACGGGCACTTGGTCGGCGGGGTTTGTGAAGTCCGCGCCGGCGCCGTCGATCGTGTTCGTGATCTGGAGGGGGTCGCAGTTGGTGGGATTGACGATGAACTTTTCGCGGTCCATATAAACCCTGATTTCGCGGACGTGCACGACGATCCCCTTGATGATGTGCGGGATCGGGTCCGAGCCATTGGCGGACACTTCGACCTGCGCCGTCGTGGGGTTGATGTCCAGCGCGAAGCGGATCACGACGGTCCCCAAGTCGAACGGGCCGACCTTCGCGGAGGTGATCGAGACGATCGAGAGGGGTGCACCATGGTAGGGGCCGGCGAGGTAGACCTTGCCGGGGGTTTGCGCGAGGACGGTGCCGACGCCGGCGCTGACGATCGTGTGCCCAATTTCACTCGCTGCGGGACACGACGGTTCGGCCTCCTCCTGCGCGCCACTTACGGCCTTGGCCGCTTCGATGTCCGCATCGGGGCAGAACGGGATCCCTGACAGGTTGCCCGTCAGGCCCGGGGGGAGGGTTGTGGAGAAGCGCGTGATCTCCTGTTCGCCGTCTTCGCGCAGGATCCGTAGGTAGAACGGGCTGTAGGAGCCGGCGGCGTTGTTTTGGGTGCCGGAGATCACCTGCGGATGGAACGGTGGGACACCGCCGGAGGGGCAGGCGCCTTCGTGGACGCCCTGGGTGACCTGGAACGGGGTGCTGCTCACGAGTACGGGTTCGCTTGCCGACCAGGGCGTCAACGCGCCCTGCGCGGCATAGGACCCACACACGGGAGGACTCACCAACGGTGCGGTCGCTCCGGGGCGAAACTTCAGCGTGAACTTGTTGAACGGCTGCTGCGGCGTGTTATCGAACGTCGTCGTGAGCTGGCCGGTGACGGGGTTCAGTTCGACCTTCCCCGCGACCTTCACGACGATCCCGCGGTCTGGGACCTTCGCGACGATATACAGTGCGAGCAGCGACCCACCCGGGTGTTCAGGCGACCCGAATTCGGGGCGGTTATCGTACGGTGTCGCGACATACACCGCACCCAAGATCTTCTCCGCCAACACCGGCGTTTCGATTTCGATCGACCCGATCTTCGATTCCGCAGGACAGCCTTCACCGGGCAGCGACGCGCTCGTTTCCGACGCGTACTGCGCCGGCGTGCACGCCCCCAACCCCGAACCCGCGGACGGGTTGATCGTCACGCCTTCAGGGAGCACGACCGTCGTGCTTCTCAGGTTCGCCGTCGCGACCGAGAATGGGGTTTCCCAATTCTGCGGTACGACCAATGAGACGGCTAAACCAGTCGGGGATTCGGTAGATCGAGTGCTCGGCTGCGCTTCGAGGGACGGGCCGAACGGGACACGCTCGCATTCCCCGATCAACGGTGTTTCGAAGCTCGCTTCCTGAATATTCGCCGGTTCCTCCCACGAATATGCCGTCATCGAAGCGACGTGCGGTTCACAGCTCGTCGGATTAGACAGGAACGACTTAGCGGGGATCCCCGCCGCCTCAGAGCCACCAGCCAGGTTCGCGCAAACGGTGCCGCCCGATATCGCCCCTCTGCATATTTCCTGGCGTTCGACATCGTGTTCGTGAGAAGCGGGGACTCCCCAAGTGGTGAACGAGATGTCGTGCGGTTCGCCGAGATTTTCGATCTCGGGATCGGTGACAGTCAAACCCTCATCGCCGGGACGTACGCGAACCGTGAGCAATTGGGCGTCGGTATAGACGAGGAATCCCAGCTCGGCGGTGACACCGAAGCTCGTGACTTCCATGTTATAGACCGGCACGGTGATCCTTTCCGCGCCAAAGTCTAGACTGATCTGGCCGACGGTGCTCCCGGGTGGGCACGACGGCAACCGATCCATTTGGATTGCCGCACCGGACAGGAGCTGGCTTTGAGTGCAGGTCGGGACAGCGGTACTGCTCGCGTTGAAGCCCGCCGGAACATTGACGACGGTGCTACGCACATCGTTGACTGTCTGATTTTTGCTGTTATGAGCGAAATCGAACGTCGTGACCCAGTTCGCATGGGCTCCAGCCTGGTCGGTGGACGGTGTGAAATGAAAACTGCCGGACTCTAATTCAAAACGATGGCTGCTCGGCTCCGCAGCGGCCGACCCCACAAACACCAAAACCACAACACCCACAATGAGGACCGCGGAGAAGGGGAGCTTTTGTGAAATACGCATGGTTAGCGACCTCTCCGATTGTTGCTGGCCTTCTTGCCCTTCTTGCCCTTCTTCGGTCTGACCTTCTTCTTTGTCTTCTTCTTCTTAGGCTTACCCGTTTTCGGCGTTGACTTTGCGCTGGATGTCGGCGTCGCTAGGGGCGCGAGATTGCCGGAGCCGGAGAACACAAGCGACGCGGGTGTCGAATCGATCGGCGCCGCCAACGGCGTCGAGCACGCATTGCCTTCACATTCCACGGGCCGCGCCGGAGCGGGTGGTTCGCCACCATCAATGCGCGCATCGTAAATATCTAGGGCATTATCGTTGTCGTTGGGACCGAGCGGGGCGGCACTCGTGAAGAAAACATTACGGCCTTCATTGGCCGTACCGAGCAGCATGACGAGCCTACCGCTGCCACCCGAAGAGATCAGGCTGATACAACCCTGCATGGCGGTGCAGCCATCGACACCTGGCTTACGCCACTCATAGACATCGCTAGACGGCGAGACGGTGGAACTACGGTATTCACCATTGAATTCGACACTCTTTTCGGGTTCGATTTCATCGTTGACATCCTGTGGTGCGAGCGCCGCCACCGTATCGAAGAAGACATAGTCACCATTGGCAGACGCGACTGTTTCAACCGGTGTGCCATCCCTGGTGAAAGCATTGGCCCCATCTTCGTCAGCCGTGAAAAGCGCTGGATATCTAGGTTCCGGATCGAACGGAGACGCACAGGAGAGGCATTGAATGACGTTTTCGAGGCTGTCATAACGGTATGCCTGGTTGCTTTCGGCACCGGCGGCGCCTCCCGGAACCGCAGCGACTTCCCCTTGAATATAGGCATAGCGACCATCCGCACTGATACGCAGGGGGGCCGTGGAGCCCTGGAAAGCAAAGCTGAGCTTTTGCGCCGCGATGTCATAGCGATAGAAGTCGAAGTCCTGAAAGCCGCTCGAGACAGGCGGTGCTTCAGGCGTGAGATGCTCCCTCGAAGGAAGATAGATCGTGCTGAAGTCTTCAGACACCGACAAGGGTAGCCCCACTTCTTCGTAGACCTGAGAGAAGAGAAGCTTGCTCGTGTGAGATTCGGCTTCGTAGAGGAGGACTTCCTGAGTTGCGCCGCTGTGTGCCTCGAGCAGGACCCTGCTGCCTTCACGGTTGGCGCCCAGGAACTCGTAGGGGCCAAGATCGGTCGTTTCAACGCCGTCCGTACGCACATACAGATGCGCGGGTTCAGAGCAATCGCTGCCAGGGACGGCGTAGAAGAAGACACGCGAGCCGTCGGCGGAGACCGAGTGGCGGCTCGCACTAGGACCAGGACCACTGGGCTGTTCAGCGCCACCGATGGCGACGCTCGCGCCGCAAGAGCCGATCGTGTGACCTGTGGAGTCGACGTTGGCCTGACGAAACTGGCCTTGAGAATATTCGTAGAGGTCCGATCCGGACGTGGTACGGGTCACATGACCAGGGATCAGGGTATGGTCTTCGGTCGCAAAGATGAGATTGGAGAAGTCTTCGGAGGCGGCTACCCAGCCACCCGCTTCGTACCTGCCGCTGAAGGCGGGGAACTGTTTGCGCGACACCGACGCAGCGGTCGAGTAGGGGCTGCCAGGGAGACCTGTCTTGAATTCGAGATTGGGCGATTCGACGCCATCCTCGATCTTCCAACCCGCTGAGAACGCGAACTGGGTGAGATCGGGACTGAACAGCTCGGGACTGTAATTCAGGTCGATGCCGGCTTCCGGCTGGGGGGTACCAGGGGTCATCTGCCAACCTTTTTCGGTGCGGGCAAAGAAGTACGGGCTGCCACCCGCCGACCCCCAATGCACAGACGAGGTGCCGAACGCCACGTGGTCACCGTCTTCGCCAATCAGCGTACCCCCGCCTTCGAGTTCGTACTCGTTGTAATGGAAAGGTTCTTCGGCGCCTTCCTTATCCACGGGCGTCACCTGCTCATAGGCGCGACAGTCGGGCAGATTCGCCGACGGACCCGTGCGGAATGCCGCGTTGGGACACGGCGCTTCAGCGCCCGCCGACGGCGCGGCGGGCACCGTGAGGGTCTGTTCCGCGCCATGCCTGACAGGATTCCCCTGAGTCGTATTCGTAGCCGTCAGGCGATAATGATAGGTTTCGCCCGGCGTCAACCGAGGAAGATCCTGGCCGACCGCTCCCCCCTCGCCTTCGTAGTGCACTTCGGGCGTGCTCCTGGTTTCCGGGCTCGCGAAACCACCCTCGCTTTCAAAAGCATGCTGATCGACGTATTCGAAGTGGTAATGCGTATCGTAGCTGGAGCCGTTCAGGCCAGCATTATGAGGTTCGAGATAGCCAAGCAGCCGCAGCGCTTCGCCGTGGATGGCATGCGTGGCGAACGTCGTGGGAGCAGGCGCGCCAGAGGTCTGAAAAGCGCTGGCCGTGGAGGTCGATACGGCAGGATGACCGGGCTCGGGTTCGTTTTCGGCGCGCAAGCGCACGTAATACGGAGTGCCGGCGCTCAGATCCGCCAGTTCGGCTTCCACGAGCCGGGAGTGAGGCGTGTACGCCGCCTGGGCCTGGGGGATGGTGCCTTCGGGACCATCGCTCCACGGACCGGATTTGGATGTGGCATATTCGAAGCGCCAATGGGTTTCAAAGCCGTTGGGACTGACTTCCCCGCGCAGATGAGCAGAACTGTCAGCGGGATTGACGGTCACTTCCCCGGTCACTTGGGCCTTAGCGGTGAGAGTGGTGAAGGAGTCCGTGGCCGTGGGGGTTTCGCCCTTTTCGTTTTGGGCGACACCACGCAGGTAGTAGGTTGTTTCGGGGCTGAGGCCTTCCAGATGGACCGGCGCAAGCTTGAATTCTTCCGCGGCACCGATCGAGCCCGACGCACCTGCGATCAGCGTACCGGAACCGCTTTCAACCGCGCTCTTGCTGGGCGAGTATTCGAAACCGTAACTGGTGTCTGCACCATTGGCATAGACCTGGGTTGCGAGATCCAATGAGGTCGGCGTCAAATTGGTAGTAACATCGCAGAAAGCGTCGCCAGCGCTAAAAGGAGATTCAGGCGAGCGACATTCGGGTCGAGAAGAACCGGGAAATGTATGGAAGATACTTTCATGGGGGGGGAAGAAGAGCGGGGAGCTGATCGGTGTCGTGGTGAATTCGACTGTTCCTTCGGTACTGCCGTTGGTGTCTGTGTCGACCAGGCGGACGTAATAGTGCGTCGCCGGGGCGAGATGGTTTATTTCGACGTTAGTTTCTGATGGCTCGCCGCTTTGGGCGAGCGTCCAGGGGCCGCTCGGAGATGTAGTGGCATATTCAAGCTTCCACGCGTTCTCTCCGGCGGCCGTTCCGAAATTAAAATACACAGACGCCCGGGTCGCGTTGACTTCCGTCACATGGAAGGATACAAGTTCGGGAGCCCTACCTTGGGCGGCAAAGGCAACAACGGCAAGCAGAAGAGCGAGGGCGCAGACCGCGGCGAGGGCGAGCGAGACAAGGCGTGTGCGCCTGGCTACAGGCGCACCACTCCCGCGGCGGCGGAGACGGGCACGGAGCGTCGCTAAGAAATCGGCCTGGCTACGCGGCGTCTTTTGCGAGTGCTCTATACGGGTCACGGTGGTGCCTTTCTCGTGAGAATGGTGCATTTCGATCAAGTTGGTATATGGCTGTATATGGCTAGCTGTTGGAACGGTGGTGGTGATGACGATGAGCGGCCCACCCGACCTCCCCGCGACGGCTGTGGCGGCCGCGGGGAGATGAGGGACTTAATGCCGTTGGGCTATTCGGCGGTCACCGCCCAGGTACCCTCGGCCAAGGAGGTACCTCCTTCGACGGCAGCGACGATCCCGAAGCCGGAGGGATCGGCCTTGGAGGGAAGTGCCCCCAATCCGGTGGCAAAGCATTGTGCGCCTTCAGCGCCAAGGGCGCAGGCCTTCGGGAAGGCATTACCGCCTTCGACCTTCTTGATGCCAACTTCTTCAGAGACGTAGATACAGAGGTTGCCGGGGGCGGCTGTTGGATCGGCGGCGCTTCCTTCGCATTCGGGCCCCGGCGCCGCTTCTCCTACGACGCCGCCAGTAAGAATGATTTCGTTTTTGTTTGCCCTGATGACGTGGACGGCAGGCGCCGCGGCGAGGGGGATGTTGAAGCTGACCGCGGTGCCAATGAATTCTCCCGCCGAAGCGGCGATCAGGCTCCAATCTCCCTCCTCGGTCTTGCCTTCGGGGAGCGTGTCGGTGAAGCCTGTTTCGCCTTTTTCTCCCTTTTCGCCTTTTTCACCGTTGGTGCCATTGGCGCCCGCGGTGCCTTGCGGTCCCTGGGCACCTGCGCCGGCGGGGCCTGTGGCGCCGGCGGGACCTGTCGCTCCCGTTGCTCCGGTGGCGCCGGTCGCGCCCTTGGGTCCGGCGGGGCCGCGGAGCCCGGCCTTGGCTTTGGGCTTGGCCTTGCTCTTGGCAGCGGCGACCGGGTTCCCACGCGTGACCGAAGCGGTCGTCTGCTGGCCGATCCCGGACGATCGATCCGTACCACCACCATTACCGCTCGCGGCAAACGCGCCGCCCGTGATCGCAAAGACCAGGGCCACGAAGGCGATGAACGTGCTTGGGGTCAGATGTTTACGTAGTGCTTGGAACATCGCTATCTCCTCCTAAGGAGTACGGAGGGGACAACACATGCCCCTCGGTTGTTGTTGTGTGTGACAACGCGCCGAAGGGGCACGGGAAGATGGTGGCGTTGGCGTGGCGCATCACGCCGCCTCGGTCCGATCGCGGGTGAGGACGCTCAACCGCTGCGCGACCTGACCACCCAGCGGTGTGAGCTCCCACGCGTTCGGCTCGCCGGAGAGATGACCCCCGCCGGTGTTCACCGTGAGGCCAAGGCGCTCCAGGCGGCGCAGCAGCTTCGAGATCTGCCCCGGGTCTGTGATTCCCGCGCGCTCCGCGACCTCCCGGTTGCTGGCACCCGGCCGCTCGGCGATACACCCGAGCACCCGCGCGGTGCGATAGGTGAGACGCATCTCCACCTCATCCAGCGGATCGCGCTCCGCGCCCACGGAGGACCGCCCGCCCTCCGGCACCGGACGCAGCTCGGGGGCAGGACGCCGCTGTTCGCGACGCGCCGCCCTGGCCCCCAAGTACTGCAGCGCAATCATCCCCATCAACTCATCCAAAAGCCCCGTCAGTGGCCGCCCCTCCCCGCTACGCAACCGCGCATACACCACGCCGAGCGCCCCACCCACAAGACCTTCCGCCGTCACAAGCGTGCACTCCGCCCCGCGCGGGCCCTCCCGACGCCCCTCGTCGAGGATCGCCGCCAGCCGCGCGAGCACCCGCTCACGACGCTCCAGCGCCCGCGGCCCACCGTGCAACGCCTGCACCACACAGATCCGCGCCAGCACCGGCTCACTGTCAAGAAACGAGAGGATCGCCCACAGCCCACCGCGCACCCGCTCACGCCACGCGAGGCGACCCAAACCGGCCGCCGCGAGATCCCGCCGTACTCGCTCGACCGCCTCGTCAAGCAGCGCTACCAGACACTCCTCACGGTTGCCGAACAGCTCGTAGAACGTCCGCCGCGACACCCGCGCGCGGTCGGTGATCCGCTGCACCGAGGTCTGCTCATAACCAAGCTCGTCGAACGTCGCTGCCGCCGCCGCCAGCAAACGCGAGCGCTGGATCTCCTCCACCTGCACCCGCGGCGTCTCCCGCGGCAACGCCAGCCGCCTCGCCCACCGCCCCCGCCGCTCGACCGGCAACCCTCGCTCACCCACACGCAGACGCGCCGCCGTCCTCGCACTCCCGCGCACCGGCGCCGCCATCAGCGACCACCCGCCACGTGCGCCCGTGAACCATTGGCCCCGCTCAGAGGCGCCGAGAGCCCTACCCCCGCGGGGGCGAAGAAAAGACGGCGCGAACGCGCCCGACGAGGAGGCTCTTCGGTTAGACCGCTAGCCGAAGAGAGAGAGAGAGAGAGAGATGCGACAGCGCCAAGCTGGCGCATCTAGCATCACTCCACCCGACGGCGGCGCACATCCCCGCTACGTATCTCCCTCTAGAAACCACGTTGAAACAACTCCCTCATCGCTCCGATCCAGCCCCTCTCCCATTCCTACAAAGACCCTGCGAGCGCTTGACGTCAACCACAAAGCGGTATGACCCCAACCAGACCCTATGTACACCGGCCCTCCAACAAGCGGAAAACCGACCTGTCGACGCAGGGTAACGCTTCGCGACGCAGATGTCAAGCCCATAGTCTCAACGCTCGTGCACGACGACCACATTCGACGCGCCCACAAGGAACGGGCAGTCCGCCTCATACGGCGAGAGCACACGGAACCGATAGGTCGCGGGGCCGGGCAACCCGAAGCGATGGCTCGCGCGGTAGCGGCCCTTCGCGCCGGTGGTGAGCGTGTCGAACTCGATCCATTCCCCGCCCGAGGAGCGCCTACCCAGCGCATCTGCCGCCGTTGGATTCCGGGGTGCCCTGATAGACCGCGCCGCCGTCAACATCCACTATCACCCGATACACGCCAGGCCCTCCACGGTCCTGTGCGTTGAACGTCAGATCGGCGATCCGGCTCGCATCCGGCGCAAGCAGCGAGCCGGCGAAGCCCGTCCCAGCGGGTGTCGAGCTGTTCTGAAGCTCGACATCGGCGGCATACAAGCTGATCGCGGCGTTCACGCCCCCACCCGAACCCGCCGCACACTTCGGAGCCCCCTCGGTCGGCGCAACGCAGAACGCTGCCATGAACAACTGCGTGCCGCCCGGATGTTGGACCTCCCCCTGCGCGCGCTGCTGGCGCAGTTCAACCCCAAGCGACCATCATCAAGCGGTCGGCACTCACCTGCTCGCCTCCCCCGTCAGAGCAGAGAGCAAGGGAAGCCATCACGCCACACCGGCGACATTCGGGCCGAGCTACTGAGCCCAGCATCACGCCTTTCCCTTCCTCTTCCCTCCCTTCTTCCCCTTGCCCCCCTTGCCGCTCGCCTTGGTTTTGACCGCCGCCTTCGGACAGCCGGTGACAGTGATGGGGGTGTTTTGATGTATTTCGGCGCCGTTCTGGGCGACGAGTTCGGTCGGCATCTGTAGCGTCGCAGGCTCGGTCTTCTTGACCTTGCGGGTGATCGTCTTCCTGCGGCCGTGGATCTTGACGGTGACCTTCTTCTTGACCGTGACTGTCTTCGTGGCCGAGCAGAGGTTGCCTTCGGTTGTCAGCGCGCTGTAGGGGCCCTCGGGGAGCGTCAGTTCGAAGCTCGTGACCGGCTGGTCGGGGACGGTCTTGAACGTGCTTGAGGTGACCCCTTGTTTGCTGATGAACGTCGTCGCCGTGAGGTCGATCGTGAACCCGTAGCCCTGCAGGACGACCTCGAGGTCGGGGAACGCTTCGCCACCGTGGCTGACGAAGTACGCGGGTCCTTCGAGGGGGACGGGGAGGATCGGGGTGATCGCCTTGGCGTGCCCGATGATCGACGCGGGCGGGCACCCTGCCGGGTTGGCTTCGAACTGTGCGGCGGTGCACGCTTTCTGCAGCGTGGTGAGCCGGGAGGGTAGTTGTTTGGGGAGTTCGACTTTGACCTTGCTGATGTTCGCCTGGGAGCCGAGCGAACCCGCGACGGTCAGCTTCGCGGTGAGGCTCGCGCCGTCCGCCCTGCTGGTTTTCGCGCTGGTGGAGACGGTGAGGTCGGGTTTGAAGGAGAGGCTTGAGCAGTCCGCGCCCTGGAACGGTGTGCTGACCGTGACCGGGACCTGGTCGGCGGGGTTCGTGGGGTTCGCGCCGGCGCCATCGATCGTGTTCGTGATCGACAGGGGGTTGCAGTTGGTGGGGTTGATCGTGAACTTGGCGCGGTCCATGTACACACGGATTTCGCGGACGTGCACGACGATGCCCCGCAGGATGCGCGGGATCGCTTCGGACTGCGCGCCCGAGACTTCGACCTGAGCGGTCGTCGGGTTGATATCCAATGCGAAGCGGATCACGACGGTGCCGAGGTCGAACGGGCCGACCTTCGCCGAGGTGATCGAGACGATCGACAGGGGCGCGCCGTTGTACGGGCCGGCGAGGTAGATCTTGCCGGGGTTCTGCGCGAGCACGCTGCCGACGCCCGCCCCGACGAGGGAATGCCCGATTTCCGAGGCCTGCGGGCAGGAGGGGTGTTCCTCCTGTTCCAAGCCCGTCATGCCACGGGCGGCTTCGATGTCGGCGTTGGGGCAGAACGGGATCCCCGACAGGTTCCCCGTCAGCCCGGGGGGCAGGGTGGTGGAGAAGCGTGTGATTTCCTGTTCGCCGTCTTCGCGCAGGATTCGCAGGTAGAACGGGCTGTAGGTGCTGCCGGCGTTGTTTTCGGTCCCGGAGATCACCTGTGGTTTGAACGACGGGACACCACCCGTGGGACAGGGTCCTTCGTGGGTGCCGCTCGTGATTTCGAAGGATTTGGAGGAGCTCGTCAACAACCGTGGTTCCAGTGGCGCCGACCACGGCGTCAGTGCCGCCTGGGCGCTGTAGGCGCCGCACGCGGGGGGACTGACGAGTGGCGCTGTCGCGCCGGGGCGGAACTTCAGCGTGAACTTGGTGAACGGCTGCTGGGGAGTGTTTTCGAACGTCGTTACGAGCTGTCCGGTGACGGGGTTCGGGGTGATCTTCCCCGCGACTTTGATCAAGATCCCCCGTTCGGGGTCCTTCGCCACGACATACAGCGCGAGCAGCGAACCATTCGGGTGTTCGGCGTCACCGAATTCGGGGACGTTGTCATACGGTGTCGCGATATAGATCGCGCCGGGGATCGTTTCGTTCAGCAGCGGCGTTTCGATCAGAATCGACCCGATCTTCGATTCCGGTGGGCAACCTTCGCCCGCCAGCGAACCGCTGGTTTCTGCGGCGTACTGTTCGGGGGTGCAGGCGCCGAGGCCCTCCGCCAACCCGGGGTTGGCGGTCATCCCTTCCGGCAGCGTGACCGTCGTGTCCTTCAGGTTCGAGGTCGACAGCGTCGATGGCTGTTCCCAGGTTTGCGGCACCCCGAGCGACACTTCGAGCCCGCTCGGCGATTCCGCGGAGCGGGTGCTCGGCTGCACTTCGATCGACGGTTCGAACGGCACACGTTCGCATTCCGAGATCGGGCCGACTTCATTATCGACGGCTTTCGTCGGCATCCCCCCGGGCAGCCCGCTCCCCGGTTCCTCCCACGATTCCGCTTCCATCGTCGCGGTGAACAACCCGCAGCTCGTAGGGTTCGACAGGAACGGCTTGATCGGGACATTCGCCGACACGGGGCCACCCAATTCGCTCCTACATTCTCTTTCCTGGCCAAACACTTCATGACAGACCTGCTGGCGTTCGAGGTCGTGTTCGTGGGAGGCAGGAACGCCCCAGGTCGTGACGACGATGTCGTGGACATCACCGACAAGCGGCGTATCGGAAGACGCGATCGTCAAACCAGTGTCAGCGGGGCGCACCTTGACGGTCAGGATGTCCGGATAGGTAAAGATCAGGAACCCCAGCTCCGCGGTCACGCCAAAGCTCGTGACCTGCATGTTATAGACCGGGACCGTGACCCGTTCGCCGCCGAAATCCAGGCTGATCGTGCCGACGGCGCTCGCCGGCGGGCACGCGGTGAGGTGCACGCTTCCGTCCTCTCCTGCGAGCAGCTGAGCGTCCGTGCACGTCGGAACCGCGGTGTTCGACGCGTCGAAGCCGGCGGGCAGGTCGACGACGGTGGTACGCAGATCGCCATACGTTTCAGCCTTGGCGTTGTGAGCGAGTTCGAATTCCGTGACCCAGTCGGAGTGAGCGCCGGCGCGACCACTCGCCGTGGTGAAGTGAAAAGAGCCCGGGAGGACTTCGAAGGGACGCAGCCCAGGGTTAGCGGAGACGGGCCCGGCCGCCGCCAACGAGCACAGGACGGCAACGCCGCTCGCGACCACCGCGAGCCACACGCTTCGGCTGTCGTTGCGGCGCTTCACTTGGCACCTCCGTGCTCGTGGCCGGCTCTCTTTGCTTTCTTGGATTTTTTCTTAGGCTTCGTCTTTTGCTTGACGCACTTGGCATGACTCAACTTCTTGCCCATGGAACATTTCACGGGCTTTTTCTTGACCGTGGTCGGGGATTTGGACGCTTCGAGGGGCGGGGCGCCGGCGGGGCCGTGGAAAGCAAAGCTCGACGGCGTCTGGTCGTTCGGCGGGCCGGCGGGCGTCGAGCAGGCATCGCCTTCGCATTCCACCGGCCGGGCCGGCAACGACGGTTCGCCACCATCGATACGAGCGTCGTAGACGTCGATCGCGCCGTCGTTGTCGTTGGGCCCGAGCTGCGAACGCGTCGTGAAGAACACATCGCGACCGTCATCAGCGCTACCCAACAGCAACACCAGGCCACCGGTGCCGCCGGAGGAGATCAGCCCGATACAGCCCTGCAGGTGCGCGCACCCATCGACGCCGTCACGGCGCCACTCATACACATCGCTCGAGGTCGTTGTGAATAGGTCACCGGAGTTTTCCGCGCCATCCGCCCTCGGCGGTGCAAGGAGTTCTTCGTTGATGTCCTGGGGCAGCAGCGCGGAGGTGGTGGAGAAGAACGCATAGTCGCCATTCGCGGAGAGAAGGCTTTCAGCCGGCGATTCGTTGCGGTCCCTGATGCGAGCCGTGAAGTCGCCCGCCGTCGCCGAGGGTCCCTTCGGTTCGGGATCGTAGGAGGATGCGCAGGAAACGCACTCGACGACGTTTTCGACACTGCCATAGAGAAAGACCTGTCTGTCGAAAGGCGGAGCACCAGAGGTGGCTGCGCTGCCCGGCAGACTTCCGACCCCTTCTGCTTCGAAGTAAATGTAGCGCCCGTCGGGGCTGACGTTCTGAAGGCGAAACCCGGACACCGGGGCGATGAAGCTGGGACCCGCCCCCGAGGCAAGATCCTCGCGATACAGGCCCCCACCGGGCGTCGCTTCGCGTTCGAGCTGCCCACCCGAGAAGAAATACATCGTGCTGAAATCCTGGGAGACGAACTCCCCGCCGACCTCATCGGCCGCGGGCAGCACGGGCTTCGTGCTGGCCGTTGCGGTGTCATAGAGCAGGATTTCGCCGCTTTCGCTCTTGAGCAGGACCTCGCTGCCCTCAGCGTTGGCCGCGAGGAACACGTAGGGGCCGAGGTCGAGCGTTTCCGCGCCGTCGACGCGCACGAACAGATGCTTGGGCTTTGAGCATTCCGAACCGGGGACCGCTTCGAAGAAAACACGCGAACCATCGACGGAGACGGCATGGCGACTGCTCGTGCTGCCATCCTGGTCTGCTGATTCGGCCGCGCCCTCCACGATCTTGGCGCCGCACGTGCCGATCGTCGCACCGGGCGCCGAGCCCGTCACGTTCGCCTGGCGCAACTGGCCGCTCGAGCTCGAGTATTCGTAGAGGTCAAGACCATCGACGGTTTTGGTCGAGCGGCCCGCGAGGGTGCGATCCTCGCTGGCAAGGATCAGCTTGGAGAAGTCATCGGAAGCCGCGACCCAACCGAAGCCTTCTTCCGGGCCGAGCTGCTTGCGCGGCACCGAGACCGCGGAGGTGTAGGGGCCGCCCGGGCTGCCGAGCTTGAATTCCACCCCCGGGGACTCGACCACCGCCCCGGACTCATTTGCGCCGGTATCCCACGCCGCGGAGAAAGCGAAGCTCGTCAGGTCCGGGCTGAACAGTTCGGGCGCATACAGGTTGGGGCCGGCTTCCGGCTGCGTCGTGGCCGCCGTCATCGCCCAACCGCCGCCCTGGGCGCGACTGAAGAGATACGGGCCCGTGCTCCCAGACTTGGCGCGCCCCCAAAACGTGAACAGAGAATAGAGCAGGAGATGTTCGCCGTCTTCGCCGATCCCGGCGCCCTGACCCGCGATTTCAAGGCCGTAGGTAAAGGGTTCGACGGCGCCTTCCTTATCGTGAGGCGTCACCTGTTCATACGCCCGACAGTCCGGAAGATTGGCGGACGGACCGGAGCGAAACGACTCGTTGGGACACTGCCCCTGCGGGCCCGCCGCCGGCGCAGACGGCACGGTCAGGGTGTGCGCTTCACCATCGCGGACAGGGTTGCCCGGGGTCGCGTTGGTCACCGCGAGACGGTAACGATACGTTTCGCCGGCCCGCAAACCGGGCACGTCGCCACCGACAGACCCGGGGCTGATACCGCCGAATTCGGTTTCGGGGCTGCTCTGCGCCGCGGCCCATTCGTGTTCTTCGAAACTCTTCTGAGTGACATATTCGAAGTGATAATGGGTCGCATAGCCAAAGCCATCGCGGACGGCCGCGACGGAAACGCTGCCGGAAGGAGTGAGACCGGACGCGTTGGCTTCAAGCAACGGCTGCTTGGAACTGCCGAGAGCGTTGATAAATTCGACCGTGTAGGGGCCACCGCTAGGGCCCATGATCACATAGGCGTTACCCGCCAAGCCCGGAATGTCTTTCAGAGCGCCATTGACTTCTTGGTATGTGGCGTCGAACGGGATCTCGGGGAGACCGGCGGTGAGATCGACATGACTGGCCGTGACGGTGGCAGGCTGAGAAAGAGTCCATCTTTCTTCAATACCATTAGCATTTTTATGGAGGTTTCCGGTGTATCCTCCTTCCACGTTGCTTATAGTGGTGCCGGCGGGAATGCCAGGGCCGGAGATCGGCTCGCCTACATGAAATTGTTCGGTATCGTAGCTTTTGGTGGCTGTTTCGACCCCCCAGACTTCTGTTTCACCGGCGGTGAGGTTGCCGGTGGCGGTCCCGGTGACGGTCTGACCGCCCGAGGTCAGCGTGAAGCCTCCGCCCGTCGGCGCGCCACCGATCGTCACGCTCTGAATCTCGTTCAAACCAGAGTTATGCGGTTCCAGATAGCCGAGCAGACGGATCGCTTCACCGTGGATCGCGTGCGTCGCGAGCGTCTGCGCGCCGGGTGCGCCGGAGGTCCGAAAGACGCTCGCTTCCGAGGTCGAGACCGCGGGAGAACCGGGCTTCGGTTCGTTTTCGGCCCGCAGGCGTAGGTAATATTTCGTGGACGGGCTCAGGCCCGTGACTTCGGCCGCGACCGGCAGCCCTTCCTCGGTGTAGGCGGACTGACTCTGAGGAATCGTGCCTCCAGGACCAACGGTCCAAGGACCCGCTTCGGAGGTCGCGTATTCAAAGCGCCAACGGGTTTCAAAGCCATTGGGGCTGACGCCGCTACGCGCGTACGCTGAGTCGCCAGCAGGATTGACCTCCACACTTCCCGCGATGGCGTTAGCTGAACCGGTGATGAACGAGAACGGAACCGTGTGCGTTTCACCCGCTTCGTTCACGGCAACGGCACGCACATAATAGGTCGTTTCGGGGCTGAGGTTTTCAATGTCGGCTTCGACGACCTTGCTTTCTTCAGCCGCGGGCAGCAGCCCCACCGACGCCGGGAGCACGGTACCCGCCCCGCTTTCCAGCGCACTCTTGGAGATCGAGTATTCGACGGCATACGCGGTATCGGCCCCGTTCGCATACACTTCGGTCACAAGACCGACGGGACCGGAGGTCGGCGGGATGCCAAGGGCCTCAGCGGATCTGCAAAAAGCTTCGCCTTGCTGCGAGGCGGAGCCTGGGCCATCCGAGGTACACAACGGCCTGTTTCCTTCACCAATTTCAAACTGTGTGTGATTATGCACCGAAAAGATCGCGGGCTGGGCGATCGCGGACGTCGTGAATTCGATATTCACTTCGTAGTTTACCAGCTGATTTTTGTCGTTAGAGCCCGAAGCCAGCAAGCGCGCGTAGTAATGGGTCTTGGGATTCAGGTGTCGAATTTCTGTCTCGAACCGATCTTCTCTGGGGTTACCAGTAGACGCGACCGTCCAGGGGCCCGTCGGGGAGGAGCTGGAGTACTCGAGCTTCCATTCTCCCTCCACCCCGTTCACCACTCCAGGGGCGACCGAGAAGCTCGCACGAGTAGCGTCAACTTCGTTCAATTCGAGTTCAGCGCCACCCGTCGCGCTTGCCGATGCGGTAGATGCCGCGATGGCAAACACGCCGGTAACGATCAGGGCGACGATCGCAACCATACGCACAGCACGACCCCGGACACCCGTCGCGCGGTCACGAAGCAACGCGGCTTGACGCGATGAGCGCGCACCGCTCCCTGGAGCACGGAGGAAGACACGCAGACGCGCAAACAGACCGGTCGCGGCGGACGGCGGCTTCGCGTTGTGCTCAGAGTGAGTCATCTTCGTGCCTTTCGTGGAGGAGCGTGTATTTCGGTCAAATCTGTGTATGACGGTTGGAGCCTGTGTTCGATTCGTGAGCGAGACCGTGGCGGGCGGCGCCTGCGGCTCCCCGGGACGAGCCGGACCGCCCCGGAGAACCAAGCGCTTTACGCAGGTGAGGGCTATTCGGCCGTCACCGCCCAGGTGCCCTCGACATGGACTTCGCGTCCACCGCTTTCGATGTTTTCGCTGATCACATATACCTCGGCGCCGAAGGGCGTCGCCGTAGCAGGCGAGCTCGTCACACCGTTATCGACGCTGACCCCCCACTTCCAGCCGAAATGCAAGACCTCGTTATCGTTGGAGACGGTGGAGACATTAGTTTCACGGCCGGAAGTCGCATAGACGCAGAGAGTCCCTTCCGGCGCCGTCGGGTTCACCGCGCTACCCGTACAAACAGCGGGGGTCTGTGCTCCGGTGCCCGTGAGTTCCTGGCCGTTTTCATTGACGTAGTCGACCGCCGGCGCCGATTCGAGCGGAATCACGAAGCTGATCGCGCCGGTAGCAACTCCACTCTGTCCAGACACCGCCCACACACCCTGCTCAGTCTTGCCTTTGGGGAGGGTTTCGGTGAAGCCCGATTTGCCTTCGGGGCCGGTCGCGCCAGGCGTTCCCGGAGATCCCTGCGGACCCTGCGCGCCGGTTTCGCCCTTCGCTCCCGCCGCGCCACCCGGACCAGTCGCTCCGGCAGGACCAGCCGGACCTGTGGCGCCGGTGGCGCCGTTCTTGCCGGCGGGGCCGGCGGGTCCGCGAGGGCCTGCCTTAGTTTTGGACTTGGCCTTGCTCTTGGCGGCCGTGGCGACCGGGTTCCCACGCGTGAGCGAAGCGGTCGCCCGCCGGCCGATCCCGGACGATCGCTCCGTACCACCACCATTACCGCTCGCGGCGAACGCGCCACCGGTAACCGCAAAAACCAAAGCTACGAACGCCAGGACCGTCGCAGGGGTTATATGCTTACGTAATGCCTTGAACATCGTTCATCTCCTCCTAAAAGGAAGTCGGAGGGGACAGACGAAGCCCCTCGATTGTCATAAGCGCCGAGCAGGCGCGGGAGCATGAAGATCGGGCCGTGCCACCGCAACACCGGCGTGTCACGCGGCCTGTTCATACGTGAAGGCATCACGCAGCCTCGCTCCGATCGAGAGTGAGCACGCTGAGACGCTGCGCGACCTGACCACCCAGCGGCGTGAGCTTCCACTCGTTCGGCTCGCCCTGGGCGTGACCCAAACCATGATTCTCGAGCAGACCGAGACCCTCCAGACGCCGCAGCAGCTTCGAGACCTGACCGGGGTCGCCAATCCCGGCGCTGTCTGCTATCTCGCGGTTACTCCCCCCGGGGTACTTCCCCACACCCTGCAGCACCCGCGCGGTGCGATAGGTGAGACGCATGTTCACCTCATCCAGCGGGTCACGCTCCTCGCCCAAGGAAGGTCGGGAGCTGTGCGCTACCGGGGGCGGCATCGGTGCGGGACGCCGCTGTTCGCGACGCGCCACCCTGGCCCCCAGGTACTGCAGCGCGATCATCCCCATCAACTCATCCAAGAGGCCCGTCAACGGCCGTCGGTCGCCGCTGCGCAAGCGTGCATACACCACGCCGAGCGCGCCGCCCACCAGGCCTTCCGCCGTCACCAGCGTGCACTCCGCTCCGCGCGGACCCTCCCCGCGCCCCTCGTCCAGGATCCCCGCCAGCCGCGCGAGCACCCGCTCACGACGCTCCAACGTCTGCGGCCCACCGTGCAACGCATGGACGACCCAGATCCGCGCCAGCAGCGGCTCGCGCTCCAAAAACGACAGGATCACCCACAGCCCGCCGCGCACCCGCTCACGCCACTCCAGACCCTCAAGGCCCGCCGCCTCCAGATCCCGCTCAACGCGCTCCACGACCGCGTCGATCAACGCGACCAGACACGTTTCGCGGTTCTCGAACAACTCATAGAACGTCCGCCGCGACACCTTCGCCCGTGTGGCGATCCGCGTCACCGTGCTCTGCTCAAAACCCAGCTCGTCGATCGTCGCCGCGACCGCAACCAGCAAACGCGAGTGCTGAATCTCCTCGACCTGCACCCGCGGCGCACCCCGCGAGAGCACCCGCTGCTCCCGCCGCCGCGCCAAACGCCCCTCGACCGGCAACCTGCGCTTGGCCGCACTCCGTCGCGCCGCCGTCGCCCCACCGCCACTGCGTGCCGGAGCGGCCATCAGCGGCCACCCCCCAGAAGCGGGTACGACTCGGTGGCTCCGGGCCGGGCCGACCGGGGCCCAACCCCCGCGGGGACGAAGCAAAGGCGGCGCGAATGCGCCCGACGAGAAGGCCTCTCGGCTAGCGGCCTAGCCGAAGAGAGAGAGAGAGAGAGAGATGCGACAGCGCCAAGCTGGCGCATCTAGCATCAGCCCTTTGGCCGATGGCGCACATCCCCATCATGAATCTCCCTCTAGAAACCACGCTCAAACAACTCCCTCATCGCTCTGATCCAGACCCTCTCCCACAACAACAACCCTGCGAGCGCTATGGACGTCAACCACAGAACGGTATGACCCCAACCAGACCCTATGTACACCGGCCCCCAAACAGCGGGAAAACCAGCCCTACGACACACCGTAGCCGAGCTACGTATAAATGTCAAGCCCCAAGCGAGCATACGTAAGGAAGCCGATCATGGTCCGCGGAATCGCCGAGCTCCCCTACAGCGCCTCCTGCGAGAACGCCTCCGCGAGGTCGCCGTGCCACGTACGGAAGAAGGCCTCCGCGGTGGCGGCGTCCAGCGGTCGCGCGAACAGGAAGCCCTGGCCTGAGTCGCAGTGCTCGTCCTGCAGCAGGTCGAGCTCATGCTGGCGCTCGATACCCTCGGCGAGGGTCTCGATCGACATCGCCTTGCCGAGCTGCACGAGCGTACGGATCAGCGTCTCGCCTTCGGGGCTCTGCGTGAGGCGCGCGATGAACGAGCGGTCGATCTTCAGCGCGTCGACGGGGAACTGCTGGAGGTGGGAGAGCGAGGAGTAGCCGGTGCCGAAGTCGTCGATCGCGATGCGCACCCCCAATTGCTTGACGGCCTGCAGCCGGCGCACCGTCTCCCCCGTGTCGCGCATCAGGGTGGTCTCGGTGATCTCCAGCGTCAGCGCGCCCGGGTCGAGGCCACTCTCCAGCAGGGCGTCGCGGACATGCCCGACGAACTCCTCGGTGTCCAGCTGGCGCGCGGAGACGTTCACCGACATCCCGATTACGTGCCCCGCCTCGCGCCACCCGGCGCTCTGGCGGCAGGCCTCGCGCAGCACCCAGCTGCCGATCTCGACGATCATCCCGGTCTCCTCCAGCAGCGGCACGAAGTCGTCCGGCTGCACCACCCCGCGCCGCGGGCTGTTCCAGCGCAGCAGCGCCTCCACGCCGGTGGGGCTCATGTCCTGTAGGTCGAACGTCGGCTGGTAGACGAGGAAGAACTGCTCGCTCTGCAGCGCTTCGCGCAGGTCCATCTCCAGCTCCATGCGGCTCTGCACCGCGTCGTGCATCGTGGACTCGAACACCACGTAACGGTTCTTGCCATCCCACTTCGCACGGTACATCGCTACGTCCGCATCGCGCAGCAGCTCCTCGGCGGAGTCGCGCGGCCCCATCGCGATCCCCACGCTCGCGGTCACCGCCAGGCGCGCGGCCTGCCCGTCGTCGAGGCGGAACGGCGGCGCCAACGCCTCCAGCAGGCGCTCGGCGATCAGCTCGGGGCCGGCAGCGAGAGACATTCCTTCGGCGATCACGACGAACTCGTCGCCGCCGAGGCGCCCGAGCGCGTCGGTCTCGCGGATCGCGTTCCGCAGACGCGACGCCACGGCCATCAGCAGCCGGTCACCGGCGCCGTGGCCGAGCGTGTCGTTGATGCCCTTGAAGTTATCGAGGTCCACGAACAGCGCCGCGACCGGCGTCTGACTGCGGCGCGAGCGCACCAGCATCTGCTCGACGCGGTCCAGGATCAGGGTGCGGTTGGGCAGACCGGTGAGCGGATCGTGGGTGGCGAGGAACACGAGCTCGTCCTGGCGGCGGGAGAGCTCCTCATGGGCGCGGCGGCGCTCCTGCTCGAAGGACTCGCACATCCGCACCAGCGTCACGTCGAGGCTGCGCTGCAGCATCCCCAGCGCCAGCGCACGCACCTCCTCGGAGAGCTCCAGCGCCCGCGCGTGCTCCAGCACCACCTCCTCGGCGGCGTCGCGCCAGCGCAGGCAGCGCTTGGTGACCTCGTTCAGCGGCGCCGCCCGCTGCGCGGCCAGTTGGCCGAAGATCCGCCACGACTCGCGGCCGACCTCGCGCGCCACCTCCTCGCCATCGCCCGCCATCCAGCGTGCCACGGCGATCGTCGACACCGAGCCGACCCGCGCGAAGCTGTCTTCGACGAGCGTGTCGAGCGTCTGCCCCGACTCCCCGGAGCGGCGCTGCATCCCCGCGACGACCTCGTCGGTGTCCCGTTTCAGAGCTTCCCCGAGGCGGCGCAGATCCTCAGCAGGGTCGGGCATACCTTCGACTATCGACGCCGCCACCGATTCCTTGAGCTTCGCACCCGCCGGCTTGCGCTGGCCGATTGGGGGATGCTGGCCGAAACGGGGATGCTCGCCATGGGCGAGCGTCGCCCGGCTTCGGCGGAGCGAGTATCCGCCCCCAATCGGTCCCACTCGACACGGGGGGCTGTAAGCGGTAGTTTTTCATCATGCGCCGCGTCCGCAACTCGCCTGCCCCCGATGGGTTTGACCGTATGACGGACGTAATAGACAGCACCTTGACGAAAAGCCCAGTGGGCCGGTAGGGTGCTAGGTTCTAGCCTGGGGTCTACACCGAAAAGCAGTGGAGGAGAGGATCGTGGTTATGAGAAGCTTTGCACGCCGTAGCCTTGCCGTCGGGGGTGCCCTCGCGGCAGCCGCCGGGACGCTTGCCCTCGCCGTCGGCGCCACCGGCGCCTCGGGGTCGCCCGCGCAGGCAGCGCGAACGGTCTCGCTGAACGACAGCGGCAACCTGCACAAGACCTCCAAACACGGGTTCAACCTGTACGAGTCCGGCAGCGCCTCCGGCTCGATCTCGGGCTCGCTCTCCCTGCACCTGGACGTCGTTTCCACCAATAAAGTCACGGCCGAACTGACCGTATATCCGAAGGGCGGCTCGCTCACCGGCAAGGCCTCCGGCAGCTACCGCACCAACGGCGGTACCGCGAGCTTCTCGGGCACGCTCTCGATCACTCACGGCACCGGCAGCTACTCCGGCGCCCACGGCTCGGGCATCAGCTTCAGCGGAACGATCCAGCGCTCCAACGACTCGATGAGCGTTCGCGTCCACGGCAACTTCTCCTCCTGACGCGCGGGCGAGGGGGGAGCTCAATGCGCAACATCAAGACGCTCGCGGCGGCGGGAGCGCTGCTGGCATTCGCGTGCCTGCCGGCGACCGCCGGCGCGATGGCCAGCGAGCAGGCAAAACTCCAGGCGTCGTTCACCCCCGATCGGCTGGGGGCCACCACCACGATCGGCTTTTCCTTCACGGTCGCCACCACCGAAGGGCTCGCACCTCCGCCGCTGACGAGCATCGACCTGCACATGCCCGCCGGCATGAACTACACCGACACCAACCTCGGCCTGGCGGTCTGCAACCCCGAAAAACTGCAGCTCGAAGGTCTCGCGGGCTGCCCCGTCAACTCGCGGCTGGGGTCGGGCAGCGCCTACGTGGAAGTGCCGTTCGGCGACGGAGCCGGGCAGGAGCTGCCCGAAGTCCAGGCCGTGATGGGCCCCTCCAACAATGGCAATCTGGTCGTGCTGTTCTACGCCAACGGCAAGACGCCCGTCTCGGCGCAGCTGGTGTTCAGAGGCGAAGTCCAGCCCGCCTCGGGAATCTTCGGCTCGCAGCTGGCGACCGTGGTGCCGGCGATCCCCAGCGTCCCCAACGGCCCCAACGTCTCGATCGTCAGCGTCAAGGCAACGATCGGCCCCCAGGGTCTGATCTACACCAAGCACGTCCACGGCAGGCTCGTGCACTTCCGCCCGACCGGTATCGGCGTGCCCGAACACTGCCCCCGCGGCGGCTTCCCGTTCTCGGCCTCGTTCACCTTCGAAGACGGCTCCTCCACCAGCACCACGGCGACGGTACCCTGTCCCCCGCACCGCGCCCACAAGAAGAAATAGCAGCGTCCATCCCTGGTTGACACGACGGCACCCCTCGGGTCTGCTCCAGGCGTGCCGTCGGCGTTTTGGGCTTCGCACTCACCGCTGGGGGCGCCCTCTGACCGGGGGAGCGCCCTCTGACCGGTGGCCCTACGCGTCTGTCGTGGCCCGCCGCCGGCGTTCGGTACGCCGCTCGAAGATCGCAGCAATCAGCACGCTCGCCTCGAACAGGAGGTACAGCGGCACCGTCTCCAGCAGCAGCGTGATCGCGTCACCGGGCAGGAAGGCCGCCACCGCGCCGCACGCCAGGATCGCGTAGCGGCGGTGCGCGCGCAGCTGGCGAGGCGTGACGACGCCCGCGCGGGTGGCCGCCAGGATCGCGACGGGCACCTGGAAAACCAGCCCCATCGCCAGCAGGACGGTCGCCGCGAAGTGGTAGTACTGGCTGGCCTGCACGAGCACGTTGAATTGGTCGCTGTTGAAGTTCTCGAAGAAGCGCAGGGCGGCGGGCAGCACCACGAAGTAGCCGAACATCACCCCGGCCACGAACAGCACGGGTACCGCCAGGATCAGCGGCGAGACGACGCGCTGGTGCTCGGGCCTGAGCGCCGGGAGCATGAAGCTGTAGACCTCGTAAAGGATGACCGGGAGCGCGAGGATCAGCGCGAACAGCAGCGCGATGCCGAGCGTCGCGGTGAACGGCTCGCCGACCCCGAGCGTCACCGGCTTGTTGCCCTGTGGCGCCCCCGACAGCCGCGAGATCGCCCTGTGCAGCTGGGGCCTCACGCTCTGCAGCGTTGTTCGAGTCGCGGCGCTCGCTCCGCTGCCGGGCCGCTCGAGCGCCCCCACCACGCGTTCCAGCTGCACCCCCACCGCGCGGGCGCCCTGCTGCACGGTGTAGGTCGCGCCGAGCGGTCCGCTCCCCGCCCGCACCTGTTTCTGGGTCTGGTGTTCCAGCGGCCGGTTGACGATGCGCAGCAGCGAGTGGTTCTGCCACAGGCAAAAGCCGAACGCCACCACGAGCACGGCCAACGAGACGATCAGGCGCGTGCGCAGCTCATCGAGGTGATCGACCAAGCTGAGCCGCTCCTTGTGTCCGATTTTGCCGATTGCGATAGCCATGTGCGTAGGTGTGGGTCAGCTCAGGTGCGCGACGATGACGGGGGAGGAGGTCGGCAGCCGGGTGCCGCCGGCCGGCTCCTGCGTGACCAGCACCTCGCTCGCGCCACCGCTGTCGGGCACGGCAACCGTCGCGGTGCCGGAGGAGGTCGGGGCGAACAGGCTGTCGGTCGGCTGCGGCTCCGCGTGTCCGGGGCGCTTCAGCCATACCTCGTACACGTGCCCCGAGGAGGGCTCGGGCATGTCCGCCACGGTGAGCCAGGTGTGCCCGCTGCTCTGGTGCAGCGCCGCGCTGGCGCCGGTGAGCGTGACGTCGGCGCTCACCACGCGCGCCGAGGAGCGGCCGGCCGGAGTGGACCCGCCACCGAAGGGCGTAGACAGCGCGCCGATCGCGACACCCGCCGCCAGCAGGCCCGTACCGGCAAGCGCCAGCGCGGGGCGCAGGGCAAAGCGCCTGCGAGCCGAGTCGCGGGAGCGCGAGGAGGAGCGGCCCGTTTCGCGGCCGGGCGCGGAGGAGCGCTTCGCCTGCTGGGCGGCCTCGCCGCGCACGACCGCCATCACCTGCCGCTTGGCGTGCGCCGGCGCGGGCACCTGCCTGACCGTGGTGGGAAGGTGCTCGACCGCCGGCGCCAGCGCGACAAGATCGTCGCTGCACAGCGCGCACGAGCGGGCGTGCTCGAGGAACATCCTGGTGTGGCGCTCGTCGAGCAGGCCCAACAGGTAGACGGCGGCGTCGCCACAGCCGCTCTCGGTGGGACTCGGCGAGTCGCGGGGGCCGGAGTCGTGCGGGTCGGGGTCGTGCGAGTCGGGGTCGTGCGCTTCGCTCATCTGAGCATCCCCTCCTTGGTCGCCATCGTCACACGCAGCTTGGCAAGTCCCAGACGCATCCGACCCTTCACGGTGCCGACGGGCATCTGCAGCATCGAGGCGATCTCGGTGTGGGTGAAGCCGCCGAAGTACGCGAGCTCGAGCACGCGGCTCTGCTCCTTGGGCAGGACACCGAGGGCGCCCATCACCTCCTGCGAGCGCTCCCGGTCGAGGATCTGCTCCTCGATGTCCTCCGAGCCCGCCACCCGCTCGACGGCCCCCTCTTCGTGGAAGGCATGGCGATCGCGCACCCCACCGCGGCGCAGCGCGTCGACCGCGCGGTTGTGCACGATCCGCAGGATCCAGTTGCGCACGCTCCCGCGAGCGCTGTCATACCGCGCGCCGGTGCGCCACAGCGCGAGGAACGTCTCCTGCAGGACGTCCTCGGCGGTCGCTCGCCTGCCGCACATCCGGTAGGCGAGCGAGAAAGCGACGTCGCAGTGGCGGTCGTAGACGACCTCGAACGCGTCCGCGTCGTCCTCCTGCACGAGCGCCATCAGCTCCTCGTCGGCGAGCTTGCCCAGGCCAGTGGAGCCCTTCGCCGCTGAGTGCCGTCCGCGCGCTCGGGGCACCGGGACCTTCATCGGTGTCCCACGGACATGCACGCCGGTGAGCTGAGGTTCATCGGTGGCCCTGCTCCTGTGCGGCCGGCGTTGGGTGCTGCGCGGCGGTGGGTGTCACCTGCGCGGCGGGGGTGAGCGCCTGCAGGGCGGCAGGCGTGGCCATCTGTGCGGGAGCGGGCGTCGCGATCGCGTGGGCGATCGGCTCGCCGCTCACCGCGCTCTTGAAGCCTCGCAGCCCCTCGCCCAACGAGCGGCCCATCTCGGGCAGGCGCTTGGCGCCGAACACCAGCAGCAGGAGCACCAGCAGGAAGGCTATGTGCAGTGGATTGTCAAGTCCCATCGTGTTCACCTCTCGGTACGTATAGGGAGATCTGCTTGCGTGCATTGCCGAGCCGGCATGGCCCGACTGTGGCGAGGTTCCTACGCGCCACCCCACCGGGCGGATCACCACCTGGCCGAGATTCGAGAGGACTTCAGTCTCGCAGCACCACCGACGGTGGTACGCCGGCGGCGATGGAATGATTCCAACCCCGCGCCGCGAGGAATGATTGCCCACCCACCCCGCCTGATTCGGACGTCGGGCTTCAGTCTTGCAGTGCCACAGCCGGCGGCACGCCGGCTGCGATGTAGCCCGGGATCGCGACGATCGCCACGGCCGCCGCCGTCACCAGGGCGAGGCTGGCGAGGGCCACCAGGATGCCGAAGGAGTAGACCACCGGGAAGTTGATCACGTTGGCCAGCGCCCGGTCGAGCAGCTGCTGGCCGTAGAGGCCGAACACTGCGCCGCTGACGCAGCCCACGCCGAGCAGCAGCAGGCTCTCCAGCAGGATCGTGCGCCACAGTTCAGCGCGCGGGAAGCCCTCGAGCTTCAGCTTCGCCAGACGCGGGCGGCGCTGCCACACCATGTTGCCCATCGCCGCCGCCATCGCCAGCACCGCGGCGATCAGGATCAGCGTCGCGATCTGGGTCAGGCGTTCGAGGCCCTGGCGCGTGAGCGCGCGCTGCTGAGCGGCGTGTTCTTCGGCGGTCTGCACCGCAAAGCCCGAGGAGCCTCCGCCAAGCGCCTGTTCGATCTCGCGCTTGCCCTGGGATTGGGAGACGCCCGGTGAGAGCAGCACGTTGTAAGCGCTCGCGTCCGTCGAGCCCCACGCGCTCGCGTAGTCACTGGCGTTCATGATGATCGCGCCCGGCGCCCAGCCGATGTTGGTGCCGATCGCCGCGACTTTGAAGGTACTCGGGATCGGGGTGGGCAGCGCAAAGGGCTCGCCGATGTGCAGGTGGTGTTCATTGGCGATCGCCTGCGAGACGACCGCCCAGCCGCCGGCTCGCACCTCCGCTTCGGCCTGCGCCGCGTTCCCTTCGACGATCTGGCTGGCGGGCAGCAGCGGCATGGATTCGCGCGGCGGGGCGATCACCCACACACGCCGTTCGCCGATGTCCAGCAGCCCCCCTCGATACAGGCGCACCGCGCTCACGCCCGGCAGGCTCGCGAGCTTGGCCTGATCGGTTGGCGCAAACGGCGTGGTACGCAGCAGGTTGTAAGTGCCCGCCGGGGATACCCACACATCGGTGAAAGCGTTCATGTCGTGCGCTGCGTTTTCGAGGCCGTGCAGCAGATCCCCGTGGGCCGCCTCGATCGCGACGCTGCCGAACACCGCGACGGCGCCGGTCGCGGCGATCGCCACCGCGCGCGCGCGCCCGGCGCGCAGCTCCATCACCGCCACGTGCGGCACCGCGCTCGTGATCCCCGGCGCGATCCGCCGAACCAGCGCGAGCGTGGCGTTCAGCGGGATCGGTAGCAGCAGCAGCAGCGCCCCCACGAGGAACACCATCCCCAGCACCGCCGATTTCGGCGCCGCCAGCAGGATCGCCGTGGCCGCCGCCAGGCACACCGCCCCGCCCAGCGCCAGCCAACGCGTGCCGCTGAGCGTGCCGGCGCCGTCCTTGTTGGTGATCGCCGCCAGCGGCTGGCGCGAGACGATGTCTTTGAGCGGGCTGAGCACCGCCACCGAGGCCGCCAGCATCCCGCCCGCGATCGCGATCGCGACACTCTGCGCGCTCACCACGCGCTGCGAGCCCACCGCAAAAGCGGAGGAGAGATAGCCGGGGTTGGCGTGGAAGAGGTGGATCGAGAGCTCCTCGCCGAGCGCCAGCCCGAGCACACACGCGAGCACGCCGAGCACCAGCGCGTCGAACATCATCACCGCGATCACCGTTCGCGGGGGGTACCCGTCGCGGCGCAGATCGGCGATCAGCCGCCGCCGTTGCGGCACCGTCAGCAGCATCGCATTGAACGCGAACAGGAAGCCCACCAGCGCGCTGATCACGGCGAACAGCGCCGTGGACTGGTTGGTGGCGGCGGCCGCTTTCGTGAACAGCGCTTCGTCGTAGTTGGCCGGCTCCACGTTCAGCCGCCCCCCCGCCAACCGTTCGAGCCCCGCACGCACGCTCGCTTCGGCGCCCGGAACGGGCTCGACGAGCACACGGCTGACACGGCCCTGCAGCCCGCTCATTTCCTGGGCGAATTCGAGCGTCGTCACAGCAATCGGACTGGAGACCAGCGCTCCGATCTGGCTGGAGTGCAGCAGCGCGTACAGCGGCGCCTGTTCGACGTGTCCGTTGACCTTGACGGTCGCTTCCTTGCCGAACTTCACAACCCCGATCTTGCGGCCCAGCGGCGCCGGCAGCACGAGCGCCCCGAAGCCACCGAACCCTTCCACCTTGGTCTTGCGCACGAGCGCCCCACCGAGTTTTGCGAGGCTCGAGTCGGCGCCCACCAGCTCAACCGATTCGCTGCCCTTCGGGCCCGAGATCTCGGCGCTCCCTTCAAGCAGCGGCGCCGCCACGCGCACCCCCGGGAGGTGGCGCACCTTCGCGACCATCCCCGCTTCGAAGCCCTGATCGTCGCGCGCGAGGAGCTGCAGCGAGGCGTTTCCGACGATCCCTTTGGAGAGCTGCGCGACCGAGCTCGACAGGCTCGAGCTCGCCACCTGGGAGGCGAACAGCAGCGCCACGCCCGCGGCGATGCCGACGATCGCGAACATCTCCTGCAGCAGGCGCGCGCGCAGACGCACGCGGTAGAGGTGCAGGACGTTGAGGGGCTTCACAGCTGCGTGGCGTCCCTACTGCGCGGCTACCCGCGCGGCCCACTGCTCGGGCTCGTACTCGCCCAGCTTGCCGTCGCGCAGCGCGTACACGCGATCGGCGTACGCCGCCGCCTGCGGGTCGTGGCTGACGAGCACGATCGCCACCTCGTGTTCGCGGCACAGTTCGGTCAACAGCTCCAGCACTTCGCGGCCACGCTGCGTGTCGAGGCTGCCGGTCGGCTCGTCCGCCAGCAGGAGGCGCGGTTTGGTGGACAGCGCACGCGCGATCATCACCCGCTGGCGCTCACCCATCGAGAGCGTCTCCGCGCTGTGATCGAGGCGCTGGCCGAGGCCGAGACGCTCCAGCAGCGGTGCGATCTGGCGGTGAGCCTCACGCCAGCGCATGCTCTTCAGCAGCTTCAACACGGCGTTGTCGATCGCGGTCACACCGGGCAGCAGATCGAAGTTCTGGCGGATGAAGCCCAGTTCGGAGAGCCGAAAGTGCGAGGCCTCCTTCTCGCTCAGCGAGGAGACGTCGCGGCCGCCGATCAGCACCGCGCCGCTGGTCGGTTGCAGGAGCGTCGCGACCATCAACAGCAACGTCGTCTTGCCCGACCCGCTCGGCCCGTACAGCGCCACCATCTCGCCAGGTTGCACTTCAAGCGAGACGCCGTCGACGGCGCGCACCGGCTCGCCGCCGATCTGGGGGTAGTGCTTTACGAGATCACGCAGCTCCAGCACCAGCAGCCTCCCTCATGTCGCGGACCGCAAGGGCCTGCGCGGGCTGGCAAACCCAAAGCACGACCCCACGGCTCCCATAGAGCCCGAGTTTGACCCGATCGGACACTGATCTACTTTATGCCACGCGGATCGTGACCGAGGGGGGTGGGCGTGGTGACGATCGCCGAGGCGGCCGGCAACATCTCCGCCGCCGCCGGGGGCATCACTACCTCCGCCCCGCCACCGCGGCGCGCCGGCGCGCCGGGCGTGCTCGGCGCCACACGCCGCAGCGCCAGACGTGAGCGGAACACCGTCATCGCCATCTGCGCCGGCTCCCCGAGCGCCTGCAGCACGGCGTCGGCGACCGGTGCCGCCTCGGGCGCGCGCGCCTCCGGGGTGCACAGGTAGAAGCTCGCCATCGCCGCCAACACCAGCGTGTGGCGGCGGCCGGGCAGCGCCTGCGCCGCCTCGCTGGAGCGCTCCGCCAGCGTCCCCATTCGCGTAGCCGCGTCGCACGGGGAGGCGTAGCAGCCGACGAGGCTGCGCTGACCGGTCGCGTAATCCTCGGCGGCGTCGACCAGGTTGTCCAGCAGCGAGTGCAGCGCTCCGATCCAGGGAAAGTAGGAGGACTCGATCGCCGCGATCTCGTCGGGGTCCACGCGGGGCTCGGCGGCCGCCGCGATCAGCGCGTAGACGCACAGCGAGCTGCCCCCGGCGGCCGCCGTCTCCCACCAGCGCATGCCTGTCCCGTGCGGCGTGTGCGCCCGCGCCCACCGTTCGAGCGCCAGGTAGTCACCCTGCACCTCGCCGGTGTTGCAGCTCTGGAAGGCCACGATCCGCTCCGCCGCACGCAGCGCCGCGGGCGCCACCGCCGCGTAGGAAGGCAGTTGCGCGAGCGCCGCGCGGCAGCCGTCCACCGTCTCCTTGAGATATCCGCCGTCCTCGTGCAGATGGTGGTGGGCGTAGTAGTCGAGGTGCTCCGCCTCGGGGTCCAGCGCCACCAGCAGCGCGCGATGTAGGAGCCTGCCGTTGGCCGCCGGGTCGGTGTTCGGCAGCTCGGTAAGCATGTCCAGGTAGTTGTATGCCGCCTGGAAGCACACCATCGCGCGCGCCGCCGCGACGCGCCGCCGCCGGGGGACAAACGCCGCGAACGCGCTCGCGCCCTCGATGTTGCCCCACTTACGCAGAGCGTCCACCACGACCTGACGCAGCAGCTGGTCGGGGATCTCCTGGGCGCGCGCCTCGCGACGACGACGCTCGGCGCACACGCCGGGGAACACGCCCAGCCAGTAGCGCCTCGCGGCTCCCGCGAAGGACCCCGCGAGTGCGACACGACCGCCAGCTATAGAACTCATCGGCACCTCCCCAGACCCTAGCTCCTCGATCGCGCCGACCCGCGCGCCTCCAGATTATAGACGCTGACGCGACCCGCTGTCCAGCGTGTCGCTTTCACGTGTAAGAAAGTGTTCCAGATGGCACGTCACGTTTGAGGCCTGGACGCAGTGATCTGGCGTCGATGTTGTGTCCTTTTCGGACCCTTGCCAGTTGATGTGACCCGGGGCGGGCCACCCGGCGCGGATGGTCCGCGGCGGGCTGACTCTGCTTGCCGGCGGGCTGACTCTGCTTGCAGGCGGGCTGACTCTGCTGGCAGGCGGGCTGGCTCTGCTGGCGGCTCAGCGATCGTTGCGGGTGCGGATTGCCTGCTCGAGCTCCTCGCCGCGCTGAGTCAGCCGCCACATGTTCGGCTCGCCTCTCACGAGGCTCTCGCCCCCATTGGAGATCAGCCCGAGGCCCTCCAGGCGAGCCAGCAACTTCGACATCTGGCCCTGGTCGGCAACGCCCGCGTCGCGTGCGATCTGGCGGTTGTTGAGCCCCGGCTGCGCCGCCACCGCGCTCAACACACGCATCGTACGATAGGTGAGGCGCATATCCAGGCGCTTGAGCGGATCCTCCGGGCTGCGGGTCTGACGGCGCGCGCGGGGCGGACGGCGGGCCAACTCGGCGGCGGCCGCCTCGGGACCCAAGTAGGGCAGCACGATCATGCTCATCAGCTGCCCCCTCAGCGACAGCACCGGCTTGGGCGCCGGCTCGCGCAGGCGGGTGTACAGCACGCCCAGCACGGCGCCCACCACCCCCTCCGCAATCACCCGGTTGAGGCCTGCTTGGGTGCCCGCCTCGCGGCGGCCGCGGTCCACCGCGCCCACCAGCGCATCGACCACGCTCGCGCGACGCTCCAGCGCCTCGGGGCCCGCGGCGAGCGAGTCCACCACGCACAGCGCCGCCGTCGCAGGATCGGCGTCGAAGTATTCGAGCATCGCGGTGAGCGCGGCGCCGATCCTCGCGCTCCACCCACGCTCGCGGCGGTACGCCGGCATCACCGCTCCCTCAATCCGCCCCAGCGCGTCATCCAACGCCTCCAACAGGCAAGCTTCGCGATCCTCGAACAGCTCATAGAAAGTACGGCGCGATACGCCCGCCCGACCGACGACATGCGCCACCGTCACCCGCTCGGCGCCCCGCTCGCGGGTCAGGTCCACCATTGCACCCAGCATCCGCGCGCGCTGTATCTCCGCCACACGCTCGCGCTCGAGGTCGAGCTCGACACGCCCGCGAGCCGACGACTCGCCCGAGCGCAGCTCGCGCCGATGACCGCTGCCATCCTCAGTGCCGCGCCTGCTCACCACTTTGCCATGACTTCCGATCCTCTCACCTCCCTCCCGGCTGCCCCCGGCATGTGGAATATAGGCGACAAGCAGTGATTTTGTCAAGGGATGTCTCTGTCTCTCCAAGTCTCCGATGCCGGTCCCTCTGTGGATTGGCACGTTGCCTGCGATGATCGCCCCCGGCGGGACGACCGACTCAAAATTCGAGCATCTGGTCATAGTCGGGAAGAATTGCGTACTTTCGGTGGTATCCTCCAGTGTAGAGCGCAACGAAACCGGGACGTGGAATTGGGCTAGGCTCGCCAGAGTGGCTGCAGCTGCACTTCCGTGAGCGTTCAGGCCAGGCGCTTGACATCCGATCGTCTCCAGGAAAACAGTGATGGACCGTGCCGTACGTGGAGTGCTGGATCTAGCCCGCGACGTGCTCGCCGAGCTCGACCTCGACGTGGTGCTCGAGCGGGTGCTGGACTCCGCGCAGGAACTCACCGGCGCACGCTACGCCGCACTGGGGGTGCTCGACGAGTCGCGCAGCGAGCTCTCCCAGTTCATCACGCGCGGGATCGACCCCGCCACCCACGCGGCGATCGGGGCGCTCCCCCGCGGACGCGGCGTGCTGGGCGCGCTGATCGAGGATCCCGTGCCGCTGCGCCTCGACGACGTCGGACGCCACCCCCGCTCCTACGGATTCCCGCGCGGGCATCCCCCGATGCGCACCTTCCTCGGTGCGCCGATCATCGTCCGCGGGCTGCCCTACGGCAACCTATATCTCACCGAGAAGGCCGGCGGCGCGCAATTCTCCGCGGAAGACGAGGAGGCGCTCACGGTGCTCGCCGAGCTCGCGGGCGTGGCGATCGACCACGCGCGGCGCTACACCGGGGCCAGCGAGCGCCGCGACGAGCTCGAGCGCACCGTCGCCACGCTCGACGCCACCACCCAGATCGCGCTCGCGGTGGGGGGTGAGACCGACCTCGACGTGGTCCTCGAGCTCGTCGCCAAGCGCGGCCGCGCGCTGGTCGGTGCGCGGGTGCTGCTGATCGAGCTGTGCCGCCGCCAGGAGCTCGTCGTCGCCGCCGGCGCGGGCGAGCTGCCCGCGGGCGTGGTCGGCCAAACCGTCCAGCTGCGCGACTCGCTCGCCGGACAGGCCTTGCGCGCGCGCCGCACGCTGCGCCTCGACGACGAAGTCAACCGCGCCCGCTTCCTCGAGCACGGCACCGGCCGTCTCGGCGTGAGCGCGCAGGGCGGGCTGGTGGTGCCGCTGCTGTTCCGCGGTCACGGCTACGGCGCGCTGCTGGCGCTCGACCGACTCGAGGACGGGCCGAGCTTCAGCGCCGAGGACGAGCGACTGCTGGGGGCGTTCGCCGCGAGTGCCGCCACCGCGGTGGCAACCGCCCAGTCGGTCGCCACCGAGCGCCACCGCCAGCGCCTCGCCGCCGCCGAGGGCGAGCGCCGGCGGTGGGCGCGAGAGCTGCACGACGATACCCTCCAGAGCCTCTCGGCGCTGCGGATCGGGCTCTCCACCGCCGCGCGCTCGACTCGCCCCGAGGCGCTGCGGGAGGCCTTTCTCCAGGGAATTGAGCAGCTTGAGGAATCGATCACCAACCTGCGCGCGCTGATCACCGATCTGCGCCCCGCGGCGCTGGATGAGCTCGGCACCCAGGCGGCAGTCGAAGCGCTCGCCGAACGGGCCGCCCGGCGCGGTATTGAGGTGGACGTCAGCATCGAGCTCGCGCACGAGCAGAGCGGCGGCGCGATCGCAGGCGACCCCGCACCTGCCCGCCACATCCCGGAGCTCGAAGACCGCGCTCTACCGGATCGTCCAGGAGGCGCTCACCAACGCCGCCAAGCACGGCGGCGCGAAGCGTGCGATCGTTGAGATTCACGAGGACGGCGAGACTGTGCACGTCGAGGTGCGCGACGACGGAGCCGGCTTCGACCCGGCCGCGGACACCACCGGCTTCGGCCTGCTCGGGATGCGCGAGCGCGTCGAGCTGCTCGACGGCACGCTGCGGATCGACTCCTCGCCGGGCGCCGGCGCCAACGTGCGCGCCAGCTTCCCGGTACAGCGGCGAGCGGTCACCGCCCCGGCCGTCGTGCGCAAGATTCACGGCGGGTGAAGGTTTCTCACACGTTCATCAGCCCGCGCTCCATCGCGTAGCGCACCAGCTCCGCGCGAGAGGCGAGGCTCAGCTTCTGCTGGATATGGGCGCGGTGGGTCTCCACGGTGCGCACCGACAGGAACAGCTGCTCGGCGATCTCCGCGTTGGTGTGGCCGAGCGCGATCAGGCGCAGCACCCCCACCTCGCGCTCGGAGAGGTCGTCCGCGCGCCCGGTCGACGACTCGGCGGCCATGCGCGCGCCCAGGCGCGGGGTCAGATACGTCTCACCCGCGGCTGCGGCTCGCACCGCCTGCACGAGCTCGTCGTCGGCGGACTCCTTGAGCACATAGCCGAGCGCGCCCCCACCGAGGGCGTGGTGAGCGAAGGCCGGCTCCTCCTGCATCGTCAGCACCACGATCTGGGTGTTCGGCGACTCGGCCCGCAGCGCGGGGATCGCCTCGAGGCTCGACCCGCCCGGCATGTTGAGGTCCAGCACCAGCACCTCGGGACGGTGCCCGCGCACGTAGCGCCGCGCACTCTCGACCTCGCCGGCCTCCGCCACGACCTCGAAGTCGGGCTCACAGTTCAGCAGCATGCGCAGGCCGCTGCGCACCACGGTGTGATCGTCGGCGAGCACGATCCGGATTCTCCGATCCCTCCTCGCCCCGCCATCGATCCCGCGCGCGTCGAGCGCCTGGGTCTCGTCTCCTTGCATCACCGCGTAGATATACAGCCCGCGCGCGGCGCCTTTAGCCGTAGTTACCCGCAATTGAGCTGCGGAATTTACGCGTTTAGCCTCACCCCCGAGCGGGCATGGTCGGGCGACCCCCCACGCGTCGCCCGCGCCAGCTCCTGCAGCGCCTCGTCGAGGCGCTCGCCACGCTCCTGCGCGCCGAACAGCGCCACCGACTCCCCTCGATCCCGAGCGTCGTATGAGGACGGCCCAGGAGGATGGTGGCCGCAGCAGTAGTAAGAGACGAATCGGAAGGTCTCGCGCGCGCCGGAGTGGCGCGACGGCAGCTGCGATCCCGTATATCGGCCGTGCTTCGAGCTATGGGCACCGGCATATCCCCATTCCGCCTTGCGGCCACCCTCTCGCTTCCAGGCGATTCGTGCTAAGCCTGCGTCGAAGTCCGCTAACTCAAACAGATGGAGGTATACGACGATGCTCGGTAGTCGGGCACAACGAATGGTGGGGACGCTGGTCGCCGTACTAGCGTTCAGCGCAATCGCCGCCTCGGTGGCGCAGGCCGAAGAAGCCCCCTCCTAGTACAGAGAAGGTGAAAAGCTGGGGCAGGGGGAAACGCACTACATCGCCGCGAAAGCATACAGCAAAGCCTTTACGTTGACGGCGGCGGGGAGGAAAGTCTCATGCGAATCGGTCAAACTCAAGGAAGGTGTGATCTTAGGCTCGAGCGCGGGGAATCCCGGCACCAATGACGAGGTGATCGAATTCTCCGCGGGCTGCACAATAGAAGGCAACGGCGCGGGCTGTAAAGTCACGGAACCGTTCGTGACAAGCAACGTCAAATCAGAGCTGATCGAGTCCGAAAAAGGAGAAAAAGGATCGCTCCTGATGGAGTTCAAACCGGAAAAAGGCGTAAAACTCGTAACGCTGCACTTCGAAGGATTGGGATGTACGGTAAAAGAAATAGTGGTGTCAGGCGAAGTAGCAGGTGAAGTCTTCGCTGACCCAAACAATAAAGAACTCGGTGAAAGGGTCACATTTCCGCTCGAAAACCGGCAAGCCGGGTCATGGCTTATCAACTTCCCGGCAACACCAATCAAAAAAACATGGTTAATAAAAAGCGGAGCAGGCTCAGAAGTAACACTCAAAGAACTGGAAGCCTTTACGGAACCAGCGACGCTGACGGGTACGGCGTTAGTATCGCTGGCCAATGAACAGGGCGAAGTCGAAGAAACATTCTGGGGATTTAACGCGGGAGGGTTTCCAGTATGGTATGTGGAAGGCGTCAAGCTCGTGGGCGCGGAAGCGCTGACGGTGAAAGCAAAAACAGCTACTATCCTGAGGAACGGCAAACTCGAAGTAGAATGCACAACGGCCACGATGGGGACTCAGGAAATAAAGAGCCCCGCAAGATTCGAAGTAAAAAATGTTAAGTTTGAAAAATGCACAGTGCTTAAGCCAGTGGAAACGCCGGGGGTGGAAAAGTGCATAGTTGTGGGCGGCAATATAGAAATGAGGCAACCGGCGGATCTGAGGTGGGAAGAGAAAGAAGGCGAAGGGGCACTCCTTGCTTTCACTCCGCACGCTGAATTTGAAATCAAAGCAGAAGCCCCACTTGCGTGCGCGGTGACGGGCTCCTATAGAGTAGGTGCCGTTTTGTTGGCCGAATTGAAAAATGCTGCCAACGAAGAAAAAAATAAGAAGATCACGTTCAAATGCATGCCGTCAATAACTAAATTTTGGTTCGGAGAACAGCCAAACCGCTTTGGAGGCACACCGCCCGCGCTTGAGATCGAAAAGGTGGGGGTCTTTGAACAAGGAGAACTGTGGGGAATTTGAATTCGAATTGAGTACCGTCGGTCAGCCGCTTGATTGCCGTTGCGGCGCCGGCATGATGCGGGTCACGCCGGTCGAGCGCGGCGATCACCATGTCTGTATCGAGCACGCACCCGCTCACGCACGCTCGCTCGCGCGAAGTCGCCCAGGTAGCCGGGCTCATACAGTCCATCGAAGACACCCAGCGCCCGCTCGGCGTCGCCCGATATGCGGCGAACGACGATGGGCTGGTAGGTCTCAGCGGCGTACACCAGTTCTGCTCCTACCGTGGTAGCATCAGGGCAATGGCGACCCAGAAGCGCTCGATCTCGTTTGACGAGTCGGTGCTCCGCGAGGCCGAGCTGCGGATCGCCGGGTCGGGGGGAAACCTGTCGGCGTTCGTGAATGCTGCGCTGTTGCACGAGCTTCAAGTAGCGCGTGGCCGCGAGCTGCTCGCCGAGGATGACGCTGAGTTTGGTGCTGTACCGGCCGAGGTCGAGACCCAAGTTCTCGCCGAGTGGCCGGCCTGACGCTCGACGCCGGGGCGCTGGTCGCCTACGAGCGCGGGCAGGAGCGCATTCGCAAGATTCTCGCGGTCAGCTATGAGCGCGGCCTCGTGCCCACGATCCCGGCGGTCGCGGTCGCCGAGGTCTGGCGCAGCGATGCCAAGGATGCCCGCGTCGCTCGTCTGCTGAAGGCATCCTCCATTGAGATCCTGGACGAGCGGATCGCGCGCGCAGCCGGGAGCTTGGGGCGGACGACGCGTGGGGCCAACGCGATCGATGCCTGCATCGCTGTCGGTGTGCGCCGCCGCGGCGATGCGATCGCCACCTCTGACCCTGGCGACATGCGAGCGCTGCTCGGAGAGGGATTCACCATACTCACGGTCTGATCCACGCCAAACGCCCGCGTGGGGTACGGCAAGACCAAACGGGTCGCGTGGGACGTTCCAACCACCATTCGCGCTATAGGCTGCTCGCCGTGAGCGCACACGACGATCCCAGCGAGGGGGCTCGGCGCGGCCCGTTCTGGGATGCGCTCGAAGGCCGACGAGAGCCGCCGCCCGCCGCGGTGTTGCTGGGCTGGGAGCTTGTGGCGGTCGACCCCGAGGAAGGCACAATCGAGGTCGCGTTCACCGCGACCGAGCAGTTCACCAACCCAGCCGGCCACATACAAGGCGGTTTCCTGGCGGCGATGCTCGACGACACACTCGGCCCGGCACTGGTAGCGACACTCGGCGATGGCGAATGGGCACCGACAATTGACCTGCACGTGCAGTTCCTCGCGCCTGCGCAGCCCGGGCGACTGATCGGTCGCGGCCGAATCACGCGCCGCGGACGCGACATCGCGTTCTTGTCGGGCGATCTACGCTCGGACTCGACCATCGTGGCTACGGCGATGGCCGTGGCCGCCATTCGGCGAGTGGTGAGCTGAGCAAGCAGTATCGGTGAGACCGCCGCGCCGGGGCCACTGCAAACTGAGCCATCCTGTGTTTGACGGAGGCTTTGATCTGCCCCTGTTTTGGTGGAGTCGGTTTGCTGAACTCGGTCGGTTTGGTTGTCGTTCAGGGTCGATGGGCCGGGTTGGAGGTTAGGGGTGTTGCCGGCTGCTGTTCCTGGAGCTCGCCGTAGGCGAGTGGAAGGGACTGCAGCCGGGCGCCGCCGCGAGCGGCCCATGCTTGTTCGATCTCGGTGGGGGTGCGCATCCCGAGCGCGGAGTGCCTGCGGCGGGTGTTGTGCCAGACCTCAATGTAGTCATGGATCGCTGAGGCGAGTTCGATGCGTGTCTTCCATCTTCTGCGGTTGAACAGCTCGAGATTTGCGGAGTGCGTCTGGGTTGAGAGAGTCTTGTGCGTCTACGAAGCCTCATCGGTGGGGCCGCGGCGAAGCGCAAGTCCTTCAATCCTTGAGCCCATAATCAGACCCTAGCGAGGTCTCAGGACACCACGAGCGTGCGTTGAGGGATAGGCGCCCAAAGGCCTTGCGTCTCGCCTCGACGATCAGCGTCAAAGACGCCGGCCTCATCATTGCCACCTGGGATGGCGACCTGGCGGCGGTCGCCGTCGCGGCTTTTACCCCGTGATCCCTTCTGAACCTATTCCGGTCATCAGGGTAGTGCTTAATCAATACGGAGAGGGAGGGACGAAGATCGAACCCCGATGCCGCCTGGCAGCGCATAAGGGAGCTCCACGCCAAGTGCTGCCAGGCGCAGTCGTAGACTGCGCCTGGCAGCCGGCCGTTGTGATGGGCTCAGAGATGGGCGAGCGCGAGAGCGCGCCCAAGACCTGCGTCAACCTGCGCCATCACCCAGTCTGGGAGGGCGCAGATGCGCTCCTCCAGGGCACCACGGTCGACGGTCGCGACCTGCGTGACGTTGACGACGGAGTCCTCCTCCAAGCCGCTGAGATCTGCCGACACCGCGACGTTGCCCGGCAGCGCCGAAAGCTGCGTGTTGGTCGTGAAGACGACGACTGTGACAGTACGGAGCGTAGAGCGGTTGTACCGGTCGGCGCTGACGATCAGTACCGGACGTCGCAGCGCCGGAGCGGAGCCCCTCGGTAGGCCGAGATCGGCCCACCACACCTCACCACGTACCATTAGATGAGGTCGTCGGCTGCCAGGGCCGCGGCCGCCGCGTCCGTGAACGCATGGTCGAGCGTGAGTCCAGCGATCACACCGTTGATCGCCTCGGTGGTGCCGTCGTCTTCAAGAGTGTCTAGCCACCGCTCCGCGGCCCGCGCGAAGAACTCGCTACGCGAAACTCCCAGTCGCCTAGCAGCGTGCTCGACTCGTTGAAAGGTTTCGTCCGGGAGCGAGATCGCAGTCTTCATACCCTGAGTATAACCATGTTATACCCAGCCAGAGGAAGACGCACGGCCAATACGGGGAGGGAGGGACGAAGATCGAACCCGAACCTTGTGTGGAAACGCATCAGAGAGCTGCACGCCCGGCGTTATGACTGACAGGGATGTGCTGCCGCTTGCCATCGCCAGCCGTACGGACTAGAATTACGGTCATGCCTGAGGTTCTTCCGCTTTCGTCTGTCAAGGCGCATCTCTCGGAGGTCGTCGATCGCGTCGAACTCGAGCAGGAGCGCGTCGTGCTCACCCGTAATGGGAAGGCCGCAGCAGTCCTCATCAGCACCGACGACCTGGAAGGGCTCGAGGAGACGCTCGCGATCCTGTCCGATCCGACGCTTCGCGAGCAGATTCGCGAAGGCGAAGCGGCGGCAGAGGCCGGTGACACCACCACTCTCGAGGAACTGCAGGCCGATCTCCAGACCAGACGCGCGAGCGACCGGGCCGCGTGAGCGACAGGCCGTGGCAGCTGGTCGCCGCCAGCTCTGCCCGCCGTGATCTCCAGAGCCTCCCGGAGAAGTACGCGGCGGCGGTCCTCGAGCTGCTACCGATCATCGCCGCCAACCCGAAGCACGTGGGCAAGCCGCTGCGCTTCGAGTACGAGGGACGCTGGTCGGCCCGTCGCGGCCCGTATCGCATCATCTACAGCATCGATGAGGCATCCAGAACAGTCACCGTCCTGGCCATAGGACATCGCGCGGACGTCTACCGCAAGCGCTGAAGCGAACCGCTCACTCAGGCCGTCGCCGCGAGGTCGCAGGCCAATGTAGAGCCTGAGATCGCGGTGCGCGAGCCCTCGGGGCCCCTCAGGGCAGCCCGGCGTGCGGTACGTCGACGACGGTCGTGAGCAGCACCGCCTCTCGCGTGTGCGCGCGGTTGGCCTCCAGGAAATCCGGCGCGGCGCAGAGCAGCAGCGTGCACCCGTCCTCGCCGCCGAGTGCGCAGGCGAAGATGCCCAGACCGTCGGGCGTCCGTATCTCCTCGAGGATCTCGCCACCCTGCCCGACGCGGACGCAGCGCGCGCCGATCGCGTCGGCGGCCCAGATGCAGCCTTCGGCATCGAGCGTGCAGCCGTCGGGAGCGAACCTCAGCTGAGGGAATGTCTGCTCGAAGGGCCCCAGCTCGGGCGCGAAGGCCACCTGTGCCCAGACCCTCCGATCGCTCAGCGAGCCATCGTCCTCGAGCGTGAACGCGGTGAAGCGAGCGCCGGCCGTCTCCCCGACGATCAGTGTGCCGTCGTCGGGTGTGATCACCAAGCCGTTGGGGAACCTCATGTCGTCGTCGAGCACCGTCACCGAGCCATCCGGATCGACCCGCATGAGCTTCCCCGGAGCCGGATCGGCAAAGCCCATCAGGTCGAAGCCGAACTCCCCGACATATGCGCGCCCCCGCCGGTCGACCACCATGTCGTTCAGGTGCCCCGCGCAGTGCGCCGTCAGATCGGCATGCACGGACACCTCGCCGGTTGAGTTGCGCCGCAGCACGCGGTGGTCTCTCATCGACACCACTAGCAACGAGCCATCGGGCATCCAGCCCAGCCCCGAGGGCTGCTGCTCGACCGACATCACCGTCGCGGCCGCGCCGTCGGGAGCGACCGTCATCACCACGTGTCCGTAGAAGTCCGACACCCACCAGCGACCTTCGCGCCAGCGAGGCCCCTCGAAGAACGCGCCCCCCTCGAACAGAGTCGTGAACTCTCGCGCCGGCACAGCGAGATACTACCGAGGCAGGGCGCAGGCTACGTCGGCTCGAATAGCGCTGCACGGACCACACGACCAGCATGACCGATGCCTTAGACGTGAGCCTCCAGTTCGAACTACGCTCAAACTCCCGGCCAAAACGGGGAGGGAGGGAAAGTTCTCGAAATCTCCATGGCCCCTAATTCGAAGGCTCCACGAGGAGCGATTTGGCGCGGGATGATCAGTCCAACCGCACACCACCGTCGATCTGCGCGATGTGCAGCGTCTCGCCCTCAGTGAGTCGAGAGGCTGCGTTCGAGCCGGAGCCTCGATTTGATCCCGCGCCCACACGATGATCTCCTCCGCCAGCACCAAAGCCTGCTCGCGCTCCAGTAGATCCTCGATCGTCTCTCCATATCGGAACTCGACAGCCCACGGGATCAGCACAAGTCCCCAGCAGGCGAGACGGAGTGCCTGGCCGCTGGTGCTCGGGACAGACCACCGCATCGGGTGACAAAGCTACACGGGGAGGGAGGGACGAAGATCGAACCCCGACGCTGCCTGGCAGCGCATCAGGGAGCTTCACGCCAAGCGCTTCAGGGCGCAGCCGTGGGGCCGGCAGCAAGCAACGGAGACGGTCAGGCGATCTTGAGGTGCTCGTTCAGCGTCTTGCTCGGCATCCCGGCAGGCGTGTGCGTTTGGCCGGCATAGCGTGGATTACGAGTTCTGGGCCGACGACTTTGACGACCTCAAGCAGCGCGCCGCTTCGACTAGCCCCGATATAGAGCAAGCGCCCATCGTCCTGATCTTCAAACCACGTTGCGTGTTTCATGGCGTGTTCGATGTCCGCGTCGAGGACGTCATGTTTGCGAGCTGACGACCCGATCGTCACGCAGCAGGTCACGCAGCAATTGTACGAACTGCCGTGGGCCAGGCGCATCGAGCCCCATCTCTGCAGGCAAGGTCGTCGCGCGCTGCATCGCGGCGGCTCGTCGCTGCCGAACATGCGGGCGGAGGCACAATTCCAGAACACTGGCGGTGCGGTGGGACGCACTCGGCGGCCTCCTGGTATCCGCTCCTAGTCCGTCGCGCCAGGGGGGCGGCGGGTACAATGGCTTCGATGGAGGCTGCCGCCGCATCCCATGTCGAGCAACACCCAGCTGACGACCCCAAGCTCCGCGACGCGCAGCGTGCTCGTCTTGCACGGCTGCGTGACGAACTCGTCGCCGAAGGCGCCGATCCCTCCAAGCGCCTGCCCGAGCTGCGGCGCCGCGCTGACGCCTGGTCCGAGTGACCAGCCGTCCCAGGCGCGACTTCCTGCTCGACAGCGGCGGTGTCAGCGCGCTCGCGGCCGACCGCAACCTGCTCGCCGCCTATCTCGATCTACTCATGTTGCGCTTCGACGGAGCGCTTCTCGTTCCGGTCCCCGTGCTCACCGAGGTGCGATCCGGCCGGCGACGCTCCGACGTGCCTGTCGACCGCCTGATCAAGGCGATCGGCGCTGAGGGCGACATCTACGCTCCGCTGACCGTCGCCGCCGCCATCCGCGCCGGCGTGCTGCGTGCCGAAGCGTCACGCCGCTCGCGTCGAGGCATCTCGACCACCGACGCTCAGGTCGTGGCGATCGCCGAGGAGCTGAGCTACAAGCGCGCGGTGACCATCGTCACCGGCGACCCGCGCGACATCAATCTGCTCGTCGGCCTGACCTGCCGAGCCAACATCGCGGTGGACGTCGCCAGCTGACAGGTCACGGATCGGCCGTTACGGAGGGGGAGGGATTCGAACCCTCGTCGGAGGAATCTCCCCCGAAACGGTTTTCGAGACCGCCGCATTCAACCGCTCTGCCACCCCTCCAGGGGGACCGATCCCAGGCTAGTGGATCGGTCCCGGCGGCGGCGATCCGCCGGGGAGGCCGGGGGATGGCGAGCGGGGTTTGGTCCCCGAGATTTGAGCTGAGCTTTGAGTATAGCGATAGTATGTATAAATAGGCGTCGGGGTTGTTATAAAAAATCTAGAACCCGATAGCAATTGCGCACGGCTTTGAATTTTTTGTTCAGCACCCGCCCCTATTGCAATGGCTATACGGTCCTCCCACTCCGAACGACCCGCTACCGCCGCGAGGCGAAGAACTCGCTGAGCAGCGCCCCGCACTCGCCCGCCAGCAGGCCGCCCGCGACCTCGGGGCGATGGTTCAGGCGCCGCTCGCCGAGCACGTCGAGCACGCTGCCCGCCGCGCCCGCCTTGGGGTCACGCGCGCCGTACACCACGCGCGGGACACGCGCCAGCACGATCGCCCCCGCGCACATCGCGCACGGCTCCAGCGTCACGTACAGCACCGTGTCCAGCACCCGCCAGTTTCCCACGGCGCGGGCGGCCTCGCGCAGCGCCAACAGCTCCGCGTGAGCGGTGGGGTCCTGGCGCAGTTCCCGCTCGTTGTGGCCGGCCCCCACCACCTCGCCGGCGCGCACCGCGACCGCGCCGATCGGCACGTCCTCGTGTTCCAATGCATGCTCGGCCTCGCGCAGAGCGAGGCGCATGAAGTACTCGTCGCGCGGAAAGAAGCGGTCGCTCATCGTCTCCTCCGCGGGGCGCTCCAGCTGAAGGTGGGCTCCTGTGGCGACACGCGCCATCATCATTACCAATCCGATGTCCCCCCGCCTCCCCTGCACCCGACTTGCGCGCTGGCTTGGCTGCGCGGCCCTCGCGCTCGCCGTGGGGGCGCCACTGTCGCTCATTCCCCGCTCAACCTCGGCCGCCATCCCGGGCCGCCCTCCGGGCGGGCCCGCCATCCCAACCTCATCCCCCACCTCCGCGCCCACCGCCGCGGAAGCTCCGTATGCGCTCGGCAAAGTGGTGGTCGGCTACGCACCGTCCGACACCCCCTCCGCGGGCGCCGCGATCGCACGCGCCGCCGGCGCGGTGGACCCGATCGAACTGGAATCGCACACGCGCGTGCTGACGCTGGGCGCGCACGCATCCGTTCCCGGCGCGCTCGCCCGCCTGCGCCACACGCGCGGGGTGGCGTGGGCCGTGCCCGACTACATCGCCCACGCCGCCGTGATGCCCCGCTCGCATGCCACGCCCGTCTCGGCCGCCGAAGCCACGGGTCCCGCCACCGCCTCGCTCACCGGCGTGCTCCCCACGGGCGTATCCGGGCCGGGGACGACAACCGCGGGCGCATCAGGGGTGCGTGCCGCGACCGCCGCCGCGACCGGCGAACCCTTCCCCAACGACCCCGGCCTGGCGAAAACGCCCGGGGGGTGGAGCAAGTTGCAGTGGAACTTCGACGGCGAATTTGGCGTCGAAGCGCCCGGCGCGTGGCAGAACCTGATCGCCGATCACGCACCCGGCGGGCGAGGGGTGGTCGTGGCCGTGCTCGATACCGGTGTCGCCTACGCCAGCCGCGGGCGCTTCCGCATGTCGCCTGACTTTTACCGCTACCAGTTCGTGGCGGGGTGGGACTTCGTCGCCCACAACCGCCACCCCAACGACCGCAACGGCCACGGCACCGACGTCGCCGGCACGATCGCGGAGGCGACCAACAACGGCAGGGGCCTGACGGGGCTGGCGTACGGGGTGCGGATCATGCCGGTGCGCGTGCTCAACAGCGAAGGCAACGGCGACGCCACCACGATCGCCAAGGGAGTGCGCTTCGCGGTCAACCACGGCGCGCGCGTCATCAACCTCTCGCTCGAATTCCCCGGCGGGATCACCGCTTCAGACATCCCCGAGCTGATCTCCGCCCTGCACTACGCCCACCGCCACCGCGTCGTGGTGGTCGCGGCCGCCGGCAACGAGGCCCACTCGGCCGCCGCCTTCCCGGCGCGGGCGCCCAACGTGATCGCGGTGGGGGCCTCCACCGAACATGGGTGTCTGGCGTCCTACTCCAACTTCGGCACCGGCGTCACGCTGGTCGCCCCTGGCGGTGGGCCCGACGCCAACCTCCCCGGCGATCCCAACTGCAACCCCGATCTGGCCTCCGGACGCGACGTCTTCCAGGTGACCTTCCTCGGCACCTCCCCCCGCCAGTTCGGGATCCCGGGCGGGTACGAAGGCACCTCGATGGCCACCCCCCATGTGGCCGCCGCGGCGGCGATGATCATCGCCTCGGGCGTGCTCGGCCACCACCCCACGCCCGCGCAGATCGCCACCCGCCTGATCGCCACCGCGCGGCCGCTCGGCGGGCCCTCCGACAGCCGCCTCTACGGGGCCGGCCTGCTAGACGCGGCCGCCGCCACCGCGCCCGGGGGTCCGGGGGCGGTCACGCACTGAGTGCGTGTACGGCGTGCGGGCGCCGTGATCTCGCACGAGCGGGGTACGGAGGGCTCATTTGGGTCGCATCCGCGCGAGTGATCGCGCGGGCCACGGCCCCTGGGCGCGGGGCATCCTGCCCCGCGATCGCGCGATCACCTCCGCCCGCTCGATCACGGCAGTCATCTCCGCGCGGAAGCGCTCACGCCCGAAGCGCTCGGCGTTGGCGCGCACGTCGTCCTGCGCGAACGTGAGCCGCTCGAAGCGCTCGATCGCACCCGCCATGCCCGCGGCGGTCTGCTCGTCGAACAGCACCCCCGTGCGCCCGTCGCTCACGGTCTCGCCGGCGCCGCCCTTGCCGTAGGCGATCACCGGCAGCCCCGCCGCCTGGGCCTCCACGGGCACGATCCCGAAGTCCTCCTCGCCTCCGAACAACAGCGCGCGGGCGCCACCCAGCAGCGCGTCGCGCTCGCGCGCGCTCACGCGGCCGAGGAACTCGATGTGGGCGCCTGGCGGCGTCGCGGCGCGCACAGCATCCAGCGCCCGCCCGTCGCCGACGACCTTCAACGGGACGCCCAGCCGCGCGCAGGCGGCGACGGCGAGGTCGACGCGCTTGTAGGGCACCACCCGGCCGAACGCCAGGTAGAAGTCCCCCGTGGTGCGGGGCACACCGAGATAGTGCTGGACGTCCACCGGCGGGTGCACGACCTCGGCGGTGCGCCCGTAGCAGCGCTCGATGCGCGCCGCCACGTGGCGGGAGTTGGCGACCATCACGTCCGGCTCCGCCGCGCCGCGCAGATCTTGACGGCGCAGGCGCCCGAGCAGCAGCGGCAGCGCCAGGCGTGCCGCACGCCCCACCTCCTCGCCCTCGAGGAAGTCCTCCTCCCACGCGTAGCGCATCGGCGTGTGGCAGTAGCACACGTGCAGCGCGCCCGGAGGAGTGCGCACGTTCTTGGCGAACGCGTGGTTGCTGGAGAGGATCAGGTCGAAGCCCGCGAGGTCGAAGGAGCGGTAGGCACGGTCCATCAACGGCAGCAGCCTGCGGTAGTGGGCCTGCGCCCCCGGGATGCGGCTGAGGTAGGAGGCGTGCACCGGGCGCTCGGTAATCCTCGCCGGCCACGGGGCGGGATCGTAGATCGAGCAGAACAGCTCCGCCTGGGGGAACATCTCCAGCAGCTCTTCGACGACTTGCTCGGAGCCGCCGGGGATCGTCAGCCACTCGTGGACCACCGCCACGCGGGGGAAGCGCTCGCGCAGCCGCTCTATCGCCGTCTCGCTCAAGCCTGCGAGGGTAGTACCACCAACCGGCGCACCGGGCGCATGCCTTCGATCCGGCAACGCCCTGCCGGCGCCGGCGGCCGGCAACGCGCCCTGCCGACCCTAGCGATCCGCCAACGCGTCCCGCCGGCGCGCGGTGAGCGCCAGCAGCGACAGGCCCGTCGCGCACGCCAGCCCCAGAGGCACGATCGGCACGCCGCCCAGCAGCCTGTCGATCAGATCGCGCTGAGTGTGGGCGCCCGCCGGGGCGGCGGTCAGCGAGGCGGCCACCGCCTGCATCTCCGCCACGGTACGTTCGTCGGGGTAGCCGGTGACGGGCAGCCGGTACTTGTGCTGGAAGTAGGAGAGCGCCCCCTTGGTGCGCACGCCGAGTGTGCCTGCGCGTTCCCGCCCCAGCGGGTAGCCGAGCACGTGGAAGAGCCGCTGCACGGTCACCACCGTCCCCCGTGATGGTTGGCGGTGGGTGACCGTAACCACCGTCCCCCGCGAGGGTCGGGGGTGGGCGACCCTAACCACCGTACCCCGCGAGGGTCGGCGGTGGGTGACCGTAACCACCGTCCCCCGTGCAGACTGAGGGCGGGTCGCCCCCAACGCGGTGGAGCACAGCGCGAGCACGATCACCATCGAGACGACCGTCGCCGCGAAGCGCAGCGCGCGCCGCAGCACGAGCGACCCTCGCAGGCTCGGCCGCGCGACGCCGTGCCAGCTGAGGCGCACGAAACCAAGCAGCAGCAGGCTGTAGAGCGCCACCCAGTAGGCGGAGCTGACGTCGAAGCTGTTCAGGAGACTGTGGTGGGCCAGCGACCAGCCCATCGTGGCGGCGAGCGTCGTGAGCAGCAGCATGTGCGGCAGCGCCAGCTGCCAATGCCAGGCGTGCTGGTTCTCCTTACGGGTGACGACGTAGCGCGGCTTGCCGTTGCGGCCACCGCCCACCGCCAGCACGAAGGCGCGCGCGTAGGTGAAGCTGAGCCCGGCCCACACCAGCCGCGCGCGCCACAGCTGCTCGAGCGACAGCGGGCGGTGGACCGCCGCCATGTACAGCTCCAGGGCGGCGGCGAACGGCCAGAAGTGCAACAGGAAGGCGCCGGTGCTGGTCACCACCGGATAGTCGTGCAGCGCGAAGCCCAGCGCCGGAGTGATCAGGAACACGAGCGTGGCGGGACCCTGGAGATAGAACAGCGCGAGCTCGTAGAACTGCAGGCGCTGGCGTAGGCTCAACCCGCCTTTGGGCGCCCACATCATCAGCCGCATCGTGTCGAGCGCCCACGTCCCCCGCTGCTTGACGAAGTTGGGCAGGTCCTCCGGGGTGTGCTGGGCGTGGGCACCCACGATCGGCAGGTAGCAGCCATCCCAGCCGCGGCGCAGAGCCTCGATGCCCGACTGGAGATCCTCGACCAGGTTCCACGTCGGGAAGTCGCCGATGTCGGCGAGCGCGGCGCGGCGCCACACCACCCCCGAGCCACAGGGGAACACCGCGTTGGCGGCGTAGCGCGAGGCCATCGCGCAGGCGAAGAAGTGCGGCTGGAGGTTGTCGAACGGGTCGCCGCCATCCACCTCGCCGGACTTGACGGTCTGCACAAACGCCAGCCGCTCGTGGGCCATCAGCTGACCCACCGTCTCGCGCAGGAACCGCCTGTCGCCAACCAGGTCGTCGGCGTCGCGCGTCTCGATCAGCTCGATCTCCGCGGGAATCCGCGCGAGCGCCGAATTGAGGTTGCCGGCCTTCGCCTCGCCGTTGCGGCGCGGATCGCCCTTGGCGGGGGGCCGGTTGTAGCGAAGCGTCGCCCGGGGGTACTCCAACGCGAGCTTGTTGACCAGTTTGTGCACCCGCGGATCGTGCGCGTCGTCGCTGACGAGCACCCACAGGCGCTCCGCCGGCCAGTCCTGGTCGAGCACCGAGCGCACGGTGCGCTCCAGCAGCTGCAGCGGCTCGCCGAGCGTGGGAACGATCACCGCGACCCGCGGCTCCGCGCCGGTGGGGACGGGCGAGCTCACCGGTACCGCGCGCTCCCAGCGGTTGCACACCGACACCAACAGGGCGGCGACGACCACCGCGGTGGCCGCCAGGAAGGGCAGCGACAGCCAGGCGTGCGCGAGGTCCACGTGAGCCACCAACCACGGCAGGAACCAAGCTATGCAGAGGATCAGCAGAACGCCGAGCGCCTGCGCCCAGCGGTTGTGGTGGACCGTCTTGCTCATCTCAGATGCCATTCCAGTCGTATTGGTCCCATCCATTGCTCACCCGTGCGGCTGACCCCTCGCCTCGTCCCGTGCGGCTGCCTCGCCTCGTTGCGCCAGATTTCGATCGGTTCGGTGTAGGTGACAAAGCCCAGATCGCTCCCGAGGTTGGTGAGCGTGGTACGCGCCGTGTAGAGCTCCCGGAAGCTGCCGCAGCGCAGCATCTGTTCGCGCACCGCCGCCGGCCACGCTTCGCCGCCGGGGACGACCACAAACCACTGGAAGGCGCACACGTCCACGGGCTTGGCGAGGTGCTCGATGCGGTACACGTCGTACAGGTCGTAGGGCGTGTCGATCCGCCCGCGGGAGTACAGATAGACATCCTCGACCCACGCGGAGTTGACGAGCAGCCTTTCTCCGGGGTGCACGTCGGCGCTCAGCACGTTCGCGGAGGCGCGCAGGTCGGGCCAGCTCTCGTCGATGCGCACGACCTGCGTGAACGCGAACAGCAGCAGTCCGAGCGTGAGCAGCGTCGCGGGCAGCAGCCGGCGACGGGTGGCGAAGGCGCGCTCGAGCGCGATGCCCGCCAGCGGCAGGATGAAGATCAGCCCGAACACCACGTGCTTCTGATCGCCGGAGGGATTGCCGGTGCCGAGGTGGTAGATCGGCGCGGCGATCACACCCGTGAGCAGCGCCACGGCGAGCCGCCGACGACCCTTCAGCAGAATTGCACCCGCGAGCGCAAGCAGCAGCGGCACGGCGGTGTAATAGAACTGCGAGTAGGCCAGTTGCGCGGTGCTCACGCCGAAGCTCGGGTTTTCGTGCGTGCGGAAGCTCATGAACCCGATCAGCTGCGCGCGGTCGGCCATGAAGTAGATCAGCAGCACCGCGCCCGCCACCATCGCGAACAGGAACAGGTCGAGTGCCGCGCGCCGGCCGCGCCCGGTGAGAATCAGCAGCGCCAGCGGCGGGGCGATGAACCCCATCACCGGGTACTTCGACAGCCCCGCCAGCGCGTACAGCAGCGCCGCACCCACCAGCCACGCGCGGTCGTCGCGGCGCAGGAACTCAGTCACCGCCCAGAAGGCCCCGCCGGCGAAGGCAACCGCCGAGGTGTCATACACAGCGAGGTGCGCGAGCGCGATCACCGGGCCGCTCGTCACAGCCGCCAGCACCGCGAACGCGCGCGTGCGCGCCCCGAAGAGGTTGCCGGCCGCCCCCGCCATCCCCGCCATCCCCGCGGTCACGCATAGCGCCGCCGCCGCTCGCGCGCCGGCGAGGCCGGCGAGCTTCCAGCCGAATGCCGCGATCACCGGCCACAGCAGCGAGCCCGAGAACCAGCCGAGGTAGTTGTCGGCGATCCCGTGACCCTGCAGCGTGCGCAGCCCGGCGGTCACGTAGATTCCCTCGTCCAGGAACGGGCCGGTCAGCTGCATGAAGCAGATCGCAAGCTCCACCGCCAGGAACGCGCCCAGCAACAGCCACGGGGCGAGACGCACCGCGCGGGATACCGAGGAGCGCTCGTGCGCCGAGACGAAGTCCAGTCCAGGCAAGCCGGGGAGCTGGAGGAGCCCGGGCGGGGGGACCGTGGCGGGGGCGCTGGATGTGGGGGCACCGACCGTCGGGGCACCGGGGGAGTCGACCGGGGGCAGTGGCTCGTGCGGGAGGAGCTCACGTGGGAGGAGCTCGCGCGGCGGGGCCGTGGCGGAAACGCTGGATGAGTCTGGCTGGGGCTGCTCACGTGGAAGGAGCTCACGCGGCGGTGGGACGGTGACGCTCATGGCGCGCCCTGCGGTCCGACGTGCACCCACTGGGCTTCCGCGGGCACGCCCTTGGCGTTGACGAGGAACACCATGTAATAGCCGGGCGGCGCGAGGTTGGGGTTGGAGGTGAGGTTGACTTCCAGCGACTCCTTTTCACCGGCCGCTCCGGTGGCTTCTTTGATCGGCAGCGCCACCTCACGCTGGTTGGGGTCCGAGGAGTGCGTGACCGCCGCCGGGCGAATCAGCACCGCCGAGGTGATTTCAGAGGACTTGGAGGTGTAGGCGATCGTGTGCTCGCTGCCGTATTCCCACTGAGCGGTCCGGTTCACGCTGCCTTCCAGGCGGTTCTGCTGGCCGTCGATGCTTTCGAGCACGGGCCGTTCGCCCTTGAACATGTACGGCGGTTCGTAGATCGAGAGGGCCGTCTGGAAGCCTTCCGTTCCCAGTCCCACGTTGACCGGGTTGGAGCCGAGCGCGATCACGTCCCCGTTGGGCAGCAGCAGCGCCTCGGAGTGGTAGTCACGGCCAACGGGATCGGCGGCGACCGGCGTGAACAGGTTCGTGACCGGGTTGAAGATCGCGGCCTCGTGCACGTCTTTGGTGCGGGGCAGCAGCGAACCGCCGGTCTCGAGCACCGTACCGTCGGGGAGGGCAACCGCCGACACGTACATCTTGCCGGCGCCTTCGGGCTCCAATGCGCCGTTGTCCAGCTTGCCTCGGGGGAGGTTGGGACCCTTTTCCCATTCGGGGTGTTCTTCCTGAAGATCGATCTCGTCGGTCGAGTCGATCGCATCGGTGCCTGTTTCATAGGTGTTGCCGCCACCGAGGATCATCACCTTCTGTTCCTGCGCCGGAGGCAGCAGCAGCGAGGCCGACTGATCGCGCTGGTCGGGGTCTTCAAGACCAGGGGTGTTTTCGACGCGCGGATGGGTTTCATCTTCGGAGGACGATCCTCCCGCCACCCTTGGCCCCTTCACCTTGGCTTGCGGATTGGTGTCGTTCTGTTCTTTTTCTTCTTCCGGCTGCGATTTGCCGGGGGCGCAGTAGAAGTCGTATACCCCCGACGCGTCCGGCGCCGGAGTGGGACTCGATTTCTCCAGGCCGTTCCCAAACACGTGGCTGCCGTCGTAGAAAAGACGGCCGTCGGCGGTGAGGATCATCGATGGGTACAGGCCCCAAAACCAGTCGTAGGTCTGCTGCAGTTCGTCGCTACCGAAGCCGACCCACTGCCCCGAGGGGTCTGCGGCCGTGTCCTCTTTGTTGTAGGGCGCGATGTAGTAGTTGGTGGCGGTGGCGCCTTCGCCCTGCTCGTTCAACCCGCCAAACGAGATCACGTTGCCGTCGCCAAGCTCGGTGGCGCTCGGATACCAGGCGCCGCTCAGCAGCGGGCCCGGTTCCTTGGGCTGATGCGGTTCGAGTTCGTTGTACGGCACCTTTTCGAACGCTTCGGTCTTGATGTTGAAGATCCAGCTGGTGTTGGCGCCCTTGTAGACGGTGCTCGGATATTCGCCCGGCTTGGGGGACGGAGGGTAGCCCTTGGTGCCGCCGACGAACAGCACGTTGCCATCCGCCAGTTGCACGTGGCCCCCGCAGAAGAGGTCGCTCGGCGTCTGGAGTTCCTTCCACGTGTTGGCGACCGGGTTGTAGACATAGGACCGGAAGCAGCCCGCTTCGAATTCCATGCGCGAGTTGCCCGAGCCCGCCATCAGCAGCAGCTTGCCGTTCTGCAGCAGCACCGCGTGGACCATGCGCGCGTGGTCGGTTCCGGCGCGCACCGTCCACTTCCCGGTCACCGACGGTTCTGTGGCCGGCGCTTCGGGCAGCGACTGTTCGGCGGGAGCTTCTTCGACCGCGAGCCCTTCGCACCGCGAGGGCAGCGGTTCTTCCTTTGGAGGTGTTTCCTTCGACGGTTCTTCCCGGAGGGGGGGTTCTTCTTTCGAAGACGTTTTGGCCGGCACTTCGGGCAACTCTGAGCCCGTCGAACCGGTGGGACTCAAAGGCGTCGTCAGGCTCGTCGGCGGCGCGGATGGACCGAGTACGCCGGCGGCCGGGGGATGAACCGAAACGTCGATCAGCGAGTACCCCATCGTGCGGACAACGCCCCTGCCATGCAGGAGCACGCCAAACGCGAGGCGGTCCACTCCCGCCTGAATCGGGCCGATCACCGCAGATGCGGTGGTGAAGGTGCCGCGCCCCCGCAGCTGCTTGGCCACGTAAGACGCGCGCCATGCGCCTTTGACGCGCTCCAGCACCTCGAGGCCGAGCGTGGCGCCCGTGCCACGGTAGCGCAGCGAGGCCGCATAGGTATGGCCGACCTCGACCTTGGGCGCGCAGGCGGGCGACTGCGTGACCATCGCCTGCGAGTGGCCGGAGCCGGCGCGCAGGACGATCGCGCCGCCGGAGCCCCGCGGCGGAGACGAGAAGCGCACGGTCGAGCCCGAGATGACCGCCTGCGCGTAACAGGCCGGGATGCCCGCGTGACGGACGGGTACGCTTGCGTTGGCGAGCAGGTTGTCGGCGCGCCGCGCCGCCGCCACGGCCGCCGTCCAACGGTCTGCCCTGGAGAGCGGAGCTGCCGGCCCACTCCGAGCGACGTCGGGCAGCGCAGCGCTCAAGACGAGCATCGAGCCGACCAGCGTGCACACCATCCAGGAAGCGAAGCGCTCAAACCTCGGCATACCCGCCGCGATGTCGCCTAAGGTACTCAATCGGCCGTTCATCCGTCGAAATAAACGGAAGCCGCCTTGGCCGGCTTACGCGTCCGTCCGATCTGTGTCTGATGCCCTCCTCGACTTGCGCCCGCAGCTCGGCAGCCGATCGTACGCATTGCTACGCAATCTTTCGCATCGTGTCAGCGCTGACGATCGTGGCGCTCGTGCTGGGCGGATGGCCGGCTGGTGGCCAATTGGCACAGGCCAAGGGAGACACCCAGCGAGGGTCGACGGCTCGTGCCGACTACCGGGACTCTCTCACCCACCAAGCCGGTTTGGGTCGCCGCCGCGGCAAGAGCAAGGCCCACGCCCCACAGGGACGGAAGGCGACCTGCAGACACGAGCGCCGATGCGCTAAGCGACGCGATGCACCATCGCAGCCCGCTGGCGGCGGCTCGAGTGGCGCTCCCCCATCCGGGACAAGCTCCTCCTCCCCGCCGGGCGAATCGCTGCCGGAAGCGCTGCCCGCGCAAGGATCGCCACCGTTGCCGGCGCCGCCCGCCGAAGCACCCGCGAAGGAAGCGCCCGCCGCGGCACCCCCGGGCAGGGAACAGCACGCAAAAGAAGAAGCCCGCCCCACGAAGCCGCCCGCCGGGGAACATCCGGTGGAAGAACCCCCAGCCAAAGAACCTCCGGCCAAAGAACCCCCGAAGGAAGAAACCCCCGCCAAAGAAACCCCGAACGAACACCCGAAGGAAGAAGCCCCGGCCAAAGAAGCGCCCGCCAAAGAAGCTCCGGCGAAAGAACCCCCGAAGGAAGAATCTTCCAGCGGCCCCTCCTACGCGCTGCGCCTGTTCTCCGCGCAGAGCTTCTTCAACCAGCCGCTGGCGGCCTCGGCGCCGCAGGCGCCGGACTCGGCGCAGCTGGTGGCAGCCTTCGACCACCAGGTGCAGACCTACTACGGGCACGTGGTGATCAACACGACCGAATGGAGCGCACCCGTCTACACGGTCCCGGCGAACGCGCCGACGACGGCCGTGGTGGCGCGGAACTCGAGCTGCCCACGCGGCGAAGGCATCTTCCAGCCGTTTGCGCAGGACATGAGTGCCGTGCCGATCCCCGCGGGGGCGCAGGCGGCGAAAGGCACCGACGAGGACATGGTCGTGTGGCAGCCCTCCAGCGGGCACGAGTGGGAGCTGTGGCGCGCGCAGCGGGAAGACGGCCAGTGGACGGCGTGTTGGGGGGGCGAGTTCCAGGACGCCTACACCAGCGAAGGCGTGCTGCCCGAACCGCTGGGCGTGTCGGCCGCGGGACTCTCGATCCTCGCCGGGCAGATCCACCTCGAAGAACTGCAGCGTGGCACGATCACGCATGCCCTCGAAGTGACGATGCCGGACACCGCCGCCTCAGAATTCGTGTGGCCGGCCAACCGCACCGACGGCACCTCCGACGACGCCTACTCGATCCCCGAGGGCACCCGCTTCCGCCTGAAGCCGAGCGTCGACCTGAGCTCGCTGCACCTCAACCCGGCGGCCCTGGAGATCGCGACCGCGATCCAGCGCTACGGAATGATCGTGGCCGACACCGCGGGCGCGGTGGCACTGGAGGCCCAGGACCCCACCCCGCTGATACGCGAAGGCAAGGCCAACCCCTATGAAACGCTGCTCAGCGGCGGCCCCTACGAAACTTTGAATGCCGTTCCTTGGGGCGACCTGGAAGTCGTGAGCCCCAGCTACCACGAGTAGCGCGGGGGACGGGGCACGCGCCGGGGGTTATTTGGGGCGCATCCGCGCAGGTGGCCGCGAGGCCCACGGCCCTGGGCGCTGGCCGAAACGGGGATGCCCGCCCAAGGCGGGCGTCTCCCGGCTTCGGTCATCGTGCCCCGCGACAGCGCAGCATCGTGCCCAGCGACAGCGCGGGAGCGCAAGCGAGCGGCGTCGGTGCCACCTGGGATCATGCCCCGATGCCGGACCACCTAGGCCTGCGCGGACGCGAGATCGTATGCGTGGGGTTCGCCGACTGGGACACGGAGCTGTGGACCAACCAGCAGCACCTGATGTCGCGCCTGGCGCGCGAGAACCGCGTGCTGTTCGTGGAGTCGCTCGGGCTGCGCCAACCGCAGTTGGCGGGCCGCGACCTCGCGCGGATCGCGCGGCGGCTGCGACGGGGGCTCGCCCCTCCCCGCGCAACCGACGGGCTGTATGTGCTCTCCCCGCTCGTGCTCCCGCTGCACAGTCACGCCACAGTGCGCGCGCTCAACCGCGGCCTGCTGCGCGCGCAGGCGCGCCGCGCGGCGCGGGCGCTCGGGATGAGGCATCCGATCCTGTGGGCCTACGTGCCCCAGGCGGAGGCGCTGATCGAGGCGCTCGACCCCGAGTTGGTCGTCTACCACTGCGTCGATGACATCGCCGCCCAGGCGGGCGTCGACGCGTCGAGTTTTTACACAGCCGAGCGGCGCTTCGCCGCGCGCGCGGACCTGGTGCTGGCGAGCGCCCCCGCACTGGCGGCCCGGATGCGGGAGCTCTCGGGAAACGTGCTGTACGCACCGAACGTCGCCGACACCGAACTGTTCGCAAGGGCGCTCGAGCGGAGCCCATCCAACCAGGACCCGTCGGCCCCACCCAACCAGGACCCGTCGGCCCCACCCAACCAGAGCCCCGTCGATCCGCCCGATCGGAGCCCGATCGCCCAGTCCGATCCCGCGGTAGCAGCGCTGCCGCGGCCACGCATCGTCTTCACCGGGGCGATCGTCGCCAAGAAGCTCGACGTGCCCATGCTCGCGGCGCTCGCGCGAGCGAGGCCCGCGTGGTCATTCGCGCTCGTGGGGCCGGTCGGCGCGGGGGATCCCGGCACGGACGTCTCGGCGTTGAGCGAGGAGCCCAATATCCATCTTTTGGGCACCCGCACCTACGAGCAGCTGCCCGCCGTGCTGCGCGGTGCCGACGCGGGCCTGATCCCCTACGCGCGCAACGCGCTCACCGAGAGCATCTTCCCGATGAAGGTCTACGAGTACCTCGCCGCCGGCCTGCCCGTCGTCGCCACCCCGCTGCCGGCGCTGGCGGGCATCGACGAGGTCGCCACCGCCCCCGACGCCGAGGGCATTGCGCGCCTGCTGGAGGAGGCGATCGCCGGCGACAGCCCCGAGCGCCGCGCTGAGCGTTCGCGTGCCGCCGCCGCGCACTCGTGGGAGCGGCGCCTGGAGGAGATCGCCGCGGCGGTGGAGTCGCTGCCGGCCAAACCGCGACGGGGGCTTGCAGAGTGATGAGCGATCGACGATCCCCGCAAGCCACGAGATGGCCCCGCGATGAGCAATAAACCACTCTCCCCCAATCGCGATGGAAGGGGCGGATGGAAGGGGCCACCGGCGAAAGACCTGCTCGTCAGCACCCACACCCCTGCGCAGGGGTCGGGGCGCGCGCTGCGCACCTATGGGGTGTCCCGCGCGCTGGCCGCCCACGGGGGCCTCGACCTGCTGTACGCGCGCTTCGAGGGCGACACGCCCGATGCCGCCTTCCGCGCGATCCCGGGAATCGAGCTGCACGAGGTCGTCCCCTCGCGCGGCGCGCGGCGGCTGCTCACCTATGGGGCCGCCCGCCTCGCGGGCGTGCCGCGGGAGCTCGCCCGTGGCGTATCCCCCGAGCTGGCCGCGGCGGCCGCCCGCCTCGCGCGCGCCCCCGACCGCAGTCGGGTGATCGCCGACGGGCCGGTCGCCGCCGCGGCGCTGGCCCGCCTGACGCGCAAACGCCCCGTGATCTACAACGCCCACAACTTCGAGTCGGGCTTCCGCCACGAGCTCGGCGACGGCCACGCGATGGGCGGCGCGCGCGCGCTGCGTGCCTTCGAGCGCGGGCTGCTCGAACGAGCCGAGGAGTCGTGGATGGCCAGCGAGGCCGACGTGGCGGCAGCGCGCGAGCTGTGCCCCGCGGCACGACTGCGGTATGTGCCCAACGTGGTAGACGTGGCGGCGATTACCCCCGTGCAACCGCTCACGAAGGAGCGGCGCGCGATCTTTGTCGCCAACTTCGCCTATGAGCCCAACCGCAATGGCCTGCGCTTCTTGCTCGGCGAGGTGCTGCCGCGCGTATGGGCCGAGTTGCCCGACGCAAAGCTCGCGCTGGTGGGGGCCGGCTTGGAGGAGCGACCATCCCCGGACCCCCGCGTGGAGGCGCTCGGCTTCGTCGGCGACCTGCGCGTCGTCTACGCCGGCGCCAGCTGCGCCGTAGTTCCCCTATTACAGGGTGGAGGCACGCCGCTGAAGCTGATCGAGGCGCTCGCCTATGGCCTGCCTGTGGTCGCCACCCCCCGCGCAGTGGCGGGATTGGAGGTGCGCAATGGCGAGCACTGCCTGGTCGCCGACGGCGCCGAGGCGTTCGCCGCCGCGCTCGTACGCGTGCTGCGCGACGGCGCCCCCGAGCTTGCCCAGCGCGGGCGAGAGCTGGCCGCGGAGCGCTACTCGATCGAGGCGCTCAGCGAACTGGTGACGCCGTAGGAAGCATCGGAGCGAGACGGCTCGAACGCCGTCCTCGCCAGCAGCGCGAGCAGACCCACCTGCGTCGCGAACAGCACCGTGAAGCGGGGATCAACGCCGGTGAAGCTCGCGGTCGTGTCGATCGCCACCAGGCCCGCCAAGCCACAGAGCGACGCCAGCCCAAAGGCGCTCAGCAGCGGCTCGCGGCTGCGATGCCACACCTGCCAGGCGAGCGTGATGCTGCCGATCAACACCCCCACGTAAGCCAACAAACCCAGTATCCCGAGCTTCAGCCAAAACCACAGGGCGGCGAAGTGGACGTACTGGCGGCCTTCTTCGCGTTCCACGGAGAGCGGCTGCACGGTTGCCGCCCAGGGAATCGTCACGCCGAGGCCGGTGATCGGGTGTTCGCGGATCTCGCCGAGCACGTTGGCGCGCTCGTCCAGCCGGTAGCTGTCCTGAACGTTGGCTTCCAGCTTCGAGGGCGCGAGCGATGCGACGCGCTTGGCGAGCGGCAGCTGCGACTGGAAGTTGATCGACCCCAGCAGCCAGATCGACGCTGCCACCCCAAGGCACGCGGGCACGAGCAGGCGGCGCCCCGCCGGCGATGTGCCAAGCAGCAGCACCAGCAGCAGGCCGAGCGCGGCGCCGATCCAGAAGGAGCGCCGATAGGAGAAGATCAGGCAGGCCAGCAGCAACGGGCTGCCCAGCAGCGCCCACAGCGGCAGCTTGGCGCGCGCCAGCACCGCCGCGAAAATGCCCAGCAGCGCGATCATGATCAGCCAGTTGGGCGCCGGTTCGTAATAGCTGAGGCTCGCGGCGCCTTCGATCGGTGTGCCGCTGTGACCGGCCACCGCGACCATCCCCAGCCCCGCCTTGAGGATCGCAAGCGCAACCAACCCGCCCAGCAGCAGGGTCACCTGGTTGCGGTCGATGTCGAGATTCCCCACAGCCAGCGGTAGGAGCAGCAGATACGCGAGCGTGTGCTCTGACACCAGGCCGAACTTGAGGCTAGCCCCGGCGGCATGTCCGGTGACCAGGCCGGCGACCATCGCCAGCGCGAGCACCGTCAGCGGCAGCACCAGCGGCCGTGGCAGCCACACCCGCCGGCGCTTGCGCACCACATCGACGGCGACGGCGAGCACCGCCAAGCCCACCAGCAGATCGAGCACGGTGATGTACTTGTAGAGCGTGTCGTATAGATCCGCGGTGAACGTGAAGATCCCGAAGGACGATCCCTCGCAGAGCACGGTGAGCGTCACCACCAGCGTCATCGTCAGCAGCGGCCGCAGCAGCAGGACGCAGACGAGCACCGCCCCCAACGGAACAAACAGGCCCGCGGTGCCCAGCTTGTGGATACCCGCAAAAGCGAGCAGAGCCGTGAGACCGGCGGCCGCCGCGGCCACAAGCAGCTCGCCGCCGCTCGGCACCGCTGGCCGATCTCCGATCGGTCGCAGCTGCCGCGCGCCCATAGCGGCCCTCAGCGCGCCGTCCGCGGGGCGGCCGCAGTGCGAGCCGAGCGGGACAGCGCGTCGATGTCCGCTTCGAGCGTGGGTGGAGCCCCGCGGTAGGAGTCGTACCCGTAGCCGTAGCGCCCTCCGTCGCGGATGCCCGTCACCACCAGCCCAACCGGCTCGACCATATGGCGATCGAGGATCGCGCGGGTGCGGCGCACCTGCTCGCGCGTCGTGCGCTCGACCCGCGCGACGACGATCGCCGCGTTGACCGCCTCGCTGTTGAGCAACACGTGCGCATCGGCCACCGGGTTCAGAGGCGGCGCGTCGATGATCACCATGCTCTCCCCGCCCGCCAGCTCGGAGAGGATCTCGCTCAGGCGGACCGAGCCCAGCAGCTCGGAGGGGTTGTGGGGGATCGGGCCGGCCGGGAGGACGACCAGGTTGGGCACCCTCACAAGCGGCTCGACCAGCAGCTCCGAGAGCCGCTCGCGGCCGGTGAGCGCGGTGGTGAGCCCGCGCGAGGTATCGAGCTTGAAGTGCTCGGCGAAGGTCGGCCTGCGCAGATCGAGCTCGATCAGCACCGTGTGCCGTCCGGTCAGCGCGACGGTGTGCGCGAGATCGACGGCAACCGTCGTCTTGCCCTCGCCGGCGATCGCGCTGGTCACGAGCAGCGTGTCCAGCCGCCGGGTGACCGCGGCGAAGTCGAGGGCGCTGCGCAGGATGCGGTAAGGCTCCAGCAGCTCCTCGCGCTCCTCAGCGCGGCCCCCGCGAAATGCCGACTGCGGGATCGCGGCGAGCGCAGGCAGCCGGTACTCGCGCTCGAGCTCCTCGATCGACTTCACGCGCCGATCGAGCGACTCGATCAGGAACACAAGCGAGAAAGCGATCGCCAGCCCGATCAGGACGCCGATCACCACCGTCGTGCTGAGGCTGGTGCCGGTGGGGGTCGAGGGCAAGGCGGCCCGCCCGATGATGTTCGCCCCTCCTCCCGCCACCGCCCGCGCCGCGCTGAGCCGCTGCACCGACTGTTCGAGCGCCGTCCGTTCGGAGGAGCCCGCCGGCAGTGCGGCAATCTGCTGCTGGAGCTTGCTCACGGCCGCTTCGACCCCGGCGAGCTGCGATTGCGTGTGGAAGGCGATGTACTGTTCGGCGAAGGCGTTGGCCAGATCCACTGCTTCACGGGGATTCCTGGAGGTTGCGGCGATGTTCAGGACGTCGGCGTTGGGGGCAGCTTCGACCTTCACGTCTTCGAGTAGTTCGCCGGCACTGGCTGTGAGGTGCAGCTGCCGAGCCACCGCGCTCGCCACTTCCGTGGAGTGAGCGATCAGCACCTCGGTGTTGACTTCGCGCTGCGGTTCGCTGCTGCCGGAGGGGGTCACCTGGAGCCCGGCCTCCGAAAGCGTGCCGCTCTGGAAGGCAACTTCAGCGGTGGCGGAGTAGGACTTGGCTTTACGCTCGTGGGTGGCGACCATCACCGCCACTGACGCGAGCACCACGCCCACCACAATCGGCCAGCGGCGACGCATCACCTCCAACAGGTTGGCGAGGCCCTCGCCCTCGCGCGCGCGCTCGAACCGGCTGGCGGCGCTCATAAGGACAGCCGCCGCTCGGCCGCAACACGAAGTAGGGCGAGGGATCTCATCGCACGGCTCCTATCGTCGGCTCGGAGCTCGCACTTGACGCATCGGCTGATTGCGCCGGCGAGATCGGCATCGCCGCCCATGGTACCGCCCGCTCGGCCGGCTGCACGTCGGCCGGGGGCCGGCCCGCTCGGCCGGCTACACGTCGGCTCGGGCCGGCTACACCGCGGCCGCGGGCCGCCTGCGTGTTCTCCGCAGCTCGCGGTGGGCAACCCGCACCCATCCGTACCAAACCCGCAGTTTGGACGGGTCGAAAATCCCTGAGCGAGCGCCGTACATGCGGACATCCGTCCAGCGTCCGGGCACGGGGTGGCGCAGCCCTTGAGAAGGCCGATATCGAAGGCAGAGCGCAGCGCGGCTCATTACAGAGCGCACCACGACAAAGGCACACCCGTCGCAAGGCGGCGTCGCAAAGCCAGGGGTCTCTCGGAGATAGCCCAGCCACCGAAGGAGTGCAATGTCAAGCTATCTTCATCTCAGCCGCGTCGCAGCAGCCGTTCTCGCTTTTTTCTGTCTCGCCTCCGTTGGAGTCCTGAACGCCGGCGCAACCGGCACGCTCCCGCTTAATCGGCCGCAGGCCCTAGAGCTTGCGCCCATCTCGCAAGACTCATTGCGCGCACGCTCCGCCGAGCGTCAGCACGGTCATTCGCAGCAGCTCTCAAAGCATGCCTGCTCCTCGCACAAGCGCCTCGCCTGCGCAAGGCTCCACGCACACTCGGCAAGTCGCGGCTCCACCGCGAAAAGGGTACGCAAACCAGCTCATATCCAGCCGGCTCTCACCACTCCAACGACTGGCAGCAGCGCCGGCTCTGCAGGTGGCACGGGCTCCTCTGGGAGCTTCTCGAGCAGCGCCGGCACATCGGGCAGCTCCGGCTCCTCACAGGCGAGCTCCGGCTCCTCATCCGCGGATGCATCGGGCTCCCCCTCCAGCGGCTCCGGCTTCACATCCGCGGATGGATCGGACTCCTCCTCCAGCGGCTCCGGTTCCTCATCCGCGGATGGATCGGACTCCTCCTCCAGCGGCTCCGGCTTCACCACACCGCCGCCGAGCGAAGCTCTCCCCCCGGCAGAAACATCTTCGACGTCGTCCACCACGACATTCGAACCGGGACTCAACGCGGGCACCAACATGAGCCTCGACGTCGCCGGCTCAGTGCAGCTCGGAGCCAAGGTTGTACGAATCCCCTGGGTGATCAGCGAAACACCGGCGCAGATGGAACCCGTAATCGCCGGCTACGCGGCCAAAGGCATCCGCGTCCTGCCGCTAGCCTGCTTCGACGGCACGATGCCTTCCGCCAGTGAAGCCCAGCAGCTCGCAAGCTGGGTCAAGGCTTACGGTCCCGATGGCAGCTACTGGGCCAGCCACCCTGGCACACCGCAGCCGCTCGAATCGATCGAGTTCGGCAACGAGACCTCCTATGGGTATCAGTACGGCGACGAGCCCGGTGATCTCTCCTACCAGGAACGCGCCGAAACGTACGCGATCCGCTTCCGGCAAGCCGCCGAAGCGATCGCCACGACGGGCATCCACGTGGGGCTGCTGGCCCAAGCGGACGACACGAGCGGCGATTGGGTCAACGGCATGTACGCCGCCGTGCCCAACCTCAGCAAGTACGTCGCCGGCTGGACCATCCACCCCTACGGACCGACCTGGAGAGGCAGGCTGGAAGACCTGATCGCCCAGACGGCGGCCCATGGCGCGCCCGCGACGATCCCAATCGACATCACCGAGTGGGGACTCTCCACCGACAACGGGACCTCCGTGACCGAAAACTATGGTTGGACTCCCTTCATGACCTACCAGGAAGCAGCCGAAACCCTAACTCGGAGCATCGCTGAAATGCGACAGATGCTGGGCGGCCGGCTTCACATGTTCGACGTGTACGCGGTGCGCGACCAGGCGCCGGCCGGCACGTCCAACGATCGGGAGGACTACTTCGGCGCCCTGCAGCAGGATCTGCAGCCCAAGGGTGCATACACAACCGCGGTTCAGGATCTCCTCGCAAGCTGAAGGACGCTCGCCACCAAGCACGCCAGGCCGAGGACCGGTCCACCGTTCCCCGGTCCGGGCGTGCGATACTCTCGCGATGAGCACACGGGCGTCCTCCCCGGCGGCTTCGATGGACCCACCGCGCGCGCGCCCCGCCACAGCCACCTCTCGTCGGCGCTCATCGCGCAGTCCGCAGCCGCTCGAAATAGCGATCGGCCTCACTATCTTCGCGGGCATCCTGCGGTTTGCGACGTTGAACGTCCAGAGCATCTGGGGAGACGAGGCCGCCACGATCGTACTGATCCGGCCCGGCTTCCATTATCTGACCTCACATCTGGCCTACAATGAAACGACCCCGCCCCTGTACTTCGTTCTGGTGTGGGCGTGGACAAAGATCTTTGGCGCGAGCGTGCTCGGCTTTCGCTCTTTCTCGGCTTTGGTGGGAACGACGACTGTCCCGCTCGTATACATCGCCGGACGTTGGATCTCCCCGCGCGTGGGGCTGTGGGCCGCTGCGCTCGCCGCAGTTAATCCGGCGATGTACTACTACTCACAGGAGGCACGCAGCTACGCCCTGCTGATTTTCCTCTCCACCGCAGCCATCATCTTCTGGCAGCGCGCACTGCGGACGCCCAGCAAACGCAACCTTGGGTGGTGGGCCGGCATCTCCGCGCTTGCGCTGTTGACTCACTACTTCGCCTTCTTCCTGTTCGTGCCCGAGGGGCTGATGCTGGTAAAGCGACTTTCCCTGCGAAAAGTGCTTCCCTACGCGAGCGCTGTGGTGCTCGTGGGCCTTGCGCTGCTGCCGCTGGCCACAACCCAGCTCAGGCAGGGAAATGGGAACTGGATCGAAAAGATCTCGCTCATCTCTCGCTTCGCACAGGTCCCCAAGCAGTTCCTGGTGGGCCTGTACAGCCCGCTCGAGATCTTCACCACGCTGCTCGGCCTGCTGCTCGTTGCCGGAGCCCTTGCGCTGTTCGTGCGCCACAGCACGGGCCGCGAGCGCAGCTTCACATTCGATCTTGCGGTCGTCGCGGCGATCGCGATCCTGCTGCCGGCGCTGCTGGCAGTGACACATTTGGTTGACGTTTTCAACGGACGTAACGTCACGGCGGCGTGGATTCCCTGCGCGATCGTGGTGGCCGCCGGAGTGGGGGTGCGCGGGGCGAGCCGCCCCGGAGCACTGATCGGCGGCGGGCTCTGCCTACTCTCACTGCTGGTCGTCGCCTCGGTTGACGCAATCCCGGGCTACCAGCGCGACAACTGGCGAGGCGTGGCGAACGTCCTGGAAAGGCCCGCCGCGGAGCGTGTCATCGTGGGACCGGAACTGAGCTTTCCATCACTTAGCGTGTATCTGCCGACGGTCAAGGTGACAAAAGCCGGCGAGCTCTCCGCTCGAGAACTCGATTTCGTTAATCTGCGCACACGGCGCACCGGCCGCTCGCCTCTGCCGGCGGTCGTGCCGAGCGCCGCGCCGCGCGGCTTCGAGTTCTTGGGTGTGAAGCGAACCGAAACCTACGCGGTGTCGCGGTTCGTAGCCCCGCGCGCCACGCTGATCGCGGCGCGGACCCTCCGTCACATGTTGGGAGAATCTGAGGCGGAAATCATGGTCCAGCGCTGATCCGGCAGTCCCTTACCAGGTGCACCGACAACTGATCGTGCTCCGGCGCAGCGGAGCGGGCCGCACGCCCAGATGCGCATTTGGTGTGCCAGCCTCTACGAGCGCCGATCCAACCCCGCCAGCCCCGTGGCTCAGCCGGCGACCGGCTCGAACAGATCGGGCACCCCATCCCGCATCGCGAAGCCGGCACCACACCCCTCGCAGCGCAGCGAGCCAGACTGCTCCGCGAACGCTCCGCGACACTGCGGACAGCGCCATCGCAGCGATTGCGCGTCGGCGCCGGCATCGCGCTCATCGCCCCCAAGTCCGGGGACGGTGATCAGCCAGTCGCGGTTGCGCAGCGGCTTGAACCGGTGGGTGGGCGCTCCCCAGCGTTGCGACACGCGGTGATCTAGTCGGTAGAAGCCGTCCCGCAGGCTACCGGGCAGATAGCGGCCGACTCCCACTATCAGCGCAAGCGTGGCATTGCAGCGGAAGCTTCCCAGGTGCGCTTCCGGGCCGAACAGGCGCCGCACGGTCGCCGGATCGAAGTTGTTGACGTGGCCCTCCGCGCGCAGCTCGAAGTCCGGCTCGTGCTCGTCCTCGGTCTGGCTTACCGGGGTGGTGACGAGCACCGTGCCCCGCGCGACGCGCCGCAGCTCCGACACCATCAGGTCGGGGTCGAGCACGTGCTCGATCACCTCGGTCGAGTACACCAGGTCGAAGCTGCCGTCGGCGAAGGGCAACCGTGTGGCGTCGGCGGCCGCCACCGTGAGGCCGTGCTTGTCATGAGCCTTCGCGAGCGCGACCGGCGAGAGGTCGACGCCCCACACCTCTCCCCCGAAGCGTTTGCGGACGATCTCCATGAAGTACCCCTCCGCACAGCCCACATCGAGCGCGCTCTGGAACTCGATCCCCGCGAGTGCGTCCAGCAGCGCCAGCTGGCGGACGTAATGCCTGAAGGCGGCCGGGGTGTAGCCGCTGTGCGGGTGGTGGTCGTAGCCGGAGAGCGTGCTGTCGACGTCCTCGCGCACCGCATGGACGAAATCCTCCCGCGAAAGCGACTGCCGATCCATGGCCACACGCTTAGATTAGACACTCGCGTGGCGAGTTGGTAATCGGGTGGCAGCGGGCGGCCGTCGCCCGTCACGTTGAGCGGTCGGGTGCGTACCGGTCGTGTGCATATGGAACTATTGGGCCCGTGAGCGCCACCCTGGATCATGGTCGCTAACGGCGCGGGCGCGCTGCGGCGCTTCGCGCGCACGGCGGCCGCACGCCTTGGACGAGAGGAGCAGGCGCGGGAGCTCGCGGGGCGCCTGCGCGAGGCGCGGACGGCCTTCGATCCACTGGCGCGGCGGGAGCTGCGGGACGAGCACGCGCTGCGCATCGTCCTCGCCGCCGTCCTGCGCGCAGACTCCAACGCGATCGACGTGGGCGCCAACGAGGGAGCGGTGCTGGAGTCGATCGTACGCATCGCGCCCGAGGGAAGACACATCGCCTTCGAGCCGATCCCACACCTGCACCAGCGCCTATCGGCTAGCTTCCCAAATGTCGACGTCCGCCCCGTGGCACTCTCGGACATCGCCGAGAGCACCGAGCTCTTCCACGTGCTCGACGCCCCCGCCTACAGCGGTTTGCGCCGGCGCGAGGATCTTCCCAACGGCGCCGGGGAGGTACGTCGCATTCCCATACGCACCGAGCGCCTGGACGACGTCCTGGAGGACGGGTACGTGCCAACGCTCTTGAAGATCGACGTGGAGGGCGCGGAGCTGAACGTCCTGCGGGGGGCCACGGAGACCCTGCAACGCCACCGTCCATTCGTCGTGTTCGAGCACGGCGCGGGCGGGGCAGACCTGTACGGCGCCCAGCCGAGCGAGGTGTTCGACCTGCTCGAGCACGCTCGCCTGCGGATCTTCGACCTCGAGGGCGACGGGCCCTACACGCGCGAGCGCTTCGCCGCCACTTTCACCGAGCCGATCTGGAACTTCCTCGCCGCGCCCCGGTGAGGTCGTGGACGCTCGATCGAGGCACATCCCGGGGAATCGAGCGCCCCGCCATCGCCGCGCGATACACGACTTCGTAACGCCGCGCCATCGCCGTGTCGGTGAAGCGCTGGGCGGCCACCGCCCGACCGCGCTCGCCCATGCGCCTACGCCGCTGCGGGTCGGCGAGCAGGCTGGCGAGGCTCTCGCGCAGAGCCGCGAGGTCGTCGAGCGCCACGAGCAGTCCCGTCTCCCCGTCGCTTACCGCCTCCCTCACACTGCCGACATCGCTTGCCACCACGGGCAGTCCGGCGTGCATCGCCTCGAGAATCCCCAGGGGCATGCCCTCCCAGCGCGAGGGCAGCGCGAACACGTCGAACGCCGATAGATAAGGGCGCGGATCGTCGGTCCAGCCGGTGATGCGCAGCCGCTCGGCCACACCCAGCTGCGCGGCGAGGTCTTCGAGGCGTTCTCGCTGGGGACCATCGCCCACCAGCACCACCGTCGCGCCCGGCAGACCGGGCAGCGCGCGGATCAGCAGGTCGTATCCCTTCTGCTCGGTGAGCCGCCCCACCGAGCCAACGATCGGTGCCGGCGCGAGCGCTCGCGCCGGTGGCTGGTCCCGTCCAGGTAGCGGCCGGTCGCGTCCAGGTGGCACCCCGTTGGGCACCGCGCCCACCGAGCCCGGACGCAGGCCGAGAATGCTCTCGACCTCGCGCGCCGAGCGCTCCCCAACCGAGACATGCGCGTGCAGCCGCCGCGCCAACAGTCGCCGTGCCGCGATCCGCCGGCGCGGCACCGCGCTCGCCAGCGGCAGGTGATCCACCGCCACAACCCGCACCCCTGGGCACAACAGTGCAGCGACCTCGCCATAGCCACATGCCCACGGCCACGCCTGGTTGGCGTGCAGGATGTCGGGGGAGTGGGCGCGAACCGCACGCATATGCGCCAGCAGCGCCCCGCGGTCGCCCACTCCCACCGGCGGGCGTACAACATCGAGGCGCACACCCGGACGATGGGCGGCAAGCGCCTCCCCGACCTCGGCGCTCGTGGCGAGCACCCCCACCTCGATCTCCCGCGCAAGCGCACCGAGCAGGTAGCCGAGCGCGAGCTCCGCTCCGCCGATCGTGTTCGAGTCGGTGTACGCCAGCAGTCGTATGCCTGTCGCGCCGTTCATCTCAACATGCGCTCGTACAGCTCCACCACGGCGGCCGCCGCCACGGGAGGGGTGTGATGGAGCATGAAGTTCTCGTGTGCCCGCGCGCCTGTGGCGACCCGCAGCGACGCGTCAGCCATCAGCGCAAGCGTCGCCTCGGCGAGGCCCTGGTCGTTGTCCTCCACCAACACGCCGCCGCGATCGACCAGTCCCTCCGCCCCGTCGAGCGTGCTCACGACGGGCAGGCCAAGCGCCAGCGACTCGAGCACCTTCACCTTCGTGCCGCTCCCCGCCGTCAGCGGATACAACAGCAGACCGAGCTCGCGGAGCAGCTCGCTGGCGGACGCCACCTCCCCGCGCCACTCGACGCCGCGCAGACCTGCTGCCCCGGGGAATGCGGCTGCCTGCATGCCACGCCCTGCAAGCACCAGCTTCGCATCGGGTCGGCGTGCGAGCACACGCGGCCAGACACCGCCGAGCAGCCGTCGCACCGCGTTCGCCGTTGGCGGCCACGCCGCCAAGCCGATCAAGCCCGCCACCGGGCGCTCGAGCGTTGCCGGGTGCTGGTAGTACTCGGGGTCGAGCGCCAGCGGCGCCACCCCGATACGCGCGCGGTGAGTCCTCGCGAGCTCGGCGGCAATCTCCGGCGAGTTGGTGAGCAGCCATCGCGCGCGCCGGCGAGCGCGCCGCTCGGCGCGCAGCAGCTCGATCGCGACGCGGTCCTCCCGGCGCCACAGGCCGCGGACCTGGCGGTCGCGATGCGTCAGGCAGTCGATCTGCACGACGGCCGGGCATTTCACCTCGTGCTGTACCGAAGCGGCGTGCACGTCGATGTAATGGACGATGTCCACTTCCGCGGCCCGCGCCCGCAGCCGGCGAGCGAACGCTCCACGCGTCACCGCGCCGGCGGGATTCGTCAATCGCTCCCACCGCGAGCGCATGCGCGAAGGCACCTCCACCGGCACCGTCTCCACCCCGAGATCGTCGGGCATCGACGCCGGCCCTGAGGCAATGTCCGCGGCCAGCACCTCGCAGTCGACGCCCGCCGAGCGCAGGCCACGCACGAGCCCGAGCGCACAGCGAGCGGCCGCTCCACCCTCGGGCTGTGGCAGGAACGGCAGGACGACGAGCACACGCAAGGCTGCGAGAGTATGCCGCACATGGTGAGCAGGGCCAGAGCCCTCCCGCGCAGGCTGATACACGCAGGAGCCGCCGGCGAAGCGGGCTCGGCGGGCGGGCGGCGGATCGCCTCCAACATGGCAGTGCAGATGGTGGCCCGCACGATCACGATGGCGATCAGCATCGTGACGGTGTCGCTGACGGCCCGCACGCTGGCCCCAACCGGATACGGAGTTTGGAGCGGCGTGTTCAGCTACGTCGGGCTGTTCGGCGTGCTCACCGATCTCGGGATCACCACCGTGGCGATTCAGCGCATGGCGGCCGAGCCCGAGCGGGAGTCCGAATGGCTCGGCGCGCTCGCGGGCGCCCGCACGGCGATGTCGCTTGTGGCGATGGGACTCTGCGCCGCGTCGATCCCGCTCTTCCTGACCGCCACAGACGACACCCACACCGTCGCCTTCATCATGACCACCACGATCCTGGCGACCGGAGCGGGCGCCCTGATGAGCGTGTTCCAGTCGCGGCTGCGCGCAGGGATCGTGCTTTCGCTCACGGTGCTCCAGAGCCTGCTGTGGCTGGCGATCGTCCTCGTGCTCGCGGCCGACGGGGCTTCCGTCGTGGCGTTCGCCGCAGCCTACGCGCTGCTGATCGTCGCGATGGCGCTGGTGCAGATTCAAACCACGCGCAAGTTCGCCCACATCGCGTGGCGCGCCGGTCGACGTCTGTGGCGCCCGCTGTTGCGGGTCGCGGTGCCACTCGCGGTCGCCGGGGTGATGATCACGATCTACTTCCAGCTCGACTCGGTGCTGCTGCTGCAGATCGCCGGAGCCAAGGAAGCGGGGATCTACGGCGCCGCCTACGGATTCCTCGGCGCGCTCATCTTCCTCCCCGCGGCGGTGATGTCATCCCTGTTTCCGGTGCTCTCCGCCGTCCATCGCCGCGACCGGCAGCGCGCACTCAGACTCGTGCAGACCGGCGGGAACCTGATGGGCATCATCTCGCTGCCGATCCTCGCCGGCACCGTCGCGCTCTCGGGGCCGATCATCCATCTGATGTATGGAGCCAACTTTCAGCGGGCTGCCGGTCTGCTGCCGATCCTGATGATCGCGTTCGTGTCGATCTGCTTCGGCTCGCTTGCCGGCTTCCTCGCGCCGCTGCTCGAGCTCCAATGGCGTCAGGCGCTGTACGCGAGCCTTGGTGCCGCCGCCAACGTCGGTCTGAACCTGCTGCTGATCCCCCCCTATGGCGCCTACGGATCCGCCTGGGCCACGGTCGCCACCGAGCTGCTCACGATGACGCTGATGCTGGGCACCAGCCTGCGCGCGCTGGGACTGCGCCCCGCCCTCGGCAAGCTCCTGCGGACGCTTGCGCTGGCGGTGCTTATCACTGGCGCAATGACTCTCGCCCGGCCGCTGGGCTTGATTCCCGCGGGCCTGATCGGCGTGCTGCTGTACGTGGCGGGGCTGTTCGCGCTGCGGATCGTCGACTGGGGGGAGCTGATGGCGCTCAGAACGCGGGACCCCACGAGCCCTCGGGCGCAGTGAGACCCCACGAGCCCTCGGGCGCAGTGAGACCCCACGAGCCCTCGGGCGCAGTGAGACCCCACGAACCCTCGGGCGCAGTGAGACCCCACGAACCCTCGGGCGCAGTGAGACCCCACGAACCCTCGGGCATCGTGAGACGCTACGAGCCCTCGGGCGCGGTAAGAAGCCGCAAGCCGCATCGCTCAAGCCGCGAGCGCCCGCTGCCGATGGGCGCGCTAGCATTGCGCTGCTCCCGCGCCACGCGCCATCTGGCGGCCCGCATGAAGGATTCAGGTACCAGCGCTGCGAAAGGCACCACATGGAACGATCAAGGAGGAGCGTCGGATGAGCGAGGCCACACTTGTCACCGGCGGCAGCGGCTACATCGGTGCGCTGCTCGTACGGGAGCTGCAAAGCGCCGGGCGTGAGGTGCGCGTCCTGGACTCGCTGCTGCACGGCCAGGAGGAGATCGCCGACGAGCAGGAGCGCGCCGGCGTCGAGGTGATCCGCGCCGACATTCGCGATGCCGAGGCGCGCCGACGGGCGCTCGCCGGAGCCGAGGCCGTCGTGCACCTCGCCGCGATCGTCGGCGATCCCGCGTGCGCGCTCGACCCCACGGTCGCCGACGAGGTCAACGTGCAGGCCACCCGCGCGCTGGTCGCCGATGCGAACGATGCCGGTGTGCAGCGCCTCGTGTTTGCCTCCACCTGCTCCAACTACGGGCGCATGGCCGACCCCAACGTGCCGATCACCGAGGAGGGCGAGCTGCGTCCCGTCTCGCTCTACGCGGAGCAGAAGGTGGGGATGGAGCAGCTGATCCTGGGGGATGGGCATGGGAGCCCGCCCACCCCAACCAAGCCCACCTGCCTGCGCTTCGCCACCGTCTACGGCGTCGGGCGGCGGATGCGCTTCGACCTCACCGTCAACGAGTTCACCCGCGAACTGTGGGCCGACCGCGAGCTCGAAGTCTTCGGCGAGCAGTTCTGGCGCCCCTACATCCACGTCGGCGACGCCGCCCGCGCCGTGCGCACCGTGCTCGAGGCGCCGGCCGAGCAGGTCGCGGGCGCGGTCTTCAACGCGGGGCGCTCGGGAGAGAACTACCGCAAGCTCGACCTCGTGGAGGAGATCCACAAGCAGATCGACCGCGGCACCGTCTCCTACGTGCACCGCGACGAGGATCCCCGCGACTACAAGGTGAGCTTCGAGAAGATCCGCGCGGAGCTTGGCTTCGAGACGCTGATGACCGTCCCCGACGGCATCGCCGAGGTAATCGCCGCACTCGATGCCGGCACCTTCGGCGATCCTTTCGACGCGCGCTACAAGAACATCCCCTGAACCTCTCACCGCCGCGATCGAGTTGGCCTCAACCGAAACCTTCCCCGAGCTGCCGCTGTTCGACCTGCAACTGCAGCCGCAGGATCTGAGCGCAGTCGGGCAAACGCTGCGCTCCGGCTGGCTGACGATGGGCCCCCGCACCGCCGCCCTGGAGCAAGCTTTCGCCGAGCACCTCGGCGCGCGTCACGCGGTCGCCGTGTCGAGTTGCACCGCGGCCCTGCACCTCGCCTACCTCGCCGCCGGCGTCGGACCCGGGGACGAGGTGATCGTACCCTCCTTCACGTTCACCGCCACCGCCGCCGCGGCGCTCTACTGCGGTGCCACCCCGGTGTTCGCCGAGATCGTTTCGCGCGAGCGCCCATACCTCGACCCCGAGGACGTCGTGCGGCGCCTCACCCCCCGCACGAAGGCCGTGTGCGTCGTGCACTACGCCGGCTACGCCGCGCCCGCCGACCGCCTGCGCGAGCTCTGCGACGCGCACAACATCGCGCTGATCGAGGATGTCGCGCACGCGCCCAGCGCCACGCTCGCCGGCCGCAAACTCGGAACGTGGGGCCTGGCGGGCGCCTTCAGCTTCTTCTCCAACAAGGTCCTGTCCGTTGGCGAGGGGGGTCTGCTGTGCACCGACAGCGACGAGGTCGCCGAGTTCGCGCGCTCGCGCCGCTCGCACGCGATGACCAGCGGCACCTGGGACCGCCACCGCGGTCGCACCGACAGCTACGACGTCGTCGGGCTGGGCTACAACTACCGCATCGACGAGCCCCGCGCGGCGCTGCTGCTCTCGCGCCTGCAGCGGCTGGAGGAGGACATCGCCCGCCGACGGGAACTGGCCCTGCGCTATCGCAGCCTGCTCGCGCCGATCGAGGGGATCATCGTGCCCTTCGAGGACGCCGACGTGCCGAGCTCCTCCTGCTACGTGATGCCGATCATGATCGAGCGGGACGGCCGCCAGGCACAGGTGAGCGCGCGGCTGCGGGAGCGGGGGATCCAGACGAGCATCTTCTACCCCTCCATCCACCGGTTCAGCGCCTACCGCGAGCGCTTCCCTGACGTGTCGCTGCCGATCACCGAGCTGGCCTCGCGCACCGAGTTGACGCTGCCGTTCTATCCGCATATGACTCACGCCGACCAGGACCGAGTGGTCGCCGCGCTGGCGGACGCGATCCGATGAGCGACTGGCGCGTACCGCTCACCGATATCGCGATGCCCGAGCAGGACGTGGAGGCCGTGCTCGAGTGTCTGCGTTCGGGCTGGCTGACAATGGGGCCGCGCACGCAGGCATTCGAGGAGGCGCTCGCCGCCTACACCGGCAGTCCGCACGCGCTCGCCGTCTCCAGCGGCACCGCAGCCCTGCACCTCGCGTGCCTCGCCGCCGGGATCGGCCCCGGGGATGAGGTGATCGTGCCCGCGCTCACCTTCGTCGCCAGCGCCGCCGCGGCGCGCTATGTCGGCGCCGAGCCCGTCCTCTGCGACATCCGCGGCCGCAATGGCGCCGGCTACGACCTCAACATCGACGTGCACGACGCCGCGCGGCGGATCACGCCACGTACCCGCGCGATCGTCGCCGTGCACTTCGGTGGCTATCCCGCCGACGTGATCGCGCTGCGCGCGCTCTGCGACGAGCACGGCCTCGTGCTGATCGAGGACTGCGCCGAGGCGATCGGCGCGCGGCTCGATCTGGATGGGCGCCAGGTCGGCACCGTCGGGGAGCTGGGCGCGTTCAGCTTCTTCTCCAAGAAGCAGCTGTGCGTCGGCGAGGGTGGCATGGTGTGCACCGCCGACGAGGATCTCGCTGCGCGCGTGCGACTGTTGCGTTCGCATGCGCTGAGCAGCTCCACCTGGGACCGCCATCGCGGTCACGATCCCGCCTACGATGTGGTCGACATCGGCTTCAACTATCGCCTCGACGAGCCCCGCGCCGCGTTGGGGCTCAGCCGTCTGCAGCGGCTGGAGGAGGAGATCGCGATCCGCCGCGCGCTCGTTCGCACCTACCGCGAGCGGCTCGCCGACCTGCCCGAGCTCGAGCTCGCGTGGGACGAGCACGCAGTCGAGCTCGCCTCGCACTTCTTCTTCCCCGTGCTGCTCCCCTCGCGCGAGGCGCGCGACCGCTTCCGGGCAGCGCTCGCCGCGTCCGGCGTGCAAACGACCTGGTACCCCGCGCTGCACACCTTCAGCGAGTACCGTCGGGCCGGCTCGGCCGAGGAGCTCCCACGAGCCACCGAAGCGGGCGACCGTCACTGCGCGCTGCCACTCAGCAGCACCATGCACGAGGCCACCCTCGGGCTCGTCGTGCAAATGGTGCGCGCGGCCCTCGCGAGCTGACGGATGTCGCCCGGCCCCGTGCGTGCACGGGGCCGTCGAAGGGCGCATGCGCCCTTCGGGACACGCCGCATGCGGCGTGTCCACTGGGGAGCACATGTGCTCCCCAGCCGGCGGCGCATGCGCCGCCGGAACAGCTCATTCGGAGGGGATCAGCCGCTCGCGCACACTCTCGAACTCCTCCTGCGCCTGCTCGTAGTCGTCGTGGCGACCGATGTCCAGCCAGTAGTCCTCACTCGGCCACGCGCGCACCACCTCCCCCGCGGCGATCAGACGCAGAACCAGGTCCGGGAAGTCCAGCCGCTCGCCGGGTTGGATATGCGCGAGCGCCCGGGGCGCGAAGCAGTAGACGCCCATGCTCGCGGTGTAGTCGATCGCCGGCTTCTCGTCATACCCGGTCAGGCGCGTCCGGTCGCCGTCGTCGCCGAAGCGCAGCACGCCGAGTGAGATCTGCACGTGGCGCGTCTTGGTGGCGATCGTCGCAGCGGCGTCGCTTTCGCGATGGCGCTCCAGCAGCGCGCCGTAGTCGATGTCGGTGAGCACGTCCCCGTTCATCACCAGCACGTCCTCCTCCCGCGCGCCGTCGATCAGCGCCAGCGCGCCCACCGTCCCGAGCGGCTCCCGCTCGCGGTAGTAGTCGATTGGGATGCCATACGCCGAGCCGTCGCGAAAAAACGCCTCGATCAGCTCCGCGAGGTAACCGGTTGCAATCGTGATTCGTTCGAAGCCGTGCGCCTTCAGCTGGCGCACCACGATGTCCAGCACCGGGCGATCCCCGATCGGCATCAGCGGCTTGGGCAGCACGGTGGTGTATGGGCGTAGGCGCGTGCCTTTGCCGCCCGCGAGGATCACCGCGCGTTTCATCTTTGCAGCGCGCCCTCCAGCAGGCGCTCGATCTCCGCGGCGACCACCGGCGCGGCGTAGGTTCGCTCGGCGTATGCGCGCGCCGCGGCGCCCTCGCGCTGCACCCGCTGTGGATCTCCGATGTAGCGCTCCAGCAGTGCCATCAGTGGCGCTGGGGTATTCTCCGGCGAGGCGATACCCCCGAACTCTGGGGCGATCATGTCCGCCACTCCCTCCGCGCCCGTAGACAGGCACGGGCGAGAGGCGAGCATACCGAGGATGACCGCCCGTGGCGCACCCTCGGTGGGGCTCGGACAGAACACCGACACATCGAACGCCGACAGCACCTCGGGCACCTCCGCACCCGGGGTGGAGATGAAGTGCGCGCGATCTCCCAACGGCGCCGCGAGCTCACGAAGCTGCCCTTCCGTATCACCGCTGCCGGCGAGGATCAGGTGCACGCGCGGGTCTTCGAGCTCCCGCACCGCCCTCACCACCACATCGTTGCGCTTCTTGGGGTGAAACCTCGAGATGCACCCAACCACGAATGCCTCCGGCGGGATGCCCAGCTCGCCGCGAACCCGTGTGCGACCCTCCTCGGTGTAGCGGATCTCCTCGGTACGCAGCACATTCGGCACCACCACCAGCTTGGCCGGATCGACGCCCACCGACCTCACCGACTCGAGCGTCCCACGGGAGACCGCCATCACCAGACGGGCCTGGCGCGCGGCGGCAAGATAGGCGCGCCGGGGTACCCCCGCGCGCAATGGGAACGGTACCGGCCCCCACTCAGCCCACACCACGGCACGCCGCGCGCGCGCCGGCAGCCCGAGCGCCAGCAGCTGCTCCTTCTTGTAGTGCAGTAGCAGCGCGTCGTAGGGCTCCTGCGAGGCGAGCGCGCGTCGCAGTCGCCACACCAGCGAGGGCCAGCGCAACGCGAGCCCACCCCAGGTCGTAGTCGAGAGCTTGGGGCCGATCTCGATCGGCACCACCCTCACTCCCGTGTCACGGCCGATCCCCGGCATGTCGGTCAGCATCACCACCTCGTGGCCGCGTCCGCGCAGCGCCTCCAACATCTCCACCGCCGCGAACTCCGCGCCGCCGCTGGAGTCGGTAGTCATTACGCTTACGAGCTTCACTCGCGCGTATCATCCCCGATCGTGGACCACCAGGGCTGCTTCGCAAGCAATTGGTCAGTCGCCGAGATATGAGAGATCGGTGAGCGAGCCATCCAAGCCGGCGCTCTCCAAGCTGCGCCCCGCCAAGGTCCGCTCCGGGATCGCGCGCCGCAGATTTGAGTGGCAAGTCGGACGCATACCAGTCAGCGGGCGCGGCCGGCCGGTCTCGTTCGGCACGGCGTACGGGGGCTGGATGGTGCCCACGGCGCTGATCGAGCCCGGTTGGATCTGCTACTGCTTCGGTGCGGGCAACGACATCTCCTTCGACCTCGAGTTGATCGAGCATTTCGACGTGCACGTGCAAAGCGTTGAGCCGGTCGAGCAGTACGTCAGCGAGGCGCGGGAAGCCGCCGCCGGAGAGCCACGCTTCGCGATCTACCGCGCAGCGCTCGCCACCCACGACGGGCCCGTACGCATGCAGCGCACGCATAATCCGGAAGGCCTGGCGCTCTCCAGCGCCAACCTGTTCGATTCCGACCACTTCATCGAGGTCCCCGGCCGCACACTTGCCAGCCTCGCCAACGAGCTCGGCCACAACCACATCGATCTGCTCAAGTTCGACATCGAGGGCGCCGAGTACGAGGTCGTTCCGCGGCTCGACCTCGATGCACTCGGAATCAAGGCGCTCGCCTTTCAGGTGCACCACAACGGCGGCACGCGGGCGGCGCGGCGATTGATCGAACACCTGGATGAGCACGGCTTTGAGCTGATCGGGATGCGGCCGACGCTCAAGCTCGCCTTCGCGCGGCGCGAGCTGCTGGGGGCGTAGACAACTTTTGTAGGCCCACCAGCCGGTCGTGCGGGAGGGCATCATCAAGGGTTGCCGGCCAGTTGCATCACGTCCCTGTGATTCGTGATCCCAACGAATACGGTTCCCTGCGATGCCCCGAGCGCGTATCTCGGCATGTCTGATCGTCCAGAACGAGCATGAGCGCCTGCCGGCGACGCTCGCGAGCGTCGCCTTCTGCGACGAGGTGATCGTCGTCGATGGCGGCTCCTCCGACGACACCGTCGAGCTCGCCCGCGCCGCCGGGGCGCAGGTGATGGAGAATCCCTGGCGGGGCTTTGCGATCCAGCGCAACGTCGCGATCGACGCCGCACACGGCGACTGGATCCTCGAGGTCGACGCCGACGAGCGCGTCTCGCCCGAGCTGCGCACCAGCATCGAAGCGCTGCTCGAGCATCCACCGGATGGTGTGGACATCGCAGTCTGCGCCCTGCGCAATCGCTTCCTCGGCGGCCTGCTCGGGCCGTCGGCCAAGTATCCCGCCTACCGCTCGCGGCTGTTCCGGCGCGGCACCTACCGGCACGACGAGTCGCTCACCGTGCACGAGGGCCTGGAGCTGCGCGAGCTGCCGGCAATCCTCGACGGCGACCTCGAGCACGAGCTGGCGGGGAGCATCCGCGAGGCGCTGTCCGACACCTGGAGCTATGCCCGGCTGGAGAGCCGCCTGATCGTGCGTCCTCGCTCAGGGGCGGTCTATCTGAAGGGAATCGTGCTGCGCCCCGCGGCGAAGCTCTGCTATCGCACGATCGTGGACGGCGGCTGGCACGACGGGTGGCGCGGGCTGCTGAAGATTTCGCTCGACGTGGGCTCCGACGCGCTGGTGTGGATCTTCGTCCTGTTACGCCGCGGCAGCGCGCGCGAACCCTCGGGCGGCGGTGGCGATGTCGGCGCGCACTTCGGGCCCCGCCGAGCCGGCCCGGCGCGGGTGCTCGCGATCGCCGACCGCGGCCGTCCCACACAGAGCGCTATGCGCTGGTTGAGCGTGCTGCAACAGCGCGGAGCCGATGTGGCGCTGATCTCCGCGGAGCCACAATCAAACCAGGCTGGATCCGACCACCAAGGGTCTGGTGAAGCAAACCCAAGCCACACAGAGCCAGCCGGCGTCCCCTGGCGAGCTGTGCGCCGGATCCGCCCACTGGCGGTGATCCGCGCCTTGGAGGTCGAGCGGCAGGTGCGCGTAATCGACACGGTCGTCATGTTTGGCAGGCGGGCGCGGCTGATGCGACGCTTTCTGCCACACACGCTACGACCAGAGCTGCCCGGTCTGAGCCCCGACATGGATCCTGATCGCGCTTTCGAGCTGATCGAAAGCGCGGTGCCTCACTGAAGGCCGTGCCTCACAAGAGGGAGACCGAGCTCAGGTCGTGCGGATGATCAGCACCGAGCAGGGCGCGTGGTGGGAAACCCGGTTGGGCACCGAGCCCAAGAGGAAGCGCTTGGCACCGCTCATGCCCTTGTTGCCGACCACGATCAGATCCGCGCCGCGCTCCTCGGCGACGTCGAGGATCGCGTCGGCGGGATCGCCCTGGCGAGCGTAGACGTTGACCTCGACGCCCGCCTCGCGCGCCGGTGCCGCGGCGGCCTCGAGCGCCGCGTCGACGTCCTCGCGCGGGTTGATCGCCCACTGCAGGTCCTCCGGGGCGTCGCGCCGTTCCGAGCGCAGGCGCCCAGCAGGCACGGGCTCGTAGGCGCTCACGATCTCGAGCGTCGCCCCAAGCGTATGGGCCAGGTCGCCGGCCTGTCGCACCGCCTCGCCCGCCGTCTCGGAGCCGTCGGTGCCCACCACGATCGATTTGAACATGACTCCCACTCCTCGCCAGCTCGTGTGTGTTGCAGAGCCCTACCAGGCTGCTGGCCGATGATCATATCTGCGTATTCGAGTTCGTCGCGCGCAGCGTAATCCAGTGGGTGCCGGCACGCCCTAACGTTCCCGCTGACATGATCGATCTCCACACCCACGTGCTGCCCGGCATCGACGACGGGCCTGCGACGATCGAGGGCTCGCTGGCAATCACGCGCCTGGCCGCAGCCGGCGGCACACGCGTGCTCGTGGCAACTCCGCATGTGAATTGGCGCTACGACAATGACGCCGCGACGATCGCCGAGCGCGTGGCCGAATTGAATGAGCGCCTGGCCTCCGAGGAGGTGATGACGGCTGACGGGCAGCCGGTGGAAGTCCGGCCCGGAGCAGAGATCGCCCTAACGCAGATCGCCGAGCTCGACGATGCAGAGCTCGCGTGCCTCGGCCTGGGTGGCGGTCCGTGGCTGCTGGTAGAGCCGCCTTTCACCCCAGTCGCTCCGCACCTTGATGAGATGCTGCTGGCACTGCTGAACGGCGAGCGCCGCGTCGTGCTCGCCCACCCCGAGCGCTGCCCCGCCTTCCAGCGCGACCCCTCGATGCTGGAGCGTCTGGTGGGCGCCGGCGTGATCACATCGGTCACCGCCGGCTCGTTCGGGGGCCAATTCGGCCGCGAGGCGCGCCATCTGGCGTTTGCGCTTGCGCAGGGAGGCCTCCTCCACAACGTCGCCTCCGATACTCACGACACCGTCAACCGCGCTCCCGAGATAGCCGCGCAACTCGAGCGAGCAGGACTTGCCCCATTGGCGCCGTGGCTGACCTCGGCGGTGCCCGCCGCGGTACTCGCGGGCGAGCAGATCCTGCCCGCTCCGGTGGAGCCGGCGGCTGTGTTCGAGCCGGCGCGACGAGGATGGTGGCGCTCCCTGCGCGGCTGAGGGCCTATCCCGGTAGGGACGTCGATCCGTGCCCACCCACCCGGTCGATGGTCGAGCGAGGCGCGGACGCAAGGGCGAAGACGTGGTGGGCCACGCCGGTGACGGGCTCCGGAGGGATGAAGCCTCGCGAAGGCCATCGGCCGCATCCAGTGTGCGGGCCTACCGGGATAGGCCCTAAGGCTCAGACGAGCTTGGTGATCGCGATGATCATGCCGATTACTACGAACACCACAATCGCAATCTGCATCCATATCCACGTCGGCGACACACATGAAGACTATCCGGGACGGGCAACCGCGACAGCTATCGTATGGAGGTGGCAGGATGCCGACGCAACCCATGGCTGGACGCCTTATCAAACTCACCGCCTCGATCGTGCGCGGTAGCGCCATTGCGCTACTGCTTTGCGTCGCGTGGCTGTGCGCTGCCGCAGTGCTCGCGCCGACAGGTTATGCGCGTGAGGTTGGCTCGCGCGCATCTGCGTCCGTGCCACTCGGCGGCGTCAACCTGCCGGCCCTCTCCGCGGGCACTCGCCTGAGCGCCGCCGATCGCCAGATCGCCACCGCCAAGGCACTGCACGCCCAGGTGGTGCGTGTCGATGTGCCCTGGTCGCTGCTGGAACCTCGCGCACCGGGCCAGATCGAAGCAGGCGCTCTGGCCTTCCTCGACCGTCTGGTGAACGACGCGGCGGCGAGCGGCATCCGGGTGATCGCCACCGTCGAGAGCACACCGTGCTGGGCGTCATCGGCGCCTGCGTCCCTGCTGCGCAAGTGCATCCCCGAACGGTGGACCAGAGCCAACGCCTGGCCCCCGCGCGAACCCTCCGCATACGCCACCTTCGTCGCCTACCTCGCCGCGCGCTACGGCACGCGCCTGGCGGCAATCGAGATCTGGAACGAGCCCGACCAGGCCAACGAAGCCTACTTCGCGGGGCCTGAAAAACCGCAGCGCTACGCCGCCGTGCTGCGCGCCGCCTACCCCGCGATCAAGCAGGCCAACCCGGACGTGAAGGTGCTCGCCGGCTCGCTCGTGGGCTCCAACGGCGTCTTCCTGCGCGAGCTCTACGCGGCGGGCATCAAGGGCTACTACGACGGCTTGGCGGTGCACTTCTACACCCTCACGCTCGGCTCGCTGCGGGCGATCCACGAAACGCAGCTGGCCAATGGCGACAACACACCGTTGTGGCTGGACGAGTTCGGCTGGAGCAGCTGTTGGCCGCAGCAGAAGGTCCAGCAGGAACAGGGGTGTGTCAGCCCGAAGGTGCAGGCCGCCAACATCACCAATCTCTACCGCTCGCTTGTGCGCGCACCCTACGTCGCGGCGGCGGTGCTGTACAAGCTGCAGGACTCCACGCGCGAAAACTTTGGCGTGCTGAACACCCGCGGTGCGCGCAAGCCCGCGTTCGCGGCCCTCGCCCGCGTGCTCGCCAACCCCTTCGCCAACCCCAGCGGCGTGACGCTGAGCCTCAGCCGCCACCACGGCGGCGTCCTCGCCAAGGGCGAAGGCCCCGTCGGCGACTACATGCAGCTCGAAGCCTTCCAGGGCAAGGTACTGCGCTACCGGGCGCTGTTCACGCTCAACCGCTTCAACCGCTACGCGATCTCGCTGCCGCAGGTGCTCGGCACGAACGGAGTGACGGTGCGGGTCTACCAATACTGGCAGGGCAGCGGCGGGGACGCGCAGCGCAGCATCTGATCCTCGAGATCGTCACCGGGCGCTCTCGGCACACGCCCACAACAGGCAGATTGGGTAGACCTCACGCCGATTGGGTCGACCTCACGCTGTTCCTCGCGCGAGCATCGCGGGATTGAATGATCGGGGTCACTCCGTGTTGTGCAGCAGCGCCCCGAACGTGAGCGCGAGGATCTTCAGATCGAGCGCGAGCGACCAGTGGGCGATGTAGTAGTTGTCCCACTCCACGCGTTCGGCGAGCGAGGTTTGCCCGCGCAGGCCATGCACCTGTGCCCAGCCGGTGATCCCCGACTTCACGCGGTGGCGATCGCCATAGCGGGTCACGTCCTGGCGGAACACCTCCACGAACTCCGGGCGCTCGGGGCGCGGGCCGATCACGCTCATCTCGCCGCGCAGAACGTTGAAGAACTGGGGCAGCTCGTCCAGCGAGGTGCGACGCAGGAAGCGACCGATCGGGGTGCGGCGGTCGGTGCCCTCCACGCCGCCGGGAGCGGTGTCCCGCACTAGTGTGAACTCGAAGGCCGCGATCTCCTCGCGGCTCAAGCCCGTCTCCGCGGCGTCGTGTCCCTTCGCGGAGCCGTGCCCCTTCGCCGAGCCATGCCCCTTTGCCGAGCCGTGCCCCTTTGCCGAGCCGTGCCCCTTTGCCGAGCCGTGCCCGTTTGCCGAGCCGTGCCCGTTTGCCGAGCCGTGATCGTTTGCCGAGCCGTGATCGTTGAGGGAGGGCGCCTGCCCGTTGACGTTCGAATGACCGTTGGCGCTCCTACGCTCAGACTGGAGACCCTCCGACGCGTCGACCCGCATCGAGCGGAACTTGTAGAGGTCGAACAGCGTGCCATCACGGCCGACGCGGCGCTGACGGAAGAGGATCGGGCCGGAGGAGGTGAGGCGCACCGCCAGCGCCGTGAGCGCCAGCACGGGCGAGAGCAGGAGTAGCAGTACGGCGGCGAATACACGGTCGAAGGCATGCTTGAGCGCGAACTGCACACCCTTCGGGTTGACCGTGGTGAAGGAGAGCAGCGGCAGGCCGCCGACGGTGTCGTAACCGACGCGGTTGTTGATCGTGTCGAACATGCGCGGTACCACCGACACCTCGACGCCGAGCTCCTGGCAGCGCTGGATCAAACGGCTGACGTGCGCGTCGGCGACCGAGGAGAAGGCCACGATCAGGTTGCGCGTGTGCGTGGTTCGTACAACCTCGTCGAGATCCTCGGTGCTGCCCAGCACCGGCATGTCGCGGCCGCCGACTTCGGCCAGCGGACGCGGATCGTTGTCGAGGAAGCCCGCCGGGTAGAGGCCGTACTCGGGGTGGTCTTCCAGGCGGCGCGCCACCTGTGCGCCGACCATGCCGGCGCCGACGATCAGTACCGGCCGGCCCACCAGCCGGCGGCTGCGCGCCCACCGTTGCGCCAGGGCCAGGGCCGCGCGGCCCACGGCGAGCGTCGTCAGCGAGAGCAGCCACGCCGCCACCCACTCCGACTGGTCGGGGATCCGCCCGTTGGCGAGCAGGCCGATCGCCGCGACAGCCATCGCCGCGACCGACACCGCACTCACGGCGGGGGCCAGCCCGTCGAGCATCAGCGCGCGCAGACGTGTGCGATAGAGCCCGCGGAGGTAGAGCGCCAGAAGCGTCAGCAGCGGCAGCGCCAGCAGCGGCGCGGCTGCGGCCGACACGCGTAGCGTGGCGTGTACGCCGCCGAGCGCGAGCACCATGGCGAGGAACAGCATCGCGAGGTCAATCGCCGGCACCAGCACGTTCCAGCCGGGCTCCTCGAGCAGCAGCTGCAGCGGACCGTGGAAGATCCCGCTGTGGGCAGAGCGTGGTCCCGTAGCCGACCGTGCGGCCGGGCGCCTGGTCAGCGGCAGGCTGGGTGTGGTCGTTTGTTGGGTGAGACGAGGTCCGTTCATGCGCAGAAGGACATCCCTGTCCGTCGTGATTTGCGTTCGAGCCCCCGCCGTCTATTCATGATGAGCACCCATACCCGACAAACGCACGGTGGCAACCGCAACCAGCGTCAACACTCCGGCGGCCAGCACCAACGCCAACAGGTCCCCGCCGGTGAACCACGACGACCCCGCTGCACTCACCGAGGCGGCCACGGAGGCTTCCGGGTGCGACTGACTCGAGTACGCGCCAGCGCTCCCAGCGGATGCCCTGCGGCCTGCCGCGACTCCCTCGCCACCGTGCCGGAGGGCTGGGCTCGAGACCCGGCCACCGGAGCTCCCAGGCGTGGCCGGGTCACGACCGCTTGCAACGCGGCTTGCATTCGTCGCCGACGAGGAGGAGGAAGGAGAGGAAGAAGAAACAGAGGAGCTGGACGAAGAGGAGCCGCCCGCGCTACCGCCGGCGCCGCCGCCCGAGCCTCCCTTGGCGTTGAGCAGCGTCCCTCCGATGATCGCCTGGGCACCTGCGCCGGGTCCGCCGTAGCCGCTGAGCAGCGGCCCACCGGCGAGCGCGGCGGGGGCGAATGCGGCGAGGAGCACGGGCAGAGCCAGTGTTCCGAGGATTATGCGATTGCGTCTCATACTTCCCAACCTTGGGGGTCCTTTCGGCGTCGAGCAACCCTATGCCGCTCTCCTTGCCTCGCCCGCCGGTTCGCCTCGCCTCCGAGCACACGCTGCCCGGGGTCCACCGCCACAACAGCGTATGGCCGGCAAATCGGTGGGGTACAGCACACAAACTAGCGAACTTACAGTTGATGTCGAGCGAAAAGCCGCGTTTCTGGTCCGTATTTTCACCCAACGTTCATTCGCATCATGAGAATTGCTGAGCATTGCCCAGGATTGAGCGGTTGAGTTCTTCGAGGTCCACCCGGTGACGGGCGCGCACCACCGCGAGGGCCGCGCGTGTGAGCGGATCGCGTGGGGCGAGGTGCACCGCCCGCTCGAGCAGCGCGAGCGCTTCGCGACGGCGACCGCGCGTGGAGGCGATCGCCCCACGCTCGAGTGTCGCGTAGGCTTCGCCGGGGGTGCGCCCGAGCGCCAGCGCGAACTCGTGGTTGGCGCGCGCCAGTTCGCCTCGGCGCAGCGCGATGCTGCCGGCCACCACGTACGGTTCGTCGCTCAGCGGGTTCAGCCGGGCGGCGTGGTCGAGGCGCGCGTAGGCCTGTGCGGGCGAGCGCACCCACACGCGCGCGGCGCTCTCAACCTCAAGGCCGCTCAGCCAGGGGGCGGTGAGCGAGACGATCGCCGCCAACGCGGCTACACCCAGGGCGACCGCGATCGGCCAACGCCTCTGGCTGCGGGAGACAGCGTGCGCAGAGCGACCCGCGGCGGGGTCGGCGTCGGCGCCGATCAATTGGTTAGGGCCCGAAAAAGAAGACAACGCCCGCGGCTCGGCGCCCGAGGACACCGGCGAGACCGGTTGGTTAGGGCTCGAAGAAGTAGACGAAGTCCCAGGGTCGGCCGCGGGCGCCGCATCCTCCGCCACGGCCGACCGCGGCGCGAGCGCACAGGCGAGGCCGAGCAGCGCGAAGGCCGGCGCCCCCAGGCCGGCGAACTCCCAGAACCAGTCGAACGAGCCGTGCACGGCCCAGTAGGCAAAGCCCGCCATAGCGGCCGCGGCAACCGCGCGCGCGAGCGGATCGGGGTGGCGCCCGAGCGCCCGCCAGGCTGCCAGCAACGCCGCGCCCAAACCGACCATGGCGAGCAGCGCCCCCAGCAGCCCCGTTTGCACGAGCGTGCGCAGCTCGACGCTGTGCGGGTAACGCGGGGTCTCGGTGGAGCGCCCATGCGCGAGGTAGGGCTCGGCGAAGTTGTCGGCGCCGATCCCCAACAGGGGATGCGCGGCGAATTCATCGAGTGCCACACGGTAGAAGTCGTAGCGGCTGGAGCCCAGCCCGCTGGTGAGGCGGCTGCCCGTGGTGCTGTTGGCGGCGTAGCCCTGCGGGCTCTTGAACGTGTCCCATGCGTGGCGCGCGCGCGCCACCGGGTCGCCCACCGCCACCCAACCGCCCGCCAGTAGAGCCACCAGCAGGGCCAATGCGACCGCGGCCACGCCTCGGTGCACACGTGCGGCCGCCGCGGGGGAGAGCGTGCGCCGGCGCTCGAGCGCCGCCCCCGCCGCCACCACGGCGCCGACCACGAGCGCGCTGAGCAGCGTCGCGACCACGGCGGCGTGGATCGCGGCCGTCGCGCTGTGCAGGGCGGCCGGGCTGTGCGGGGCGACACCGCCGTGCGACGCGCCTTCCAGTGCGCCGACCCGTTCGCCCACGCGCAGCACCGCCGGCGCCGCGGCGCTGATCCCCGCCGCGACCGGTACCAGCAACGCGAACGTGCGCACGCGGCCGGGGAGCAGCGCGAACACCAGCACCAGCATCACCGGCTCGGCGTACACCGAGCCGCGGCTCTGGCTGAGCAGCGCAACCTCGGCGAGCAGCACCGCGCCGCCCGCCAAAGCCCCCCGCAGCCACCACGCCAGCCGCCGCTCGCGCGCCAGCAGCAGCGCCGGCCAGGCGGCCATCAGCCACTGCGCCGCGTCCGCGTTGACATAGCCGGCCGGGTAAACCAGCCGGCCACCCGGTAGCAGCGCGATCAGACGGGCCACGCCGGCGGCGTCGTCGAGGTGCGCCAGCACGAGCAGCCCCACGCCAACCATCGCGAGGACCCACCCACACAGCAGTAGCGCCGCCGTTACGCCGGCCTGCACCCAGCAGGCGAACAGTGCGAACACCAACAGGTAGAGCAGCGTGCGGTTGGCCCCTTCCCAGGCGTCGCCGGGCACGCCGGCCCACAGGATCGAGAGGAAGCTGAGCGCGGTGTACGCAGCCAGACAGCCCACCGCGATACGCACGGCCAGCGGGATCTGCGCCCAGCGCGGCTGCACCGCCAGCAGCGCGACGGCCAGCAGCGCGAGCACGATCAGCCCACCCGGCGCCCAGTGGGTGAGCGGGTAGCCGGCCTGGTCGGAGGCCCCCACCACCATCAGCGCGAGCGCGCCGAGGGCGGGCACCGTGGCGGGGGCCGCGCGCAGGGGCGCAATCAGCCTCATCCGCCGCAGAGCGTACAACCAGCGCTGGCGCCTCCACGAGCGGGTGGAGGGATTTGTTTGGAGGGGGACCCTCCGGGTCCGGGATGGGTCAGTGGTTGGCACGCCTGGGTTGTCGCCATGAGCCCACACGCAGCGGCCGCTCCGAGCGGACGGGCCGTTGTCGGCGTCAGCCGGACGCCGGGCGCGTGGCGCCAGCCAGCAGCAGCGAGAGCACCCTGCCCATCAGCTCGTCCGGGACCGCCTCGGGGTCGGCCATCCGCTGGCGCGCGATCCCGTCGGCGAGCGCGTCGATTGCGATCGCCAGCTGCTCCGCCGGGAGCGTCAACTCCAGCTCGAAGTCGCGCGCGCCGTCGGCGATCAGCCGCGTGAGCGTCGCGCGGGCGCGGGCGAAGCTGGCGGCCACGTGGCGACGTTTGCCCTGGTCACGGGCGGCGTAGGCCCAGAACTCCACGAACAGCAGCAGCAGATCGGGCTCGCGGTCGATCATCGCCATCCACCGCTCGGCGCCGCCGCGCGCGCGCTCGTCCACCGTGGTGCGCTCGCGCACCGCCTCCTCGATCTCGCGCGAGTGCTCGTCGATCTCGCGGTCCATCACCGCCAGGAAGAGGTCTTCCTTGCCGCTGAAGTTGGAGTACAGCGCGCCCGTCGAGTAGCCGCCCTCGGCGGCGATCTCCTCGACCGAAGCGCCGTGGAAGCCGCGCCGGGCAAACACGGTGCGCGCAGCCAGCAGCAGCCGTTCGCGCGTGAGCGCCTTGCTCTGCTCGCGGGTCAGGCGCGCCGTGGTCATGGCGCAAATCGTACTTGACGGAGCGATTGCTATTGCGATAACGTTCGTTATTCGTTTGGCTGGCCGCCAGCTCTACGCGGTTGCCGCCAGCGCCTGCAAGCAGATGATCAGGCCCCGGCAGCCCCGGGGGACCACGAGCCGCCCACCAACCGAAGCTCACCAAGGCCCGAACCGAGGAGCAGACCCGATGGCAACAACCGAGCAGGCCACAATCTCCAGCGAGCAGCTTGGCAGCCTCCCCGCCGACGCGATCTCCTACGAAGACCTCTACGCCCGTTGGGAGCGCGGCAACTGGAAGGCGACCGAGCTCGACTTCACCGAGGACGCCCGGCAGTGGCGGGAGGAGTTCTCCGACTTCGAACGGCAGGCGGCGATCTGGAACTACGCGCTGTTCTTCTGGGGCGAGGACGCGGTGGCCGACAACCTATCGCCCTATATCGACGCGGCGCCGCGCGAGGAGCAGAAGTACTTCCTCACCACCCAGCAGGTGGACGAGGCGCGCCACGCGGTGTTCTTCAAGCGCTTCATGCACGAGGTCGCCGGGATCGGCGACGGCTCGATGGCGAGCGGGTTGAATGCGATCAAGCCGCAGCTCAGCCCCGGCTTTCGCAAGATCTTCGAGCGCCTCGACCGGATGGCCGACGAACTGCGCGCCGACCACTCCCCCGCCAAACTCGCCGCGGCGGTCACGCTCTACCACATCGTGGTCGAGGGCACGCTCGCTCAGCCCGGGCAGCATCTGATCTGCAGCTACCTGGAAGAGCGCGACAAACTGCCCGCCTTCCGCGAGGGGATGCAGAACATCCAGGTCGACGAGCAGCGCCACATCGGCTTCGGCGTGAAGCTGCTGGCCGACCTGCGCCGCGAAGACCCCGTCAGGGTCCCCAAGGCGGTCGCTCGCATCTTGCACGACGTCACCCGCTACACCGCCCAGGTGCTGATGCCACCCGGGTGGGACGAAAGCTACCTGACGGTGTTCGGCTACAGCTTCGACAGGATCGGCCCCGAAGGCGTCAACTCGCTGCTGACCAAGCTGCGCTCCGCCGGGATGCCGGCCGAGTCGCTGCCCGGCCCGCCGCTGATGCCGCCCGGCCTCACGCCGCTGGAGCTCTCGCAGCGCGGCCGGCGCCTCGCCCAGGCGGGGGTCCTCGGCGTGCGCGAGGGCCCCTCGATGCGCGACCCCGAAACGGTGGAGCTGCTGTTCGACACGGTGCGCCGCCAGGTCAACCCCAACCACGGGCTGCGCCGCCCGACCGTCTTTCAGTGGGAGTTCACCGACCCCGACATCCCCACCTGGCACCTCACCGTCGAAAACGGCTCCTCCGCCGTCGCCGAGGGGGCGGTGCCCAGCGCCGACTTGCGCCTGCGGATCGCGTGGCAGGACTGGGTGGACATCATCGGCGATCGCCTAACCCCGGTACGTGCGCTCGCCACCGGCCGCCTGCGCCCCCGCGGCAACCCGCTCGGACTCAGACTGCTCACCAAAGTCTTCCCACAACCCTGAGAGGCCGGCGGGCTGTCTTACCCAGCCGCGGGCGCAACGGCGCTTGATCGCCAGCCGCAAACACGACGGGCGACCGATCGCGGCAATCGCGGGCGGCGAAGGCCTATTCAGGCCCGAACTCCCGTTCGGCGCGGCTGGGTGGGCCGCTCGGTGCGGATGCCGACGCAGCGGCTGATTCTGGGGTTGATTGCGCAGCGCTCGCCGTGCCCGCCCGCTGAACCGAAGCCGCATGCGCGGTGGCTGGCGCAACCTGCGGCGATGAGCTTGCGGTGGCCGGCGCCGAGGCGGGCCGTTCGAGACCGAACTCCTGTTGGGCGTGCCTGTCCGCGGCGCGCCTCATCGCGGTAACGCGCGCGGCTGGCAAGATGCGCGAGACGTGCGGGAGGGTCCCCGCCGAGGAGTGCCCTGAGGTCAACCCACCGAGAGCGGTCGATGCAGCGAGAACCGGGGACTCCGTCGCAGCGCCCGGGGCGTTCGCCGGAGAGGCGCTAGCGAGTCGGCGCGCGTGGCCCCGATGGGATGCTCCCGCGTGGCGAGGAGCCACGAGGGCAACACACCCCACGCTCAGCGCCAGCACACAGCCTACCGCGAGCTTTGCGCCCACCGAGCCGCCCAGCAGCCAGCCTCCGCCGGCGGCACCGCCGGCGGAGGCAGCACCCGATGCCGCGATCCCGCCGGCACTGGTCCCTGCTCCAGCCTTTGCGCCCGCCCCGGCGTGGGTGGATGAGATTTGGGAAGAGCGGGTTCGAGGGGGGGATGCGCGGGTGGAGAGAACTCGCGGGGGGGCTGCACGGGCGGGGGCTGCACGGGTGGAAGGTGAACGGGCGGAGGGCACACGCGCGGGGGCCGTGTGGTGGGGGCCGGCAAATCCCAGCCCCCACGGCAGCGGCAGCGGCGGCAGCACGGCGGCAAGGCCGCGCAGCGAGAGGACGTAGGCGCGACAGGCCGGACACTCGCGCTGGTGCAGGCGCGCGAGCCGGTAGCGCTCGCCGCGCGGGTCGAGGATGCCGAACGCGAAGCCGCGCATCAACGAGCCCTGCTGCTCGCACCACTCCCCGCCGCTGATCGCCTCCAGCAGATCCCCCACCTTGCCCGCCACGCCAGGGCTGCCCGAGCCGCGGCCCTCCATCAGCTTCGTCATGCGCGCCTCGCTGATCCCCATCCGCTGCGCCGCCTGCACGCGCGTGAGACCCTGCAGGTAGCAGAGCGCCGCCGCTTCGCACTCGCGCGCGCTCAACCGGCTGCGCAGCGCCTCGAACAGCTGGCGCAGCTTCGCGCGGTCATCGAGCTCCGCGGCGAGGTCGGGCTCGGTGCGGGGTGTGTGCGCAATGTGCGCCCCCGCCACCTCACGCTCGGAGCCGGTGGGCTCGAGCTGGGCGAGACCGCCAAACCCGCGCGCGCGGGCACCGCGGTGCTCGTCGATCGCGCGCCGGAACGTCACCACCGCCAGCCAACCCCCCGGGTTGGCGATCTCCTCACCGGCAGCGATCGCGGCATAGAGGCCCTGCCACGCCTGGGCGTAGCACGCTTCCAAATCGCCGCCGTCGAGGTGCACCCCACGGGCGCGCAGGCGCCCGCGCACGCTGCGCAGCACCTCCTCGCGCAGCCCCCCGAACTCCTGGCGCAGCAGGCGCTCTGCTCGGTAGCGGCGCAGAGTGGAGGGACTCACGGTCCCGAGAGGTTACGACTTGGGGGAATCCTGCGATCCAGTCGAATTGAGGAGCCGAAACCGCGTGCAAATGCGCGCCTTTTGGAGTAACCGCGAGGCTCACTGCTTGGCGAAATCGACACACGCAGATGGCACGCCGGGCCCGGCGGCCACAGTGACTGCCGAGGCGCCGCCGACAGACAAGTCCGCGTCGGGCTAGACACCACCGGCGGCAAGCAGTCCAACATCCGGCCCGCTTCTTGGTAGGCGTCCGCTTTGGGTGGCTATCTTCCCCCCATCGCCTCCTCCGCCCTATCGACGGTTCCCACGCCGCCGCCTCGCGCGGAGATCCTCGGCATCCCGCTGGCGGTCTCCGACTACGAGCAGGTGCTCGACTGGATGCAGGCGATGATCGCCGCCGGCGAGCGCGGGTACGTGACGGCTGCCGCCGTCAATCTCGTGATGAGCGCGCGCGAGCAGCCGGCCACGCTTGCCGCCACGCTGGACGCCACACTCGCCGTGCCCGACGGGATGCCGCTGGTGTGGGCGCTGCGCCTGCTCGGCCACCGTGGCGCCACCCGCATCTACGGGCCCGACCTGATGGCGGCCTTCTGCGCGCGTGCGGCGGCTGACGAAACCCCGATCTATCTGTACGGTGGCCGCACCTCCGAGGCCCTGGAACTGCTCGAGCGCCGCCTGCGCGAGCGCTTTCCCGGCCTGGTGATCGCCGGCGGGTGGTCGCCTCCCTTCCGCGAGCTCACCCCTGAGGAGGAGCGGCGTGTCATCGCGGAGATCGACGGCTGCGGTGCGCAGGTCGTGTGGGTCGGCATCGGACAGCCCAAGCAGGAGCAGTGGATGCAGCGAATGCGCCCCCACCTGCGCGCGCCGCTGCTGGTGGGTGTGGGCGCCGCCTTCGACTTCCACGCCGGCCTCGTCCCTCAGGCGCCGCCGTGGATGCAGCGACATGGGTTGGAGTGGGCCTATCGGCTGGCGCGCGAGCCGCGCCGGCTGTGGCCGCGCTACGCGCGCTACAACCCCCGCTTCGTCGTGGGCTTTGCACGTCAGTACCTGCGCGAGCGCCGCCGAGCGGAGATCGAGTAGTGGGTCAGCTTGAGTCGAGGAGGCCCGGAGATCAAATTGGTATAGCGATAGTATGTATGCGATAGGGGTAGGTGCTGTTATAAAAAATTCAAAGCCCGATAGCAATTGCGCACGGCTTTAAAAAAGTTCATTACACACCCCATGCCTCCTACCGCCGTTCACTACACACCCCATGCCTCCCACCGCCGATCCGTCCGCGCGAGAGCGCTTGCTCGCGCGGACATGAAGCTAACCTGAGCGCCGTGACCCCACAGGAGCACACCGCCGACGTCTCCGTGATCGGCCTCGGCCGCGTCGGGTTGCCGCTCGCGCTCTCCTTCGCCGACCGCGGGCTGCGCGTGATCGGGATCGACAATGACGCCGCGCGTCTGAGTGCCCTGCGCGAGGGCGTGATGCCTTTCCAGGAGACCGGCGCGCAGGAGCTGCTGGATCGCGTGCGCGCTCAAGGGGCGGGGAGCGAGGAGGGCGGGGAGGGAACCGGGGACCTCGGGCAAGAAGGAGAGCGGACCGGCGATCTAGGGCAAGAAGGAGAGCTTGCCGGGGACCTCGGGCGAGAAGGAGAGCAAGACGGAGACCGGGGGGGGCAGGGCGGCAGGCGCCTCGAGCTCTCCGAGCACGTCGCCGATGCAGCCCGGGCGCGGCACATCGTGATCACGCTCGGCACCCCCTCCTTCTCGCACATCGAGATCGACATGCGCGACATCCGCTCTGCCCTGGACGACCTGCTCGGCGTACTCGCACCAGGGCACTCACTCGTGCTGCGCTCCACGGTCGCGCCCGGCACCACGGAGTTCGTGGCGGGTTACCTGGAAAAGCACCGCGGCTTTCGCATCGGTGAGGAGGTGTTCGTCGCGCACGCCCCCGAGCGAATCGCCGCTGGGCGCTTCCTGGAGGAGATCGACACACTGCCCTGCATCATCGGCGGCGTCGGCAGGGCGGGCGGCACTGCCGATCCCGCCGGCAGGGCGAGCGGGTCTGCCGATCCCGGGGAGGTCGCCGGCGAACTGTTCGGGGTGTTCGATGCGCCGATCGTTTACACAACTCCCGTGCAGGCCGAGCTGGCGAAGATCTGGGCCAACATCCTGCGCTACACCCACTTCGCGCTGCCCAACCTCTTGATGATGGACTGCGAGCGCCACGGCGCCAACGTGTTCGAGGTGATCGACCTCGTCAACCGCGACTACCCCCGCGGCGGCCTCGCCCAGCCGGGGCTCACCGCCGGCACCTGCCTGCGCAAGGACTTCACCTTCTCCGAGGAGCGTTCCCCCGCGCCGGGGATGCTGCTCGCGGTCTCGCGCGTCAACGAGTCGGTGCCGCTGTTCCTCGTCGAAGGGATGCGCCGGCGCCTCGGCACGCTCGCCAACCGCAAGATCGCCGTGCTCGGCCTCGCCTTCAAGGCCGACACCGACGACGAGCGCGACTCGCTCGCGCACAAGCTGATCCGGCTGCTCGAGCGCGAGCTCGCCGACATCGCCGTGCACGACCCCCACGTCGCCACGCCCACGGCACCGCTGGAGGAGGTGCTCGCGGGTGCCGATGCGGTGGTCGTGGCCGCCAACCACTCCGAGTTCCGCGACCCCCGCACGCTCGCCGCGATCGCCGCGCTTGCCGCCGAGCAATGCCTCGTGGTGGATCCGTGGAACTGCTGGGGCGCGGGGCAAGTGTTTGCGTACGCCTCCGAGCTTGCCGCGCTGGGGGCACCCAGCCCGTGAGCCGCGTGATGGAGACGGTGGGAGTCGAACCCGCGCCCGCGGCTCGCCGCGCGCAGGCGAGAGGCCTTGCCGGGCCCGGCCGCGCGGCGTCTACACCTGCCCCTGTGGCGGGTCAGGATGTCCCGCCCCCACGCGCCCGGGACGCCACTCACTCGCGCGGACGATCTCCAGGCAACACCTCCCTCGACTCATGAGCCGGGTACTGGTCACAGGAGGCGCCGGCACGATCGGCTCGGCGGTCGTGCGCCGGCTGCTCGCCGACCCCGCCTACGAGGTGCGGGTCTCCGACCAGCGGCCCGCGCCGCAGTGGATGCGCGAGGGGTGCGAGGTGCACACCGGCGACCTGCGCTCACTCGCAGAGGCCCAGCGGGCCACGGAGGGCTGCTCGCACGTGATCCACCTCGCCGCGATCGTCGGCGGGATCGCCAACTTCCACCGGCTCCCCCACACGCTCACGGAGGTCAACGCCGCGCTCTACAACGCGGTCTTCCGCGCCGCGCTGGACGTCGAGGTCGAGCGCTTCACCTACGTCTCCTCCTCGATGGTCTTCGAGCGCGCCACGGAGTACCCCACGACCGAGGCCCACCTGCCCGACTGCCCCGTTCCGCTCTCCGCCTACGGCTTCTCCAAGCTCACCGGTGAGGTCTACTGCCGCGCCGCGCACGCCGAGCATGGCCTCCCTTACACGATCTGCCGCCCCTTCAACGCCTACGGCCCGGGCGAGGTGCCCGACGCCGAGCCCGGCATCGCACACGCCGTGCCCGACCTGATCCGCAAGGCGCTCTCCGGGCAGCGGCCGCTGCAGATCTTCGGCTCCGGCGAGCAAACGCGCACGCTCACGCACGTCGACGACATCGCCGACGGGGTGGTCGTGGCGATGGGCTCCCCCGCGGGCTTGAACGAGGACTTCAACATCTCCGCCTCGCGCGAGCTGTCGGTGGCGGAGATCGCGCGAATCGTGTGGGTCGCGTGCGGCGAGGACCCCGAGACGTTCGAGCTGGAGCACCTCCCCTCCTTCACGGTCGACGTGCCCCGGCGCTGGCCCTCGGTCGAGAAGGCGCAGACGCTGCTCGGCTGGGAGGCACAAATCGGCGTCGAGGAGGGCATCGCCGCCACAGTGCGCTGGCTGCGCGAGCGCGAGAGCACCGCCGCTCCTGCCGACCTCGCGCGCCAATAGGGTCCGCGCAGTGGGCGTCCCCCTGTTCGACACCTCCTCCCCGCTCGCCCCGCTGCGCGACGAGCTGCGCGCGGCGATCGAGCGGGTGCTCGACTCCGAGCGCTACATCCTCGGCCCCGAGGTAGCCGCCTTCGAGCAGGAGTTCGCCGCCTACTGCGGGGCCGCCCACGCCGTCGGCCTCGCCAACGGCACCGACGCTCTCACGATCGCGCTGCGCGCAATGGGCGTCGGGCCGGGCGACGAGGTGGTGGTGCCCTCCTTCACCTTCTACGCCTCCGCCGAGGCCATCCCTCCCACGGGCGCGGTGCCGGTGTTCTGCGATATCGACCCCTCCACCTACTGCGTCACCGCCGACACAGTGCGCGCCGCGCTCACCCCGCGCACCCGGGCAGTGATTGCCGTGCACCTGTTCGGCAACCTGGCCCCGGTAGCCGAGATCGAGGCGCTGGGGGTGCCCGTGCTCGAGGACGCCGCCCAGGCCGCCGGCTCGCGCATGCCCACGGGTGGGTCGCCTGCGCGCGCGGACGACCCCACGGGAGAGTCCGGCGCCCCCGCCGGCCAACCGACCGCTGCAGGAGAGTCCGTTGCCCCCACCGCCCAACCGGCCGCTGCCGCCCGCCCCGGGGCGCTTGGCACCGCGGCCACGTTCTCCTTCTTTCCCTCCAAGAACCTCGGGGGGTTCGGCGACGGCGGCGCGATCACCACGTCGGATCCCGGTATCGCCGAGCGCGCACGCACGCTGCGCTTCCATGGGTCCCACGACAAGGTCACCTACAACCAGGTTGGCTACAACTCACGCCTCGATGAGCTGCAGGCCGCGATCCTGCGCGCGCAGCTACCCCTGCTCGACACATGGGCCGCGGGTCGCCGCGCCGCCGGCTCCTACTACGAGCAGTCGGGTATTGGCGAGCTGGTGACGCTACCGGTGCCGGTGGCGGGCTGCGAGCCCGCATGGCACCTCTACGTGATCGCGCACCCCCACCCCGAGCGCCTTGAAGCCGCCCTCGCCGCCGCCGCCATCGGCCACAAGCCCTACTACCGCACCCCCATCCACCGCCAGCCCGCGATGCTTCAATGGAGCGCCGGCGCCGAGCTGCCCGCCACCGAACACGCCGCCACCACCCACCTGGCGATCCCGATGAGCGCGGTGCTCACGCGGGCGCAGGTCGAGGAGGTCGCCGCCGTCGTGCGCCAAGCTTCGGCGCCGTAGCCGTTACGGTTTCGACTTTGGCCGCGGCTACGGCTTCAGAGGCCGGCTCGGCAGCCTGCCTGCCGCTCCCGCCCTGCTGCGGCTGCGCCTGGCCATCCAGCGCGGCCTGCAGCGCGGCCAGCCGGCGAATGAGATGCGTCTGGGTCAGCTCCAGCTCGTCCAAGTCCAGCAGCCTCGGGCCACTGTCGGGGGGTGTCCAGGGCGGTGGCGCCGCCGCACGCGATACCGCGACGAGCTCGGGGTGCTTGGCTTCGATTTTTACGAGCAATTGCTCGAGGGTCGCGATCTGGATGCGCAGCAACCGCCGGTGCTCCGCTGCCCGCTTGGGAGGCGCCGGCTGGTGCTCGGGCTCGACGTACAGCGCCGCCGCGACCTCCCGGGGATCGATCCCCGTCCGGCGTGCCTCCTGTGCGGCGCTCGCCGCGATCGCGCCGGCGGCCGAGCGCTCATGCGCGGTGGCGGTGACGTAGGTGCCGCTGCCCTGCTGGCTTTCGATCATGCCCTCGTGCTCCAAGCGCTGGTAGACGGCGCGCACCGTGTTGGCGTTGATCTTCAGCGCCTGCGCCAGATCCCGCAGACCCGGCAGGCGCTGCCCGGTCGCGAGGCGCCCGTCGTCGATGCGCGCGCGCAGTGCCCACGCCAGCTGCACGCCGATCGGCACCTCCGCGCGACGGTCGATCGTAAGATTCAGGCCCCCGTCAGCGTCGTCGCGAGTCACCCCCTTACGGTAGCGCCCTCCGCGCCTGTCTGGGAGTCTGCTAGTGAACTAGCGCACTTAGAACGTCTTTCAAAATAGGCGGTGCGTCCGGGGCGTTCCTGGACTAAGCTGGGCGACGCAGGGCGGCGAAGCGCATGCTGGTGGCATGTGCGAGCCGTCATGTGGCGATCCAGCGCAGTGTCCAGGGACAGCACCCGGGCGTGCCGATCTTTTTGAAAGACGTTCTTACGCCACTGTGGCGGCTGCGACGGGATGTCGCGGGTGGGCGTGCCGATCGTTCTCAAACACGTTCTCGACTACCGCCAGCGCTCCAGCAGATCCTCCGCCGGCACTTCGCGCACAACGCGCGCGGGGACGCCCATCGCCACCCCGCGCGCGGGGACGTCGCAGGTGACGACCGCACCGGCGGCGATAAACGCCTCCTCGCCGATCTCCACCCCCGGGGTGAGGACGGTGCCGCCACCCACACGGCAGGCGCGGCGCAGGGTGGCTCCGCGCAGCGGGATGGAGTCGTCGTGGCGGGCCATCGTGTCGTCGTTGGTGGTGGTCGCGTTAGGGCCAAGGAACACGTCGTCCTCGATCACGGTGAACGCCGTGAGGTAGACGCCCGTCTGCACTTTTACGCGCGCACCCACCTGCACGTCGTTGTCGACCACGCTACCCCTGCCGATCACCGAGCCCGCGCCCACCCGGGTGCGCTCGCGCACGTAGGACTGGTCGCCGATGATCGCCTCCTCGCCGATTGTGGCGCCCGCGAACACCACGGCACCGGCGCACACCGTCACCCGCGCGCCCAGCTCCAGACGACCCACCTCCCCCTTTGCGGAGGAGCTGCGCGCCAACCGAGGGCGCTTGCCGAGCACCGCGTGGTCCTCGATCACGCAGCCGGCTCCCACGACCGTGCCGGGGTGCACGACGACGTAGGCGCCGAACGACACGTCCGCACCGATCTCCACGCCCTCGCCGAGCAGCAGCCCCGGGCCGCGCGGATCGGGGGTGAGACTCACAGCTGCACCGGGGATACGTCGGGGGTGAGGCTCACAGCCGCTCTGTATTGGCGACGGGTGCCCTGCGCGTGACCCCGCGAAGGTCCACCACCACCCGCGCCCGCTCGGCTGCCATCGCATGGTCGACGGTGGGGTGGGCGGTCACGATCAACGCGAGATCCGCGTCGCGCAGCGCATCCTCCAGAGGCACACTGCACAGGCCGAACTCGGGCAGCTCGGGGACGTGGGGGTCGTGGTAGGCGAGCTCCGCCCCCAGCGCACCCAGCAACGTGAGGATCTTCAGCGCCGGGGATTCTCGTACGTCACCCACGCCCGGCTTGTAGCTGACCCCCAGCACCGCGATCCGCGCGCCCTTTACCGGCAGGCCCACGTCGTTGAGCGCGCGCTCCACCTTCATCACGCAGTGGTAGGGCATCTGCTGGTTGACCTTGCCCGCCAGCTCGATGAACTCCGTCACCATGTCGAACTCCCGCGCACGCCAGCTCAGGTAGAAGGGGTCCACCGGCAGGCAGTGCCCGCCCATCCCCGGGCCTGGCTCGAAGCGCATGAACCCGTAGGGCTTGGTGGCCGCCGCATCCACCACCTCCCAGATGTCGATCCCCATGCGGTCGGTGAGCATCGCCAGTTCGTTGACCAGCGCGATGTTCACCGAGCGGAAGATGTTCTCCAGCAGCTTCGTCAGCTCCGCCGCCTCGGGGCTGGAGACCGGCACGATCTCGTCGCACACCAGCCCGTACAGGCTCTCCGCGCGCTCCGCGCACGCCTCCGTCAGGCCGCCCACCACCTTCGGGGTGTTGCGCAGCGTGAAGTCCGTGCGGCCGGGGTCCACGCGCTCCGGGGAGAACGCGAGGTGGAAGTCCCGCCCCGCCGCCAGTCCCGACTCCTCCTCCAGGATCGGCAACACCTGCTCGCGCGTGGTGCCCGGGTAGGTGGTGGACTCCAGCACAACCAGCTGGCCCGCCTGCAGCACATCCGCCAAGGCGCGCGTGGCGTCCAGCAGCGGGCCGAGGTCCGGCTCGCGATTGCGCGTCAGCGGCGTGGGCACGCACACCAGCACCGCATCCGCCCGCTCCAGGCGGGCATAGCGTGTGGTCGCGTGGATCCGCTCCCCCACCGCCCGCAGCTGCGCGGAGGGCACGTCCTCGATGTAGGACTCCCGCGCCTCGATCGCCTCCACCTTGCGCGGGTCCACGTCGACCGCCACGACCTCGCAGCCCTCCTGCGCGAACGCCACCGCCAGCGGTAGCCCCACATAGCCCAGCCCGACGATGCCGACGGTCGTCATGTCCGGGCTTAGTTTACGGGCGACCCGTGGCAACCGGTGACGATCGTGAGATCAAAGTGCCCAGGCGCCCGCAAATCCCGCGGTCACAGCACAACACCCAGCGAGCTTCACCACGCTGTGGCCGCCTCGTACACCTCCGCCAACCTGCCCGCAACAACCTCCGGGGCGCACATCGCGCGGACCCGCTCCAGTGCGCGCTCTCCCGCGCCGGAGTCCTCACGCACGCGTGCGATTGCTTGCGCCAGCGCTCGAGCGTCGCCCGGGGGCGCCATTGCCTCCTCCTCCAGCAGCTCCGGCAGCGCGCCCACGCGGCTGCCCGCCACCGGTAGGCCCGCCGCCATCGCCTCCGCGGCAGCGAGACCGAACGTCTCGGCCGAGCGCGAGGGCACCAACGCCAGCGCCGCTCCTGCGCGCAGCTCGGCCAGGCGGGCGTCTTCGACGCGGCCCACGAAGCGCACCCCTTCTGCCTCGCGCACCTCGGTGCCGTCGTCCAGACCCGCTCCGGCGACGACCAGCGGGATGCCGACCCGGCGGCACGCCTCGATCGCCACGTCGATCCCCTTCTCGGGCGACCGACGCGCCACCACCAGCGCGTACCCATCAGGGGGACGCCTCGCGACGGCCCCGCCCTGCTCCAGCGCCCGCATTGGCGGGGCCAGCACATGCACCCGCTCCCACCGCAGCGGCGCCCCCAGATCGCGCAATCGCTCCCGCGCGAACATGCTGGGGACGATTACCGCATCCGCCTGCTCCACCACGCGACGCTGCCACAACGCCAGGGCCGCCCCGTACACGAGCGCCTCCGCGCGGCTGCCGCGGCAGTTGCGCAGCACCCCGGGCAGCGTGTTGCGCCCGTGGCAGCGGGTGCACTCATGCCCGTCGGTGAAGCACACCCCTACGGCACACACCAGGCGGTACTGGTGCAGGTGCACCACGACCCGTGCGCCCGCGGCGCGCGCCGCCGCCAGCGCACGCCAGCCGAAGGTCGGATGGATGTTGTGCGCGTGCACCACCCGTGCTCCCGTACGACGCACCACATCCCCCACTTCGCGCGGGTCGATACCTCCGCGCAGCAGCCCCACGGCGGCCTGTCCACGGCCCGCCGCCCCGCCGCCGCGCTCGGCGGCCAAGGTGGGATCCCCCGCCGCCGGCTCCCGCGCCAACAGCTCGGCGGACTCGCCCATCCGCTCGCGCACCAACCACATCAGTTCGTCCACCACGCGCTCCTCACCCCCAGGCGCGCGGTAGCGGTTGTGCAGGAAGAGGATCATGTTCGCGATGCGAATACTCTCACTGCGACTATTCGCATCCAGAACAATCGCATCTTGACCCTCACCGATCCCACCACCTCGATCGTCATCCCCACCCGTGCGCGCCCCGACTACCTGAGGGTCGCGCTCGCCTCGATCGCCCCCCAGGCCGCCGCCGCCGGGGCCGAGCTGCTGGTGGTCGAGGACGACCGGCCCTCGCCCGAAGTCGGGGCACTCGCCGCGCGCTTCGGCGCCACGCACCTCTCCCACACGCGCCCGCTCGGGCTGAACGCCGCCCGCAACACCGGCGTCGCCCACTCCCACGGCGAGTTGCTGGTGTTCGTCGACGATGACGTCGAGGTTGGCCCCGGATGGCTGCAGGCGCTGCTGGCGGCCGCCCGCGAGCATCCCAACGCGCAGGTCTTCACCGGCCCCATCCGCCCGCGCCTGGAGGGGCGCCCCCGGTGGAGCACACGCTCCTGCGGTCGCGAGGGACCCCCAATCACCTCGCTCGACCTCGGGCCACGCGACACCGACGATGTGCGCTTCGCCTGGGGAGCCAACATGACCGTGCGCCGCGCGGCGATCGAGCGGGTCGGGCACTTCGACGCGACGCTGGGGCTGTACGGCGACGAGCAGGAGTGGCAGGAACGGCTGCTAGCCGAAACGGGGATGCGAGCTGGAAGCGAGTGTCCCCCGGCTTCGGTCTCCTCGCGCAACGGCGACGCGCCGATCCTGTATGTCGCCGCCGCCGCGCTCGACCATCGGCGCTCACCCGCCGACGCGCGCCTGCGTCCACTCGCCCGCGCGGCCCGTGCCCGCGGGCGCGCCAGCCGCCGCTACGACACCTGGCGCGGGGAGGCTCCGACGCTGCGCCGCGAGCTGCGCACACTGGCCGGCTGCCTCGGTCACGTCGTTCGCCGGCGCTGCCCGGCTGGCCTGACGATGGTCGCCCATAGCCTCGGGCGTTTCGAGCAGGGCTTGCGCGAACCGCGCCATCCACCGAAACGTCCCCCAACCGAGGACTTCCTCTCCGGGGAAAGCGGCACCGTCGGCGGTCTCGACGCGGCGCGGCGCGAGCTCCTCGACCGCATGGTGGATGCCCGCGAGCTGCTCAGCGGCCGGCGCCTGCGTCTCGATCGCGCCGCACGCCGCTCCCCTGCGCGCCGGCGTGTGCTGGTACTCGGCGTCGAGCGTCCCGAGCGACGTGCGCTGGCCGGCGCGATCCGCGCGGAGCTTGCGCGCTCGCGCCACGGGGTCGAGGTTCACCTCTGCCCGCCGGGAGAGCGCGGGAAGTTTCAAAACCTCAACCGCATGCTCGCCGCCCACCCCACCGAAGGGTACGACTGGCTGCTGGTGGTCGACGACGACGTCGTACTGCCCCCCCACTTCCTCGACCGCCTGCTGTTCCTCGCCGAGCGCTTCAACCTCCAGCTGGTCCAACCGGCGCACCGTGCGCGCTCCCACGCTGCCTGGCGCGTCACCCGCCGCCGCGCCGGTGTCGTCGGCCGCCAGACGCCCTTCGTCGAGATCGGCCCCGTCACCGCCTTCGCCCGCGCCACCTTCTCCACGCTGCTGCCGTTCCCCGACGTCCGCATGGGTTGGGGCCTCGACATGCACTGGGGGGCGCTCGCCCGCAAGCATGGATGGCGCTGCGGGGTCCTCGATGCCGTGGCAATCCGCCACTCCGTGGCGCCCGCCGGCGAGGCCTACTCGCGCGGGGCCGCCGTCGCCGAGGCGCGCGCGCTGCTCGCGGAGCGGCCCCACCTGACGGCCGCTGAAGCCCAGACCACACTCGTCACCCACCGCCACTGGTGAAGGTCGCCGTCGTAGCGGAGTTCTACCCCCGCCAGAGCGATCCCGTACTGGGGGTGTGGGCGCACCGCCAGGCACTCGCTGCACAGGCCGCGGGGGCTGAGGTGCACGTGCTCGTGCTGCATCGCCTGGTGCCGCCGCGCGCCTCACTGCACGCCGGACCGAGTGGTGCTACGAGCGCACTCGGCGGCCTGCTGCGCGATTGGGTGGGTGGGAATCGAGACCAGGTCCGCGACGGCCTGCCCGTCACCTACGTCCCCTACATCTCCCCGCCCCGCTGGCACTCCTACGCCTCGTGGGGCGCCTGGGCCACGCCCGCGCTGGGGATCGCCCTGCGCCGCCTGCGCCGCCACTTCGACTTCGAGCTGATCCACGCCCACAACGCAGTCCCCGCCGGCGACGCCGCTCGCCGCGTCGATTTGCACCTACCGCTGGTCGTGTCCGTGCACGGGGGGGACGTGCTCTACACAGCCCCCCGCTCCACCGCGGGCCGTGACGCGGTGGAGCGCGGGCTCGGGGCGGCCCGCCTCGTACTCGCCAACAGCCGCGGCATCGCCGAGCTCGCCCGGGCGTACGGCGCCCCCCAGGTGCGTGTGGTGCACCTCGGCGCCGATCCGCCGAACGCCGGGCTCGCCCGGGATGCCGAGCCCGCGCTCGTCACCGTCGGGCATCTCGTGGCCCGCAAGCGCCACGCCGACGTGCTGCGCGCACTCGCCGTGCTGCGTGACCGCCACCCCGCCCTGCGCTACGTGATCGTCGGTGACGGCCCCGAGCGGGTGGCACTCGAAGGACTCGCCGCGCGCCTTGGGGTCCGCGAGCGGGTGCAGTTCTGCGGACAGCTGCCACCCGCCCAGGCGATCGAGCGCGCGCGGCGCTGCACGCTGTTCGTGATGCCCTCCACGGAGGAGGCCTTCGGCGTGGCCTACATCGAGGCGATGGCTGGCGGTCTACCCGCGATCGGCTGCCGCGGCGAGCCCGGCCCGGAGGAGATCGCCGCCGCCGGCGACGGCTTCATGCTGGTCCCCCCCGGGGACATCGAGCGCCTCACGCAGCGCATCGACGAGCTGCTTTCCGATCCCGCGCGGCTGCGCGAGGCCGGCCGCCGCGCGCGGGCCACCGTCGCCGCCCACTTCACGTGGGAGCGCTGCGGCGAGCAGACGGTCGCGGCATACGAGCACGTCCTTGGTCTGGTGTGATGGTGGGGTGCCGGGGGTTGTTATAAAAAATTTGGAACCCGATAGCTATCGCGCACGGCTTTTGAATTTTTTGTTCAATAACCCGCTCCGCCTTTGCAAGACACCTCGATGAAGCCAGTGCTGTTCGTCACCGGGCACGCCCCCTTCGACCGCGTGGGCGCCTTCGCCCGGCTGCATGAGCTCGAGGGCGTCGAGTTCGCGCTCTTCGGGGGGCCGTCGCAGCACGGTGGAGTCGTCGGCGAGCGTCGGCTGTCTGGCGGTGGAGTCGTCGGTGAGCGTCGGCTGTCTGGCGGTGGAGTCGTCGGCGAGCGTCGGCTGCCTGGCACTGGCGTATCGGCGGGCGAGGACCCGACGGCTGGCGGCGGGAGACCGGCCGGCACAGACCGACCAGCTCCCTTTGGCGAATCGCCCAGCGGCGAGCAGACACTCCCCTTTCCTCACCGGTACGTGCGTCAGCACGAGCTCGCCGCGCTCGCCGCCTCCGGACGCCATCGCGCCGTGGTGGTCTCCACGGGGGGCCGCATTGCGCTGCCGGCCGCCTGGGCGGGAGCCCGCCGCGCGGGCGTGCCCGTGATTCTCTGGAGCGCCCTGTGGGCTCACCCCCGCACCGTCGCCCACGCGTTCGGCTATCTCGCGCTGCGGCGCCTCTACCGCTCCGCGGAGGCGATCGTCGTGTACGGGCCTCATGTCGAAGCCTACGTACGGGCGCGGGGGGCACGCAACGTGCACGTTGCCCCGCAGTCCGTCGACAATGAGTTTTGGGCCCACCCGCTCACCCCAGCTACAAGCCCCACCATGACGCCGGGGTGGCCGTCGGGCCCTACGACCCCGAACTGGCCCTCGACCTCGGCGACCCCGGGGTGGCCATCGGAGACAGCAGTGAAGTTCCTGTTTGTGGGGCGCCCTGTGCGGGAAAAGGGTTTCGGGGTGCTGATTGAGGCCTGGTCCGATTCCGGTCTCCAGGCGCCCTCCGCCGCGCTCGTCCTCGTCGGCGTGGGGTCCATCCCCCCTTGGGTCCCCGCCGGCGGCGCGGTGGGGCGAGAAGCCGCCGCCCGCGCAGTTCGCAATGCACTCGCCAAGGCGCGGCGCACGTTCGATAGCACTGGGCGAGAGGCGCTCGAACCGATCCCCCTCGACATGGCCTGCCTGGATCCCGTACTGCCCCCGCAACTGCGCGACATGTACGCCGCCGCCGACGTCCTCGTGGTGCCCTCGATCCCCACCCGCACCTTCCGCGAGCCGTGGGGGTTGGTGGTAAACGAGGCGATGAACCGCAAGCTCCCCGTGATCGCAAGCGACGCCGTCGGCGCCGTCGCCGGTGGGCTGGTGCGCGACGAGCACAACGGCCTGGTCGTGCCGGCCGGCGACGCGGGCGCGCTCGCGGGCGCCATGCGGCGACTGGCCGCCGACGCGCAGCTGCGCGTCAGTCTCGGCGCCACCGGGGAGCGTGACGTGCAGGCTTACACCCACGACGCGTGGGCGCGGGGGTTCGTGCGAGCATTTGGCAGCCTCGGTCTTTCCCGCGGGGAGCGCTGGTAGCGTGCGTCGCTTGTTCACCGTTTCCGCCACGACCGCCACGGCCTCGCGTGCTCGCGCCGCTTCGACCCCGGCCACCGGCAACTGGCTGCCCAAGACGTGGTGGGCCGTGAGGATCGCATCCGTGATCATCGCGGCGCTGGCGCTCGCGTTCCCCGTCACCGCTTCGGCCAACACAAGCGAAGTCACGAAAATCTACGAAGCCTGCGGAAACGGCACGGTGCCCACCGGCTACAGCCAACAGGCCTACAGCCAGGCGATCAAGGAAATGGAACCCTTCCTCGCCGAGTACAGCGCCTGCCCCGACCTCATCCACAAAGCCCAGCTCACCGGCGCCGCCGGCCCTCACAGCGCCGGTACGTCCGGCCCAAGCGAAATAGGCACCACGGCGGTGGCGCCCGCCACCCCGACCGAGCAGCACACGCTCGAAAGCATTCCCCACGCGAGCGCCCCACCGGTGCGGGTCGGTGGCGAGGTGATCCACCCGGGCGTCGTCCATGTCAACCTCGCCTCGGCGTTTAACACCCTGCCGACCCCGTTGCTCGCGCTGCTCGCCTTCCTGCTCGCCTGCGCCCTGCTGGTGCTCGCGTGGGCCATGCGCAGGCGCATTGGCCGGGCGGGCGCACGGGCAGGCGGTGACTCGATCGCCGACGAGTGACATGTCCACCGAGATCGCAGAGGTTCCGGGACAGGGAGCCGCGGCCGTAGACCAGGCGACCGTTGAAGCACCGGCCCTCGCGCCCAAGGTGGGGGATTGGCCCGAGCCGCCGCATCCCAGCCCGGATGCCTCGCGCTGGGAGCGCGACACGCTGCTGCCGTCGTTTGTCCGCGCCCTCGAATCAGCCCTCCCCACACTGCTGGTCGCCGGCGTCCTCTGCCTGATCACCTTTCTCGCCGGCGGCGGCCTCAACCTCAGCACCCGCACCCCTGTCGAGATCGCGCTGACGCTGGCCTGCGGGGTCGGGATCGCCGCGGCGATCCTGCTCGCGCCGCCCGACCGAAGCCGGGAGACACTCGCCTCCGGCGAGCATCCCCGTTTCGGCCAGCGCGTCTATGGAGCGTGGGCGGCGGGCCTGCTGCTCGCGCTCGCCGCGCTCTCGGCGTTGTCGGTGATCTGGTCGGTGCAGCCCGACGCCAGCTGGCAGGACGCCGGGCGCCTGTTCGCCTACGGCGCTCTGTTCGCGCTCGCCGTGCTGCTCGCGCGCGCTGCCCCCGCGCAATGGTCGGCGGTGCTCGGGGGCGTGCTGCTTGCCGCAGTGATCGTGTGCGGCTATGCGCTGCTCTCCAAGATCTTCCCCGACGCGATCGGCGTCGCACAGAACAATGGGCATGTCTACGCAAGGTTGCAAGCGCCGTACGGCTACTGGAACGCGATCGGCCTGGCCGCCGCGATCGGCGCGATCGGCTGTATGTGGCTGGGCGCTCGCCGCACCGGGCACGCGCTGCTGAACGTGCTCGCCTACCCCACGATGGGGCTGATGCTGGTGACGCTGATGCTCGCTTACTCGCGCGGCGCGCTCGCGGCGCTGGTGCTCGGGCTGGCGCTGTGGCTGTGCCTTGTTCCGCTGCGCCTGCGCGGGGCAGCCGTGCTCTGCGTCGGCGCGCTCGGGGCGCTCATGGTGGTCGCCTGGGACTTCGCTCAACACGCGCTCACCACCGACGACATTCCGCTCGCCGAACGGGTCACCGCCGGACACCAGCTCGGGGTGCTGCTCGCCGCGATGCTCGCCGCGCTCACGCTGGTGGGCCTTGCGATCGGCTTCGTCTTCAGCCGGCGGGCACTCTCGCCGCAGGCGCGCAGACGTGCGGGTACGGCGCTGCTCGCGCTGCCCGTGATCGCCGTAATCGCATTTGCTGGACTGCTCACCGTCAGCCACCGCGGCCTCTTCGGCAGCATCTCGCACACGGCGAGCACGCTCACCAACCCCAACGCCCCCCCGCCCACCAACGGCCCCGGGCGACTCACGGCGATCGGCAGCGTACGCGCGCGCTACTGGAACGAAGCGCTGGAGATCTTCACCGACCACCCCCTGCTGGGGGTGGGGGCGGAAGGCTACGAAACGGCCCGCCTGCGCTATCGCACGGCGATCCTCAACGTCGGCCAGGCACACGGCTTCATCGTGCAGACGCTCGCCGACCTCGGCCTGGTCGGGCTGCTGCTGGTGCTCGCGCTGCTCGGCGCCTGGATGTGCGCCGCGGGGCGTGCCACGCATCCCTTCAACCGGCGCTGGCGCCGCTGGCGCTGGGTGGCGCTCGCAGGCGAGGAGCGCCGCTACTCCGCCGAGCGCGTCGGGCTGCTCACGCTGGTGTGCGTCGTGGCGACGTTTGGCATCCACTCGCTTGTGGATTGGACGTGGTATGTCCCCGGCGTCGCCTGCGTCGCGCTGCTGTGCGCCGGCTGGGTGGCCGGCCGTGGGCCGTTGAGCAGCGTGCTCGTGGTTGCCGGCGCCCCGGCGGGCCTCGACCTGGGCGAAGGCGGTGACCCAATCTCGCGCACGCCGCGGTGGCGCTCGCTGACATTGCGCGAGGTCGGACCGCTCCGCGCCGGGATCGCCGCGGCCGTCGTCGTCTGCGCGCTGCTCGCGGCATGGGCGCAGTGGCAGCCGCAGCGCTCGGTCGACGCCTCCAACGAAGCGCTTGCGCTGGTGGTGGCGCACCACCCGACGGCCGCGCTCGCCGCCGCACACACCGCAGTCAGCCGCGACCCGCTCTCCGCGGAAGCGCTGCTCACGCTCGCCGCCGTCCAGGAAGGTGCCGGCCAATCGGCCGCGGCCGCGGCCACCTACGAGCACGCGGTGCACCTGCAACCCTCCAACTTCCACACCTGGCAGGCACTCGGCGAATACGACCTGCGCATCGGCCAACCGCAGGCGGCGCTGCAGGCGCTGCGCGCCACCGTCTACCTCAACCCGGAGGCCGTCGCCCCCCGCGCCGACATCGCCACAAACGCCGAATTGCTCTCGATCCAAAACGCCTATCTGCAGGCGCTGCGCGACACCGCCGGCGGCGGCGGAACCGCGGCAGTGCCGGGCGGTGCCGCGACATCGACCGCACCGGCCGCGCGTTAGAAGCGCCTCCGCCGCGCCACCGCCAGCAGCACCTGCCGCGGTGGCAGGGGTCCGATCGAGCCGCCCACGGCGCGGGTGACGATCTGCTCGAAGCCGAAATCCTCCAGCAGTGCCACCAGCGTGCGGCGGGTGTAGAAGCGCAGGTGGTCGGAGCGCGGATCGAAATGGGCCGCGAAGGCACGGCCCGAGAGCCCGAGCGCCAGCCGGGTGAGCAGCTCGTGCGCCGGCGTGCTCAGCACCAGCGCGCCGCCCGAGCGCAGCACGCGGCGCACCTCCGACAGCCACCCGGCGGTGTCGGCCACGTGCTCGATCACCTCGCCGGCCCACACCGCGTCGAAGCTCACGTCTTGCAGCGTGGGCCACCCCCCCTCCGCGGGGACGCAATGCAGATCCAGCCCCGGCTGGCGTGCGCGGGCGCGGCGCAGCGGCTCCTCGGCGACATCGATCCCCACCGCCTCCCTGCCCGCCTCCGCGAGCGCCGCCGTAAACCAGCCTTCGCCGCAGCCGACGTCCAGCACGCGCGCTCCCGCCGGCACGTGGGCGAGTAGAAAGTCCAACCGTGCCCGCATGTACGGTGGGCGCATGCCCTCCGGGATGGCCTCCCACAGGCCTACGTGATAATCGTGCCCCACCCCTTGAGGCTATGGAGAATCTGCACAGAGCGGCAACTCCGCTGTCATCTCTCCCACTCCCACACCAAACCGACTAAGGTCCTCGCTGTGCTGGATCAGGTCCCGCCCGCCCATCGAGACGTCAGGGTCCGACCCGCGGATCTGGAGCGCCTGTGAAGCTGGCGTTCGACAGCCGGCCGACCGCCGACCCGCAAGGGCTGGGGCGCTACTCGCGCGGCCTGTTGCAGGCGCTGCGCGACACCGCCGACGAGCACGATGAGATCCTCGAATCCCACCGCCCCCGTGGGGCCGACCTTTTCCACGCGCCGTGGGTGCAGGGCGCGATGCTGCACAGCCCCTGCCCGATGGTCGTCACCCTCTACGACATCGCCGCGCTCAAGCGCCCCAGCGAACGGCTGCGCGGGGGCGGCATGCACCTGCATCTGCGCCACCTCGCGCTGCAGCGTGCCTCACACGTGATCGTCCCCAGCGAGGTCGTCGCCGGCGAAGCCATCGCCGAGTTCGGGCTCGAGCGCGAGCGTTTGGCAGTGATCCCCGAGGCGCCCGACCCCGCGTCCGTCACAGATGGCGGACCGGCCGAGGCCGTCCTGCTCACATGGACCTGGGAGGACGCCGCGCGGGAGACCTGGCGTGTCTACCGGCGGGCGCTCGCCCACCCCCACCGGCCGTGCGTCACCGCCTGGCGCCGGCCCCAGAGTCTCACCATACGCGCCGCTCGAGCGCAGGCCGACCTGACTCAGTAGGCCCCGCGGCGCGTTAGCACTGCCGGGCAGCATGAGCGGGAAGGGGGCAGACCCCCCTCCCGGCCTCCCCCCGGTGGGAAGACCAGTCTCAATAAGCCCCGCGGCGCGTGAGCACGGCCGGAATGGTCTTCAGCAGGATCGTCAGATCCACCGCCAGCGACCAGTGCTCCAGGTAGAGGAAGTCGAGGTGCACGAGGTCGTTGAAGTCGAGCTCCGCCCTGCCCGACACCTGCCACAGGCCCGTGATCCCGGGCAGCACCAGGTAGCGCTTGCGGTGCCAATCATCCAGCTTCTCGAAGTCCCGCTCGGGCAGCGGCCGCGGCCCGACCAGCGACATCTCGCCGCGCAGCACGTTCGCGAGCTGCGGCAGCTCATCCAGCGAGAAGCGACGCAACAGGCGCCCCACCGGCGTCGTGCGGGGGTCGTCGCGGATCTTGAACAGCGCGCCCGATGCCTCGTTGAGCGGTTCCAGGTCGGCTTGGCGGTGCTCGGAGTCCTCGTACATCGTGCGGAACTTCAGGCACGCAAACGGCCGCTCGCCGATCCCCGGGCGGATCGAGCGGAACAGCGCCGGGCCCTTCGAGGTCGCCCGCACCGCCACCCAGATCGCCGCCAGCAGCGGGCTCAGCACGATCAGCAGCAGCGTCGCGCCGACGACGTCGAAGGCGCGCTTCAGCGCGAAGTCGATCCCTTCGAAGACAGGCGGCTTCAGCTCGAACAGCGGCACCGACTCGCCCGGCACGAACTCGGCGCGGTGGATCAGGATCTCCATCGTGGAGGGCGCGATCCGCACCCGCACTCCCCGCTGGTGGCAGCGGTCCACCAGCTCCACCGCATCCCCCTGGGGGAAGTCGGGGTCGGCGATGATCACCTCGTCGATGCGCTCGCTCGCCAGCACGTGCTCGAGGTCCCGCGGGACGCCCAGCGAGCGCAGGCCATTGGCGGGCAGCGCCGTCGGCGAGACGAACCCCACCACCTCGATGCGCGAATGGGGGGCGTCCTGCAATGCGTGCGCGACCTCGCGGATGTGCTCCCCGGTGCCGACCAGCACCGCGCGGCGCTCGTGGCCGGCGGCGCGCAGGATCGCGCCGGTGGAGCGCTCGTAGAGCAGTCGCAGCAGCGGTATGTACAGCAGCGCAAACGCCAGCGAGCCCCAGAAGATGTAGTAGCTGGAGAAGTGCTCGCCGCTCACCAGCGCGAACAGCAGCGCCACGAACGTGACCTGGAAGAGGCACCCCACGATCCGCGCCATCCCCGGCCGCTGCGCTCGTACCGCGTACAGGCCGGAGCGCGCGAACAGCAGCGCCGTCAGCAGGTAGGCGAACGCGAGGATGCTGCGCGTCTCCTCGTAGGCTCCGTGCGCGCTCACTTCGCTCAGCACCGCCGCCTTCAGCACCAGCGCCGTGAAGATCGCCGCCGCCAGCCCCGCGAAGTCGAGCGCCAGCAGCGTGAGCACGCGCACGGCGCGCCGCGCCGTATCCGCCCGCAACAGGAACGACAGCGCCGGCCAGCGCTTGCGGCGCATGTCGCGCGCGGAGGGCTCTCTGCGCACCGTCGCCTCCGAGAGCACCGGGATCTCCACAGGCTCCTGCGGCGGCAGGGGAGCCGTCAGAGCGCTCGATTCCGGAGAGTGCGCCTTGGAGGGAGGGGTCTCGACAGCAGAGGTCCGCGTGGCGTGGGCCATCTCGCCTTTCACAACGCCTCAGATTCGCAGATGTAGCGGTCGGGACGCCTCTTGGGGAAAGTCAGCCGACGAGCACCTCGACGCCCGACTCGTCGATCGTGCGCTCCAAGCCCTGCTTCAGGGCCACCTCAGGCGACCACCCCAACAGCTCCTGCGCCAGCGCGATGTTGGGTCGGCGCTGCTTGGGATCGTCCACCGGCAGCGCCTCGAACACGATCTCCGAGCTCGACCCCGTCACCTGCTTGACCGTCTCCGCCAGCTCCAGCAGCGTGAACTCGTCGGGGTTGCCGATGTTCACCGGGTCGTGATGGCCGGATTCGGCGAGCGCGATGATGCCGCGGATCAGATCGCTGACGTAGCAGAACGACCGCGTCTGGCTGCCGTCGCCGAACACCGTGATCGGGCGGTTGGCGAGCGACTGGCGCAGGAACGTGGGGATCGCGCGGCCGTCGTGCGGGCGCATGCGCGCGCCGTAGGTGTTGAAGATCCGCACGATCGCCGTGTCCACGCCCTGCTGGCGGTGGTAGGCCATCGTCAACGCCTCGGCGTAGCGCTTGGCCTCGTCGTACACGCCGCGCGGACCGATCGGGTTGACGTGTCCCCAGTAGCTCTCCGACTGCGGGTGTTCGAGTGGATCCCCGTACACCTCGCTGGTGGAGGCGATCAGGAAGCGCGCGCGCTTGGCCTTCGCCAGGCCGAGCGTGTGGTGGGTGCCGTAGGAGCCCACCTTCAGGGTGTGCAACGGCAGGCGCAGATAGTCGATCGGAGAGGCCGGCGAGGCGAGGTGGTAGACGAAGTCCACGGGCTCCTCGACGAAGTACGGCTCGATGATGTCCACGTTCAGGTTCACGAAGCGCTCGGGATCGCGGATGTGCTCGATGTTCGCGAGCGACCCCGTCTCGAGGTTGTCGACGCAGATCACCTTGTGCCCGCGCTTGAGCAGCTCGTCGCACAGGTGAGACCCGAGGAAGCCCGCGCCGCCGGTGACCAAACAAGTTGCCATGCGCGCAGGATACCCTGATCGATGTGACCCAGATAGATGAGCACCTCACCGTCGCCCCGATCGTCGGGCCCGACGATCCCCGCCGCTACACCGACTCGGGGATCGAGGTGGCGCCGCTGTACACCGAGGAGGACCTCCCCGCCGAGCTGGATCTCGGCGAGCCGGGCGAGTTCCCCTACACCCGCGGGCCCCACCGCGAGATGTACCGCAAGCAGCTGTGGACGATGCGCCAGTACGCGGGGTACGCCTCGGCGAAGGAGTCCAACGAGCGCTACCGCTACCTGCTCTCGAAGGGCTCCACCGGACTGTCGATGGCGTTCGACCTACCCACTCAGCTGGGCCTGGACTCCGACAACCCCCGCTGCCTGGGCGAGGTCGGGCGCACCGGCGTGGCGATCGACACGATCGACGACATGCGCACCGCGTTCGAGGGCATCCCGCTCGATCAGGTGTCCACGTCGATGACGATCAACGCCCCCGCCGCCTGCCTGCTGCTGCTGTACGAGCTGGTCGGCGAGGAGCAGGGCGTCCCCTCCCACGAGCTACGCGGCACGACCCAAAACGACGTGCTCAAGGAGTACATCGCGCGCGGCAACTACATCTACCCGCCCGCCCCCACGATGCGGTTGACGACCGACCTCTTCCAGTACTGCCACGAGCGGGTGCCGAAATGGAACACGATCTCGATCTCCGGCTACCACTTCCGCGAGAAGGGCTGCTCGGCAGTGCAGGAGGTCGCGTTCACGCTCTGCTCGGGGATCGCCTACGTGCAGGCCGCGATCGACAAGGGACTCTCCGTGGACGACTTCGCGCCGCGCCTGGCGTTCTTCTTCAACGGCCACAACAACGTCTTCCAGGAGGTCGCCAAGTTCCGCGCCGCGCGGCGCATGTGGGCGGCGATCATGCGCGAGCGCTTCGGCGCCACCGACCCGCGGGCGATGATGCTGCGCTTCCACACGCAGACGGGCGGCGTCACGCTCACCGCCCAGCAGCCGGAGAACAACATCGTGCGCGTCGCGCTGCAGGGCTTCGCCGCGGTGTGCGGGGGCACGCAATCGCTGCACACCAACGGCTTCGACGAGGCGCTGGCGCTGCCCACCGAGCGGGCGGCGAAGATCGCGCTGCGCACCCAGCAGATCCTCGCCCACGAGTCCGGCGCCGCCGACACCGTCGACCCGTTCGCCGGCTCCTACTTCGTGGAGGCGCTCACCGACGAGATCGAAACGCGCGCGCAGGAGCTGATCGGCAAGGTCGACGCGCTCGGCGGGTCGGTCAACGCGCTCGACTTCATCACCGGCGAGATCGACGAGTCCGCGTGGGGCTACCAGGAGCGCTACCGCATCGGCCAGGACATCGTGGTCGGAGTCAACAAGTTTGAGGAGGACGACGTCGAGGTCCCCGACCTGCTGCGCGTCGACCCCGAGTCAGAGAGCCAGCAGGTCGCCCGGCTCACCGCCTTCAAGGACAACCGCGACGGTGCGCTCGTCGAGCGCCGCCTGGAGGAGCTGCGTGAGGCTGCCCGCGGCGAGGGCAACCTGCTGCCCCCAATCCGCGCCGCGCTCAAGGACCGCTGCTCGCTGGGCGAGGTGTGCGGGGCGATACAGGACGTGTTCGGGCGCTACGCGCCCACTTTCTGAGACTGCGGAGCAGGCCACATGCTGCCCCGCAAAGCGTGGGTGGGCAATGCCACATGTGGCATTGCCGGAACGGCCACATGTGGCCGTTCCTCGAACCCGCACATGTGCGGGTTCGTACCGGACCGTACATGTACGGTCCGGCAGGTCGGCGCATGCGCCGACCTGAACAATAGGATTCGCCCGTGCTCCTCGCCGTCGCCTTGTGGGAAGTCGTCCTCGCGCTGCACATCATCGCCGTCGTGTTCGCCTTCGGCGCGACCTTCGCCTACCCGGTGCTGCTCGGCGCCGTCGCCAAGGCCGACCCGCGCGCGCTGCCCGCCCTCTACCGCGCGCTGCACGCGATCAGCCGGCGGGTGATCATGCCGGGGCTCGCGGCGGTCATCGTGTTCGGCATCTACCTCGCCTCCCACCTGCACCTGTGGAGCTCGTTCTTCGTGCAGTGGGGGCTCGGCGTCGCGATCGTGATCGGCGCCGTCGAGGGCGCCTACCTCGGCCCGCGTGAGAAGCGCCTGATCGAGGTCGCCGACCAGGACGTCGCGGCCGGAGGCGGTGACGGCGCGGTGACGTTCAGCGCCGAGCACGACTCGCTCGTCCGCCGTATCGGCGCGGTCGGGGCGCTGATGGACCTGCTGGTGGTCCTCACGATCTACTTCATGGTCGCGCGCACGGGGGCCTAAAACGGCGCGGGCGCCCACCGCGCATGGTGATCGAGCCGTAGATGGCTGCTGAGTTGCCCATAGGCGGGTCAGAGCGGGATTCGCCCGCTGGTCGTGACGGTCTGGTCCTCCGGCAGCCTGAAGTAGTCGGCCGGGTCGGCGGCGTAGCGCGCCATTGCGACGTACAGCCGCTTGCGCCACATCGCCATGCCAGGCTCGCGGGTGGGCTCGATCGCGACCTTCGAGACGAAGTAAGTGGCGTTGGCGAGGTCGGGCCCGCATTCGATCAAGCCCTGCTCCACCGCCATGTGCAGCGCCGCCGGGACGTCCTGCTCCTCGAGGAAGCCGAAGCGCACCGTCAGCGACGTGATGCTCTCTACGAGTGGGTCAAGCGGATCTCCGGTCGCGGCGCTGAACAGCATCTGCGCCTCCGCCATCACCCTCTCCGAGTCCGCTACGCGAGGGATGCGCTCCGTCTCGACGGCGACGATCATCACGTGGTCGTGCAGGGTCTGGTTGTGTTCGAAGTCGGCCTGCAGCGCCAGCGGCGCGCCGCGCAGGTTGGGGCTGAGGAAGATCGCGACGCCCGGGACCCGGCGAACTGGGAGGTGCTGCCCGCCGAGCTGCTCGATGAAGTCCGCGAGCAGCCCTTCCGCGCGCTCGCGGTTGGCGTTCACGATCTCGCGTCCGTGATACCAGGTGATGACAAGCGAGAAGACGACAAACGCGATCGCGAGCGGCAGCCATCCGCCGTGCACGATCTTCGTGAGGTTCGCCGCGAAGAACGCGACCTCCACCGTGAGGAACACCGCGGCGCCGAGCGCGATCTGTGCTCGCGGCCGGCGCCACAGCAGCCGCGCCACCGCGAGGAACAGGATCGTGTTGAGGATGAACGTGCCGGTGACCGCGACGCCGTAGGCCGACGCAAGCGCAGTGGACGAACCGAATCCGATGGCGATCGCGAGCACGGTCACAAACATCGCGCCGTTGATCGCCGGCACGTAGATCTGCCAGATCTGCCGCTCGGAGGTGTGGCGGATCGTAAGACGGGGCAGAAAGTCGAGCTGCACGGCCTGCTGGGTCACGCTGAAGGCGCCCGAGATCACCGCCTGCGAGGCGATGATCGTCGCGACGGTCGCCAGCACCACCATCGGGATCTGCGCCCAGCTCGGGAACAACAGGTAGAAGGGGTCGGAGATCGCCTGCGGGGAGCGCAATATCAGCGCTCCCTGGGCGAGGTAGTTGAGGGTGAGCGCCGGGAACACGATCAAAAACCATGCGCGGCGGATCGGCGGGCGCCCGAAATGGCCCATGTCCGCGTAGAGCGCCTCGGCGCCCGTCACCGCCAGCACGACCGAGGCGAGCGCGATGAACGCGACGCCACCGTGCGCGGCGAAGAACTGCACCCCGTAGCTCGGCGACAGCGCGCGCAGGATGCCGGGGTGGTGCGCCACCTCCACGGCACCCACCACGCCGAGCACGCAGAACCAGATCACCATCACCGGCCCGAACAGGTTGCCGACGACGCCCGTGCCGAAGCGCTGGATCGCGAACAGCACGCAGAGGATCGCGACCGCGATCGGCAGCACGAGCGCGTGCAGGCTCGGCACCGCGACCTTCAACCCTTCCACCGCGGAGAGCACCGAGATCGCCGGGGTGATCACGCCGTCGCCGTAGAACAGCGCGGCGCCGGCGATCCCGAGCGTGATCAGCGCCGCCGGCACGACCGCGCGGCGGCTGCGCCGCGCGGCTTGCAGCAGCGACGTCAGCGCCATGATGCCGCCCTGGCCGCGGTCGTCGGCGCGCATGATGAACGTGATGTACTTGATCGACACGACGAGTGTGATCGCCCAGAACACGAGCGAGATCACGCCGTAGACGTCCCCCTGCGTGGCGTGCACTGCGTGATCATCGGCAGTGAAAACCGCCTGCAGCGCGTACAGCGGACTGGTCCCGATGTCGCCGAACACCACTCCCAGCGCACCAAGCGTGAGCGCCGCCATCGCGGTTCTCGCGGTGGCGTCACCCCCGCCCGGTGAAGGCTTGCGGGCGGTCGCGATCGAGGGGGCGAGGCTCTCGGCGGGCACGGGCGGACGGTATCGCGCCCCACGCGCGACCCCACCGCGGGACCGCGCGCCCCACACGCGGCCGCACCGCGGGACCGCACTCCTGGAGCCCTGTACCCTGGAGCTTCATGAGCCAGGGATACCGAGTAGCGGTCGTTGGCGCCACCGGCCAGGTGGGCTCGCTGATGCTGCGCCTCTTGCGTGAGCGTGCGTTCCCCGCGCGCGAGGTGGTGGCGTTCGCCTCCTCACGCTCCGCCGGACGGGTGCTCGCCGGCGCCGGCCCGAGCGGTGAGGATCTGGCCGTGCAGGGTCTCAGCGAGGACTCCATCTCGGGCTTCGACCTCGCGCTGTTCTCCGCCGGGGGCTCCGCCTCGGGCGAGTGGGCGCCGCGCTTCGCCGACGCCGGCGCCGTGGTGGTGGACAACTCCTCGCGCTGGCGCATGCACGACGACGTGCCGCTGGTCGTCGCGGAGGTCAACCCCGACGCGCTCGCCGGGCATCGCGGGATCGTCGCCAACCCCAACTGCTCGACGATGCAGATGGTCGTCGTGCTCAAGCCCCTGCATGACGCGGCCGGGATCGAGCGGCTCGTGATCTCCACCTACCAGGCGGTCTCCGGCACCGGCAAGGCCGCCGTGGACGAGCTGCTCGAACAGTCGCACGCCCTGCTCCACCAGCGCGAGATCGAGCCCCCCGACACGTACGCCCACCAGATCGCCTTTAACGCGCTCCCTCACGCCGGCTCGTTTGCGCCCGGCGACGACCACACCGACGAGGAGCGCAAGCTGATCGACGAGACGCGCAAGATCCTCGGCGACCCCGCGATTCGCGTCAGCGCCACCTGCGTGCGCGTGCCGGTCGTCAACGGCCACTCCGAGGCCGTCAACGTGCAGACTCGTGACGAGCTCTCCCCCGAGCGCGCCCGCGAGCTGCTCGCCGCGGCGCCCGGCGTCACCGTGATCGACGACCCCGGCGCCGCGCTCTACCCGCTGGCGATCGACGCCACCGGCAAGGATGACGTGTTCGTGGGTCGCATCCGCCGCGACCCCGGCCACGAGCGCGCGCTCGACCTCTGGATCGTCGCCGACAACCTGCGCAAGGGGGCAGCCACCAACGCGGTGCAGCTCGCGGAGCTGCTGCACGAGCGGGGCCTGATTAAGCCCTCACGGGAGCGCGCGGTTGCCTGAAGGAGTCCCGCCACGCTCCTCGAAACATGGGGCATGGCCTCCGTCGAAGCCCAGCGCACCCTGGTCAAGTCTCCGCCTGAGCTGTGGGCCGAGCTGAGCGATCCCACGTCCCTGGCGCGGCATCTCGGCGAGTTCGGTGAGATCCGCATCGCTCGCGTCGAGGCCGAGACCAGCGTCGAGTGGGAGGCCGAGTCCGCCAGCGGGAGGGTGGAGCTGAAGCCTTCCGGCTGGGGCACCAAAGTCACGCTCACGGTCGCTCGTGAGGCCCCGCGGCCCGTGGTCGCAGAGCCCGAGTCCGAGTCCGTGGTCCCAGAGCCACAGCCCGAGCTCGAGCTCGAACCGGAGCCCGCGCCAGCAGCCGCGGATTCACCTCCCCGGTTCTTCGCCAGGCTCTTCCGCCGTTGGCGTAGGGAGCAGCCGAGCGTAGAGCTCGATCCCGCGCCCGAGGCCGAGGCCACACCAGAGCCTGCGCCGGCACCCGCGGTCCACGAGCCCCCGCCCGACCTCGCCGCCGAACTCGCCGCCGAGCTGGCGCGGGTGGAAGCGACGATGGCCGAGCAGGACGCCGAGCTCCTGAGCGCGGTGCTGGATCGCCTCGGCGCGGCCCACCATCGGCCGTTCTCGCGCGGCTGAGCCGCACGGCGACGGGGTCCCTGCGGTTGAGCCGCGCAGACGCGACAGCCATTCCGGCACGGCTGAATCACACAAGCGATGGCCATCCTGGCACGGCTGAGCCGCCGCGCCACACCACTCTGGCGCATCGCATAGCGTCCCCATCAGCGGCTGCCCGGATAACATCCGGCGGCCGATGATGCGCGCGAAGGCACCGGAGACCTACGAGGAGAAGCTCGCCCAGCTGCAGGAGCTGCGCGCGGCCGCCGTGCATTCGGCGCCGGAGGCCGAGAAGAAGCAGCACGCCCGCGGCAAGTACACCGCTCGCGAGCGCGTCGAAAAGCTGCTCGACCCCGGCTCCTTCCAGGAGCTCGACACCTTCGTGCGCCACCGCACCTACGAGTTCGACATGCAGAAGAACCGTCCCTGGGGCGACGCCGTCGTCACCGGCCACGGCACGATCGACGGCCGCACCGTGTGCGTGTTCAGCCAGGACTTCACCGTCTTTGGCGGCTCCCTCGGCGAGGTGATGGGCGAGAAGATGTGCAAGATCATGGACCTCGCCGCCAGGATCGGCTGCCCGATCATCGGCATCAACGACTCCGGCGGCGCGCGCATCCAGGAGGGCGTCGTCTCGCTGGGCTCCTACGGCGACGTGTTCCTGCGCAACGTCCGCTCCTCCGGGGTGATCCCCCAGATCAGCCTCGTGATGGGGCCGTGCGCGGGCGGGGCGGTGTACTCGCCGGCGATCACCGACTTCGTCTTCATGGTCGCCGAGACCTCCCACATGTTCATCACCGGCCCCGACGTGATCAAGACCGTGACCGGCGAGGAAGTCGGCTTCGAGGAGCTCGGTGGGGCGATGACGCACAACACCAAGTCCGGGGTTGCCCAGTTCGCCTCCGTGGACGAGGACGCCTGCCTGGAGGATTGCCGCTACCTGCTGAGCTTCCTGCCCTCCAACAACCTCGGCACGCCCCCGCGCGTGCAGCCCACCGACGACCCGCTGCGGATGGACGAGGAGCTCGACCACGTCATCCCGGACAACCCCAACAAGCCCTACGACATGCGCGACGTCGTGCGACTGATCGTCGACGACGGTGAGTTCCTGGAGGTGCACGAACACCACGCCAAGAACATCATCTGCGGCTTCGCACGGATGGATGGCTGGACGGTGGGGATCGTGGGCAACCAGCCCAACCAGCTGGCGGGCGTGCTCGACATCGACGCCTCCGCCAAGGCCGCCCGCTTCGTGCGCACCTGCGACGCCTTCAACGTCCCGCTGCTCACCTTCTGCGACGTCCCCGGCTTCCTGCCTGGCACCGCGCAGGAGTGGGGCGGGATCATCCGCCACGGCGCCAAGCTGCTGTACGCCTTCGCCGAGGCCACGGTGCCGAAGGTGACGATCATCACGCGCAAGGCCTACGGCGGCGCCTATGACGTGATGTCCTCGAAGCATCTCGGGGCCGACTTCAACTTCGCCTGGCCGACCGCCGAGGTCGCGGTGATGGGGCCGGAGGGGGCCGTCAACATCATCTACCGTCGCGACATCGCCGGCTCCCCCACGCCCGAGGAGCGGCGCAAGACGCTGATGGACGACTACAAGGCGCGCTTCGCCAACCCCTACACCGCCGCCGAACGGGGCTACATCGACGATGTGATCGTCCCCCACGAGACCCGCCCGCGGCTGATCACCGCGCTGCGTACTCTGGAGACCAAGCGCGAGCCGGGGCCCAAGCGCAAGCACGGGAACATCCCGCTGTAGGGGCGCACGCACCGGAGTACGCCCCCGTGGGCAACACGCCAAGCACGGGAACATTTGGATGCGGCGGCGCGCCCCGCCGAACTATCATGGGCCGACGATGGTCAACCGCCGCCCGCAGCTGGAGTTACCGAAGCCGGGAGACACGCGCCTCCGGCGTGAGTCCCCGTTTTGGCCAGCATCCCCGTTTCGGCCAGCACCTGCCGCCTCGCCGCAGGAGGCCGCCGCGGTGGTCGCGGCGCTGGAGCGCTTCATGAGAGACACCGCCCCGCAGCTGGCGCCGGCGGCGGAGCGCCGCGACCTGTGGACCCGCATGGCGATGCTCGAATGCGTCGGGCGCGAAGACGAGTGGCCATCCGACTGGGGCGACCCACACCCCTGGGAATAAGCAGGCTCGCGCTCGCCCCGGCGGGCCCATGAGCAGTTCCTTCACAGCCACCCAACTCTCGTTCTGGATAAATACCCAAAAGCCGCTAGCCTTTAGGGCCAAATCTCGACAGCCGCCGATAACCTGGTCGAAGCAGCCTCGGCCAGCAGACGCCCCGCAGTCAGCGACAGCCAGCAAGAGCACCAGCAGCAAGCACCCCGAGAAGCCGGATCAGGAGGTCCCGTAGATGGAGCCAACGGCAGTACCCACCGCCCCCCGCGGCACGCTGGAGGATCCGGAGATCCTACAGAACGTGCCTGGCCACGTGATCCCGATCCTGCAGCGGGAGTTCGACGACTTCAAGACCGAGGCCGTGAAATTCCTGGAGGGGCAGACGCCGGAGGACGAGTTCATCAAGTTCCGCCTCAAGCAGGGTGTGTACGGGCAGCGCCAGGCCGACGTGCAGATGATCCGCGTGAAGCTGCCGTTCGGGGGGATCACCCCCGAGCAGCTGGAGAAGTTCGCCGACGTGATCGAGAAGTACGTGCCGCTCAACAAGGGGCACGTCACGACGCGCCAGAACATCCAGATGCACCACATCCCGCTGCCGGACGCCGAGCGGGCGATCCGCGAGCTGGGCGAGGCGGGACTCTCCAGCCGCGAGGGGTGCGGCAACACGGTGCGCAACGTCACCGGCGACCCATGGGCGGGGGTGGCGAACGACGAGCTGTTCGACATGACCCCCTACGCGGGGGCGTACGTGCGCTACTTCGTGCGCCACCCCACCACGCAGGCGATGCCGCGCAAGATCAAGACCGCCTTCGACGCCAGCGAGCCGGGCCGGGCGATCAGCGAAATCCACGACATCGCCTTCCGTGCGCGCGTGCGCGGGTCTGACGATCCCGCCCACCCCGGCGAGGTGCGCGGGGCGCAGATGCTGGTCGGCGGCGGCACCTCGATCATGCCTCGCAAAGCGCCGGTGCTGTACGAGTGGGTGGGACTCGACGACGGCGAGTACCTGAAGATCGCCGAGGCCGTCTTCCGCATCTTCGACCGCCAGGAGTGGCTGCGCGCCAACCGCGCGCGGGCGCGGATCAAGGTGTTCGTGGACAAGTACGGGATCGACGAGCTGCGCCGCCAGGTGGAGGAGGAGCTCGAGGGCGAGTGGGTGGGCGAACGGGACTTCTCGGTCGAGCACCGTTTGTTCCTCGACGACGAGCGCGAGTCCGCGCCGGCGCCGCCCACGACGTACGGCAGCCCCAACGGGGACCTCTCGGAGTTCGAGCGCTGGCGGGCGGCCAACGTGCGCGAGCAGAAGCAGGAGGGCTTCGTCACGGTCGAGGCGAAGATCACCCGCGGCGACCTCACCCCCGAGCAGTTCCGCGGGCTGGCGGCGATCGTGCGCGAGCACTCCGGTGGGTATGCGCGCACCACGGTGCAGCAGAACCTCGTGCTGCGGTGGGTGCGCCACGAGAGCGCCTACGACGTGTGGCGCGCGCTGAGCGAGCTCGGCCTCGGCGACGCGGGCTCGCGTGAAATCGACGACGTCGTGTCGTGCCCAGGCACGGACTCGTGCAAGCTCGGGATCACCTCCTCGATGGGGCTCAACCAGGCGGTGCAGGAGCGGATCGAAGCGATGAACATCTCCGACCCCCTGACGCGCGCGATCCACATCAAGATCAGCGGCTGCCCCAACGGGTGCGGCCAGCACCACGTGGGCGCGATCGGCTTCACGGGCGCGTCGATCAAAGTCGGCGAGCACACGATCCCCGCCTACATCCCGCACGTCGGCGGGGCCTTCGAAGGTAGGGAGATCGCGTTCGGCCTGCGCCTGAAGGCGCGCCTGCCGTCCAAGCGGGTGCCGGATGCCGTGGAGCGGTGGTTGCGCCACTACGAGTCCACGCGCGAGGATGGCGAGGAGTGGGGTGCCTTCGTGCAGCGCGTGGGCACGCCGGAGCTGGAAGCACTCGTCAAGGACCTGTCCCTGCCGGCGGAGTTCGGCCTGGAGACGATGGGCCAGTTCATCGACTGGAACCGCAACGTTCCCTTCGAAGTGATCCGGGGAGAGGGCGAGTGCGCGGTCTGAGCGACACCACGTCCGCGCCGGCTTCCTCGGCCGTGGCCCCCGGGGCCTCGGCCTCGGCCCCCCCGGGACCCACCGGCGAGCCCGGCCAACGGGAGAGCCTGCGCGCCACGCTGCGCGAGGCCGTCGAGCGCCACGGCAGCGGGGCCGTCCTGCTGTGCTCCTTCCAGAAGGAGGAGTCGGTACTGATCGACGAGCTGCTGCAGATCGACGGCGGCGAGCAGGTGAGGATCGTGACGATCGACACCGGAGTGCTGTTCGAGGAGACGCTCAAAACCTGGCGGGCATTCGAGGAGCGCTTCGGGATCGCCGTCGAGGTGTTCGACGCAAGCGCTCCGGAGGGAGATCGTTGGAGCGGGGCCGAGCACTGCTGCTCGCAGGCGAAGGTCGCCGCGCTGGAGCGCGCGCTCGACGGAGCCGAGGGCTGGATCACCGGCATCCGTCGCGAGCAGGGCCCGACGCGTGAGCAGACGGAGCTGACCGAACATGACGACGGCAGGGGCCTGTGGAAGTACAACCCGCTGGCACTCTGGACCGAGAAGGACCTGTGGCGTCGCATCCACGAGCGCGAGCTGCCATACAACCCCCTGCACGACCAGGGGTACGCCTCGATCGGCTGCGAGCCGTGCACGCTGCCCGGCAGCGGCCGCGAGGGTAGGTGGGCGGGCACCGAGAAGACCGAGTGCGGCCTGCACGTGGTCGAGGCAGTGCGATGAACGACGAGGAAGCATGTACGGCGGATCGAGCGGAGTGATAGTGAGCGTCGCGGAGCGCCCCCAGCTCAGTCATCTGCGCGCGCTGGAGAGCGAGGCGATCCACGTGATGCGCGAGGTCGCCGCGGAACTCGAGCGCCCGGTGCTGCTGTTCAGCGGCGGCAAGGACTCGATCGTGCTGCTGCGCCTCGCGGAGAAGGCGTTTCGACCGGCGCCGTTCCCGTTCCCGCTGATGCACGTGGACACCGGCCACAACTTTCCCGAGGTGATCGAGTTCCGTGACCGCCGCGTGGCGGAACTGGGGGAGCAGCTGATCGTGGCGAGCGTGCAGGAGTCGATCGACAGCGGGCGCGCGGTGGAGGAGACGGGGCCACGGGCCTCGCGCAACCGCCTCCAGACGGTGACGCTGCTGGACGCGATTGCCCAGCACGACTTCGACGCGGCGTTCGGCGGCGCACGGCGCGACGAGGAGCGGGCACGGGCGAAGGAGCGCATCATGTCGTTCCGCGACGACTTCGGGCAGTGGGACCCCAAGAACCAGCGCCCGGAGCTGTGGAACCTCTACAACGGGCGGATCCGCAAGGGCGAGAACGTGCGCGTGTTCCCGCTGTCGAACTGGACCGAGCTCGACGTGTGGGAGTACATCTCCCAGGAGCAGCTGGAGGTGCCTTCGATCTACTTCGCGCACGAGCGCGAGGTGTTCAGCCGCGACGGGATGCTGTACGCGTGGCGCGAGGGCGTGGAGCTGATCGACGGCGAGCAGGTGAGCTCGGAGATGGTGCGCTACCGCACGGTGGGCGACATGAGCTGCACCGGCGGCGTGCGCTCGCAGGCGGCGACGCTCGAGGAAGTGGTGGTGGAGATCGCCGCCACACGGATCACCGAGCGGGGAGAGACGCGCGCCGACGACCGCGTGTCGGAGGCCGCGATGGAGGACCGCAAGAAGGCCGGGTACTTCTAGTGACGTTGGACCTGCTGCGCTTCACCACCGCCGGCTCGGTGGACGATGGCAAGAGCACGCTGATCGGGCGCCTGCTGTACGACTCCAAGCAGGTGTTCGAGGACCAGCTGGAGCACGTGGCGCAGGCGAGCGCGCGGCGCGGCGGGTCGGGCACGCTCGACCTGGCGCTGCTGACCGATGGCTTGCGCGCGGAGCGCGAGCAGGGGATCACGATCGACGTGGCCTACCGCTACTTCGCCACAGCGCGGCGGCGGTTCATCATCGCCGACTGCCCCGGCCACCAGCAGTACACGCGCAACATGGTGACCGGCGCCTCGACGGCGGACGTGGCGGTGGTGCTGATCGACGCGCGCAGGGGTGTGTTGGAGCAGTCCAAGCGCCACGCGTTCATCAGCGCGCTGCTGGGCATCCCGCAGATGGTGGTGGCGATCAACAAGATGGACCTGGTTGACTACTCGCGCGAGCGCTACGAGGAGCTGGTGGAGGAGTTCGAGGCGTTTGCGCGTAAGCTGCGCGGCGGCAAGAACCCGCGGAACACGCAGACTTCGTACATCCCGATCTCCGCGCTGGAGGGCGACAACGTGGTGGAGCGCTCGCCTCGAATGAAGTGGTATGAGGGCCAGCCGCTGCTCGAGTTCCTGGAGGAGGTGGAGGTGGCATACGACCACCCCTACGACAAGCAGGCGCGCTTCCCGGTGCAGTGGGTGATCCGCCCAGCAAATGGTGCCACCCGCTCGGGCGAGAGCGGCGACTACCGCGGCTACGCCGGGCAGCTGGCGAGCGGAGCGCTGCGCGTCGGCGAGGAGGTGGTGGCGCTGCCGAGCGGCCTGCAAACGCGGATCGCCGCGATCGACACGTACGAGGGCGAGCTCGAGGAGGCGCAGGCGCCGATGTCGGTGACGCTGCGCCTGGAGGACGAGCTGGACGTCTCGCGCGGCGAGCTGATCTGCCGCGCCGAGGAGGCACCCACGGTGAGCAGAGAACTTCAGGCGGACGTGTGTTGGCTGAACGAGCGCCCGCTGCGCGCGGGGGGTCGGTATGTGATCAAGCACACCACGCGTGGCGCGACGGCGATCGTGGACGAGCTCCAAGACGTGGTGGACGTGCACACGCTGGAGCGCGCCAGCGCCCCCGAGCAGCTGGCGCTCAACGACATCGGCAGGGTGCGCCTGCGCACCAGCACCCCACTCGCGTTCGACCCCTACCGCTCCAACCGTCGCACGGGCAGCTTCATCCTGATCGATGAGGCCACCAACGAGACGGTCGGCGCGGGGATGGTCGGTACCGCCTGAAACGCCGCCGAGCCTGGGGGGCCAACGATCGAAAGCCCTGGGGGGGCCAGCCCAGAACCAGGAGAGACGGCGCCCCAAAGCCGCAAGGGTCAGCAAACCCAGAGTCGAACATCCGGCTACATCTGAGCGCTCCCGCGTAGGCGCAGGTTCTACGTTGATTGAATAAGCAGAACCCTCGGGACGCCGCCGCCGATAGAGGAGGGTGGCGGCGGCCCGAAGGCCGTCCGCCGGCAGGGGCACCGAGCGCGAGAGCGCGCCAGGGCGGTGCCGCGGCCCGCGTCCGGGGTCTGTGGAGCGCTTACCCCGGGCGCGGGTGCCTGCCTAACCGGGTGGTAATCTGCCGGCCCTCCATGTTTACGAAGGTGCTTGTGGCCAACCGAGGCGAGATCGCCGTGCGCATAGTGCGAGCTCTCGAGGAGCTGGGCATCGCCTCGGTGGCGGTGTACTCCGAGCACGACCGCGATGCCCTCCACGTGGGGCGGGCCGGGGAGGCCTACAACCTCGGCGGGGGGCCGGCGGCGGAGAACTACCTGAGCGTCGAGAAGATCCTCGACGCGGCAGCGCGCTCGGGCGCGGAGGCGATCCACCCGGGGTACGGCTTCCTCGCGGAGAACGCCCCGTTCGCACAGGCGTGCGCCGACGCGGGGGTGGTGTTCATCGGGCCGCCGCCGAGCGCGATCGAGGCGATGGGCTCGAAGACACGGGCTCGCGAGCTGATGCAGGCCGCGGGCGTGCCGATCGTGCCGGGGACGACCAAGCCGGTGGGCACGGTCGCCGAGGCGCTGGAGATCGCCAAGGGCGAGATCGGGTTCCCGGTGGCCGTCAAGGCCGCGGGCGGCGGCGGCGGTAAGGGCTTCCGGGTGGCGCTCACCGAAGAGGAGCTCGAGAGCGCCTTCGAGGGAGCCAGCCGCGAGGGCGAGAAGTTCTTCTCGGACCCGACCGTCTACCTGGAGCGCTACCTGCACGACCCTCGCCACGTGGAGGTGCAGGTGCTGGCCGATCGGCACGGCAACGTGATCCACCTCGGCGAGCGCGACTGCTCGATCCAACGCCGCCACCAGAAGGTGATCGAGGAGTCCCCGGCACCGGAGTGGGTGGTGGACGCCGAGATGCGCGAGCGGATCGGCAAGATCGGGGTGGAGGCGGCACGCGCCGTGGACTACGTCGGCGCCGGCACGATCGAGGGGCTGCTGGCCCTCCCCGCGGGCGCGCAGGGAGGCGCTGGAGGCGCCGAGCCGGAGTACTTCTTCCTGGAGATGAACACACGCGTGCAGGTGGAGCACTGCGTGACGGAGATGACCACCGGTATCGACATCGTCAAGGAGGGCATCCGCGCCGCCGCCGGCGAGCCGCTCTCCTACGCACAGGAGGACGTGAGCCTGCGCGGCCACGCGATCGAGTGCCGCATCAACGCCGAGGACGCCTCCAAGAATTTCGCCCCGGCGCCGGGCAAGATCGGCCGCTACAAAGAGCCCACGGGGCCCGGCGTGCGCGTCGACTCGGGCGTCGGCGCGGGCGGCGAGGTGTCGCCGATGTACGACCCGATGGTGGCGAAGCTGATCGTGTGGGACGCCGACCGCGAGCAGGCCACCCGACGGATGCTGCGCGCGCTCGGCGAATACGAGATCGAGGGTCTGCGCACGCTGATCCCCTTCCACCAAGCGCTGCTGGCGACCGACCAGTGGGCGCGCGGGGAGACCTGCAGGGACCTGCTGGAGGACCGCGCCTGGCTCAAGACGCTGGCGTTCGAGCGGAAGGACCCAGCCGCCGACGCCGGGGAGCAGGAGCTGGAGAAGGTCGAGCAGTCCTACACGGTGGAGGTGTCGGGCAGGCGCTTCGACGTGAAGGTGGTCGGCCCCCCTGCCGGCGCGGCCAATGGCCTCGCCGGAGACGGAGCGCTGAACGGATCGGGCGCGACCGGCGGACGCCGTGCCCCGCGTCGCGGGGAGCGGAAGTCGGCGGCGGCGGGAGGGGCGGGCGGGGCCGATATCCTGCCCTCCCCCCTGCAGGGCAACATGTGGAAGGTGCTCGTCAAACAGGGCGACACCGTGCAGGAGGGGCAGCTACTGTGCATCATCGAGGCGATGAAGATGGAGAACGAGATCACCGCCCACAAGAGCGGCGTGATCGCCGAGCTGCCGATCGCCGAGGGCGCCGCGATCGCCGCGGGTGCCCCGATCGCCACGATCAAGAGCCCCGAGTAGCCGCGTAGCGCCCGGCCGGCGCCGATCGGAGACACCGCGGGCGGACCTAGCCCCGCCGATACGGCGCGTTGCAACAACCGTTTGACCCTCTCTCGGCGATCGGACAACGTTCGATCGGTCGGTTCCAGCATGCCGACGCACGCGAAACGTCCGCCCGCGCGGACCGATCCACCATGCCGAGATGAGCACAACCACCACAGACGCACGCCTCGCCGAGAGCCACGGCGAGCCACCCTGCCTGATGTCAGTGGTGATCCCCTGCCTGAACGAGGCAGAGAACATCGAGCAGTGCGTCTCCACCGCGCGCGCCGCGATGGCGGCGGCATGGATCGCCGGCGAGGTGGTCGTCGCCGACAATGGGTCCGTGGACGGCAGCGCCGGGCTGGCCGAGCTTGCGGGCGCGAGGGTGATCCACCAGCCGGTGCGCGGCTACGGCAGCGCCTACCTGGCCGGGTTCGGCGCCGCGCGCGGGAGGTACATCCTGATGGCGGACGCCGACCTCACTTACGACTTCAACGAGATCCCCCGCTTCCTCGCCGCGCTGGAAGCTGGGGCGGACATGGTGATCGGCGATCGGATGCAGAACATCCAGCCGGGCGCGATGCCGTGGCACCACCGCTATATCGGCAACCCGCTGCTCTCGCGCCTGCTGAACCTGCTCTTCCATACCGGCGTCAACGATGCGCACTGCGGGATGCGCGCGTTCCGTCGCGAGCACCTCGAGCGCATGGACCTACGTACAAGTGGCATGGAGTTCGCCTCTGAGATGGTCGTGCGCGCGGCGAAGGCGGGCTTGGAGATCGATCAGCTACCGATCGAATACCGCCCGCGCGGAGGCGAGTCGAAGCTCTCGAGCTTCCGCGATGGTTGGCGGCACCTGCGCTACCTGATGATGCACTCGCCCAGGCACCTCTTCATCTTCCCGGGCACGGCGATGGCGACGCTGGGAAGCCTGATCTGCGCGATGGTGCTGGCACATGTCGATGTGCTTGGCCGCCGTTGGGAAGTGCACACGCTGATCGGTGGCTCGCTGCTGCTGATCGTCGGCACGCAGGTCGTAACGCTCGGGCTGTGCGCCCGCACTTACGGAATCTGCTTCATGGGCGAGCGCGACCCGTGGTTTGAGCGCATGTGGGCGCGCTACCGGCTCGAGCACGGCCTGCTGCTCGGCGGTGCGATCGCCGCGGTGGGGCTGACGATCCTTGCGGGCATCGTGCTCGAGTGGGTGCGGCACGGCTTCGGCAGCCTCTCCGAGGAGCGCCTCGCGATCCTCGCGGCGACGCTGATGGTGCTGGGCATCCAGGTCATCTTCGCCTCGTTCCTGCTGAGCATCATCGGGCTGCGGCGCCGCTGATGAGGATCAAGGTGGCGCTGGGGGTCGGGTTGGCGCTAATCGCGCTCGCCTTCGTGCTCACCCTCGCGCATGTGCCGCTCACGGTCGCGCGGGGGGGAGTGGCCACCGAACACACACTGGTGAGCAGCGCCAAGCCGGCATCCGCCTGCCAGGGGGGCGAAACGCTGCCGCGTGGCACGACCGCACTGCGCCTGAGCCTAACCGCGGCGGTCGGCCCCCGGGTGGCGGTGAAGGTGTTCTCGCGCTCCCGCGTGGTCACGCGCGGCGCGACCCAACCCGGTTGGTCGAACGCCTCGGTAACGGTTCCCGTGCAGCCGCTGCCACACACCCTGGCACCGGTGAAGGTTTGCTTTGCGATGGCGCTGATGAACGGGACCGTCGTGATGCGGGGATCGCCGACCGGCCACGCGCTGGCGGCGAGGTCGGGGAAACAAACCCTGCCGGGGCGGATGGGCATCGAATACCTCCATCCGGGCGGCAGCTCGTGGTGGTCGCAGGCGACCGCGGTCGCGCGGCGTCTCGGGCTTGGCCACGCGGCAAGCGGCGCGTGGGACGCGCTTCTCGTGATGGCGTTCGCAGCGTCTTTCATCGCGCTCTCCTCGTGGCTGGTGGTGAAGGAGCTGCGATGAGCAGGCGCTCCGCATCGAAGACGTCGGCGCCCGTGAAGAAGACATCCGCACCCGAGAAGACGGTGCCCGAGAAGACGTCCGCACCCATGAAGACGTCCGCGCTCGTGAAGAAGACGCCCGCGACGAAGAGATCCGCGCCGGGGAAGACGTCCGCGCCCGTGAAGGGCAGGCCTCGGCAGGGCGAGACGTCCATCGCCCCGGCCGTCGGGGCAAGGTCGTTCACGCGCGGCGCGCAGGATATCCGTCGCCGCGCGATGCGCAAACGGGCCCCCGGCGCGCAGCAACGGCTTGGGCCACCGCTGGGCGGACAGCTGCGCCGGATACCGCGGGCCGCGTGGGTGTGCGCGCTCGTGGCGTTTTTGAACGCCGCCTGCTGGTCGGTGATCTCGCCCCCGTTTGAGATCCCCGACGAACCCTCCCACTTCGCTTACGTGCAGCTCTTGGCCGAAACCGGGAGCCTGCCCCGTTCGAATGCCGAAGCCTTCCCGCCGGCCGAGTACACGGTGCTCAGCGACCTGCGCTACTCACAGGTGCGCTACCACTCCGAACAGGGCACGATCTCCACACCAGTACAGCAGCACACGCTGGAAAGCGATCTCGCCAAGCCGCTCGCGCGCACAGCATCCGGAGGCGGGACCGGGGTGTCGGCGTCTCAGCCGCCGCTGTACTACGCGCTCGAGACGATCCCGTACGCTCTTGCATCGGTCGGCAACCTGCTCGACCAAGACGCTTTGATGCGGCTGTTCTCGGCACTGATGGGCGGCGTGACGGCGCTGTTTGCCTTCCTGTTCGTGCGCGAGGCGCTCCCCGGGGCGCGGTGGGCGTGGACGGTCGGCGGCCTCGGCGTCGCGCTCACACCGCTGCTTGGCATGATGTCGGGCGCGGTCAACCCCGACGCGATGCTGTTCGCGGTCTCGGCGGCGCTCTTCTACTGCCTGGCGCGGGGATTCCGCCGCGGGATCACGCCGCGGCTGGCGGCCGCGACCGGCGCCGTGCTCGCCGTGGGTGTAACCACCAAGCTCAACTTCCTCGGTCTGCTGCCCGGTGCGCTCCTGGGGGTACTAGCACTGTGCGCAATCGAGCTGCGCGCCTCGAGGCAGAACGCCCGCCGCTGCCTCGCGCTCGCGCTCGGCATCGGCGCGAGCCCGATCCTGCTGTACGGCATCGCCAACGCCCTCTCCGGCAAGCCGCTCGCCGGCTCCTTCTCGCCGTTCCTCGCCTACGGTGGCAAAGGGGGGTCGATCCCCGGCGAGATCAGCTACATCTGGCAGCTCTACCTCCCGCGGCTTCCCGGCATGAGCGCGGACTTCCACGGCCTCCTCACCACGCGTGCGTTCTGGTTCAACGGGCTGGTGGGGCTGTATGGCTGGCTGGACACCACGTTCCCGAGCTGGGTGTACACCGTCGCACTGATTCCGGCAGGGCTGTTGGCGCTGCTGCTGGCGAGGGCGCTCGTCGTGTATCGCAGCGCGCTCACGAGCCGGGCGCTGGAGCTCGCCGTCTATGCGGCAATGGGGCTGGGGCTGCTCATTCTGATCGGCGCCGACGAATACGCTCACAAGATCCCTGGCGAGTACGACGAGCCGCGCTATCTACTGCCGATGCTCGCGCTGTGGGGAGTCGCGCTGGCGTTGGCAGCGCGCGGCGCGGGGCGACGCTGGGGGCCAATCGCGGGCGTGGCGATCGTCAGCCTGGTATTGGCGCACGATCTCTTCAGCCAGCTGCTGGTGATCTCGCGCTACTACGGCTGACGCGACCCATGGAGAACCCTCTTGCCAACTATCTATCCTCGGCCTGTCGGGCCACGGGCCGGAGCGCTCCAAACAGGCCGTGGGCGTCCGGTGAGCGACCTTGAGCGGGCCAGGAGGTGAGGGAAATCGCAATGGTCTACGACCCGGCCAGACAGTGGGAGCGCTATGGGGCGCTCGATCCCTACTACGGGGTGCTATCCGAGCCCGACTTCCACCACTCCCGCTTCGACGAGGCGGCGCGAGAACGCTTCTTCGATAGCGGTCGCCGGCATGTCGCCGAGTCGCTGGAGGCCATCGAGTCGCTTGTGGGAGCCGGCTTCGAGCGCCGGGCGGCGCTCGACTTCGGCTGCGGCGTCGGGCGGCTGACGCTGCCCCTGGCGGAGCGCTGCGAGCGCGTGTACGGCGTCGACGTGTCGCCCTCGATGCTGCGCGAGGCCGCGAGCAACGGCGCGCGCCTGCGCCTGCACAACGTGGAGTGGGTGCCGGCCGAGCGGCTCGGCGAGCTGAGCGGCGCCTACGACCTCGTGCACTCGTTCCTGGTCTTCCAGCACATACCGGTACGCGAGGGCGAGCGGATCTTTTCCACACTTGTGAGCGGCCTGCGCCCCGGCGGGGTTGGATCGATCCAGGTTGCACTGCGCCCCACCCATCCGGCCGCTGGAGCGTTCCACTGGACGATGAAGACGGTGCCGTTTGCCTACAACCTCGTCAACGTGGCGCGAGGAAGGGCGTGGTCGTACCCACACATGCAGATGAACCACTACTCGCTCAACCGCCTCGGCCGCCTGCTCGCGCAAGCCGGGATCACCGAGTGGCACACCCGCTTCCTCACCGGGCTCGGGCGGAGGAGCCACGACAGCGCGGTCATCAGCTTTCGCAAGTGACCATCGGGACCAATGCCCCTTTCGCAAGTGACCGGGAGCAAGGCCCTCCTCAATGCAAGATCGATGGGGCGCGACCAGCTCAGCTGCCGACGCGGGCCGCGTTCTCTCGGTGCAGACCCAGCTGAAACGCGGTGCGCCGCCCGGGTGGGATCTCGGCCTTGGCACCATGCTCGGCGAGGGCGTGGAGATAGGCGAGGTCCTCCTTCAGGATCACCAGCGCCCCCGCTGAATCCAGCACCGGCCCGTGACCGGGCACCACGCGCTCAGCCTCTTCCACCAGTGGCCGCAGCCGTTCCAGCGTCGCAAGATAGTCCTCAAGTGGTCTCCCGGTGTGGCCTGGTACCGCCGAAGGGTCGCCCAGGGTGGGGATCTCGACACTCGACAGGTAGTCCCCGGCGAGCAGCACCTGTGCCCATGGAATCCACAGCGCCATTCCGTCCTCGGTGTGCCCCTCGGCCGGGTGCAACTCCAGCTCGCGCTCGCCGAGCCCGCAGCGCCCCGGGACGGGCAGCGCCTGGACGGCACCCAGCGCCAGGGGCCGGGGGCGCTCGATCAGGTACTGCTCGTCGAACGCGCGCAGCTCGCGCTGTACCTCTCCCGGCGTCGCGCGCATCCGTTCGGCGGTGCTCTGCGCACAGCCTAGCGCCACGCCTGCAAACGCGAGTGGGCCCAGCAGATGGTCCCAGTCGCCGTGCGTCGCTACCAGCCCGCTGGGGGGCCGGAACTGGGCCTGTTCGAGCAGAGCCGGCAGGGCGTCGAGCTCATCGGGAAGGACTGGGGAGTCGACGAGGAAGGTCTCATAGCCCAATCCCTGCGCATGCGGGTGTCTATCCTCCACCCCTGCCTCGCCTCTCGCCGCGCCACCGCCTAGTGCCTCGTCGCCGTGGGCATGCATCTGGCCGCGCACCACGACACAGTTGGTCTGCCAAATCGCGCTGGTGGCCACCAGCACATCCGGGTGCAGGGCGAGCACCCGCACAGCCACTCAGGATACGCCGAGCAGCTTTGCGGCCTCGCGCAGGTTGGGGACCTCCGCGGTGGGCTTTTTCTGCGACGGGTCGAGCGTCTCCTTGTTGCGGTTGACCCAGATTACCGGGACCCGCTGCTTGAGGCAGGGCTCGACGTCGTGGTGGTGGCTGGAGGCGATGTGCACCCACCCCTTCTTGCTGCCGATCCGCCGAGCGCACTCGGTGAAGTGGGCGAGGTCGGGCTTGTAGGAGCGCACCTGTTGGGCGGTGACGACGAGGTCGAAGTCGATCGGGATGTGGCGCCGTGTCTGGCCGAGCAGCTTGTCGTCGATGTTGGAGAGCAGGCCGAGCTTGTACTTCTTGGCGAGCTTCTGCAGCTGGATCGGCGTTTCCTTGAAGGGCATCCAGCGCTGCACCGAGTCGGGTAGGAAGCCCGAGCGCGAGGTTTCAAGCGGCCAGTCGAGACGTTTGGCGATCTCCAGGGCAGTGCGCCGCAGAACCTCCGCGTAGAGCTCGTAGGAGCCGGCCTCGATTTCGCGGGAGATCTCATGGAAGAGCCCGAGCAGCTCGACGCGGTCGAGCGTGATGCCATCGCGCTCGGCCTCTTTGGCGAACGCGTCGTACACGCCGCTCTCCCAATCGATCAGCGTTCCGTATACATCGAATGTGACAAAGGTGACGTTCTTGGGCAGAGGCATCGCGCGGGCATTATGCCGCGCCGGGGGATCGCCGCGCAGTCACGCCCGATTGAGTTAGAGTCCCGCGCCGCTATGGACCTGCTCGAGTATCAGGGCAAGCAGCTGTTTGCCCGCCACGGATTGGCCGTGTCCCCCGGGAAGGTGGTCACGACCGTCGGGGACGCCATCGCGGCGGCCGCCGAGGTGGGTTATCCCGTGGTGGTCAAGGCTCAGGTGCTGATCGGCGGGCGCGGCAAGGCAGGCGGCGTGAAGCTGGCGGGCGACGAGGCCGAGGTGCGCAAGCACGCCGGCAACATCCTCGGCATGGACATCCACGGGCACACCGTGCGCAAGGTGTGGATCGAGCACGCGAGTGACATCGCGAGCGAGTACTACGCCTCGGTGCTGCTCGACCGGCAGGCCAAGCAGCCGCTGGTGATGTTCAGCACCGAGGGGGGCGTGGACATCGAAGAGGTGGCGGAGAAGACTCCCGAGAAGCTGGTGCGCCATCACGTGGACGCACTGCAGGGCCTCTCGCGCGAGGAGGCCGTAAAGATCGCCACCGACGGGCAGGCCGACGCCGACGTGGTCGCGGGGGTCGCCGGTGCGCTGGTGGCGCTGTACGAGGTGTGGATGGCGGAGGACGCGACGCTGGCAGAGATCAACCCACTGATCGTCACCCCCGAACGACAGGTCAAGGCGCTAGACGCGAAGGTTTCGCTCGACGGCAACGCGCTCTACCGCCACCCGGACAACCAGGGCCTCTCCGACGCCGAGAACGAAGATCCGATCGAGCGCCGCGCGAAGGAACAGGGCGTGCAGTACGTGGCGCTCGACGGCGACATCGGCATCCTTGGCAACGGCGCCGGTCTCGTGATGTCGACGCTCGACGTGGTCGCCCAAGCCGGCGGCAGCCCCGCCAACTTCCTCGACGCGGGCGGCGGCTCGGACGCGGCGAAGATCAAGCAGGCGGTCGAGCTGATCCTCTCAAACGTTCGCGTGAAGGCGGTGCTGTTCAACATCTTCGGTGGGATCACCCGCTGCGACGAGGTGGCGAAAGGGCTGATCGCCGCGTTCGAGGAGCTGGAGCCGTCGGTGCCGTTCGTTGTGCGCCTTGATGGCACCAACGACGTGGCCGGACGCGAGCTGCTGAGCGAAGCGGCGCTGCCAAACGTGCATCCTGCGGCGACGATGAACGAGGCCGCGGAGAAGGTCGTGGCACTGGCGAAGGGGCAGAGCTGATGCCCCTCCCGATCACGCCGCTCGATGCTCCGATGCCCGCGGAAGGACAAATCTGATGTCGGTATTGGTCGACAAGGGCACCCGTCTGGCGGTCGCCGGGGTCACCGGCAAGGAGGGCTCCTTCCACACGCTCAACAACCGCCGCTACGGCACCAATGTGGTCGGCGGGGTGACGCCCGGCAAGGGCGGCCAGGACGTCGAGGGCATCCCGGTGTTCGATAGCTGGGCGGAGGCGATGGCCGCGCAGCAGCCGAACACGGCGATGATCTTCGTCCCCCCGCGGTTCGCAGCCGACGCGATCCTCGAGGCCGCGACGGCCGGCGTGGAGCTGGTGATCGCGATCACCGAGGGGATTCCCGCGCACGACGAGCTACGGGTGTACAACACGCTGAAGCGCGACCGGGTGGGTGGGGTTCCAAAAACTCGCCTGATCGGCCCGAACTGCCCGGGGATCCTCTCCCCGGGCAAGGCCAACGTGGGCATCATTCCCGCCTCCTTCTTCAAGGAGGGCAACGTCGGCGTGGTGTCGCGCTCGGGCACGCTCACCTACCAGATCGGCAACGAGATCGCGCGGGCGGGCTTTGGCAACAGCTCGATCGTCGGGATCGGCGGCGATCCGGTGCCGGGGTCGTCGTTCGTGGATGTGATCGAGCTCTTCCAGGCCGACCCGGAGACGGAGCTGATCGTGCTGGCGGGCGAGATCGGCGGCTCGGCGGAGGAGGAGGCGGCGCAGTACATTGCCGAGCACGTCACCAAGCCGGTGGTGGCCTACATCGCCGGCTTCACGGCGCCCGCAGGCAAGCAGATGGGCCACGCGGGAGCGATCGTGTCGGGCAGCTCGGGCACCGCCGCCGCCAAGGCGCAGGCGCTGGAGGCGAAGGGCGTGCGCGTGGGGCGTACCCCCACCGAGGTCGCCGAGCTGGCAGTGCAGATCCTGCGCGGTTGACGGCCCTCCCCACTGAGCACGTCGCACTACCGCAGTCATCGCAGCGGGTGTGAGGGAGCGAGGCGCCTTTGCCGGCCGTCTAACGGTAGCTATACACCGCGTAGGTCTTGGATACCTATAACCCGCAACATGTGGCCCACTATTTGAGTAAGCGCCAGTCACGCCCGAGTAGGATGGACGGTAGACCGCTTCTCCGATCCCGATGACCGACACCTTCGCCAATGGACCAAGTACGCCGGGTGACGCCGCACCGGACGCGGCCCCGCAGAGCGGAGACGTGACGGGCACGCTCGCGGAGCTGGAGCGCAAGCTGCGTGAGCTGGAGAGCGAGCTGAGCTCGATCGGCAGGCGCCGTGAGCTCGCCGACGCGACTCCGCCGGACTCAATCGAGGCATCGCCCCCGTCGGCGGGCGGGAGGCTGGTGGACGAGGCGCTCGAGCCGCCGGCGCCAGTGGCATCGGCAGCGCCGATCGCACCGCCGAGTCCGATCACGCCCCTAGCGCCGCCGGCACACGCTGCGCCAGCCGCGCCTGCACCGGCTTCTCCTGCGTCAGAGCCAGTTGGTCCAGAGCCCCCGCCCGCCGAGGCAGGGCAACCGATGAAGTTCATGAGACCTCCCGAGTCCGTACGAGCGCGCGCGACGCGGGAGCCCGCCGACCGGGACGAGTCACACGAGGAGAGCGAGCCACAGGGGGGATCGGCGCCCCAGGAGCGTCCCCGCCCGAGCGAGGCGCAGCTGGCAAGCCTGGCGGAGCTACGGCGCTTCCGCGACCGCCTCGAGCGCTTTGCGCGGGACCTGGCGGCCGAGTACGACGCGCTGCTGGGCCGGGTGATGTCGGGGCTCACCTCCGCCTCCGCTCCGACGGGGACGGTCACGCCCCCCCCCACTACACGGAGCCCCCTCGCGTCGGTACCCACCTCGGCGAGCGCCACGCCCGTGGAGGATCGCCCGCCAGCGGTCCAGTCCATGGCGGAGGAGATCCCAGCGGCGCCCGAGTCGCCGGAGGACATGCTGTTCGAGGGCAGGGTCGAGCTGGGTGTGGGACCGTTCTATGACATCGCCTCGCTGAGCGCGTTCGAGCGGGGACTGGCAAGCCTGCCGTACGTAGTCGAGGCGTCGGTGCGCCGCTTCGAGGCGAGCCACGCGGTGGTGGACATGCGGCTGGCCGCGCCGGTCGCGCTGGTGCGGGAACTGCGCCGCACGGTTGAGAGCGGCTTCAGCGTTCGCGAGGTCGCGGACGGTCGCGTGCTGCTGACGTTCGACGAATCCTGACCGCGGGCCGAACCCCCCAACCGTCTCCCAGGCTTGATCGGCATTCCACACGGGCCAAGCCGGCACCCCTCCAGCTCATCCGGCGGCGGTGCGACCCCGGGATCGGTGGATCCAGGCTCGGTTCGCGTAAGCTTCTCCGCGATGGCGGAATCTACGATCTCCTTCGCCCGCGGCGCCCCCTCGCTCGACATCGTCGACGTCGAGGGCCTGCGCGAGGCGTCGACGCGCGCGTTCGCGAACGACCCCGCGGGGACGACCGCATACGGGACCTCGATCGGCTATCCGCGGCTGCGGGCGTGGATCGCCGAACGCCACGGGGTAGCGCCGGAGCGCGTGCTGGTCACCAACGGCTCGATGCAGGCAGACGCGTTTCTGTTCGACCACCTGGTGGAAGCCGGCGACGACGTGGTCGTGGAGCGCCCGACCTACGACCGCACGCTGCTCTCGCTGCGCGAGCGCGGCGCGCGCGTGCACCAGGTGGAGCTGCTGACGGACGGCATCGACGTCGACGCGCTGGCGCAGTTGCTGCGCGTCCCACCGACCGACGTGGAGAGCGGAACGTTCCTCAAAGGAGGAAGGCGCGGAGCGGGACTGCGCCCGAAGCTCGCCCACATCATCCCCAACTTCCAGAACCCCGCCGGCTACACGCTCTCCGTGGAGAAGCGCCGGGCGCTGCTGGAGCTGGCGGCGGAGCACGAGTTCACCGTGTTCGAGGACGACCCCTACGTCGATCTGCGCTTCAGCGGCGAGGGGCGACCGACAATGCTCTCGCTCGACCCTGAGCGCGTGGTGTACGCCTCGTCGTTCTCGAAGACCGTGTGCCCCGGCATCCGCGTCGGCTACCTGGTGGGGCCGCCGGACTTGATCGCGGCGATCGCACGGCTGGCGACCAACACCTACATCTCGCCCAACATGGTGGCGCAGTCGATCGTGTACGAGTTCTGCGCCTCGGGCGCGCTGGAGCGCTCGATCGAGACCGTCAGGACGGCACTGGCCAAGCGCGTGCGCACACTCGAGGTGGCACTGCACAAGGAGCTGCCGGAGGCCGAGTTCGTCCCGCCGGAGGGCGGCTACTTCATGTGGGTGACGCTGCCCGCAGGCACCGACGTGGCCGCTCTGCACAAGGCTGCCGCCGAGTTGGGGGTGGTGTTCGTGAAGGGCACCGACTTCCTCATGGAGGGCGGGGAGAACACGCTGCGCCTGGCCTACTCGGGCGTCACGCCGGAGCAGATCGAAGAGGGCGTCGCGCGCCTCGCCGCGGCCTACCGCTCGCTGCAGCCCGCGGCGGTGTAGCCCAGTAGAGGCATCCCGAGCAGGGCTGGCGAGCGAACCGGGTCTACTTCACCGCCTTCTCCCTCTCGGGACCGGATTCGCCCCTTACCGCGGCGTTGGCCAACTGGCCCGCAACACTACCTGCCATATCTTTGCTGACCGAGCACCAATTGCTCGGGTAGCGCGGTACGCGGCGGCGGGGAGGGGTCGGCGGCAACTGAGACGGTCTCGGCCACCGAGAGGGTGACCGCGCAGCGTCGGCGATCGGCCGTCTCGACGACGACCTCGCGGCGGTCGTGGGCGGCGAGCGTGCCCCGCAGCCCCGGCGCCAGGCCCGAGTCCTTGAGATAGCGCAGCAGGTCCTCCGCCTCGTTCTCGAAGCGCAGCACGCGTACTGCGGCACCGACCTGCACGTCGGCGAGAGGCACGCCCGTCTCGCGGGCACCGGCGACGATCGGGTGGCCGTGGGGGCAAGTGGTGGCGTCGCCGATCGCGGCGAGCATCCGCTGTTCGAGCACCGGGGACATCGCATGCTCCAGGCGCTCGGCCTCCTCGTGCACCTCATCCCAGGGGATCCCGAGGACGTCGGTGAGGAAGCGCTCGATCAGGCGGTGGCGGCGCACGATGCTCTCGGCCTGGACGGCGCCGTCGTCGGTGAAGGCGATCGTGCGGCTCTGCCCGCGGGTGATGTAGCCGTCGCGTTCGAGGCGCCCCACCATTTCGTGGACCGTCGGCGCGGAGAGCTGCATCGCGCGCGCCACATTGGCGCCGGTCATCGGCAGCCCGGCCTCCTGCAGCCAGAAGAGGATCTGCAGGTACTCCTCCTCCCCCACTGTTGCGCTGTCTGTGCTCATCCCATCGACGATGCTAGCTGGCAACTCGGGGGGAGGCCGGGGAGGGGGGACTGCCCCTTTCCCGCCCCTGGTTGCCAGTGGACCCGCCACGGATCCACCTTCGCGGATCGGCCGCCACCTGGCTGCCCAGTCTCACTTCGCACAGGGCCTACTGGAGCTGGTCGAACGTGCACTGGCGGGGGTCCTTGTCCTCGCGCCAGCGCCGCAGCTTGGCGCCGTGGCGGATGCGCCCGGCGGAGATGTGGTCGAAGTCGATCTCGACGACCAGCTCGGGCCGCAGCTCGACCCATTCGAGGTTGCGTCCCGCGCTCCAGCGACTGGGGTCGGCGGTGCCGCGCTCGCCCGTCTCATACGGCGCCAGGAAACCGACGAGGCGGCGCTTCTCGGCGGCGGTGAGCCCGGAGCAGTGACCGACGACGCGTAGAGCATCGCCGTCGTAGAGCGCGAGGATCAGCGCACCCACGGTGTCGGTCTCCTTGCCCGGGCGCCACCCCGCCACGACGGCGTCGATCGTGCGGGTGCGCTTGACCTTGAACATCCCCCGGCGCTCCCCCAGCCGGTAGGGGGCGGCGCGCTCCTTGGCGATCGCCCCCTCGGCATCCCGCAGCCAGCGCTCGGCCTCGGCGGCGGTGTCGGCGGTGGGCATCAGCTCGATCGGGGCGCCTTCGAACCGGGGTTCGGCGAGCAGCGCTTCGAGCGCCGTGCGGCGCGCGCTGAGCGGCTGCTCCAGCAGGGAGTCGTCGTCGCGCGCGAGCAGGTCGAAGGCGACGTACACCGCGGGGGTCTCGCGCGAGAGCAGCTCGATGCGCGAGGTGGCCGGGTGGATGCGCTGGCCGAGCGCGTCGAAGTTCTCGCGTCCGTCGGCGCCGCGGAGGACGATCTCACCATCGAGCACGTAGTGCCCGGCGGGGAAGCGTAGCTCTGGGAAGTAGCGCCCCAGCGGGCGGCCGTTGCGCGACTGCAGGAAGACATCCTCGCCATCGACGAACGCGAGGCAGCGGAAGCCGTCGAGCTTGATCTCGTAGACGTATATCTCCCCCTCGGGAAGCGCCTTGCGGGAGAGCGCTAGCTGTGGCTGCAGCGGGGGGGTGAGCGGGAGGGCCGTGGCACTCACCTCTCAGCGCCCGTTGGGGGCGGGCTGGACTCGGACGACGGCTGCCGGCGACCCCGTGCCGTGTTCGGGCGGCCTGCGCGCGACGCCTCACCACTCTCCTGGCTCCCGACACCCTCTTCCACCTTGGCCCGCGAAGGCTGCACCCGCCGCGGCTCGCCGCGCTGCTTGCGAAAGTGGGGGGGCCACGGGGCGTCGCCGAGTCCCTCGTGCTCGTCGCGGTCGGCGAGCTCCAGCAGCGAGTCGAGCGAGCCGGGATGGCGGTCGATCTCGGCGGCGGGGTCGCCGCGCTCGCGCAGGCGGGCGGGAACGGTGTCGAGACGCAGCTCGGCGGGCTCGACGTCGGCGACCTCCGCCCACTCCAGCGGACAGGAGACGCGCGCGTCGGCGACGGCGCGCACCGAGTAGGCGGAGGCGACGGTGCGGTCGCGGGCGTTCTGGTTGTAGTCGATGAAGACGCCCTCCCGCTGCTCCTTCCACCAGCGGGAGGTGGCACGGCCAGGAAGGCGCCGCTCGACCTCGCGCGCGAGCGCGAGCGCGGCGCGGCGCACCTCGTGGAAGTCGCGCTCGGGCGGGATCCGCACGAACACGTGTATCCCGCGCGAGCCGGAGGTCTTGGGGAAGCCGCGCAGCCGGTGCTCCTCGAGCACCTCACGAACGACGAGCGCCACCTCGCGCACCTGCGCGAAGGGGATGTCGGGCTGCGGGTCGAGGTCGATGCGCAGCTCGTCGGGGTGGTCGGGGTCGGCGCGGCGCACCGGCCAGGGGTTCCAGTCGATTACGCCGAGGTTGGCCCCCCACACGAGGTGGGCGGCGTCGTTGACCACGAGCTCGCGGGCGGTGCGCCCGCTGGGGAACTCCACGACCGTGGTCTGCAGCCACTCGGGGGCGTGGTCGGGGACGCGCTTCTGGAAGAAGGGCTTTCCGGCGACGCCGTTCACCCAGCGCTTCATCACGGTGGGGCGCTCGCGCAGGTGCACGAGCACGGCCTCGGCGCACTCGACGTAGTAGCCGATCAGGTCGAGCTTGGTGAAGCCGGGCTCGGGAAAGTAGAGCTTGGAGGGGCTGGAGACCCGCAGCTCCTGACCGGCCGCCTCGATCGTGACGTACTCCTTCTCCTCAGCCATTGCCTGTAAGGATGCCGGACTGTGATCCCGCGTACGGTGCTCATCGCAACGGAGCCTTTCGGCGAGGGGGCGATCGAAGAAGCGGGGCCCGGCTCACCGGCCTTCGGCCGGCTGCGCCACCCTCTTAGCGCCGAGCGCGCGGGGGCGGCGATCGGGCGGGGGCTACTGGCGGGAGACCCCTCGCTCGGGGTCGATCTGTGCCCGATCGAGCAGGTTGCGCAAGAAGACGAGCGGGTCGCACCCGGGGACCAGCCGGCTACATCGAGCTCGCCGGCAGATGTGAGCAGGCTGCTGCAGGCGCTGGACTTCGACACCCGGATGCGCGCTGCGCGGGCGGTGGTGGTGGGCGCGGAGCGCCTGGACGAGCGAACGCTGCTGGGCAGCGCAACGTTCGAGATCGCCACGCGTGCCCGCCAGGCGGGAGTGCCGGCGTACGCGGTGACCGGCGAGAACGCGCTGAGCCTCTTCGACGCGCGAATCCTCGACCTGCAGGTCATCCTCCAGGCGCGCGACACGCGGACGCTGCGCGGGGCGGGCGAGAAGCTGGCGGGGATGGTGTAGGGCGCGCGACACGCGGACGCTGCGCAGGGCGGGCAAAACGCTGGCGGGAGTGGTGTAGATGTTCAAAAAAAACCCTAGAACCAGATGAGTGGTTCTGACCCCAAAAGAACAGCACGACACCAACCTCCACAGGCGGCTGGTTCTTAGGCTCTCACAGAAAGCACTGCCTCTCGCCCCGGTAGGTGGGGACCTCCTCGACGATGCGATCGCCCTCGATCAGGTACAGGCACGAGAAGCGCTCGCACAGCTCGCCCGCCTTGGCGTGGCGCATCCAGACACGGTCCCCAACCGCGAGCGCGTCCGCGGGGGCACCGAGTAGCGGCGTCTGCACCTCACCGGCGCCCTCCCGGCGATCGAGGCGCAGACCGGCGGGCAGGTGGGGTCGGGGCAGGCGCGCCCGGTCGGCGGGGCCGGAGGCGAGGTAGCCGCCCCCGAGCGCGGTGGCCACGCCGGACCCCGGGCGGCGCACGACAGGCAGCGCAAACAGTGCGGCGGGACGGGGTGTGAAGACGCGGTAGGCATCGAACAGCCCCGGCCCGTACAGGCCCGAGCCGGCGGCGAGCTCGGTGACGGCGACCTCGCGCGCGGTACCTCCAAGGCTGCCGGTACCGCCGCCGTTGACGAGCTCCAGCGGGGCGACGGCGCGCACAGCCGCCACCGCGGCGCCACGGCGCGCGGCGAGCTCGCGAGCGGAGAGGGATTGCAGCCGACGCACCACGCCCGCCCGTAGCTGAGCGGCGGCCCCCGGACCTGCCGGCGCGTCGCCGAGCCCGGCGATTTGTGCCTCGTAGGCCATCATCCCGACCAGCTCGACCCCCTCGCGGGCGACGATCGCGCGGGCGAGCGCGGCGGCCTGCGCGGGGGTGTGCACGGGCGAGCGTTTGGCGCCGATGCGCACGCGCCCACCCAACAGCCACAGCCCCGCGTCGAGCTCCAGGCAGACGCGCACGGGGTGCCGCGGTCTGCCGGCGGAGGAGCGGGAGATGTCGGAGGATGTTGAGGAGGCAGGGGCAGCGGCAAGGGCGGCGTCGAGCAGGTCGAGCTGCGCGAGCGAATCGACCATGATCGAGACGCGCGCCTCGGGCCGCTCGGTGGAGAGCTGCGCGAGCGCGCGCAGCGCGCGGCGATCGGCAGTCGGGTAGGCGACGAGAATGTCCTCGAACCCGTGCGCGGCGAGCCACAGCGCCTCGGGAAGGGTGTACGCGAGCGTCCCCCGAAAGCCGGGCCGCGCGAGCACCCGCTCCTGCAGCGCACGGCAGCGCACGGACTTGCTCGCGAGGCGGATCGGCTTGGGCACAGCACGGCGTTCCATGTCCGCGGCGTTGGCCCAGAACGCGTCGAGGTCGACGACCGCGAAGGGCGGGTCGAGCGACCCGGTGGCCCGTTCGAGCCGTTCGAGCGCGGCCGTGTCAGAGATCGCGTTCATGGGAGATCGTCCGCGTGAGTGAGTTGGCCGCCGAGCGCATGGGGCTGGCCGAAACGTGGATGCTGGCCGAACGGGGGATGCGAGCCGAAGGCGAGTGTCTCCCCGCTTCGGTCGAAGGCGAGTGTCTCACGGCTTCGGTCGTCCTACCCCGCCGCGGGGGTACGGTCGGGACCCCCCTCAATGGGACCGACAGACGATTGGTCGACAGGCCGCGAGTTGGTGGGGTGGATCAGGCCGAGCACACGGTCGGTGTAGGCGTTGGCGAAGCGCCCCTCGGGATCGAGCCGCCGGCGCATCGCGTGGAAGCGCTCCCACTCGGGGTAGCGCCCGCGCAGGGTGGCAGCGGTCTGGAAGTGACGCTTGCCCCAGTGGGGCCGGCCGCCGAACTCGTCCATGATCGCCTCGACGGCGCGGAAGTAGGGCTCCCACGCCATCCCCTCGAACATGTGCACCGCGACATACCCGCTGTCGCGCCCGGCGGCAGTCGAGAGCAGCGCGTCGTCGGCGGCGACGGTGCGCACCTCGATCGGGAAGGGCACCGCGAAGGGAGCACCTCGCCGGCCCCGCCAACCCCCGCCCGCCGGCCGTGGCCCGCCGTTGCGCGACCGGCGGCCACCCGACCCGCCCGACCGGTGGCCACCCGACCCGCCCTCCAGCGACCCACCCTCGACCAGCTCGAGCACGCGGCGCACCGCCTCCACCGTGCGCTCGCGCGGGAGCGCATACTCCATCTCGGTGAAGCGCACCAGCCGGGGACTGGCGAAGATCCGATCGGAGCGATCCACGCGGCGGCTGGTGCCCGCGAGGCGCGTGACGAACCGGTTGATGCGAGGGACCTGGGCGGGCATCCGGCGGCCGAGGCGGCAGAAGAGCCCGAAGGCGTGGTTGGTGAGCAGCACGTCGTTGGCGTACGCGCTCGCACGCCCGCGCGGGCGTGCCGGCTCCTCGGTGCGGTTGTTGGTGCGGGTCAGCGCGGTGCGGGCGTGGGGGAAGACGAAGAACTCGAAGTGGTCGTTGGCAAGCGCCAGCTCCTCGAAGCGCTCGAGTGTCTGCTCCAGCGGGGCGGGGGCGTCGAGGCCGCGCAGGCGGAAGGCGGGCACGCAGCGCAGCGTCACCTCGGCGATCACACCGAGCGCGCCCAGTCCCACGCGCGCGGCCCGCAGCAGCTCGGGATCGTCCTGCTCAGAGCAATGCACCGTCGAGCCGTCCGCGAGCACCAGCGTGAGCGCCACCACCTGCGAGGGAATGTTGCGCAGGCGCGCGCCGGTGCCGTGCGTGGCGGTTGAGATCGCGCCGGCGATGCTCTGCACGTCGATGTCGCCGAGGTTCTCGAGCGCCAGGCCGATCGCGGCGAGACGTGCGTTGAGCGCGTGAATCGTGATCCCACCCTGCACGCGCACCAGGCCGCTCGCGCGATCGACATCGAGCAGCCGATTCATGCGGTCGAGCCTCAGCAGGCGCCCGTCTGTGAGCGCGATGTCGCTGAAGGAGTGCCCCGCGCCGGCGACCCGCACGCGCTGGTCGTGCGCCTTGGCCCGACTCAGCGCCGCGGCGATCTCGGCGATCGAGGAGGGCCGCTCGATCGCCGCAGGGGCGCAGTGCTCGTCGCCCGCCCAGTTGCGCCACTCAGGCGCGCCGTCAACCGTCGCGGTCATGCGCGACTCCCATCGCCGCCAGGCCACGCCACTCGGAGACGCCGGCGACCGTCGCCGGATGATCGACTCCACTCGCCCGCCCAGTTGCGCCACTCGGGGATACCGGCAACCGCCGCCGTCATGCGGGCCTCCGATCGCCAACGCTTGCAATAGGCTCGCTCACCGATGAGTGAGCCTACCCCCACGCCGGGGCCGGCGCCAGGGACGGAGGTTGCCGCCGCACGCTCTCCCCGCGCGCGCTCGCTGCCGACGCCCGGGGTGAAGAGGGCGACGGTGATCGGGGCCGGCTCGTTCGGCACCGCGCTCGCGGTGCTGCTGGCGCGAGGCGGCCTGCGCACGGCGCTGCAGACCCGCACCGCCGAGCAGGCGCATGCGCTGGAGGAGCAGCGCGAGAACCGCGTCTACCTGCCCGGTGTAGTGCTGCCCGCGCAGCTGCGCATTGAGGCCGCCGCGGCGGGTGTGGCGCGTGCCGACTACGTGTTTCTGGCGGTGCCTTCGCAGGGGCTCGGGCCGGTGGTGGCTGGCCTGCGCAAGGCCGGCCTGGGTCGGCGCACAGCCGTGGTGTCGGTGGCCAAGGGCCTCGTCCCCCCAGACGGCGCGCCGCCGACGAGCATCCTCGAGGCGGCGTTCGGCGCCGAGCGCGTGGCCTGCCTGGGAGGCCCGGCGCATGCACACGAGATGGTGCACGCCGGCGCGGGGCTGGTGGCGGCCTCCCACGACGAGGAGCTGACGCGCGCGCTTGCACAGGTCTTCACGCGTGCGGGGGTGGTGTGCGAGCGTTCGGACGACCCGCTCGGGGTGGAGCTCGCGGGAGCCGCCAAGAACGCCGCGGCGCTCGCCGTGGGGGCAACCGAAGCGCAGGGGCTCAACGCCGCCGGGGCCGCGGCAGGCCACATCTTTGCGGAGGTGTGGCGCTACGCGGAGACCCTGGGGGCGCGGCCGGAGTCGATGATCGGCCTGGCGGGCACGGGCGACCTCGTGGCCACCGCGCTCGCCCCCGAGAGCCGCAACCGCCGGGCGGGCGAGCTGCTCGCGGCGGGCGTGCCGGCCGCGGAGATCCCCGCTCGCATCGGCCAGGCGGTGGAGGCGCTCGAGTCGGTGCCGCTGCTGGCGCTCGCGCTGGAACGCGGGGGCGGCGAGACCGCGGCTGAGCGAGCCGGCAACGCGCGGGCCAAGGATCGGCGGGCGCCAGAGGGCGGACGGGCTTTGGGGCGGGCTGGAGACGAGCGGGCTGGCGATGGGCCGGCGCCGGGAGGCAGGCATACCGCGGGAGGACACGCTGGGGGCGGGCATGCCGGGCACGGGCGTGCGCCTGTGACAAGCGCCCTTGGCCGCTTGATCGCGGGCGAGCTGCCGCTCCAGGAGTGGGTCGCGCTGGTGCGCGCCACCGTGCCCCCGCCAGCTCTCTGGCGCCGGCGGCCTCAGCCTGGCTTCTGGCGGCGGCTGTGGCGACGAATGCCGGGGACCTGACCCATCTGGTCGCGCCGCGCGGGCCAGAAGTGGGAAAGGGCTGGGTGTATATCTCTCTTTTTTAAAGGTGTGTGCTATGGTAATAGGCTATACCATGGCGCACGGCCTTTGAAAAGAGAACAACTTTAAACGGGAGCCGTCGCATATACGGTCGTCAATGCATGTCACCTAACTTCACGAAGGAGACACACCACTTCATGCCACCAACAGACAAACCTAAGGCGACGGAGAAGAGCGCGGGAGAGCCCCCCTTTGGCCTGAGGTTCGATCCAGACGAGTTCCACGAGCAGGAGCTTCGCCGCGAAAAGATCATGAAGATGCAGGACACGATCCGCCCTGGCCGGACCATACCCGTCGCGATCCGCTTCGACCAGTTCACGCTGCGGCGGCTGAAGACGCTCGCCACGCTCCACAACACCGGCTACCAGACGCTCCTGAAGGCATTCGTCCTCGAACGGCTCTACGAGGAGGAGAAGCGCGCCGGGATCATCGACTCGTAGCGGTCCCAGCCGCGGCACATCCTCACATCGCCGGGTCCCGAGCGGCATCGACCGTCGGGCTGGCGGCACGGCGACCATCGATGCGATGCGGGCTGGCGGCACGAAGATCATTGATGCGGGCTGGCAGCGCGGGGATCATTGATGCGTCGACTCCCCGGGCAGAAGCCATCCGCCGTCGGGGGGCATGGATGCCCCACGCCCGGGCGCATGTTGAGAAGACCACCCGCGCGGATGATCCCTACCCCGCCATCAGCGTGCTCACCACCGCCTCGTAGACGCCCGCCCCGTTCGCCGCCTCGCACACGCGCACGTTCGCGTACTGCCCGATCGTCTCTCCGATCGTCGGGTCGCGCAGGCGTGCGTTCGCCACCAGCCAGAAGCTCTGCACGTGCCGCGCGCATGCCATGTCCTCGCGCGAGTCCCCCACCGCGAAGGTCTCCTCGCGCGCGTACCCGCGCACGCCCTGGTGGAACGCCACCGCCCCCGCCTTCGATGCGCCGGCGGGCACGAGGTGGTAGCCGCGCACCTGCTCCAGGCTCGCCTGCCTCGCCGAGCGCGTACTCACCGCGCCGTTGTCCACCAGTCGCAGCTCCTCATACCCGTGCTCGGCCAGCACCCTGTCGGCCTCTTCGGCGTCCACCAGACCGCGGAAGAGATGTGACACTTCGCGTTCGGTGTGCCACGGGTCGTGGTGCTCCAGGCGCTCCCCGTAGTGCTCCAGCAGCAGGGCCGGCGCCCCCGAGCGCTCGATCTGCTGGGCGATCGTCAATTCGCTGGGCTGCATGTTGCCGGTCAGCCAGTGCTCCTCGCCGTCCACCACCACGCACGCCCCCGCCTCGTAGATGTAGGAGCTCCCTCCCAGCAGCCGCGCATCCTCCGCCAGCTGTGTCTTGCGCCGGCCCGACATCAACACCACCTCCACGCCCGCGCGCAGACACGCCTGCACCGCCCTGACGCCGTCGATCGCCACCGCCCCCTCGCCATCGTGCAGCAGCGAGGCGCCTTTGCCCAGCAGCGTGCCGTCAAGGTCGAGGTACAGGCAGCGCGCGCTCACCGCGCGCGCACGCTCTGCAGCGGAGGGCGCTCGACCGGCGTGGGGTCCAGCTTTTCGATCCGCTCCCAGTCGGCGTCCGGGTCGAGCTCGGGGTCGTCCTCAGCCTGGAAGCGGTCGGGCCACCGCTCCAGCAGCTCGTCCTCTTCGAGGCGCTGGGCGATCGTCGCCATCACCGCCCTCGCCATCGGCGCGAGCGCCGACAGCGGTTGATGGGCGTGGCGGTGCTCGTCGAGGTCGACCTGTGCGATCCCCTCCAGGCCGACTTTCGTCCAGACATCGATCAGCATCCCCACCTCCACGCCGTAGCCGGTCACGAACGGCAACCGCTCCAGCAGCTCGCGGCGCGCCGCGACCTCCCCCGCGAGCGGCTGGCGCACCTCAGCGAGCTGCGGGTAGAACATGGCGAGCGCCGGGCGCGCCGTCAGATGGTTGACGCGCCCACCGCCCTCCTCCTCGCGCTCATCCCCGGCATCCAGCGGCCGGCGATAGAAGGCCTTCACGAACGACACCTCCGACGCCTCCGGCTCACACACCAGCGGGCCGAGCAGTCCGGTGACGAAGTGCGCGCCGAATTCCTCCGTGTCGGCGTCAACGAAGCACACCAACTCACCCTCCAGCGACGACAGCGCGCGCCACATCGCGTCGCCCTTGCCCAGCACCGGCCCGTACTCCGGCATCAGCTCAGCCTCCTGGAACACGAGCGCCCCAGCCTCCTCGGCCAGCTCCGCGGTGCCGTCGGCGGAGGCTGCGTCAATGACCACAACCTGATCGATCGCGCCGGCGTCGCGCAGCCCCTTCAGCACGCCCACGATCTCCCCGACGGTCGCCGCGCATTCGCGTGCGGGCACGCACACCGACACGCTCTGGCGGCGCTCGGACGCGATCCGCTGCGCCGCGTAGCGCGAATGGTGGAACGTGCGGGTTTTCGCCCAGCGTTCGGCGTCTGCGATGGCTCCGTGCACCGACATCCCCCCTACTATCGCAAGCGGTGGCGATAGAGCGCACGATCGAGCCTTGGAGCGCCCTGCTCGAGGACGGGCGCGCCGACGGGCGGCTCGTCCGCGGGGCCTCCGAAGGACCGACCGCCGCCACTTTGGTGGACCCACCCGCGGACCTGCACCCCGACGTGCTCGCGGCACTCCAGCGCGCGGGCATCGAGCGGCTCTACTCCCACCAGGCGCGGGCGCTCGAGGCTGCCTGGGAGGGGCCTCTGATCGTCACCACCGGCACCGCCTCCGGCAAGTCGCTGTGCTTCAACCTCCCCACCCTGGAGGTCCTCTGCCGCGATGCCCACGCGCGCGCGCTCTACCTCTATCCGACCAAGGCGCTGGCGCAAGACCAGGCGCGCGCGCTCGGTCGCTTCGGCCTCGGCGATCGCCTGCGGCCGGCGATCTACGACGGCGACACTCCCCGCGAGGCCCGCACTCAGATCCGCCGCCGCGCGGGCATCGTGCTCACCAACCCCGACATGCTCCACCTCGGAATCCTCCCCCACCACGAATCGTGGGGCAACTTCTTCGCCAACCTCGCCATCGTCGTGATCGACGAGGCCCACGTCTACCGCGGCGTGTTCGGCTCCCACGTCGCCAACGTGCTGCGCCGGCTGCGCCGCGTCGCCGCCGCCTACGGCACCTCCCCCCGCTTCCTGCTCGCCTCCGCGACGATCGCCAACCCGCGTGAGCTCGCCGAGCGGCTCACCGGCCTGGAGGGGATCGGGCTGATCGACGAGGACGGCGCCCCCGCGCCGCGGCGGCAGATCGCGATCTGGAATCCCCCGCTCACCGACGCGGCGCTCGGCGCTCGCCGCTCCGCCCTGGGCGAGGCGGCCGCGCTGCTCGCGCGGCTGGTGCGTGACGGCGCACGCGTGATCTGCTTCATGAAGTCGCGCAAGGGGGTCGAGCTGCTTTCCCGGATGGTGCGGGAGGAGCTCGACGGCGAGCTTGGCGCCGGCGAGGCAACGCCGAATGGCGATCGCAAGGGATCGGATGCGCGGCGAGGAGGACGGGGGCGGCCGGATGAGGGACCAGGCGCCTCGCGGGAGAGCTTGGCCGACCTGGTGGTCCCCTACCGCGCCGGCTACACCCCCCAGCAGCGGCGTGAGCTGGAGGGGCGCCTGATGCGCGGGGAGCTGCGCGCGGTGATCACCACCGATGCGCTGGAGCTGGGGATCGACATCGGCGAGCTCGACGCCGCCGTGGTCGTCACCTTCCCCGGCACCGTCGCCTCGCTGCGCCAGATGTGGGGGCGCGCGGGGCGCCGCGGGCGGGGCCTGGCGGTGTACATCGCGGGCGATGACGCTTTGGACCAGTTCTTCTGCCGCCACCCCGACGAGTTCCTGGAGCGGCCCGTCGAGTCGGCGATCCTCGACCACGAGAACCCCTCGATCTACCTCGCCCACCTGCTCTGCGCCGCATTCGAGGGCCCGCTCTCGGGCGCCGACGCCGAGATCCTTGGGCCGCGCTGGGAGGCCTATGCGGAGATCCTGCTCGGTCGTGGTCAACTGCGCCGAAGATCTGCAGCCCACCCGCCCGGCGCCTACGTCCCCCGCAACCCCGCCGACTACCCCGCCGCGGCGGTCTCGCTGCGTTCCGTCTCGCTCGACAGCTTCGCGATCGTCGACCTCTCCTCGGGGGAGCTGCTCGGCACGACCGAGGCCGCGCGCGCGTTCTCAACCGTCCACCAAGGCGCGATCTATCTGCACCTGGGACGCTCCTACGAAGTGTGCGAGCTCGATCTCGAACGCCGCCGCGCGCTGGTGGCGCCGTTCGACGGCGGCTGGTACACGCAGCCCAAGCGTGACACCTCCACGACGATCGAGAGCGCGCTCGACCGCCGCGACGTGCTCGGGGTCTCGCTTTCCTTCGGCGAGGTCTCGGTCACCGACACCGTGCTCGCCTACCAACGCCGCCGCCTCCTCGACCACGCTCAAATCGACCTTGTCCCGCTCGACCTGCCCGAAACCTCCTTCTCTACGCAGGCCCTGTGGTTCGAGATCAACCCCGATACGCTCGCTGCCTGCGTGCCCGAGTGCGGAGCGCGTGCCGCGACGCCGGTGGTGGCGGCGGCGTCGTCGTCGCATCCTGGCGCATCTCCGCCCGCGAGCGCAAAGGCCAGCATCGACGACGAGGCCGCACATCCTGGCGCATCTCCCCCCGCGAGCGCGACGGCCGGCATCGACGACGAGGCGGCGCAGGAGACGGTGCTCGGCGCCCTGCACGCTGCCGAGCACGCCCAGATCGCGGTGCTGCCGCTGATCGCGATGTGCGACCGCTGGGACATTGGCGGGCTCTCCACCAATCTCCATCCCCAGACGGGGCTACCGACGATCTTCATCTACGACGGCCACCCCGGCGGCGTCGGGCTCACCCGCGCCGCCTTCCTGCGCTTCGATGAGCTCTGCCGCGACGCCCACCGCCTGATCTCCGAGTGCCCCTGCCGGGCAGGATGCCCCTCGTGCGTGCAGTCGCCCAAGTGCGGCAACCTCAACGAACCACTCGCCAAGGGCGGGGCGCGGCGGTTGCTGGAGGGGATGTTGGCGATGCAGGTCGCAACGTAACCTGCGGACCGCCCGAGCGCGCCCGTCACAATGGACAGCGGTGTCCAAAGGCGTCCCCGGCAAGAGAGCGATCGCAGGCCTCGCCGCGCTGCTGGCATTAGCGATCGCCGCGCCCACCAGCAGCGCCGGCCTCGACGGCCCGCGTGGCCGCGCCAACGAATCCCAACTCAACGGCCCCGATCGCGCTGGCCAGACCCAGCTCAACGGCCCCGACGCCCGCGCCAGCCAGGTAGAACTCGGCGAAGGCCCCGGCGGGCGCGTGGCATTGTCGGACTGGACGCTCGCTCTCGACCCGCAAGACCTCGGTCAGTTGCGAGGGTGGCCAAGCGGCGACTTCGGCGGCACGTTGGTGAGCGTCCCCAACGTCGCCAACCCCGCGCCGGTCAAAGGACGGCGGGCGGTCCCCGGCTATGAAGGTTCGGTGGCGTGGTATCGCACCACAATCACCGCTCCCACCGCGGGCATCTACGCGTTGGAATTCCAATCCGCCAACTACCTCGTCGAAGTGTGGGTCGACGACCACCCGCTAGGCTCCCACGCGGGCTTCTACCTGCCCTTCGAATTCCGCGACGCGCTGGCAGCCGGCACGCATACGGTGGTGGTACGTGTGGATTGGCGCGACCCGCTGCTGCAGCTCCACGAAGACTTCTACCGCCCGTGGTTCAACTTTGGAGGCCTCGACGCCGCGGTCAGCGAGCGCGAGCTGACCGCCAGCGAACTCTCCGACCCCACGCTCCAGACTACGCTCACGCCCGATGCGCCGACGGCAACCCAGGCGACTGTGCAGCTGGGTGTGGCGGTTCACAACAACGGGCCAGCGCGCACGCTCGCACCCGAAGGCACGCTCAGCCGCCCCGGGCAGACGATCCCCGTCACCTTCACTCCCCAGCCCGTCGGTGCCGAACAGACGGTGACGATGACCGCCTCCGTCACCGTCCCCGCGCCGGCGCTGTGGGCGCCGGGAAGCCCCAATCTCTACGAACTGACGCTCGACATCCCGGGCGAGAGCAGCTACTCCGCGCACGTCGGCCTGCGCCAGCTCACCTGGGGCGGCGGCAAGATGTACCTCAACGGGCAGCCCCTGGAGCTGCACGGCGCCTCGATCCAGTTCGAAGCGCCCGGTCACGGCGATGCGCTCGGCGCGGCCGAAGAGGACACGCTGGTGCAGGAGCTACAGGCGATCGGAGCCAACGCCGCCCGCACCCAACACCCGCTGCCCGCGAGCATGCTCGAACGCCTCGACGCCGCGGGGATCCTTGTGTGGCAGGGCGTCGGGCCAGTCGACCCCTCCGGCGACTGGACTGGCATCACGCCACAGCTGGCCGAACGGGCCCGCGAAGATGTGCGCATCACGGTGCAGGCCGACGCGCTGCACCCCTCGATAATCGCCTGGAACCTCACCAACGAGATGGCCGGCAACGGCCATCCGGGCGGCCAGGCGCAATATGTGGAAGCGATGTCCGAATGGCTGCACGCCTACGACCCGGGGCGGATGGTGGCAGTGGACGTGTGGGGCGAGCACCCCCCGCGCCACGGCGCCGGCCACCTGTATAGCGACGTCGACGCGGTCTCCGAGACCGACTACTCCGGCTGGTACGAGGGCCTTCGCGACAAGCCTGCGACGCTGCGCAGGCTGATCGACAGCCGCCTCGCCGCGATGAACGCGACGTTCGCCGGCAAAGTCCAGCTCATCAGCGAGTTCGGCGCCGAAGGCAACGCGCTCAACCGGCCCGGGCGCCCGGGCAGTTACTCCTTCCAGACGCGCCTGCTCACCCAGCACATTCGCCTTTACGAGGCCGACCCGTCGCTCAGCGGGATGCTCGTCTGGGTGCTGCGCGACTTCGCGCTCAACCCCACCTACTACGGTGGCTCGGTGCTCGCCGAGGCCCCCCACATCAAGCTGATCGAAGGGATTTTGGGCAAGGGCCTGTTCGACTACGCCGGCCACCCCAAGCCGGCCGAGCGCGCGGTGGCCGCGCTGTTCAAAGCGCTGCCGGCCTACTGAGCGTCGGGCCAGTTGGCGGCGCCCATGACGCCGTCGCCATCCTCGGGCCGCGGGCCGCCGACGGCGAGGATGTCGAGCCCGTCAGGACCCGCCTCGAAGGCACGCACCACATCGGGCGCCACGCGCACCACGTCCCACTGACGCAGCTCCTGGGTATCGCTGTCGAGCAGCACCCGCCCGGCCCCCGCAACGACGATGTATGCCTCCTCCTGCTCACGGTGACTGTGAGCTATCGGACTGCGCATGTTGGCCGCATAGCGGAAGAGGCTGACCCCGAGGTCACGCGAGTCGAGGTGTTTACGGGCAAAGCGGCCCTCGATCCCAGGGGCCCGATCGCCCACGGAATCCTCGAGGTCCAACAGGTTCACGGTGGCGAAGCGGGACATGCGATCTCCTTTGGCAGAGTGTGGTGGGCGTACACGTTAGCTCCACGCGGCAGCGGCGGCCTGACGCCGGCGGCGGGACTGAGAGCGGCCTCTACGTCAGCCTCTACGTCAGCCTCTACGTCAGCCGCACGCGAGTCGCACGCCCTACCGATTCCCCCGCGCGATCTTGCGCAGGTCGATCGTCGCGTCATACAGCTTGGCGTCAATGCCCTCCTCCAGCGCGATCTCGCGCAGCGGCCGCCCGGTGGCAGTGGCCTTCTGCACGATCGAGGTGCCCTTGTCGTAGCCGATCGCGCCGTTGAGCGCGGTTGCGACGGCGAGCGTGCCGCCGGCCGAGGCGTCCGTTCCCGCCCTGTTGGCCTGGATGCCATCGACGCACTTCTCGGCGAACACGCGCGACGTGGAGGAGAGCAGGCGCAGCGACTGCAGCAGGTTGCGAGCGATCAGGGGGATGCGGACGTTGAGCTCGAACTGGCCCTGCATGCCGCCGATGGTGATCGCCGTGTCGTTGCCGATCACCTGCGCGGAGACCTGCAGCACGACCTCGGGGATCACGGGGTTGACCTTGCCGGGCATGATCGAGGAGCCCTTCTGCAGCTCCGGCAGGAACAGCTCGCCGATACCGGCGCGCGGGCCGGAGCCCATCAGCGCGAGGTCACCGGCGATCTTCGTGAGCGACACCGCCACCACCTTGAGCGCTCCCGACAGCTCGACGAGCGCGTCGCGGTTGGCCTGCGCCTCGAACGGGTCGGCCGGCGCGGCAATCTGCTTGAGGCCGGAGTTTTTCTTCAAGCGCGCGCGCACCTTCTCGGCGAAGCGCGGGTGCGTGTTCAGGCCGGTGCCGGTGGCAGTGCCGCCGAGCGGGATCTGCCCGACGTGCACGAGCGCCGCCTGCACGCGCTCCTGGCCGAGGCGCATCTGCGCGGCGTAGCCTGCGAACTCCTGGCCGAGCGTGACCGGCACGGCGTCCATCAGATGGGTGCGCCCGGCCTTGACGACGTTCTCGAAGCTTTTTGCCTTTTTCGCGAACGAGCGCTCGAGCTGTTTGAGGGCGGGCAACAGCTCGTTCTGGGCGACGTCCAGCGCGGCGAGGTGCACGGCGGAGGGGAACACGTCGTTGGAGGACTGGCCCATGTTGACGTGGTCGTTGGGGTGCGTGGGCTCGCCCGCGAGGCGCGCGATCACCTCGTTGGCGTTCGTGTTCGTGGAGGTGCCCGACCCGGTCTGGAAGACGTCGATCGGGAACTGCGCGTCGTGCTTGCCGGCCGCGATCTCCGCCGCGGCCTTCTCGATCCGCGTCGCCGTGCGCTTGGGCAGCAGCCCCAGTTCGCCGTTGACCGCGGCGGCGGCGCCCTTGATGCGGGCCAGCCAGTGCACCACCGCGACCGGCACCGTCTCGCCCGAGATCGGGAAGTTCTCGACGGCCTTGGCGGTCTCCCCACCCCACAACTGCTTATCGGTCATGCGGTTCTCCTTGGCCTGACGCGTGGCCGTTCGAGGGTCTCGTCTTTTGAAAGGGCTATCGGCCACCGCGACATGTGCGTGGTGGGGAAACAGACCTTATACAGCCGAGGTTGGAGACACACGCAGGGGCTCGCGCGCAAGCCCCGCCGCAACCGATCGCCGTTGCGCAAAGGCACGATCGGGCTCGGGTAGGATCGAGCGCTCGCAAAAATACTTGGAAGGGGACCTGCCGCACACGATGTTGGCCAAGACTTATCGGCGCGCGCTCCGATACTCGTGCATGCCCTTGTTCGTCGAGTCCGCTTTGCGCAGCAATCGCGGTCGCGACAATCCGCTGCCGCAGACCGCGATCGGGTCGCTCGTGCCACGCTTCATATGGAGCTGCTACAGGATCAAGACGGCTTCGCACTACTTCGAGCACCTCGCGATCGCCGCTCACATCATCGGTGTTCCCGCGCAAACCGAGGGGTGCGTAATCGAATGCGGCTGCTACAAGGGTGGCAGCACGGCCAACCTCTCGCTCGCCTCGGCTCTCGTCGGGCGAGAGCTTCATGTATTCGACTCTTTTGAGGGTCTTCCCTCGGTGCCAACCAGTGAAGCCGAGAACGTCCTGCATCACGACCGCATAACGAACACCTACGAGCGAGGAATGTATGCCGGCTCGCTTGAGGAGGTGCAGGAGAACGTCCGCCGCTGCGGCGATCTCAGCGCCTGCCGCTTTCACAAAGGCTGGTTCGCGGACACCCTCCCCGGTTTCTCCGTGCCGTGCGTCGCGGCATTCGTCGACGTGGACCTTCGCGCGTCGTTGGCGACGTGCGTGCGGGCGATCTGGCCGGTGATGGTCGATGGGGGAGCGCTGTTTATCCACGAGGCCCGCCACCACGAGATGGCGTCGCTGTTCTTCGACAGCGATTGGTGGGAGCAGACGCTGGGTACTCCCGCTCCGGGACTGATTGGAGCCGGCACCGGGCTGGGCCTCGAACCGGAGACCGGTGGGTGGACGAGTCAGCTCGGGTACGCGAGGAAGTCCAAGGCGGCAGACTACGCCAGCAAGCGAGGCTAACCTCACCCGCAAAACGCGACGAGCTCCCGTGCGACGCCCACCGGGTCGTCGTAGGCCATCAGGAACCCGGTTCCCGACAGCACGCGCAGCTGCGCGTCGGGGAGCAGCTTCAGCGTCTCCTCCGCCCCCGCCAGCGGGTGCAGGCGGTCGCAGTCAGCCCACAGCAACAGCACCGGCATCCGCAGGCGCGGGTAGAGATCGAGCAGCTGCGTCTGGGGCCCGCGCGGCCAGCGGCGCGCGAACTTGGCCCACGAGCGTGCGAGGCTGGGGTTTCCGGGAACGTCGGCGAACGCGTGGCGTACGAGGTCGCGCACCGCCGGCTCGCCGCGCGCGGACAGCCGCAACCCCAGCGAGGGGGAGAACACGATCGGCGCGACGCGGGTGAGCGCACGATCGGCGCCGGGCAGGGCGCCGGCGCGGGCGGCGATCCGCCAGGTGGCGCGCAGCCGGGCGTGCTCTTCAGGGAGGTGCAGGCGGTTGGGCATCAGCACGATGCGCGCCGGTCGCAGATGCCCGCGATCGACCGCGCGCAGCAGGATCTCCGCGCCCAGGTCGTGGCCGGCGAGCAGCGGCCGCGGTCCGAGCACATCGGCGGCGAAGCCGCCGAGCACCTCGGCCAGCCAGTCGATCGTGTAGGGGTGCCGCGGCCGGTCCTCGGAGTCGCCGTGCAGCGGCAGGTCGGGGAGCACCACGCGGAAGCGCTCGGACAGCCGTCGCGCCACCGGCTCCCACTCCATGTGCGAGAGCATCGCGGAGTGCAGCAGCGCCAAGGCAGGGCCGGCGCCGAGCTCGCGGTAGGCCACCCGTGCGCCGTCGGGATGGTGGTAGAGGCGCAGCCTCACATGCGTGCACGGTGGCGGTGGCGGGGCACCACTGCATCGTAGGCGCGCCCACCCGCCGGTGGATCGGCAGGAAGCACCACCAACAAGGCTCGGCACCGGCCTCAGCCTGAATCAACCGATAACGGGACGAGCACCGGTGCCGTCAACCGCGCCGCTCCTCCCACCACTTGACGGTCGCCACGAGGCCGTCGGCAAGCGCGATTCGCGGGCGATAGCCGACCTCGTCGCGCAGCCGCGCGATGTCGGCCACCAACCGGCGCGGTTCGCCGGGCCGCATCGGCAGCGATCCGCGGCGGACCAACTCGGGGCGCCCGATAAGCTGCACGATCCGATTCACGACCTCGCCCACCGTCACGCCGACGCCCGAGCCGATATTGACATCTCCAACCACCGGGCTATCGAGCAGCGCCACCAGCGCACCGGCAACATCCTCCACATGCATGAAGTCGCGAAGTTGCTCACCGCTGCTCGTGGCCACAGGCCTGCCCTCCAGAAGGGAGCGGACGACCGACGACACCAGGCGCGCAGGGTTATCGCGCGGGCCATACATGAAGAACGGCCGCCCCCAGGCGAGCTCGATCCCTTCGCGCACGGCGTAGACGTGGGCGATCCGGCGCAGCGCATCCTTGGTTACGCCATACAGCGTGGTGGGCGCCAGTCGCGAGCGGTACTCGCCGAGCGGCCGCTCCGCAGCCGACCAGTCGTACTCGGCGCACGTCCCGATCACCAGCATGCGACGTCCGCCGTTGCGCACGAAGGCGCGCATGAGATGCAAGCTGCACTCGACCCACGCGACGTTCTCCGGCGCGCCCCAGAGACCATGCTCCGCATGCCACGCCAGATGCACCAGCCGGGTGGGGCGCAGCTCGCGCATCAGCTCGTCAAGCGCGGCGCCCCCCGCCAGGAGGTCGAGCCTGTGCCAGCGCACGCCTGCGGCCTGGGGGGTGAGGCGCGCGTGGAGAGCGCATCGACATCCTCGCCGCGGCGCGCGAGCTCGACGACCATCGGCAGGCCGATGAAGCCGCTCGCGCCGGTTACGAGCACCCCGCCCATCAACCCCCCGACGCATCGCCAGGGGGGTTGGGGTCGGCGCAGACTCCCCAGGCGATCGTTGAAAGCAGGTGCCTCAGGTCGAAGTCGCCGTTGGTGTAATGGAGCGTCTGGTTGTCGGCCACCAGCAGCCCCTCCTGATCGCCCTGCCACAGCGTGTGGCTGCGATCCCACTGCTCGGGACCATATACGGCGCCCGCGCGGTCAACCACCAGCGACCCCAGACCGATTCGCTCCAGCAGTCGTGTGAGGCACTCGCGGCTGCCCTCCAGCGAGTAGGCGTCCTGCTTGTTGCGCACCACGAACAGCGGCAGCTCCCTGAGGGTTTCATGGGCGATCATGAAGGTGTTTGTACGGAGCGTGGCGGAAGGGAAGGGCTCGTAGTAGAAGAGCGCCCCGGGAAGCTCGCGCAGCGTCGTCAATCGCGCCCGCACGGTTTCCTTCGCCGAGCGGGCCTGCCTGCCGTTGCGCTTCAGCTCGGGGCCCCTGAACAACTCGCGGGCCCTCGGTGCAGGAGGCATCAGACCCCGGTAGGCGCTGGGCAGCCCCATCGAATAGGTCACCCATGAGTGGCCGCTGGCCCATGCGCCGGTTGCGCCGACCTGCCCCACGCCAGGCTGCCCAAGGGCGGCGTCGAGCTTCGCCAGCCAGCTATCTGTGACGGGACGACTGAACGAGTTCACAAAGCAGTAGCGGTTTCGGCGCAGCCGCGCGGCGGCGGCAAAGTACACCCCCAGGTCGAACCCCCGGTCCTCGAAAAACAGCGTTTCGGGCGCAAAATCAGCGACCTCGTCGATATACGGCTTGGCCTGCGCGAATGAGGTAAACCCCTTCATGGCGAGCACCAGCTCGCAATCGACGCCGGGGGGGTGCGAGCGCAACGCCTCGGCGAACCCGCACAGGGTACTCAGGCCGTTCACCTCACGGACGAGATGCACGAGACAGGGAGGCCCGGTAGAGCCCTCGCAGTGAGACGCCTCGGGCAGCGCCAACGGTATGCGTCGCCAAGCCCAGGGGGGACGCATCTCAGCCGTCCCTCTCGAAGTCGGGGCGTGCGCGGTCGCCGCTCTCGAAGTCCGGGTATGTGTGGTCGTCCCGCTTGAAGTCCGGGTATGCGCCGTCACGCGCGGAGATGATGCGCTCACCGCTGACGGGCGGCCATTCGATCGCGAAGGTCGGATCGTCCCAGCGCACCCCGAGCGCCGCCCCGGGGACATACGGGTCACCCATTTGGTAGAAAAGCTCGGTTTCCTCGGCGAGCGTCTGATAGCCGTGCGCAACCCCCGGTGGCAGGTAGAGGGCCCGGCGGTTCTCCGCGCTCAGCTCGACACCGTGCCAGCGGCAGTAGGTAGGGGAATCGGGGCGCAGATCGACCGCCACCTCGAAGCTGGTACCACGCACGCAGCGCACGAGCTTGGTCTCGCCGTGAGGGTGGGCCTGGTAGTGCATCCCCCTGACCGTGCCGCGCCGGGTGTTGAGCGAGACATTGCACTGCACAACACAGGGGTCGAGCCCTCGCGCCTTGAACATATCCGCGTCGAACGCGCGTGCAAACCAACCGCGCTCGTCGCCGATCGGATCGATCTCGATCACCCACACTCCCGGCAGCGCCGTCTGTAGGAATCTCATTTTACTCCCGTCAGCAATGCGGAGACAGTCTGCTGACCTTCACGCGGGGGGCACGGATCGGCGCTTACTCCCCAGGCAAGGGTTGACAGGAGGCTGCGACGCGCGAATGAGCCGGCCGTGTAACAGAGCGTCTGGTTGTCGGCGACCAGCAACTGCTCCTGCTCGCCCTGCCACAGCGTGCGGCTGTGATCCCACCACTCGGGGCTGTGAACGGCGCCCGTGGCGTCAACCACCAACGAACGCAGTCCGATCCGCTGCAGCTGCGCGGTGATGCTTTGGCGGCCGCTCTCCAGCACGTAGGCGTCCATCTTGTTGCCAACGGCGGGCAGCTGCAGCTCGCGGAGAGCGGCGTGGGAGATCATGAAGGCGTTGGTGCGCAGATGAGGCGCCGGAAAGGGCTCAAACTCAACGAATTCCCGCGGCACCCGGGGTACCGACCGCAGGCGCAGGCGCGTTGCGGAGACCCTCGAGCGGCTCCTGTTCAAATCTGACCCGATGCCGAGGGAGGCTGCCTCGCGCTGGATCTCCATCGCCAGCTCGCGGACGACCTGACGTGCAGGGAACAGCCCCCGGTAGGCGTTGGGGAGGCCCACCATGCTCATCACCCATGAGTGGATGCTCGCCCACGACCCCGTCGCACCGACCTGCCCTACATCCGGCCGGGCGAGGGCGGCGTCGAGCTTCGTCAGCCACTCATCGACCAGCGGACGACCGTGCGAATTGATGAAGCAGTAACGATCGCGGCGCAAACGCGCGGCGAGGGGAAGGTACACGCCCATTTCAAACCCGCGATCCGGGAAGAACAGGGCTTCGGGCGCGAGATCCGCGACCTCGTCGAGATACGGCGCCGCCTGGGCGCGCGAAGTGAACCCCTTCATCGCCAGCACAAGCTCGCAATCGACGCCGGGAGGATGTGCGCGCAGCGCCTCGGCAAAGGCACGAAACCAGCGCAGGCCGTTGCTCTCGCGAACGAGGTGCACCAGGCAGGGCGGATCGTTGCCGCTCACCCCGGGAGGCGTGGGCGGCAGCTGCAGCGGCGCCTGCCGCCAAGCCCAGGGAGGGCGCATCTCAGCCGCGCCCCCGAGCGGGCAGCAGCAGCGCCGACAGGTCGGACGGGAACGCTCGCAGCGCCAGCAGGACGAGCGCATAGATCGCGCTCGACAACGCCAATCGACCGACGACTGGGACGCTCGTGAGCAGCATCGGCAGCGCGCCGAGCGCCGCCGCCGCGCCGACCCGAGGGAGCAGTCTGAGGCTCGGCTTCAGATGAGAGCGCCCGTGCACCAGGACCACACCGCCAGCGATCGCCGCTCCCACCTCCACCAAAGCGGTCGCAACCGCCGCGCCCTGCGCCCCGTATAGCGGGGCGAGGATGGCCACCGCCGCCGCGACCAGCGCGAGCAGGGTGAGGTTGAGAATCAGGATCACACGATGCAGGTGCAGGCTCAGCATGGCTGTCATCCACACATTGCCAACGAACACTGCCGCGACGGAGATGCCCTGAACCGCGAGGACGGGGCCGGCCGGCAGGAAGCTCCCACCGCCGATCACCGCAATCGCCAGACGCGCGCCCACCGCCAGCGCAAGCGAGACCCACACACCCACGATCAGCGAGGCGTCGAACATGCGTGAGATCACGGATGCGAAGCGGACCGTATCCACGTGGGCGGCGTGCGCGAAGATCGGGAAGGCGGAGCCGATCAGCAGCCCGGGAAGGATGAACAGGTTCTCGACCACGCGGTAGGACACGCTGAAGTAGCCCAGCTGATGCCTGGAGCACAGCAGCGAGACGAGCACCACCGCGATGCGCAGGTAAACGGTCGCGGTGAGCACCGCCGCCGAGTAGGTGAGCATCGGCCCCACGAGCGCACGCCAGCGGCGTGTGTCAAACGAGGGCATCAGGGGAATATCGCCGCGCACGAGCGCGATCGTGGGCGCCAGCATGACGAGTGCCGCGAGCGCGGCGACCGCCAGGAAGGCGAGCAGCTGGGCGCCGGCGAACACAAGCGCCACGATCATCGCCGCGATCACGAGCTGGCGGGCGAATTCGAGCACCGAGAGCGAACCAAGGCGCAGACGCACCGAGAGCGACACCGTCAGCAGCACCTGGGTGTTCTGCAGGAACATCCCGCATCCGGCGATCAGCACTCCCAGCCCCAGCAGGCTGCCGTAGGCCGCGAACGCGAATGCCGTGACCAGCACGACTCCGGCGATCGCCAGTACCAGCCGCAGGCCCAGCAGGTTGCGGGTGAAGCTGATCCGCTGCTCGCCGCGCAGCACCGAGAGTTCGCGCACACAGATCCCCGTCAGGCCCAGATCCGTCAGGCCCGAGACCAATGCGCTCAGCGACGTCGCCGTCGTGTACCGGCCCGTCGCGTTGACACCGAGATGCCGGAACAGCAGCGCCGCTGCGCCCAGGCTGAACAGCGAGCCGCCCACGAACGAACCGATCCGCAGGGTCGTGCCGCGCACCACGGTCGCACCGGCCGTGGGCGCGGTGAGCGCATCCTGCTCGCTGAGCGCATCCGGCTCGCTGAGCGTCGCCTCCGTCACGAGCAGCGGGCGCCGGTGGACATCGCGGCCTTCATCTCGTGCGGAGAGCCGCCGAGCGCCCTCTCGAAATCCTGGCCAGAAGCATGAGAGTGGTGAAGCTAACAAGGCGCCTGTGCACAATCGAGCGCCCACGGGGAGATTGCCCAACCATGGCGCGCAGTGTCGGTTTCATGTTTCTGTCCCTCCCAATCGCCTGCCCCGCGATCTCAAACCAGCGTCCCGAATCGGAGACAATCCTTCCAGTCTCAACCCCCGTTTGTCCAGTATTGGAGCCCTGATCAGGACCGCACCGCCCGACCCGGCGAGCTCGCGATTACGGTGCTCGCATGCCCAATTCGATAGACGTCGTGATTGTCACCTACAACCGGTACGAGCTCACCGAGAGCTGCCTGCGCCACCTGCGGGCGCAGACGATCGAGCACCATGTGATCGTTGTGGACAACGGCTCCACCGACAGCACCCCGGAGTGCCTGCGCGCCGCTTGGCCCGGAGTGCAGCTCGAGCCACTCGATCGCAACCACGGCTTCGCCGTCGCCTCCAACCGCGGCGTGGCGTCCGGGTCGGGGGAGATCGTGGTGCTGCTCAACAACGACGTGAAGTGCCGTGCGGACTTCCTCGAGCAGCTGATCGCGCCGCTGCGCGAACCCGCGGTGGGATCGGTCGCCTCGCTGATGCTCCAGCCGGGCGAGGAGCTGATCGACAGCGTCGGCCTCACCGCCGACGTCACCCTCGCCAGCTTTCCGCGTCTGCACGGGCTGCCGGTGGCGTGCGCGCGCGATCCCTGTCCCGTGCTGGCCGGCCCGGCGGGCACCGCGGCGGCCTACCGGCGCACGGCCTGGGAGCAGGTGGGCGGACTCGACGAGACGATCTTCACCTACATGGAGGACTTCGACCTGGCGCTGCGCCTGCGCAGCGCGGGCTGGGAGTCCGTTCGCGCCCCCGACGCGGTGGGGGTGCATCTGGGCTCGGCCACGCACGGGCATCGCTCGGCGTGGCAGCGGCGCAACGGGGGCTTCGGACGCGGCTATCTGCTGCGGCGCTACGGGCTTCCCCGAGGCGCGGCCACAACCCGTGCGCTTGCCACCGAGGCGGTGGTCGTGCTCGGAGATCTGCTCATCTCCCACGACCTCGCCGCATTGCAGGGACGCATTCGCGGCTGGCGCGCCGGCCAATGCCGTCCCCACCACCCCCGCCCGCCGGCGGCGGCAATCGACCGGCAGATCGGCTTTCGCGACTCGCTCGCACTGCGGCGCGGGGTGTACGCGCGAGGCGTGGCGCGATCGAGCTCAGGGGGCGAGATCGGCGTGCAGGCCCCAAGCCAGGGCTGAGAGCACACGGCGCCGCGCGACATCCCCCCGCTCGTAGGAGAGCGTGCGGTTGTCGATCGCCAGCAGCCGCTCCTGCCGGCCCTGCCAGTAGGTGCCGCTGCGATACCACTCGGCCGGCTCGTAAGCGGCGCCGGCGCTGTCTACCACGAGCGCGCGCAGCCCCATCCGCGCCAGCTGGCCGACCATGTTCAGCGATCCGCTCTCGAGCACATAGGTGTCGAACTTGCTGCGCACCGCGAACAGCCGCAATGACCTGAGCGTTTCATGACGGAACATGAGCATGGTGTTGCGCAGATGCGGCGTCGGGAAGGGCTGGAAGTCGAGCAGTTCCTCCGGCAGCTGTAAGAGCAGCCGCAGCCGCGTGCGTAGCGAGTCAAGCTTCGAGCGCCGGTCGATGCGCAGCTGTTCGAGATCGATCTCCAGCAACAGCCTGCGCGCCTCGCGGCTTGGGGGCAGCACGCTTCGATAAAAGCTCGGCAGTCCCATCGAGTACGTCAGCCACGAGTGAGAGCTCAACCACGAGCCGGTGGCGCCCACCATGCCGACTTCGGGCAGCGCGAGCGCCGCGTCGAGCTTGGCGAGCCAACCCGCGACCACCGGTCGGGTGTGCGAGTTGACGAAGCAGTAGCGGTTGCGTCGCAATCGCGTTGCGGCCGCAAAGAACAGCCCCAGATCGATGCCAACGTCGGGGAAGAACTCGATCTGTGGGTGGAGATCGGCCGCCTCCTCGATCCACGGCGCCGCCTGCTCCATCGAGGCGAATCCCTTCATGGCGAGCACCAGCTTGTGCTCGATGCCGGGGGGGTGGGTGCGCAGCGCGGCCGCGAACTCGCGCAGCGACTCGATGCCGTTGACGGCACGCACGAGGTGAACGACACAGGGCGGACCGCAGGAGTCATCGGACGATGCCTCGGGCAGCGCCAGCGGCATGCGACCCCAATCCCAGGGAGGGCGCACGAACCTCACCGCCCTCGCGACAGCGACGGCGTCCCGCACGGCTCGTGCCACGGCCTGCCCCACCGCCCGGTCGAGCCCTCACGTGGCGGGGAGGGGTCGGCGAGAGCGCCCCACGCACAGCTCGCCAGAAACTGCCGGCGAACGAGGTCGCCGGCCGCATAGCAGTCGGTGTGATTTTCGGCGACCAGCAACCCCTCCTGGTCGCCCTGTAAGAAGGTGCGGCTGAGATGCCACCGATCGGGCTCGTAGGCAATGCCCGCGCGATCGACCACCAGCGAGGAGAGGCCCAGCCGCTCCAGCTGGCTGGTGATACCCGCGCGACCGCTCTCGAGCGCCAGGGCGTCGATCTTGGTGGGCGTCTCGAACAGGCGCAGCTCAAGGAGCGAGGCGTGGGTGATCATGCACGCGGTCGAGCGCAGATGGGGCGTCGGAAAGGGCGCGAAGCCCAATAGCTCTTCGGGCACATTGGGCAGCGTCCGCAAGCGCATCATGACGGAGCGCCTGAGGGAGGGTCGCTCGCCGGATCCCTGCTCGGCCTGGATCTGCCCCATCAGCTCACGAATCTCCGGCCGCGAGGGCAGCAGCCTCCGATAGGCGCTCGGGAGACCGGTTGTGTAGAGCATCCAGGAATGCGCGCTCGCCCAGGTGCCGGTGGCGCCAACCTGCCCCACCCCCGGCCGATCGAGCGCGGCGTCGAGCTTGGCGAGCCACCCGTGCGCCAGCGGTCGGCACTGCGACTTCACGAAGCAGTAGCGGTGACGGCGCAGCTGAGTGGCGGCTTGCAGATATGAGCCGAGGTCGAAGCCGCGATCCGGCACGAACATGATTCGAGGCGCGAGATCGGCGACCTCGTCGAGATAAGGCTTCGCCTGAGCGGGCGATGTGAATCCCTTCACCAGGAACGTCAGCTCGCAGGCACAGCCTGGAGGATGGGCGCGCCAGGCAGCGGCGAACTCGCGCAGCGAGCCCGGACAGTAGGCCCTGTGCATCAGGTACAAGAGGCACGGTGGATCGGCAGGGCTCGCCTCGGGGAATGCCTTGGGCAGCAGCACAGGCGTGCGCCGCCAAGCCCGGAGAGTGCGCAACTCAACCCCTCCGAGGTCTCGGAACGTGGTTTGAAAAAACCGGTACGCCTATTCCAAAACACGCGCTCACGGGAGCAGCGCCAATTCCGGCGTGCGCGCGGCGAGGCGCCCTCCCCACTCCCCGACGAAGCCGAGCTGCGCGGCGATCTCGTCCTTGAGGTTCCAGGGCAGGATCACCACCACGTCCGGGCGGTCCTCGCGAATCGCCCCCGGAGGGCGAATCGGGATGTGGCTGCCCGGCAGGTAGCGACCCTGCTTGTGCGGGTTGAGGTCCACCGTGTAGTCGAGGAAGTCGCGGCGCACGCCGCAGTAGTTGAGCAGCGTGTTGCCCTTCGCCGGGGCGCCGTAGCCGACCACGCTGCGGCCCTCGTCCTTGAGGCCGATCAGGAACTCGAGGATCCGGCGCTTGTCGACCTCGACGCGGGCGCCGTACCGGGTGTAGGTCTCAAGGCGCTCATACCCCGCCTCGCGCTCGCGCTCCAGCAGCTGCCGGGCGCGCACGGTGTCGGGCTTGGTGGCGTCGTCCTCGTGCGCGCCGTACACGCGCAGCGAGCCGCCGTGGGTGGGCAGCTCCTCGACGTCGAACAGGCGCAGCCCGTGCGCGGCGAACACGCGACTGGCGGTGAGGAAGGAGAAGTAGGAGAAGTGCTCGTGGTAGATCGTGTCCCACTGGTCGTCCTCGATCAGGCGCATCAGGTGGGGGAACTCCATCGTGATCGTCCCGCCGGGCGCCAGCAGGATCTTCATGCCACCGACGAAATCGGCCAGGTCGGGGACGTGCGCGAGGACGTTGTTGCCCACCAGCAGATCGGCACGGCCGCGCGCGGCCAGCGACCACGCCGTCTCGCGACCGAAGAACTCCACCACCGTGGGAATGCCCCGCTCGAGTGCGACCTTCGCCACATTGGCGGCGGGCTCGACGCCGAGCACGGGCACGTGGCGCTCGTGGAAGTACTGCAACAGGTAGCCGTCGTTGGATGCGATCTCCACCACATGGCTGTGCTCGCCGAGGCCGAGCAGCTCGATCATCCGCTCGCTGTAGTCACGGCAGTGCTCCAGCCAGCTGGTCGAGTACGAAGAGAAGTAGGCGTAGTCCGAGAAGATCTTGGCGGGCGTCTCGAACTCCTCCAGCTGCACCAGGAAGCAGTGGCCGCACACCAGCGCGCGCAGCGGGTAGAAGGGCTCCATCGTGCCGAGCAGTTCGGGCGAGAGATAGGAGTTGGCCAGCGGCGAGGAGCCCAGGTCCGCGAACACGTTGCGCAGCGGGGCGCCGCACAGCCTGCACCGCGTCGGGATCGCCTCCGCGCCCACGGCGATGCCACTCATGTCGAGGGCGGCGGTACCACTCATGTCCACACTCGCCAGGGAGCCTCGCCGGAGTTCCACAGCGCCTCCAGCTGGTGGCGGTCGCGCAGGGTGTCCATCGCCTGCCAGAAGCCCGTGTGACGGAAGGAGGCCAGCTGTCCCTCGCCGGTGAGACGACGCAGCGGCTCGTGCTCCCACACCTCGCGGTCGCCGTCGAGATAGCGCCCGACCTCGGGGGAGAGCACGAAGAACCCGCCGTTGAGCCATGCCCCGTCTCCGCGCGGCTTCTCCTGGAAGTTGCGCACGTGCGTGCCGTTGAGCTCCACGGCGCCGAAGCGGCCGGGGGGCTGCACGGCGGTGATCGTGGCGAGCGCGCCCTGCTCGCGGTGGTAGGTGATCAGCGCCGTGATGTCGATGTCAGCCACGCCGTCGCCATATGTGAAGCAGAAGTCCTCGTCGCCCACATATGCAAGGGCTCGCTTCAGGCGTCCGCCCGTCATCGTCCCTTCGCCGGTGTCCAGGAGCGTCACCTTCCATGGCTCGGTGCTGGAGCGGTGGACCTCGATGTCGCCGCACCCAAGGTCGAAGGAAAGGTCCTCGCTCGTGTGCAGGTGGTAGTTGGCGAAGTACTCCTTGATCACGTAGCCCTTGTAGCCAAGGCAGATCACGAACTCATCGACGCCGTGGGCCGCGTAGATCTTCATGATGTGCCAGAGCATCGGCTTGCCGCCGATCTCCACCATCGGCTTGGGGCGCACCGCGGTCTCCTCGCTGAGCCGCGAGCCAAACCCGCCGGCCAGGATCACCGCCTTCATTTGGCGCGATCGAGGGCGGACGCCGGCGCCCCGTGGAATCCGCGGTGACCAGGGGTTGGCGCCGGTAGCCCGGGAAGCTCGACTGCTGACATGGCGGGTCAAGCTAACAGGACGCTTCCGAGCGGTCGAGCGCCTCTGCGCAAGCTCCCTGCCTGCCGCGGGCAGGTGCCTGTATCGTGTTTCTGATGGCGAGCAAATGGGCGGGCACTCGCGTGCTTTTCACGGGCGCCCAGGGCTTCATCGGCTCGTGGGTCGCCGAGCAGCTGCTCGACCACGAGGCCGAAGTGTTCGTCCTCGACCGGCCGCCCGCCGAGCTCTCGCGCTTTCGCCTGCGCGGGCTGCACGATCGCTGCACGCCGGTGCCGGCCGATCTCCTTGACCCGGCGTCGCTGCGGCGCGCGCTCGACGAGCACGGCATCGAGGCGGTGTTCCATCTCGCGGCGACGGCGATCGTGGGGTCGGCCACGAAATCCCCCCTCAGCACCTATGAGGTCAACGTCCGCGGCACCTGGAACCTGCTCGAGGCCTGTCGCGTCGCCGACGCGCCGCCGCAACGGGTGGTCGTCGCCTCCACCGACAAGGCCTACGGGACACACGACGACCTCCCCTACCGCGAGGATCACGCACTGCAACCGCGCTACCCCTACGACGTCTCGAAGGCGTGCGCCGAGTTGATCGCGCGCTCATACGCCCACACGTTTGGCCTGGCGGTCGCGGTCACCCGCTTCGGCAACGTGTTCGGCGGCGGCGACTTCAACTTCTCACGGCTGATCCCGGGGACGGTGAAGGCGCTGCTGGCGGGCGAACGGCCCGTGATTCGCTCGGGCGGGCTGATGGAGCGCGACTTCCTCTACGCCGAGGACGCGGCCGACGCCTATCTGGCGGTGGCCGGCTCGCTCGATCGCCCCGAGCTTTTCGGCCGCGCCTGGAACGCGAGCATCGGCAGCCCGGTGACCGTGCTCGAGATCGTCAGGCGACTCGCCGAGATCGCCGGCGCGGGAGTCGAGCCAGACGTACGCGGGGAGGGCACCCCGCACGGAGAGCTCACGAGCCAGTGGCTCGATTCGAGCGCGATCGCCGAGCAGCTCGGGTGGACGCCGGCATGGGATCTCGCGCGGGGCTTGGAGGCGACGTACAGCTGGTATGAGCAGGAGCTGCCACGGATACCGGCGCTCGCTCGCGCGGCCGACTGAGGCTGAGGCCCGGCGAGCGGCGTGTCCGCGAAACCGAGGGAGCGGGGGATGGCAGCGGGTCGTGGGCGGTCAGCCCACGGCGACGGGGTCGCGGTCCTTCCAGCGCAGCGTCTCGTCCAGGCGCCCCGCGGCCATCAGCTCCTTCAGGCGCGCGATCCGCATGAACCGCGACCCCTTGAAGTCGACGATCTCCAGGCCGTTGTCGCGGTAGGCCGCGAGCATCTGCTCAACGCTCGCGCGCACCGTCCATGTGGGGTGCAGCTCGGGAAACGCCTGCTGCAGCTTGGCGAAGCTGACGCGATAGCTGCGCTTGTCGGGGCCGGCGCCATCGGCGAAGGCGATTCGCGACCCGGGGACAGTCTCCTCGACGATCCGGGCAATGTCGCGGATTCGGTAGTTCTCCTCGTCGGCGCCCACGTTGAATGCCTCGCAGTGCACCTGCTCCCGCGGCGCCTGCATCAGCCCGAGGAAGGCGCGAGAGATGTCCTCGATGTGCACCAGCGGTCGCCACGGGGTGCCGTCGCTCTGCATCAGCACCTCGCCGGTGGCGAAGGCGAAGGCGGTGAGGTTGTTTACGACGAGATCGCCCCGGTGGCGCGGGGAGAGGCCGTGGGCGGTCGCGTTGCGCAGGAAGGTCGGGCTGAACGAATCGTCGGCGAGCATGCCGATGTCGCGCTCGGCGAGCACCTTCGACTCGCCATAGGGGGTCACGGGGTTGAACTCTGCGGTCTCGTCGATCCAATCCTTGCCGGCCGCTCCGTAAAGGCTGCAGGAGGAGGCAAACAGAAAGCGCCCCACCCCCGCCTGCTTGGCCGCCCGCGCCAGCGACACCGAGGCGCGGTGGTTGATCGCGAAGGTGCAGTCGGGGTTGAGATCGCCCACCGGGTCGTTGGAGAGGGCGGCGAGGTGAATGACCGCGTCGAAGCCGTCGAGGTCGACGGGCGTCACATCGCGGACGTCCTTGCGGATCGCCGGCACCGTCGGCGCGCGCTCCTCGTCGAAGTCGCAGCCCTCGTACATATAGGTGTCGAGGCCCACGACCTCGTGTCCGGCCGCGCCGAAGAGCGGGACCAGGATGGACCCGATGTAACCGTGGTGGCCGCTGACGAGAACGCGCATGGGGATCGGCCCTCATGCTCGACCAGCCCGGGCATCGAAGGCGGCGCGCAGTCTACCCCAGCCGGAGTCGGCGAGAAGCGGCTCCGCCCGACGCGACCCGAGACACGCCAGGCCCTCGCGCGCGATCCAGCGTACCGACGAAGGTTGGCCGGGGTGGCTGGGGTGGCTGGGCGCGACTGGACGGCGGCTGGGCGGCGGCTCGGCGGCGGCTCGGCGGCGGCTGGAGGCCGTAGCGAGATTGTTTCTCAGTGCCTGTCATTTACTGATCTGTTTCCGACTACTTGACACCACCGGTCAATCCCGCCTACGATCGAAGCGATGGCCACCGATGCCAACACCCTCCCGCTTTCACCCGCCGAGATCGAGTGGTGGCACCAGATCGAGCTGCCCGGCGGCTATGTCACCCCGGGCCCGGATCGCTCCGCCGCGAAGCTCGCCGCGCTGCATCTGCCCGACCTGACGGGCAAGACGGTTCTCGATGTGGGAGCCAACAACGGCTACTTCTCCTTCGCCGCGGAGCGGCTTGGAGCATCGCGCGTACTCGCGGCAGACTCCTCCTCGTGGGCGTGGCGTCCCCCCCATGGCAAAGATGGCTTCGAGTACGCCCGCAAAGCACTGGGCTCCCGCGTAGAGGATGTCGATGTCGAGGTACTCGACATCGCGCCGGAGACCGTGGGCGAATTCGACGTGGTGCTCTTCCTTGGCATCCTCTACCACATGCGCCACCCGCTGCTGGCGCTGGAACGGGTCACCAGCGTCACGAAGGATCTGCTCGTGATGGAGACGCTGGTGGACCTGACGTACATGCGGACTCCGGCGGCGGCCTTCTATCCGTGGGCGCTGTGCGGGGAGGAATCGAATTGGTGGGGTCCCAACCGTGCCGCGGTGGTGGGCATGCTGCGCAGCGTCGGCTATGAGCGGGTCGCCTCCTATCCCGAAAAGCGATTTGCCAAGGCGCGGCTCGCGGGCATTCCACAGCGCGCACGGACCGGCGCGAAATGGACGGTCGCGCCTCCACGCGGCTCGCGTATGCGGATGGTGAGGGATCTCGCCAAAAGCGTCCTCACGCAGAGCCGTCTCGTGACCCACGCCTGGAAGCCCCTGCCGGACGGGCAGAACTCGCCGTAGCCGCGCGGCCAGAGAGCTCGCCGAAGCCGCGCGAGTAGAGCTCGCGGCGTGGGCACAGTCCACGCGAGCGTCACGGCAAGCAGCGGTCCGCTCACCGCTGCCATGGGACCCTCGGGCACGGCCATACAATGGCCGTCCGTGACGACGATTCCCCCGCGCCATCCACTGATCCCACCCCGCAGGGTGGACGCGCACCAGGGGCTGGCGGCGATGGAGCTTCGGGTGCTGGCGCGCTGGCGCGAGCGCGAGGTGTTCGCGCAATCGCTACAGATACGCGAGGACGCAGAGCCGTGGGTCTTCTACGAGGGACCGCCGACCGCCAACGGCCGCCCGGGCGCCCACCACGTGCTTTCGCGCGTGTTCAAGGACATCTACCCGCGCTACAAGACGATGCGCGGCCACCGCGTGGAGCGCAAGGGCGGCTGGGACTGCCACGGCCTGCCCGTCGAGATCGCCGTCGAGCAGAAGCTCGGGATCAACAGCAAGCACGAGATCGAGAACGAGATCGGGATCGAGGAGTTCAACCGTCAGTGCCGCGAGTCGGTGTTCGAGTACCTGGAGGAGTGGAACCGCCTCACGGAGCGGATCGGCTTCTGGATCGACCTCGACCACGCCTACCGCACGCTCGACGAGAGCTACATCGAGTCGGTGTGGTGGGCGCTCGCGGAGATCCACCGCCGGGGGCTGCTGTACGAGGGTCACAAGGTCGTGCCCTACTGCTACCGCTGCGGCACGGCGCTCTCCTCGCACGAGGTGGCGCTGGGGTATCAGGACGTGGTCGACCGGTCGGTTTACGTGCGACTGCCGGTGCACTTCCCCACGCAGGAGCAGTCCGGTGGCCTAGTGCAGCAGCCTGGGGGTCCTGTCTGGATGCCCGCCCAAGCTTCCGATCCCGATTCGCCTTTGAAGGAGGGCGACGCCTTGTTGATCTGGACGACGACTCCGTGGACGTTGCCAGGCAACATGGCGATCGCGGTCGCGCCCGGGGAGACGTATGTGCGAGCGGAACACGATGGCGTAACGCTGATCCTCGCGAAACCGCTGGTCGAGCGGGTGCTCGGGGAGGATGTGAAGATCCTCGATCAGTTCCCGGGTAGCAAGCTCGTCGGCCAGCAGTACGAGGGGCCAATCTTTCCCGAAGGGCCCTACGGCGCCACCGCGGGATCGAGCGGCTTTCCGATCATCGCTGGAGGCTTCGTCACAACCGATGACGGCACAGGGCTCGTGCACATCGCACCTGCGTTTGGCGAAGACGACTTCAACGCTGCCGCGGCAGCCCCCGAGGTGCGGTTCGACCCCCGCGACCCCAACAAAAGCCTCTTCAATCCGGTCAAGCCCGACGGCACCTACGACCAGCGCGTGCGCAGTCACGACGGCAGCTCCTACGAGGGCCGCCTGGTCAAGGACCCGACACTCACGGAGGAGTTGATCGCCGACCTCGACGCGCGCGGACTGCTGTTCAAGCGCGAAGAGTACGAGCACTCCTACCCCCACTGCTGGCGGTGCGGGACCCCGCTGATCTACTACGCCAAGCCCTCGTGGTACATCGCGACCTCCAAGGTGCGCGAGCGGATGCTCGCGGCCAATGAGACCGTCGCATGGCACCCGCCGCACATCAAGCATGGTCGCTTCGGCGACTGGCTCTCCAACAACGTCGACTGGGCGCTCTCGCGCGAGCGCTACTGGGGCACGCCGCTGCCGGTGTGGCGCTGCGGCACGGGGCACATCCACGTGATCGGCTCGTTCGCGGAACTGCAGGAGCTCTCGGGCACTCCACTCCCCGACCATCACCGCCCGTATGTGGATGAGGTCGAGTTCCCCTGCCCGCACGCGGCCGGCGGGGGGGTGCCATGCGGCGAGCCGATGCGACGCGTCCCCGAGGTGATCGACGTGTGGTTCGACTCCGGCGCGATGCCGTTCGCCCAGCGCCACATCCCGTTCTCAGGGGAGGGCGCAGAGGGGCGAAAGGAGCAGGGGGAGGGGCACGTGGATGGCGTCGAGAGCCTGGTGGCGCAGGCCGACCGCTTCACCGCCGACCCCGCGCGTTTCCCCGCGGACTTCATCTGCGAGGCGCTCGATCAGACGCGGGGGTGGTTCTACTCGCTGCTCGCAGTATCCACGCTGCTGTTCGACACCGCCCCCTACCGCAATGTGGTGTGCCTTGGGTTGATCCTCGACGGCGAGGGCCAGAAGATGTCCAAGTCGCGCGGCAACACCGTGGAGCCCGGGCAGGTGATCGACAAGTACGGGGCGGACGCCTTCCGCTGGTACTTCTTCACCGCCAAGCAGCCGTGGGACGGCTACCGCTTCTCTGAAGAGGCGATCGGCGAGGGGGTGCGCCTGTTTCTTCAAGCAGCTGTGGAGCACCTACTTCTTTTACGTCCTCTACGCGCACGCCAACGAGAGCACGCTGAGCAGTCTCTCGGCGGAGCTCCTCGCGGGGGATCCGAGCGTGGGGGATCGCTCGGCCGGAGAGCCGAGCATGGGGGATCGGTCGGCCGAGGAGTCGAGTGCTCCGGCGGCAGGCGCGGAGGATGACCTTCGACCGCTGGGCGCTATCGCGCACGACCGGCACCGCCGAGCGGGTAGCCGAGCGCCTCGACGCCTACGACGCCACCGCCGCCGGGCGGGCGATCGCCGAGCTGGTAGACGAGCTCTCCAACTGGTACGTGCGCCGCTCGCGCCGGCGCTTCTGGGACGGCGACCCTGCCGCGTTCCGCACGCTGCGCAGTTGCCTGCTCACGATCGCCAAGCTGCTGGCTCCCTTCTGCCCATTCGTCGCCGACGAGATCTACGACAACCTCGACGGCACGCTGGCGAGTGTGCACCTCTGTGACTTCCCCGCCGGCGACGCGCTGCCCGCCCGCGACCGCGATCTGGAGGAGGCGATGGCGATCGCGCGCGAGACCGTGCGCCTTGGCCTCGGGGCGCGCGGGCAGGCGAAGATCAAGGTGCGCCAGCCGCTCGCTGAGGCGGTGGTGGTCGCCGCCGGTCGCGAGCGCGCGGCGATCGAGCGCCTCGTCGACGTGGTGCGCGAGGAGCTCAACGTGCGCCGCGTGCGGTTCGTCGCCGGCGCCGAGGAGCTGGGGCGCTACGAAGTGAAGGCCAACTACCGCCGCCTCGGCCCGCTGTTCGGCAGAGAGATGCCGCTCGTCGCCGAGGCGATCGCGGCGCTCGACCCCGCACGGGTCGCGGCGGTGTTGAGGAACGGCAGTACCAATGGCGAGACGGGCCTCGGCATCTCGGTTGGTGGCCGCGAGCACACGCTCACCGCCGAGGACGTAATCCTCACGATGCAGGCGCCGGAGGGCTACAGCGTCGAGCGCGAGGGCGCCCACGCGGTGGCGCTGGAGCTGGCAATCGATGAGGACCTGCGCCGCGAGGGCCGCGCGCGGGAGATCGTGCACGCTGTGCAGTCCGCCCGCAAGAGCGCCGGCCTCGCGGTCGAGGACCGGATCGAGCTCTCCCTATCCGGCGATTCGGCGCTGCTCGACGCGGCCGCCTCCCACCGGGACTACCTGGTGGGCGAGACGCTCGCGGTGACGCTCCACCTCGGCGACGGCCCGCCGGCGACCGAGATGGACTACACCGAGTCGACCGAAATCGATGGTCTGGAGTTGCAGATCACGCTAAGCCGGGCCGACCGAAGCTGAGCATCAGAGATCGTCGCTCGATGTCAGCGAGCGAGACGCTCGTAGAGAGCGCTCTCTTCCTCATGGCGACGTCGCAGCCGCTCCCGGAAGTCCTTATCGCGTCGCCGCTCCTCGATATGGGCGTCAATCGCTGCCCTCACAGCCTCGGTCACGCTCTGGTCGTCAGCCCTGGCAATCAACTCCAGGGTCGCAGCTTGCTCATCTTCGAGTCGCAGCGTCATTGTCTTAGCCATAGGTTCATTATTGAAGCATTTATTTCTTTATATACAAGACTTTTTATAAAAATTTATCTAAAGCTATCTGCCTAGCAACCAAGCTACCGTGCCTGCTATCGTGTAGTCCGTATGCGGCGCATCGAACTCGGCGACTTCCTACTCATTGCGGAGATCCACTCGGGTATCGACGCCCATCAGCTCGCGCGGATATCCCGTGTCATCAATCTGGCCGAGGCAGCAATTGCCGCCCCCTTCGCTGGCTTTGGGGACTACGAGGCATTCCCCGCCGTCCACGAAAAGGCGGCGGTCTATTGTTCTCGGATCGTCACCTACCATCCGCTCCCCGACGGGAACAAGCGCACTGCCTACGACGTAATGCGAGAGTTCCTCGACCGCAATGGGGTGGTCTTCAGGCACCCTTCCGGGGGACTTGACGCAACAGCCCAAGCGATCGAGGACCTGGCTGCCAACATCCTCGATGAGCCCGCATTCATCTCGTGGGTCCTCGAGCGCGTCAGCGACTGAGCCACCGCGCCCGACAACGAGTTACGAGCCCATCCCGGCGCAGCCCCCTTGGGGGGGCGGAGCCTCATAAAACCAGCTACGCGGTGAGCGCGGGCTCCAGCTCCGCCTCTATCTTCTTCTTCGGGTAGGCCCCCACCACCGTCTTGACCGGCTGGCCCGCCTTGAAGAGGATCATCGTCGGGATCGACAGCACCTGGAAGGTCGCCGCCGTCTGCTGGTTCTCGTCGACGTTCAGCTTCACGATCCGCAGGTCCTCGCGCTCCTGGGCGATCTCCTTGAGCACGGGGCCCACCACGCGGCAGGGGCCGCACCACGGTGCCCAGAAGTCGACCAGCACGGGGGTCTGCGATTCGATGACCTCGGCCTGGAAGTTGTTGTCGGTGACTTCGCTCAAACTGCCCGCCATGGGGGCCTCCTTTGCTCTGCGGCTCTGTGTACCTCTAACACTATACAAAGTGTAGTAAGGGGTCTGGCGGCGGTCGGCTAGCGCAGCGCGTGCGCGCCGCGGTCGCCGCCCGGCGCATACCCGGTGGGCGGTTGGCGGCCATAGCGTAGCCCCGGCACCAGCCACATCGCCTCGGCGGCGATCCGCCACGACATCTTGCTCGTGCCGCGCTGGCGGTCGCGGAAGACGATCGGCACCTCTACGACGTGAAAGCCGGCACGCACCGCGCGGTAGGTGAGCTCCACCTGGAAGGCATACCCCTGGGAGCGCACGCTGTCGAAGTGGATCGCCTCCAGCACCTCGCGACGGAAGCACTTGAAGCCGCCGGTCAGGTCGCGCACTCGCAGACCGAGCACCATCCGCGCGTAGGTGGAGCCGCCCTCGCTGACCACGTGGCGCAGCAGGCCCCAATCCCGCACCCCCCCGCCGGTGACGTAGCGCGAGCCGAGCGCGAGGTCGGCGCCGTCGGCGATCGCTCCCAGCAGGCGGCGCAGGTCGGCGGGGTCGTGGGAGAAGTCGCTGTCCATCTCCATCACATACGCCGCCCCCTGCTCCAGCGCGTGGGCGAAGCCGGCGAGGTAGGCGGGGCCGATCCCTTCCTTCCTCGAGCGGTGCAGCACCTCCACCCACGCGTGCTCCGCCGCCAGCCGGTCGGCGATTTCGCCTGTGCCGTCGGGTGAGCCGTCGTCGACGATCAGCACGCGGTACTCCACGCACGGAGCGCCCGCGAGCGCCTCTCCGGCGGCGGCCACGATCGCCTCGATGTTCTCGGCCTCGTTGTAGGTGGGCAGTATGAGCCAGGCGGTGCCGTCCACTGGGCCAGAATCTACCGATCCCGGGGTCGCACCGGCACCGGATGACACATCGCCAGGATCCATCGCCCTCGCGCCGAGGGTTCACCCTACGGATGCTCGGTCGATGGCCCCTGGCTCGGTCACCGGCACCGGATGCTCAACCCGTTATCGGCAGATCCAGGCCGAGGCCACGTACCCTAGTGCACGCACATGCCTGACCTATCCAACACCGCGATCGCCGACGCGCTCGAGGAACTGGGCGACCTGTACGAGCTCGACGGGGCGATCGTCCACCGCGTGCTTGCCTACCGCCGCGCGGCCGGGACGGTGCGCGAGGCCTCCACGTCGGTGGCGACGCTCGCTCGGGCGGGTCGTGCCACGGAGCTGACGGGGGTCGGGGAGACGCTGCAGGAGAAGATCGTCGCGCTGCTCGACACCGGCGCGATCCCCGCCGCGGAGCGGCTGCGGGCGAAGTTCCCGCCCGGGTTGATCGCGATCACACGGATCCCCGGCCTCGGTCCCAAGCGTGCCCGGCTACTGCACGAGCGGCTCGGCGTCGACTCGCCGCAGGCGCTGCGCGAGGCGGCGCAGGCACAACGGTTGCGCGGGGTCAAAGGGCTGGGGGCGAAGTTCGAGGAGAAAGTGCTCGCCTCGCTGGAGCAGCTGGCCGCGGAGGGGCTGCCGATCGACGGACTGCCGCCACGGCCACGGCGGGCGCTTTTGCCGGCCGCGATCGAGCTCGGGGAGGCGCTCGCCGCCGGCCTGCGCGAGCACGGCCCACCCGACGCGCACGTGCAGTTCGCCGGCTCGGCGCGGCGCGGTGCCGACAGCGTCAAGGACATCGACCTCGTGGCGGTGACCGCCGAGCCGGAGCGACTGGCTGCGGCGCTCGCATCGCTGGAGCAGATCGAGCGCGTCGGCTCCACTGGCGCGGCCGGCGCTCGCGGGCGCACTCACTCCGGCCTGAGCGTCGACCTGCGGATCGCTGCCCCCGAGCAGCTCGGCAACCTGCTGCAGCACTTCACCGGCTCCGCCGCGCACAACGCCGCGCTGCGCGAGCTCGCGGTGCGCAAAGGGCTGCACGTCTCCGAGTATGGCGTGCTGGACGACGCGACTGGCGCCACGCGGACGTGTGCGACCGAGGCCGAGGTGTACGAGCTGCTCGGCCTCCCCTGCATCCCACCGGAGCTGCGCGAGAACCGCGGCGAGCTGCAGGCCGCGATGGGGGAGGAAAATGGATGGGCCCGCCCCGGCGGAGCCGGCGGGCCGAATAGGTCGCGCAATGTGGCGAGGGTGGGCAAGGCGAAGACCGCGCGAGGGCTTCCGGACCTGATCGAGCTGGGCGACATCCGTGGCGACCTGCACTGTCACACCGTGGCCTCCGACGGAAAGGCCACGATCGAGGAGATGGCGCAGGCAGCGCAGGCGCTCGGGTACGAATACCTGGCGATCACCGATCACTCCGCCTCGCACGGCTTCGGCAACGACGTCTCCCCCGCGCAGCTGCTCGAACAGATCGAGCGTGTCCGAGAGGTGGCGCAGGGGCTCGACGGGTTCACGCTGCTGGCCGGCAGCGAGGTGAACGTCCTGCCCGACGGCACGCTCGACTACGAGGACGCGCTGCTGGCGCGCCTCGATTGGGTCGTCGCGAGCATCCACACCGCCTTCGGGATGAGCGAACAGGCGCTCACCGAGCGGATGATCGCCGCGATCGAGCATCCGCTGGTGGACGCGATCGGACACCCCACCGGCCGCCTGATCGAGCGCCGCGAACCCTACGCGCTCGACCTGGAGGCGGTCTTTGCGGTCGCGGCGCGAACGGGCACGATGCTCGAGATCAACGCCAACCCCGACCGCCGCGACCTGAGCGAGGTGCACGCGCGGGCCGCAGCGCGCTCAGGTGTACCCATCCTGATCGACTCCGACGCCCACCGCCCGGCCACGCTGCAAAACATGCGCTGGGGCATCCTCACCGCGCGGCGGGCGTGGCTGACCAAGGAGGACGTGGTGAACACACGACCTTGGGCGGAGCTTCAGGGTTTGCGCAAACGGGCGCGGGCCGCTACTGCCCCAGCAGCCGCGGCAGCAGCTCCCGCGCGACGATCCGATCGACCGCGGCGACGGTGAACGGCTCCACCAGCTCGGCGGCTCGCGCGGCGTAGTCCTCGCCGGCGGGCGCATCGAGCGCGCAGCGCAGCGCAGTGTCAAGGTCCTCGCCGACGAGACGCGCGTCGAGCTCGCGGCCAATTGACAGGGCGACGTAGCCGCCGGGCGCGGGGGTGGTGACCAGGCGGCAGCCCTCTGCCAGTGCCTCCAGCTGGGCCAGCCCGTACTCCTCGCGGCGAGGGGCGCACACGAACACGCGCGCGCGGCGTAGCAACGCGCGGTAGTCGTGCTGAGCGAGTGTCCCAACAACGTCGATCTCCTCGTCGTGCACCTCGATCCCGTTCGCACGCAGCCCCTTCCGATCAATGCCCACGATCGTCAGCCGCTCGCCGGGGCGGCGCACGTTACGCCAGGCTGCCAGCACGCGGTCGAGCCCCTTCTTGCGGGGATTTGCGGCGTATGTGACGGCGGCAATATCGCGCTCCCCGGGCCTCGCTCCACCGTCCTCCGGCGGGCAGGCGGCGATCGGCGAGGGCACCACGAGGGCGCGCTCTGGGTTTAGGACCCCGCCCACTGCGGCTCTGGCCTCCGCGAGCGCGCCCGCGCTGGAGGGCAGCAGCAGCGGCGCCTGGCGCAGCCGGCGGCGCTCCAGCGGGCGCTGCCACAGCCCGTGGCGGCCGGGGCGATTTGCGACGGCAGCAGCGTCGAAGCGAATCGCCCCCGGCAGCGGCCACAGCAGCGAAGCGGTGGTGGTCGAGTAGATCACCGAGCGAGGTGGATTCCCGCGCAGTTGCGCAAGCGCCTCCACGGCAGCCCGCCTCGCCGCGCGCGCCCAGCGCAGGTCGGTGAGCATCAGCGTCCGAATCTCACCGGGATGCGCGGTAGCCGCAACGACGACATGGGCGCCGGCGCGCCGCAGCGAGCCGACCAACTCCTCGTCGGCGACGCGCAGCCCCCCGGTCGAGCCGAGCTGCACCAGCAGCACATCGACTGTGTCGCCGATCGGCACATCGACCGTGTCGCGGCCCCCCACCAACCCCACGCTCAAACGACGCCCTCGGGCCGCATCGCCTTGAAGCCCGGGGTGCGCTGCAGGGCGATCGGTTGGATCGGCGAGGTGTGCAGCACATAGAAGCGCACCCCGTCGCGCTCCTCGATCGCGCTCACCGCTGAGTGCTGATGGCGCCACGCGAGCGCCCAGATGATCGCGAAGCCGGCGCCGATCCCGGGGATCTGGGGGGCGAGGAACGCGAGGCCGCCGGCGAGCACAGTGACTGCCAGCAGCGGCCACAGCCGGTTGAGCAGGATCGCCGCGGGGCGATGCTCGGGCAGCATATTGGTGGAGCGCGCCCCGGCGAGCAGCCGCGCGATCGGTGGGTTGGCGTCGGCGCCCCGGCCAAGTGCGAGCCCAATCAACGCGGCGATCGCCCACCAGGCGACCGACAGCAGCGCGGCTGGCGACCCCGATGTGGTGAGAATCGAGAGCACGGTGATCAACGCGAGCACGGTGGCGACGCCGGCACTGAGCAGCACGGTGGTCTTGAGGAATTCGGCGAAGCGCACGGAGGCAGCTAACGGGTGGGTGTCACAGATGGCCCATTGTGCAACGGGTTCACGTGAGCCGCCACTACAGCAGAGCCTCGAGCAGGCGGCGCACGCCGTCGGGACCGTCGATTGTGAGGTCCGCCTCCTGCACCAGCTCCCGCGGCGCTTCCTCTGAGCGCACCGCGACGCACACCGCGCGCGCGAGCTTCCCGGCCTGCACGAGCGAGCGCAGCCCACGGAAGGCGTCGAGATCGGTCGTGTCGTCGCCGACGTACAGCGCGGCGCTCACATGCCTACCCACCCCATCGACCCAGGTCGCCTCGCCCCCCTCCCCGGCGGACCCCGCGCGCACTCCGCTGGGGACCCGCGGGCTCGGGACGTCGGGATTGCGACCGTCGAGCAGCGCCATAACGCCTAGCCCCTTGTCGAGCGCGACGGGAGGCCGCACCTCGAGCACCTTGCGGCCCCAATGCACGGCAAAACCCTCCCGCTCAGCCTGCGCGGCGATCTCCCGCACGGCGCCCTCGGCGGCGTCTTCGTCGGGGGCGCCGCGCCAGTGGAAGGCGGCGATCGCCTCCTTGTCCTCGGCCCGCACGCGCAGGCGCTGGTGCTCAGCCGTGAGGATACGGGCGGCGAAGTCGCGCACGCGCCCACTCCAGGCGGCGAGCTCGGGGTCGAGCTCGGGGAGGGTGGCACCGGGGCGCAGCAGCTCGCCGCCGTGGTTGCCGACGTAGGCGATCGTCCCGATCGCGACGATCTGGCGAGCGGTGGCGGCGCGGCGGCCGCTGACACAGCCGACCAGGCGGTAGCGCTTGGCGATCTCGATCAACAGCGCGCGGGTCGCCTCGGGGACGTGCGCGTCGGCGGCATGGCGCACAATCGGCGCGAGCGTGCCGTCGATGTCGAGCAGCACGGCGGAGCTGGAGGGATCGGAGCGCAGCGGCTCCAGTGCCTCCACCAAGCTAGGGGCGACGGGGGACACATCTTTAGTATGCCCGGCATGGCGGCGCGTAGATCCACCGGCGACGTCCTGAAGCTGATGGCGATCGGCACCGCGGCGGGCCTGTTCAGTGGGATCTTCGGTGTGGGGGGCGGCACGGTGATCGTGCCGCTGCTGGTGCTGTGGCTGGGATACGGGGAGCGCGAGGCGACCGGCACCTCGCTGGCGGCGATCGTGTTCATCGCGGGCTTCGCGGCGGCGGTGCAGGCGGGGTATGGCAACGTGCGCGTGGTGGACGGCCTGCTGGTCGGGATCCCCGCGGTCGGCGGAGTGCTGGTGGGGGCGTGGCTGCAGCAGCGGCTGCGCAGCCGCACGATCGCGCTGCTGTTCGCGGCGGTGCTGGTCGCCAGCGCAGTGGAGTTGCTGATCCAATGATCGGCGCGGATGTGGCTGGGCCGCGGCGCAGCGCACGCGCGGTGGAGCCACCGGCGCGATGATCGGCGCGATCGTGATCGGGCTGGCGGCGGGGGTGATCGCGGGCCTGCTGGGCGTCGGCGGAGGCGTGCTGTTCGTACCGGGCCTGGTGATCTTCATCGGGCTCACCCAACACCAGGCGGAGGCGACCTCGCTGCTGGCGATCGTCCCCGTCGCGCTGGTGGGCGCGGTCTTGCAAGATCGCTACGGCAACGTGCGCCGGGGCGACGCGCTACTCGTCGGAGTGCTCTCGGTGGCGGGCGCCGCGGGCGGAGTGGCGCTCGCGAACGCTCTCTCAGGAAAGGTGCTGCAGGTGGGCTTCGCGCTGTTCATGCTGTTCGTCGCGGCGCAGCTGGTGCGCCGGAATGTTGCGCACAAGAGCGTTGAGGAGCAAAAAGGGGCATAGAGGGTGGCGCAGGCGGCCGCAGGCCGCCGAGAGGGTGGCGCAGCCCGCCATACAGGCGGGCAAGCCGGGCCCCTCTTCCTCGATCCATCGAGCCCCTCTTTCTTTCTGTCACACTGGAATCCATGGGACTCGACAACCCAATCCATATCGCGTTCCTGGTGGTGATCCTGCTGCTGGTGTTTGGCGCCAGGCGGCTCCCGGAAATCGGCCGCTCGCTGGGCAGTGGTATGCGCGAGTTCAAGGACTCGATCAGCGGCGAGACCAAACCGGCGCTGAGCGCAACCACTCAACAGCCACCGGTCCAGCAGCCGCAACCACCAGTGGCGCAGCCGGCCGCAACCCCACCCCCCGTTGCGGCTCCCGCCCCGGCGGAGCCGGTGGACGAAAGCACCTTCGGCCGGTAGCCGCAGGCGCGGGCGCCCCGTGTCCGAGGGACGTCAGCCCTCGCGTGCGGGCTCGCCCAGCACCGAGGGTCGCCCCTCGAGTAGTAGCGGTGAGCCGCAGCGCCAGCAGTAGGCGGCGCCGCGACTGTGCACGGCTCCGCAGGAGCGACAATTGCCACCCACCCCATCCTCCGCAGCGGACAGCAGGCGCTCGACCTCGCCGAGCTGGGCGTCGGCCTGCTGGAGCTCGGCCGCGCGGCGGGCGAGCACGTCGAGGCGGTAGTGGTCGCGGATCGCCATCTCGTATGCCAGGCCGCCAAGGTCCCAGGTGAGCGCGGCGACGCGCTCAGCCAGCCGCACGCGCTCGCGGCGCAACTCGGCGGCAGAGCCGCTCAAGACCGCGGGGGACGGCGCTTGCATGGGCGGGGCAGAGGCGGAGGCGACACTGGAGGCGGGCGCGACACGCTCCTCGCGGGGCGGGCCACGGTCGCCGGAGTGGGGCTGTCCATTGGAGCCGGGGACGCCCATAAGGCTCAGTGGGTTTCGATCGGCCCGTTACCGAGCGCCGCTTTGACTTCTTTGGCGTGCTGCTTGCCGGTTGTGTGTTCGAGTTTCTGCAGGGTGGCGGAGGAGGTTTTGTGAGCGGCAGGCAGCGCCTTGGTGCTTTTGACTTCCTTGGCCGCCTGCGCTTCTTCGCTGCTGGTTTCCGAAACACCGCCTTCGTTTTTGGCGGCGCTGTGCGACTGAGCGGAGCCACTGGAGGAGTGGTGGCTGGAGGGCGAGCCGGAGCCGGAGCCGGTGGATGTCCCCGCGCTGCCGGAGGGCGTCGCGGCAGCGGCGGCGGCGAGCGGGGTGTTCAACTTCACTTCGTAGACCTGCTTGCCGGTGGGAGCGCTCCCGGTGAGCCAGTGCCCGACGAGCAGCCCGATCAGCAGCGATGCGAGCAGCACCCCGAGCAGGCCGAAGAGGCCGGAGTAGCGACGCAGCGAGCCGAGCATGCCCGGAGGATCGGGGGGCGGCTGATAGCCGGCGGCGGAGGGCGCGCCGAGGATGGCGGTCGCGGCCGTCCCGGGCTCGGCCTGGAGCACGTCGAGGAAGGCCAGGCGCACGGGGGAGGCAGGACGACCGCAGGCCAGGCAGTAGCGCTGGTCGGGGGCGAGCGGGGCGCCGCACCCGGCGCAGGCGGCAGGAGGCGCGGTGGGAGCGCCATCGGTGAGATTTGGCCCCACCATCTCTCGGGGGATCACGTCCATGAGATCTCCGTCACCAGCGATCCATCGAGTAGGAGCTGATGCATTCCTCACTCAGCGCAATCAAGGCCACCGGCTCGCGTGAGACCTCGAACCTCATCCAAACGCCCCGCGGACGTAGTCGCGCGTGCGAGGGGCGCGGGGCTCCTCGAAGACCTGATCGGCGGTGCCGTACTCGACGAGGTCGCCGAGATACATGAAGGCGACCTTGTCGCCGACGCGGCGGGCCTGGGCGAGGTTGTGGGTGACGATCACGACCGCAAGATCGCGGCGCAACTCATGGATCAGCTCCTCGATCACGCCGGTGGAGATCGGGTCGAGCGCGGAGCAGGGCTCGTCCATCAGCAGCACCTCGGGCCGCGGCGCGATCGCACGGGCGATGCACAGCCGCTGCTGTTGGCCACCGGAGAGACGCAGCGCGGGGCGGTGGAGATCTTCGGCGACCTCGTCGTAGAGCCCGGCGCGCCGCAGCGCGTCGACCACGAGCGGTTCGAGCTCGGGCCGGCGGGGACGGCGGCGAGACTGCTCGCGCAGCGCGAAGGCGACGTTGTCGAAGATCGACATCGGGAAGGGGTTGGGCTGCTGAAAGACCATCGCCACGCGGGCGCGCAGGGCGGTGTCTTCGAGGTCGTGGATGTCCTCGCCATCGAGCAGGATTCGCCCGCCGCGACGGGCGCCCGGGGTCAGCTCGGTGAGCCGGTTGAGGGTGCGCAGCAGGGTCGTCTTGCCGCAGCCGGAGGGCCCGATCAGGGCCAGCACCTCACCCTCGTGGATCGAGAGGGAGACCGAGCGTACGGCGTTGGCGCCACGCCTGCCCAGGCTGCTGGCGCCGCCATAGGAGACGCTGACGTCCTCCAGCCGCAACCGCTCGGGGCCGGCGGCGCTCGCAACCGGGCGCAGCGCCTCGCGCTGCTCGGGGGGCCGCACCGGCTCGGGGGGCCGGTCGAGCACGATCGTGCGCACGGGGGGCACCTGATCGGTCCCAAACGGGGATGTCGTGAGGAGCGCGTTCTCTGGGGGATCGTCCGCGTGGGGCGTGTGGGCGCGGAGCGTGTGGGCGCGTGGCCTCGTGCCACGCGTCGGCGGTGGTGGAGCCTGCGAAAGCTGCTGAAACTCGCTCATCGAAGCACCTCGGATCGATTCCTCACTATCCACACTATAAAGACTGAAACGGTGTCGGGGGCATCTTTAGACAATCCCCTCGACGGCGGTGATTGCCCCGGTACGCGCGAGGGAGCGACGGGAGAACCGTTCCACCGCGAGGTTGAGCAGCAGCACGAACAGCAGCAGCAGGACAGCGGCGGCGTAGGCCTTCTGCGGGGCCAGCCCTTCGCCGGCGGGGGAGTTGTCGTAGATGTAGCTGGTAAGGCTGGAGCCGGCGCCGCGGAGCACGTTCAGGCCGGGAATCCCGCCTTCGGGCGAGATGCGCAACTCGTCACCCAGCATCACGATCACGATCGCGGTGTCGGCGATGATGCGGCTGACGCCAAGCGTTACGCCCGTGGCGATGTTGGGGCGCACGCTGGGAAGCAGCACGCGGCGGATCGTGGCGATGCGGGTCTTGCCGAGCGCGAAGGCGGCCTCGCGCAGGTGGGCGGGCACGGCCTGCAGGCCGTCGCGGGTGGCGACGAACAGCGGCGGCAGCGCGATCAGCGACATCATCGCACCGGCGGTGATGAAGGATGTGCCTGTGGCGAGCCCATTGGGGGCGGAGGAGGCGAATGCGAGGAAGTGCAGCTGGAAGATCGCCAGGCCGAAGACGGCGATCAGGATGTCGGGGGTGCCGGCGACGATCTCGATACTCGATTCCACGACCCTTGTCAGCCAGCGCGGACGTCCGTACTCGACAATCCACAGCGCGCAGCAGATCGCCAGCGGAGCGGCAATCGCGATGCCGATCACGGTCAGCAGCACGGTGCCGAGCAGCGGATCGAGGAAACCGCCCGAGCCGGCCTGGTTCAAGCTCGCCTGGGGACGGCTGAAGATCAGCTCCGGCCGCAGGTACTGGATGCCGCGATAGCCCATGTAGAGGAGGATCGCGGCGGCGATCGCGCACAGCGAGAAGCCGGCGGCCCAGGCGGCAAGCCACACGAGGCGGTCGCTCCAGCGCCAGGTGCGCATCGAGGAGCCCCGCCCGCGCCGTGGTTTGGATGGGAGCCCACCCGCGCGGGGATCAGAGACAAAGGTGCTCATCCGCGCACCTGGTACTTCCTGAGCGGCAGCTTGACGAGGTAAGCGGCAATCGATAGGACGCAGACTGAGAACAGCAGCAACAGGGCGCAGGCGTACAGCGTGGAGTTCAGCGCCGGCGCGCCGCCGAGCCCTTCGCGGAAGTCGACGATCGTGGAGGCGAGGGTGCGCAGGGGCTCGAAGAAGAAGGCCACTCCGTCACCCGGCCGGGGCGCGAAGAAGTTGGAGCCGGAGACCATCGAGATCATGATCGCCTCGCCCAGCGCGCGGGCGGTGGCGAGCACGGTGGCGGCGACGATCGCGGGGCGCACGGCGCGCAGGGTGACGGCGCGGATCGCGCGCAGGCGGTTGACGCCGAGCGCGGCGGCGCCCTCGCGCCAGGCTCCCGGCACCGCGCCGAGGGCGTCGCAGATCAGCGCGATCATGATCGGGCTGATCATCAGGGTTAGCAGCACAACTGCTATGGCCAGGCCGGCGCCGGTGAGCTGGACGGTGCCCTCCAGCGAGGTTCGCTCAGAGTTGGTGATGAGGTGGTTGCCGACGAACGGCACCAGCACGAGGATCCCGAGCAGGCCCCAAATGACCGAGGGCACGGAGGCGAGCAGGCGCACGACGCGGATCATCGTGCGGCGCAGGCGGGTGGGAGCGAGCTCGACGATGAAGATCGCGCAGAGCACCGCGAGCGGCAGCGCGAGCAGCACCGCCAGCGAGGTGATCAGCAGCGTGCCGTAGATGATCGGCCAGGCGCGCAGGTGGTAGGCGGAGGCGGGAGTGTGCGTGGGGGCATCGAGCATGGTTTCGAACTGCACCTTCAAGCTGCCGCCGGGCCCCAGCCAGCTGAGGCCGTTGTGCTCGAAGGTGGGCCACGCGCGCACGGCGACAAACGCGATCATGAAGAGCACGCAGAGGCAGACGAGCAACGACACCGCGCCGAGCGTACGCTCGGCGCGGTGGTCGGTCCAGGGGTTACGCAGACGGCTGAGCAAGCTCGAGCGGGAAGGGGGCAGGCCCCCCTCCCGACCTCCCCCCGTGCTAATCGAAGCGGGCAAGCTCGAGCGGGAAGGGGGCAGGCCCCCCTCCCGACCTCCCCCCGTGCTAATCGAAGCGGGCTTGCTCATGACCGAAGCGGGCTTGCTCATGACGTCAGCCGGCTTTGATCGGGACCCACTGCGTCGAGATGATCTTGCGAGCGGCCTTGCTGGTGCGGATCCACGAGATGAAGTTCCCGGCGGCGCCGGTGGCGGGGCCTTTCGTTACCTCGTAGAAGCGCGCGGTGGCGGTGTACTGCCCGGAGGCGACGTTGGCGCGCGTGCAGGCGACGCCGTTGTATGCGACCGAATGGACCGTGCCCTGGTCGGCGCGGTAGTTGGAGAGGAAGCCGACTCCGTTGGGAGTGTTGGCGACCTGCTGCTCGAGCAGCCCCTCGGAGGGCTCTTCGGCGGCGGTGCCGGCGACGCTCTTGTTGGCCAGGAACAGCGTCTTGAAGTTGGTCAATACGCCGGCAGTCGAGGTGCGGCTGATCAGGTCGATCGGCCCGGAGACGGATGCCCCGAGAGCCGGGGTCCATTCCTTGTCCTTGCCCTCGAAGATCGCCTGAACCTGGGCTTCGTTGAAGGAGGCGACGGAGTTGGAGTTGTTGGTGACGATGCAAATCCCGTATTCGGCGATCGGGTAGAAGTCCAGACCGGCGGGATCTGTCGGCAGCGGATCGCGGGAGACGTCTCCAATCGAGACGCGACCGGCGGCGACGTCGTTGATGCCGACTGTGGCACCACCCTGGGAGATCCTGAACGACACCCTGTTGTGCTCGAGCTTGGAGTACTTGTGGGCCAGCAGCTGGACGAGCGGGAAGGAGGCGGTGGCTCCGCTGATCGTGATCACGCTCGTAGCCGAGGCAATCGCGGGCACCGCGCTCCCAATCAGGGTCACAGCCGCGAGCGAGGCGATCAACTTAAGAAGAGGGGCTCGGCTTGCCGGCCTGCGGCCGGCTGCGCCACCCTCTTGGCGGCGGATTCGATGCATGGTGTGGGGCCTCCGATTTGGTTTCTAGGTCCGTCAGGCAGGGCTTGACGAGCCCTTGTTGACAACTTGGCGGCGATCAGCCTACCATATTCTTCATAAACAAGATCAACATTAGCTATTTTGTCAGTAGGATCAGGAAAGTCGGGATTGCCGTCCCCGGCCACAACCCACTTCGACCGCCCGAGTCGCTTTGAGGCCTAGCTGCTTCTCGCCCACCATCTCCAGCCACCCGACAACCCCTTTCCCCCCCACGTCAAACCACCCGCGATCCCCCGCTTCCCTCCACACCGACCGCCACGCCTCCCCATCCACATGACTCCTCTCCCCCCCAAGCCCCCAGGCTGCCCTCCCGCCGGGTCGGCGCGATCCTCGCAACCGCGATGCTCGCCGTGGGGATCGCGCTGGGGGCGCTGATCGGATCCGGGCCGACGGATTCGCTGGCCAGCAGCTCGCGGGCAGCGGAGCTGGGCCGCGTGCTTGCGCTGCTGGCGCTGGGCTCCGGGACGGGCTCGGGCGGCAATCTCGCGCTCTCCTCCGGAGCGGCCAATCCTCCGGCAACCACCCCCCAACCGACGCCGTCGACGACGAGTGAAGCCACCTCGGGAAGCGGGGAAGCGAGCGGTGGGGCTGCAAGCACCTCCTCGACCCCATCCCATTCCTCGACCTCCTCCCCCTCCCCCCGCACGACGTCTCCCACCTCCTCCACCACACCCGCCGCGGGCAGAGAAGAAAAAGAAGAAAGCGAAAAGACCGCCAAAACCAAGCCACTCCCCCCGATCGCCGACGCGTGGGTGATCGAGCTGCCCTACGGCTCGAGCCTTGAAAACGCGCTCAAGCAGAGCGCTGCCGCGCCCTATCTGGACGGGCAGCTGAAGGGCGCGGGCACGGCGCTGAGCGGCTACTCCTCGCTGGCGGCAGCACAGCTCGCCGGCGCCGCGACGCTGCTCTCCGGCCAGGTGGGCGCGAGCGTCAACACGATCGCCCCACCCCCCTGCACGAGCGCCGCGGCGGGAGCCACGCCGGGAACGACATCCGGCTCGGCGGCCGCCACGCCCGCGTCGAGCACCAGCCAGCCGGGCGCGGCGTGCCCGTCGGGAGAACCGGCTGGCGTGCAGGCAGCGGACGCGTACCTGCAGGAAGTAGTGCCGAAGATCGAGGCGAGTACCGCCTACAAGGAACACGGCCTGATCGTGATCACGTTCGGAGGTCAGCAGGGAGCGTCGTCGGGCACCACGACGAACCCCTCCGCGAGCTCAACCGACGGGACGGGCACGGAAGTCATCTACCCGGCAGGCTCGATCACGAGCACGCTCACCGCGGCGGGCGCTCCCGCCGGGGCGTTGCTGCTCTCACCCTTCCTCAGCCACGCGGGCGCGCGAAGCGCGAGCGCCTTCAACCCGCTAGCCCCCCACGAAAGCCTGGAAGCGCTCTTCCGGGCCAAAGCCACGAGCTGAGCTTCGGCTCCACCGACTCACCACCAACCCCATTGTCAATCCACCCCATTACGAAGGAGGCTGTATGCACTCACTGAAGTCGATTTATCGAAGCGCCCTGAAATCCAACCGCCGCACCAGCTGGTGGCTGACCGCGCTGATGGGGGCAATCGCGCTGTCGCTCGCGGCCCCAGCCCTGAGCGCCGCGGCCGAACCGGCCCCGGTCACCTCAACACCACAGGCGGCGTCGAACCCGAACGACTACGAATGCGCCGGGCAGCTCGCGGCGGGCAAAGCCGAAGGCGAAGGCAGCGAAGGAACGCCGGTGCAGTACAAGTTCAAATGCAACGGGCAGATCACCGGCTACCAGGTGCAGACGCAGGTGCCGATCAGCGGCATCGAAGGCCAGCCGCAGGTCGCAAGCTACCTCGAACAGCCGCTGTCGGAAGCGTTCTCGTGCAGCGGCGCGTTCCCGGGCTACGCCGTAAACTGCGTGGGCACCACCACCAAAGAAGCATTCGAGCGGATCACCGGCCAGTTCGAAATCGGCTGGAAGCTGTGCACCGAACCGCGCGTGGACGCACTGCTGACGGTCACCTACGCCTACCTGGAAAAGGGCGTGATCACGCAGGCGATCGCGGGGCCGTTCGACCTCGGCCGCCCGGTGGGCTGCCCGGTGACGAAGACGTCGGGCAAGACGCGGCTGACGGCCTTCCAGGGGGCAGAACCGAAAAAGAGCAAGAAGGGCAAGAAGAAAGGGAAGGGCAAGAAAGGCAAGAGCGGTACCGGCGGTAAGGACACGAACAAGAAGTAGGCTGGGCGGTCCATGGGGACCGCGTCGGCGACAAGATCGTGTAGGCGAGTGTGCTGCGCTCTGGGCGCTCTCGCATTCGTGGTGGTGCTCCCGGGCTGTGGATCGAGTAGCCCGAGAGCACCAACCACGATCACCGACACCGCGGCGGTGGCGCCGATCGCCAGAAGCTGTCCTACCGCGGCGCTGGAAGCAGTCGAAGGGGTCGCGCAGCGCGTCTACCAGGAGTCGGCAAGCGGGCGGATCGTCGCCGAGGCGCTGGAACGCCTGAAGAGCTCGGACGCGCTGGTGCAGGCCGTCGAAGGCGACGACCACGCAGCTGCGCACCGAGCATTGGCAGGACTGCTGCTCAACCAGATCGTCAGCGTGCGCGTGACGCGCGACGGTCGCACGCTGGCGAAGATCGAACGGGCGGCGGGGATCGCGCCGCGCAGCGAGCTACTCGTCAACGCCCTGGGCCAAAAGGTGGGCGAAGTCACGGTGTCGGTGCAGGGCGCCAACGGGTATGCGCAGACGGTCAGCGGCCTGCTGCACGCGCAGGTAATGGTGCGCAGCGGCGCGCGGCAGCTGACCACGACGCTCCATCCAGCGCCCAAGCTTGCGCCCAGCGAGCGCCAGCTTAGCTACCGCGGAGTCAGCTACCGCGTGGACACGTTCGCCGCAAGCGCGTTCCCCGACCGGCCCGCGAGCATCACGCTGCTGGCACCAAGCGCCGCGGTCAGGGCGGTGTGCGGGCAGCGGGGCGCCACCCCGGCGCAGGCGCAGGCGGCCACGTACGGGCTGGTCGCCGAACGGGTGTACTACGCCGAGCACGAAGGCAGCAAAGCGGAACTGCTGCTGCACTACGCCGAGCACTCGCGGCCGTTTCGCGAAGCGGTGCTGGCCGGCAACGCGACGGCGACGCGCGCGGCGATCATCGGTTTCTTCCGCAGCCACCTGCACATCGTGCGCGTGCGCGTGATCCGCGGCGGCAAGCTACTACTGGACGTGGGGGGCCCCCACGTGCTGGCGCCGATCCCCGGGGTGATCCGCAACGCCCGCGGCCAGGTGGCAGCCCACTTCCTGATGGCGATCCAGGACGACCTCGGCTTTCAGATCCTCGCACACGCCTTCACGGGCGCGCAGGTGGCGATGCGCGAGGAAGCGCGCCAGGTGATGGGTTCGCTGAGCCCCGGCCCCACCACGATTCCGAGCCGCGGGAGGATCGTGTATCGCGGCGTGCCCTACCAGGCGTACTCGTTCATGGCCGAAGCCTTTCCCTCCGGCCCGCTGCGCATCTCGCTGCTGTTTGCCGAAAGCTGAACGTCGCGGCACCGTTGGCGCAGGGGGACGACCGCTGCGGCATCTCGCCGCTGTTCGCGGTGGGGTTGAGCACCCTCACTCGTCGGCCGCCGCTAGGCGGCCAGGGGTGGGCGGGGTGAGACTCAAACGAGGCTGTTGGTCATGCGCTCGACTTCCTCGATCGAGGTGAGGCCGTCGCGGACCTTCGCGATGCCGTCGTCGCGCAGGCGGTGCATCCCCTCGCGGGTGGCGGTGGCGGCGATCTCATCGACCGAGCCGTGCTGCAGCACCAGGGTGCGGATCTCTTCGCTGATGGTCATCACCTCGTAGAGCCCGACGCGGCCGCGGTAGCCCGAGCCCGAGCAGCGCGAGCATCCGGCCGGGGCGTAGGGCTGCTCGTCGAGCCCGTACTCCTCCAGCACCGACTCGGGCAGCGTCGCCAGGCGCTTGCAGTGGGGGCAGAGCTTGCGCACCAGTCGCTGCGCCACCACGCAGTCAACGGCCGAGGAGATCAGGAAGGGCTCGATGCCCATGTCGATCAGCCGCCCGAGCGCGGAGGGGGCGTCGCGGGTGTGCAAGGTGGAGAGCACCATGTGGCCGGTGAGCGCGGCCTCGACTGCGATGTGGGCGGTCTCGCGGTCGCGGATCTCTCCGACCATGATCACGTCGGGGTCGGCGCGCAGCATCGAGCGCAGGCCGGTGTCAAAGGTGACGCCGGCCTTGGGGGCGACCTGCATCTGCTTGATCCCGGCGATCCGCGACTCGACCGGGTCCTCGATCGTGAGGATCGAGCGGGCACCATCGTTGAGCGCCCCGAGCGCGGCGTACAGCGTGGTGGACTTGCCCGACCCGGTCGGCCCGGTGACCAGCACCGCGCCGTGGGGCCGGCGAATCGCATGCGCGAAGCGCTCCTGCTCCTCGGGCAGCATCCCGAGCGACTCCAGATCGCTGACAACCGCGCCTTTGTCGAGGATGCGCATCACCGCCCCCTCGCCATAGACGAGCGGGAGCGTCACGACGCGGATGTCCACGCGCCGCCCCTCGACGTTGAGCGCGAGGCGGCCGTCCTGGGGGGCGCGCCGCTCGGAGATGTCGAGGTCGGCCATGATCTTGATGCGCGACACCATCCCGACGGCCATCCGGCGGCGCACGGTGGCTGCGGGGTAGAGCATCCCGTCGACGCGCAGCAGCACGCGCGTGTCGGCTTCTTCGGGGTTGATGTGGATGTCGGAGGCGCCCTGCTGCACCGCCTGGGCGATGATCGAGTGCACGAGCTTGATCACCGGGGCGTCCTGGTCGGCCTCCTCGGAGAGCGTCGTGGAGAGCGCCTCCTGGCTCTCCTCCCCCTCCACACCTTCCCCGATCTCCTCGATCGCGCCCTCCAGCCGCCCAAGGCGCGAGGCGAGCAGCTTGACGTCCTCCGCAGAGGTTGCCGCCACCCTGACCCTGCGGCTTGTGATCATCGCGATGTCGTCGATGCTGAGAATGTTGGTGGGGTCGGCCATCGCCAGCAGCAGCGCGCCGTCCTCCATGAAGCGCACCGGCACCGCCTGGTAGCGCTTGATCGCCTCGCCGCTCAGCAGGTTGACGGCGCCCATGTCGGGCTCGTACACCGACAGGTCGATGTAGTCGAGGCCGAAGCGTTCGGCGACCACGCGGGCCAGCTGGTCCTGGCGCAGTACGCCCTGCTCCACCAGCACCTGCCCGGTGGGCTTGCGCTGCGAGCGGGCCGCGGCAACGGCCCGCTCGACGGCTTCGCGGTCGGCGAAGCCAAGATCGACGACTACCTCGCCGATGCGCCTGACCGAACGGCCAGGGCGGGCGGGCGAGCTCAGCCCATTGGCGGGCGGCTGCCCGGGCGCCGGGAGGTCGAGCCCGTTTGCGGATGACTGCTCGAGCGCCGGCAGGGCAAGTCCGTTCGTGGCCGACTGCTCGGGCGCCGGCAGGGCAAGTCCGTTCGTAGATGACTGCTCGGGCGCCGGGAGGGCAAGCCCGTTCGGGGCCGGCTGCTCACGCGCCGGCAGGGCAAGCCCGTTGCCCAGTGACGGTTCCTGTGGGGGCAGGTCGCCGTTTTGCTCGTGCTCGGGCACGCCGGACTCACTGCCGGGGGGCGGCTCCAGGAGCGCCGTCGCAGTGGGACGCTCGAGAACCGCGATGGCCGGGGCAGGAGTGGGCGCTGGGAGCACCACCGGCGCTTCGGGTGCCACCGGGGCCGCGGACTCGGGCACGGAGAACTCAGTCGCCACGGGCGCCGGGGCGGCGGGAGAGGGAACGGGGGGCTCCGGCGTGGGACTTGGTGTCTCGGCGTCCGGCGCCCCGCGTCGGCGTCGAAACCAACTCATCACTATCTAATCGGCATCAGCGCGGCGCCCCTTGACCGTGCTTGTCCCTTGACCGTGCTTGTGGCGGATGCACAACCGGCGCCCACCTGGTTGGAGAAGCATGAGGACGCTGGCCCAAACCGCGGCCGACTACGGCCCGTGCTCAAAGGCGCTCTTCAGGTGGGCGTCGAGCGCGTTGCAGCGGTACAGGGCGATCGCCTCGGAGGAGGCGAAGCGCTGGCCGGGCAGCGCCTCGGGGCCGTGGTGGGCGAGGATGCAGTGCTCGAGCGCCAGGCGGCGAGACGCCGGGAGCGAGGTGGGGTAGCGCGGCGCGAGCAGGCGCAGGCCGAGCTCGACGTGCCCCAGCAGCCGCCCCTCCTCGCCGCGGGCAATCTCGGCGCCGTAGGTGAACTCGCGGGTCTTGCCGATGTCGTGCAGGAGCGCCGCCGCCAGCAGCAGGTCGCGGTCCAGGCGCGGGTGCAGCGTGCACAGCTCCAGCGCCAGCGCGGCGACCGCGACGGTGTGCTCCAGCAGGCCGCCAAGATAGGCGTGATGACTGCCCGCCCCGGCCCGCCCAGAGCCACCGGGGCGTGTGGCCGTGGGTGGCGAGCAGGGCGCCCGGCGCAGCTCGCGGCGCAGCTCGCCGTCGCCGAGCACGCCCTCGAGCAACGCTCGCAGTCCGGGTTCGTAGAGCTCCCGTGCGAGGTGCTCGAAGAAACCCTCCAGCTCGTCGAGGTCGCGGTGGGCGACGGGCAGGAAGCCGGCCGGATCGGCCTCGACTCCCTCGGCGCGGACGATCGCGCGCAGGCCAATCTGCAGCTGCTCGCGGAAGCACTCGACACGGCCCTCGACGCGCACGAGGTCGCCGCGCTCGAAGCGCCCGGCGAGCAGGTCGGCGTCGCGGAAGGCGCGCGCGAGAATCGCGCCGGTGCGGTCGCGCAGCTCGACGGTCAGGTAGGGGGTGCCGGCGCGCGAGAGCTGGCGTTCCTTGCGCGAGCACGCGAACACCCCCCTGACCTCCTGGCCCTCGCGCAGGGTGGCGACCGTGGGGGGCTCCTCCTCGGTGGAAACCATCACCGCATGATGTACGGTGAAGCGGATGCAGCCGCTGATCTGGGATCGCCGCCCGACGGGCCTGCGGGCTCCGGCGATGGTGTGCGCGTTCGAGGGCTGGAACGACGCGGGAGACGCGGCCTCATCGGCGATCGCGTATCTCAGCCGGGCACTGGAGGCAGAGCGCTTCGCGCACGTGGACACGGAGGAGTTCTACGACTTCCAGACTAACCGCCCCCGCATCCGCCTGTCGGCGGAGGGGGACGATTCCTCACCCACGCGCCGCGAGATCGAGTGGCCGTCGGTGGAGATCTCCGGGGCGAGCCTCCCCGGCGCCCCGCGCGATCTGGTGCTGGTGCAGGGGGTTGAGCCCTCGCTGCGGTGGCGCACGTTCAGCGCCCTGATCGTGGAGCTCGCGGAGGCGTTGGGCGTGGGAATGGTGATCACCGTGGGGGCGCTGCTGGCGGACGTGCCCCACACGCTGCCGGTGGCGATGACCGGCTTCGCGTCGGACCCGGCGTTGATGGAGCGCCTCGGCGCCACCGGCCACTCGGCCAGCCGGTATGAGGGGCCCACGGGGATCGTGGGCGTGCTGCACAGCGCCGCCGGCGATGCGGGCCTGCCCTCGATGAGCCTGTGGGCGAGCGTCCCCCACTACGTCGCCGCGGCCCCCTGTCCAAAGGCGGCGCTGGCGCTGGTGCGGCGCTTGGAGGAGCTGGTGGGCGTGTCGGTCGACCTCGGCGAGTTGGAGGACGCGGCCGCCAACTACGAGCGCCAGGTGGGATTGGCGGTGTCGAGCAACCCGGAGGTGCAGGCGTTCGTGGAACGCCTCGAGCAGGATGCCGAAAGCGATGAGGAGGGAGACGAGGAGGAGAGCGAGCGCTGGGGAGCGGAGTGGGGGCCGCTTTCCCCCGACGACCTGCCCTCGGGGGAGCGGTTGGCGAGCGAGTTTCAGCGCTTCCTGCGCCAGCAGGGCGACCAGAAGCCGCCGAAGTAGAGCCCGGCCGACGTCCGCAAGAGCCACCGACGTCCGCTGGGCGTCCCGCGGTATCGGCGAGCACTCCCGGCAGCCGTGGAGCCTGAAAAGGGTCGGCGGGGCGGCTGGGGAGCCGCCCCGCCGACTGAGGGAGGAGAGGGTCCTACTCCTGCCGGCGAGGTATGAGGCCGACAAGACTCTCCCGCGCCCGTGGTCTCCTCGACCCGAGGCGGGGGAAGCTTGCTGCCGTGCTCAGACGAGGCTGAGCACGCGCTCCTGCACGCGGCTGGCGAGGTCGGCGCCCTCCTCCAGGCGCGTACGCAGCGCGTCTTCGATCTGGGCCTGGGTCTTCTCGAGCTGTGACTGGGTCTGCTCGACCCTGGAGGTCACCTCTTTGGTAAGCCGCTCGCGCCGTTGATCGAGCTCGCGCCGGCGCTCGCGCAGTTCGCGCTCGACGCGGGTGCGGGTCTTGCGGACCTCGCGCTCCATGCGCGTGCGGGCGGCGCTGCCGCGATGCTCGAATTTGCGCAGCTGGCTCTGCGCCTTGGTCGGGCTCGAGTAGGTGGAGATCGCGTCGGTCACGCTCGACACCACCCGCTCGCGGGCGAGCAGGGCAGCGCCGACGGGGATCAGCACGGCCCGTTCGGCGTAGTCGCCGACGAGGTCGGTGGTGCTGCGGGTGGAGCTGGCGCGAGCGGCAGAGCCACGGCGCGCGGCGCCGCCGGCGGCCGAGGCGCGAGTGCCGGCGGGCTTGCTTTTCGATGCGCCGCGTGTGCGCGCCGCGGTGATCCGAGCGGCGCGGGCTTTGGAGGCGCCCGCGGAAGCGCGTTTGGGGGCGGCTTTGGCTGAGCTTGGGGCTTTGGATGAGGCGGTGGGGGTCGTGTCAGGCATGCTGGAGGGGTCTCCTGTTGGTCATGTTCCCCTCAGGGGAGGAATCGATGGGCACGTCCGTTCTATGCGTCCGGCCACTCGGCCGATAACGAACATATGTTTGTACCCTGCTTTCCCGAGATCGTTACACGGGCAGCTTAGCACGGTCTGAAGGTGCCGTAAAAACTAGCTTTGCCCGGTACGACTTCGTGACATGCGGAACATGTGTTCGTCCGCAGGGCGGGCAGGTGGAGAGCCACTGTATAAGCCGGATTTGGGCGGATTTTCCGTCGTAGAGTGGGTCTACGGTGCTTGGCACCCATAACCAGCTACGAGGGCGCAGAGAAGCTTTGGGCACAGAACCTTGGCCCTTCCACGGGGAACCGTTCAACCTCGGCAATCCCTCGACGGCTCGGCGAAGACGGGCGCCGTAAAATCCAAGTGATGTTCGATGACGTCGTGATACAGGAGGCAGGTCGGCGGCTGTTGGAGGCCGCACCGCCGGGAAGCCGGGTGATCCTGTTCGGCTCCCACGCCCGCGGGGAGGCCGGCGAGCACAGCGACCTGGATTTCCTGGTGATCGAGCCCGAGGTCGAGAACGTAGTACAGGAGTCCGTACGGCTGCACCGCGCGCTGCAACGAGGCGTGTACGCCGACGTCATTGTCAGAAGCGAGGAGAGCGTGCGCGAGTGGCGCGACGTATACGGCACCGTGATCAACTCCGCCCTGCGTGAGGGCAGGGAGCTCGCCGCGTAATGGCCACAAACGGCGACCTCGCCCGTCGGCTCCTCGCCGCCGCCGAAAACGACTGGCTGATGGCGAAGTCCGTATTGCCCGTGCCAGGGGTGACCGACGCCGGAGTCGGCATGCTCGCTCAACAGGCCGTCGAGAAGGCGATCAAGGCCGTGCTCGCGGCCAGGGGAACCGAATTCCCCTTTACCCACAATCTCGAACAACTCAGAGACTTCGCCAAGGAATCCGAGGTCGAACTGCCCACGACACTCGACGGCATGGAGACCCTGACCCCATTCGCCTCCGACGAGCGCTACGGAGCCGAAACGCCTACCGGCCTCGACCGCGACCAAGCACTGTGGTGGGCCGCTGCAGCGATCGCTTGGGCTCAGGGCATCGTTGGGCAGCCTGAAGCTTGAAAGGGCAACGCGGCAGAGCGAGCAGACGGGGACACACACGAGCAGGAATAAAGACCCACTCGCACGCGGCCGGGCTGTCGTTCCCTCACTTCTTCTTGCTTCTCGTCTTCTTCTTGCGGGTGTGCTTCTTCTTGCGCTGATGGTGCACCTTCTTCGCCTTGCCGCAGCCCTGGACTGCGATCTTGGTGCTCTGTGTGATCTCCGCGCCGTTCTGGGCGACGAGTTCGGTCGGCATCGTGAGGTTCTTGGCGGTGCAGAGGTTGGCTTCGGTCGTCAGTGCGCTGTAGGGCCCCTCGGGGAGCGTCAGTTCGAAGCTTGTGACGGGCTGGTCGGGAACGGTCTTGAAGGTGCTCGAGGTGACGCCTTGTTTGCTGATGAACGTCGTCGCGGTTAGGTCGATCGTGAACCCGTAGCCCTGCAGCACGATCTCCAGGTCGGGGAACGCTTCGCCGCCGTGGCTGACGAAGTACGCCGGCCCTTCCAGCGGGACCGGGAGGATCGGCGTGATCGCCTTGGCGTGCCCGATGATCGACGCTGGCGGGCACCCTGCTGGGTTGGCGTCGAACTGTTCGGCGGTGCACGCTTTCTGCAGCGTCTTCAGGCGGGAAGGTAGTGCTTTGGGGAGTTCGACTTTGACCTTGCTGATGTTCGCCTGGGTGCCGAGCGCACCGGCGACGGTCAGTTTCGCGGTGAGGCTCGCGCCGTCCGCCCTGCTGGTTTTGGCGCTGGTGGAGACGGTGAGGTCGGGTTTGAAGGCGAGGCTCGAGCAGTCTGCAGCCTCAAACGGTGTGCTGACCGTGATGGGGACTTGGTCTGTGGGGTCGGCGAAGTTCGCGCCGGCGCTGTCGATCGTGTTCGTGATCGTCAGGGGGCTGCAGTTAGTCGGGTTGACGATGAACTTTTCGCGGTCCATGTAGACGCGGATTTCGCGGACGTGCACGACGATCCCGTCGATGATGTGGGGGATCGGGTCCGATTGCGCGCCGCTGACTTCGACCTGGGCGGTGCTCGGGTTGATGTCCAGCGCGAAACGGATCACGACCGTCCCGAGGTCGAACGGGCCGACCTTTGCGCTCGTGACCGACACGACCGACAAGGGTGCGCCGTGGTACGGGCCGGCGAGATATATCCTCCCCGGGGTCTGCGCGAGCACGCCGCCGACACCGGCGGTGACGATCGTGTGTCCGATCTCGCTCGCGGCCGGGCACGACGGGCTGGCTTCCTCCTGCGCACCCGTGACGCTCTTAGCGGCTTCGATGTCCGCTTCGGGGCAGAACGGGATCCCCGTCAGATTGCCTGTCAGACCGGGTGGGAGCGTGGTCGAGAAGCGGGTGAGCTCCTGTTCGCCGTCTTCGCGGACGATACGCAGGTAGAATGGGCTGTAGGTGCCACCGGCGTTGTTCTGGGTACCGGAGATCACCTGTGGTTTGAACGGCGGTACACCACCGGACGGGCACGGGCCCCCGTGGACGCCACTGGTGACTTCGAAGGAGGATGACACGAGGTGTTCCTGCAATGGAACCGACCACGGCGTCAGCACACCTGTGCTGGCGAACGTGCCGCACGTGGGCGGGGTGATCAGCGGAGAGGTCTGGCCCTGACGGAAGCTGATACTGAACGCGTTGAACGGGAGCTGGGGGTTTTCCTGGAAGGTGGTCGTGAGCTGCCCGGTCACAGGGTTCGCAGCGACCTTCCCAGCCGCGGTCACGACCACGCCGCGGTTGGGGATCCGCACGACGACGTACACGGCGATCAGCGCGCCGAACCTGTTTTCATACGGGGTAGCGAGGAACAGCGAGCCGGACGCTTCTTCAGCGATACTGGGCGAGAGGGCGTGCACCGTCCCGAGCTTGGAGTCGCTGGGGCAACCCGAACCAGGCGCCGGTTCATACGTCGAGCCTTCGTAGGCGAACTGCGCTTCGCTGCAGTCGCCGAGACCCGAGCCGGCCGACGGATTCACGGACATGCCTTCAGGCAACGTGACCGTCACACCGTCCAGGTTTGAGGCGGCCACGCCATTGGCGTTGTCGTAGTGCTGTTCAGAGCCAAGACGGACGTCCAGGCCGGTCGCCGATTCAGCCGAGCTGGAGCTCGGCTGCGCTTCGAGCGTCGGTTCGATCGTCAATCGATCGCAACCCACGATCGGGCCAACCGACATCGGGGTCGCTTCAGGACTTTCGCTCTCGCTCTGATGTTCCCACGAGGTGACCTCAAACCGCGCCTGCAACGGCAGAGACCCGCACGACGTCGGGTTCGTGAAGTACGGCGCCAGCGCGCTTTCCGAAGCTACCGGTATGGGGCCAGAGATCGTTCCGCTGTGGTTGACGTGTTCGCAGAAACCGTCGCCGACGCCCGGTGCAATCGCGCATCTCAGACCGCGCAGGAGGTCGTGCCTGGGGTTGGCCGGCACGCCCCACACCGTCAGCGAGACGCTCTCGAGCTCGATCCCGGACTGCTTGGCGTTTTCGAAGGTGGCGTCCAGCCCGTAGTCGCCCGGGCGCAGCGTGATCGCGCCCTCGAAGCGGTAGTTGCCGATCGAGAACCCGATCTTGGCGAGCTCCCCTGGCTCGGGCGCGAGATTGTAGACGGGTATGGTTTCAACCCCTTCGACTAGGCCGATGACGCTGAGCGTCGTCACCCCGATCTGGGTGGAGTTCGGACATTCTCCCAGCGAGAAATTTGCCGCCGAGCAGCTCGGCGTGTCGACCAGATCACCCGCGAACCCGGGCGGCAACTCGTCGATCGTGTTCTTCGGCGGCGCCGCGAGGGCGCCCTGCGGCGTGACCGTGTTGAACGCGATCGACGTCGTGATGTCCGGGTGCGCGCCCGCCTGCGTCGAGGACAGCGACGTGCTCGCTCCGCCGGGAGATATACCGAAGCCCGCCGGCTGTTCAGAGATCGTAGTCGGTGTTTCCATTGCCGCGTCAGGCGCGCCGCCACCGTGGACGCGCACTATGTTCGTCAGCGAAGCTGGAGCATCGCGGGCGACTATGACCGGGAACGTCACGTCCAGCGTCTGGTCCGGCACGACAGCACCAGTGAACGTGCACGTGCGCAGTGCGCAGCTGAAACCGGCCTGCGGGGTTGCCGACAACGTGTTTTCGCCCTGCGCGCCGCCGGGCGCGAGCGTCAGCCCAGCCGGCAGTTCGTCGGTGATCGTAACCAGCGAGCCATCGCTCGACGCGCCGCCGGTGTTCGTTACTGTCACGCGATAGGAGACCGTTTCTTGCCCCGGAGCGAAGTTGGTCGGCAGCGACACCGAGGTCACAGTCCACTGGGGGCCCGATTCAACGGCCAACGCAGTCGAAGGTAGGAGAAGCAAAACCAAAGGTAGGAGAAGGAGAAGTCTCTTGAAGGTGCTCATCGCTGTGGCCTCCGGTCGACGCTGGACCTCTTCGCGCGCTTCTTGCCTTTGACGCACTGCTCCTTTTTCTTGACCTTCTTCCGGACAAAGCCCTTTTTGCAGGTCGTTGCCGTCTTCTTCGCGATCTTCGGCGAGGATGGCGGCAGCTGACTCACCACGTCCCCGTTACCCGCGAGTGTCAACGAGGCGGGGGTCGAGTCGATCGGCAGCGGCGACGGGCTCACACACGCGTCGCCTTCGCACAGCCCTTCCCGGCTCGGCGGCGGTGGAAAGCCGCCGTCGACGCGCGCGTCGTACACGTCCCCGGCATCGTCGGTATCGGCCGGCACCAGCCGCGCGTGGGTCCCGAAGAAAACGTTCGCGCCTTCGACCTGCTCACCATCGATCTCCGCCGCGCTCTGGCCGAGGAAGAACGACTGCGCCGAGTCCGAGCCAGAGCTGATCAACCGCATGCAACCCCCGGCGAGCGCGCACTCGCCCGTCCCCTGCGCCTCCCACTCGTACACGTCGAGCGTTCCATTGGTGTCCTGCGGCACCAGCGCATCGGCGGTATCGAAGAAGATACGCGAGCCGTCGTCGGTCATCGCACGCACCGGACCCACGTCGGGCATAGAACGGATCGCCGAGCGACTGAAACGCGCGTTTGAGGTCGGCGGCGCCCCGGAGGGATCGCACGACACGCAAGTGATGTCGCCCGTGAGCGAATCGTAGCGGTACAGCTCCTGACAGTGCCCATTGAAAGCACCCTGCGAGCCGGGGATCTCACAGGTCGTGTCGCTCGGCGCCACCGTGCTGTAGGCGGTCAGCGACCTCGTCGTACCGAACAGCAGATAGCGACCATCCGGAGTCGTGTACCAGTCCGCTCCTGGGTCGAGGGCGACCTCGGTCGTTCCAACCGCCGCTGCTGCGTAGCCAGTCGCGTCCGTCTCTGGATAATTCGCAGTTTCGACAGCTGCCACATAGACAGTCGAATCCCTGACAGCGTCATAGCGGTAGAGGTTGACCTCTGCGCCACCGGCCGGCAGTGCTTGAGCCGCCGAGGTGAGCTTGCCAAACGCCGTGAAGTACACGGCAGAGCCGTCTGCCGAGACCGCCGGCACGAATGGCACATCGGCGCCAGATGTTGCGCCGGGGCTGCCGGATTCACCAGCGGAGACACGAGTCAAACAACCCGCCGAGACGGGATTGTAGTTGGAATTCGATTCGTTGCACGCGCCCGAGCTCACAATTTCCCACTCGTACAGCTCGGGGACGTGGATGCCCGCGTCGTTGCTGGTGAGCTCAGCCTTGGTGAGGAAAAACACCCTCGAGCCGTCTTCGGAGGCCCCAACATAGACCGCGGGGTGAGGGCCCGTCGGATCGCTGACCCCAGGCTGCGGCGCGGAGATTTCGACGGTCGTGCCACCGGAGCGCATGTACAGCTGAGGCGTGTTGACAGCCGCACCGTTCCAGCAGCCTGCACCCTTGTTCTCGGCCGTGGGGTCCGGAGAGACAAAAACTATCCGCGAGCCATCCGCCGACACGGCGTGATGGGCACCACCTGGCAATGAACCAGGCGAATACCCGAGTTGCGCGCCGCAGCGACTGAGCAGTTCCCCGCTACTCTTAACGTTGACCAACTGCATGCAGCCCTGCGAGCCTTCGTTGAAGCTGGGGGACGACGCCGTACAACCGCCGGCTCCCGGCTGCGCCCATTCATACAGAGCGTGGCTGCCTTCGACCTGTTTTTCGGCAAGACCCTTATCGATCAACCCATGGCCGAGGCTTTCCAGCACGATATGGCTGAGATCGCGCGAGGCACCAACGGGAGCAGTGTCTTCGGTTCCCAGCTTGCCCTGGACCGGAGCGTCGGCATGAAGCTTGACGTAAGGGCCTTCCAACGCGCCGGTCAAGCTGAGAGACTGGCTCCCCGTGGGGCTCGGTTGGGAGCCGACCAGATCGTCTAGGGCAAAACGCGACAGGTCGATCGGATCGGCGATGATTGTAGTGATGCTCTGGACGCCGAGCGACGCGGACGCGAGCGACTTGAAGGTCCAGCCCGTCGCCGTGCGCGAGAAAACATAGCCGTTGTATTCAGTCGCAGGAGACGGACCAAACACAGATAGGGTATAAAAAAGGAACCGTTCGCCAGATTCAGACAATAGCCCAGCATCGTAGTCCACGTATTCGTCTCCGTCCTGGAGCGGATAAGAGAACATGTCGGCGGCGCCGCCCTTCGCGGGTGGCGTGACGAGCTCGTACGAGCGATTGTCAGACAGGCCGATCGCGACTTCAGGCAACGTCGCAAAGCCCGCAACCGCGCCCGGCGTCGCGCCGACTTCGTTTTCCGCGCTCACGCGGAAGCGATACGACGTCCCAGGCACAAGGCCCCCGATCTCCTGACGCACGGAGACATCGACAGAACCCGTCGGTTCGCCCGAGCCGATCTGGACCGCGGCGGCGGGCACAGAGATCGCTCCCCCGAACGTTTCGCCATCCGCGAGGAACTGCGCCTCGGTGAGGTATTCGAAGCGGTAGGAGCTCGCCGCGCCGAGCGGGTCGATCTCGGCTTCGAGCTGCGCGAACGTCGAGGACACGTTCCCGGCGGTGGTCGAGTCGATGCGCGGCGCGTGCGACGCGGTGAACGCGAGCGCCGAGCTGTGGCCGGTTCCGCCTTCCGCGCCCGAACTCGTGGCCGTGACACGGTAGCGGTACGTTTCGCCGGAGAGAAGACCGGCCACTTCGGCATGGACAGGATGGAAATTCGAATCCAGTGGGATCGACGCCGCCCCGGGGAAACACGACGCTTCTCCGCCCGAGCCCAGATCCGCAAAACCCGTCTCCTGGAACGCCGCTTCGCTGACGTATTCGAACTTGCATTTGGTCAACGAAATGCCTTGGGGGTTGACGTCGCCGTTGAGGATCGCCGATGTCGGCTTGCGCTGGGACGATTCGGCGAGCTTCAGGGAAGGGAGAAAGCGACCGGGTGCGTAGAGGACGACGCCTTCGTTATTCACGGAGGAGACGGAGAGGTAGCCGTGCGAGTCGACGGTTATCGCGGACGGCCTGCCGAGACGTGACCCGGCTTCACGTTCCACGATCTGGCTGAGGTAGTGACCGGACGCATCGAACTCATCGATTGCGCCTTCGAAGATTTCATTTCTTCCTTCCCACACCGACACGAGGACGTGGCCGTTGGTCGGGTCGACCGCGACTCCTTCAGGGTCACCGCCAAGGCCCCCGAACGAATGACGTTCGCCGATACCAGGCGTTTCGGCTCCGGTGAACGACCGTAGAAACACCCCGCTCGGGCCGAACTCGTACACGCCCGCCTTTTCTGCTTGAGTCGACACGGCGTAGATGTCGCCACTCGAATCAACCGTCACAGCGCCCGTGAACTCGCCGGGTTCACCCGGCAAGCCGGTTAGACGGTTCCCGGAAACATATTCCGCAACACCGCTGAAACCTGCCGGTTCGCCGATAGCATTGAACCTATAGATGCTCCCATTCGCCTCGACGTAGACGTCGCCTTTCGTTTCAACGTCAGATGAATTGTCGACCGCCACGTCCTGCGCGAATTCCACCGGTCCCCAACCGAGTTCGAACGCTCCGGTACTGGAAAACGCTTCCACGAAGTTCACCTCATTGACCCCCGTCGAATTGGCGCCGGTAATGTAAAACGAGCCGGTCGACGCGTTGATCGCGATGCTCGCGGGGGTCATAAAGAATTCGACTTTAAGGACGTTGCGTTCGGGACCCGCGATTTCGAGCGTCTTGACCGGAGCGCTTCCGTGTTCGGGCGATTCGAACTCAACGAGAGGGTACGAGGGCGCCCCCCCTGCCGTGGGACTGACCCACAGGTGGTCTTCCGCGTCGACGGCAATGCCACCGCCTTGGCCGGCGATCTGGCGCACGAACGGACGAGTGAAGGCGGCGGAGGCCACCGAAGGGCCGGCCAGAGCGAGGCAGAGGACCGCCAGACCGGCGCACCGCTTCGTCCGTCCCAATGGGCCTGATGCGAGGGGATGACGTGACTTGTTCATTGGTGTGCCTTTCCCGGTTTGCCGATCATGATCTGTGCCAACCCCCGCGACGCGGACTGGGGCGCGTCGGACTGAACACGGCCCCACCGACCCGCTACTTCGAGGTCACCGCCCAGGTGCCCCAGCCGACGCCGTTGCCTTCCCCTATGAAGAGGACGGCCGCCCCGCTGATGCCAGCGCCCGCTTCGCCGCCTTCGATCGGCGGCCCGCCGGCCGGCGGGAAGATTTCCGTTGCCGCAACCGTTGTGCCAGTAAGGCTTTTCACGCTCGCGGCTATCCCCTGATATACGCACAGGTTGCCCGGCTTGGCTTCCGGTTCTGCAAGCGTGCCCGGGCATTCAGGGCTTGATGCTTCGGACCGGTCGACGTAATGCACCTGCGTTGCGTTAAGCGTTTCCGCCAGCGGGATGGGAAACGAGATCGAGGCGAGCACAGCCCCAGCGGCAGTCGTCGAGTAGGTCCACGTGCCCGTCTCGGTCGCATTGGCCGCGAGGGTTTTCCCTATGTTGCCTTCGGAGCCCTTGGGGCCTGTTTCACCTTTGATGCTTTCGCCTTTTTCGCCTTTTTCGCCCTGAATGCCCTGCGGCCCCGTACCACCCGCAGGACCAATGGCGCCTGCCGGACCAGCGGGACCGGCCGGACCTGTCGCCCCAGTCGCGCCCTTCGGGCCGGCAGGTCCGCGCATGGATTTGGGCGCGGCTTTCTTCTTGGCCGCGGCGGCGGCGAAGTTCGCGGTCCGCCCGGTCGCGGCGCTCGCTTTGGCTGGGGAGTTGCCGCCGCCGTTGCCGCTGCCGCCGGTCGCGGCGAACGCGCCACCCGTGATGGCGAAGACCAACGCCACGAAGGCCAGGACCGTGGCTGGATTTATCTGTCTACGTAATGCTGAGAACATCGGTTATCTCTCCTCCTCGGAATGGAAAAACGTGCCGGCGCTCGGCGCTACGCACGCGGATTGCAAAAGCCAACCGAAGGCGACCGGTCGGGTACCGCAAAAGTCGAAATGGGTGGCGGGTTGGCGCATCACGCGGCCCTGCGTTGGTCGTGGGCGTGCATACGGATGCTGTGCGTGACCCGCTGGCCCTTGTCGGTCAGCACCCACGCGTTCGGTTCACCCTTGGCGTGCCCCGCCCCGGTGTTGCGCAGCAGCCCCAGGCGCTCCAGGCGGCGCAGGAGCTTTGAGATCTGCCCGGGGTCGGTAATCCCCGCGAACGTCGCGACCTCGCGGTTGCTGGGATCCGAGCCGCGGCCGCCCAACTCGGCGATGCCCTCGAGCACCCTCGCCGTTCGGTGAGTCAGACGCAAGTTCACATCCGCCAGCGGGTCACGGGCGCTCCGCGGAGCAGCGGGGGCCGGCGTTTTCGGTGTCGCCGCGGGCGCAGTGAGCGCCGGACGGGTCCGCTCGCGGCGCGCCGCTGCGGGGCCGAGGTAGGGCAGCACGATCATCGCCATCAACTCGGCCTGCAACCCCGTCAACGGCTCGCCACCCTTGTGTGACAGCCGCGAGTAGACGATCGCGAACGCGGCACCGACCAGGCCCTCCGCGGTCAAAGGAGTGAGACCCTCCCCGCGAGCGCCCTCCCCGCGACCCTCGTCCACCACCGCCGCCAACTGTGCGAGAACCGCCTCGCGGCGCTCCAGCACCAACGGGCCGGCGCGCAGCGCCTGCACCACACACACCCGCGCGAGCGCCGGCTCGCGATCGAGGAACGCGAGGACCCTCCACACCCCCGCACGGATCCGCTCGCGCCACGGCAGGCCGCCCAGCTCCGCCGCGGCCAACTCCGCCCCGACAACTGCGACGACCTCTTCCAGCACCGCCGCGAAACACTCGTCGCGGTTGGCGAACATCTGGTAGAAGGTGCGCCGCGAAACCCGCGCACGGGCGGTCATCTGTCCGACCGTCGCCCGCGGGTAGCCGAGCTCGTCGATCGTGGCGGCCGCACCGGCCAGCAGCCGCGAGCGCTGGATCTCACCAACCCGAGTGCGGGGGTGAGTCACGTCGCTCACACGCGCACGCGCCAGCGCCGACTCGCGCGTCGGGGCCATACCCAGCGCCGACTTACGCGTCGGGGCAATACGAGTGCGCCCGCCCCGCCCTGACGCGGCGGGCGTGGCGGGCGGGCTCAATACAACACCGCTGGCGCGTGCGGGACTCACGACAGCCCCCCTAAGCACAGGCTGTGCCCTCCCCGCTCGGGGGACGTTGCGAGGCCCGTTAGGACCTGAAGATGAGGGGCCCCAACCCTTGGTGGGCTAGGACAAGAGAGAGAGAGAGAGAGAGAGATGCGACAGCGCCAAGCTGGCGCATCTAGCATCACTCTGTTGACGGGACGCGCACGTCCCCACTACGTATCTCCCACTCGAAACCACGCTAATTCCCAACTCCCTCATCTGTTGCGACCCGGCCCTCTCCCAACCCATACACACCCTGCTAGCGCTTGAGGTCAACCACAAAGGCGGCGACCCAAACCAGATCCTATGTATGCCCGCCACCCCACCTGGGGATGACCATGACAAAGGAGACCGTACACCACCACCCCAGACTTGTCAATACCCAACAGCAAAGCTCTTTCACTCACCCCCCTGCCGCCCTTTTTCACTCACCCCGCCGTCGCGAGAGCCGCGCTGACCCGCCCTCGACCGCGCCGGAGTCGCTCAGCCCACTCAGCCCGCGCGCGAGCCGCTCAGCCCACGCGCGCGAGCCACAGCTCCGGCGCCTGCAACTCAGCGGCGGTGGGAAGATCCTCCACCGAGCGCCACGCGCGCGCCAGCGCCGGTGGCCCACCCGCGAGCACGACGGCGTCGCAGAAGCGACGGCCCTCGTCGTACTGGCGCATCTTCAGCTCCAACCCCAGCAGCCGCTCCAGCACCCGCCACGGCAGCCCGCGGTGCTCGCGGCGGCGGGTCATCGCGGCGCGCAGGCGCGGCAGCGAGGGCAGCACCTCGGCGCCGACGGCGTCCATCACGTGCTCGGCGTGGCCCTCGACGAGCGACATCGTCGCCTGCAGGCGCTCGACCAGCTGCCAGCGCTGCTCGCCGAGCGTCAGGCGCACCAGTTCCCCGTGGCGCAGGCGCTCGGCGAAGGCGCGGGCATCGCCGGCGCTGGGGAGCCGCATCAGCGCGCTGAACGACACCGTCACCTGCAGACCCTCGATCAACTGCCGCATGATCCCCGCGAGGTGCTCGCGTAGCCACGGCGCTCCGGAGAACTGCACGGCGTGGGTGATCTCATGGATCGTCACCCACACCAGCAGCTGCTCGCTGTCGACCTCCATCGTGCGCGCCGACTGCGCAAGGTTGGGAGCGACCAGCAGCAGGCGCGGCGGGACGGTGGGGTCGAGCAGGGCGAGGTCGTACTGGCCCAGCACCCGCTGGGAGAGCATGCCCGCCATCGCCCCCACCTGCGCCCCCATCAAGAGGCCGCCGGCGGCACTGAGCGTGTCGTACAGCGGCCCGAGGTCCTGTCCCGGGCGTTTCCAGTTGAAGCGCATGCGACCGGTGGAGCGGCCGCCCGGGCCGAGCCCCTCCGCGGCGAGCGACTCGAGCACCGGGCGCATCGTCTGCAGGTTGGCGGCGATCCAGCTGGAGCGGTCGACCGCTTCCAGGGGAGGAAGCTGCTCGGGGAGCTCGAGCCCTGAGTACTCGCTCACGCGGCGAGCAAACCGCAGCGCCAGCGGCTGCACGGTGTCGCGGAGCACCTGAGCGGTCTGGCTCTCGGCCACCGGGGATCCGGCGATCAACTCCCCCACACGCTGCGCGGTGCTCCAGTCGATCGCGTCCACACCTGGAGGGTAGCCCGGACATAGGCCCCCACCCGCCCACACCCATATCCTCTCTTGACAGGTGCCCTCCTCGCTCGATGACCCACAGGACGTGCCCTGGCTCGGAAGCCCCGCGGACACCGCTCGAGCACCCGACCGGCAGGGCGTGTCCCAGCCGCTGGAGCGCCGGCCGCGGGAGGACCGCGGGGAACGTGCTGCGTGGCGCGCGGAGCTGCTGAAGCGGGCGGAGGTGCGCGACGTGCTGGCGTGGATGCGGCTGCTCGTCGACCCACGGGACGCGGCGGCAGCGGTGCGCGCGCTGGCGCGTCCCCCGATCGAGCTGCGGCAGGTCGATCTGGCGCGGGTGATCCAGATCGTGCGCCGCCAGCGCCTGGAGGTGGTGGCGGCCCTGGCGAGCGCGATGGAGTCTCCACAGCTGCCGCCGCAGGCGCGCGAGCGGATCGGGCGCTTCCTGGAACTGCACCGCTGGGCAGCCGGGGGGTTCGACACGGTGCGGGCCGATCTGTTCGTGGGGCGCCTGATCGAGCGCCTCGGTCTGCGCCGCCGGCAGCTGCTCGCGGCCGATGGCGAGGACGCGCAGCGGCTGGCCGGTCTGGCGGGGTTGTGCGAGTTGGCGGAGGAGTTCGTGGGCTCCTCGCCCCGGCCGACCGCGCGGGCGCTCGCGGTCGAGCTGACGGCGGCGTCGGAGCAGGGAGGCCAGGGTGCAGCGGCATCGCCGGCGGGACCCCGGGAGGAGGGGGCAACGGCGGGGCCTCGGGACGGAGAGGCGGTAGGGCCTCGGGACGAGGCGACATCGGCGGCGGGGCTCCCAGACGAGGCGGCGACGGGGACCGGGGACGAGCGGCAGGCGGCGCCCGAAGAACCCGAGGAGACGTTGCAGGCCACGCTGCGGATGATGCGCGAGAAGGTGCTCGGGGATGTCGCACGGATCGCCGGGCGCCTCGGGGAGCTGCGGCTGGACACCGAGCTGGACGTCTCCCACGGGGTTGTGAGATACCTGGAGCTGCTCAAGCTCGCGGCGCTCGCCGAGCGCCCGGCGGGGGAGGGGACGGACGCCGCGCTGCAGGATGTGAACGCGCGCCTGCGCGCGGCGATGACGCCGCTGCAACGGGAGATCTACGAAAGCTCGCCGCTGGATGAGCTGCTGCGCGAGGAGCACGCCGACGCCGACGGGGGCGAGCACGGCGAGCGTCGCGGCCGAGGCGCGCGCGCGCTGGCGATGGCGGCACGCGATGAGCCGACGCTCGAGGCGTTCCTGCCCCGCAAGGGTGACGGCCTGGTGCTGTCGGCCTCGGATGTCGAGACCTACCGCGGCTGCCCGCTCCGGTATAAGTTCGCGCGGGTCCTGAAAATCCCCACCGAACAGACGATCCACCAGCGCTTTGGGATCGTGGTGCACCAGGTCCTGGAACGCTTCCACGCGGCCGCCGGGACCGGGGATCGCGCCGGGGGGAGTGACGGCGAGCCGGCGACGGGCGCTGGAGCGCAGGGGCCTGGCAACGGAACGCAGGGGACGGGCAATAGTGCGCAGGGGACGCTCGCCGAGCTGCTGGAGCTGCTCGACGTGGCGTGGCGGCGAAGCGGAATGGGGGATGGGGCGCGGGAACGCGAGCTGCTGGGCAAGGCGCGCGCGGCGCTCACCCGCTACCACGAGCGGCTGCGGGAGGAGCCCGCGCAGCCGTTGTGGTTCGAGCGCCCGTTCGCCTTCGACCTGGGCCCCCACCACGTGCGCGGGCGGGTCGATCGAGTGGACCGGCTGCCGGACGGCGGGTGGGAGCTGATCGACTACAAGACCGGGTACGCCAAAACCGCGGAGGAGTTGAGCGGCGACATCCAGCTCTCGCTCTACGCGATCGCGGCGCGCGAGGCGTGGGGCCTCACGGACACGCGCCAGGCCTACTACTACGTCCTCGACGACCGCAAGGTGCCGGTTCCCGCGGGGGCGGGCAGCGGGGAGTGGGTGAGGCAGGCGGTACTGGACGCGGGGGCGGGGATCCTCGCGCAGAACTTCGAGCCCACCCCCTCGCCCACGGCGTGCGCGCACTGCGACTACCGGATCGTGTGCCCCGCAGCGGAGCGGTAGCCGAGTTCTGCGAAGATGGGCTCGTGCCCACGCGCGAGCAGATCATGCAGTCCCTGGAGGTGGTGATCGACCCCGAGCTGCGCCGCTCGATCGTCGAGCTCGACATGGTGCGCTCGATCACCGTCGGCGCCAACGGCGTCGTCGACGTGACCGTGTCGCTGACGACGCCGGGCTGCCCGATCAAGGGCCACTTCCAGACATCCGTCGCCCAGGCCGCCTCCACGCTCGAGGGTGTCACGCACGTCAACGTCTTCTTCGACGTGCTCACCGACACTCAGAAGTCCGCGTTGCAGCAGAAGCTCGGGCGTGGCAGCCTGCCCGAGGGCGCGCTCGCGCAGGTCTCCAACATCCTGTGCATCGGCTCCGGCAAGGGCGGCGTCGGCAAGTCGACGCTGACCGCCAACCTCGCCGCCGCGCTGACGGCGGAGGGCAAGCGAGTGGGCATTCTCGACGCCGACGTGTGGGGCTACTCGATCCCGCGCATGTACGGGCTCGGCGCCACCCGCCCGCCCGTCTCGGCACAGCGCAAGATCATCCCGCTCGACGCGCACGGCGTGAAGGTCATGTCGATCGGCTTCTTCGTCGAGGAGGACGCCGCCGTGGTGTGGCGCGGGCCGATGCTGCACAAGGCGCTCACGCAGTTCCTGCAGGACGTCGAATGGGGCGCGCTCGACTACCTGCTCGTGGATCTGCCCCCGGGCACGGGCGACGTGTCGATGACGCTCGCGCAGCTGCTGCCGCAGGCGCAGTTCATAATCGTCACCACGCCGCAGCCGACCGCGCAGAAGGTCGCGCGCCGCTCCGCGCACATGGCGCACAAGGTCGATCTGGAGATCGGCGGCGTGATCGAGAACATGTCGAGCTTCACCACCCCCGCGGGCGAGCGCTTCACGATCTTCGGCGAGGGCGGCGGGCAGGCGCTCGCCGACGAGCTCGACGTGCCGCTGCTCGGCAAGGTGCCGCTGACGATGCCCCTGCGCGAGCACGCCGACATCGGCGTGCCGCTCGTGATCGAGGACCCCGACGACCCCGCCGCCCAGGCGATCCGCCAGGCAGCGCGAGGCCTGATCGCGATGGCCCCGCTGGAGCTGCCGGTGCTGAACGGCAACGGGGCGACCGACGGCGGCGAGGCCGCTACCAGCCCCCCGCCGCCGAGCGCCCAGCCGGTCGGTATGTCGCTGCCGATGGCCTGAGCGGGAGAGACTCAAACCTCCCGTCGTGGGGCATGGAGGCCCCACGCCCGCGCGCCGGTGCCCTCAGCCACCCGCGCGGATGATCTCCTCACCCACCCCACAACGGACGCGCCAACCACACGGTCGGCAGCCATGACCAACAGTCGCTGGGCAAGCGAGACAAGGACGCAAGGAGCGAAGTGTGCCGGCCGAAACGGGGATGCTCGCCGAAGGCGAGCGTCTACCGGCTTCGGTACACGAGCGACTGAGGACGCAGTATCGCGCTGGCCGAAACGGGGATGCGAGCCGAAGGCGAGTGTCTCCCGGCTTCGGTCAGCGACTGTTGGCGAAGTACTCGGCGTTGATGGAGGTGTACTTCTGCCACTCCTCGGGCAGCTGGTCCTCCGCGAAGCAGGCGTCCACGGGGCAGGCCTCCACGCAGGCGTCGCAGTCGATGCACTCATCCGGGTCGATGTACAGCATCTCGGCGGCGTCATACCCGGGCTCGTCGGGCGTCGGGTGGATGCAGTCCACCGGGCACACCTCGACGCAGGAGTTGTCCTTGGTGCCGATGCACGGCTCTGCGATCACGTAGGCCATTCGCTTCCTTCTCGAGTCGATGTTGGCTGCTTGCGGGAGAAGGGAATATTAGCGGCGCACCTGCGCTTGCCCGGCGGGGCGGGGGCCAGGCGTTCTGCCCGCCGAGCGGCCGGCGTCAGGCGTGCTTGGGCCCGTAGCGGTGGGGTCGGGGCAGCGGGCAGTAGTCCTGAGCGCCCGCCGCCGCCGGATTGCCGATCCTGATCCACACACCCGTGCCGTCGTCGAGCGTGACGCAGGGGGGGACTTCGTGGGGAGCGATCTTCCCGTGCGCCAGCACCGCCAGGCGCCGGCCCAGGGCGCCCACCTGCACACCGGCCGCGGGCTGCTGCAGCTGCGCGATCTGCGCGAGCACCGCCACGCCGCCGTTGGAGAAGTCCGGTTCGGCCGCGCCCTGCTGCTGGTTCCACACGAGGTAGCGCACGCCCCCGCGGTGCAGCGCCTGCAACGTCGCCAGCAGGTCCCCGTCGCGATGCGGCCCGGACACGAGGAACCCGCCCGGGTACAGCGTCAGGTAGCCCGACTGCTGGAGCGCCGTCGGGGATGCTCCCGGCAGCGCGATCCGATACTGCGTCCCCACGCCAAAGGTGCTCCCGAGCGTGTTCGCCACGACCACCACCACGAGCGCCCCCACCGCCATGGCCCGTGCGCGGCCTTTGAAGTGCGCGATCCAGCCCCCGGCGAACACCGCCGGATACAGCAGCAGCGGCATGCTGTAGCGGGTGTCGTGGAAGTAGGTCTCCGTCAGGATCGCCCACGCCACGAGCGCGCCCACCGTCAGCTCCAGCGCGAGCGGGCTCACCGACGCTCGCTCGCGCCCGGCCGCCGCGGCGGTATTGCGAGCGCCGGCGCGGGGACGCCAAGTGGGCGGGCTTCTGTCCTTCGCCTGCCCGCCATACCTGCTGCGCCCCTGCCCGCGGGTCATGCTCGCGGCCCGCGCCGCCCCCGGCCGTGCGCGCCCGGCCGCGATCTGCCCCGGGCGCGAGCGCACCAACCCGGCAACCACCCAGATGAAGCCGGCCGCGGCGAGCAGCAGCAGCGGCAGCCCCAGCTCGACGTTGTCGAGGTTCCACATGTACCACTTGAGGTTCGCGCTCGACAGGCGCGGAGGGGCGATGTCTTTGGGGGCGTTGCCTTCCTGACTCGGGTACGCGCTCGAGGAGGCGGTCGCCTGGTCGCCGATGCCCTGGATCAAGTTGTGCTCGTGGACATACCACGGGAGGGCGATCGCCAGCGCGATCGCGGCGAACACCACCACGCCCGGCCATGCGCGCCGGCCGCCGCGACCCAGCGTCACGAGACCCACGCCCAGCACGAAGATCGGGAACGGCTCCTTCGTGAGCATGCCGAGACCCACCGCGACGCCGGCGAGCGCGCACGTGCGCAGCTTCGTAAAACCCTCGCTGGCGATCACCAGCCACACCGACACCGCCACCATCGCGGTCTCCGGAGCATCGGTCATGAACACGTGGAACTGAGCGGCGATCAGCGGCGAGCCGAACGCGAACACCACCGCCAGCAGACCGGCGAGCGGACCGAACGCCAGCCGCCCCACCTTGTAGCAGCCGAGTGCCAGCAGGGTCACGAACACGAGGTTCTCGGCGAGGATCGGCGGCGCCACCCCCACCCCGCCGAGCGCGATCCCCAGCGAGCCGACGAGGTAGGCGAACGGGGGGTAGGGGACGCTCAGCGTCAGCGCCCCGCCGAGGTTGCCGGCCGCCAGTTCCTGGTGGACGTTGAGCGCAAGATTGAGGTGCAGGCCGGCATCGAAGATCGGGATGCTGCGATCCTGGGTCAACCACCAGCAGGTGATGCCGATGAACAGCGCCGTCACCCCGATCGCGCCCCATGCGGGCGCCGGCCAGCCCAGTTCGGCGACGCGCGCCAGCGGCGTGGCGCGCGCACTGGCCCGGGGGGCGGTGACTTCGCTCGCCATCGGCTCAAGTTAGTTCGCGATGCCGGCTGTTGCAACAATTTCGGCCTCTTTGTTTCTGTTTTGGCGCCTCCCCGGCGATTCCGGCCCGGCCGGTGCCGAAGCCGCCACGTCGCTCGCGCTCGCCGGCTCGGTCCGCTAGGTTGAGGCGCCATGCTGTTGCTAACCGGCGCCACCGGCCAGGTGGGCTCTGCGCTCCTCGGTCGCCTGCTCGCCGAGGGTGTGTCGGTGCGCTGCCTGGTACGCGACCCCCGCCGTCTGGGCGCCACGCGGGTGCGGGTACAGATCGCGCTCGGCGACCTCGCCGACCCGCCGTCGTTCCGCAACGCGATGCGGGGGGTGGACACGGTGGTGCACCTGGCCGCCGCGATCCGCGACCAGCCGCGCGGCTCGATCGAGGAGCTCGGGGGTATCGCCACGTGGCGCATGGTGCAGGCCGCCGAGCGGGCAGGCGTCGAGCGCTTCCTGTTCTTCTCGGCGCTCTCCGCCTCCACCCACAGCCGCGCGCGCTTTCTGCGCGCCAAGGCGCTGGCCGAGCAGGCAGTGCGCGAGGCGGGGATGCGCTCGGTCGTCTTCTCCCCCTCGATCGTCTACGCCCCGGGGGATCGCTGGCTGACGCTGCTGGAGCGGCTGGCCTTGCTGCCGGCGATGCCCATGTCGGGCAGTGGTCGCGCGCTCTACCAGCCGATCTGGGCCGGGGACGTCGCCGACTGCACGCTGGCGGCACTGCGCACCCCTGAGCTCGCCGGATCGTTCGAGCTGGCGGGGCCGCAAACCCTCAGCCACGCCGAGATCGTGAGAGAGGTATTGCACGCGCTGCACCGTCGCCGGGCGCTCGTGCGAGTGCCCACCCCGGTCATCGCCCGGGCGCTGCGCCTGCTGGAGGCGCTCGCCGGGACGCATGCCCCCGCTACCTGGGACGAGGCGGAGCTGATGGAGGTTTCGATGGTCACCGCACGGGGATGCGCCGACGCCGAACTACTCGGGGTGCGCCCGCAACCGATGGCGGCGGTGCTGAGCTCGCTATGACACGACGAGCTCAGGGCGTCGCTCGGCCCATGGGCGCGCCGCTTCCAGCTGAGCGGCCAGTGCCAGCAGCACGCTCTCCTGCGCGGGGCGGCCCACCAGCTGCACCGCCAGCGGCAGCCCGTCCTCGCCGTGAAACAGCGGCAGCGAGATTCCCGGCTGGCCGCTGGCGTTGAACACCGGGGTGAACGGCGTGAACAGGCCCGAGCGGGTGAACGTCGCCATCGGGTCGGGCGCGGCCGTGTCGAGCGTGCCGATCGGCAGTGGGCGCTCAGCCAAAGCCGGCGTGAGCAACGCATCGTATGGCGCCAGGAACGCGACGAGCCGGCGGGTGAGCGCCTGCAGCTGGATTTCCAGCCCCAGCCCCTGCACCGAGTTGATCCGCTGGGTCATCGAGTGGATCGCCCAGCTCATCGGCTCCATGTCCTCCGCGGTTGGCTCGCGGCCGGCGACCATCCCCGAGTAGACGATCTGCAGCGCGATGTGGATCGAGAAGACGGCGCCAAACAACTGCGAGAGGCCCTCGATCTGCCAGGGCGGCTCGACCTCCTCGACCTCGTGGCCGAGCGAGCGCAGCAACTCGGCCGCGTCGGCGACGGCCTCCGCACAGAGCGGGTCGACTGTCGCGTCGGCGACCGGTGGCAGGGTCGTGGCGGCGATCCGCAATGGACGCCCGCCCGGGCCTCCGGTCATCGCCGCGGCTGCCGCGAACGGCTCGTCAGGGGGCGGAGCCCACGTCGCATCGCCGAGCTCATAGCCCGCGAGCACGTCGAGGATTGCGGCAGTATCGGCGACCGTGCGGGTCAGCACTCCGTCGACGTCCAACGGCGCCTCCCCGCGCTCGGGCGCGGCGGAGATGCGTCCGCGCGCCGGCTTGAGGCCCACCAGCCCGCAGCACGCAGCGGGGATCCGGATGGAGCCGCCGCCGTCATTGCCATGAGCGACAGGCACCATCCCCGAGGCAATCGCCGCAGCCGCGCCTCCCGAGGAGCCACCCGGCGTGCGCTCCAAATCCCAGGGGTTGCGGGTCGGGCCGAACAGCCGCGCCTCGCTGACGGGCAGGATGCCGTACTCGGGAAGCGTGGTGGTGCCGACAATCACGAAGCCCGCCTCCTTCAGGCGACGGGTGATGTTGGCGTCGTGATCGGCCACGTGGTCGGCCAGCAGCGAGCAGCCGATCGTCACCCGCAGACCGCTCACCGCGCGGTTGTTCTTGATCGCGATCGGCACCCCCGCAAACGGGCGCGCGTCGCCGCGCTTCACCTTATCGGCCGCCGCCAGCGCGCGCTCGCCGTCGACCTGCACGAACGCGTTGATGGTTGGGTTGAGCTCCTCGATGCGATCGAGCGAGATCTGCACGAGCTCGCGCGCGGAAAGCTCCCCGGCGCGCACCATGCTCGCGAGCTCGCTCGCGGAGCGGAACATCAGATCGCTGTCGGGCACCTCTGCCTCCTCCCCGTCGATGTGTCAGTCATCATATGGATCTGCCCACAAGGCAGCCACCCGTCAAGCAGCGAGCCCAGAAAGCGAGTGCCATGAGCGCGGTTCAAACTGCAGCACCGGAGGTCCAGGCGGGCCTGGAAGGCGTGGTCGCCTTCGCGACCGAGATCGCCGAGCCCGACAAAGCAGGAGGCGCGCTGCGCTATCGCGGCGTGGACATCGAGGATCTGGTGGGCGCGGTCCCCTACGAGCAGGTGTGGGGCCTGCTGGTGGACGGCCGCTTCAAACCGGGGCTGCCCCCTGCCGAACCGCACCCGCTGACGGTACGCTCGGGCGACCCGCGCGTGGACGTGCAGGCGGGCTTGGCGATGCTCGCCCCGGAGTGGGGCTTCAACCAGCTGATCGACATCTCCGACGAGCAGGCCCGCGAGAACCTCGCCCGGGCCTCAGTGATGGCGCTCTCGTTTGTCGCCCAGTCCGCGCGCGGCGTCGGGCAGCCGCCGGTTCCCCAGGAGGAGATCGACCGCGCCGGCTCGATCCCCGAGCGTTTCCTGATCCGCTGGCGCGGCGAGGCCAACCCCGATCATGTGAAGGCGATCGATGCCTACTGGGTATCCGCCGCCGAGCACGGGGTCAACGCCTCCACGTTCGTCGCCCGCATCACCGCCTCCACCGGCGCCGATGTGGGTGCCGCGCTGTCGGCCGCGGTGGGAGCGCTCTCCGGCCCACTCCACGGCGGCGCGCCTTCGCGCGTGCTGAAGATGCTCGAGGAAGTCGAGCGCACTGGGGACGCCGAGCGCTGGGTGAAGGAGGCGCTCGATCGCGGCGATCGACTGATGGGCTTCGGCCACCGCATCTACCGCGCCGAAGATCCCCGCGCGCGGGTCCTGCGCCGCACCGCCGGCGAATTGCGCTCCCCGCGCTTCGAGGTGGCCGAGGCGCTCGAGCGTGCCGCCCTCGCGGAGCTGCACGCGCGCAAGCCCGACCGCGTGCTCGCGACCAATGTCGAGTTCTGGTCGGCCGTCGTGCTCGACCTCGCGGAAGTGCCGGCAGAGCTGTTCACGCCGATGTTCACCTGCGCGCGGGTGGCGGGGTGGTCGGCGCACATCCTCGAGCAGAAGCGCGAAGGCAAGTTGATCAGGCCCACCGCGAAGTACGTGGGCGAGCCCGCGCGACCGGTCGGGGCGGTCGAATAGCCGGCGGAGTCGGAGCCGCCGATAGCGGGAGTCGGGGCCGCCGATGGCGGGCGGACCCTGCCCCCCGAGGCCACCGCGACGAGGGCTCGGCATACGTCCGATGACATACGCCCGATGAGGGCCCGACATGACGCCGGCCTCATCTCCCTAAAGGCCCGATGAGGGCCCGACGCGACGCCGGCCCTCATCTCCTTAAAAGCGAGAGGGCGCCCGGAGCGCCCCCTCGCAACCCTGCTTGCCTGCTGCTTACATCATCCCGCTCATGTCCGGCATGCCGCCGCCACCGCCGCCGCCGCCTTCCTTCTCCGGCACCTCCGCCACGATCGCCTCCGTGGTGAGGATGTTCTTGGCGATCGACGCCGCGTTCTGCAGCGCCGAGCGGGTGACCATCGCCGGATCGATCACGCCCGCCGCCACGAGATCGACGATCTCGTTGGTGGCCGCGTTGAGGCCGTGACCTTTCTTGGCCTTGCGCACGTCGTTGACGACCACGGAGCCCTCCAGGCCCGCGTTCTCGGCGAGCTGACGTAGCGGCTCCTCGAGCGCCCGCAGCACGATGCGACCGCCGGTTTTTTCGTCATCGTCCTCGGCACCGGCGACGGCGCCGTTGGAGTCGATCGAGGCCGAAGCCTGCAGCAGCGCGACGCCGCCACCGGGCACGATGCCCTCCTCCAGCGCCGCCCGCGTCGCCTGCAGAGCGTCCTCGACGCGGTGCTTCTTCTCCTTCATCTCCGTCTCCGTGGCCGCGCCCACCTTGACGACCGCCACGCCGCCGGAGAGCTTCGCCAGGCGTTCCTGGAGCTTCTCCCGATCGAAGTCCGAATCGGTGTTCTCGATCTCGTTTTTGATCTGGTTGATGCGCCCCTTGATCGCGGCGGCATCACCGGCGCCGTCGACGATCGTGGTGTTGTCCTTGGCGACGACCACGCGACGAGCGCGCCCCAGCTGCGAGACCTGCGTGTTCTCGAGCTTCAGGCCCATCTCCTCGGTGATCACCTCGGCGTTCGTGAGGATCGCGATGTCCTCCAGCATCCGCTTGCGGCGATCGCCGAAGCCCGGAGCCTTCACAGCCACGCCGGTGAACGTCCCGCGCAGCTTGTTGACCACGAGCGTCGCCAGCGACTCGCCCTCGACGTCCTCGGCGATGATCAGCAGCGGCTTGCCGCTCTGGATCACGGCCTCGAGCACCGGCAGCACGTCCCTGACCGAGCCGATCTTCTGGTTGGCGATCAGGATGTAGGGGTCCTCCAGGGTCGCCTCCATGCGATCCTGGTCGGTGACCATGTAGGGGGAGATGTAGCCCTTGTCGAACTGCATCCCCTCGGTGAACTCGAGGTCCATGCCGAACGTCTGGCCCTCCTCGACGTTGACCACGCCGTCCTTGCCGACCTTCTCGATCGCATCGGCGATCACATCGCCGATCTCCTCGTCGCCGGCCGAGATCGTCGCCACGCGGGCGATCTGCTCCTTGCCCGAGACCTCCTTGGCCTGCGATTTGATGCTCGCCACCACCTGATCCACAGCGCGCTCGATGCCCCGCTTGAGCGCCAGCGGGTTGGCGCCCGCGGCGACGTTCTTCAGACCCTGGCGCACGATCGCCTGGGCCAGCACGGTGGCGGTCGTCGTCCCGTCGCCGGCCACGTCGTTGGTGGCGGTGGCCACCTCGCGCACCAGCTGGGCGCCCTGGTTCTCGAAGACGTCCTCGACCTCGATCTCGCGGGCGATCGTCACGCCGTCGTTGGTGATCGTGGGGGCGCCGAACTTCTTGTCCAGCACTACATAGCGGCCCTTCGGGCCCAGCGTGACCTTGACCGCGTTGGCCACGGCGTCCACGCCCGCCTCCAGCGACTTGCGCGCTTCGGCGTCGTACTTGATCTCCTTGTGTGCCATTTCTTCAAATCTCCTTATCGCGCCTGTGACGCTCTTTTTACGCGACCTTGGCGAGGACGTCGGACTCGCGCAGCACGAGCAGATCCTCCCCATCGATCTTGATCTCGGTCCCGCCGTACTTGCTGTAAAGGACTTCGTCGTCCTTCTTGACATCGAGCGGGATGCGCTTGCCGTCATCGTCGATCCGGCCGTCGCCGACGGCGAGGACCTTTCCCTTCTGCGGCTTCTCCTTGGCTGTATCGGGGAGCACGAGACCGCTGGCGGTCTTCTCCTCCTCCTCGATCGCCCGCACAATCAGGCGATCGCCCAGGGGCTTGAGCTTCATCTTGGTGAGACCTCCACTATCTAGAGAGCATTTGATCGCGGGGCCGCCCGAACTGGCGGTTCGGCCCCTGTTCTTGGCACTCACCTTGGTCGAGTGCCAACTGCTCGCCACTATACCCGACCGCAGCGGCAAATCAAGCACCCGCTGGCAGTTTCTTGCTCAGAGTGCCAGACGGGGCACCAACGGCCAACTCTGGGCGCCGCCGAAGCGCTTTCATCGCCTGGTTGACGCCCGACCGCCAGCGACCGCTCGCGCCGCGACGGCCCCGCGGGCCGTCAGTTCTGGGCGCCGCCGAAGCCCTTCATCGCCTCGGTCATCCCGCTGGGGTTCTCGAGGATCTGCGAGAAACGCACCACGGTGACGGTGTCCTCTGGCGAGACGGGGCGGCCGTAGATCTGCTCGAGGAAGTTGATCAGCTCCTCGTGGCGGCGAAACTCGGGGTTGTCGTGCTTGATGTCGCGCGGGGAGAGATCCGCGAGCTTCATCACCTCGACCTGGTCGATGACCGCCTCGAAGATCCGCTCGCGGGGGGAGTACTGGTAGCCGATCGTCACCAGCACCAGCTGGTTCTTGCGGTACTTGCCCGACTTGTCCCCAAGGCGGATCGTGGCCGTCTTGCGGCCCCGCTTGAGCTCGTCGGCGAAGATCGTGGAGTAGAAGTTCAATACCTGCACGTGGAGGACCTATGAGAGGGGGTCTTGGATGGGAGGGGGTCTGAAGGCCCGCCCGCCCGGGCCTGCCCTCCCCCAACCCGAGACGTGGAGTAGAAGTTGAGTACCTGCACGACTGAGCAGGCTATCGATCCAGCGCCGCCCGCGCGCGCCCGGCGATTTCGCGTTCGCCCGGGTAGGTGAGCTCGGCGCAGGCCTGCGCCAGCGGAATCCAGCGCACCTCCTCGACCTCGTCGTCGTGGTCCGCCGTATCTCCGGCGAGGTAGCGCAGCAGGTAGAAGGTGACCGACTTCGACACGGTGCGGCCGTCGCGCCTGTACCAGTAGCGCACCTCGCCGAGCTCCCCGATCAACTCCGCCTCGACGCCCGTCTCCTCGCGCACCTCGCGGAGCGCCGCTTGCAGTGGTGTCTCGCCGGGATCGATGTGGCCCTTGGGCAGTCCCAGCACGCGCGCGCCATCGGCGGCGCGCCGGCACGGCACGATCACCAACAGCTGCCCGTCGTGCACCACCGCGCCACCCGCCGAGCGCTCCTGCGGCCTCGCCGGCTGTCGCTCAGAAGACATACGCGCGCAACGCCTCGGGGTCGTGCACAACCAGCTTGCCCCTACCCTGGGAGATGACCCCCGCCCGCTCCAGCACCGCAAGGAAGCGGCTCGCCGACTCCCGCGAACTGCCCGCCAGCTTGGCCAGATCGGCCTGGGTGGCGAGGATCGGCACATCGTGGCCCGGCCGATCTCGGCTGGACTCGCCCGAGGGGGCCGGCGAAGTGGCCGGCTGCGCCTGTTCGACCAGCTCGCTCAAGGCCGAGGCCACGCGGCTCTGGACCGTCTGGAAGGAGCGGCGCGCGAGGCGCTCGTTGCTCTCCCGCAGGCGCCGCGCGAGCGCGATCAGGAGGCGCATCGCGATCTGGGGGTGCTCAGCCATCAGGCGGCGCATGTCCGGACCGAGCACCGCCAACGCGCTTGTCGGCTCCAGCGCCTCCACCGTGGCCGAGCGGCGCTCGTCCTCGAACAGCGCAAGCTCGCCGAAGATGTCGCCCGAGCCGAACGTCGCCAGCGTGATCGTGCGCCCGTCGCCATGGTCGTGCACGGCGCGAGCGTGGCCGGCGTGCACGACGTAGCAGGTGTCGCTCCGGTCCCCCTCGCGGAATACCACCTGGCCAGCCTCGAAGCCGCGGGGCACCGCCAACTGTGCGATGCGCTGCAGGTCGATCTCCTCGAGCGCGGAGAACACCGGCACGCGGCCGAGCAGCTCCACGACCTCCGGTGAGCTTGGCGCCCGCATCGCCAGAGTGGATAGCACACCTCTCACGATCGGCGTTCCTCCGTTCCTACGGCGCTATCTTCACAAGATGGTCTCCTCCCGGAGGGTTGTCTTGACGTTGATCGCCGCCGGCGCGTTTGTGGCGGTGGCGAGCGCCCCAGCCCGACCCTCCTTCACGCCGCTGGCCAAGTCTCCCGAACTGTGGGCGACTGTCGACGTCTGTAACACGCCGCACCACCCCGACACGATCGGTATCCGCGGCTCGATGCCAACCGACGGGCACCCCCACGACGAGCTGTACATGCGCTTCCTGGTGCAGTCGCTCGACGCCACCACCAAGCAGTGGGCCGACCTCGGCAAGGGCGCCGACTCCGGCTTCGTCCCGATCGGCTCCGCCGCCTCCACTCACCAGGCGGGGCGCACCTTCGAATTCAAGCCCACCCCCAGCGCCTATACGCTGCGCGGCCAGGTGGAATTCGAGTGGCGCCGCCGCGGCCACGTCGTACATCTCGTGAGCCTCCCTACCACAGCCGAGCACAAGAGTCTCGCCGGCGCCGAACCAAAGGGATTCAGCGCGGCGACCTGCGTGCTGCCCTGAGGGCGGGGGGCCATCGATCCTGCGCCGCGCCCCGCCTGGCCCAAGACCACCCCAGCCGCACCCGCCTATTTTGTTAGGAACTCTTACAGGGAGGTACTAAGCCTGGATCCATCGATAACGGGCTGAGCATCCGGCGTCGGTGACCGAGCCAGAGGCAATTGACCGAGCATCCGTAGGGTGACCCCTCGGAGCGAGGGCGATTGACTCTGGCGAAGCGTCATCCGGCGGCGGTGCGACCCCGGGATCGGTGGATCCAGGCTTAGGTTGTTATAAAAAATTCAGAACCCGCTAGCAATTGCACATGGCTTTTCAAAATTTTGTAAACACCCACTCTATTGCGATAGCTATACGGCCCTCTGCCTACTCCCGAACCGGCCCCCCGGGGCTACAATTAAAACTGACCCACCGCCACCCTACCCACACACTTCACACAATGAAGGGTGAGAAGAGGCGAGGGTCGTTGGTGATGATCCCGTCAACCCCCATCCTCGTCAGACGGGCCATCTGTGCGGCGTCGTCCACCGTCCACACATACAGCTCCCCGCCGGCGGCCGCCACCGCCTCCACCAGCGCCCGGGTGACCACCCGCCAATGCGCCATGATCGCGTCGAAGCGGCCCGCCCGCAGCGCTGCCCGGGCGCGCCCGGGCAGCCAGGCCCTATAGCCGGCAAGCATCGCCAACGCCGGGATCGCCATCAACCTATCCTCCGTGTAGTCGCGGCGCGCACGAGGCACCGACCATCCCACCCGCAGCGATGGCTCGAGTGCGCGCATCGCGTCAAGCTCTTCTGGGTAGGTGCTGCTCACGAGTGAGCGCTCGATCAGGCCGGTATCCCGTAGCTCCCTCACCACACGCTCCCCATAGCCCGGCAGCTTCACGTCCACGTCGAGCTCGATGCCCACATATGCGTCGCCGGCGAGGTGCTCGAGACCCTCGCGCAGCGTGAGCGGCGCCGGGGGGCCGCGGAGTGCCCCGTAGTCATGGGCCAGCAGCAGCCGTCCACTGCCGTCGGGGTGCTCGCTGAGCACATCGAACTCGATCATGTCCACGCCCGCGCGTGCCGCCGCCTCGAAGCTGGCAAACGTGTTGCCCGGGGCCAGGTGCGCAGCGCCCTTGTGCCCGACTCTCCGCGGTGTGGTGCTCGAGCCGAGGACGCTCATCACGGCCCCAGGATAGGTGTTGTGGGTCGAGAGGGCAGGGTGTGGGTCAGCGGGCGGTCGGCCGCGGGCCGCAGGATCGCGAACAGTCAGCCGCGCAGCTGTGAATCCAGAGTCGCTCTCACCCTCAGCAGCGCTCGTCGCGCGCCAGGCTTCTGCGGGTGGCGTCGATCGTCTGGCCCGCCGCCTTCGGGCCGATGTAGGGTGCCAGCACCAGGAACGCTAGATGGTCGGTCAGCGAGGGTAGATACCTGACGCGCTTGCGCACCGCATAGTTGCCGATGATCGCCCACATCGCGCCAACCACGGCCTCATGTGCGAGCAGCGGCGCACGGCGGGGCTCGGGCGAGCTCTCACGCAGCATGCCGGTAAGCTTGCCCAGCGAGGTGCCGATGCTGTCGGTCACCGCGGGACCAACCTCGAAGATGTCCTCGAAGGCCATTCGCGTGAGTCCGGGATGCACGACAAAATGCTCGATGCCGGCCTTCATGCCCAGGTACGCCGCCTCCGGCCAGCTGCTCGCTCGGGCGGCAGCCGCGGCGACCACTTCAATCGTTTCGTCGACGAACTCATCCAGCGCCGCCAGGAAACACTCCCTCTTGCTCGGGAAGTATTTGTGAAACGATTCCGTCGACATCCCCGCGAACTGCGCGATTTGGGGGTCTGTCAACTCTTGGTAGCCCTCGTCGAGCGTGAGGTGCACCACAGCGCCAAGCACGCGTGCGCGTTTCTCCTCGCTTTCCAGGAAGCGCGCCGGCTCGGCCGGCCGATGCGGCGGCGGCGTGCGTGACACCCCGATCCGCGCCGCCGGCGAACGGTAGGCGCTGATCCAGTCCAGCAGTTCGTCGGTCAGCATCGGCAGCTCCCCCGCGCGGTCGGTGCGCAGCCGCTCGAACATCATGTAGCGCCCACCCCCGACGATCGCCTTCGGACCCAGCGGCGGGAGCTGCACGCCGTCGGGCGCAGCTCTGAATCCATCGGCCAGCACCCGCTCGAAGGCAACCGCCGAGCGCATCAACCGTTCGCGGCTCTTCACCCCGAGGCCAAGCCCCTCGATCAGCACCAGGTGCGAGGACTTGACGTTCCTGTATGCGTCATCCACAAACGCCTGGCAAGCTCGGTGCACGCGGTTGGCCCACCCGCGCTCCATCATCCATCCGTCCATCATCCGTCGCTTGGCGCGCGCCACCGCGATGTCGTAGGTGCCCAGGAAGCAGTCCTCCTTATTGGCGAACTGCTCGTAGAAGGCTCGCCTCGAGACGCCCGCAAGGGCAATCACGTGCGCGACCGTCGTGGCCTTGTAGCCCTGGCGATCAACCGCCTCGATCATCGCTCCGAATAGGCGCGCCCGCTGATGCCGGGCGACCGCGTCGCGCCCCATTCCGTGGGGGCCGTGCGGCAGCCGCCGGTACATCGCGTTCAGCTCCCTCTCGGTTCCACTCATCCCCACACTTCCGACCATACAGGATTGCCCCAAGATTGCAAGTTAAAAATTGCGGGATCCATCCGACGTTTCTCATCCACCAGAAAGCCCTGCTGATTGGCCAGATGGCCAACCTGTCCGAATAGATGCTCCCCCGTTTATAGCGCGATGAGTCGCGCGGCGCATCGGTGAGGACTACGCCGATCCGGAACGGTCCGAGCAGTCGGTGGACGCTTCCAGGCAGACTCGTTGCGTCCCGTACGCGTCAGCGCGCGCCGAGTTCCACGCGGCGCGGCCCGACGCGGAAGCCGGCCCGCTCGAGCGCCGCCTCCCAGGGCGAGCCGATCACCGGCTCGCCATCCACTCGCTCGAGCGCGATCCGAGCCGGCAGCCGACCCGCGCGCGTGTGCTCGGCAAGCACCGCCAGCGCCCGCTCCACACGCGTGTCGTCGGGGCCGGCGGGTTGATCGCGCTCGGGCTCCGCCAGCACCCTCAGCGCGCGACCGCCGCGCTCCAGGTAGAGCACCGGCTGCGCGTCGACCAGCACGACGCTCGCTCCGGTTTGTCTCCGACCACTCGGCGCCTGCCCGCGGCCCGGCCACGGCAACGCCGCCCCGTATGGCTGCGCCGGATCGGTCGCCGCGAGCACCAGCGGCTCCGCGCCCTCTCGCTGCGCGCGCAAGCGCTCGACAGCGCCCGCAAGCGCGAACTGAGCGCCGCCCAGGCCCTCCACGAAGTAGCCGCGGCGCGCGATGCCCAAGGTCTCCAGCCGGCACAGCTCGGGATAGAGCGCCGCGAAGCCTCCCGGCACGCCCTCCGCGCGCACCAGCTCACGCGTGAGGATCCCGTAGCGTTCGAGCAGCAGTTCCGCCAGCGCGCGCATGTGGTGAATCGAGTCCACCTCGCCGAACAACGGAGCCGTCAGCGACCAGCGCCCGGGCGGATGGCCGGACCGTGGGCTGCCGCGAGCGGCGCTCGCGCGCCCCGCGAATCGGCCCCGGCGATGGGGCATCGCCGCTTGAGCGCCTGCCCAACCCGTTCGCTCCTGGCCGCCGGGCAGCCGGAGCAGGCGGGCCGGCATGGCGCCGGCCGTCTTCGCCGTCGGATGTGGCGCGCGCAGTGGGGCAAACGCATCGTTGGTCACCTCCCCCGCCCATACCAGGTCCCACAAGGCCTCCCCAAGCTCCAGCGCTGCCAGCTCCAGGTCGGCGAGCAGATCCGTAAAGAAACATGGCCCTTCCATTAGACGCGCGCGCACGCGTGCGTGTGCATCGCTATCGGGCGGTCGCGACCCTTCCCGGCGCAGTGGCGGGGTGGGCGGGGGTCCCAACAATCCCACATCCTCGCGGAAGTACAGCGCCACGCGGCCATCTGAGCGACCGAGCGCACCCGCGCCCACCCACACCAGCTCGCCCCCGGCGCACAGCTCGTCCATCCACGTCGTCGAGTACGCCCCGACACGGCGCGGCAGCACCTCCAGCTCCCACGTGCGGGGCGTCAGCGCGAGACCCTGCAGCGCCACCAGTGCTTCGCGCAGGCGCTCGATGCCTGCACCCACCGCCGCGTGGCGGTCGACCCCCTGCCACGCCGGCAAAAACGCCGCGAACGCACGTCGCTGCGCCGGCTCGATCTCACGGCGCAATGACGCCAAGGAGGCCCGTCGCAGGCGCCGCAGCACCTCAACGTCACACCACTCCCGCCAGTCGTCCCCCGACAAGGACGCCGGGGACGAGAGCGCACCGCCGGGCGCTGCCGAGCCGCCGGGCGCTGCCGAGCCGCGGGGTATAGCCGAGCCGCCGGGCATGGGCGAGACGCGGGGCGCTGCGGGGGAGGAGAGCGAGCCGCCGGGCACAGCCAAAGACGCGACGTGACGTAGCGAGGCCGGATCGGGATGCAGCTCGCCACGCACGAGCGCGCCGCTGCACTCCAGCTCGCGCAGCCCGGTCTCGACCACCGCGCTACCGAGGCCGTAACGTACCCGCGGCTGTTCGCTCGTGAACGGGCCGCGAGTCGCCGCATAGCGGCGCAGCAGACGCCCCAGCGCATCCGGCACGTCCGCCACGAAGGCCTCCGGCAGACCTCCCGGTGGGACCGCCCCCAGCGCGTCGCGGTACAGGCCGGCGTCGGCCGCGTCGACATAGCGCTCCTCGCCGCCGACTCTCATCCGCACCGCCCGACGCTCGCGCTCGAGCGCCGCCAGCAGCGCCCCTGCATCGACGCCCTCCAACACACGCTCCGCCACCTCCGCGGCACTGAGATCGCCGAGCAGGCGCAGCGTGTCGTGCAGCTCGTCGCGGTTGGCCGCCTGCTGCAGCTCGCCGCGACGCTGCAGCTGCTCCTCCATCCGTTCCAGAGCCCCGCGATCGAGCAGCTCGCGCAGCTCCTCCTGCCCCAGCAGCTCGCGCAGCAGGTCCCTGTCCAGCGACAGCGCCGCCGCGCGGCGCTCCGCGTTGGGGGCGTCCCCCTCGTACATGTACGTAGCGACGTAGTCGAACAGCAGCGAGGAGGCAAACGGGGAGGCGGTGGCGGTCTCCACCTCCACCACACTCAGCTCGCGACGGTGCAGCCTGCCCAGCAGCTCCGTGAGGCCGGGCAGGTCGAGCACGTCGCGCAGGCACTCCCGGTAGGACTCCAGCACGATCGGGAAGTCCTCGTAGCGGCGCGCCACCTCCAGCAGCGTCTGCGCCTTCAGCCGCTGCTGCCACAGCGGCGTGCGCCTGCCGGGGTACGCCCGCGGGATCAGCAGCGCCCTGCCGGCCGCCTCGCGAAAGCGGGCTCCGAACAGCGCCGAGCCGCCGAGCTCCCCCACGACCAGGTCCTCGAGTTCGTCCGGCTCGATCAGCGCCAGCTCGACCGCCTGCGACCCGTCGAGCTCGTCGCTCTCCGGCAGGTGCACCACGATCCCGTCGTCCGACCAAATCGCATCCGCCTCCACGCCCAGCCGCTCGCGGATCCGCGCCGAGAGCGCCAATCCCCACGCCGCGTGGATGCGTCCGCCGAATGGAGAGAGCACGCAAAGCCGCCAATCGCCGATCTCGTCGCGGAAGCGCTCCACCACGATCGTGCGGTCGCTGGGCAGTACGCGCGTCGCGTCCTGCTGCTCGCGCAGGTACTCCACCAGGTTGCGCGCCGCACGAGGGTCGAGGTCGTACTCGCGCTCCAGCACCTCCGGGCGCTGTCCAACCGCCCAACGCGCGAACGCCCCGATGGCCTCCCCTAGCTCTTTGGGGCGGCCCACGCCCTCGCCCTTCCAGAATGGCACCGCCCCCTGCGCCCCCGGCGCGGGGGTGACGATCACGCGGTCGCGACCGATTTCCTCGATCCGCCACGCCGAGGCACCGAGCAGGAAGACCTGCCCCGGCCGCGCCTCATACACCATCTCCTCGTCGAGCTCCCCCACACGGCGCCCGTCGGGCAGCGTCACCAGGTACAGCCCGCGGTCGGGAATCGTTCCGGCGTTGGCCACCGCCAGGGCGCGCGCGCCCTTACGCGGGCGGATCGTGCCCGCGAGGCGGTCCCACACGATCCGCGGGCGCAGCTCCCCAAACTCGGAAGAGGGATAACGCCCATCGAGCATGTCCAGCACCCCCTCCAGCTGCCGGCGTGGGAGCTCCGCGTAGGAGTAGGTGCGCCGCACCCGCTCGTACAGCTCCTCCACCGCGAGCTCCTCCTCAGAGGCGGCCATCGCAACGATCTGCTGCGCCAGTACGTCCAGTGGGTTGCGCGGCACCACGGTGGACTCGATCGCCCCTTCGCGCATCCGCCTCACCAGCACCGCGCACTCCAGCAGGTCAGCGCGAAACTTCGGGAAGATCCGCCCCCGTGAGACCTCGCCCACGCCGTGCCCCGCGCGCCCGATCCGCTGCAGGCCGGCCGCTACCGACTTCGGCGACTCGACCTGCAGCACGAGATCGACGGCGCCCATGTCGATCCCCAGCTCGAGGCTCGAAGTCGCCACGATGCAGGGGATCTCCCCCTCCTTCAGGAGCTCCTCCACCACCAGCCGCTCCTCTCGCGCGAGCGAGCCGTGATGAGCACGGGCGATCTCGCGCGGTGCCGGCTCCCGCCCCCCGTCCGCCTCCTCCGCGGCCGCCAGCTCGTTCAACCGCAGCGCCAGCCGCTCCGCCGAGCGGCGGTTGTTGACGAACACGATCGTCGAATTGTGCTCGCGGACCAGCCGCAGCAGCTCCGGGTAGATCGCCGGCCAGATCGAGCCGTGCAACCGCGGCGCCTCGGAGGGCTCACCGCCCCCCAGATCGGCTGCGGGGGCCTCGCCCCCCAGGTCCGTCATCGACTCGACCGGAACGTGCACCTTCACGTCCAGCAGCTTGGGGGCACTCACGTCGACGATCTTGCACTCTCTCCGTGGCCCCACCAGGAAGCGCGCCACCTCCACGAGCGGGGTCTGCGTCGCCGACAGCCCGATCCGCTGCGGCTCGCGGCGGCCTTCCGCACGAACAAGCGCATCGAGGCGCTCCAGCGTCAGCGCCAGGTGCGCCCCCCGCTTGGTTGCGGCCACCGCGTGGATCTCGTCCACGATCACCCACTCGACGCCGGCAAGCGTCTCCCGTGCGCGGGATGTCAGCATCAGGTACAGCGACTCCGGGGTCGTGATCAGGATGTCCGGAGGCTCTTTGAGCATCCGCTGACGCTCACGCTGGGGGGTGTCGCCGGTGCGGATCCCCACCCTGATGTCCACTCCGGCGGGGTGGGGTGGGTGGGCTCCGCCGGCTCCGGAGATGCCCTTCAACGGCGCCCGCAGGTTGCGCTCGATGTCGTAGGAGAGCGCCTTCAGCGGGGACACGTACACCAGGCGCGTGTGGCGCTGGGAGGAGGGTTCCGTCGCCAAGCGATCAAGCCCCCACAGGAACGCCGCCAACGTCTTGCCCGAGCCGGTCGGCGCCGACACCAGCACGTGTTCCCCGCTCGCGATCGCCGGCCAAGCCTGCGCCTGCGCCGGGGTCGCCTGCGCGAAAGCAGCTTCGAACCACTCACGCACCCTGGGGGTGAAGGGAAGGGGGGAGGGAGCGGGGGCGGAGAGAGACACTCGATTGGCACCGTGGGGGAAGTCGGAAGGGGGCAGTGCCCCCTTCCGCTCACACACCTCTACCTGGCGAGGCTAGCGTGCCCGCCGCACGCCCGCTGATCGAATGAAGAGTGGCCCGACCCACACCTTTGATTTGGTGAAGAGGAGCCCAGCGGCCGGCTGCGCCACCCTCTTGGACCCGAATCGTGGGGTATTTCCAGTAACCTCGAATCATGGCCACCTCCAAGCTCGACCTCGATCAGGGGCTTGTCGAGTCCTGCCGCCAGGCCGCCGCGCGAATCGCCGCCGACGTCGCCGAGCAGATCGCCGGCATGACCACGCTGTCGGTCGAGCGCACCGTCGCGCGCCTGTTTGGCGTCGATGGGGCCAACGACCTCGGCGCCCCCCTCCCGAACGTGCTGGTCGACCACGTGCGCGCCCGCGGCGGACTCGGCAAGGGCATCGCCCACTGGATCGCCAACGCGATGCTCCACGCCGAAATGATGGGAAGCCCGCCCGCCCAAAGCCCGCCCGCCGAGGGGATGGGCCACATGCTCGCGCAGGGGTCGCCTGAGGAGAGTCCGCCCGCCCTGGACAGCGGGCGGGCGGGGGCCCAATCAATCGCCGAGGCGGTCGAGGCGAACACCCTCGACCTCTGCGCGCTGCCGCTCGCGCCCGAGGCAGCGATCCGCGATCGCGCGCGCACGGAGCTCGCACGGGGCCTTGGCGAGATCGGCGCGCGCATGGAGACCCGCCGCGCCCTGCGTGAGCGCCTCGGCGAGAGTCTTCCACCGCTGCGCTACGTGCTCACCGCCACCGGCAATGTCTACGAGGACGTCGTCCACGGCCTCGCCGTCGCCGAGGCCGGCGGGGACATCGTCGCGGTGATCCGCTCCACGGCGCAGAGCCTGCTCGACTACGTCCCCTACGGCCCCACCACCGAGGGCTACGGCGGCACCTTCGCCACGCAGGCCAACTTCGCGATCATGCGCGCCGCGCTCGACGAGTGGTCAGAGCTTCACGGGCGCTACGTGCGCCTCTCCAGCTTCTGCTCCGGCCTGTGCATGCCCGAGATCGCCGCGATGGGCGCGATCGAGGGGCTAGACAACATGGTCAACGACGCCCTCTACGGGATCCTCTACCGCGACATCAACCCGATCCGCGGACTGCTCGACCAGCGCGTCTCGCGCACCGTCAACGGCTACTTCGGAGTCGTCATCAACACCGGCGAGGACAACTACCTGCGCACCGCCGACGCTTTGGAGGCCGCGCCCTCGGTCACGGCCTCGCAGTTCATCAACCACCAGCTCGCCCGAGCCTCGGGCGTGCCCGACGAGCAGATCGCGCTCGGCGACGCTTTCGAGATCGACACGCCCGTCACCAACGGCCTGCTGTACGAGTGGGCCCAGGCACAGCTCACCCGCGAGCTGTTCCCCGACTGCCCCGTCAAGTACATGCCCCCGACCCGGCACATGGACGGCAACCTGTTCCGCACCCACGCCGCCGACACGCTCTTCAACCTCGTCACCGTCGCCACCGACCAGGGCATCCAGACGATTGGCGTCCCCACCGAGGGGATCTTCACCCCGCACATCCACGACCGCGTGCTCGGGCTGCAGAACGTCAACTACGTCTTCAACGCCGCCCGCGACCTCGGCGAGGAGATCCAGTTCAAGCGCGGCGGCATCATCCAGACGCGTGCGCGAGAGGTGCTGCGCGACGCGCACCTGATGCTCGAGCGGATCGCGGAGATTGGGCTGTTCAAGGCGATCGAGGGCGGCGTCTTCGGCGACGTCAGCCGCCACCTCGAAGAGGGCCGGGGCATGGAGGGCATCGTCGCGACCGAGGATGGGTACTTCAACCCCGTCACCGAGCTGATGGGGGGGGCGCTCAGCGTTGCCTAGTGGAACGGCGCCTGAGGGAGCGCCCAACCCCGCGCTCTCGGCGCGGGCGGATCCGCGTGGCGATCAGGAGCACGTCAAGCCCTACGCCGACCACCACGGGGACGGGATCGTGCAGCTCAGCTTCACGCTGCCGGTCCCCGATGGCCTCGCCGCGCGCAAGGCCGCCATGGAGCTGGCCGGCAAGATGGGCTTCCAGCATCCCGAGGTCGTCCACCACCAGCGCCTTACCGACGGCCACACCTACTTCGTGATGTACGGGCACACCGTGCACACCGTCGATTACGCCACCCTCACCGAAGAGGGGATCGACATCGTCCAGTACATGACCGAGGAAGAGGTCGAAGCGTACGCCCAGGAGCACGTCCGCCGGCCGATCGTCGTCGTCGGCGCCTCCACCGGCACCGACACCCACAGTGTTGGGATCGACGCGATGCTCAACCTCAAGGGCTTCCACGGCCACAAGGGCCTGGAGGGCTACCGTGCCTTCGAGGCGCACAACCTTGGCAGCCAGGTGCCCAACGGAGCGCTCGTCGCCAGAGCGATCGAGCTCGGCGCCGACGCCATCCTCGTCTCCCAGACCGTCACCCAACAGAACCTGCACATCCACAACCTGACCGAGCTCGTCGAGATCGTCGAGGCCGAGGGGCGCCGGCGCGAGATGATCCTCGCCTGCGGGGGACCGCGGGTGTCCAACGAGCTCGCCAAGGAGCTCGGCTACGACGCCGGTTTCTCCAAAGGAACCTACCCCCACCACCTCGCCACCTTCCTCGTGCGCGAGTTGGCCGCGCGGCTTGGGCAGGGTGAACCCGAGGAGGACGCGCGCGACGTGCCACCCGCCGGGCGTGCGGCCTTCGCGGAACACCGCCGCGAGGGACTGGCAGGCTAGGAACGTGTTTCAACACGATCGGCACGCCCGGATGCGCCCCTGGACGCGGCGCTGGATCGCCACGTGCCGGCTTGCCCGTGCCACCAGCACGGGCTTCACCGACCGAAGCCGGGAGACACTCGCCTGCGGCTCGCATCCCCGTTTCGGCCAGCGTCGCCCAGCTTGGTCCAGGAACGCCCCGGACACACCGCCTGTTTTGAAACATGTTCTAGTGACCCCTCCGGGACGAACCACTAGGCTGAGGGCCCATGCGACAACTCGCTGAGCTCACCGCGTCCGCGCGCCGCCTCGCTCTCGTCGGGCTGGCGAAGAATACCGGCAAGACCGAAACGCTCGCCGCGCTGCTGCGCGAGCTGCAGGAGCGCGGCCGCCGTGTCGGCGTCACCTCGGTCGGGCGCGACGGGGAGGAGCGCGACGTGATCGACATCCGCATCGAGAAGCCGCGTGTGGAGCTGTGCGCCGGCAGCCTCGTGGCCACCACCGACGCGCTGCTGCGCGCCGGTGCGATTCCCCATGAGATCGTCCAGGAGACCGGGGTGCGCACCCCCCTCGGCCGCGTGCTGATTGCGCGGCTGCTGACGCGCGGCACGATCGAGGTGGCCGGCCCCAGTGCCGCCGCCGACGTGCGCGAGGTGTGCGACACGATGCTCGCGGGCGGCGCCGAGCAGGTGCTGATCGACGGCGCCATCGACCGCCGCGCGGCCTCCTCCCCAGCCGTCTCCGACGGCCTCGTGATGTCCACCGGCGCTGTCCTGCACGAGGAGATCGAGCAGGTCGTGGCGCGCACCCGCGATGCCGTCGAGCTCGTGCACCTACCCGAGTTGGATCAGCCACACGTGCGCGAGGTCGCTGCGTCCAACGCCGCCAGCCTGCTCGTCGGCGAGGCGGGGGAGGAGCCGCTCACGCTGCACCCGCGCTTCGTGCTCACCAGCACCGCCGCGGACATCGGCCAGCTGCTGCGCGCGCGGCCCACGGCCAGCCACCTGGTGGTGCGCGGTGCTCTGTGCGAGCCGTTCCTCGCAGAGCTACTGAGCGCCCGAAACGATGGGAGCCCACCCGCCCCGCCCACCCGTGAGCTCGAGCTTGTCGTCGCCGACGCAACGAAGGTCTTCCTCACCGACCACGGTGTCGAGTGGTACCGTCGCCAGGGCCTCTCGATCACGGTGCTCACCTCGATCGACCTGCGAGCGATCACGGTCAACCCGGTCGCGCCGCAGTCGCACCGCTTCGACTCCCCGCGCCTGCGCGCGCTGCTGGAGGAGGCGATCCCCGGCGTGCCGGTGCTCGACGTACGCGACCCCACCCACCACCTGGTGCCGGCAGCATGAGCACGCCGGAGGAGCTCGAGGAGCCGGTCGAGAAAGCCGGAGCGGGCATCGCCGCCGCGGCGTCCGAGCCGGCGGGGAACGGCGCTGGCGAACCTGCCGGCGCCGACGAGCGCCGCGCGAAGATGGAGCGCCTGCGCAGCGAGGGTTTCGAGCCCTATCCGCACATCTCCTCGCGCGTGCCGCGTACCTGGGTTGCCGACATCCAGGCCGCCCACGACCCCGCCACACTCGTGGCTGGGGTGCACGAGGGCCTCGCCTACCGCGTAGCGGGACGCCTGATCGCGCGGCGCGGCCACGCCAAATACACGTTCTTCGACCTGCGCGACCAATCCGGCTCGATGCAGGTGGTGGCCCGCCGCGAGGAGATGGGCGAGGAGGCCTACGAGCGCATGGTGGGCCTCGACATCGGCGACATCGTGAGCGTCGAGGGCGCCGTCTACATCACCCAGCGCGGGCAGCTCGCGCTCGCGGTGAGCGCCTGCACACTGCTCGCCAAGGCGCTGCGCCCGCCTCCCGACCGCTACCACGGGATGGAGGACCCTGGCGAGCGCTATCGCCGGCGCGAGCTCGACCTGCTCGCCAACGAGCAGACGCGCACGATGTTCTTCAGGCGTACGAAGATGATCGAGGCGATCCACGACTTCCTGCGCGAGCACGGCTTCACACAGGTCGAGACGCCGATGCTGCAGACGCTCGCCGGCGGCGCCGCGTCGCGGCCGTTCGTGACGCACCACAACGCGCTCGACGTCGACGTCTATCTGCGCATCTCGGTCGAGCTCTACCTCAACCGCTGCATTGTGGGGGGCTTGGAGAACATCTACGATCTCGGGCGCGCCTTCCGCAACGAGGGGATCTCCCACCGTCACAGCCCCGAGTTCACGATCCTCGAGTGGATGATGAGCTACGCCGACTACTGGGACGTAGCGAAGTTCACCGAAGACATGGCGGAGAGCGTCGCGCTTCGCACGCTGGGGACGACCAAGGTCGAGCAGTACGACGGGCGCGTGATCGACCTCGCGACCCCGTGGCGGCGGATCACGCTGCGCGAGGCGATCGCCGACGCGATCGGGATCGACTACCTGGAGGCCTCGCGCGAGCAGCTGATCGAGGCGGCCGGCGAGGCGGGGGAGGGCGGGGGTGGGCAGGATTCCAATCTCACCTGGGCGAAGCTGGTGGATGCGATCTACGTCAAGCACGTCGAACCGACGCTGCACGAGCCTACGCACGTCTTCGACTTCCCCGTCGACCTGTTCCCGATCTGCAAGCGCCACCCCGAGGATCCAAGGCTCTCCGAGCACTTCGACTCGGTGATTCGCGGAATGGAGATCCTCAGCGGCGACACCGAGCTCAACGATCCCGTCGATCAGCTCAACCGCTTCGTGATCCAGCGCCAGCAGGCCTCGGATGGGAACGACGACGGCGACCAGCCGCAGCCCAATGACGAGGAGTACGTGCGCGCGCTGGAATACGGAATGGCGCCCACCGCCGGCGGGGGACTCGGCGTCGACCGACTGCTGATGGTGCTGACCGGCGTCGAGTCGGTGCGCGAGGTCGTGCCGTTCCCCACGCTGCGAGCCCGAGGGTAAGAGGGCCCGCCGCAACGTGCGGCGGGCCCCGGTATTGCTACTGCAAATGAGAACCGCTCGACCACCCATTCGCTGGCTTTGACGGCTTTCGTCAACTGCCTCTTCGGTTCGGGCGGCCGGCGGTCCATAGAGGTCCAAGGGCATGCCGCTCTTCGAACCTATCCGACCCGTGCCTGGCTTGCAATGAATGTTTCCGACATCTGGATCGGCCGCCTGCAATCAAGCGTCTCTCGGCTTTTTGTGTTCCTTCCGTGGGCAGCCGGCGATCGCGATCTTCGTCGCCCGCTTGACCTGCGCCCCGTTCTGCCCGATGATCGTCGTCGGCATCGAGAGGCCCTTGGAGCCGCACACGCCTTTGGGCGTAATGCCCGCGAGCGCCGAGTCGGGCCCCTCCGGCAGATTCGCTTCGAAGCTCGCGATCGGTGCGTCCGGGACCCCCCCAAAAGTGCTCGAGGTGATTTTCGTCTTCGAGCCGATGTGCGTTTCGCCGGCGAGGTCGATCGTCACCCCGTCGCCCTGCAGCACGAACACCAGTTCCGGGTACCGTGCCCCGCCGTGCGAGACGAAGTAGGCCGGGCCTTCCAGCGGCACCGGCAGCACGGGCGTGTGCACGATCCCAGTCCCCACGTCCGACCCGGCTGGACAGCTCGCCGGGTTCGCGTCGAACGTCGCCTCCCTGCAGGCTTTCTGCAGTGAGTGCAGTCGCGCCGGAAGCTTCTTGGGAAGCTCGAGATGGATCGAGCGGATCGCCGCTTCGCCGGTTCGCTGCGCGATTTTGATGTTCAGCGAGGCGCCGCTGCCGATGTCGCTCGCGTTGCCTCTGGTCGTCGCCGAGAGCGACGGATTGAACGAGAGCGCCGCGCAGTTCGTCGCCTGGAAGCGGCTCGACGGGGCCACGGTCGCGCCGTCGGTGCTGGTGAGCGACGAGGTCACGTGGAGTTCTTCGCAGCTGGTTGGGTTGAACGTGAATTCGCTGCGGTTGATGTCCAGGTTGATCGTCCTGACGTCGAGCGGGATGCCTTCAAGGATGGTCGGGAGCGGGTTGCTCGCGATCGTCAGGGCGCCCGTCTTCGGGTTCACGGCGATCGATGCCCGGACTATCTCTCGGCCGAACCCTCCGTTGCCCCTGAGCGTAAACGGTCCCGCCATCGTCGGGAAGACGATCGACAGGCCGAATGGCTCGTTGTTGTACGGGCCTGTCAGATAGACGCGACCGCCCTTAAGCCAATAGGGATCTTCGCCGAGACCCACCGCTACCGTGGTCTGGCCGATCTGGCTTGCTTCGCCACAAGTGCCTTCGCTCGCCTGTGGCTCCCGGCACAGCGGAACCTTCGAGAGCAACCCCAACAGGCCGGGGGGCGTGTTGACCGTGAGGCTATTGAGGTCCTGTTCGCCGTCGTTGCGTGCGATCGTCACCGTCTCGTCGCTGAAGCCTCCCGCCTGAGGGTTCGTGGTTCCGGCCGTCAGCGCGGGGGAGAAGCCGTGGGCGCCACAGCCGGACCTGACGGAGAAGCCGCTGCCACGTTCGGAAGCTGGGTTGCCGTCCCATGGGGTGAGCTGTGAGGTCGTCGTGTAGGTGCCGCAGGAGGGCGGCGTCACCAGCAGCGCCCGCGGTCCGCCGAAGAAGCGCAGCTTCAGTTCGCTGAAGGGAAGCTGGGGTAGATAGAAGCCTGTCATCGGATCTTCGCCGAGCCTCACGCTCAGCTGACCCGTCGTTGCGTCGAGCTTTACTTCGCCGGGAAGCTTGATGATCGCCCCGCTGCCTTCCGCGACCAGATAGAGCGCGAACAGCGATTTGAATGGGTTGGAGCCATTGCCCGGGAGATTGCCCTGCTGGGCGAGGTATACCGAGCCCTTCAGGGGAGCTTCGAGCAACGGGGTGACGACTTCGACCAACCCGAGCTTCGATTCGTCGGGGCAGTTCGCGGGCTGGTTAGATTCCAAATTGATGCCAACCAGCTCCCGTTCGCTTTCGGCTGCTTCTTGCGCCGGTTCCCTGCCGGTGAGCAAAGGGCACGCACCCAGGCCATTTGCCGCCGACGGGGAGACCGTCATCCCCACGGGCAACGCGATACGCGCTTCCTTGAGGTCGGACTCGGCCAGCCGAGCCGGATCGTCCTGCGGGTAATAGCCCGTGAAGCTTTTTTCCTGTGGGATGGCCACGTCGACTTCAAAGCCCGTCGGTGCGCCCGTTTCGGCCGGCCCCGCGATCTGCGCCGACAGCGTCGGGTCGAACGGGAGCTGCTCGCAACCGCTCACACCCGGCGAACCGGCTTCATCGCGCAGGAACTTGCCAGGCTCTTCCCACGAGTTGGCGCTCAACGTCGCCGTCAGCGGCCCGCCCGTGCACGCCGAGGTTAGGGTCAGCAGCGGCGCGTTCGTCCGCGCCACCGGGCAACTCCTGCCGCTGGGTTCGCCTTTTTCGATGCAATTGCCACGTTCCCTGTCGTGGCTTTCGGCCGACGGGTCGCCCCACAGGGTCAGGGCCATGCCGTAGAGATCGGCCTTCCCCAAGATGTCCGAGGTGCTCGCCGAGAGACCGTAATCGCTACTGGTCCGGATGCCGCCGATGATATGGACTACAACCCCAGCGATCTCGAACCCAAGCTCGGCAGGCACCCCATTTGGAGTGACCATATTGAAAACCGGCACCTCCCCCGAAGACCTGCCCCTGGCAATCGCCAGTTGGATATCGGCGACCCCCACCGCCGACGCGTTGGGGCATTCCAAGTAGGTATCCAGCTCGGTCTCGGTGCACCTTTCCATGGTGGCGGTTGGATTCACGATCAGGCCGGCGGGAAAACCCACTTCGATTTCCTTCGCGAGCCCATTGGGGACCGGTTCAAGTTCGGCTTCCGCCGCGATCGATCCCGCTTCGGGCACGTGGCTGGCGAATTCGATCGTCGTCGTGATGGCGTACGGATGCGAGCCGGCCTGCGTAGCGGGTTCTCGGTTTTCGCTCGTGATCATATTTGTGAACTTGTCGACCCCGAATGGATGCGCTTCGTCTGCCCTGGCCATACCGGTCGATACCAGCCCGATCAGCGCAGCCATCGCCACGGCAGCGGGGAGAGTCCGCAACGTCGTGGACACCCCCCTCATCGCCCACCCTCCCCGCTGCTCTTCTTCGCCTTCTTCACGCCATACCTCCTGCGCGCGCGCCCCCGGCAGCTCCCCCGCCGCCTCTGGGGCCTCTTCGCGCAGGCCTTCAGCGCGTTCGCGAGCTTCCGCGCGCGCATTGAGGACTTGGGCTTCTTTTTTGTGGGTTTGATTACGGCGCTGAATGGCACCGTAGGCGGCGCGTTACCCCCTCCCACCAGCGTCATGCTCGACGGCGACCCGAATATCGGCGCTGTCGCGGGCACGCCACGACACCTTTCTTCGCTTTCGCACGGGCTGGCCGGCGGCGTGCTTTGACCTGCCAAACCACCATTGACGCGCACGTCGTAGACGTCAACGTTGTCGTCCTGGTCCTGGGACACAAGCGACTGGCGCGTGAAGAGGAACACGTCTTCGCCTTCTTCACTGGCGTCACCGAAGTAGGACGGCTGTGGGCTCTTACCGGTGGACAGCAGATACAGACACCCGCCGCCCTCCTGGCCTTCTCCGGCTTCACAGCTGCCCGTGCCTTCCTGCTCCCACTCGTAAACGTCCATCTGCCCGTTGGTATCCTCTGGGACGAGCGCTTCAGCGGTCTGGAAGAAGACACGGGTTCCCCGGGCAGACAGGTTGCGCGTCATGAATGCGCCTAACGGCGAGCTGGGAGCTGGGCTTTCGTTCTCCGAGAGGTAGGTCTCCTGGCTGGCCACGGCCGTCCCCGGATTGCAGCTCACGCAGCGAGGATTGGTGGCCGATAGAGACTCGATGGCATCGTAGAGGTAAGCCTCGCTCTTGCCGGCGTTGTCATAGCTCGTCAGTTTCGCGGAGGAGCCGATGAGCACTTTGGTCCCATCGGCAGACACCCGCGATGCCTTGTCCCCCTGGTCGGGTGAGCCCGGTTCGCCGTTGGTGAACCCCTCCCAATCACTTTTATCGGAAGCCTTGTCGAGCTTGCCCATGAACATCACGGGATCTGCAGCGCCTGCGTGCCACTCGTAAAGATTGACCTCATTGAGCTGTTCTTCCGCTTTTTCGTGATTGCCGTTTTCGTTGTCGGCGAGCACCCCTTCGGCGACGAAGTAGACGTACGACCCGTCGTTTGACATACCCATCACCCCCAACACCCGGGCTCCTGCTCCCGCGAGCTTTTCGCGCGCGCCGCCAGGGCTGGGGGTGTCGTGAGCGACATTGAACCGGTATAGTTCTCCGTCTTCCGTGTAGAGAGCGAATGACCCGCTGGGCGTCGCCGCCCTCCACTGCGCAGCTCCGTCCGAGACTTCGGTCGTCCCGGGGAGAGCCACGTTTGGTTCTCGCAGATACACCTTTTGGCTTTCGCCACGTTCCGAGAAGAAGATGCGCGATCCGTTTTCGGAGATCGCGTTCTGATCGTATGGGTATTCCCCTTCGTCCGCTTCCGATTCGATCGGTCCGGCGACCGTCCCTTCTTCCGGAACCCTCCCTTCGGCTTCCCCGACGAAGACCAGCTGCCCGGTTTCCCTGTCCCACTCGTAGAGATAGGGTGCGTGTTGCGGGTCCGCGACGCCGGCGAGCACTTCTTTTTTGGCCTGAATGAGGATATGAGAGCCATCCGGTGTCGCGGCGACGAGGGTCACGCCGCCCGGGCCCGCGGCGATCAGCCTGTATTCACCGGTCAGGTTGTTACGGGCGTAGAGGTTGTTCTCGTTCGGCCTGGCGCCGGGCGCCAGCAGCAGGCCTTCCTCTTCCGAGACAACCACGACCGCTTCCTGGCCGTTGTCCGTCAATCCGAGCACCTGCGCGTCCGCGGGCGGTTCGGTCGACGGTAGCAGGCCCTGCGTAGACCAGCCGAGGCCTCCGCGCGTGCTGAGATAGGTGGGTGATTCCGACGCGCCCGGGATGGCCGGGAATGGCGCGAGCGAGTAGTAGCTCACGCTTTCGCCCGACGGCGAGCTCTGTACGAAGCCCGGCTTGCCCATTGCGTCGGTCGTGTTCTTGTCCACCGGCGAGACCTGCTCGTAGGCCCGGCAGTCTGGCAATTGCGATTCGTAATGCTGCGCATCGCGTGCCCGTTCGGTTTCCGCCGGGCAGGCTTGAGCGGAGCTAGCAATCCCGCACACGCCGCCAACCGAGATGAGCATTACGAGCAGCGAATTCCGCAACGCCGCGCGCGCGTGACAGGCCCAGTCCCTCACCGGGCAATCGTCAGGCATAGGCCTCATGTTGACTCCTCCCCAGGGCTGCCTGCCGCGCAACGATGCTCTCTTTCCGGGTCGGTTTGGACGTGTTGCTGACCCCACGTTATCGGATCGCTGACGGCGCTACGGTTAGGTCAGGCCGACCCTACGGGATTGACACCCCCCAGCTATCGCCGTTGCTCAACACGACGGTTGCGGTGTCTTCAAAGGTGGCTTCTTCGCCATCAAAGCTCAGGTGGCTACCCAACGGCTTGAAGACCACCGACCGTGACGTTTTATGTGTTGCCTGTTCCGGGAATTCGGCCCTCTGCGTCCCCTTGACCGGAAAAGTTCCTTTCTCGCTGCAGCTTTTACCTTCCAGGCTGTTGATTTTTATTTCCGCAAATGTTTCGCTGCCGGCTTTGGGTTTCAATTCATCTTCAGCTTCTTTTGTCGTTGCGTTTTCAATCAGCTGGTCCGCAAATGAAAATTTGAAGTTCGGTACCGTACAGTTTTTGAAGGTTTCTTTGCTATTACCTACTTCACATCCTTCGAATGTGGCTTCGGCTTTTGACGTGCCGGCGGGTTCGATCTCACCAGTAACTTTAGCTTTTTTGCAGGTGATAAGGGCTTCCGCTTTCAGAAGTACGCTCTTCATCTTTGCCACGCCACTTGTGCCACTGATTGCCAACGCTTCATTGATGTCGACTAATTCCCATGCCCCGCCGGCATCCGTTTTTTCACAGTTGCTTTCTTCATATTTGGTTCCCGACCCGCCCGTGCCTTTGAGGCATACCGAGAAGACGGGGGTGGTGGCCGAGGCCGACGCGGACGCATACGCGCCCACAAAGACCATCGCCATGGACGTCAACAGAATCAACCTGAATCGCGACATTGATGAACCTCTCCTCTCCCCCGGCGCCGCCGAGGCAGTTTATGGCTTCCCCCGTACGCACCGCCCGCCAAAGCGCTCAGCACGGCCGGCCTTCCTCATAGGCCTTCCGCGGGAACCCCCATCGCGCTTCCTGGACTCCGGCGGTCTTCCTGGGCTCCGCTCGAGGCCCACCCACCATGCACGATCCGGGCCTCGCCGTCAAGGCCGCTCGTGGTGGATGCAGTCCCGAGGGTCCGCCACGGGCCGGCGGACGCGCTGATCGGGCAGCGCGGCGCCTACCCGGACATAAGCAGGGGGTTGGCCCATGGCCGCTGCCGACTCTCGCTCGACGCGACCACCCCACGCCCGGCGCCACCAGCCCACGCCAGCGCCACCACACCCACGCCAAAGCGCCGCCACCCTCGACGGGATGCCTTTCCAACGCCCCCAAAGACCTGCTAAGCTGCGGCTAAGATTTCAGCAGCGGACTACGCTCAAGCAATTTCCCGCCCGCAAACCGGGCGCCGACAGGGCACAGAGCGGCTCCGTCGCCATCCCACCACCCATACCCAAACCAAGGAGCACCCAAGCAAATGCCCAAGACCATAGGCATAGACCTAGGCACGACGAACTCCTGCATGGCCGTCCTCGAGGGCGGCGAGCCCACAGTGATCGAGAACGCCGAGGGCGGCAGGACCACGCCTTCCGTCGTCGCCTTCGCCGCCTCCGGCGAGCGGCTGGTTGGCACCGTCGCCAAGCGTCAGGCGGTCACCAACCCGCAGAACACGATCTTCTCGATCAAGCGCTTCATGGGCCGCAAGGAGGCCGAGGTGCGCGAGGAGGAGTCGATCGTCCCCTACAAGGTCGTCTCCGGCCCCAATGGCGACGCGCGCGTGGAGGCCGGGGGCGAGCAGCACTCGCCACCTGAGATCTCCGCGATGATCCTGCAGAAGCTGAAGACCGACGCGGAAGCGTATTTGGGCGAAAGCGTCGATTCCGCGGTGATCACCGTTCCCGCGTACTTCAACGACGACCAGCGCCAGGCGACCAAGGATGCCGGCAAGATCGCCGGGCTCGATGTGAAGCGCATCATCAACGAGCCGACCGCGGCCTCGCTGGCTTACGGCCTCGACAAGGAAAGCGACCAGACGATTCTCGTATTCGACCTTGGCGGCGGCACGTTCGACGTGTCGGTGCTGGAGATCGGCGACGGTGTGTTCGAGGTCAAGTCGACCGCCGGCGACAACCATCTTGGCGGCGACAACTTCGACAAGGCGATCGTTGACTGGCTGGTCGCGGACTTCAAGCGCGATCAGGGCATCGACCTCTCCGCCGACCCGATGGCGCTGCAGCGGCTGTACGAGGCGGCGGAGAAGGCGAAGATCGAGCTCTCCACCACGCAGGAGACCCAGATCAACCTGCCGTTCATCACGGCCGACTCCGCTGGGCCCAAGCATCTCGATACGCGCCTGACGCGGGCGAAGCTCTCCGAGCTGACCTCCGCGCTGCTCGATCGCGTCGTGGCGCCCGTGCGCCAGGCGCTCGACGACGCCAAAGACAAGGGCGTCAAGGAGGTCGACCACGTCGTGATGGTCGGCGGCATGACGCGCATGCCGGCGGTGCAGGAGAAGGTCAAAGAGCTCACCGGCAAGGAGCCCCACCGCGGGGTCAATCCCGACGAGGTGGTGGCCGTCGGCGCCGCGATCCAGGCGGGCGTGCTGGCCGGCGACGTCAAGGACGTGTTGCTGCTCGACGTCACCCCGCTGACGCTCGGGATCGAGACCAAGGGCGGCGTGATGACGAAGCTGATCGAACGCAACACGACGATCCCCACGCGCAAGAGCGAGGTGTTCTCGACCGCCGAGGACAACCAGCCCTCGGTCGAGATCCACGTGCTGCAGGGCGAGCGCGAGATGGCCACGTACAACAAGTCGCTGGGCAAGTTCCAGCTCACCGGCATCCCGCCGGCGCCCCGCGGCATCCCGCAGGTGGAGGTCGCCTTCGACATCGACGCCAACGGCATCCTCAACGTCTCCGCCAAGGACCTCGGCACCGGCAAGGAGCAGAAGATCGAGATCAAGGCCGGCTCGGGGCTCTCCGAGGAGGAGATCAAGAACATGGTCTCCGACGCGGAGTCCCACGCCGAGGAGGACCGCCGCGCGCGCGAGCTCGCGGAGGCCCGCAACAACGGCGAGAACGCCGCCTACCAGGCCGAGCGCCAGCTCGCCGACCTTGGCGACCAGGTCGACGCCGACTCCAAGGGCCGCATTGAGGAGGCGATCAAGGAGGTGCGCGAAACGCTTGAGTCCGAAGATCCGGCCGCGATCAATGCCAAGACCGACGTGCTGCAGAGCGCCTTCCACGCCGTATCGGAGGCGATGTACCAGCGCGCCCAGGAACAGACGGCCACAGCCAGCGGGGATGGCGGCGACTCGCCTGACGGCAACGGCACGGCCTCCGGCGAGGAGGATGTGGTCGATGCCGAGGTCGTCGACGAGACGAAGGCGTAGAGGCAATGAGCGACATCACCGAGCAGGCGATCGAGGAGGATCAGCCGAGTCACTCCAGCAACCCCGGCGCCGGCCAGGCGCCGGGGGATGAGAGCGCCGATACGCAGGCGCAACCTTTCGCCGAGGAGAGCGCCTTGCCCGACGAGCCGAGCGGATCGGCGCTCGAGGAAGATGATGAGGCCAGCGAGCTCGAGGGCGACCTTGACGAGCTGGTTACGATCGCCGCGCAGCGCGATGAGTATCTCGCGCTTGCGCAGCGCACGCAGGCCGACTTCGAGAACTACCGCAAGCGCATGGCAAAAGAGTCGGCTGCGGCGGCCGAGCGGGGCGTGGCGAAGCTCGCCAAGGAGCTGCTGCCGGCGCTCGACAACCTCGACCGAGCGCTGGAGGCCGCGGCCGTGGAGGACCCGCTGCTCGAGGGCGTGCGATTGGTGCGAGCGGAGCTGAGCGCGGCGCTCGCGCGCGTGGGCGTCGAGTCGTTCGACCCCAAGGGCGAGCAGTTCGACCCCGTCCACCACGAGGCGATGGCGCAGCAGCCGGTGGAGGGTGCCGCCAGCGGCACCGTGGTCGAGGTTTACCAGCCCGGGTACCGGCTGAACGGCACCGTGATCCGTCCCGCGCGCGTCGTGGTGGCGGCATAGGAAGGGCGACATGGCGGCCAAACAGGACCTGTACGCGACGCTCGGCGTCGAGAAAAAGGCGACTCCCGATGAGCTGAAGAAGGCCTACCGCAAGCTCGCGCGCCAGTACCACCCCGATCGCAACCCCGACGACAAGCAGGCGGAGTCGCGCTTCAAGGAGATCTCGCACGCCTACGACGTGCTGTCGGACTCGGAGAAGCGCAAGCAGTACGACAGCGGCACCGGGCCGTACGCAAACGCCGGAGGCGCCGGGTTTGGAGGCTTCGGCAACTTCGATTTCGACGCCTCTTCGATGGGCGACATCCTCTCCAACCTTTTCGGGGGGTCGGCGAGCGGCAGGCGCACGCGCACACAGCCCCGCCCCGAGCGCGGGCGCGACCTGGAGACGCAGGTGTCGATCTCCTTCGAGCAGGCGGTGTCGGGCGCGCAGGTGCCGCTCTCCGTAGCCACGCAGACGATCTGCCCGACCTGTCATGGCACCGGCGCCAAGCCGGGCACGACGCCGAAGGTGTGCCCGAAGTGCGAGGGCCGCGGGATCGAGACGCAGGGCCAGGGAATGTTCTCGATCTCCCAGCCCTGCTCGCGCTGCGGTGGATCGGGGACCGTGATCGAGGACCCCTGCCCGACCTGCCACGGCTCGGGCGCGGTACGCACGGTGAAGAAATACCGCGTGAACATCCCCGCGGGAGTGAAGGAGGGCTCGCGCATCCGCCTGCCCGGCAAGGGCGAGGCCGGCCCGCGCGGCGGCCCGCCGGGCGACCTGTATGTGATCACACACGTGGCGCACTCGCCTGTGTTCAAACGGCGCGGCGACAACGTCGAGGTCGAGGTGCCCTTGACGATCCCGGAGGCGCTGCGCGGTGCAGAGGTGAAGGTGCCCACGTTGAACGGCACCAAGACGCTGCGCGTACGGCCCGGCACGACCCATGGCACGGTGCAGCGCCTGCGCGGCGAGGGCCCGCCGAAGCTTGGTGGCGGCGGGGGGCGGGTGGGTGGGTCTCAAGATAAAGGGGACATTCACTACCGCTTCGTGATCGACGTCCCCGACGAGCTCACCGAGGAGCAGAGCGCGGCGGTGCAGGCGCTCGCGGATGCGTCCAACGGCAGCGACCCCCGCGCGCGGCTGTTCGAGCAGGCAGCCAAATGAGCGAGCGCCAGCCCCCCAGCGAGCGCGGCGGCGAGATCGAGGTGGCGCCCGACCGCGGCGTGTTCATGATTTCTGTTGCGGCGCAACTCGCGCAGATGCACCCGCAGACGCTCCGCACCTACGAGGCGCGCGGCCTGATCGACCCAAAGCGCTCGCCCAAGGGCACTCGTCTCTATTCGCGCGAGGACGTCGAGCGGCTGCGCCGCATCCAGGAGATGACTGCGGAGCTGGGACTCAACCTCGCCGGCGTCGAGCGCGTGCTCGACCTCGAGCGCGAGATCGACCATATGCACGCCCGCATCGAGGAGCTCGAGGTGCAGGCGCTGCACGCCCAGGTCGAGCTGGCCGAGCGTCTGGAGGAGGTCCGCCGCTCCTTCCGCGCCGAGCTCGTGCCGTTCCCCAACTCCCGTCCGCCCAGCCGGGAGATCGTGCGCGCTGCGGATGTGCGACCACTAAAGCGCCCGGCCCGGCCTTGACGCGATTTTGCTTTACGAAGTGAAGCTGGTTGGAGTCCAAAAAATTCATACACAACCACACCAGCAAGCTGACGAGTCGGACCTCGTCGCCATATATCTGCTAAGCTGGGACTTAGATTTATTGAATGCAGCCGGATAGGTTCACAATCAAGTCCCAGGAAGCGCTCGCGGCGGCCACACGCCTCGCGCAGGAGCGCCGTAACCCGCAGGTCACCCCCACGCACCTGCTGGCGGCGCTGCTCGACAGCGAGAGCGCCGGCAGCGGCCCGGCGGACGCCGCCGGCGGCGTGGTCGTCCCGGTGCTCACGAAGCTGGGGGTCCAGCTCCCGGCGCTGCGCGCGGAGTCGAGCCGCGCCTTGGAGGACCTCCCTCGCCTCGGCGAAAGCTCCTCCACCGAAGGTGGCCAGCCCTCCAGCGAACTGACGGCGGTGCTGCGCGAGGCGGAGAAGCAGGCGAAAGACCTCTCCGACGAATACATCTCCACCGAGCACCTGCTGCTGGCGCTCGCCGCGGAGGAGAGCCGCGCCGGCCAAGCGCTGCGCGCCGTCGGCGCCAGCAGGGACCGTCTGCTGCAGGCGCTCGCCGAGGTGCGGGGCCCGCACCGCGTGAGCGACCAGAGCCCCGAGGAGAAGTATCAGGCGCTCGAGCGCTTCGGGCGCGACTTCACGAAGCTCGCCGAGGAAAGCGCGCTCGACCCAGTGATCGGCCGCGACGAGGAGATTCGCCGCGTGATCCAGGTGCTCTCGCGGCGCACCAAGAACAACCCGGTGCTGATCGGCGAGCCGGGCGTGGGTAAGACCGCGATCGTCGAGGGCCTCGCGCAGCGGATCGTCTCCGGCGACGTCCCCGAGTCACTGCGCGAACGGCGCGTGATCGCGCTCGATATCGGCTCGCTGATCGCCGGCGCCAAGTACCGGGGCGAGTTCGAGGACCGCCTGAAGGCGGTGCTGAAGGAGGTCTCCGAGGCCCGCGGCGCGGTGATCCTGTTCCTCGACGAGCTGCACACGATCGTCGGCGCGGGCGCCGCCGAAGGCGCCGTCGACGCCGCCAACCTGCTGAAGCCCATGCTCGCGCGCGGCGAGCTGCGCTGCGTGGGCGCCACGACGCTCGACGAGTACCGCAAGCACATCGAGAAGGACGCGGCCCTGGAGCGGCGCTTCCAGCCGGTGATGGTGGGCGAGCCGAGCGTGCAGGACACGATCGCGATCCTCAGGGGCCTGAAGGAGCGCTACGAGGTCCACCACGGCGTGCGCATCCAGGACAGCGCGCTGATCGCCGCGGCGACGCTGTCGGACCGCTACATCGCCGACCGCTTCCTGCCCGACAAGGCGATCGACCTGATCGACGAGGCCGCGTCGGGCCTGCGTATCGAGATCGACTCGCTGCCGACCGAGATCGACGAGGTGGACCGCCGTGTGATGCAGCTGGAAATCGAGCTCACCTCGCTGCAGAAGGAGACCGACGAGGCATCTGCCGAGCGCCGCGCCGCGATCGAGCGGGAGCTGGCCGAGCTGAAAGAGCGATCGGCTGCGATGAAGGCGCAGTGGGAAAGCGAGAAGCAGGCGATCCAGGGCGCCAGTGACCTGAAGGCGCGCCTGGAGGAGGCCCGCCTGGAGGCCGAGCGTGCCGAGCGGGCCGCCGACCTGCAGCGCGCGGCCGAACTGCGCTACGGCGAGATCCCCGATCTGGAAAAGAGCTTGGCCGCGTTGGAAGGCGGCCCGGAGGCGGCGGCGGACGGCGGACGCGATGCGACGGTCGACGATGACACGGGCACGGGAGCGGGGCCGGAAGGCGCGGTCAGCGCCACCCAGACGGACACCGCCGACGGCGCAGGCACCAGGCCACCCAAACCGGTCTTCCTCAAAGAGGAGGTCGAGGCCGACGACGTCGCCGAGGTGGTAGCCCGCTGGACGGGGATCCCGGTGAGTCGCCTGCTGGAGGGCGAAGTCGAGAAGTTGATCCACATGGAGGAGCGCCTACACGAGCGCGTCGTCGGCCAGGACGCCGCGATCGAGGCGGTCGCAAGCGCGCTGCGCCGCTCGCGCGCCGGCCTGCAGGATCCCGACCGGCCGATCGGCACGTTCCTGTTCCTCGGCCCGACCGGCGTCGGCAAGACCGAGCTCGCGCGCGCGCTCGCCGAGTTCATGTTCGACTCGCAGGACGCGATGATCCGGATCGATATGTCGGAGTACATGGAGAAACACGCGGTCTCCCGCCTCCTCGGCGCCCCGCCCGGGTATGTCGGCTACGAAGAGGGCGGCCAGCTGACCGAGGCGGTGCGCCGGCGCCCCTACTCGGTGGTTCTGCTGGACGAGATCGAGAAGGCACACCCCGACGTGTTCAACACGCTGTTGCAGGTGATGGACGACGGCCGCCTCACCGACGGGCAGGGGCGAACGGTGGATTTCAAGAACACGGTGCTGATCATGACCTCCAACATCCGCGCCGGCGATGTCGCCGAGGTCGTGGATCCGGAGAGCGTGGGCACGCCCTACGCCGTGGGAACCCCGCGGACGGGAGCCGAGTCGATCGCGGCGGATGCAAAGCTGCGCGACGCGCTCCTGGAGCACTTCAAACCCGAGTTCGTCAACCGCCTCGACGACATCGTGCGCTTCAAAGCGCTGAACCGGGGGCAGATCGGACGGATCGTGGAACTGCAGACCGAACGCGTGATCGCGCGCGTGCGCGAGCGCGGTGTGGAGGTGACGCTCACCGAGGCCGCACGCCAACTGCTGGGAGACATGGGCTACGACCCAACGTACGGTGCGCGCCCGCTGCGAAGGGTGATCCAGAAGCAGCTGACCGATCGCCTCGCGCTGTCGCTGCTGGAGGGCAGCCTGCGCCCGGGCGACGCGATCCGCGTGGATGCGGTGGATGAAGAGCTCATATTCCAGCCCATCCCGGCACCCGCCGCAATTCCGAACTGAGGTCTAATCTCTCAGAGCGCCCCGCAAAGCCCACAGGAGGAGATCACAATGCCCACGTACATCATGCTCGCGAACCTCACGCCGGAGGGCGTGCAGACCGTCAAGAACAACCCGCAGAGGATCCACGAGGTCAACAAAGAGGTGGAGCAGCTGGGGGCGAGGGTGAAGGCGCAGTGGGCAACGCTCGGGCGCTTCGATTTCGTCAACATCCTCGAGGCGCCGGACGAGCAGACGATGGCGCGCGTCTCGCTGGAGCTGGGCTCGCGCGGCACCGTGCGCTACGAGACCCTGGCGGCCATTCCCGTAGACGACTTCATAGCCTCGCTGTGAGCTGATGCGTCCCTCCGCGCCTCTGGCTGCGTCGCCACGATCAGGGCCGTGCAGAGCACTGTCGCCGCTCGCGCTTCCTATTGCCAGCCACGACGATCCACAACTCCCAGGACGGTGGGTGCTATGAGGGTTCTCGTCGTCGGCTCGGGCGGGCGCGAGCACGCGCTGGTACGTGCGCTTGCACGCTCCGAGGAAGCCACCGAGCTGATGTGCGCTCCCGGCAACGCCGGTATCGCCCAGGATGCGCGCCTGATCGACGTGGCGGCCGACGACGTCGAGGGAATCGTCGCGGCGGTGGAGCGCGAGGGCGCCCACTTCACCGTGGTGGGACCCGAGGCGCCGCTGGTGGCGGGCCTCGTGGACGCGCTCGACCGACGTGGCCACCTGGCCTTCGGTCCATCGGCCGCGGCGGCGCGCCTGGAGAGCTCCAAGGCGTTCGCCAAGCAGTTGATGGAGCAGGCGGGCGTGCCGACCGCGCGCTGGCGCCACGCACGCACGCTCGAGGAGGGTGTGGCGGCAGTGGCGGAGCTGGCCGATCCGGGGGTGGTGGTGAAGGCCGACGGCCTGGCTGCCGGCAAGGGCGTGACGGTGGCGGATTCGCCCGAGCAGGCCGAAGCGGCATTGCGAGAGATCTTCGTCGAGGGCCGCTTTTTGATTGGCGACCCCGCCCACCCCGAGCCCACCCACCCATCCGATGGCGTCGGCGCGAGCGCGGTCGTCGAAGAACGCCTGATCGGCAGGGAGATTTCGCTGATGGCGCTGTGCGATGGAAAGGGCGCCTACCCGCTGACGCCGGCGCATGACTACAAGCGCATCTTCGACGGCGATCGCGGCCCGAACACCGGCGGGATGGGCGCCTACTCGCCGGTGGCGGAGCTGCCGGGCGAATCGGAGTGGCACCTCGCGCCGATCATCCACGCGCCGATCGTTCAACTAATGAGCGAGAAAGGGATCCCCTTCCACGGCGTGCTGTACGCCGGCGCGATTCTCACGGCGAAGGGGCTGCGCGTGCTGGAGTACAACGTGCGCTTCGGCGATCCCGAGGCACAGGCGCTGCTGCCGCGCCTGGAGTCCGACCTGTTGAGGCTGCTGTTCCGAGCCGCGCGCGCCGGAGGTCTCGGCCAGACCGAAGAGGAAGACGAAGACGCGCTGCTGTTCAGGTGGTCGCCCCAGTCGGCGGTGACGGTGACGCTGGCGAGCGCCGGCTACCCCGAGTCCTCCTCCAAGGGGGATTCGATCGCGGGATTGGATCGCGTGCCCGCAGAGGTGGAGGTGACCCACGCGGGGACAGCGCGCGCCGACCACGAACTCGTGACGGCGGGCGGGCGGGTGTTGAACGTAACGGCGTTCGGCGACGGTCCCGAGGAGGCACGCGAAGCGGCGTATGCTGCAGCGCGGATGATCTCCTTCGACGGCATGCAAATGCGTGGCGACATCGCCGCGGAGGTGGCGGTGGAGCCTGGCACACGGGACATCGACGAGTGGCTGCGGGCGTGGTACGAGGACGAGCCCAACGAGGGCCTCGGCGCGGAGGTCGAGTATGGGTGATGTGACCCCGATCGCGAACGCGATGAGCGAGACTGAGGTACGAGCGCAGCTGGAGGAGCTCGAGGTGGACGCCCCACGCGTGGGAATCGTGATGGGCTCCAAGAGCGACATGGAGAAGATGGAGAAGGCCGCAGAGGAGCTGCAAGCGCGCAACATCCTGCACGAGTTGCGGGTGATGTCGGCCCACCGCGAACCGGACGTCGTGGCGGAATACGCCAAGAACGCGCAGTTGCGCGGGCTGCGCGTGATCATCGCCGGTGCCGGCATCTCGGCGGCACTGCCAGGCGCGGTGGCAGCTCACACCGACCTGCCGGTGATCGGCGTCCCGCTGTCGGGCCGCCTCAGCGCGGCGGGGGGCCTCGACGCGATCCTCTCGATCGTGCAAATGCCGCCGGGCGTGCCGGTGGCGTGCGTGGGCCTCGACAACGCCCGCAACGCGGCGATCCTCGCGGCGCAGATCCTGGCGACTTGAGCGCGCCCGCCGGCGCCGGGAATGGTGGCAGCGTAGGCCAGCAGCAGCCGGCCCAGGTCGCCGGTGGGCGATACTTAGAGGACGTGATCGAGCGCTACACACGCCCCGAGCTGGGCGCAATCTGGACCGACGAGGCGCGCATGGAGGCGTGGCGCGAGGTGGAGGTGGCGGCGTGCGAGGAGCTGCCGCTCCTGCTCGGTGCCGGCAGCGGCCCCACCGAGGTCGATCTGGAGGCGATCCGTAGGGCCACGTTCACGGTCGAGGCGGTAAACGAGCGCGAGCGCACGACCGAGCACGACATGGCGGCGTTTGTCGACGTGCTCGCCGCCTCTGCCGGCGAGGCGGGGCGCTGGATCCATTTCGGCTTGACATCATCGGACGTGCTCGACACGGCGCTCGCACTGCAGCTGAAGGCGGCGGGCGAAGCAATCGTGCCAGGAGCCCGCGCGCTCGTGCAGGCGCTGGCGGCGCGCGCACGCGAGCACGTGCAGACGCTGTGCGTGGGGCGCACGCACGGAGTGCACGCCGAGCCGACGACCTTCGGCGTGAAGCTGGCGGGTTTGGCGTTCGAGGCGCACCGCAACGCCCTGCGCCTGGAGCGCGCTTTCGCGCAGGTGTCGGTGGGGGGGATCTCCGGCGCGGTGGGAACGTACGCGGCCACCAGCCCAGAGTTCGAGGAGCGCGTGCTGGCGCGCCTCGGCTTGGAGCGCGAGTCGATCTCCACGCAGGTGGTGGCGCGTGACCGCCACGCGGAGCTGCTGAGCGCAATCGCGCTCGCGGGGGCCGGCATGGAGCGCCTCGCGACCGAGGTGCGCCACCTGCAGCGCACGGAGGTGCGTGAGGTGCAGGAGCCGTTCCGGGGCGGCCAGAAGGGCTCGAGCGCGATGCCGCATAAGCGCAATCCGATTAAGGCCGAGCAGATCTCTGGGCTCGCACGCGTGCTGCGCGGGAACGCGCAGGCGGGCCTGGAGAACGTGGCTCTGTGGCATGAGCGCGACATCTCGCACTCCTCGGTCGAGCGGATCGTGCTGTCGGGCTCCACCACACTGATCGACTACCTCCAACACCGCGCGACGGCGCTCGTGGAGGGCATGACGGTGGACGCCGAGCGGATGCGCGAGAACCTCGAGCTCACCTACGGCGCGATCTTCTCCCAACGCCTGCTGCTGGCGCTGGTGGAGACGGGCATGAGCCGCGACGACGCCTACTACAGCGTGCAGCGAGCCGCTCAGGAGGCGTGGGACACGCGCACCCCCCTGCGCGAGCTACTCGCAGCCGACGGGCGGGCGGGTCTCATCCCCGCGGCGCTCGACCTCGACGCGATCTTCGACTACGGCCACTACGTCCGCTACGCGCAGGAGATTGTCGCGCGGCTGGATGAGATCGCCTGAGGGGTGCTCAAGGACCGGTATTCGATCGGACGCCCGCCGACGCTATTGGCGCAGATGAGATAGCGCCTCTCAAACGAACCACAGCCGGGGCCGAGATGGGCGCGCCCAAGCTCCCCTACCTCGTCAGCGCGTCCCGAGCGGTCGCCGGAAAGAGCAATAAGTTTTGGACCGAGTAGCAGCGACCTGGATCAGAGTTGGCTGCCACTACGGCGCTTGGGGAGATGGTGTACCTCAGCGGCGCACCGTTGTTCGTCCCCTGAGAGCGCAGCGTCGGCGGCACGAAGAACTCCGTGCCGGACAAGCTGGCGCGCCAGGCTGGCGATGTCGAGAAGGCCAAAGACAAGCACAGTGGCAGTCACGTAGAAAGTGGCGTGCTCAACCCACCGCGGAACGGCCTCGGCAACGAGAATGTATGCAAAGGTGAGCAGGAGTAGGGCGATCTGAGTGCCTACAGCCACAAGGAACGGATCAAGGAACTTCCGCATACCACCGTCCTCTGTTTCTCCGAGCATCCGCAGGTAGCTCGTGGACGGCAGCGAGACCACTATGGCTAGAGCCGCGAAGACAACGCCGAGCAAGGCGGCTGCGAGCACCAAGACATCACTCGCAGCGCCTACTCGCTCACTCGCAGTCGTTGCTCGGACGATGAGTACCGAGCCACCACCCCCGATCACGAGTGCGAGGGTCGCCTCTGGCCAAAGTGCCTGCTTGAGCGGATAGTCGCCAAGCGCAATGACGGCGCGCCATACCCCAACAGGACGTCGGAGCCCTTCAACTCGCTGGCGCTCAGTCATGAGGCTTCATCGGAATCTAGCAACTGCCGTAGCTTATTCTTGAGCAAGTCGGCAAGCATCGCTCGCATCCCAGGCCAATCACCAGGAAGAACCTCAACGCGCGTCTTGACGATAGCCTCACTCTGGCTGTACTTCGTTACGGCGCCTTGGCGCGAGCCCTCTCCACGCAACGTCGCAAAGCCTTGCGCACCCATTGCGACTGCCTGCTGGAAGTCATGGTCCTCTTGCACACCGGATAGGCCCTCGTCACGCTCAGATGTAAGCGTCTCAGTGAACTTTGTGGCGCGGCGTCGTTCCATCCGGTCCACGAGATCACGAAAATCCTCACGCGGCTCAGGGTTGGGCAACTTGGCCGTGAACGAAACCAAACGCACGACGTCCAGCGTTTCTAGCCAGGCCATGAAGTCGTGGCGGCTGAGCACCGGCTCCACGCTCCACTCGGTCGTAGGTTCCTGAAGCTGCCGCTCGTTCTCGCGTAGAACACGCTCAATGACTCCCCCGATCGTGCTCGGCACCGACGACCGATCACGGAGCACTGTGAGGAGCCGTGTACTGCCTTCGAAACCAAACGGCAGCACATTCCCGTGCAGCTTTGTGGCGCGTCCGATCCAGTCCATCTCCTCGTCGGACCACTCCGCAACGACCTCCTCGCCCTCGGGAGTCCATCCAAGCTTACCCGTCAGCACGCAATGCTCGCGGTCTATCTCGATGCCCCCAACACGCCACCGACGCCTATTCCGCCGTCCAGACTCCACCTCCCAGCCGGGCGCCAGCACGCCCACAAAGTGCTCAAAGGCATGCTCCGGCATCTTGGCGGGAAAAAGCGTGCTTTCGCCGATCGGGCGACGATTGACTCGGAAGAGGAGGAAGTCCCCGGCACGATCTGCGAACCAAGGAGGGGCGACATCAGGCACGCGACAACCCTAAAGGTCAGCCACGACGACAGTCCAGCTGCCCGATCGATGCCAAGATACGCTGCCTCTAAACCGTGATCCAAGCTAGCCTGTGAGTATGCCGTTGGATGCACTGGGCGACATCTACTTCTCCGCAGACGTCGAGTCCGACGGCCCGATCCCCGGCAGCTTCTCGATGCTTTCGTTCGCGCTCGTCGCCGTGGCGACCTTCGACGGCGAGCACTTCGAGCGGCTCGATCCCAGGGAGACCGCTCGGTATTGGGAGCTGCAGCCGATCACGGATCGCTTCGATCCTGAAGCGCCGGCGATCAACGGTCTCGATCGCAAGCGGCTGCAGCGGGAGGGCGCAGCCCCCACGGAGGCGATGCGGGAGGCTGAGCGGTGGGTGCACCGCGTGGCCGACGGTCGCCGGCCTGTGTTCGTCGCCTACCCCGCCGCCTTCGACTGGTCGTTCATGCACTGGTACTTCTCGTACTTCGCGGGCGCATCCCCCTTCGGGCACGGGACATGCATCGACATCCGCAGCCTGTACATCGGAGCAGCGGGCTCGACCTACGAGGAGTCGTCCAAGAGCCATATGCCCACAGAGCTGCTTCCACAAGCGGCGCACACCCACAATGCCTTGGACGACGCCGTCGAGCAGGGGGAGTTGTTCAGCAACCTCTTCGAATGGGCACTCCTTCAGAGGCCCACGTACAGTCGCAGCTGATCTCGCATCACGGCTGGCGACTCGGCCGTGACTTGTGAGCTAGCCCCGAGTTCTTGCCGGGCAGAGCGCCGCGCCCCTCGGTAGAGTCGGGGCCATGACCGCGCTCGCCGACCTGCCCCTTCTCGCCAGCGGCAAGGTGCGCGAGCTGTATGGCTTGGAGCCCACCCACCCCGACCGGCTGCTGATGGTCGCCAGCGACCGCATTTCGACCTACGACGCGGTCCACCCGACGACGATCCCCGACAAGGGAAAGGTGCTCACCGGGCTGTCGGTCTTCTGGTTCCAGAAGACCGAGCAGATCGTCGCCAACCACCTGATCTCAGCAACCGAGGGCGTGCCCGAGGAGGCCCGCGGCCGCGCGCTGGTCGTACGCAAGCTGAAGATGCTGCCGGTCGAGTGCGTGGTGCGCGGCTACATCACCGGCTCGGGCTGGAAGGACTACCAGGCGACCGGCGCCGTCTCGGGGATCGAGCTGCCGCGCGGGCTGCGCGAGTCCGAGCAGCTGCCCGAGCCGATCTTCACGCCGAGCACGAAGGCCGAGGTGGGCCACGACGAGGCGATCGACTTCGAGCGCGCCGCCGAGCTGGTCGGCGACCGCGCGCTGATGGAGCGAGTGCGCGACGTGTCGATCGAGCTGTACACGTTCGCCGCCACGCACGCGCGCGAGCGCGGGGTGATCCTGGCGGACACGAAGTTCGAGCTGGGCTTCGATGAACAGGATCCCACCCACCCGCTGGTGCTCGGCGACGAGGTGCTGACGCCCGACTCCTCGCGCTACTGGCCCGCCGACGACTACGAGCCCGGCAGGGGCCAGCCGAGCTTCGACAAGCAGTACGTGCGCGACTGGGCGGCGGGCAGCGGCTGGGACAAGCGCCCGCCGGCACCGGCGATCCCCGCGGACGTGGTAAAGGGCACCCGCGCGCGCTACGTGGAGGCATACGAACGGATCGCCGGCGAGCCCTTCCAGGCGTGGCTGGATCGAACCGCCCCCGGCGATTGATGCGCGCCCGCGTGCTGATCCGCCCGAAGGCGGGCATCCTCGACCCGCAGGGAATCGCGGTCGAGCGCGCGCTGCCGGCGCTCGGCTTCGCGGGCGTCGCCAACGTCCACGTCGGCCGCCTGGTGGAGCTGGACGTGGAGGACGAGGCGCAGCTGCAGCCGATGTGCGAGAAGCTGCTGGCCAACCCGCTGGTCGAGGAGTACGAGGTGCAGCTGCTCGGAGACGAGGCCAGCTGATCTGGGAGCACCGAGCGGCCGCAGGCCATATGCGCAGGTACGCTACTCATGCACATGCTAACCTGTGCATATGCCACTCCTGACCCGCCGAACCCAGCTTCTGCTCGACGATGATCTGCACCGGCGCCTGCGGGCGACCGCCGCCGAGCGAGGCATCTCGCTCGGCGCCCTGATCCGCGAGGCGATCGATGAAAAGCTCTCGCGCGTTCAGGACGATCGCGCCAAGGCGATCGACGAGCTGCTTGCCGCGGAGCCCATGCCCGTGGACGATTGGCCGATCATGAAGCGGCAGATGATCGAGGATATGAATGCCGGCGGCATGGACATCCTGGACACGTACGACTGACCCGCCGGTGCGGCGTTTCCTCTTCGATACCGGGGTCTTCATATACGCGCTAGGGGGCGAGCATCATTACCGCGAGCCGTGTCGGGCAATCCTGCGCGAAGTGCGCGGCAAGCGCCTTGCGGCGGAGGCAAGCGTCGAGCTGATCCACGAGTTCGCCTACGTTCGCCTACGCCAGGTGGGGAACCGAGATGACGCGGCGCGCTCGGCGCACGCAATCGAACGCTCCCTGTCGCTGCACGTCGTCGAGCCCCCCGACATGGAGCGCGCCCTGGATCTGTGGTCCGGTTACGAGCGACTCGATGTGCGCGATGCGATCTTCGCGGCCCAAGCGCTGAATCGCGACATCGATGCGATCCTCAGTCCCGATCGGGACTTCGACGATATCCCAGGGCTCGAGCGCATCGACCCGGCGGACGCCGAGGCAGTGGCGGGGCTACGGTGAAGTTCGGCGTCCTCCAGTTCCCCGGAAGTTGCGATGAGGTCGACGCGCTCGACGCGGCTCGATGCGTGGGCGACGCGGAGCTGTTGTGGCACGGCGAGCGTGACCTGAAGGGGGCAGACGCGATCGTCGTGCCCGGTGGCTTCTCCTACGGGGACTACCTGCGGGCCGGAGCGATCGCGCGCTTCTCGCCGGTGATGGAGGCGGTGATCGAGTTCGCCCGTGACGGCGGTCTCGTGCTCGGGATCTGCAACGGCTTCCAGGTGCTGTGCGAGGCGCGGTTGCTGCCAGGCGCACTGCTGCCGAACGCCCACCTGCGCTTCACCTTTCGTCAGGTCGAGTTGGAGGTCGTCAATCCCGACAGCGCGTTCACCCGCGCCACCGAGCGAGACGCCACCCTCAGCATTCCGGCGAAGCACTCGTGGGGGCGCTACTACGCCGACGAGCCGACACTGGATGAGCTGGAGCGGGGCGGTCAGGTCGTGGTGCGCTACGCGCCCGGCCACAACTTCAACGGCTCGCTGCGCGACATCGCTGGGGTGCAGAACGCGGCCGGCAACGTCTTCGGGCTGATGCCCCACCCCGAGCACGCGGTGGACCCTCTCACCGGCTCGACCGACGGCCTGCGCATCTTCGAGTCGATGCGCCTCGCGGTGGAGGGCGCCCATGCCTGAGAGCCGCGTGCACCCCCCTCGGAGCAGGCCTGAGAGCCCGGCGCCTGGAGGGTTGACCCGTGTCTGAGAGCGCTGTGCTCCCCACGGTCGAGGACGCGCTCGCGCTCGGCCTCACGCGCGCCGAGTATGAGCTGATCTGCGTGCACCAGGAGGGGGCACCCAACCAAGTGGAGCTGGCGATGTACTCGCTGCTGTGGAGCGAGCACTGCGCGTACAAGCACTCCAAGAAGCTGCTGCGCACGCTGCCCACGGAGGGGCCGCACGTGGTGATGGGCCCCGGCGAGAACGCGGGCGCCGTCGACGTCGGCGGCGGCATGGTGTGCGCCTTCAAGGTCGAGTCCCACAACCACCCGAGCGCCGTGGAGCCCTTCCAGGGGGCAGCCACCGGCGTCGGGGGCATCCTGCGCGACATCTTCGCGATCGGCGCCCGTCCGATCGCCGTGCTCGACTCGTTGCGCTTCGGGGAGGTCTTCGACAGCGGGCAGGGGAGCCCGGGCGCAGCGGCTCCGCACAACGCAACCCATCCCGGCGCAGCCTCTTTAGAGGCGGAGCCCCTCCTACCCTCCCCCCCTTCCGCCGAGCGTCCCCAATCCCCGAGTGCGGCGGCGGGCGCTGCGTCCACACGCGCGCGCTACCTGCTCGACGGGGCCGTCTCCGGCATCGGGCACTACGGCAACTCGATCGGCGTGCCCACGGTCGGCGGCGAGGTGTACTTCGAGGGGCCCTACGAGCAGAGCTGCCTGGTCAACGCGATGGCGCTGGGGCTGTGCGAGCGCGAGCGGCTGGTGCGCAGCGCGGCGGCGGGGCCGGGCAACGCGATCGTACTGTTCGGGGCATCCACGGGGCGCGACGGGATCGGCGGAGCCTCGGTGCTCGCCTCCGCGGAGCTCGGCGAGGCCGACGATGCCAAGCGCCCCACGGTGCAGGTGGGCGACCCCTTCGAGGAGAAGAAGCTGCTGGAGTGCTCGCTGGAGCTGCTGGAGCGGGGCCTGCTCGTCTCGCTGCAGGACCTCGGCGCCGCCGGCCTCACCTCCTCGGCCGCGGAGATGGCGTCGAAGGGCGAGGTCGGCATCGACATCGACGTGGCGCGCGTGCCCCTGCGCGAGCCCGGGATGGAGCCGTTCGAGATCATGGTGTCGGAGTCCCAGGAGCGGATGCTGTGCGTGGTCGCGCCCGCGGACGTGCCCGCGGTGCTGGCGCTGTGCGAGAAGTGGGAGGTCGGCGGCGCGGCGATCGGTACGGTCACCGACACCCACCGCATGCGCATCTTCGACGGCGAGCGGCTCGTCGGCGAGATGCCGGTGCGGGCGCTGGTGGACGAATGCCCGCTGTACGACCTGAGCCCGGCGCGGCCCACGGCGCCAATCTACGCCACGCCCGCGGCCACGCTCGCGCCCGACGCGCCGGCGCGCGAGACCCTGTTGGCGCTGCTGCGCTCGCCCAACATCGCCTCGCGCCGCCCGCTGTTCGAGCAGTACGACGCGATCGTGCAGTCCCGCACGGTGCGCCGCCCCGCCCAGGCCGACGCGGCGGTGCTGGTGTTGCGCCCGGAACCACGGGTCGAGGAAAAGGGGGAGGGAAAGGGCTCCGCCTCTAAAGAGGCTGCGCCGGATGGGTCACGCACCGCGACACCGGCGCTCGCGGTCAGCATCGACTGCAACGGCCGCCGCGTGGCGGCCGACCCCTACCGCGGCACGATCGAGGCGGCGCTGGAGTGCGCGGCCAACCTCGCGTGCGTGGGCGCCTCACCGCTGGGCACGACCAACAACCTCAACTTCGGCAACCCCGAGAAGCCGCACATCGCCTGGCAGCTGTGCGAATCGGTGCGCGGCCTCGGCGACGCCTGCCGCGCGCTCGCAGCACCGATCGTGGGCGGCAACGTCTCGCTCTACAACGAGGGCCCCGCCGGCCCGATCTACCCAACCCCGGTGGTGGGCATGGTCGGCAGTCTGCCCGACGCCGCGCGCGCGGGGCGGCTCGGGTTCGCGCGCGCGGGAGACGCGATCGCGCTGGTGGGGCCGTTCATCCCCTCGCTGGGCGCGAGCGAGCTGGCGAAGCTGCACGGCCAGCCGCTGCCCGACGGGCTGGCGGAGATCGACCTGGATGCTGTGCTGACAGCGCAGGCCGCCGTCCGCGAGGCGGTGCGGGCCGGGGTGCTGCACAGCGCGCACGACGTCGCCGAGGGCGGGCTTGCGGTCGCGCTGGCCGAGTGCTGCCTTGCCGGCGCCGTGGGCGCAAAGGTCTCGCTGACCCCCGACACGCTCGCGCCCGAGCACGACGACCCCTCCGACACGCTTACGCGGCTCTTCGGCGAGGGGCCGGGCGGCTTCGTCGTCTCGGCCCCGCGCGACGCACTCGCGCAGCTGGCCAAGCGGGCGCCGCTCCGGATGTTGGGCACGGTCGAGGGCAACGGGTTGACGATCTCGACAGATGCGGGGGCGCTCAGCGCAACCCTCGCCGAGCTGGCCGAGGCTCACGGGGCGCTGGCGGAGCTGTTCCCGTGATGCCCGCCCGCACCCTCCACGCGCCGGCGATGTCGATGTGCACCCGTCTCCCACCGGCCGGACGTGGAACCGGTCCGCGGGGCGGGGCCAGGAACCCCACGACAGGGGCTGCTAGCTTGTGCGTGTGAGGCCCACGCCTGGCCGCGTCGAGGATCGCGATGGGCCGCGCGACGAGTGCGGCGTCTTCGGCATATACGCGCCCGGCCACGAGGTCTCGCGACTCTCCTACTTCGCGCTGTACGCGCTCCAGCACCGCGGCCAGGAGTCGGCGGGGATCGCCGCCAGCGACCGCGGCGGGCAGATCATCACGCGCCGCGAGCTGGGGCTGGTCAGCCAGGTGTTCAGCGAGAACGACCTGCGCACGCTCGGTGGCGAGCTGGCGATCGGGCACGTGCGCTACTCGACCACCGGCTCCAACGCCTGGGAGAACTCCCAGCCGGTGCAGCGCTCCGAGGGCACCCACGGCTCCCACCGGGAGCTGGCGCTGGCGCACAACGGCAACCTGATCAACGCCGTGCAGCTGCACAGCGAGTTGCTCGAGCGCGGGGTCACGTTCAGCTCCACCTCCGACTCGGAGATCATCGCCGCGCTGATCGCCACCCACCCCGCCGAGCAGATCGAGGACGCGATCGCCGACGTGCTCCCGCGGTTGCGCGGCGCCTTCTCGATCGTGGCGATGACCAAAGACCGCGTGCTCGCCTTCCGCGACCCCCACGGCCTGCGCCCGCTGGCGATCGGCGCACTCGACGCCCCCGACCCCGCCCACGCGGACGGACCCGTGGCGCGGGACCCCGACAGCACGACGGGGACCGACGAAGCCGGCGGGGCTGCCTACTGCGTGGCCAGCGAGTCGTGCGCGTTCGACATCATCGGCGCGCGCCACCTGCGCGACGTGCAGCCCGGCGAGCTGGTGAGCATTGGCGAGGACGGCATCCGCAGCCGCCAGGTGGTGGAGGGCGCGCGCAGGGCGTTCTGCGTGTTCGAGTACATCTACTTCGCCCGCCCCGACTCGCGCATGAACGGCCAGGCGCTGCAGGTCGTGCGCGGGCGCATGGGCGAGATCCTGTGGCGGGAGGCGCCGGTCGAGGCCGACATCGTGATCGCCGTCCCTGACTCCGGCAACCCCGCCGCCCGCGGCCTCGCGCGCGCCGCCGGGCTGCCCCAGGACGACGGCTTCGTCAAGAACCGCTACGTCGCGCGCACCTTCATCCAGCCCGGGCAGGAGCTGCGCAAGCACGGGCTGCGCCTGAAGTTCAACCCGCTCCCCGAGGTGATCTCGGGCCGGCGGCTGATCGTCGTGGACGACTCGATCGTGCGCGGCAACACCACCCGCCAGATCGTGGCCATGCTGCGCGACGCCGGCGCGCGCGAGGTGCACATGCGCATCTCCGCTCCGCCGATCAAGCACCCCTGCCACTACGGCATCGACATGTCCACGCGCGAGGAGATGATCGCGCACGGGCGCACCACCGCGGAGGTCGCCGCCGAGCTCGGCTGCGACTCGCTGCACTACCTCTCGCTGGCGGGCGTCTACGAGGCCGTCGGCGCAGGGATGGCTCCGGCACGGGGGGGTGAGCCAGACCCGTCGCCGCGCCAGACCCACTGCGACGCCTGCTTCAGCGGCGAGTACCCGCTCGACGGGACGGACGATGCCAACGGCAAGTACGCGCTGGAGCCGGCCGGGTCGGCGCTGCCGCTGGTGCGGGCGTAACAAGCACGGGCCGACACAGCCGGCCGCTACGATTCCCCATCGACTCGACCGCCCTACAGCCGCTGCCGATCGCCGTGCTGGTCTCCGGCACGGGCACCAACCTGCAGGCGCTGCTCGACACCGTGCACGGGCGCGAGGCCAAGGTCGTCGCAGTCGCCGCCAACGTGGCGGGGGCAACCGCGTTGAGACGGGCCGCCGCACACGGGGTGCCGACTGGCGTGTTCGCGCGCGCGGAGTACCCCGATCGCGAGGCACGCGATCGGGCGCTCGCCGACTGGCTCGCCGAGCGCGGTGCCCGCCTCGTGGTACTGGCCGGCTACATGGAGCTGGTGAGCGAGTCGTTCCTGTCGCGCTTCCCCGGCGCGGTCATCAACGTGCACCCGTCGCTGCTGCCCGCCTTCCCCGGATTGAAGGCCATCGAGCAGGCGCTTGCCTACGGCGTCAAGATGTTCGGCGTGACCGTGCACTTCGTCGACGCCGGCGTGGACTCGGGGCCCGTGATACTCCAGCGCGCAGTCGAGCTGCCCGACGCGGGTCAGCCCGATCAGGTGCTCGCGGCGCTGCGCCCGCTCGAGCACGCGTTGCTGCCCGAAGCTGTGCGCCTGTTCGCGCGCGGCGCGCTGCGCGCCGATCCCGAGAACCCGCGCAGGACGCTTGTGGATGCCGGGTGATGCGGTGGGCGATGGCGGCGGTGCGGGCGACGCGCTCCGTGCCGGTGATGCCGTAGGCGACTGAAGCGACACGGGCGAGGCGCTCCGCGTGGGCGAGGGATAGGCTGCATGCGTGAGCCCCGAAGGCGATGTCATGGCCAATCGTCCATCCGGGGTGCAGCGCGCGGCTCCCGGTGAGGTGCGGGTGCGCAGGGCGCTGCTGTCCGTGTCCGACAAGACCGGGATCGTCGAGTTCGCCCAGGGACTTGCGGGTCTGGGCGTGGAGCTCGTCTCCACCGGCGGTACCTCGCGCGAGCTGGAGGGCGCCGGGGTCGCGGTGCGCGCGATCGAGGACTTCACCGGCTTCCCCGAGATGATGGACGGGCGCGTGAAGACCCTTCACCCGCGGCTGTACGCGGGCCTGTTGGCGCGGCGCGACGAGGAGGAGCACCTGCGGGCGGCCTCCGAGCAGCGGATCGAGCAGGTGGACCTGGTGTGCGTCAACCTCTACCCGTTCGAGCAGACCGTGGCGCGTGGCGATGCCTCGGAGGGCGAGGTGATCGAGAACATCGACATCGGCGGCCCAACGATGATCCGCGCGGCCGCCAAGAACAGCGCGTTCGCCGCCGTGGTCGTGGACCCGCAGGACTACGAGCGCGTGCTCGGTGAGCTGCGCGAGTCCGACGGCCGCCTGTCGCTGGCTACGCGCAAAGCGCTCGCGGGCAAGGCGTTCGCGTGCACCGCGCGCTACGACGCGGCGATCTCGACGTGGTTCGCCGCGCGCGAGGGCGACGGCTTCCCCGCGAGCCGGCGTGACGCCTACGAGAAGGTCAGCGACCTGCGCTACGGCGAGAACCCCCACCAGCAGGCCGCCTTCTACGCGCGCGTCGGCTCGCCCACGCACCTGCTGGCAGGCGTCGAGCAGCTGCACGGCAAGGAGCTGTCGTTCAACAACCTGCTCGACCTCTCCTCGGCGCGCGAGCTGGTGGAGGAGTTCGACGAGCCCGCCTGCGCGATCGTCAAGCACAACAACCCCTGCGGCTGCGCTGTAGGTGGCAACGGCCGCGAGGCCTACGAACGCGCCTTCGCATGCGACCCGCAGAGCGCCTACGGCGGCGTGATCGCAGTCAACCGCCCGATCGACCTCGCATTTGCGGAAGAGCTCGGCAAGCAGTTCATCGAGGTGCTGCTCGCGCCCGGCTACGACGCCCCCGCGCTCCAGGCGCTGCAGGTCAAGAAAAACGTGCGCCTGCTCGAGCTCGGCGACTGGCCGGCGCCGCTGCGTGAGGTCGAATCCAAGCCCGTGATCGGCGGCGAGCTGGTGCAGACGCACGACGTCATCTCAGAGACGCGTGAGCAGATGAACGCGCTCAGCGCGCGGCAGCCAAGCGAGCCCGAGTGGCGGGACATGCTGTTCGCGTGGACCGTCTGTCGACACGTGCGCTCGAACGCAATCGTGCTCGCGGCAGGTGGCGCCACGATCGGCATCGGCGCCGGCCAGATGAGCCGCGTGGACGCCGTGCGCATCGCGGTCCAGAAGGCCCAGAAATTCCTGCCGGACGCGCTCGCCGGCGCGGCCCTCGCCTCCGACGCCTACTTCCCCTTCGCCGATGGCCCGCAGCTCGCGCTCGACGCCGGCGTCGGCGCGATCATCCAGCCGGGCGGCTCGGTGCGCGACGACGAGGTGGTCGCGGCAGTCGACGCAGCAGGGGCAGCAATGGTCGCGACCGGGGTACGTCACTTCCGTCATTGAATGTTCGCGATATATCGTGCTACTATCGTGACGTTCCAACGATAGGAGTAGATATGCACAAGCATTATCAGTACGCAACACGAGAAGGACACTGCCGCCATCGCGGCGAGGGCGGGCCCCGCGGCGGCTTTGGCGGATTCCCGTTTGGTGGATTCGGCGGACCGGGAGGCGGCGGACCGTGGCGAGGCGGAGGCCGCAAGGCCCGGCGCGGAGACATCCGCACCGCCGCGCTGCTGCTGCTCGCCGAGGAGCCGCGCAACGGCTACGAGATTATGCGGGAGGTGCAGGAGCGAAGCGTTGGGGCCTGGAGCCCGAGCCCCGGCTCGGTGTACCCCGCCCTGCAGCAGCTCGAGGACGAGGGCCTGATCCGCTCCGAGGAGGTGGATGGGCGCAAGCTCTTCCGGCTCACCGACGAGGGTCTCGCCAAAGTCAAAGAGCGCGCTCCCGAGCAGCCCGCGCCGTGGGAGCAGATGAGCGGCGAGTACAGCTCGAAGGCGCACGAGCTCGGCAAGATCATGCGCGAGGTCGCGTTCGCCTTTACGCAGGTGATACGCGCCGGCAGCGAGGAGCAGCAGGAGCAGGCGCGCAAGGTGCTCGTCACCGCGCGTCGCGAGCTGTATCGCATCCTCGCCGACGGAGCCGAGCCCGAGGGACCTGAAAGCAGTTGAAGTCCGCGCTACGGTTGTCCCCGGCCCTCGATGTTTGAGGGCCGGGGAGGCCGTGCCATGTGCTCCCTCGCCCACCATGAGCTCGCCCATTCCGGACACCGACACGCCTTCGACCAACGGCCACCTCGCCGGTGCGGCGGATGGTCGCGGCGCTCCCGCCATCTCGGTCAAAGGCCTCGCCAAGCGCTACGGCGAGATCGAAGCCGTGCGCGAGATCGACTTCGAGGTCGCCCGCTCCGAGGTCTTCGGGTTCCTCGGGCCCAACGGCGCCGGCAAGTCGACCACGATCAACATGCTCTGCACGCTCGTGCGCCCCACCGGCGGCTCCGCGAGGGTGGCAGGACACGACGTCGTCTCTGAACGCGATGCCGTGCGCCGCAACATCGGGCTCGTGTTCCAGGACACCACGCTCGACGGCTACCTCACTGCCGAGCAGAACCTCCGCCTGCACGCCGAGCTCTACGGCGTCCCCCGCGAGACGGTCGCGCCGCGGATGCAGCAGGTGATGGAGATGGTCGGGCTGTGGGAGCGGCGCAAGAGCCTCGTCGGCACCTTCTCCGGCGGGATGAAGCGGCGCCTGGAGATCGCCCGGGGCCTGTTGCACTCACCGCGCGTGCTGTTTCTCGACGAGCCGACCGTCGGACTCGACCCCCAGACGCGCAGCTCGATTTGGAGCTACATCGACCAGCTCAAGCAGCGCGAGGACATCACGATCTTCCTCACCACCCACTACATGGACGAGGCCGAGTACTGCGATCGCATCGCGATCATGGACCAGGGACGCATCATCGTCCTGGACACCCCCGAGGCGCTGAAGGCAAGCGTGGGCAAGGACCGCGTGCAGATCTCCACGCCCGACGACCCTGCGGCGATCGCCGCCCTGCGCGAGCGCTTCGAGATCGACGCCACGGTGGCCGAGGGCGCGGTCACCTTCGGCGTCTCCAACGGTGAGGAGTTCGTGCCGCGGCTGTTCGCCGAGCTCGGCCTACCGATCCGTTCGGTTTCCGTCTCGCGCCCGTCGCTCGACGACGTGTTCATGTCCTACACCGGCACCACGATCCGCGACGCCGAGGCGAGCACCACCGACCACATGCGCAACGTCGCGCGGATGATGGCCCGCTGAATGGCAAGCACCGAGACCGCTCCCACCCCCACCGCGGCGCCCGCCCACCAGGTCGCCGGTGTGCGCGTACCCACGCGCAGCTTCGCCGGCGAGCTGCGCGCGATCCGCGTCGTGTGGCGGCGCGAGCTGATCCGCTTCTCGCGCGACCGGCTGCGGATCATCACCTCGCTCGTGCAGCCCTTCCTGTTCCTGTTCGTGCTGGGCACCGGGCTCTCCTCGCTCGTCTCCGCGAGCACCCACGGCGTCAACTTCAAAACCTTCATCTACCCTGGCGTGCTCTGCATGGCGGTGATGTTCACCGCGATGTTCTCCGCCGCCTCGATCGTGTGGGATCGCGAGTTCGGCTTCCTGCGCGAGATGATGGTCGCACCCGTGCGCCGCTCCTCGATCGTGCTGGGGAAGTGCTTCGGCGGCGCCACCGTCGCCGCCTTCCAGGGCGTGATCGTGCTCGCCATTTCACCGCTCGTCGGAATCCCCTACTCGCTGCCGCTGATCGCCGAGCTGTTCGCGCTCACGCTGCTGCTCGCCTTCTCGATTACCGCCTTCGGCATGATGGCCGCCGCCCGCATCACCCAGATGCAGTCATTCATGGCGCTGATGCAAATGGCGATCATGCCGATGTTCTTCATCTCCGGCGCGATGTTCTCCGTCGCCGACCTCCCCCGCTGGCTGGCGATCCTCAACCGTCTCGACCCGCTCACCTACGCAGTGGATCCGATGCGCCGGGCGATCTTCGCCCACCTCGACATCCCCGAAGCCACCCGTCTCGCGCTCGCTCCCGGCGTCACCTGGTTCGGCTGGCACGTCCCTGGCCTGCTCGAGGCCGCGGTGATCGCGCTGCTCGGGCTCGTGATGCTGCTGATCGCGATCGCCGAGTTCAGCCGCTCCGAGTAGTACCGGCGGCCACGCCCGCGTTGGTGGCTACGGTGTCAGGATGCGTATTCGTGTGGCCCGGCCCGACCATCCCGAGGTCTCTGAGGTGATCGCCTCCGAGCACTGCGTGGTGCGTTTTCGCAAACGCGGCGGGATCCGCACGCCCGGGCTCGACGCCGTCGACGAGGCGTTGCGGCACACCTTCGAGGAGGCCGACATCACGCGCTGGGCGCCCACCTGGGTTGACACCGACAGACAAACGCAAATGTGGGCGCTGCACGAGGACCTCGCCTTTCCTCTCACTCCCGCCGGCGAGCCCGGCAGCTGGCTGGCGATGACCTGCCTGGTGCGCGGCCACAACTGACCCCGCCCCGTTTCCCGCCGGCGACCAACACGAGGCGGGCGCCAATACGCAGCGCCAGAGCGGCGCCGCAGCGGCCCACCATCCACGCAGGGGATAGGCTGCGAGCAGTGGCCGACCCCGACCCCGACGTCCACAGCGCCTACCGCCAAGCCGGCGTCGATTACGCCGTGCTCGACGCCTCCAAGCGCAGCGCGCTCGGGGAGGCGCTCGCCACCTCCCACTGGCTGGCTGCCACCGGGGCCCGCGCGGTGGACAGCTCCCGCGGCGAGCCCGCCTTCGTGCTGCGCTTCGCCGGCAGCACGCTCGCGTTCGTGCTCGAGACGCTCGGCACCAAGTCGATCATCGCCCGCGAATACCACGAGCTCGCCGGGGTCAACCGCTTCGACCATGTCGCCTACGACGCAGTCGCCGCGGTTCTCAACGACCTGATCTGCGTGGGCGCGCTGCCGCTCGTCGTGAACGCCTACTTCGCCACCGGCTCCAGCGCCTGGTACGAGCACGCCGAGCGCGCCGGCGCGCTGCTCACAGGATGGCGCCGCGCCTGCGATGACGCGCAGTGCGCGTGGGGCGGGGGCGAGTCTCCGTCGCTCATCGATCTGCTCGCCCCCGCGGAGATCGAGCTCGCCGGCAGCGCGCTCGGGTTCGTGCCGCCGCCCGGCGAGCCGCTGCTCGGCGAGGCGCTCGCGCCGGGGGATGAGATCGTGCTGCTCGCCTCCAGCGGCCTGCACGCCAACGGCGCCTCGCTGGCGCGGCGGATCGCCGGGGGGCTTCCGCGGGGGCTTCTCACCGAGCTGCCCAGCGCCGGGCAATCCGGCGATATCGACACGCTCGCCGGCGATGGCAGCGCTCCGGGCGAGGAGGGCGGCGCCGTGACCTTCGGCGAGGCGCTGCTGGCCCCCAGCCTCCTCTACGTCGAGCTGCTCCGACGGCTGCTCGAGGATGCACAGGCGCAGCTCACCTACCTATCCCACATCACCGGCCACGGGCTGCTCAAGCTGATGCGCCCGCAGCGCGAGCTCACCTACCGCATCCATGCGCTGCCGCCGGTGCCGCCGGTGCTGGCGTTCCTCGCCGCGCAGGCCGAACTGGACGCCGCCGCAGCGCACAGCACGCTCAACATGGGAGCCGGCTTCGCCGTCTACTGCCGTCCAGGCGGTGGCTCGCGCGTCGTGGAGGTCGCCGACGAGCTCGGCATCGGCGCGTTGCTCGCCGGTACGGTCGAGGAGGGACCACGTCAGGTCATTCTCGAGCCCGTCGGGGTGAGCTTCGCCGGCGATCAACTCGCGCTGGCGCCCGAGCGGGATAGCTGAGCCTGGATCCACCGATCCCGGGGTCGCACCGGCACCGGATGACGCATCGCCAGGACCAATTGCCCTCGCTCCGAGGGGTCACCCTACGGATGCTCGGTCAATTGCCCCTGGCTCGGTCACCGGCACCGGATGCTCAACCCGTTATCGGTGGATCCAGGCTAAAGAGCACGACGTACTCGCCTGCTGGACTTCCCCAGCCGGCCTCGGTAGCGTCGAGTCGTGAACGCCCCAACCGGCACCGCGCGATCGATTCCGGCGGCGGAGGCCGATTACGCTCCCGCGTCGATCGAGGCACGCTGGCAAGCCAGGTGGGCGCAGGCGGAGACGTTCGCGACACCGCCGCCGCCGGACGATCGTGAGCCCGCGTACGTGTTCGCGGGCAGCCTCTCCCCCGCTGAGGACCTCCAAATCGGACACATTCGCGGCTATACGATCGCCGACGCCTATGCCCGCTTCCTGCGCGCGCGCGGTCGGGCGGTGCTGTTCTCGCTGGGCTTCGACGCGTGCGGGCCGTCAATCGAGAACCAGTCGCAGCAGCGGGGATTCCCCCCGAACGAGTGGGTTGCGCGGCGCTGCTCACTGCTGCGCGACCAGCTGCGGGCGCTGGGTTGCTCCATCGACTGGGGGCGCAGCTTCGTCTCCTCAGAACCCGAGCAGCACCGCTGGACACACGGGCTGTTCCTCGCGCTGGTGGAGCACGGGCTGATCTACGGCCGCGAGGGGCCGGACGGCGGTTGGCGCCTGCGGATCACCGCCTACGTGCGCGATAGCGAACGCGATCTGGAAGCGCTCCACGGGTGGGACGAGGCCGCGCTCGCGGCCCAGCGCGGCGTGCTGGGCCGGGTGGACGGAGTCGAGCTCGACGCCCGCACGTTCGACGGCACCCTCCTCACCGTCTTCACTCCCCACCCCGACGCAATCGCACAGGCCGCATTCGTGGCGGTGGCGAGCGACCATCCGGACGCCGAGCGCTGGCGTGCTGGTGCGTTCGCCACCGTGCCCGGCGTGGCGGGGGTGCTGCCGATCGTGGTCAGCGAGGAGGTGGGCGTCCGCTTTGGGACGACCGCGGTGCTGGGAATTCCCGCGAAGGATCCCGCCGACGCCGCGCTCGCGAAGCGACTGCCCGAGCCGGCGGGGACCACCTGGAGGGCTTCGAGGACGAGCGCCACACCGCGACCCGCGGCGCGCTGGCGGGCGCACGACGTGGCGATCTCCAGCCAGAGCGAGGCGTGGTCGTGGCTGGCGCTCTGCGTCCCACCCGGTGAGCGAGACGAGGAGCTGCCTGGGCACCCCGAATACGCGCGCTGGCTGCCGGCAGCGCAGCTCGTGCGCTGCGCAGACGTAGGCGAGGACACGCTCCACGAGCGGGTGATCGCCAAGGCGCTGCACGACGCCGGTCAGCTCCCGGAGCTGTCTGGCCGCGAGCCGTTCGCGGGCGCGCTGACGTATGGAGCGGTCCGTCTGGACGACCGCGCGCCGAACACGCGTTTCGGCGATGTGTCGAAGCCGGACGCGCTGCTCGCCACGGTCGGCGCCGATACCCTGCGCCTGGCGCTGCTGCACGCCGCCTCCCCGGGAACGGCGTACACCTGGAACGACCAGCCGCTGCGCCACTGCAACAACTTCCGCGAGTCGCTACACGGCTACGCCGCGCAGCGCCTGCGGGAGTGGAGTCCCCCAACGGAGTCCTGCGCGCCCGAGGCGCGCGACACGTCCGACGCAGCCGTCGACCCGTCCGAGGCGCGCAGCGATGCCGCCTGCGACATACTGCGCCGTCGCCTCGCCCGCTGGTGCCGCGTGGGTTGCGAGAAGGTCACCGAGAACCTCGAGCGCCTGGAGATGCAGCGCGCGGCCCACAACGCGATGCTGCTATTCACTCGCATCCAGGACTTCGAGCAGCGAGCGCTCGATCGACGCGGCGGCAAGCTCGAGCCGACCGATCGGGAGGCGATCGTCGCGGCACTGCTGCTGCTGGTGCAGTTGCTTGCCCCGCTCACCCCGCACATCGCCGAGGAGCTGTGGTCGCTGGCGGGCCACTCCTCGCTGGTGAGCGACTCGCCGTGGCCGGTGCCTCTCCGACGCTCGGTGCAGGCGGCGCCTGGGTGGTCGGCGAAGGAGGCGAACCGTAGCGGCGGATGAGGCGTCACGCCCCAGCGTCGGTGCCGGCGAGCTGAGCCTGCATCGCCTCCGCCAGCGCAAGGGCTCCCGACAGCGGGCGGACCATCACGACCAACTCGTCGATCAGGCCGTCCTCGTCGGTGTGCAGAAAATCGCACCCCTCGATTTGACGGTTGCCGACGCGCGCTTCGAATACCAGTGCGTGGTCGTGTGCGTCGGGCGCCCCGATCTCGCGGATGTAGCGGAAGTCCTCGAACACGCGAGAGACGGCATGCAGCAGGGTCGCGGTCTCCTCACGCCCCCGGTAGGGCTTGAACACGATCGGACTGCGGAACACGACATCGTCGGCCAGCAGCCCCACCGCTCGCTCGATATCCCCAGCTTCGATCGCAGCGCGGAATGGAGTCATCGGCAGGGAGTCATCGACAACCCCAGATTACGCCGATACGCCACCTCACGCCACCCCCGCCGGCACCGCGCGCAGGCGTGCGACGGCAGCGAGGACAGCTTCGCGGGCGTCCTCGGGCTCCAGCACCGCCGCGTCACCGGCTTCTCTGAGGACCTCGCGCACGAGCCAGCGCACGCCGGCGAAGCTCAGCTCGACGACCACCGAGCCGTCGGCGCGCTCTTGCACCACGCGGCGGCTCTCGCGCGCCCAGCGCGCCCGCTCGGGTGAGATCCACAGCCGCGCAATGCGCGAGGCCTGCACCTCGCCGGTACGCATCCAACCCTCCACTTCGGCCGCCGGATCGACCTCCGCGCGGGGCTCGAAGTGCTCGTTGGAGACCTCGGCGCGCCTGATGCGATCCAGGCGGAAGTGACGCACGTCCTCGCGTGCCGGGTCGAACGAGGCCACATACCAGCCCTCGCGTCCGTTGACCAAAGCGTAGGGCTCCACTCGCCGCTGGGAGAACTCGTCCTCGTTCTCCTTGTAGTAATCCAGTTCGACCAACCGGTGCTCGACGATCCCGCGCGATATCTGCCTGGACACATCGGAATCGTTGCCGCGGCCATGCGCCACGTGCAGGCCCTGCTCCATCGGGTCGCCTCCGAGCGCGGCGACGATCTTCTCCCGTGCGGAGGTCAACGAGCCCTCGGGAATGTGCTCTCCGATCAGGTCGATCGCCGCGATCAGCGCCTTCGCCTCAACCGGCAGCAGTCGCGCGGGGCGGTCGAAGTTGTCGCTGTAGGGCTCAGGGTCCACCTCCACGACCTCGCCCTCGTCCGTTTCAAGGATTTCCGCATACAGCACGTAGGAGCCGCCGCCGAAGTTGACCACGTTCAGCACGTCGATGTCCTCTCGCAGCTCCTCCTCGCTCAGCTGCAGGCGCTCCTGTAGGTCGGCTAGCGACTCGCGCCGTCCCTCGCGGCCTGCGTGGATCAGGATGCCGGCGAGCGTCACCAGGCGCGCGAAGCGCTCTGGGCGGATCGCCGCCTCCACACGGCGCGGCTCCTCGGAGGAGCCCTCTGGATCGGCGGGCAGTCCGCCGCGCCGCCGACGGCTCTTGGTCGGCCGTGCCTGAACTGCTCCGTGGGAAGCACCGGTCGACCCCCCCTCGCCGGCCTGGGCTGAGGAGTCAAGGACCGGGCTCTCCGCGTGGCGGCGCTCCAACAGCTCGAGGCGCCCGGCCAGCTCCCCAGCCAGCTCGGGCGGGCTCACCAGGCGAGCGTGCTCCCCCAGTCCCAGCACCCATGAGACAAGCATCCGCGGCGCCGCGTAGGGGGTGAGGAAGATCCGATCGCCCGATCCCTCTTCGTCCGCCAGGCGGATCTCCCCGTATCGGCCGAAGTGGCGCTCGATCTGCCACGCGATCCGCTCGGACAGCAGGATCTCCGCGACCCCCCGCTGCTCGCCCAGCTGCCACTCCGCACGGTTGGCGTAAGCGCGCGGATCGAAGTCGGCAGGGCGCCTGAAATCGTGCTCGGCCTTGGTCGCGTACGCCACTTTGCCGCGGATGCGCGAGAGACGGAAGACGCGGATCGCCTTGCGCTCATGGGCGTAGCCCAGCAGGTAGAACTCCCCCCCTTGAAACAACAGGTGGAAGGGGTCCATTCGCCTGGCTCCCAGCTCGTCGCGCTCCATCGAGTAGTAGTCGAAGGTGATCGTCTTCTGGCGGAAGATCGCCGTCTCGGCCTTCGCCAGACGCGCCGAGAGCTCATGGCCGCCGGCGGACGCAGTGATGCCGAGCGCCACCGAACGCTGCTGCTCGGGCGCCCGCAGCGGGCTGGGCCGCCCCCAGGTGATCTGCTGCAGCGCCAGCCGCAACGGCTCGGCGTAGGCGAACTCCCCGTCCAGCAGGTGCAGGGCGGTCTGCAGCGCCGCGAGCTCCTCGTCGGTGAACTCGATCGCGGGCAGATGGAAGCTCTCCGAGCGCAGCGAGTAGCTCTCCTGCTCCGCCGCCGCGTCGGCGGGCCGATCCACGGTGAGCTGGATTCCCAGCGATTCGAGCTCCGCGCGGTCCGCGTAGAAGCGCCGCGCGAACGCGTCCTCGTTCATCGCGCTGTACCCCTCGACGTCGCGCCGGATCTCCAGAGCCGTGACCGGTCGACGCTCGGCCATCAGGTAGGAGATCAGCGAGAGCTGGCGGATCAGCTTCTCGGTGTCCTTCGCCATCCTCGCTCAAAGATAGAACCCGATGGCGAGACTGTGCTCGCGCGCGGCGCACGCTGGGCGCTATTTGCGGAGATTCACGCGGCCTCGAGCGCTTCCGACTCGAGCTCGCGGCGCTGAGGGAAGTAGGCGGCGGCGGTGAGCGCGCGATCGAACTCCGACCAATCGCGGCCGGGGGCCAGCTCCTTCTCCAGGCGATCGAAGCTGCCCAGCCGCCCGCCGAGGTTGTCGATCATGTGCACCATCGTCGCCTCCCGCGTGCAAGGCACGACCGGGCTGCCGTGCTCGAGCGAGCCGTGATGGGAGAGGATGATGTGCAGCACCGCCCACGCCAACTGCTCGGGAAAGCCCTCGATCTCCTCGATCTCGCGGCGGATGCAGTAGTAGCCGAGCGCGATCTCCCCATGCAGCCGGCCGAGGTCGGTGAGGTCGATGGCACGGGCGTCCTCTGTGTAAGCCTCGAGCTTGCCGATGTCGTGCAGCAGCGCACCGGTGACCGCCACGTCGCGATCAATCCCGGGGAAGGTGGCCGAGGTGGCGCTGACCGCCTGCGCCACGCCGAGGCAGTGCTCCAGCAGTCCGTGGGGGTAGGCCTGGTGGTAGTACTTTGCGGCGGGCGCCGTCCGATAGCCGGGCCACATCTGCGAGCGCTCCCCGAGCACCCGCTCCAGCAGACGGCGCAGGTGCGGATCCTGAACCGTGAGGATCAGCTCGCGCAGGTCGCGCTCCATCTGCCCTGGCTCGCGCAGCGGGCCAGTGAGCAGATCGCCCGGCGAGAAGCTGCCGGGGACGGCGTCATCGAGACTGCGCAGGTTGATCTGCGGCCCAAAGCGGGGATGCACCGAGTAGCGCCCACGCACGTGCACCGGCTCCCCGGCGCGGGCGACCGCCTCGGCCTGCTCCAAGCCCTCCCACACCATCGTCGGCACCGCCCCGGTGCGGTCGCCGAGCAGCAGGCGCAGGTAATCGCCGCCGTCGCGACGAGGTCGGCGCTCGAGCTGGCGAACCAGCAGCACCTGGTCGAGCTCCATGCCGTCTGTCAGCTCGTTGATCAGCATGAAGCTGAAGGTAGTCACCGCTGCGGACGGTATGGCTGCGTATGCGGTCGCTTGCCTCTCCGAAACAACTGCCTTTCCACTTGAAACGACCGCTCCACTTGAACGACCGCTGCCAAGCGCGCCGTCGATGTCGTGCTCGGCGCTAGGAAAGGCTCGATACCAATGATGCCATGGCCGCCGCTGATCGCTGCCGCCCGGTAGGTGGCGCGCGCAACGCCGAGAACCCCTCGATCACGCGGCGTGCCATCGTCGGTCTGGCGTCAATAAGCGTTGTCTACCGTAGTCATTGAGCCGCGCGGTATGGAAATGTGCCGAAACGTCCAACCGAGCTTTGCGAGTTCGTCCTTACGGTACCTAGACGTTTCCCCTCATCCTCCCTACCTTACGTTGTGTAAGGCAGAGTTTTGTAAGTCAACGTTTATTCGTAACGCCGGGAGGAACGGAGATGACGATGACACCGACAACGACAACGACACAGACGGAGAATATGCGGGTGGTCAGCTGGAACGTCAACGGGATCCGCGCACGCTGGCCACGGCTGACCGAGCTGCTCACCTGCGAGCGCCCCGACGTGGTGTGCCTGCAGGAGACCCGCTGCTCGGAGTGGCACTTCCCGAGCGAGCGGCTGCGGGAGATGGGCTACCAATCACGCCATAGCCCCGGCTCCCAACAGGGCGGCGGCGTGGCCATCCTGGTACGCGACGATCACCCGATCGTCGACCGCCGCGTGGAGCTCGACCACCGACGCGACATCGCCGAGGGTCACTGGATCGAGCTCACCACCGAGGGCATCACGATCGTCTCGGTGTATGTACCCGCGGGCGCCGGGGCCGGCGAGCAAAGCGATGTGGGCAAGCTCGCCTTCCTGGAGGCAGTCGCCCGCCATGCCTGCGACGAGCACTCGCGCCCGCTGTTGATCGCGGGCGACTTCAACGTCGCGCCCACCGACGAGGACGTCTACGAGCCGGCGTGGTTCGCCGACTCCTACCAGACCGGCGAGGCCGAGCGCGCCGACCTGCGCGCGATCCTCGACGAGGGTGAACTCGTCGACGTCTACCGTACGCTGCACCCCGATGAGCGCGGCTACACCTGCTGGGAGCAGCGCGAGGGCCACTACGGGCGCGACTACGGCCTACGCATCGATCTGATGCTGGCCAGCGAGGGCCTCGCCCCATACATCGGCGACTGCGAGGTCAACCACACCTACCGCAGGGGTTTTCGCCCCTCCAACCATGCACCGGTGGACGTCGAGCTGCAGGACGTCCGTGCCTGCGCCAGTTGCCTCGGGGGACAGGAACAGCTCGTCGGGATGCAGGAGCAGCTCAGCGGGCTGCAGGGAGAGCTGATCGCAGCATGAGGACGTGTTTTGAAAAGATCGGCACGTCTATTTCAAAACACGTCCTGAGAGAGGGGTCACGGACCGCGGTCGCGCTTCCCGGCACACCAGCGGCCGCGGTCCGTTAGGCAACGGTACCGGCCGTTACCCGACTCCTTCGACCCGCCAGTTCGGCCGTTACCCGACTCCTTCGACCCGCCAGTTGCCGCCTTCCTTGACAAGTTTTAGCGTGTTCGTGCTGAGCTTGCCAGACCACGTGCTGCGCACGCGCGCCGTGGCGGTGGCGCCACTCACGGTGATCTTCTCAACTGTCAGTTCGTAGTCGTCGATCGACCCAAGCTGGCGTTTGAGCGTCTGCTTGCAGGTGTTGCCAGCGGTGCTCAGCCGCGCGCGGGCGGCGCGCGAGAAGTCCTGTTCGCAGATCTTCTGCTCGTTCACAGCCGACACGTCCGACTGCAAGTCTGAGATCCGCTGCGCCACCGCGTGCGCTTCGCCCTTGAAGCTGCTGGTGCTCACCGTACTTCCGCAGGCGCCAATGCCGAGCGCGAGCAGGACGACGACGAGTGGGGGGCCTGCGCGCCTCACCTGGATCCTCCCGCCATTGCGCTCGAACAGCCCCCCAGCGCACGTGCCGGCAGCATCGCCCCGCGCGATTGCGCCCGCGTGGCGTGATGGGCATCCCACACCACGACCTACGGCTCCAGCCGGTTGGGGCCGCGGTAGAGGAAGGTCACCTCGCGCACGTTGTCCTGCCCGAGCATCTGCATCAAGAGGCGCGTGAGGCCGAAGCCGAAGCCGCCGTGCGGTGGCGCGCCGTAGCGGAAGAAGTCGAGGTAGTACTGGATCGGCTCGGTATCCACACGCTTGTCGCGCGCCTGCGCCAGCAGCACCGGGAGCCGGTGCTCGCGCTGGGCGCCGGTCGTGATCTCGATCCCGCGCCACAGCAGGTCGAAGCTCTTGGTCAATCCTGGCCGGTCGGGGTAGCGCATGTGGTAGAAGGGCCGCACGGCCGTCGGGTAGTCGGTGACGAATACGAACTCGTGGCCGCGCTGCTCGGCGAGGATCGCGCACAGCGCACGCTCGCTCGGCGGGTCGAGGTCGTCGTCGGGGCCCGGCACGTGCTCGTGCCCGTGCTCGCGCAGCAGCGCCTTGGCCTCCTCGATCGTGACGCGCGGAAACGGCAGGCTCGGCACCGCGACCTCGACGCCGAAGGTCTCGCGGATCGCGTCGCCGTGCTCGGCCGCCACGACCTCGAAGACGTGCGCGAGCCACGCCTCCTCGAAGGCCATCACGTCCTCGTGCGAGTCGATCCAGGAGATCTCTACATCGACGCTCGTGAACTCCGTGTCGTGACGCGAGGTGAACGAGGGGTTGGCGCGGAACACCGGGCCAACCTCGAAGACCTTGCCGAAGCCGGCCGCCATCGCCATCTGCTTGTAGAACTGCGGCGACTGCGCGAGGTAGGCGGTGCGCTCGAAGTACTCGACCTTGAACAGCTCCGCCCCAGACTCGCTCGCGGAGCCCATGAACTTAGGAGTGTGCAGCTCGAAGAAACCCTCCGCCCGCCAGTGCTCACGCATTGCGTGCTCGACGGTGCTCTGCACCTCGAAGATCAGCCGCCGGTCGGGCCGGCGCAGGTCGAGGTAGCGCCAGTCGATCCGCTTGTCCAGCGCCGACTCCGGCGTGACCGGCAGTTCGGGCTCGGCGGGAGCGTCGACTTCGAGGTCGTGCAGGCGGATCTCGACACCGCCGAGGCGCACACGCTCGTCGGCGACAACCTCACCCGTCAGCGTCACCGCTGACTCGTCGGTCAGCTCGGAGATGCGCACGTTGAGCGTGCTCGGCGGATCGGGCTTCTCGAGCACAACCTGCGCGAGCCCGGTTTCGTCGCGCAGGATGAGAAACTGCATACGCTTCTGGTCGCGTACCGCGTTGACCCACCCTCGCAAACGCACGGTCTCGCCCACCTTCGCGGGGAGGTCGGCTATCAGGGTTCGTTCCACGCGGCCGATCGTATAGAAGGCCGCACTCGATAGCCTGCACCTCCAGGATGAGCCGGCGGGAGCAGATCAGGATGGAGGCGGATGAGGTAGCGGCGTTTCTGGGGGAGGAGCGCACGGTCGTGTGCGCGACCGTCGGGCCACGCGGGTGGCCCCACTTGATGCCACTATGGTATGTGCTGCGCGAGCGAACCGGCGGGCGGGCGGGGCCACAGTTGTGGGCGTGGACGTACGCGGCTTCGCAGAAGGTGCGCAATCTGGAGCGCGACCCACGCGCGACCCTGCAGGTGGAGGCGGGCGAGGTCTACCAGGAGTTGCGCGGGGTGATGCTCGAATGCGAGGTGGCGATCCACCGCGACCTCGAGATCGTCAAAGTGCTGGGGCACGAGATCTTCGCCCGCTACGCCTCCCCTCGGGGGCAACCCCCGGCGACCGAGCTGCCGGAGGAGGTTGGGGCAATCGTCGACCAGCAAGCCGCCAAACGGGTGGCGATGCAGTTCATCGAGCTCGACCGGGCGACTTGGGATCACCGCAAGCTCGGCGGGGTCTATTGAGTTGGGTGAGACCAAGGTGCAGACACTGAAGGGGCTCATACTTTCGGGAGGCAAGGGCACACGCCTCGAACAATGCCCGCCCACCCGGGCAAGCCCGGAAGGGCGGGCGCCAATACCCCCTCCCGACTTGGAGATGCGATGGAACAGCTGAAGGGACTCATCCTCTCCGGAGGCAAGGGCACACGCCTGCAGCCGATCACCCACACCAGCGCCAAGCAGCTGGTGCCGGTGGCGAACAAGCCCGTGCTGTTCTACGGGATCGAGGCGATGGCGCAGGCGGGGATCGAAGAGGTGGGCATCATCATCGCCCCCGAGACCGGCCCCGAGATCGAAGCTGCCGCGGGCGATGGCTCGCGCTTCGGAGTGCGGATCACTTATGTTGTCCAGGATCAGCCCGCGGGCCTGGCGCACGCGGTGCTGACCGCGGAGGAGTTCCTGGCGGGCAGCCCGTTCGTCATGTACCTCGGTGACAATCTGCTGCAGGGAGGCATCTCCGATCTCGTGGCGGCCTTTCGGGAGCACGGACCGGACGCGCTGATCCTGCTGACGCCGGTGGCGGATCCCGAGAACTACGGGGTCGCAGAGCTGGCACCGGCAAATGATCGTGCCCACCCACCCCACGCGGGTACGGGCAGGGTGGTGCGGCTGGTGGAGAAGCCCGCAGAGCCGGCGACCGACCTGGCGCTGGTTGGGGTGTACATGTTCACCGCCCAAATCCACGACGCCGCGCGGGCGATCAAGCCCTCGGCGCGGGGGGAGCTGGAGATCACCGACGCGATCCAGCACCTCGTGGACGCCGGCCTGCGCGTGGAGCCCCACATCGTGCGGGGCTGGTGGAAGGACACTGGCCGCCTCGAGGACATGCTGGAGGCCAACCAGCTGATCCTCGACAACATCGTGCGCAGCGTAGAGGGCGAGCTGATCGACTCGCAGGTCGAGGGACGGGTGGTGGTCGAGCCCGGCGCGCGGCTGGAGCGTACGCGGGTGCGCGGCCCCGCCGTGATCGGCGCGGGAGCCCAGCTGCGCGATTGCTACATCGGCCCCTACACCGCGATCGGCGAGGGCTGCGCGATCACCGGAGCGGAGGTGGAGCACTCGATCCTGCTTGCCGGCTCTTCGGTTTGCGACCTCGACGGTCGCATGGAGTCTTCGCTGTTGGGCCGCAACGTGAGGGTGCGCCGCGGCGACCGCCAGCCACGCGCCTACCGCTTCATGGTGGGCGACAACTCCGACATCTCGATCCTTTGATGAGCCTCGGGAGCCCACCCCCGCAGCCCCTGGGCCTGCTCTGGAGCCCTACGTGATTGTGGCTGATCGCGGATGAGAATTTTGATCGCCGGCGCCGCCGGGATGTTGGGTCGCGATGTGCGGAGCGTCGGCGAGCGCGCGGGACACGAGCTGGTGCTGGTAGATCTGCCCGAGCTCGACATCGCCGACGCAGGTGCGGTGGAGGCGTTCCTGCGGGAGCACCGGCCGGAGGCGGTGCTGAACTGCGCTGCCTGGACCGACGTCGACGGGGCCGAGACCCATCGCGAGCAGGCCTACGCCGTCAACGCCGCGGGAGCCGGCAACCTCGCACGGACCGCAGCCGCAACCGATATCCCGATGCTGCACATCTCGACCGACTACGTGTTCGACGGACGGGCGCCGCTCGATGCCCGGGGACGCGAGCGCGCCTACGTGGAGTCCGACCCCACCGGCCCCAGCTCGGTGTACGGCCAGAGCAAGCTGGCCGGCGAGCAGCAGGTGCTCGCTGCCTCCCCCCGCCACGCGGTGGTGCGCACCGCTTGGTTGTATGGGGTGCACGGGCGCAACTTCGTCGACACGATGCTGCGCCTGGCAGGCGAGCGCGAGGCGGTGCAGGTCGTGGACGACCAGATCGGCTCCCCCACCTGGTCGGGGCACCTGGCGCCGGCGGTGCTCGGGCTGCTGGAGCGCGGGGTGAGCGGCCTCGTGCATCACACCGGCGCCGGCGCCATCTCGTGGAACGGGTTCGCGCAGGAGATCTTCCGCCAGGCCGAGCGCCCCTGTCGCGTGGAGGCCGTGAGCAGCGAGCAGATGGCGCGTGCGGCGCCGCGGCCAGGCTGGTCGGTGCTGGAGAGCGAGCGTGCCGACGTGCTGCCGATGCCGGATTGGCGCGAGGGCCTGGCGGGGTATCTGGCAGCAAGAGCTGGAATGATGCGCGCATGAAGCTTTTGGTGTGTGGCGGCGCGGGGTTCATCGGCTCGCACTTCGCCCGGGTGCGTGTGCGCGAGCACGGCGACGAGGTGACAGTGCTCGACAAGCTCACCTACGCGGGGCGTGAGGAGAACCTGCAGGAGGTTGCCGACACGGCCGGGTTCCGCTTCCTACGCGGTGGCATCGAGGATCCGCAGGCGGTGGCCGAGGCGCTCGACCGCCCTGAGAGTGGACAGCTGCCGGAGGCGATCGTGAACTTCGCCGCGGAGACGCACGTGGATCGCTCGATTGCCGAGCCCGACGCCTTCGTAAGGACGCACGCGCTCGGCACCTACGTGCTACTGGAGGCAGCGCGGGAGCGGGGCCTGCGCTACCTGCAGGTCTCCACCGACGAGGTGTACGGGTCGATCGACGTGGGCACCTTCACCGAGGCCTCGCCATTGCGACCGTCCTCGCCGTACTCAGCCACCAAGACTGGGGCGGACCTGCTGGTGCAGAGCTACTTCCACACCTACGGCCTGCAGGCGAGCATCTGCCGGGGATCCAACAACTACGGTTCCCACCAATACCCGGAGAAGCTGATCCCGCTGATGATCCTCAATGCGCTGCACGGAGATCCGCTGCCGGTGTATGGGGATGGCAGACAGGTGCGCAACTGGATCCACGCCGGCGACTTCGCGCGAGCGATCGGCTGCGTGCTGGAGCGGGGCGCGCCGGGCGAGGTCTACAACGCGGGCGGCCCCGACGAGCTCGCCAACATCGACGTGGTGCGGCGCATCCTCGAGCTGACCGGCGCGGAGGAGTCGCTGATCGAGCACATCACCGACCGCCCCGGCCACGACCGCCGCTACTCACTCTCTTCCGCGAAGGTGCGCGCGCTGGGCTGGGAGCCGCGGGTGCGCTTCGCCGAGGGACTCGAGCAGACGGTGGCGTGGTACCGCGAGAACGCGTGGTGGTGGGAGCCGATCCGCTCCGGCGACTACCGCGCCTACTACGAAAACCAGTACGGCCGCGCGCTGAGCTAGCCGCGCGGCCGTCGGTCGAAAGAGCTACTCCTTCTCGTCGTCGCGTCGATAACCGAGGCGCGCCGAGATGCGGTCGGCCGTTGAGACGAGGTGCGGGCCGAGGTGCTCGACGAGCTCCTCCAGCGAGATCATCGAGCTGTGCGCCGCCATGTTGACCGCGGCGATCACCTCCCGCGACTCCGAGCGCACGGGCGCGGAGATCGAGTGCAGGCCGGGCACCAGCTCCTCGTCGTTGACCGCGAAGCTCTCCTCGCGTACGTGCTCGAGCTCCGAGCGCAGGCCCTTCTTGCTGGTGATCGTGTTGGGACCGCGCTTGGCAAGCTTGATCTCGCCGAGCAGGTTGCGCTGCTCGTGCTCGGGGAGGTAGGCCAACAGCAGCTTGCCCATCGACGTGCAGTAGGCAGGTAGCCGTGAGCCCAGCGAGAGCCCGAGGTCGATCTTGCTCTGCCCGCGGCGGAAGCTGCGGGCGCGATCGACGTAGAGGATCTCGGGACCGTCGAGTACCGCCAAGTTGACGGTGTAGGAGGTGCGCTGGCGCAGTTCCTCCAGGTACGGACGCGAATGCTCGCGCAGCCCAGTGGAATTGAGCGCAGACATCCCCAGGTCGGTGACGCGCAGCCCCAACCGGTACTTGCGTGAGGCGCCCTGCTCGAGATAGCCGAGCGCAACGAGCGTGATCACGTAGCGGTGGGTGGTGCTGCGGCTCATGCCCAATTCGTCGGCGATGTCGGCGATTCCGAGCACCGGCCGCTCGGGCGTGAAGCAGCCCAGAATCGCAAGCCCGCGCTCCAGCGACTGCGAGTAACGCGGTTCGCGCAGGCTGGGAATTGCGGGCACCCATTCCCCGTCGGCGTTGAGTCTGTCAGTATGTGAGCTTGTTCTTGGCATTTGTACGGTGGACCCCTGTCCTTAGTCCCGGGTAATCTGGACCCCCTGCTGGGGCCAAGCATGTCTGAACAACGATCATACTTCGAAGTTCGGATGTTCTCAATCATAAGCACGGGCTTTCTACGGACGCTCGTCTGGTACTCACCCGGATCGCAGGCGATATCGACACTGACGCCCCGCTCCGCGCTTCCCGGCAACCCCCGCGACATACCCGCTCCGGCGGCGATTCCGCCCTGGGTGGGACCAACGCAGGCGACAGAACCAGCGGCCCCGAGCGGCTCGCACACCCAGGCTCACTCGATCGCGCACGAGTGCTCGCACACCCAGGAGTTCGCCCGCCTGCGACGGCCCCCCTGGCCCAAGCGGCGGCTGTAACCCAGCGCCGCGTCTTGCGCGCAGCCGGCCCGTCGGTCTGCGAAAGCCGCTCAGCGCGTCAGCCTGCGGAGAAGGCAGACCGGCTCGGACACATCCGTGCCAGCGCGCATTCGCCGCAGGCGGGATTGCGCGCATGGCAGGTGCGGCGGCCGTGGCGCAGGAGGTTGACATGCAGCTCCAGCTCCTCGCCGGTAGGGGTGAGCGCCAGCATCTGGTCGTGTAGCTCCTCGAACGGCGCGCCCGCACGCAGCAGGGCCAGACGCGTCCCGACGCGCGACACATGGGTGTCCACGGGAACATCCCGCAAGCCATATGCAAACAGCAACACGCATGCCGCCGTCTTGCGCCCGACGCCGGGAAGGCTGGTCAGGTAGTCACGTGCCTGCGCGAGCGGAGCCTGCGCCAGCCACTCCAGCGAGAGCTCGCCCGGCACCCCGTTACACGATCGCCCGCCGCCCTGCGGCGGAGACCCGCTCACCTCGATTGGGGGTATCCCCGCCGAGCTCCCAATTCCGGCTTCGGAGATCGCGCACAGAATGCTCTGGATGCGCCGCGACTTCACCTTCGAGATGCCACCCGGGCGGATCGCCTCCTCGACCTCGCCCAACGGCGCGTCGCGTACCGCCTCCCACGTCGCCAGCCGCGCGCGCAGCCGCAGGTAGGCCACGTCGCGGTTGCGGTCGTTGGTGCTCTGCGAGAGGACTGTCAGCACCAGCTCGGCCAGCGCGTTGCCGTGCGGGGCCATGCGCGGGATGCCGTACACCGCGCGCAGACGATCGCGCACCGCACGCACGCGGCGGCGAGTCGGCGGAGTCCAGGCAGCGACGGTGGGCACCGCGCCACGGTAGGGCACACGGCCCGCTTCTGCCGGAGCCGGTATATGCTCGGCTCGGTGCTTGAGGGTCCAACTGTCAGCGAGCACACCGCCCAGCTTGGCGAGCTGCCGATCTTCTGGCGCAGCGCGCCCTCCCCCGGCGACGAGGCTCCGGCGCTGTACCTGCACGGCGTGCCCACCAGCTCGGACGACTGGCTCGGCTCCTCGGCGTGCAGCGGGGAGCCCCCACCGCCGTGGTGGCGGCGACTGCCGTGGCGATCCCCGCGGCGCGCGGCTGAGGCGAGGACGGGGTTCTTGGAACGCAGCGGAGGGCTCGCGCCCGACCTTCCCGGCTTCGGGCGCTCCGGCAAGCCCGCGCACTTCGACTACACAATCGACGGGTATGCGCGCTTTGTCGAGCAGTACCTCGACCTGCTCGAGATCCAGCGCGTGCGGCTGGTCGTGCACGACTGGGGCGCGGTGGGCCTCGCCTTCGCGCAGCGCCACCCCGAGCGAATCGAGCGGCTGGTGGTGATGAACGCCGTGCCGTTCCTCCCCGGCTACCGCTGGCACCGCACCGCGCGCCTGTGGCGCACGCCGCTGGTGGGGGAGATCGCGATGGGTGCCACCACGCGCTACGCGTTGCGCCGCTCCACACTCGACGCCAACGCCACCCCAGGTCCGCTGCCCGATGCCTGGCTGGACTCGGTGCTCGATCGCTTCGACCACGGCACCCAGCGCGCGATCCTGCGGCTGCATCGCGGCTCCCCGCCCGAGGTGCTTGCCCATGCGGGCGCCGAGCTCCACCGGCTGAAGATGCCGGCGCTGGTGGTGTGGGGCTTACAGGATCCCTACATCCCCGCCCGCTTCGCCGCCGAGTACGCGCGCGTACTGCCTGCCGCGGAGCTGCTTGAGCTGCCCGACGCCGGCCACTGGTGGTGGCTTGACCGCCCCGACGCGATCGAGCGGGTCGTCGGCTTCCTCACCACCCCGTGAAAGCGCAATTGATGAGGCCGTGGGCGCTCGCGCTGGCGACCGCGATCCCGCTGACGATCGCCTACCTGATCGTGCAGCCGCCGAGCGGCGACATGGCAGCGGCCACTTACCGCGGCGAAGTCTTCGCCCGTGCCGGGCTGACCCTGTGGGACAACGGCTGGTATGGCGGCCACTACCTCCCCGGCTACTCGGTGTTTGCCCCTGCGCTGGGCGCACTTATGGGCGAGCGGCTGCTGCTGGGGCTCTGCACGATCGCCGCAGCTGGGCTGTTCGGTGTGATCGTGCAGCGCGTCTTCGGCATGGCGGGGGCACGGGTCGCGGCTATGTCGTTCGCGCTCGGCGCCTCGGTGACGATGCTCTCCGGGCGCGTGGCCTTCAGCCTCGGGCTCGCGGTGGGTCTGCTCGCGGTGGTGGCACTGCTGGCTGAAACGGGGACCGATCAGGGAGACACTCGCTCTGCCGAAGCCGGGGGACGCTCGCCTGTGGCGAGCATCCCCGTTTCGACCAGCATCCCCGAATCGACCAGCGCCGAAGGCGCGTGTCGCCCGGCTTCGGTTGGACGCTTCTCAGCCGCGCTCGTGCTCGCGCTGCTCACCACCCTCGCCAGCCCCGTCGCCGGCGCCTTCCTTGCGCTAGCCGGTGTCGCCTACGCGCTGGCGGGCAATGCACGGCGCGGGCTCGCGATCGCCACGGTGGCGTTGGCTCCGATCGTGGTGTTTGCGCTCGTCTTCCCCGAAGGCGGATACGAGCCGTTCGCGCCCTCGGTGTTCTGGCCGGGGGTGGCGGGGGTGGCGCTGATCGCGCTGCTGCTTCCCCGCCTCGACGACAACGTGCGGCCGCGCGCCGCGCGGGTGCTCACATGGGGGGCATGGCTGTATGCACTGGCGCTGATCGGCTCCTTCGCGCTGCACACCCCCGTGGGCAGCAACGCGGCTCGGCTCGGCGAGCTGTTTGCGGCGCCGCTGGTGGCGGGCGCACTGTGGGAGCACCACCGCCTGGCGTTGCTGGCGCTGGCCCCGGTGCTGCTGTACTGGCAACTGGAGACGCCCATCAGCGACGTGTCGGAACTGGTGGGGGACCCGTCGGTGAACGCGTCCTACTATGCGCCCCTGCTAAATGAGCTGCAGCACCGCGCGCACGGAGCGCCGCTGCGCGTGGAGGTGCCGCAAACGGGCGCGCACTGGGAGTCGGTGTACCTGCCCGAGCACGGCTCGATCCTGCTGGCACGAGGGTGGGAGCGCCAGCTCGACACCCGCTACGCCGCGCTCTTCTACGCACCAACGCTGACGCCCGCGGCCTACCGCGCGTGGCTGTACGAAAACGCGATCTCCTACGTCGCGCTGCCCGACGTGCGCCTGGACTTCTCAGGCGCCGCGGAGGGCCGCCTGATCGCGCGCGGGCTGCCCTACCTGCGCGAAGTGTGGCGATCGCCGCATTGGCGCCTGTACGCGGTCGTGGACGCGCCTGGGCTGGGGGCGGCGTCTGCTCGGCTCACCGCCGTAGGAGCCGACTCCTTCACGCTCGTCGCCCCGCGCCCCGGCAGCTACGAGGTGCGCGTGCGCTACACCCCCTACTGGGCGCTCCAGCAGGGGCACGGATGTGTGCGCAGTGCGCCGCGCGGCTGGACCACGGTGCAGGCCCGCACGGCGGGCACGATCCGGGTGGGCATCGCCTTCTCGTTGGCGCGCATCTTCGACCACGGCCCACGCTGCACATGAGAAGCGGGGCGGCCCATCCGCCGGTGTCACACCCACGGGCGTCGACCAGCTCTTACCAGGATCTTCAGCCAGGGCCTGCGTTGCGCCTGAGCATCGATTAGGCTACTTCAATGGTCGCTCGGCTCCGCGTCACGCAGACACGCGTACTGCCAAAGGGATGGCTCGACCTGCTTCGCCAGCTGGCGCTCTTCGGGGCTGCGTACCTCGCCTACCGGGTGGTGAGGGGGATGGTCGAGGGGAGGGCCACGGCCGCCTTCCAGCACGCGCGCGAGCTGATCCACATCGAGGAAACGCTGCACGTGTTCGTCGAGCCCTCGATCCAGGCGTGGGCGGCGAGCAGCCACCTGCTGATGGACGTGTCGAGCTGGCTGTACGTCAACGCCCAGACCAGCGTGACGGTGGGTGCGCTGATCTACCTCTATCTGCGTCACAACCGCTCGTTCTACTTCGTGCGCAACATGCTGATGATCTCGATGGCGATCGCGCTCGTCGCCTACGCGGTGTTCCCGACGGCGCCCCCGCGGTTCATGCCGGAGTGGGGCTTCTTCGACCCGGTGGCGGACTTCACGGGGGTGCACATCGACACGGCGCACGGCGGCAGCGGCACGACCGCCGCGCTCACCAACCTGTACGCCGCGGTGCCCTCGATGCACGTCGCGTTCGCGCTGCTGATCGGCTGGCCGCTGGCGCGCTTGGTGCGCTGGCGGGCACTGCGCGTCCTGTGGCTGCTGTACCCGCTGTTGATGGCATTCGTGATCATCGCCACTGCCAACCACTTCATCCTCGACGCCCTGCTTGGCGCACTGACCGCCGCGATCTCCGCCTACGGTGCGCTGTGGCTGGCGCGCGCGCGTCCCGCCGCGTGGCGCTTCTCCCCCGCGCGGTTGGACCCGGCGCGGTTGGAGGGAGCGAGCACGTAGGGCCTGTAAGGTTGTGGTTCTTGGGGGGCCGGCGCACGCGTCCCTCCGACCACCCGCACGCGCTCCTCGCTGACTGAACACATGCCTCCCCGACACGCTCCCCCAACGAGACCGGCCGGGCGACGCAGCTCCGGGCGCGCTCCGATCGGAGCGGGACGGCGGGGACGGCGCAGAGACCGGCCGGCCCGCTCCGGGCGCGTGTTTCGCAGCAGCGGGCAGCGCCGCGAGCTGGTGCGCAACCGCCTGATCGAGTCGCGGCTGACTCCCAACACGATCTCGCTGACGGGCCTCGCGCTGAATGTGGTGGCAGCCGTGCTGGTGTGGGAAAGCCTGTTCTTCCTCGGCGGGGTGGCGTTCGTGGTCGGCTCCGTGATGGACACGCTCGACGGCCGCTACTCGCGCATGTCCGGCAAGGGCAGCCCGTTCGGGGCATTCCTGGACTCGACGCTCGACCGCATCGAGGAGGGGATCGTGCTGACGGCCGTGGCCGGCTATTTCGCACTGCAGGGCAATCGCGTGGCCGCCGCCGCGGTGGTGGTGGCGGTGCTGGCATCGCTGATGGTGTCCTACACCCGCGCCCGCGCGGAGGCGCTGGGCGTGGAGTGCAAGGTCGGCATCGCCACGCGCCCGGTGCGGGTGGTGATCCTCTCGATCGGGCTGATCTTCGCCAAAGGCGCCTCGCTCGGGCACTTCGAGCTGCTGCAGGCCGCGGTGTATGTGCTGGCGGCGCTCAGTGTGGTGACTGTGTTTCAGCGCATCTGGCACGTGCGCCGCGAGCTCTCGCGCCCGCCGGCCTGAGCGTCAGCGCCTGAGCCGCCAGCCGCGACTCGACGCCGGCGTGAGACGCGGTGCGGAGTACGCACAGGACTCCCGCCGGGGAGCCCCCGGGTGTTACCGAGCGGCGCGCGCAGAGTAGTCTCCGAGGATGACTTCAACTAACGACAACGGCGCCACCACCAACGGCGCGGCGCGCTATCGAAGCGACAAAGTGAGGGTGGCGATCATCGGCGTGGGCAACTGCGCCTGCTCGTTCGTGCAGGGCGTGCACTACTACGCCGACGCCGACTCCTCCCAGCGCGTGCCCGGCCTGATGCACGTGGATCTCGGCGGCTACCACGTGCGCGACATCGAGTTCACCGCCGCCTTCGACATCGATCGCGCGAAGGTCGGCAAGGACCTCGGAACGGCGATTTGGGCGGGGCAGAACAACACAATCAAGTTCGCCACCGGGGACCGGGCGGTTCCCAGGAAGCTCGGGGTGCCGGTGCACCGCGGGATGACCCACGATGGCCTCGGCAAGTACCTCAAAGAGAAGATCGTGAAGGCCCCGGGCGAGACTGCGGACATCGTGAAGATCCTGAAGGAGACCCACACCGACGTGGTCGTCTCCTACCTGCCCGTGGGCTCCGAGCAGGCGACCAAGTGGTATGTCGAGCAGGTGCTGGAGGCAGGGTGCGCGTTCGTCAACTGCATCCCCGTGTTCATCGCGCGTGAGGACTATTGGGACCGGCGCTTCAAGCAGGCGGGATTGCCGATCGTGGGCGACGACATCAAGTCGCAAGTGGGCGCCACGATCGTGCACCGCGCGCTCGCGCGCCTGTTTGGCGACCGCGGTGTGCGGATCGTGCACACCTCACAGCTCAACGTGGGCGGCAACATGGACTTCTACAACATGCTCGAGCGCGAGCGGCTGGAGTCCAAGAAGATCTCGAAGACCAACGCCGTCACCTCGATCATGGAGGACGCGCTGCCCGCCAACGACGTACACGTGGGGCCGTCCGACTACGTGCCGTGGCTGACCGACCGCAAGTGGGCGCACATCCGTTTGGAGGGCCAGGCCTTCGGCGACGTGCCGCTGACAGCGGAGCTGAAGCTCGAGGTGTGGGACTCCCCCAACTCCGCGGGCATCGTGATCGACGCGGTGCGCTGCTGCAAGCTGGCGCTCAACCACGGCGTCGCCGGGCAGCTGGACGGGCCGTCGTCCTACCTGATGAAGTCGCCCCACCGCCAGCGCCCCGACGACGAGGCACGCATGGAGACGGAGAAGTTCATCGCCAAGTACGCACGCGGATCCGGCCCCCGCCCGCCCGGACGGTCAATCCCACCGGCGCAGGGGCGCAAAGCCGCAAAAGCCGCGAAGCCCGCCCGCGCCTCGAAGTAGCCGTGCCTGCGCTGCGCCGTGCCCCAGCAGTGGGCGGGGACAACTAACCTGGAGGCGATGGCCGCGCCGTTCGCGATCGCCCACGTCACCCCCTACCCGTGGGAGGCCCAGGAGAACGAGGTCAACGTGTACGTGCGGAGGGTCGCGGAGGAGCTCTCGCGGCGAGGACACCGTGTGCTGATCCTCGCCCCTTCGCGCTCACAGGAGCGGGTGCGCGCGTCGCGACGCGCGCTGCGGGCGGCCCGCGAGCAGCCGCAGAGCCTGCTGGAGGGCACCGACGGCGGGCAGCCGGGGGTGATCGCGGTAGGAGAGGCGCTGGACGTGCCGAGCGGGTCGAGCAGACCGGCACGGGCCCTGCCGATCGACGTGGCGCGCACGATCGAGGAGCTGCTGGGCATGGTGGAGCTGGACTTCGTCCACGTGCACGAGCCGTTCGCGGGGTGGGTGGGCCTCGGAACATCCAACGCAGCGCTGCGCCACTCGCGCGCCCTGAACGTAGGCTCCTTCCACGCACCGACCGAGCGGCTGCTCTCCACGCTGCTGGGACGCCGCTTCGTGACGACGTTCTTCGGACGGCTGGATGCGCGCACGGCGAGCTTCCCGGAGACGGCGCGGCTGATGGAGCGCCACTTCCCGGCCGACTATCGGCTGGTAGCCCCGGCGGCGAGCGAGGCGGAGCAGACGGGCGCCGAGGTCGCCGCAAACGCCAGCTCGGGCGGCTCGCCGGGCGCCTGGGAGCACGGGTGGAGCAAGGTTGCAGACGAGATCGAGGGGATCTACCGGGAGCTGGCCGCGCGCCGGCGCGCGCCGCGGGGCGATCCCACGCTGCGCCGGCGCCTGGCGGGGAGGCCGCTGATCGACGTGGATCTGCACATGCACACCGACCACTCCCATGACTGCGCCACCCCGGTGGAGGTGCTGCTGGCAACCGCTCGCGAGCAGGGATTGGGGGCGATCGCGGTGACCGATCACAATGAGGTGTCGGGGGCGCTGGAGGCCCGCGCGCAGGCGAACAGATCGGATCCCCACCCGCCCGTCAAGGTGATCGTGGGCGAGGAGGTGAAGACCGCCACCGAAGGCGAGGTGATCGGGCTGTTCATCGAGGAGCGCATCCCGCGCGGGATGACGCTGGCGGAGACGGTGGCGGAGATCAAGGGCCAGGGCGGGATCGTGTATGTGCCGCACCCGTTCGACCGCATGCACGCGGTGCCCGACTACGAGCACCTGTTGCCGGTGCTCGACGAGGTGGATGCAATCGAGGTGTTCAACCCGCGCGTGGCGATCGGCGCGTTCAACGAGGAGGCGGCGCGCTTCGCCGCCAAGTATCGGATTCCGGCGGGCGCCGGCTCGGACTCGCACGTCGCGCAGGGTCTCGGCTCGGTGCGGGTGAGGATGCGCGACTTCGAGGGCCCGCAGGAGTTCCTGCAGTCGCTGCGCGACGCGGAGATCGTGACGCGCCCGACGAGCCTGCTGTACGTGCAGGCGCTGAAGTTCCTGGAGACGCGCGCCACGCCGGCCTCGGCGCGGAGGGCGAGAAGGGCGCGGCGAGTGCGGCGTGCCACCAGCAACGACCCCAAAATGACTCCATGATTGGCGAAGCGAGCCACGAGGCGATCGAGGGTCGAGCTGAGCAAGGAAAGGCAAGCCGACCCACCGGCACACGAGCGATCGCGGTGACGGGTCCCGGAGGGGTAAGGCCATCGGCCGCCTCGCAACGCCTGATGCAGCTCCAAGGACAAGCCGCCGCGCCGTCAAAACCAACGGCGTCGATGCCGGCAACCGATGATGAGATCCGCGAGAAGTATCTGGAGCGAGCGATCCGCGAGCTCAACACGCTCACGCGCGATCTGCAGGCGTGCCCGCACTGCCCGCGCGGCAACCTGATGCCGGTGCTCGGCAGTGGCCACCCGCAGGCGGACGTGATGCTGCTCAAGCACTCCCCGATGCCCTCGGAGGTCGAGGAGGGCGTCGCCTTCTACGGCCGCGCGGGGGGCGCGCTGATGAAGTCGCTCAAGCGCCTGGCGATCGACCCGCTGGCGGTGTATGGCACGCTGTGCGTGAAGTGCCCGCTGGGCGACTCCTCGCTGGCCGAGCCGGAGTGCGTGGCACGTGTGATCGAGGAGATCGCGATCGTGCAGCCAAAGATCGTCGTGGCGATGGGCGCGGAGGCGCTGGCGGCGCTGGGCGACCTGCAGATCCCGCTCGCGCGCCCGCTCGCCCCCCGCCTGGGCGAGATCCAGCAGCTGACCCCCTCGATCGACGCGCTGTACGTGCCCAACATCGACGAGTCGCTCGACGGGCAAGAGGCAAAGCGGGCCTTCTGGGAGGCGTTCCGGATGCTCGGCGAGTGGTGGGCCGCGCAGCCGCCTTATTGATCATTCTGCCGCGCGCATGCTTGAGACTTATTAGCTGTTCCCACCGGCGCATGCGCCGGTGGGCGGGGCAGCGCATGCGCTGCCCCGGACCAGGCCGCATGCGGCCTGGTCTATGAGATGTCGAGGATGATCTTGCCGAGCTTGCCGCCGGCTGCGAAGCGGTCGTACGCGGCGGCGGCATCCTCAAGCGGGAAGGTCGCGGCGATCGGCACGGTGAGGGCACCAGAGGCAAGCAGCGGCAGCACTTCGCGCTCCAGGCGGCGGGCCGCCAGCGCTTTCTCCTCCAGCGGCCGTGCGCGCAGCGTGGAGCCGTGGATGCGCGCGCGCTTGCCCATCAGCGCCAGTAGGTTGAGCTCGCACTTGGCCCCGGCGGACACGCCGATCACGGCGATTCGCCCACCGGTGGCGAGCGCGTTCAGGTTGTCCTCCATGTTGGGGGCACCCACGAGCTCCAGGATCACGTCGAACGGCCCATGCTGCGTAAAGCCCTCGGGCGCGATCGCCTCGGCCCCGAGCGCCGCGACCTCGGGCCGGGACTCCTCTCGGCGCACGGTCGCCGTCACTCGTACGCCACTCGCGCGAGCAAGCTGGATCGCCGCGGTCCCGACCCCCCCGGCGCCGCCGTGCACGAGCAGGCGCTCGCCGGGGCGCAGCTGTGCCTGAACGAACAGTGCGTCGTGGGCAGTCGTGAACACCTCGGGCACCCCCCCCGCGGCCGGCCACCCCAGGGCGTCGGGGACAGGCATCAGCTGGCGCTCGTGCACCACGCACAGCTCGGCCTGCGCGCCGCCGCCAACGATCGCCATTACGCGCTCGCCCCGCGCGAAGCGCTCCGCCCCCGGGCCGAGCGCGGCGACCTCGCCCGCCAGCTCCATCCCCGGGATGTCCTGCGGCGAGCCCGGTGGCGCCGGGTAGAGGCCGCGGCGCTGCATCATGTCGGCGCCGTTGAGCCCCGCCGCGCGCACGCGGACGAGCACCTCGCCCGTTCCCGGCACTGGATCGGGGTGCTCCTCGACCACGATCTCCTTGTCGCGGATGGTGGCGGCGCGCATCGCGCGGGAAGAGTACTCGGAGTCCATGCTCACCAGCGGCCTGCCGAGTCGTTCGTCGCATGATGCCGCGTTATCCCGTGGAGCACCCTCATGTCGGCGCCGTTGACTGGACGTCGCCGATGTCGTCACGACCATCAAGCAGAACGGCAACTCCATCGAGGAGGCCGCCGATTACCTGGAGGTCCCGGTCGAGCACGTCATCGCGGACTTCCATGCGATCCACGACCAGCTCCTGGCCGCAGGCGAGGGGCACCACGGGATGATCTTCACCTTCGACGCGACGATGCCCCGCACCAAGCACGCGATCCCTCAGTGGGTGCAGACGCTGTCCAACCTGTTGGCAGACCACGGGGACGAGGACGCACTGCGCAGCCGGGTCCACCACCCGCACTGAGCCAGGCGCCGCGCTCGCGCAGACTGGCGCTGTGCGTACGTGGGCCACGGGCGTCTACAGCGCGGCGAGGCGCGTGTGCGCCCGCGCTCCGCCCAAGCGGCCGCTGAGCAGGAGCCCGCGTAGGGTGAGCTCACCGGAGAGGCGACCGCGAACGCTCAGATGACCTGCGATCGCGCCGATGCTGTCTCCCAGGCGTATAGCGCCGCTGAGGGCAACGCCGGGCACGTCGAGCATGCCGTGCAGGGCGATCCCACGAGGCCGCCTAGCCCAGGAGCCACCACGCAGCCCTCCACCCGAGAGGCCCGGGTGACCAAAGAGGTCCTCAAGCGTCATCGCCACCGCGATCGCGACTTTCCCGGCGATACGCGAACTCGACGCCGCTGCGGGCACCTTGCCGAGCGAGGACGGCGGAAGCGGGAGGGCCTGCGCTTCGCGCGAGCCAGGGCACGACGCGGGTGCCTGCCCGGTAGCGATGAACTCGATCATCGCCCTTCTGGCGCAGCCGGTCCGGTCGGTGCTGACGGTCGAGTGCCCGACGTCCGGAACCCTGAGCAGCTGCGCGTCGCTGTAGCCCGCCGCGACCGTGAGGTCCTGTTCGTAGGGAGTGCGTAGGTCCTCATCGCCGGAGAGGATGAGCGTGGGAGTCGCCGAGGCGCCCGTCGGGGAGGGCGGCGCGGGCGGCGTCGCCGGCCAGTCCATGCACAGCGAGATCGTGGACCCGGCGGCCACCGTGGCGGGGGCAAACGGCGCGGTGGCGCCGGCGGGCAGCGAGGCCAGCCAGCCGCGAAGCGTGGCGGCGCGCCCGGCGGGAGCGGAGTCCGGCGACCACGGCAGTTCGTTCTCGACGCAGTAGGTGGCCTCGAACAGCGCGATCGAGATCGCCGAGTCGATCGGGGGCGCCGCGGCCGCGAATGCCCCGTCGCCGAGGGGGCCGGAGGGGAGGACTTCGGTGGGTGGCACGGTTTCGGCGAGCGGGGAGGCGAGGCCGCTGCCGGGTGCCTCGGCCTGCAGGGAGTGCGTCAGACGCGCGAGCGGCGCAGCGTTGCCGTGGGCGGCCGCGACGAGCGCGGCGGGCACTAGCTCGCGCTCAGGCGGCGAGAGGTCGAGCTGGAGGAGCAGGCGCAGGAGCCCCGCTTCGGTCACGCTCGCCGGCCGCAGACGGCCGCGCGCGTTGTAGATCATCGCGTGCAGCGGGTGGTGGCGCAGCTCCGCCACCACACGGGTCAGGTTGGCGTAGACGTCGCTCGAGAAAGAGCGGCAGGCGCCGGCGCCGCAGATGCCTTCGTTGAGCACCCTCCGCAGCGCGTGCAGGCGCTGCTCGTCGAGCGCATCGACTCCCGCGGGCGGCGTGGGCGAGTCGAGCACCATGCGCGCGACGCCCTGTGGGTACTCGCGCGCATACATGCCCGCGACGCGCCCGCCGTAGGAGACGGCGACCAGCGACAGCGGCGTGCCGTCGAGCGCGTGGCGCAGCGAGTTGAGATCTTCGACGGATTCCTGGCTCGTGTAGAGCGTGCGTGTGGCGCCGAGCTCGATTCCGCATGCGCCCAGATAAGACGTCAGCCCTCCCTTGAGCGGCCCGCCGTCTTGCAGGCACTGCAACCCCTCCGACTGGCCGGTCCCACGCTGGTCGAACGCCACCAGTTCGAAGCTCCGCAGAGCGGGCTCGTGCGCGAGCGGCGCGAGCAGCGCCTCGAACGCCGGCAGCGCCGGCTGACCGGGACCGCCCGCGAGCAGCACGATCACCCCCGCACGCGGTGCGCTCGCGGGTACGCGCTGAACCGCGAGCGCGATATCCCCGACGGCCGGGTCGGTGCGGTCGAAGGGCACGTCCAGCGTGGCGCACTGCAGGCCGGCCGCGGGGACGATGATCTGCGTGGGACGACACGCCCCGAACGCAAGCGAGGCCGGCTGCGCGCTGGCGTCGGAGGGCATCATCAGCGACAGCGCCGCGCAGGCGAGCGCGAGCAAGGCTGACACGCAAGCGCACGGGCTCACAGCGCCGAGACCCCGAGCGCGGCCGCGAGCTTCGTCCGGGCGGCTTCACTCGCCGCCATCAGCGTTCTACCCGTCCGCGCTTCAAGCTGTGCCATGCGCCTAAGGGTCCGTCTCTCGCTCGGGCTCTCGTAGGGCCTAAGCAGACGCGCGATGACCGCTCCACGCGATTCTTCGGATGTCGCGCCGGCCGTTCCGATCGTGTCCAAAAGTTCGAGGAACCTCGTCGCGCTCGGCGGCAGTGTCGCGTACGCGCTCGCCTTCCAGGCGGCGATGTCGGCGCACACATCGGGCAGCGCAAGCGTCGCGATCGAGCGTTCCGCGACGGCCTGGGAGCGCACGACCCGTGTGAGCCTGCGACTGCTCCAGCTCAGATGCGCGATCGCGTGGGCCAGACGCAGTGTCGCTGAGCGCACCGGCGCCACGTCCGCATACACCGCCGTCAGGTCCGCCACTTCGCCGAGTACTTCGAACGCCGTTTCGCGCGGAGCGTAGGTCAGAGCAGATGGACATTCCGTGGCGATCTCGCTTGCGCGAGCTTCAATCGCAGCGGCGCTCGCCGCCGCCTCGGCATATGCGCGTCGCGTATATGACTCGCTCGCGCGCAGGTACGCCTGCGTGGCGGCCACATCGTCCGTCCGTCCGGCCGCGAGTGCCGGCGCCGACATGAACAGCGCTCCCACGCACACTAGCCCGACGAACAACCTCAGTATCGTCACGATACTGGCGAACGCTAACTTTGGCCTCGCGTCAAGGCAACAGGTGTTTCTCTCTCGATCGTCCGGCTGAGAGACTCGTGAGGATCTACGCAATAATGGGAGGGGACGTATATCCGGTGTTCTACGCCCGCTCCAGCAGCGCGACGCACTCCACGTGGTGGGTCTGCGGGAACATATCCACCGGGCGCACCTTGCGCAGCGTCCACCCCGCCTCTGCCAGCTGTGCGGCGTTGGGGGCGAGCGTGGTGGGGTTGCAGGATATGTACACGATCCGTCGCGACCCCGCCTCAATGATCCGGCGCACCACTTTCTGCGAGAGCCCGGCGCGGGGCGGGTCGACGACGAGCACGTCGGGGCGCCCGGCGCGGGTGAGCAGCTCGGGCAGCGCGAGGCGGGCGTCGCCGGCGAAGAAGTGGGCGTTTGCGATCTCGTTGCGCCGCGCGGCGGCGATCGCGTCGGCGACGGCCTGCTCGACGAGCTCGATCCCCCACACCTCTCCGGCGCGAGGCGCGAGCGCCAGCGCGATCGTGCCGGTACCGCAGTACAGGTCGTACACGCGCTCCCAGCCCTCCAGGGCGGCGTACTCGGCGGCGATCCCGTACAACACCTCCGCCATCTCGGTGTTGGTTTGAAAGAACGCTTCGGGGGAGATCCGCAGCTCCAGCTCTCCGACGCGCTCGGGCAGCTCCGCATCCCCCCACACCAGCTCGGTCTCCCCGCCGGCGGTCGTCTCGGCGAGCTGGCGCGAGCGCGTCCACAGCACCCCCGATAGCCGCTCGCCCAACTCGGCGGCGAGCGCCGCCGCGAGCGAGGGCGCGTCGAGCTCGCCCTCGGTGGTGACGATGCGCACCTGCAACCTGCCCGTGCGCCGGCCCTCGCGCACCACGAGGTTGCGCAACAGCGCGCGTCCATCGGGGCCGGGGCCGGTGCGCTCCTCGCCACGCGCCGACCCGCGCCGACCTGGGCCGGGGGTGTCAGACCTGGCCCGCTCCTGTGCCGATGCAGCCTCGCCACGACGGGGTGCGCCATTGTCCGCGAGCTCGCCGTCCGGTGCGCCACCGTTGCGAGCAATGCCACTGTGGGCGGCCTCACCGGGGCGATCGCCGAGGCCGCCGCCCTCCTCGCCGCCGCGGCTCCACGCGCGCAGCCCCTGCTCGCGGCACCAGCGCATCGCCACCCGGCGGGCGTGGTTGCCCTCCTCGGAGGCCAGCATGCAGTCGTCGATCGCCAGCACCATGTTCCAGCCGGCGGGGGCGTGGAAGCCGCACACCAGCTCGCCGGTGTGCAGGTCGTGGCCAAATGAGTACTCGAGCTTGTTGCGGTAGCGCCACTGTTCGAGCGCCGGCACGATCGGCTCGACCGCGAAGCCCTCGAAGCCGCCCAGCCGGCGCAGCGCATCCTGGGCTTGGGTTTGCTTGATCTCCAGCTGGCGCTCGTAGGGGAGCACCTGCCACGGCACACCGGGGTGCTCGGCGCGCGGGGGGATCCGCTCGGCGCCGGCCTGCAAGATCTCCAGCGTGCGGGCATGGGCGTAGTTGCGCTTGCGCTTGTACACCACCGCCCGCACGCGGTCGCCGGGAACGGCGCCGGCGACGAACACCACGTAGCCGTGCTCCCCCAGCCGCGCCACGCCCTCGCCGCCGTAGGCGAGCGAGTCGACCGTCAGCTCCAGCTCCTGGCCGCGCTCCGGCCGCTCACTCATGCCGCACACATGCAAGACCGACATGAGCGCGCAGGGCAAGCTGGACAAGGCACATATCGCCCACCCACCCCGCGTGGCGTGCTTGCTGAAAGGGGATGCGAGCGATCGGGGACGGACTGAACGGGATCCCACCCGCCCCCGCAGGGGTATGCGCGTTCATGTCAGCCACTCCAGCAGCGCCTTCTGCGCGTGGCGGCGGTTCTCGGCCTGCTCCCAGATGCGCTGACGCACGCCGTACATCACCTCGGACGTGATCTCCTCACCGGGGTGCGCGGGCAGGTCGTGCATCGCGAACGCGCCTGGCGCCGCCGCGTCCAGCAGCGCGTCATCGACGCGGTAATCCGCCAGGGCCTCGCGCCGCTCGCGGGCGGTGGCCTCATCGCCCATGCTCACCCACACGTCCGTGTACACCGCGCAGGCTCCCTCCACCGCCTCGTAGGGATCGGAGTGCAGCGTCAGTCGCCCGCCGGCGCCGGCGGGCAGCGCAAGGTCGGGCTCCAGCGTGTAGCCGGGGGGCGAGGCAACGGCAACGTGCATCCCGGCGAGCGTGCCCAGCACGGCGAGCGAGCGGGCGACGTTGTTGCCGTCGCCCACATACGCCAAACGCAGCCCCTCCAGCTCGCCGTAGCACTCGCGCAGCGTGAGCAGGTCGGCGAGCGCCTGGCAGGGATGGTGGCGGGCGCTGAGCATGTTGACGATCGGCACCGTGCTGTGGGCGGCGAGCTCTTCAAGCAGGTCGTCCGCGCCGGTGCGCAACCCCACCGCCGCGACGTGCCTGGAGAGCACAAGCGCCGTGTCGCGCGGGGACTCTCCTCGGGAAAGCTGCAGCTCATCGCTACGCAATACCACGGCGTGGCCGCCCAGCTCGTGGATGCCCACCTCGAACGACACGCGGGTGCGCGTGGAGGGCTTCTGGAAGATCAGCGCCACGCTGCGCCCGGCGAGTGCCCGGGAGGTGAGCGGCGCGGCCTTTAGCGCGCCCGCGCGAGTCAGCAGCCCGTCGAGCTCGGCGGCGCTCAACTCCGCTCCGGTGAGGAAGTGGCGCGGGGTCCTGGGCTCCCCGGACTCCCCGGGCCCACGCGTCGCGACGCTCTGGAGCGCAGCCCCGGCGCTGGGTGGCGATTCGTGAGATGTCATGGGAGCGCCAGTCTAGGCTAGGCTGGCATGCGGGGACAGCGATTGAGACCGACATCGCCGTATTGCAGGCCGACGCACGGAGGAGAAATGGCACAGAAGGGAAGGTTGACCGTGAGAGGGGGGAATGGTGTGTTGCCCGCAAGGACTATCTCAGTCGCGGTGGCCTTCGGAGTGGCCTGTGCGGCGCTTGTGCTGACAGCCGCGGGCTGCGGGTCGAGCGGCTCGACGACCACGATCACGACTCCGGGCGCCGCCACGGCGAAGTCCAAAACCGCCGCCAGCAGCGGTTTGAAAGTGGTCACCACCCCCAAATATGCCTCACCCTCCTCTTCCGAACCGGCGAAGAGCGGGGTCGTGCAGATTGCCTACCGCAACATCGCGATCGACCCCGACACGGTGCGGACGAAGGTTGGCAGCACGATCAAGTGGACCAACGAAGACCCCGAGAAGTGCAATGTCACGAGCGAGGGCGGGCCGTACAAGTTCGCCTCCAAGGACCTCGGCGAAGGCGGCAGCTTCGAACTGAAACTCGACAAGCCCGGCGTGATTCACTACGAGTGCACCTACTACCCGACGACGATGAACGGGTCGATCGAAGTCGTCGGGTAGCAGCGGCCTCCGCGCACCACGCGACCCCAACGGGAGGGGGCCCAGGGGGAGGGCCTGCTCGGGCGGGCGGGCTCCCATCTCATTGCGGGACGATCGAAGTCGTCGGGTAGCGCGCACGTCCTACTGAAACTCGGCGAGGCCCTCCTCAGGCGTAGAAGCCGTGGCGTAGAGGCGGCGAGGGATGCGACCGGCGGTGCCGGCAAGTCGCCCGGACTCCACGGCGAGGCGCATCGCTCGCGCCATGCGCACGGGATCCTCGGCGCGGGAGATCGCCGAGGCGGCCATCACGGCCTCGCAGCCAAGCTCCATCGCCAGAGCGGCATCGGACGCGGTGCCGATGCCGGCGTCCAGTACCACCGGCACGCTCACCGCCCGGCGCAGGAGAGCGAGGTTGTAGGGGTTGCGAATGCCCATGCCGCTGCCGATCGGGGCACCGAGCGGCATCACCGCGGCGCAGCCGACATCCTGCAGGCGTCGGGCGAGTACAGGATCGTCGGTGGTGTAGGGGAGCACGGTAAAGCCCTCGTCGACCAGCTCCTCGGCGGCGCGCAGCAGCTCGGGGGCGTCGGGGAGGAGGGTGTCCTCGTCGCCGATCACCTCCAGCTTGATCCACTCGGTGGCAAACGCCTCGCGGGCGAGCTTGGCGGTGAGCACGGCATCGCGCGCGGTGTGGCAGCCGGCGGTGTTGGGCAGCAGTCGCACGCCGGTGTCGGCGAGCACGTCGATCAGCGAGCCACGCGCCTGCGGGTCAACCCGTCGTAGTGCAACCGTCACCAGCTCGCTGCCGCTCGCACGGATCGCCTCCGCCATCAGCTCTAGCGAGAGAAAGCCGCCTGTGCCGAGCAGCAGGCGCGAGTGCATGGTGCACCCGGCGATCGTGAGAGGCGAATCGGCCAGAGCGTCAGTGTGCGGGGAGACCGCGGACGAAACTTCAGACGCAGTGGCATCGTTGACGCGACCGGCCGCCGGAGCGCCCATCAGAGCGCCAGAATCGGCGGCGGGCTGGTCGGGTGATGTCGAGCGAATCGCGCTCATCGCCCACCCATCATCCTCCCTGCATCGCGGTGAGCACCTCCACGCGGGCATCTGTGGAGAGCGCGAACGTCTCCCAGGCAGTGCGCGGAACGACCTCGCCGTCGACGGCCACCGCCACGCCGCGCGCATCGACGGCCAGTCCGAGCCGACCAAGCGCGCCGGCCACGGTCTCGCCGGCCGGCAGGTCGGAGCTCTGCCCATTCAGGTAGATCACGCCGCCACCCCCACCAATGCCTCCGCGACGAGCTCGGCAGTGAGAGGCGCCAGCAGGATGCCGTTGCGGTGGTGCCCGGTAGCCCACACCAGCCCCTCCATCGCGCCGGCGCCGATCACGGGTGTGTTGTCGGGGGTAGACGGCCGGAAGCCCACCGAGATCTCCTCGATCTGCAGCTCCAGCACGCCGGGCACCAGCTCGCGGGCAGCGCGCAGCAGCTCATAGACTCCGCCCGCCGTCGGGCGCTCCTCGAAGCCGCGCTCCTCCACTGTGGCGCCCAGTACGTAGCGCCCGTCGCCGCGGGGCACGATGTAGCCACCCGCGAAGCGCACCACCCGCTCCAGCAGCCCCGGCCCGGCGGGATCGCGCAGCCGCAGGATCTGCCCCTTGACCGGACGCACCGGCACGCGCGCATGGGCGGGCAGCCCCGCGATCTCGCCGCTCCACGCGCCGGCGGCGAGCACGACCTGCCCGGCACTCACGCGCTCACCCGTGACGAGAACCGCACCGGTGACAGCGCCCTCCGATCCATCCGGCACGGCGATGTCATGATCGGCGGTGGCCCCCTGGACGCCGAGCCCGCTTGCGCCCATGCCCTCCACGTCGACCCTCGCGACGGGGGATTGCTCGCGAATCTCCACTCCGCTGCGCTCGCACACACGCCGCAGTGCGGCGAGCACCAGCCGCGGATCGACGCTGTGGTCGTCGGGCGCCTCCAACGCCAGCCGCAATGTCGGCGCGAGCGCCGGCTCGAGCTCGCGCGCGGCGCTGGGCCGCAATCGCGTGGCGCGCAAGCCGAGCGACTCGCGCAGCGCCAGCTGACGCTCCAGCTCGCGCGCCTCGTCCTCGTCGCGCGCGAGCACCAACGTGCCGCTCTGGCGCAGCCCCACCTCGACGCCGGCCTCCTGCGCCAGCTCGACAGCGAAGTCTGGCCACATCTGCGCCGAGCGCAACCCGAGCTCGAGCACACGCCGCCCAGCCTCCCCGAACTCGACCTCGGAGACCGGGGCGAGCATCCCGGCGGCGACCCCAGACGCGCACTGCGCGCCGATCGCGCCGCGCTCCAACACAGTCACCGACAACCCATGCAGCCGCGCGCGCCAGGCCACCGCGAGGCCGACGATGCCGCCGCCGACGACTGCCACGTCAAACGCTCGATCGTTGCTGGGCATGTGTTTGATGCTAGCCCCGCCGCGGCTGGAGCTCATGCGAGACTTGGCCGCATGCCCGCCCCGAACATAGGCGACCGGAGGCGTGCCCGCCTCGCGGCGGCGCGCCTATACATGGTCTGCGATTCCAAACCCGGCGGCCGGGAGTTGACCGGCGTCCTGCGTGCGGCGATCGCGGGCGGCGTGGACATCGTGCAGCTACGCGATAAGCACCTCTCAGACGAGGAGCTCACCGAAGTGGCGCGCACCGCTCACGTGGTCTGCGCGCAGATGGGGGCATTGCTGATCGTCAACGATCGCCCACAGGTGGCGCTGGCGGCCGGTGCCGACGGGGTACACGTGGGTCAGGAGGACACGCCGGTCGCACAGGTGCGAGAACTTGTCGGCCCGCACCTGCTGATCGGCCTCTCGACGCACGCCCCGGTGGAGATCGACGGCGGGGGCATGACCAATGTGGACTACGTGGGCGTGGGTCCCGTCTACGCGACACCGACCAAGCCCGGTCGCCCCGCGGTCGGTCTGGAACTCGTCAGCTATGCCTCCGGGCACTCGCGATTGCCGTTCTTTGCGATCGGTGGCATCGACGGCGACAACATCGAGACCGCGATCGAGGCAGGCGCCCAGCGTGTGGCGGTGGTACGGGCAATAGCCGATGCGGCGGACCCCGAGATGGCTGCACGCACTCTGCGCCAGGCGCTCGGTTTCGATACGCGCTCGCGCACGGAGTTGAAGGACGAACAGGCGCGCGGCGCACTGCAACCCCTTGCCGAGGGCGAGCGGCCCGCAGCGCTGCTGGTCGCGGTGGGGGTGGCGGCGCTGGTCGCGATCGGGGTGGCGGTGGGCGCGCTCACCATCCACAACCTGCGCAGCCACGGTGGCTCAGCGCCTGGCGGCATCTTCATCGCACTCGTGCTTGCCGCGCTGGCGGTGGGCATGTATCGGCGGCGCTACTGGGCGGTGCTCGGATTCGAGGCACTGTTGGCCTTCCAGATCCTCGTGACCTCGCTGGCGCTGGTGATCGCCACCACGATCCTCGCCGCCGTCCTGTGCCTGCTCAGCATCGGGATGGGCGGCTGGCTGTTCTGGAAGCTGGTGCGCGTGATGGGCCGCATGCAAGCCGGCGAACGGGACGCCGACAAGCTGCGATAGGCTCGCCCCACCGTGGCAGGCTCCTACGACTGCATCGTGATCGGCGCCGGACCGGGCGGGTATGTCGCCGCGATCCGTGCTGCCCAACTCGGGAAAAAGACAGTCGTGATCGAGCGGGACAAGGTCGGGGGACGCTGCCTGAACTACGCGTGCATCCCCGCCAAGGCAGTGCTGCGCTCGGCCGACCTGCTCAGTGAGATCCGCGAGGCGGGCGACTTCGGGCTGCGCGTGCCGGCCGTCGAGGTCGACTACCCCGCCGTGCAGGCGCGACGCGAGAAAGTCGTGGGGACGCTCACCGGCGGAGTGGGCGGCCTGTTCAAGAAAAACGGGATCGACGTGCTCGCGGGCGAGGCCACACTCGCGCCTGCCACCGATGGGACGGGAAGCGCGGCCGGCGGGCGGGGGGGGTCAAGGTGCGCGTCGGCGAAGAGGAGCTCGAGGCCGCTACGGTGATCCTCGCGACGGGCTCCGTTGGGCGTTCGATCCCCGGCGTGGAGTTGGGCGGGCGTGTGATCGGCACCGAGCAGGCATGGGCGCTGCCAGAGCTGCCCCGGCGCATGGCAGTCGTGGGTGCGGGCGCCTCGGGGGCGGAGATCGCCTCCGGCTTTGCGCGGCTGGGCAGCGAGGTGCTGCTGTTCGAGGTGCTCGAGCGCGTGCTCCCAACCGAGGACGCCGACATCTCACGTCTGGTGGAGCGCGGGCTCAAGCGCCAGGGCATCGAGGTTCTCACCGCCACGCCGATCGAGGGGGTGCGCGCCGGCGAGACGGGTGTGAGCTTCACTTACACGAGCGGGTCCGCCGGAGGCGGCGGCTCCTCCGGGAGCGGTGGTTCCGGCGGCGAGAGCTCGGGCGGCGGTGCATCCGCGGGTGAGTCCGCCGAGGTCGACTACCTCGTGATCGCCGCCGGGCGTGGACCTGACGTGGACCGGCTCGGCCTCGCCGCCGCCGGAGTCGAGCTCGACGAGCGCGGGCTCGTGAAGGTGGACGGGGCGCTGCGCACCACCGCAGCGGGGATCTACGCGATCGGCGATCTCGTCCCCGGACCCGCGCTCGCGCACAAGGCCTCCGACGAGGGCATCATCGCCGCGGAGGACTCCGCCGGGCTGCCCACCCACCCGCTCGCCTACATCGACATCCCCCGCGCCACCTTTTGCACGCCCAACGTCGGCTCGTTCGGCCTCACCGAGGAGCAGGCCCGCGAGCAGGGCCACGACGTGGTCGTCGGCAAGGTGCCCTACGGCGCCGTCGGCGGCGGCATCGTCTACGGCGACCGCGCCGGCCTCGTCAAGCTGGTGGGCGACGCCAAGTACGGGGAGTTGCTCGGCGGCCACATCGTCGGCAGCCGCGCCACCGAGCTGATCCAGGAGCTCGTCAACGTGCGCGCGCTGGAGGGGGGCTTCCCGGAGGTCGCGCGCATCATCCACGGCCACCCGACTCTCTCTGAGGCCGTGATGGAGGCCGGGCGCGCCACCGACGGTTGGCTGATCCACGGCTGAGCGGCCATCCCGGCATAGACACCGGCCTGCCGAAGACGCGTGATGACCGGCGCTCTTTCCAAACGAGGGATACGCTCTGCGGAGTGGACGCGGCCTTCTACTTCGACCTCGCCAGCCCCCTGGCCTACCTCGCCGCCGAGCGCGTCCTGCAGGTGATTCCCGGACCGCTGGAGTGGCGGCCGGTGCTGGCGCGCGAGCTGCCCGGTGCAGAGCACTTTGAATCCTTCCGCTGCGATGCGGAGGTGCAAATGTTCCGCGCAGACGTGCAGCGTCGCGCCGAGGAGCTAGGCGTGCAGCCGCTGCGCTGGCCCGAGCCATTCCCGTTCGACAGCGATTTGGCAATGCGCGTCGCCACCTACGCAAAGGGCATCGGACGGGTGGTCCCGTTCGCGCAGGCCGCCTTCCGCCAAGCGTTTGCCGCTGGGCGCTCGCTCTCCGATCCGGACACCGTGCTGATCGCCGCCGCGGCCTGCGAGATGCACCCCCAGGCAGTTCTACACGGAGCCGAGCTCCGCTCCGTGCGCGAGCAGCTCACAACTGCCACCGCGGCTGCGGCGCGGGCGGGTGTCGGCGACGTTCCCGCGGTGCTGACCGGTCGATCGCACGGGGATCGTGTGCTGGTTGGCGAGCGCGCGCTGCAGGAGGCGGGGGAGCTGCTGGCGGGCGCCGCCGCGCGATGAGAGCCAATCGCGCCTACCGGCTGATCGTCAGACGCGGCGGGTGGATGCCGGCGGTGCTGGCCGACCCGACGCGGATCGATCACATCGAGGTGGTGGAGCTCGACAGCGGCGAGGTGGTGCTGTTCTGGGACCTCCACCCGCAGGAGGCAGCGCGACGCGCCCGAGCGCTGCGCGCCGACCTGGCACAACTTCAGGACGAGGAGTTCATCGCCCGCTGGGCCACGGTGGAGCACGGATGAGCATCCGCGCCGGGCAACGCAGCCGTGGGGTGAGCAGCGCGCCATGCTGGGCTACCGTGGAGCACTGATGAGCACCACCCTGCCCGATCCCCAGACGGCGCGCGAGTGGCTGGCGACGATGACGCTGATCCGCCGCTTCGAGGAGCGCGCCGGCGAGATGTACGCGCGCGCCAAAGTCGGCGGCTTCCTGCACCTCTCGATCGGCGAGGAGGCCACGATCGTCGGCGGCGCGCGGGCGCTGCGCGCGAGCGACTACCTGATCTCGACCTACCGCTCGCACGGGCACGCGCTCGTGCGCGGGACGCCGCCTGGCAACGTGATGGCGGAGCTGTTCGGGCGCGTGGATGGCTGCTCCGGCGGGCGGGGCGGCTCGATGCACATGTTCGACCTGGGCCGCCGCTTCATGGGCGGCTATGGGATCGTCGGCGGCAATCTGCCGATCGCGGCGGGCATCGCGCTGGCGAGCGACTATCGCGGCGAGGACGATGTCACGCTGTGCACGTTCGGCGACGGCGCCTCCAACCAGGGCACCTTCGGCGAGACGCTCAACCTCGCCGCGCTGTGGCGCCTGCCGGTCGTGTTCATGGTCACCAACAACCAGTTCGGGATGGGCACCGCGCTGGGGCGCCACTCCGCCGTCACCGACCTGCAGCGCAAGGGCGAGAGCCTCGGCGTCCCCGGGATGCGCTGTGACGGGATGGACGTGCTCGACACCCATGCGGTGCTCAGCGAGGCGCTGCGTCGGGTACGCGAGGAGCGCCGGCCGGTGCTCGTCGAGGCCGTCACCTACCGCTTCCGCGGCCACTCGATGGCCGACCCCGAGGATTATCGCTCCAAGGAGGAGGTCGCCCACTGGCGCGAGCGCGACCCGATCCCCGTGTTCGGCGATCTGTTGGAGCGTGAGGGGATCCTCGACGCCGCCGCACGCGCGCAGATCGACGAGCGAGCGCGTGTGCAGGTGGACGAGGCTGTCGCTTTTGCGGAGGCATCTCCCTTCCCGCCACCCGACTCGCTGTATGACGACGTGTACGTGCTCGGTAGCCAGGTGCACGGCTGGTACTCCGTGCGCACCTCGCAACCCGAATACGGTGCCGTCGATGCTTCGCCGCCGGCAAACGGCCCCGGGACAGCCAGCACGGGAGAGATACCGCAGCAGATCACGAGTGCCCTGCAAGCGGGGGAGGACGCGTGAGGATCTCGCACCCCGACGCTCTCCGCCCCGCCTCTCTACGCCACCGCAGGAGCCAGGCACGACCGGTGTTGGCGGGTAGGAGCCTCGGATGACCGCTATGCGCTACCGCGAGGCGCTGAACGCCGCCCTGCGCGAGGAGCTCGCACGCGATGAGCGTGTGTTCCTGATGGGCGAGGACATCGGCGTGTTCGGGGGTGCGTTCAAGGTCACGGCCGGTCTACTGGAGGAGTTTGGCGAGCGGCGTGTGCGCGACACCCCGATCTCCGAGAACACGATCGTCGGCATGGGCGTCGGCGCCGCGATGGTCGGCCTGCGCCCGGTGGTCGAGCTGATGACGATCAACTTCGCGCTGCTGGCGCTCGATCAGATCGTCAACCACGCCGCTCACATCCACTACATGTTCGGCGGACAGGCGCGCGTGCCGCTCGTGGTGCGCATGCCCCAGGGTGCCGGCCACCAGCTGGGGCCCACGCACTCGCACTGCCTGGAGGCGATCTTCATGCACGTGCCCGGCCTGCTCGTCGCCACCCCCTCCACCCCCGCCGACGCCAAGGGTCTGCTGAAGACCGCGATCCGCGACGAGAACCCCGTGATCTTCATCGAGCACGAGTCGCTCTACGGCCAGCGTGGGGAGGTGCCCGACGGGGATGAGCACCTCGTCGACTTCGGGCGCGCCGCCGTGCGCCGCGAGGGCGCCGACGTGACGATCATCGGCATCTCGCGGATGGCGATCACCGCGGAGCGGGCGGCGCAGACGCTCGCGGACGAGCACGGCGTGCAGGCCGAGGTGATCGACCCTCGCACGCTGCGCCCGCTCGACCTCGACGCCGTGCTGCGCTCCGTCGCCAAGACCAACCGCTGCGTGGTCGTCGAGGAGGGCTGGCCGCATGGCGGGGTCGGCGCCAACCTCAGTGCACTGATCGCCGAGCAGGCCTTCGACGACCTCGACACCCCCGTGCGGCGCGTCACCGGCGCCGACGTGCCGATGCCCTACTCCAAGCCGCTGGAGGAGATCGCCTTTCCGCACGAGCCACAGGTGGTGCGCGCCGCGCTGGAGGTGCTCGGGCAGGTTCCCCTCGGGGTGCGACTATGAGCGAGATCGTGATGCCCCGCCTCTCCGACACGATGGAGGAGGGCACTGTGCTGCGCTGGCTCAAGCATGACGGGGAGCACGTTGGTCGCGGCGAGGAGCTCGTCGAGATCGAAACCGACAAGGCGGCGATGGTGTACGAGTCCGACCAGGAGGGCACTCTGCGGATCGTCGCCCAGGAAGGCGACACGCTCGCCGTCGGTTCGACAATCGCGCACGTCGGAGAAACGGCAGATGCCGTCGATCAGTCAATCACCGAGTCGCCCGCAGTAGTCGACGCCGCTCCACCGCCGGAGGACACCATGGTGGTCGACGCCGCTCCACCGCCCAGGGACACCTTCATAGACGCACCAGTTCATGTAGGTGAGGACCGCTTGAAGGCCTCGCCGCTGGCAAGAAGAATCGCCAGCGAGAGCGGCGTGGACCTGCACACGATCGCGGGCACCGGTCCCGGCGGACGGATCGTAAAGGCCGACGTCGAGGCCGCGGGCATCGCCGCATCGGATACCACGGCTCCGGCTCCGGTGGCCGGGCGCGTGGCGACCGCCAAGGGGGAGACGACCGTCGTCGAGCTCACCCGCACTCAGCAGACGATCGCGCGGCGAATGGCCGAGTCGAAGGCGACGATCCCCGACTTCTCGCTGCAGGCGGAGATCGACATGGAGCGGTGCGTGGCACTGCGCTCAGAGCTCAAGCGCCTCTCCCCGGAGGAAGCTCCCACGTACAACGACATGGTCGTCAAGGCGTGCGCGCTGGCGCTGCACGAGTACCCCCGCGCCAACGGCAGCTACCGCGACGGCAAACTGCAGCTGCATTCGCGCGTGAACGTCGGAGTCGCCGTGGCGGTGATGGGGGGGGATGCCGAGGAGGATGCCGCCTCGCGCGAGAGCCCCGAGGCTGCCACCGGCACGGGGCTCGCAAATGCGCTCGTCGTCCCCACCGTGTTCGACGCCGCGTTGAAGTCGCTCGGGGAGATCGCTCGTGAGACCCGCGCCCTCGCCGAGCGCGTGCGCGCCGGCACGATCACGCCCCCGGAGCTGGGTGGCGGCACGTTTACGGTCTCCAACCTCGGGATGTACGGGGTTCGCAGCTTCAGCGCGATCGTCAACCCCCCGCAGGCGGCGATCCTCTCCGTTGGCTCGCTGGCGCTCCGCGCCGTGGTGCTGGCCGGCGACGGGGACGGTGGTGGCGAGATCGTCGCCCGCCACACGATGGCGGTCACGCTCGTCTGCGACCACCGCATCCTCTACGGCGCCGACGCCGCCCGCTTCCTCGCCCGCATCAGGGAGTTGCTGGAGGAGCCGGCCGCGCTGGCGTTGTGAGCATGCCTCGCTAGGCTGGATGGGAGATGACCGGCGCCGGCCGACACGCGTCCGAGCTGTGGGTGTGCCACCTCGGCACGATCCCCTACGGAGATGCGCTGGCCATACAGGAACAGGTCGCCGCCCGCCGCCAGGCCCGGGAACTGCCCGATACCTTGTTGCTGCTCGAGCACCCGCCCGTCTACACCCGCGGGCGGCGCTCCCAGCCGGGGGAGTTGACCCTCAGAGAGAATTTCCATCGCGCTCGTGGCATCGAGGTCGTGCCGACCGATCGCGGCGGGCGCGTCACCTACCACGGCCCCGGGCAGTTGGTGGGCTATCCGATCATGGGCGTCGCCGACGTGGTTGCCCACCTGCGCACGATCGAGGAAGCGATCGTCGCCGCGCTCGCCGATGAGGGCATCGTCGCCCGCTCCCGCCCACAGGACGGCCCCGACTACACCGGCGTGTGGGTGCGGGAGCGCAAGATCGCCTCACTCGGGGTGCACGTCTCACGGGGCGTCTCAACCCACGGGTTCGCGGTCAACGTGGACAATGACCTGGAACCCTTCACCTGGGTGGTCGCCTGCGGGCTGCCCGGCGTGGAGATGACCTCGATCGCCGCAGAGCTGGGCGGTAACGCCTCGATCGAGCGCGTTCGCACACGCATTGCGGCGTGCTTCTGTCAGGTGCACGAGCGCTTCCCCCGGCGGGTCACGGCCCAGGAGCTCGGAATCGATGCGGCACACGCCAGGGAGCCGGCAGCGGTATGAGCGCCACCCGTTCACGCGCCAATCCCGGTGGGATGGATGTGCTCGAGGTTCTCGGTCCTGATGTACGTCCGCTGCGCGAGCGCAAGCCCCCTTGGCTGAAGGTGCCGGCCCCCGGCGGCGAGCGCTACCGCGCGCTCACGCAGCTGATCCGCGACGAGCAGCTGCACACCGTGTGCCAGGAGGCGGCCTGCCCCAACGTCGGAGAGTGCTGGGAGCGGGGCACCGCGACGTTCATGATCCTCGGCGACACCTGCACGCGGCGCTGCGGGTTCTGCAATGTCAAGACCGGTCGCCCCACGTGGAACGATCCGCTGGAGCCCGCCCGCGTGGCGCGCTCGATCGCGCGCATGGGGCTGCGCCACGCCGTCGTCACCTCGGTGGATCGCGACGACCTGCCAGACAAGGGCGCCTCTGCGTTCGTCGGGGTCATCCGCCAGGTGCGCCGCCAGGCGCCGGGCTGCCTGATCGAGGTGCTCACCCCCGACTTCCAGGGCCAGGAGATGCCGCTCGCCAGGGTGCTCGCCGAGCGGCCCGACGTGTTCAACCACAACGTCGAGGTCGTCCCCCGCCTCTACCCACTTGCGCGGCGCGGCTCCTCCTTCACGCGCTCCTGCCGCGTGCTCGCGCTCGCCAAGCAGCTGGGGGGCGCCGCGGTCACGACCAAGTCAGGGCTGATGGTGGGTCTCGGCGAGACCCACGAGGAGCTCGTGGACGCCTTCGCCGCGCTGCGCGAGCAGGGCGTGCAGGTACTCACCGTCGGGCAGTATCTGCGCCCCTCCGCCCAGCACCTCCCGGTCGTGCGCTACTGGCACCCCGACGAGTTCGCCGCGCTGGAGCGCGCCGCGTACGAGCTCGGCTTCGAGCACGTCGCCGCCGGTCCGCTCGTGCGCTCCTCCTACCACGCCGACGAGCACGTGGCGCAGACCGGGACCCCGCCCCGCCCGGGCGTCGGCCCATTGGCGGCCTCCGAGCCGGCGTTGGTGGGAGCGGCCCGCGGATAGTCTCCTCCGATCCCCACCGCCGCAGACACCAGCTTCCGGCCGTGACCCGACTGCTCATCCTGCTCGTGGCAGCGCTGTTCGTCGTCGGCTTCGCCTTCCTCACGCTGCACACGATCGTGGCCCAGAAAGGCATCTCGGCGGGTACCGGGATCTCCGTGTTCGTCGTAGTGCTGATGGGCGTCGGGATCTTCGGCGCCCTGCTCGACCGACGCCGTTGAACAGCCCGCTCCGCCGCCACCGTCAACTGACAGGTTCTCCGCCTCACCCCGCCGCAAACTCCCTGCGCCGCCACCACCCCCGTCAGTTCCTCGACACGCCCGCGACCGAAGGTAGTACCGTGTAGGGGCCGATTGACTGGTCAGTCAACCAAGGAGGCGCAGCAGTGGATCTCGACGACACACCCGAGCAGGCCGCCCATCGCGCACAGGTGCGCGCGTGGCTGGAGCAGCACAAGCCCGAAGCGCCCGTGTTGGCAGGCGAGGGAGCACTGAAGGACGAGGATCAGATCGTCGCCGCGCGGCGCGCCTGGCAGGGCAAGCTCGCGGAGGCCGGTCTGGCGGGGGTGACGTGGCCAAAGGAGTACGGCGGCCAGGGCCTCGGCCCGATCGAGCAGCTGATCTGCGGCCAGGAGATCGCCCGCGCGGGCGTCCCCGGGATCCTCGACGCGATCGGCGTGGGGATGCTCGGGCCAACCATCATCGCGCATGGCGCCGAGGAGCAGAAGGCCCGCTATCTCGGCCCGATGCTGCACGGCGACGAGGTGTGGTGCCAGCTCTTCTCTGAGCCGGCCGCCGGCAGCGACTTGGCGGCGGTGCAGGCTCGCGCTCGCCAGCAAGACGACGGCAGCTGGCGTCTATCCGGCCAGAAGGTGTGGACGACCAACGCCCAGTTCGCCTCCTACGGCCTGCTGCTCGCGCGCACCGACGCCGACGTGCCCAAGCACAAGGGCATGACGATGTTCATCGTGCCGATCGACGCGCCCGGCGTGACGGTGCGCGGCCTGCGCCAGATCTCCGGCGAGGCGGAGTTCAACGAGGTGTTCTTCGACGACGTCGCGCTTGACGCCGACGCCGTCGTGGGGGGCGTCGGCAACGGCTGGGGCACAGCGCTGACCACGCTGATGTTCGAGCGCGTCACGATCGGGTTGGGCGGCGAGGGCCTCGGCTACAACTCCGCGCGTTTCGCCCGCGCGATCGCCGCCGATCCGCACGCGCGCCGCGACCCCGAGGTGCGCCGCCAGCTGGGGGAGGTGGCCTCGGAACTGATGGCGGTGCGCTTCACCGGCTACCGCACGCTCACCGCGCTGCAGCAGGGCCAGATCCCCGGCCCCGAGGCGGGCCTCGCGAAGGTGACGATCGTCAACGGCGCGATCAAGTCCGGTGACCTGATCGCCGACGTGCTCGGCCCCGACGCACTGGCGCAGGACAGCGAGTGGGCATACATGATCTCCTTCCTCCCAGGCCTGAAGTCGGCCGGGGGCACCGAAGAGATCCTGCGCAACACGATCGGCGAGCGCGTGCTCGGCCTGCCCGCCGAGCCGCGCCTGGACAAGGGCATCCCGTTCTCGGAGCTGCGCGCGAAGGAGGCAGCAAAGGCATGAATCTCGTATCTAAGGCGGGAAGGGGACAGGCCCCCCTCCCGACCTCCCCCTCAAGGAAGGCCAAGCGATGAATCTCGCACTCTCAGACGAGCAGGTGCTGCTGCGCGAGGCGGCCCGCGGGGCGCTGTCGCGCTTCAAGACGCTCCAAGAAGCGCGTGAGGCGCTCGACAGCGGGGGCGGGGTGGGCGGGCTATCAGACCTGTGGCCGACAGCAAAGGAGGCGGGCTGGCCCGGCCTGCTGATCGACGAGGCCCACGGCGGCGCCGGGCTGGACGTGTTCGACGCGATGCTCGTGCTCGGCGAGTGCGGGCGCGCGCTCGCGGCAGTGCCGCTGCTCGGCCATCTGCCCGCCACGGCGATTCTGAACGCCTCCCCGGCCGGGAGCCCGCTGCTGGACGAGCTAGCGAGCGGAGAGCGTCGCGCGGCCTACCTGGCGGCACGCCCGCCCGATGACATCTCCGAGCAGTGGAGCGTCGATCCCGCAAGCGGGATGGAGCGCCCCGCGCTGCCGAGCGTGCGCGGCGGGGAGGGCGAGGCCCGCGTGAGCGGGCGAATCGCGTTCGCGCCCGACGCCCCCGGCGCAGACGTGCTGGTAGGCGTGGCACTGTTTGACGGCCGCGCGGTCGGCTTCGCGGTCGAGTCCTCCTCGGCGGGCGTCGCAGTGGAGACGGTGCGTCGCTACGACGCCACCCGCGCGCTCGGGCACGTCACACTGCAGGATGCACCCGCCACGATCCTCGACGGCCCCGAGAGCTCGCTCGCCGAGGCGTGGCACCTTGCGCAGGCGCTGATCGCCGCCGAGTCGCTCGGCGCGGTCGAAAGCGCACTCGACGCCTCGGTCGCCTACGCCAAGGAGCGCTTCACCTTCGGCCGCGCGATCGGCTCCTACCAGGCGGTCAAGCATTCGCTCACCGAGGTGCTGCGCCAGCTGGAGAACGGCCGCTCGCTGCTCTACTACGCCGGCTGGTCGCGTCACGGAGCCCCGGCGGAGTTCGCGTTGGCGGCCAACGCCGCGCGCTCGGTGGCAGGTCGCGCGCTCGATCACGCCGCGCGCACGATGATCTCGGTGCACGGCGGCATCGGCGCCACATGGGAGCACGACGCCCCGCTGTACTTTCGCCGCGCACAGCTCTCCCGGCGCCTGCTGGGCGGCACCGCGCTCGCCACCGACCGGGTGGCGGGTGAGCTGATCGCGCAGAGGTAAGCCGCTACCGTCGGCTCGCGCGGTGCGTATGCCCCACGCGAGCCGCGGTGGCGGTCGTGTATGTCGCCATCACCGGTGCGCCGTAAGCGTTGTAGACGGCCTGCACGAGCGTCGGCTGCACGCCGCAGTTGATGCAGAAGCCGTGCTGGGACCAGCCGATCGCGCGGGCGAGCACCTCGTCGGCGTATTCCACACCGTAAGCATCGTGGCCGTAGTAGTCATACGCCGCCCACCACGCGGAGTCGTCGAGCGCGCTGCCGGCACCGTCGGAATACAACAGCCATGTTGACGCCATGATCGCGTCGTAGTCGTCGTAGATCGATGGATGGCGGGAGGTACGATGGTCGTACACCGCGGGGCGTACACCGAAGCGGTAGGCGTTCTTCACGAGATCCCACGTGCTCACCGGCCCATTGGTGACGTTGAACTGCATTGGCCCTCCACAGCAGCCGGCGAAGTTCAGGCCGTGGTAGGTGGACGACGCAGTGGAGAAGGCAGTCTCCTGCATGTGGATCGAGGCGAGCAGCAGCCAGTTCACGCCGAACACCCGCTGCGCCTCTGCGTAGATCGGATAGAAGCCAGCCTCCCACGCCGCTGCGATGTGCGCTTTAGGGGCCAGCGAGCTTGTCGCCGCATCCCGCCGCCGGCCATCGGGAGGGCTCGCGACGACGGCCCCCACGGGGGTCACCGTGGACGACGAGGTCCCGGCGGGCCTCGCATGCGCATCGGCGTACGGCCCGGCCGTCGTATCCTGCCCCGAGCGCAGTGCTGCCTCTGAGGCGCTCGCTGCGGCGGGCGTGGCGGCCCCCACCAACACGGCTGGCGGGGCGGGCGTGGGTGCGCTCGGAGAGGCGCCGATCGCACCGCTGAGGATCGCCGCCAGCACGCCGGCGCCGAGCAGGCAGAGCGCAAGCGCCACCAGCCACGCCCTTTGCTCGGAGGGCGGAGTGGGTGTGTGGGCCCCCTCGTACACAGGTATTGACGGTAGCGGCGCTACCTTAAGCGCGCGTAGGGCTGAGGGCCTACCCTGAACACGATGCCCGAGGAAACCGATCGGAGGTCGTCTAGCGACCCTTCTGCGCCTCCGGCGGATTCGGCTCCAGCTTCGCGCTCCGCGCCAGAACGCCGTGGCCCGCTGGCAGTCGAGAGCCTCCGCAAAGCGGACGGTCGGCGTCTGATCCTCTACCGGTGGACTGGTGAGGATGGGTGAACTGCGTTTCGAGGAGCTGCGCGGCGAGTGGGTGGATTACGCGATCCACCGCCAGGAGCGCACGTTCCTGCCGAGCGAGGAGCACTGCCCGCTATGCCCCACGCGCCCGGGCGGGCCACCCACGGAGATTCCATTCCCGGCATTCGAGATCGCGGTCTTTGAGAATCGCTTCCCCGCGTTTGAGTCCCCGCGGGGGGCGGCGGAGGTCGTCGTCTACACCGACCGCCACCACGACTCCTTCGCCACACTTCCCCCAGAGCGCGCGCGGGCGCTGATGTGGGTGTGGCGGGCACGTTATGAGGAGCTGGGCGCGCGGGAGGACGTGGAGTATGTGCTGATCTTCGAGAACCGTGGGGTGGAGGTCGGGGTGACGCTGCACCACCCCCACGGGCAGATCTACGCCTATCCCTTCCTGCCCCCCGTGCCCGCCGCCGAGCGCGCCGCCGACGCACGCCTGGGAGGCTGCGCCCCATGCGTGCTGCTGGGGCGAGAGCTCGAAGAAGGACTCCGGATGGTGTACGAGAACGAGCATGTGCTCGTCTACGTCCCGCGCGCCGCGCGCTGGCCCTACGAAGCGCACGTGGTGCTGCGCGCGCACCGCCCCACGCTGCCTCACTGCGCCCCTGCGGAGCTCGACGCGCTCGCCGACGCACTGCAGGCGCTCACGCGTGGCTACGACGCGCTGTTCGAGCGGCAGTTTCCGTACGTCATGGTCGTCCATCAGGCGCCCACGAGCACAGGCGCCGAGCGGAAGGGCCATCTGCACATCGAGTTCTACCCGCCGCTGCGTACGGCGCACAAGCTCAAGTACCTCGCGGGCTCAGAGCAGGGGGGTGGGGTGTTCATCGCCGACACGCTTCCCGAGGATTCCGCGGCGGCGCTGCGCGCGGCGGTCGACCGTGCGGGGGCGGGGCACCGCCAAGGCGGGGGCTCGGCGGCGTGCGAATATCCGGGGAGGGCTGAGAGCTGACGCCGTTGGAGGTGCGCGCCTTCGCCCCCGGCAGGATCAACCTGATCGGGGAGCACACCGACTACAACCGCGGCCTCGCCCTCCCGTTTGCGATCGCCGAGGGCGTCACGGTGCGGGCGCGGGGGACCGCCGAGGGGCGCATCCTGGTGCGGGCGCTCGACCTGGATGAGTGCGACGCGTTCACCCTCGCCGATCCCGCGCAGCTCACACCTGCAAAATCCCAGGATCCGCCGCCCCCTAGTAGTTCCTCCACAAACGTTGCGCCCGAAACCGGGGCCGAGAGTCCGCTCTGGCACAGGGATGCGGGAGCTCAAGCCCGGTCGAATCATCCCGGACGGTCCACTAGGTCCCAGCGAAGCAAGGGTTGGCGCGCGTTCGCACGCGGGGTGACTGCCGAGCTGCTGCGCGCGGGCGTGGCACTCGGCGGCGCCGATCTGGAAATCCACGGCGAGGTCCCACGCAATGCGGGGCTCTCCTCTTCGGCCGCCTTGGAGGTATCGCTGTGCCTGGCCCTGCTCGGCCTCGCCGGCGCCGAGCTCGACCGCCGCGAGCTGGCGTGGCTGTGCTCGCGCGTGGAGAACGAGTGGCTGGGCGCCCACACCGGCCTGCTCGACCAGCTCGCCTCGCTCTATGGCGAAGCCGACACGGCGCTGCGCATCGACTTCGTCGATCTCGACATCCAGCCGGTGCCGCTGACCCTCACCGGTGGCTGGCGGCTGGTGACGATCGACTCCGGCGATCCCCGGGCGCTGGCGAGCACCGGCTACAACGAGCGCCGCGCCGAATGTGCGCGGGCGTGCGAGCTGCTCGGGGTGGAGTCGCTGCGAGACGCGCGGGAAGGAAGCCTCGAGCAGCTGCCGCCGGTGCTCGCCTGCCGTGTGCGGCACGTGCTCGGGGAAAACGCTCGGGTGCGTGCCACCGTCGCGGCCCTGCACCGCGGAGCGCTCGAGGAGCTCGGCGCCCTGCTCGACGCCTCCCACGCCAGCCTGCGCGACCTCTATGAGTGCTCGACCCCGGCCGTCGAGAGGGCAGTGCGAGCGCTGAAGGAAGCCGGGGCGCTCGGGGCACGCTTGGTTGGGGGCGGCTTCGGCGGGCACGTTTTGGGACTCTTCCCGCCCGGCGCCTCCACGCCCGCGCATGCACGCGAGGTGCGACCCTCGCGCGGAGCTCACCTACTCGGTTAGGCGACCGCCAACGCCGCCTGCTTCTCCGCCAACGCCGCGATCAGCTCCTCGAAGGAGTCCGAGAATTTCTGTACCCCCTCGCGCTCCAGCGTGTCGGTGAGATCGTCGTAGTCGACGCCCCCGCGCGCCAGCTCGTCAAGCAGCTTGCGCGCCTCCCCCACCTCGGCCTGCAGACGCGCCTGCGGGCGGCCATGATCCTGGTAGGCGCGGATCGTCTCCTCCGGCATCGTGTTGACGGTGTCGGGCCCGATCAGCTCCTCCACGTACATCGTGTCGAGGTAGTCGGGGTTCTTCGTCGAGGTCGACGCCCACAGCACGCGCTGGGGGGTGGCGCCCTTGCCGGCGAGGAACTCCCAACGCGGGCCGCGGAATACGGAGCGGTAGTGCTGATATGCCAGCCTCGCGTTGGCCACCGCCAAACGGCCCTTGAGCCGGTCGAGCCCGTCCTTCCCCGCCGACTGCAACTCCTCCAGGCGCCGGTCGGCCTCGGTGTCGATGCGGGAGACGAAGAAGCTCGCCACCGACGCGACCTTGCTCGGGTCCCCGCCCCCGGCGATCAGGCGCTCCAGGCCGCGAATGTAGGACTCCGCCACCTCCGCGTAGCGGCGCAGCGAGAAGATCAGCGTCACGTTGATCGAATGGCCCTGCGCGATCACGTCCTCGATCGCCGCCAGCCCGGGCTTGGTCGCTGGGATCTTCACCATCAGGTTCGGTCGATCCACCGTCTCGTGCAGGCTGATCGCCTCGTTGAAGGTCGCCAGCGTGTCGTACGCGAGATCCGGCGCCACCTCCAGCGACACATAGCCGTCGCGCCCCAAGCCCCCGTCCCAGATCGGACGGAAGAGGTCGCATGCGTCCTTGATGTCGCGCTCCGCCATGCGCCAGAAGCTCGCCCGCGCATCCAGGCCCTCGTCGGCCAGCTCGCGCAGCTGCTCGTCGTAGGCATCCCCCGCGGCCATCGCCTTCTGGAAGATCGTCGGGTTGGAGGTAGCCCCCACCACCGCGTCGGCGTCGAGCAGTTCCTGCAGATGGCCGCCGCGGATCGACTCGCGTGAGAGGAAGTCCACCCACACGCTCTGCCCAAGCGCGGAGAGGCGGTGCAGCGGTGAGAGGGTCTGGGAGGATGGCATCTGCATCTCCTTGGTGGGTCGCTTGACCTACGGGCCTGCCTACAGCCTACCCCTCGGATGCGACCCCGAAAAACTAAAGGAGTGCGCGTGCGCGTGCGGCGATGTTCTCGACCGAGAAGCCCAGCTCCTGGAGCACGCGAGCACCGGGAGCGGAGGCGCCGAAGCGGTCGATGCCGAGCACGTCTCCCTGGGAGCCCACCCACTTCCACCAGCTCATGCTCGCCCCCGGCTCGACCGCGAGACGGGCGGTGACAGCGGGTGGGAGCACCGTGTCGCGGTACTCCTGCGACTGGGCTTCGAACAGCTCCATGCATGGCATCGACACCACCCGCAACGCCGTGCCCTCCCCCGCCAGCACGCGAGCCGCCTCCAGCGTGAGCGGGACCTCGGCGCCGGTGGAGATGAGGATCCCGTCGAGCTCTCCCGCGGCCGCCCCATCGTCGTCCACGCCTCCCCCACGCGACCCCGCGCGGGAGTCCCACAGCACATACCCCCCGCGCTCCAGCTCGCTCGCCGGCGCCAACTGCCCGTCTCCGCGGTCCAGCACCGGGATCCCCTGGCGGGAGAGCGCCAGCGCCACCGGGCCGTCCTCACGCTCCAAAGCCACCCGCCACGCCTGCACGGTCTCGTTGGCGTCGGCGGGGCGGATCAGCCACAGGTGCGGGATCGCGCGCAGCGCCGCGTAGTGCTCCACGGGCTGATGGGTGGGGCCGTCCTCACCGAGACCGACCGAATCGTGCGTCCACACCCACACCACGGGCAGCCCCATCAGCGCGGAGAGGCGCACCGGCGCTCGCATGTAGTCGGAGAAGATCAGAAACGTCGAGCCGTACGGCTTGACGATCCCCCCGTGCGCTGCCGCGCCGTTGACGATCGCCCCCATCGCGTGCTCGCGAATCCCGAACGGCACGTTGCGGCCCGTGTGCACCCTGGAGAACTGCCCGGCACCGGGGAACACCGTCTTGGTCGACTCCACGAGGTCGGCTGCCCCTCCCGCCATCGTCGGGGCATATGCGGAGAAGGCTGCCATCGTCTTCTGCCCTGCCACACGCGTAGCCAGCTTCTCCCCCGCCGCGAAGCTCGGCAGCGCCTCGCGCCAACCATCCGCCATACGGCCGGCCCAGGCGCGCTCCCAATCCTGCGCCAGCGCGGGGTGCACCTCGCGCCATGCATCCCACCGAGATTGCCACTCGCGCTCGGCTTCGGCGCCGCCGTCCACGAGGCTCATGTGCCCGTACACCTGCTCGTCCACCCAGAAGTCGCGCTCCGGGTCGAAGCCCATCGCGCGCTTCGCCGCGCGCACCTCCTCCTCGCCCAGCGGCGCGCCGTGCGCAGCCGCGGTGTCTACCGCGTGGGGGGCGGGGTAGGCGATGTGCGAGCGCACCGCGATGAACGACGGGCGCTCCGTTTCTGCGCGCGCGGCCGCCAGCGCGGAGGTGAGGGCATCGATGTCCTCAGAATCCCCGACCCGCTGCACATGCCACCCGTCGGCCGCCAGCCGCGCGACGTGGTTCTCACCATCGAAGGAGATCGAGGTGCTGCCGTCGATCGTGATGCGGTTGTCGTCGTAGCACACCGTCAGCCTGCCCAACCCGAAGTGCCCGGCAATCGAGGCCGCTTCCTGACTGATGCCCTCCATCATGTCCCCGTCGGAGCAGATCACATAGGTGTGATGGTCCACCACCTCTTCGCCGGGGCGGTTGTAGCGCTCGGCCAGGAAGCGCTCGCCCATCGCCATCCCCACCGCATTGGCGAAGCCCTGCCCGAGCGGCCCCGTGGTGACCTCCACGCCCGGGGTATGCCCGCGCTCGGGGTGCCCCGGGGTGCGCGAGCCCCACTGGCGGAACTGTCTCAGGTCCTCCAGTGAGAGCTCATAGCCACTCAAGTGCAGCAGCGAATACAACAGCACGCACGCATGCCCGGCGCTCAGCACGAAGCGGTCGCGATCCTGCCACCGCGGGTTGCGAGGGTTGACACGCAACACCCGCTTGAACAGCACATATCCGAGCGGCGCCAGCGCCATCGCGGTGCCAGGGTGCCCGGCGCCCGCCTTTTGCACTGCGTCCATCGAAAGACCGCGGATCGTGTCGATCGCGAGGCCCTGCAGTTCGGGCTCGCCGTGGCCGTCCATCCCCGCGCCATCCGCCCGCAAGCCGACCGGTTGATGCCTCACCGTCATTGCGCCCGATCCTAGCGGGCGCACGCACCGTTGGTCAGTCCCCCCACGGGCGCGCCCGCTCAGCGGCCCCACGGGCGCCGGCGCACCGGCGGCAGCGCCGGGATCGAATGCGCCCGGCCACGCGTGCGGCAGCCTGCCCGCGGATGCACGCTCACCAGCCAGTGCAGATCGTGGCGACAGTGCGATCGCCGGTACGGCCACCGGGCATGCAGCGCCCGGAGCATCCGCCGCTCCTCACAGATGAACACTTTCATGACGATCCAACCTCCCTACCCCTCGCAATTGTCCCGCGCGGCCGAAGGAGGCCCTTGATTTGGTCCGTTCTGTACCAGCTAATAGTACGTGGCCTACAGAACAAGGCCGACCTAAACCACGCGCATGCAGCGCTTGCCCGAGCGCCCCCACTGACCCTGCCTGCCCCGCGCAACACGGAGCAACCCCTAGATTCCCCTTGTTTTGCCTGCACCTCTTCCCCTCAGCCGATTCCCTGGACGTCACTCCCAGTTTGCCCTTGAACCCTTCCCCGAAAACACATATAAATCATGTTTTACTCATCCTGTCAACATCTGACGAGCGAGAAGCGCAATGTCTGTCCACCGATCAAGCCCATTGGCACGCGTGCCGCCGTCCACTAAGGTGGAGCATGTGGCCGAGGTACCGAGGCAGAGCGGGGGCGGGAGCCGGGGAGCGGATGGCGCCAAAATGAAGGGGGCCGACAGGCACGATGGCGCCAAAGGCCCCCGATCGAAGGGCCCGAATGCCCGCAGGAGCGCGAACTCCCGGCGTAGCGGGGATGGCACCCGGGAAGCACGTCCACGCCGAAGCACCGACACCCAGAAGGGGCTACCACGAGGCCCCCAGGCGCTCCCGCGTGAGCGAGTAGTCGCGCACCAGCGCGAGCGGCTCCTCGAAGCGATGGTGCAGGCGGTCAATGAGCGGGGGGTGGTCGCCACCACGATCTCCGACCTCGTTGCGCGCGCCGGCATCTCGCGGCGGACCTTCTACGAACACTTCGACAACAAGGAGGACTGCCTGCTGGCGACCTACGACACGGTCGTCGAGACCGAGGTCCTGCGGCTGCTCGCTCTCGCGGGCTCCGATTTCGAGTGGCCCCAACAGCTCGAGGAGATCATCCGCGCGCTGTTCGATGCGATCGCCGAACGCCCCGACGCGGCGCGCCTGATCTGCGTGGAGATGGGCGCCTCCGGCGCAGTAGGGGTGCAGCGCTGGGCGGATGGGGCAACCCGCTTCGAACGCTTCATCAGCGCCGGCTTCGAGCGCGCACCTGGTGCGGGGACGGTCCCCGATCCGGTGGCCCGCGCGGTTGTGGGGGCGCTGCGCAAGATCATCTACACACGCGTGCGCGAAGAGCGCTCCAACAAGTCACTGAGGGCCGAGCTCGAGCGCATCGTCCCGGAGCTGATGGAGTGGATCAACTGCTACTACCCAACTCCCACCGCAGTCCCCCGACGGCCCCGCCCGCACAAGCCGCGCTGGCTGGAGGGCGGACGCGCGCCCGGCACGCTCTCGCCGCCGGCGCCATGGGGGGTGCGGGGACTGCCGCGCGGGGAGCACAACCTGCCGCGCGGTTTCGTTGAGTTCAACCAACGTGAGCGGATCTTCGACGCGATCGCCAAACTCACAGCCAAGGACGGCTACCAGGCGCTGAGCCTGGAGGACATCGCTGCGGCGGCCGCCGTTTCGCTGCAGACCTTCTACAGCCACTTCGAGAGTAAGGAGGAAGCCTTCCTCGCCACCTTCGAGGTCGGTCACACCCGTGCGAAAGCTGCGGTCAACCGGGCGCTCGCCCACCAGACCGATTGGATCGGCGGCGTGCGTGCAGGAGCGCTGGCGCTGCTGGAGTTTCTTGCTTCAGAGCCCGCCCTTGCGCACCTGTCCTGCGTGGACATCTTGATCGCCTACCCCCACGTCGCCGGCCGCGTGGCGGAGGCCAATGCCGCCTACGCCGAGCTGCTCGACATGGACCTCGGCGAGGGCGCCCCCTCGCAGACCTCCACCCCGGTTGTGGGCGAGGCGATCGTCGGAGGGGTGTTCGAGCTGCTCCACGACTACATATTGCGGGGCCACACCCGCAGGCTGCCGGAGCTCGCCGACCACGTCAGCTACATCGCCCTCGCGCCGTTCATCGGCAGCGAGGCCGCCGCCGAGGCGATCGCACAGCGCTGACCAACGGGCTGTTGGAAACATTGAGGGCAAGGTCTTGACCAGGACCGGTGCGCGACCGTAGCCTTACTCAATGGTCCGAGGCGCAACAAAAAAAACAAGCAGATGAGCGACAGCGCGGCGATCGACGGCACTGTCGCCACTCATCACATCGTCGAGGCCAATCACGCGATTCGGATCTCGCTTCCGCTCGATGACTGGGAGGACTTCGAAGACACACGGCGGGGCTTCATCGCGGCGCTCTCGCCCGCGCTCGTCGACGGGACGAGCGGGCGCGTAGTGTGGGATATGGAGTCCTACTCATTCCTCGAGGGGGAATGCCCCGACACCGTCAACCCGAGCCTATGGCGCCAGTCGCAACTGAACGCGATCCACGGCCTGTTCGAGGTAGTTCCGGGGATCTACCAGGTACGCGGCCTCGACCTCTCCAACATGACGATCGTCGAGGGCCGCGAGGGCGTACTGGTGATCGATCCTCTGATCTGTGCCGAGACCGCCGCGGCGGCACTGGCGCTGTATCGCGAGCACCGTGGACCGCGAGCGGTGACGGGCCTGCTGTACACCCACAGTCACGTCGACCACTTCGGCGGGGCGCTGGGCGTGGTAGGTGCCGAGGACGTCGCCGCAGGTCGGATTCCGGTGCTGGCGCCGGAGGGCTTCCTGGAGCACGCGATCAGCGAGAACGTGTACGCAGGCACCGCGATGGCGCGTCGTGCAGCGTACATGTTCGGCACCGCGCTGCAGCGCGGCCCGCGCGGGCAGGTGGGCACCGGACTGGGCATGACCCTCTCCACCGGCTCCATCGGAATCGTGCCCCCCACACTCGAGATCGCGCACACCGGCCAGGAAGAGACGGTCGACGGGATCACGATGATCTTTCAGATGACCCCGGGCAGCGAGGCGCCGGCGGAGATGAACTTTCTGTTCCCCGCCCACGGTGCGCTGTGCATCGCCGAGAACGCCACCCACAACCTTCACAACATCATCACCCCACGCGGCGCACTGGTGCGCGACGCGCGCGTCTGGTCGCGCTACCTGGGCGAGGCGATCGACCTCTTCGGCGAGCGCGCCGATGCCCTGTTCGCCGGGCACCAATGGCCACGTTGGGGGCGGGAGCGCATCGTCGAGATGCTGGCTCAGCAGCGCGACCTGTACGGCTACCTGCACGACCAGACACTGCGCCTGCTCAACAAGGGCTACGTCGGCAGTGAGATCGCCGAGCAGCTGACGTTGCCGGCAAGCCTCGCGCGCAAGTGGCACTGTCGCGAGTACTACGGAACGGTCAGCCACAACGTGAAGGGCATCTACCAGCGCTACATGGGCTGGTTCGACGGCAACCCCGCCCACCTCTGGTCGCATCCTCCCGAGCAGGCGGCCACGCGCTATATGCGCGCAATGGGCGGCGTCGATGCGGTGCTGGAGGAGGGCCACCGCGCATTTGCCGAGGGCGACTACCGCTGGGTGGCGGAGCTGATGGCCCATGCGGTGTTCGCCGACCCCTCCAACCTCCAGGCGCGCGAGCTGGAGGCCCGGGCGCTGGAGCAGCTCGCCTACGGAGCCGAGAGCGCGCCGTGGCGCAACTTCTTCCTGATGGGCGCCCGCGAGTTGCGCGAGGGCGTCTGCGAGAGCGGCAATACGCCGTCCAAGGAGATGGTCGCCCTGCTCTCGACCGAGCAGCTCTTCGACGTGCTGGCGATCCGCATCGACGGGCCGCGCGCTGGGGAGTTGCGGCTGAACTTCAACTGGATCTTCACCGACACCGACGAGCACCACGTTCTGATGCTCAGTAACGGTGTTCTGATCCACTCCGCCAACCGGCAGGACCCGCGGGCGGATGCCACCGTGCTGGTTGAACGCGCGGCTCTGAACGAGCTGTTCGCGGGCATCACCCCCATCGGCGAGCTGCTCGGAGCGGGACGCCTGCGCGTCGAGGGCGACGCCGCCAAGCTCGGGGAGCTGCTCGGCCTGCTGGACGAGCCCGACCCCTCGTTTGCGATCGTTACGCCATAGTGCTCGCGGGCCGTCAGGGCGAGTCAAATCGCCTGAACTAATCGGTAATGCAAAGCCGGCCACAAGCGGCTAAAGTCGCCTTATGTCCACAGACGAAGATACAACGCTCCGGTTCGCTAAGGGCAGCGCAAACATCGATGCCCTCCAACTGGCCGTCAACGAGGCCGTAGCGGCAGAGAGAGCGGCAGGCGATGTCGATCTACCCGAGCAAATCACCGTCGAGGAGGAGAGCCAAGGCTTCGACCCGATCACGATCGCAGTCGCGGTCACGCTGATCAAATTCGGAGGCCATGTCGCCACCCAGGTCTGGGATGACCACATCTGGCCGCGAGTCCGAACGAAGCTGGGTGACGACGCCGTCGGCAAGCGGAAAGACGACGACTAGCCGGGGTGTTCGACTGTCCGCCGGAGGTCGCCCGCCAACTCATGGCGGCCAGCGTTCTGTTGCACACGTGCGCTCCGCAAACGGGTCCGATCCTGGGGCTCCAGCGAGCCGGTAGCGACGAGATCAAGGCCCTGCTAGGCGCACTCTCACAAGCCAGCCACGACGTCCGGGGCTCAGCCGACGAGCAGTCCGCCGCCCAAGAGGCTATGGCCACCTGGACCGACTACCTTGACCGTCGGCTCGGACGGACAGACCTGAGCGAGCCAGAGCGAATTGTCCTGAGTGCCGTTCGTGCGGGGTGCGACAAGGTCGATAATCCGCTCCGAGCGATCTTCGACTTTGTCGCTCGCAGAGCCGGCCTCCTCTACGAAGAAGCGTGGCCGGACGTCCATTTCCGTGTCGCCCGACTCGGCGAGCATCCACGCGAAGGGCGGGATCCGTTCGGCATCGGCGGATTGACCGAGGTTGACCAGCAGCGGGTGGACGTGAGACTCCAGATGTATCTCCCTAGCCTCGGGCCGCGCTTGTTTGCTGTGATCCCTGCTTGTCTGGTACACGAGTGCATCTGTCATGTCGCCTCGCCGCGGTTTTTGCGAGCCGATAACGACAGCATGTTCGCCGAGGGCTTCATGGACTGGGCCGCGTCGTTCTATCTACGCGACTGGGAGGCGGACCTACCGAGTGGCCTCTCGGTAGTCGCGGCGCTTGAAGAGCAGGAGCTGCAAAGCGTCTGGCGTCAGAGCGCCTCGGGTGCGGCGATCATGCGCCAGGGCGGGCGTCGGGCTGCAGCGCTTCTGGCGACCGCCCTTCAGCGCCACCACGATCACAGCAGGGAGGACGCGCACGCGACGGTGGCGTCCTTTGCGGTCCAGATGAACCTAGTCGAGGCGAGCCTTGCTGCAAAGGATCTCTGGGTTTCCGGGCTCCCGCGAACCGATCAGAGTCCGCTTACGGCGACCTTGCTCAATGCACTCAAGGGATTGATCGCCCCGGCCGATCTACTGTTATGATGCATATGCATCAAAAATAAGGTTGCCACCATGAACTCCAGGATCCTCGCCGCCGCCCTCACACAGGACATCTTCTCTGCCGGGGACCTAGCCGCGCGGACAGGCTTGAACCTGAATACCGTCCGCTCAGCACTGCAACGCGACCAGACGACGTTCGTCCCGGTCAAACGAGCCGGAGACGTGCCCGCTCGGCGCGGGCGGCCTGCGACGCGCTATCAACTCGCGGATCGAGCTGCCGCCTACGAGCAACTCCAGCGCGACCAGGACACCGCCGCGCTAGCACTCATTCAACGCCGGCCGACCGTACCCGACGAAGAGCTTTCCCCCGCCGAAGAGGAGCTCCTCACGCTTCGGCTTTCAGAGCGCTTCCTGCTCCGCGCGCTCCACAATCCAGACACTGAGGAGCGAATCGCGCTGGCAACAAGCGCGGCGATCGCCGCTGAGCGGGCACTTCAGGCTGCCCAAGACGAGGAGCAGACACAACGTGCGCAGAGCGTAGCCGCACTGGCCGCGATCGTACGCACCGCCGCTGAGAGGCCTATGGACATCACTGCTCCCGCACTGAGAGACGTAGCCGCGAGGATCGTTGCCGCCCTCGCCTACCGTCCTCGCGTCTTCAGCGATGGGCTGCTGCTCAACACTCTCCTGAATATTGCCCAGCACAGTCACAATGCCCCGCCAATAGCCGTCCTCACGTCCCGGCAGGAAACCCCAGCCCAAGCGCTGCACGGTGCGCGCGACATGCTGTACCGGCGGCGCGAGATCCCGAACCTCCATGGGGTACTCTGGTCGCCCACTTGGGCCGAGCCGTTGCTTGAGCACGGATTGATGGCAGGAATCGTCGTACATTCCAGCGACGAGCAGCCAGACGGCCAGCTGCAGGAGACCATCGAGCAGATCAGCGAAGCTTGGCACGTGCCGTTGATGCTTTCTCACCAGCCGCCTCAGCACTACAACGCAATGTTTGAGAAAGGCGCGACGGTGCTGCCGACAGCCGATCTCTCACTCGCGGTTGCATGGGTGAACCGAACAATGCAGCAGCATGATCGCTCGGCTGCGTTGACCGACGATTGGGACGCCGTATAGACGCTCCTGGATCCACCGATAACGGGCTGAGCATCCGGCGTCGGTGACCCACCTGTTTTGCGGCGAGAAACGGCGACTTCTATCCCATCGAGACCCGTGAGGGGACAGACGTATTGATACGCGCTATCACGATGGCCAAACCCCGTCTCTATTACAACATGCATCCCCCTGTTGTCCATGTATGGACTAGCGCGATGAACGAACTAAACGCCTGGCTCTGGCCCACGAAGCGAACCGCACGTCCCCCTCGCGCAGTGCGCGGAGCAGCGTCTCGCGCCCGCGATCTAGTGGGTCTGCTTGGCTAGCATTCATCAACGCGAGCGCGGCGCTCGGGCAGGCTCGGGGGCTCGTCCGCCGCGGGGCTCAGGCCGCGTGCGGTGAGCTGTAGCGTCGCATCGAGGGCGAGTGCGAACCGCTGGCTGTACAGCGCGGGATCGGTTAGCGCGATGCGCAGCAGATCAACGAGCCCCGCCACCTCCACTGCGCTCCCGCCGACCGTGACCTCGATCGCGGCGCGTGCGAGGTCGGCAAAGCCATGGGAACCGCCGCGCCGGGGCCAATGCAAACCGCCGAGCCCACCATACGCGGATCGAGTGCCACATCGGCCAGAGCGGCTAGCTCACTCTCGGTCAAGGCGATGATGTCCTTGCGCCCTCGGCTGCCCGGCAGGCGAAGGTTGGCGAACGGGTTTGTGTCGATTAGGCCATCGCGTACGGCATCGCCAAACATGGTCCGCACGGCGTTTACGTTCGATCTGTGATTCATCGCCCAGTCCCTAGCGGTGGGACGATCAACCGCTGAAGCTTGACACCCTCAAAGTCCTTTGCAAAGCGCTTGACCCGCTCCGCATTATGCTGATTGGTCGAAGCGCGTGGCCGGGGATAATCCCGAGTCCATCGCTTCGCGAAGTCATCGCAGGTTTCGCGACCCATCGGACGTGACTTCACCCGGTGGTCTGCCTCGGCTTCTAACGCTTCTTTCTTTGCGTCGAACGTTCCGAGATGGACTTTACGCCCCAGCTTGGAAGCGTAGCCTGAGGCCACCCACCGCTTTCCCCTACAGTGTGCCACGTTGGACCTCCACCGAGCCTTCTGTGCCACCGAACTCGCAAACTGCTCCTGACGCTTACCAAAGCAGCGAGCGCCTCAGCGGGAACGATCTACGATGACGAGGATCAAGCCTTCCGACGCCTCGCTTCAGAACCGACAGACGAACTCATCAAGATGGCGGCCGAGATCGTTACGTCCCAAGGTCTCAGCGACGATGGACGTTTGGAGAGCTCCTACTTGCCGATCGACCGGGGCTACACGATGGGACGCGGCTTCAGCCCACGTCAACACAAGCGCTTGATGCGGATCATTGGCCGGGCCTGTTGACGCTTTCGATCGGATGTGGGTAGCATTAGTCTGGTCAGGTTATCTTGAGAGATGGGGGCAGCATGGGCGTAGTGCAGCAGCAGTTCTACAGCGAGCTGATGGGGCGTATCTCAGCACCCGTCGAGGAGGTCAACAGCAAGGCATGTTTTGCCTGGCAGGCAGCCGAGGGCGGGAGTGCGAGCTGGAATCCATTTAATACGACGGAGCCAGTGCCTGGGGCTTCCAACTTCAACTCGGTAGGTGTAAAGAATTATCCGAGCGAAGAGGCGGGGATTGATGCGACGGCACAAACGCTACTGAACGGACGATACGGACCAATCTTGGCGGCATTCAGGCAAGGGCAGAGCGGATTGGAGGTCTGTCGAGCCGTCGACGCATCGCCGTGGGGTACAAAGGACGCCGAGGCTGTGTACCGAAGCCGTTACCCGCACGCGCCATAGCCGCCCTGCTGGGCTCAAGACCGTATCTATGACCTTTGCGCGATCGAGGCTCCTATACGAGCTTGAGACCGCATTTGGGGCAGGTGACCGTGTCACCATATACGGGAAGCTCTTCCGGCTTCCACACAGCGCCGCAGTGCTCGCACGCGACGAACAGACCTTTACATTTAGTGCATTCAGCCCAGGCATAGGCGCCGGCGTTGCCTCCCGCAAGCACCTTGATTGCCTTGACACCGCCTATGATGAACCGTCCGGTTAGGATGGAGGCTATCAGCGCCCCTGGATTGTTGTGAGATGTCAGGGTGAGCGTGTCGCATGTGGGACACGGGTTTCTCCACCATTCGGCCACTGGCATGATGCCTCCCATTTCGTTGCTCGGATGAATTGCTTGCCAGGGTACTCGCACAGCAGCGAGCCTGTTCCATCGCCTGTCCGCTATCGGTTTTCCACGATCATCTGTTCCCTGAAATCACTCGGAGTCGCAAGGGATACAGCCCCGCGGAACCGACGAGGTCGCTCTTAACGCTCATGCGTGGCCCTTCTCCATGTGTGCGCACAATACTTGGGCATCCGCGAATCTGGAGTGGCAGGCGGGCTGATCAGCGTCCGCGATCGGGGGCATCGCGAGCTGGTGTTCAGGCGAGCCGTGGTGCTCGTCTACTCCGGTGTCTCGGCGGTTCGGTAGAGGCCGGTCTTCCGCGATCCCTCACGCACCACGAGGCCAGCCTCGCGAAGGGCCGCAAGGTCTCGCTCCAGCGTCCGCGGTGCGACGCTGAGCTTCTCCTGCAACTCGCGAGTGGCGAGACCCCCAGCCTGGGCCAGCTCGTCAAGGACGGCTTGGCGGCGGCGAGCCACATCGCCTTTGCCCAAACCCGCTATACCGCCACTTATCTCGCCACTTATCTCGCCACGTTGGCGGGATGGCGGGATACGCGAGCCGGCGAACGAAGGATGAGGCCACAGGGTCGCGGAGAACAGTGGACCGTCTCCGTCGAAACCGGGCTCTGGATAACCTGCGGCCATCTCCGCTTCGATCTTCTCCCACGCGGTGCCGAACCGCTCCATGTAGCGGATGCGTCGCAGCACGCTCGCAATGCCACGGTTGCGGATCTTCGAGCGGCCGTTGCGGATGTCCTCGGTCGTAAGGCCCGGCAGCATCGGCCCCGGATTGACGATCTCGACCCGATCATCGAACACGAACACCTTGATCGTCTCCCCAGCCCTCGAATAGTCGGCGTGGGCGATCGCGTTGACCAACAGCTCGCGGACCATCACGGTCGAGTACTCGGACAGACGCTCGCGTCGAAGCCGCCCTCGCGGTATCGGCTCGGCCTGGCGGGTGTTCCGTCGAATGAAGCGGTCGGCGACATCGATCGCCTCCATCACCGTCAGCTCCTCCTCGGGATCGAAGATGTCCTCGATGTCGGCCGCTCGCGTCGGACCGGCGAACCTTGCCCCCTCGACCCGCGCGTCGCGGAAGAAGCGCCGCCGTATCGTGTCCCGGCCGAAGAGGATCACCCCGGCGTTGGTCGCCACCACCTTGCCCTGGTAGCGGGTCAGTACGCCGAGGGCCTCCAGCTTCGCGGCACGCAGCGGGACATCGTGACCCTCAAACGCCGCCGTCAACCGGGTCTTGTCCAGGTCCCCGAACACCACCCCGGAGCGGGCGAAGAGATCGAAGGACTCCCCCGCGGCTTGCCGGCGCAGCTCGGCTAGCATCTCTGGCTCGGCCCGTCTGCTGGTCGAGCCGAGCCGGACGTACACACCCCGCTCGGGACCCTCAGCCCGCAAGTGGAACGGCGCCGGATGGTGCACGACCTCGACCACCAACAGCTCTTGCTCGCCGTGGGACACGGCATATATCTCAGGAAGCAGCTGCGGCTCGATGCCATCGCTGATGCTGCTCGAAAGACGCTCCTCCTCGCGCAACGGGTCCGCTACGCCGACCGCGGACCCATCGTCGTCCAGGCCGATCACGACGACCCCGCCAGCCGTATTGGCAAACGCCACGATGTCCTTGAGGACCGACTTTGGGGAGGAGAGATCACGCTTGAAGTCCAAACGAGGACCCTCTCCCAGTGTGATGGCGTCGGCGATCTTCATGCGCGCATCTTCTCAGCAACGGATCTCATCCACGGAACCGCCGGACCGCGAAAGACTTGCGTGGCCCTGCACCACCGCGATCGACCGGCAGTCCTCAACCCGCTGAGTCTCAGCCGCCGCCGACACTTCCAACCTCCCAGCAGCGCAAAAAGTCAGGACAGACTAGATGCACAAAGATCGAGCGGGTCCTTTAAGGGCCCAAACTCGTTGGCCGTTTCCGCGTGCTCACGGTCATTAACCACATGACAACCACAAGACCCACCAACCCAAACACGGCCGGCGAGCACACCCGGGAGTACGCCCGATGAGCCGCCGCCTAAAGATCACACTGCCCGACGGGCTTGCAGCGCAGCTCGACAAGCTGGCGGCACACACCGGTGAACCCGTCGCGCGTCTCGCCGGCCAAATGGTCCGTGAGGGCATCGCCGAAGCGACTACCGGTGAGCACATTTGCCCGTCGCGCGCCAAGCCGGTCCCTGTCGTACCCGACGCGCCCGAGAACGGGGAGCCCGACCAACGGGCGCCGTGGCTTGAGCCCTACGGCGGAGACCGGGAATGGCGCTCGTGGATGTGGGGCGGGATCGTCGCGTTGCACGGCCGCTACCCAACAGCGCTCGCCGGATTGAAGCACGGCTGGTGGAAGAGCGAGGCGCACGTGGAGACCCTGTGCGCCATCGTCGTATGGCGTCAGTTGATCGAGGATACCTGCCGTGACCCACGCGAAGAGCTGGCCTTCCAGGTCAACCTCTCCGACTACGGAGAGACACTCCGCCGTGAAGGCGGCAGCGTGACCGACGCCTGGAAGCCCGGTGCCCCGCCAGACGGGTGGTTCCGTTGATCCCAGAGACGACGCAAGCGCTAAAAAGCAGCACTCAGAGGGAAGCGCGAGTCGGTGGTCGAGGGCGCGCGAGGACTACGGGCAGCCCCAACGTCGGGAGTTGTTGCGGCCGGGTGGCCGCAGCTACGTGCACCGGAGGCGTCGGCTTCGCCTCCTTGTCGGCCCAAAGTCGGTGGCCGGCCCGGGCAGGTCGAGGTCTGTAACCGCGATGGCCCCACCAACCTCACGACTGCAAGACCCCCAGCCAATGAGCTCGACCGTCCGCCGACCGCTCACCGCCGCCGACGTGATGACCGCGGCCGAGGTCGCCGCCCTGCTGCGTGTGCCACGATCCACCGTAGAGGACTGGGCGCGACGGGGCATCGTCCCGTCGCGGAAGGTGGGCCGAAGACGGCTCTACATCCGGGCGAAGATCGAGGCTCTGCTGCTCGGCGATGACACCGAACTCAGCCCCTGAGAGGTCGGCGCTACTCTGAAGGAGCGTCATGGACACCATTCGCATCCTCCACCATCACGAGCCCGGCTTTGGCTGGAGCTTCGAGTCGCCCGACATTCCCGGCCTGACCGGCGGAGGCGACGCCTACGACCAGGCGCACGCCGAGGACGCCGCCAGGTTCGCGCTGGTATGCGCCGCCGAAGAGCAGGGCCAACCAACGCCTACCGATCTCCTTTTCGAGCATTACGTGCCAGTCGGTGTCGCCGCCGCGGCGTAGCGTCGCCGGTCGGACAGCGCCTTCCCGCGCATGTGCGGTCCCCAGCGACTCAAGCGGACGCGACGCCGCCGACGCGCTCGACATCGGCCTCATCGACACCCAGTGAGTAGGCAAGCGTGGTGGTCTTACCACCGAGCAACGCTTGCTGCACCTGCTCCATGCGCCGTGCGAACTCGGCCCGCAGCAGGCGCTGGGCATCCTCGGTGATGCGCGTGCTCTTGGTCGTGCGCTCTGGCATGATCTCCTCTCGTTTGGTACCCACGAGTGGTACCCACGGACTTTTGCGCCTGCGGACAGTCCGTCCAAATATCTCCAAAAACCGTAGCCGTTCAGTCCTCCTGGTTGAGGGCGTCAGATTAACTGTGTAGGCTGGGTTCTTGGTTAATTGTAACAGTGACTCCGTGCGTGTCAACTAGTGATGGTTAGTTTGCAGTGTCGGGGACGCGGTCGCCGAAGTGGATCTTGAATGCGAGCAGTGCGGCTGTCCAGTTGCGGGTTTTTGTCCATTGTGGGACGGCGTTTTGCAGAGCGAGGTAGACGAGCTTGCGCGCGGCGTCCTCGGTCGGGAAGCTGCCCTTGGTCTTGATCGCCTTGCGCAGCTGGCGGTTGAGCGCCTCGATCGCGTTCGTCGTGTAGATCACGCGGCGGACCTCGTCGGGGAACGCGAGGAACGGTGTCACGTGCTCCCAGGCGTTCAGCCAGGTTTGGGTGATCACCGGGAACCGTTTGCCCCACTTCTCGTCGAAGGCCTCGAGCTCGGCTTGCGCCTGGTCGGCGTCCTTGGCGGTGTAGATCGGCTTCAGGGCGCGGGCGACCTGCTCGCGATCGCGGCGTGGCACGTAGCGCAGGCTCGCCCTGATGAGGTGAACGATGCATGTTTGGACGGTCGTCTTGGGGAAGATCGCCTCGATCGCCTCTGGGAACCCCTTGAGCCCGTCGACACACGCGATCAGGATGTCCTGCACGCCGCGGGTCTTCAGATCGTTGAGGACCTGCATCCAGAACTTCGCGCCCTCGGTCTCCTGGAACCACATGCCCAGCACGTCACGGTCCCCGTCGAGCGTGACGCCCAAGGCGAGGTAGAGCGCGCGGCGCTGCACCGTGCCGCCCTCGCGGATCTTCAGCACCATGCAGTCCAGGAACACGATCGGGTAGATGTCCTCCAGCGGCCGCTTGGCCCAGTCACGCACGTCGTCCATAACCGCGTCGGTCACGCGGCTGATCAGGTCACGGCCAACCCTCACGCCGTAGATCTCGGCCAGGTGCGCCTCAATGTCGCGCACCGACATCCCGCGGCTGTAGAGCGCGAGGATCTTCTCGTCGAACCCGACGAACCGGCGCTGACGCTTGCGCACGATCTTCGGCTCAAAGCTCCCGTCCCGATCGCGGGGAGCGTCGAGCTCGACCTTCCCATGCTCGGTGATCAGCGTCTTCGGAGTCGTGCCGTTGCGCTGGTTCTCCGCGCCGCCGGGCGGCTCGCAGTGCGGCTCGTAGCCCACATGGTCGGTCAGCTCGACCTCCATCGCCCGCTCCACCAGCCGCTTGGTCAGCTGCGCCAGCAGCCCGCCGGGCCCAGCGATCTCCTCCTCGGTACTCGCGCCAGCGAGCAGCTCATCGACCAGCTCATCGCTGATCCGCTCCGACGGCATCCCCAGAGCTTGCCGCAGACGGCGGCGGCCACCGGCACGCTCGACGGCCTCATCGACCAGCTCCAGAGAGAGTTCCCGCCCCCGGCCCGCGGCCGGGGCCCCCGCGGCGGACGCGCCGCGGTCGGTACCGGTCCGCTGCGCTCGCCCTCCGGGCTCCCTGCACTCCACGGTACCGACCGCGGGAAACACCAGCTCCTGCGACTCCATGTGATCCTGCGTAGTAGTAGGCATAGCGATCTCTTTCGCTCGTGCCTACACAGATCCTCGGACACTCCCTCCTGGTTTGGGGTCAGAGGAGGGCGGGGTGCGCGCCGCCGGTTTGGTGGGCGGCGAGGAGATCGCGGAGGTAGGCGAACAGGCTGCGATGTTGTAGGCGGCAGGTGACCGAGGCGGAGAGGGATCGTTCGGTGAACCGCTCGCCTTCCTCGGATTGGTTGCCGTGGGAGAGTTTGCGGTGGATGACCGGTCCGCGGAGAGCGCGCTCGGCAGCGTTGTTGGTCGGGGTGACGCCGGGAACGGTGATGAATGTCCACAGCGCGGGCCAGAGCTTCAGCAGGTTGTTCGCGAACCGGCGGTGAAGACGGTGGCGCTTAGATTTCTTGCCGGCGTGTTCGAGTAGCTCCCGCAGCTCGGTCTGGATTGGTGTCATCTCGACGGCGAGCCGAGCGCGGTCTTGATGCTCGACGTAGGCATGCCAGGTCGCGAACAGCCGGCGGGTGAGCTGGAGGCCGGCTGCTCCGAAGATCTGCTGGGCAGCCAAGCCCTCGCTGTGGAACCGGAAGTCGCGCTGGAGATGACTCCAGCAGGCTTGTCGTTGCTCGGGATCGAGCAGGTCATATGCCCACCAGCGATCGGAGGTCACGATCCCCTCAAACTCGCTACCGAGCAGTTCCCCCAGCCGGTCGCGGTGGCGATCCTTCACGATCCGGAAGATCGCCGCTTGCGGGGTCGCGGCCGTCCACATCGTGCGATTCTCGCCGGCCAGGTACCAGCCAGTCTCATCGACGTTGACCGCCCCGGATCCCAGCACCTGGCTCGCCAGACGCTCGTGCGGCCCGGCAAGCAGCAGTGAGGTGCGCTGACAGATAGCGTCGATCGCGCCGACCGAGATCCGAACGGCGAACAGCTCTGAGAGGAGCTCGCTCATATCCCGTCGCGAGATCCGGTTGCGTGCCGTCAACCCAACGACCGCGGCTTGCAAGGCCGGCCCGAACGCCGATTCGCCAACCGTCCCGAGCCTCGCGCGAGTTCGCCTCTGGCATCCCGGGCACCGCAACCGATGGGTGCGATGCTCGCAGTACACGACTGCGGTCGCTGGCAACTCGGCAACTTGATGACGCCCCGGCCCGTGACGCGGGACCTTCTCGCTGTCAGTGAACTCCCGCCCGCACCCCGAACACCCCTCAGGGTAATGGTCAACGACCTCCTGCATCTGATCTAAAGGCAGCAGCTCCCGCCCCGCGCCCGGATGACCACCCTGCCCGCCCGCCTTGCGCCGCTGACCATCCTTGCGAACCAGCTCCTTGGCCCTCTCCCGCGCCTCCGCTCGACGCTGCTGGCGAGTCTTCGGAGCGTCCGTGGAAGGTGGCGAGGAACTGTTACGCGAACTCGCCAAAGCCGCCGCCTCCAACGCCCGCAGCCGCTCCTCCAACCGCCGCTGCCCAGTCGCCAGCCCAATCAAGAACGCCACGCACGCCTCACGCCCCGAGTCGTAAACCGCCTCAGCCTCAGACCGCTCCACACCAACAAAGTTCGCCGCCCACCCACACGCACCTTGCTATCAAAGCCCGCAGGACTGAACGGCTACCAAAAACCGTAAGCGTTCAGTCCCTCGAGGTGTTTAGCCGAGTAGCGGTGCCGGATCCCCACGCGCGCTGGCGCTGAGCAGCTCGACGAGGTAGACGTGCAGGCTGCGGCGTTGCAGGCGACAAGTGATCGATGCCGAGAGCAGCCGAGCGATGCGTCGCTCGCCTTCTTCGGATTGGCTGCCGAGGGAGAGCTTGCGGTAGATGACGGCTCCGCGCAGGGAGCGCTCGGCGTGGTTGTTGGTCGGCGCTACGCCCGGGATGGCGGCGAACGTCCATAGTGACGGCCAGAGCTTCAGCAGGTTGCGCGCCATGCCGCGGCAATACTTGTTGCGCGGTGACTTGCCTGAGAAGCGCCGCAGGGCGGGCTTCAGCTCGCGCCTGAGAATGGTGGCCTGACGTTTGAGCTCGCGTCGCTCGCCAGTGTGCTGAAAGACCTCCCATGCCCAGAACAGCCGCTCACAGACGTGCAGGCCCAGCTCACCGAGCTCTTTCTCCAGGGCGAGACCTTCGGCGTGCGCGGTGAAGTCCCGTCGCAGGTGTGCCCAGCAGATCTGCCGTCGCGAGAGGGGCAGATGGCTATAGGCCCACCAGCGGTCTGAGGTGACGATCGCCTTGGTGTCGGCGAGCAGGGCCTTGGCGTGATCCTCGTGGCGATCGGGCGCGATCTGGAAATAGGCGTGCTCGCCGGTGAACGCGCCCCAGAGGGCACGCTGGGATCCGCGCAGGCGCCAGCCGGTCTCATCCATGTTCAGATGTCTGCTTGAGCGCACGGCCTCCAGCAGATCCTGGTGGGGCTGGGCGAGCGCGTCCCCGACACGGGAGAGCACCTTCTCGACGGTGCCCGTTGAGAGGCGAGCTTGAAAGAGCTCTTCGCCGAGCTCGACGGCGTCCCGGCGCGAGAGACGGTTGCGAACCGAGAGCGTCGCGATCGCCGCTTGCAGCCGGGGCCCGAGATGACTGCCGGCGAGCTCGGGTGGAAGCTCGCCGCTGACGCGCGCACCGCAGCCGGGGCAGCGCACGCGCTGGCAGCGATGCTCGCTGACTTTGACTGCGATCACGGGCAGCTCTTCGACCTGGTGGCGCGCGGGCTCACCCATAGGGATCAGCTCGGCCTGCCCAAACACGTGACCGCAGTCGCAGCTCGCTGGCCAGTGGTCGATCAGCTCGTCAATCGCCCATGCCGGCAGCAGCGGTCGCCCGTGACCCTCATGACCTGGTTGGGCGCCAGCCCTGCGCCCTGAGCGATCCTTGCCGCGCCCGGGCTCACGCCGCGACGGGTCTGAGCTCGGTGGCCGCGAAGAGTTCCCGGAGTTCTTGGCCAACTGGCGCTCGAGCTTCTCCACCCGCGCCTCGAGCTGCACGATCCGGCGATCCATCGCCAGCAGCACCTCAACTACAGCCTCACGCCCCGCGTCATAAACCGCCTGCGCCTCGGTGCGCTCCACGTCCAGTGATTCGACACCGCGGGGTTATATCCCCCAACCAACTGAACGCTTACCAAAAACGGCGATGTGTGACGTGACAAACCCAAGCGCCGATGGGGCGCCACGCCCGGACCAGCAGCGTGGCGCCCCGCCGGGCATCGTCAGTTGATGATGCCGATGATCTGCACCATGCGGAACGCGGCGCGCGTCGCGAACACATAGCCGTCGCTGGTCTGGTTGACGAGGCCGTTGACGCGCAGGGACCGGATCGTGTCTTTGACGAGCTTGCCGCGCTCTACGGCACGCGCGAGGTCCCAGACGGACCAGATCGGCAGGGAGTCCTCTCCGGTGAGCAGGTACAGCACGTCGCGCTCGATCGCGTTGAGTTCGGCGACGGGATCAGGGGTAGGGGTAGCTTGGTCGTGCATCGGTTCCTCCTTGGTCGTGGAGGCACCGGGGGCGGCTCTACAGCGAGGGAAGCTCCCATCCGTCGGGTAGGGTTCCTGACGCGCCGGGAGTTGTCGCTTCCGGGGCCAGGGGGCCGGGCGCTAACACCGTCGCGGCCCCCATTCGTGTATACGTGGCGGAGCAGCATACACTAAATGAAACAGCGTGATGCACCGTGAAAGAGACTCGCCCTGATCTCGTGACCTTCAGCGTCCGCCTTGAGCGCGAGACCGCCGAGCAGCTACGCAAGATCGCCGACAGCGAACACCGCACCGTCGCGGCCGAGCTGCGCCGCCTGATCGAGTCCCACATCGAGAAGCACGCGGGCCGCTGACGCCCGCGCCTGGCGCGCTACTCCTCGGGCCGCTTCGGAGCCGGTGGTGGCTTCTCGGCTCGCTCGACCAGCTCAGCGGGCGGCGCGTTGGGATCGACCTTCAACAGCGCGCGCAACGCCTCCACGGGGTCGAGGTCGATTGATACACGCTCGTTAGGGTCGTCACCCATGCCCTTAGCCTATCCCGTGGCATCCGGCACCTAGTCCAGAATCCTAGAAAACCCGCCAAGCCGACCTGCCTGACGGGCTTCTAGTCAAAGACATCCGAACGACTGGGCTGGATGTAGGAACGCACCCGGCATCCTTCCACGCCGCTCGGACAGACCGGGAAGGCGGCATTGGGATGACCGAGAGGCGCTGCGTCAACGCCTACATAGACGAGTCTGGGGATGACGGATTCACCCGGCTTGGCGAGCACGGACCGGGTACATCGTCCGAATGGCTGATCCTTGCGGCCGTGCTCATGTTCGAGGAGGAGGACCGTGTACGAACCCAGGCGGTTGATCGCCTGCGGCAAGCGCTAGGAAAGCCTCCACCCACCCCGCTGCATTGGAGGAAGCTACGGAAACAGTCCCAGAAACGGAAGGCCGTGGGGGTTCTCGCGGCCGAGCCGCTTTACTTTTGCGTGGTGGCCCTGTGGAAGCCGCCTTTCGTCAGCGGAGCATCCCCAGGCTTGCGTAAGAAGGGCTACCTCTACAACTACGCAGCGCGGTTCCTCATCGAGAGACTTAGCTGGTACGCAAAGAACGCCAGCCGTAGGTTGAACCTACTTTTCGAGTCTCGCGCCACCACCAGCTACGCGGACCTGGCTCAGTACATCCAAGCAATCCAAGCGGACCCCGACTGCACAATCCCGCCCGGGACGATCGCGGATGTGCGGCCCGTGCCGTCCGCCTTGAAGGGCACGCAGCTTGCCGACCACTATGCGGGCGTTGCTCAGGACGCGCTTGAACTCGATGCACACGGCATGTCCTCATCTGAGTACCTATGGGCTCTCAGGCATCAACTATTCCGACAGCCCGGAAGGTCAGTCCTAAAGGACGGATTCAAGGTCTTCCCGGACAAAGCGATTGACGTGGAACGCTATCCGTGGCTCGGAAGCTTATAGCGTCCGTCCGGACCAGTGTCTAGGCTGTCTTAACAGCCTAGACACTGGTCGTCTGCTCTCCAGTAGGGTTAGCAGGCAGGCTTGCGCGGGAACCACCGTAGGCCCTGCGAGAGCGGGGCAGCCCTCTAGGTGGAGGGTGGGACCCTACGGCCCGGGGCCTGCCTGCTAACCGCTATCGGATGGTTTTGCAGCGGAGCTTCGCTGGACTAGGTTTTTTGTAGGTCAGTCTCCGGCCGCCAACCTGGCCCACCAGCCTGCCGACTCGCTGCGTGTCTGTTTCCTTGCAGGTCGAGAAGCGGAAGTCGAACTCGGCGAGGTAGCGCGGTAGATGCTCGTGGCTGACGTGGTGATGCGTCCCGTCGATGCTGCGCTTAAGCTGCGAAAAGTAGCACTCGGCCTGGTTGGTAGACACGTCTCCGCGCACGTACTCGCGGATGTTGTGGTTCACGGCGCTATGGCCTGCGAAGTCGCCCGCGATCTTGCGGTAGCCAAGCGATGAGTCGGTGTGCAGGTGCGTTGCGGCCGGATCGACGTGTTCGCGCAGGACGCCTCGCAGGCTCGGGGCTTTGACGTTCGGCACGATGCGGGAGCGGACCTCGCCCGTCTCGCGGGAGACGAGCGCCATGATCGGCACCTTGTCGTGCTCGCCCTGCATGTGGTCTTTCGGGTTGTGCCCGTGGCGGTTCTTGGGCTTGCCGCCGAACCAAGTCTCGTCTGCCACGACGCGGCCGGAGAGGAGCCCGGCCAGTGGATCGCGCTTCATGGCCTCCCTCAGCCTGTGCATCATGAACCACGCACTCTTGGCCGTCAGGTTGTACTTGCGCTCGATCTCGCGTGCTGCGACGCCGTTCTTGCTGGAGGCCATCTCGAACACGACGAACACCCAGGTACGGACCGGGATCTTGGTCCCATGAAAGATTGTGCCCGTCAGGACCGAGAACTGACGACGGCAGTCCGCGCACTTCCAGACACGCCGTTCCGATGCGGAGCCCGTCCGGGTCTTGCGGGACTTGCCGTTGCTCGGCTTCAGGAAGTAGTGCTCGCGGATGGAGCCGCAGTGGGGGCAGACCTGCCCGTTGGGCCAGCGCAGCTCCTCTAGGAACTTGTAGGCGTCGGCCTCGGTGCGGAGCCGGTCGGCGAGCTGTAGAACGTTCATCGACATGCACATACTGTAGCAGACTTGACGGTGATCGTCAAGCGTGTTACGATACCTGCATGACCGATGACACTCCAGACCTCCCCCCCGAGATTCAAGTTCGGCGCTTCGTAGAGGACCAAGCGCTCGACTACGGCGGCAAACGGATCAAGCTCACCGCTGAACTCGCCGCGAACACCAAGCTGATACGACGTCTGCTGCCCGACGCAATCGCGGCTGGCATCCCGGTCGAGCGGTACGCCCAGATGGTCGGCGTCAGTCGTCAGACGCTCTACCGCTGGCGCGATGACATGACGCATCACGGGAGCGCTTGACGGCCCGGGTGCCAGCCCGGGCCGTCAGCCCAACGTCAAGGGATGCGCCGCCATGCTCGCAGCCGGTGCGGATGCGTCCGAGGTGCCTGGGAGACTGTCAACTAATCGCTCAAGGGGTTGATAGTCCCCGTGCCAGAGGGCGCCCCGCGAGCACCAACGTCAAGTGAGGTTCCATGCGTTTTGAGGTCGTAACCAAGAAGACGACGAGCGGCACGCTGTACCACGCGCGCATCAAGGGCGGGAACGGCGAGATCATCTTCTCGTCGCAGAACTACACCGTGAAGGAGAGCGCAAAGCACGCGTGCGAAGTCGTGAAAGCGAACGCGAAAGGCGCCACGATCTACGAAGTGACCGTGTAGCTACTCGTCACCGACCGCGATGGCTTCAACGGGCGGCACCTCCGCCGCGTGCTTGAGGACGCAATCCCAGCTACAGAAGTGCAGCGTGCGGTCAGCATCCTCCGTGATCGTCAAGAACGACATTCCCGGGTTGGTGCTGGCCGTTCGTGTGTGCGCCTCGCACTCGCGCCAGTCGCAGTAGAAGATGCGCTCGATGCTCATGGTCCTCCCCCGGTCTTCGCGCGGGGGAGCCTAAACCCTGCCGCATTGCTTGGGTTTGTCAGGTCACACATCGCCCCAAAAACCGCCGGTTTGCAGGCTATTCCGAGGATGGGCCGTGCAGGAATCGAACCTGCAACCTTGGGCTTAAGAGGCCCCTGCTCTGCCGGTTGAGCTAACGGCCCGCGCGGACACCCACTGCTCAGGGCATCCATGAGGAGCTGGCATTTTAGCCCAGGTCATCCACCAGCCGCGTTCCAGGCCACTCGCACGCTCAGAACACCACCGTCCGCCCACCGTCGGCGATCACGCGGTCATCGAGGTGCAGCGCCACGGCACGGGCGAGCACCATGCGCTCGATGTCGCGACCGACGCGTTCGAGGTCGGGGATGCTCTGGCGGTGGTCGACGCGCTCGACGCCCTGTTCGATGATCGGGCCGGCATCGAGCTCCTCGACAACGTAGTGGGCGGTGGCGCCGATCAGCTTGACGCCGTGCTCCCGCGCGTGGCGGTAGGGCTCGGCGCCGGGGAAAGCGGGCAGGAAGGAGTGATGGATGTTGATCACCGGCGCGCGTAGGCGCTCCAGGAAGGCGCCGGTGAGGATCTGCATGTAGCGGGCCAGCACCACCACCTCAACGTTGCCCACCAGCAGCTCCAGCAGCCGCTCCTCAGCACGTGCCTTACCGTCGCGCTCGACCGGCACGTGATGGAAGAGCGCCCCGGCTCCCTGCGCCTGCGGCTGGAGGTCGGGGTGGTTGGAGATCACCGCCACCACCTCTGCGTCGAGCTCGCCGCGGCGCCAGCGCCACAGCAGGTCCACGAGGCAGTGGTCACGGCGTGAGACGAGGATCGCCATGCGCCGGCGCTGGCCCCAAAAACGCAGCTCCCACTCCATCTGAAAGCGGACTGCCACCTCGGTGTCGAAGCGCTCCCGTAGACGCGCACGCGCCGGCGCCGACTCGAGCAGATCGTCGAGGAAGAACTCGGTGCGCAGGAAGAACCTGCCCCCGGTGGGGTCGGTGGAGTACTGGTGGGAGGAGACGATGTTGGCGCCCAGCTCGAACAGGAAGCTGGAGACCGCAGCCACGATGCCCGGGCGGTCCGGGCAGGCAACCAGCAGGCGCGCGGTGTAACGGGGCGAGCCCTCTGGCTCGGCGGCCCGTGCCTCCCCTGGCCGCGCGGCCATCTCAGGGTTCCGATCGCTCGCCACGCGCTTCCGAGCGAGCTCTACTTCTTCCCGGTGCTCGAAGTCTGCCCGGGTGTGCCGGAGGTGAGTCCAGCGGCCGGCGTCGAAGGCGTGGCACCAGCCTTCCCCGCGGCGCCGCTCGTCGCGGTCGGCGTGGCGGCACCTGGAGTGACGCCAGCGTAGCCGCCTTTGCCGTTCGACTTGACGGTGAAGGTTTTGCCCCCCTCGGTCGCGACCAGGGTCCCGTTCGGGCCTTTGGTGATCGTGGAAGGCGTGTGGCTGAGCGGATTCTTCCTGAGTTCGGCCAGGTACTTCTTTACTTTCGCGCGTTCGGCAACCGGCGCCAAGCTGACGGTCTTGCGGGTCGCCGCGTCGCCCACCTTGAGGTTGCCGGCTTTGTAGGCGGAGACCGCCAGCGCCGAGTAGAGGCGCACGGTGGGGCTGCCTTTGACCGCCACCTGCAGCGCCTGCACTTCGGACGCGGGCTGATTGAGGCCCTGTTCGCCGTAGATGCCGGAGATTCGCGCCGCCAGTTCCGTGTCCGGATGGCTTGGTTCGAGTTTCAGGTAGGTGCTCCACGACTTGGCGAGCTTGGCGAGCAGCGCCTTGCCCTGTGCGGTGTATTTTTCGGTTTCCCCAACCGTGGCTATGTTTCCGGGTTCGCTTGCCTGATGAAACTGTGCTTCCACGAGCGCCTTCCACGCGGCCGGATTGGTCGGGTGCTGCTGGGTCTGCTTCTGCGCGGCGGCGACCTTGGCGGCGAAGTTGGCGCTGTTCGAGCCGCCGTTTTCGGTGAGGGCGTTGAAGATCCCCCCGCCCCCGCCCCCGACGCCGACGCCGAAGCCCACGAACCCCAGCAGGAACAGCAGGGCGAGGCCCAGATAGACGATCTGCACGGTTTTGCGCCGGCCACGGGCTCGCAGGTCGAACAGCATCAGTCGGTGAGCTTCCTATCCATGTGGTCGATTATGGCGTTTACGCTTGGGTCGGTGTCGTCGTCCTCGGTTATCGCGCTCGATGCCGGCGAGTCGGGGATCGGGGATCCGCCCCCACCGGGAGCGGCCGGCCCACCCTCGTCGGCGTCTGCGCCCGGCGAGGACGGTGGATCCTGCCGAGCGCTCCCAGCCGCCGCCTGCGCTCCACTTCGCGCCGCGTCTCGTCGGGCAACGAACGATGCCATCAGGATACTCGCCTCGTAGAGAATGTAGAGGGGGACGGTCTCGAGCAGCAACGTGATGGCGTCTCCCGGCAGGAAGGCCGCGATCGCCGCGCACGCCACGATCGCGTAACGGCGGCCCTTGCGCAGCTGCTTGGGCGTCACGATCCCCGCCCGTGTGGCCCCCAGGATCGCGACCGGGACCTGGAAGACCAGCCCCATCGCCAGCAGCACGGTTGCGGCGAACTGGTAGTAGGGGTTGGCCTGCACGATGATGTTGAACTCGCTGCTGTTGAAGTTCACGAGGAATCGCAGCGCGGCAGGCAGCACGACGAAGTAGCCGAATGCCACTCCCGTCGCGAACAGGAACGGGACTGCGGCAAGCAGCGGCCTCACGGCGCGTCTCTCACTTGGCTGCAGGGCGGGCAGCACGAAGCCGTACAGCTCGAACAGAATCACCGGCAGCGAGATGATCAACGCGAAGAAGAAGACAACGGTGAGCGTCGTCGTGAACGGCTCGCCGACCCCCAACGTCGTCAGCTTTTCCGCCGGTGGAGCGGGCGGGATCGTCGCCGTCGCAGCGCGCAGGCTGGCAAGCTCGGCCGTCAACTGCGCACGGACGGACGCGGGCAGACCGGTGTCGGGCGCGGTGAGGATCCGGACGATGCTCTGCACGTCCCCGGAGACTTTGAGCACCGCCTGCTGCGCGAGCACCGCCTGACCGGTCGGACCCTCGCCCTTTGCGACCTGACCCTGCTTCTCCCGTTCGTAGGGGCGGTTGATCAGGTGCAGCAGGGCGTGGTTCTGCCACAGACAGACACCGAACACAACCCCCAACACCACCCCGCTGACGATCAGCCGCGTGCGCAGCTCTTCGAGGTGCTCGACGAGGCTGAGGCGGTCTTCGTGGCCGATCGTGCGGATCGCGGTGGCCATATCTGCCTCTCAACATATATCGCGACCGCGACCGTCGAGCGGTTATTCGCACTTGGGGCCTATCCCGGTAGGGACGTCGATCCGTGCCCACCCACCCGTCGAGGGTCGAGCGAGGCACGGACGCAAGGGCGAAGGCGTGGCGGGCCCACGCCGGTGACGGGCTCCGGAGGGATGAAGCCTCGCGAAGGCCATCGGCCGCATCCAGTGTGCGGGCCTACCGGGATAGGCCCGCAGAGGTGGGCAAACCTCGGTATTCGTGTGCGCGCGCTAAAGACAGCCATGAGCGCAGTCGATGACTCGCCTAGAGGGTGGCGCGGTCGGCCAGGCCGGCAAGCCAGACCTCTCTTCTTCAGTCAAGGAACCAAAATGTCCGCCGACAAGAGCCACCAGACCCGCCACCACGTGCAGCTGCCCAGCGGCAAGCAGATCGAGGTCGTCTACCTGGACAACCCCGCCCCGCCCTCGCTTGGACCTGCCCACGCCACCGGCCAGCGGCAGGCCGATCCGGCGACGGAGCCACTCCACATCTGCTTCTACTGCGCCGGGGAGCTCGTCCATCCGGTCGATTGGGCCGAGGCCGGCGAGCGGCAGTGGCGAATCCTGCTGCGCTGCCCCGAGTGCGAGGCCACGCGTGAGGGCGTCTTCGAGCAGACCGCCGTGGAAGCGCTCGACGACGAGCTCGACCGCGCATCTGGATCGCTGTTGAGCGATCTGCAGCGCGTCACCCACGCCAACATGGCCGAGGAGATCGACCTCTTCATCCGCGCGCTCGACGCCGATCTGATTCAGCCCTGCGACTTCTGAAAGCCGCAGTGTTCAGAACGACGCCCTAGCGGTAGCGCTCTACAACGGCGTCAGCCACTAGGTCTAGCAGCGCCGCGCGGCCGTTGGGAAGGATCGCCGGCAGCATCGCCTTCGCCTCGGCCACCAATGCCAGCGCCCGCTCGCGGGCCTCCTCGAGCGCCCCGGTCGCCGCGATCCGGTCACACAGCACACCCGCCTGCTCGGGGCCGTCCAGCGAGACGAGATCGACCGCCGCCAGGCGCTCGTCGCGTTCGCGCGCCAAGATCAGCGGCAGCGTGACGGTGCCATCGAGCAGATCGGTCCCGCGCGGCTTGCCGGTGCGCTCCACCGGGCCGGAGACGTCGAGCACGTCGTCAAGCAGCTGAAAGGCCAGGCCAATGCGTCGCGCGAACGCCCCGAGCGCCTCCGCCTGCGCCCCAGCCGGGGCGGGCGGGTTCCGATCCCCGCCCTCACCCGCCACGAGCGCCCCCAGACGGCAGGCCGCCTCGAACAGCGCCGCCGTCTTCAGCTCGCAACGGCGCAGGTAGCGCTCCACCGCGACTTGCGGAGCATAGGCATCCTCGCGCTGCAGGAGCTCTCCCTCGGCCAGCGCCGAGCTGGCGTCCGAGAGGGCGCGCAGCTGCGCCAGAGATCGATTGCGCGCAAGCTCCGCAAACGCGCGCGAGAAAAGTAGATCTCCAGTCGCGATCGCCACGCGCCTGCCGGCCTGGGCGACAACCGAAGGGTGCCCACGCCGCAGCTGCGCACCGTCGATCACGTCGTCGTGGACCAGCGTCGCCGAGTGCACCAGCTCGACCGCCACCGCTGCGCGCACGAGCTGCTGCTCGTCCCCGCTCGGTGCGCCCGCGGCGGTGGCAGCCAGGACGACCAGCAGCGGGCGCAGGCGCTTGCCGCCCGCCAGCACCGTGGCGGTGGCGTGCGCCGCCAGTGGCGCGCCCGCCTCGGCCGCCACCCGCTCGAGGTGCTCCTCGGTGCGCACCATCTGCTCGCGCAGCAGCGTCCCGCCGCGGCGCATGATCTCCGCTACAGCCTCTTCGTCCTCCGCTGCCTGCCCCTGTGCGGTGCTACTGCCACCACCACTGCTGCTCACTGTGCTCATCGTGAGCCATCCGGCGGCACGGTGCCGGCGTGGATGGCGATGATGCCCCCAGCCGTCAGCAGGTATCCGATCTCGCCGATGCCCGCCCGCTCCATCTCGGCGGCAAGTATCACGGGCGCCGGGAAGCGCTTGACCGAGTTGGGCAGGTAGGAGTATGCGTCGGAGCTCCTCGCCAGCCGCCCCAGCAGCGGCACCACGCGGTCGAACCAGAGCGCGAAGAAGCTCGACAACGGCGGGCGCGTCGGCGAGGTCATCTCCAGCACCACGACCCTGCCCCCCGGCCGCACCACGCGCGCCATCTCCCGCAGGCCGCGACCCAGATCGGAGAAGTTGCGCGCGCCGAAGCCAACCGTGGCGGCGTCGAAGGAGTCGTTCTCGTAGGGCAGTTGCAGCGCATCGCCCCACTCGAAGCACACCGACGCCGGGGACGAGGTGGGCAGGGAACGCCACTCACGCTCCCACTTGGCGCGCGCGCGCGCCAGCATCTCCTCGGAGAAGTCACTGCCCACCACCTCGCCGCCTGGCGCCACGCGCCGCGCAAGCTCCAGCGCCAGGTCGCCAGTGCCGGTGGCGAGGTCCAGCACGCGGCTGCCCGGGCCGACGCGAGATAGATCCACCGCGCGTGCGCGCCAGTGGTGGTGCAGGCCGGCTGTCATCAGGCCGTTGAGCGCGTCGTACACCCACGCGATGCCATCGAACATTGCACGTACCTGCTCGGCTTCCAGCTGGCCAACAGGGGGATGCTCGCCGGAGGCGAGTGTCCCCCGGCCTCGGTCGGCGTCAGCCCCCTGCCGACCCTGAGCCTCCCAAGCCATAGGTCCCTACGCTACTTCAACTGCGAGAGGAACTCGACGGCCGCTTCGAACTGCTTCGGCGGCAGGTGCTTGAACGAGGGCATCGGCTGCGTCGGGTTGACCAGCGTGCGCGCAAGCCCCTGGCGGGGGATCCGCGAGCCGATGTGCGTCAGTTCGGGTCCCGGCCCGTTGTTGCCGTTCTCGCCCAGCTTGTGGCACGCCAGGCAGCCGCTGGAGGCGATCACGTTCCGGCCGTCTTCGAACTGCGCGAGCTCCTGGCCGCCAGCGTGGCGTACCGCCGCCGGCGTGGCGATTTCCACCGAGAACGGCGAGCCCGTGCTGGCGCCCTCCCAGGTGAGGTAGAACATCGCCCCGATCACGAACAGAGCCGTGATCGTGGCGATCGGGCGCCGCTCGGGCCGGCGCTCCGGGCCGCGATCGTAGAAGGGCAGCAGGAACAGCAGGATCATCGCCAGCGTCGGGACTCCGATCGTCGCCATCCCGACCATGCTGGGCGGCTTGATCACGCGCAGCAGCTCGAACAGGAAGAAGAAGTACCACTCCGGGCGCGGCACGTAGGTGCTGGTCGTGGGGTTGACCTTGGAGCCGAGCTCCGCGCCGAGCACCAGCGACATCGTGATGATGCACGCCATCACGATGCACGCCATGATCGAGTCCTTGGCGACCGCGTAGGGGAAGAACGGTTTGCCTTTGGACTTCAGCAGCGCGTACTCGCGGAGGTACTCCTCCTTCTCGCGCTGGTTCATCGCCGCATCACGCCTCAGACTCGCGCAGCTCGGGTTCTTTCTCGGCTTTCGACCACGGCGGCGCGGTCGTGCCGAGCTTGGCCACGAGATAGAGGTGGGCGCCGATCAGCGCAGCGATCAACCCGGGCACGAGCAGCATGTGGATCGCGTAGAAGCGCGACAGCGTGGTCGCCCCGATTTCCGAGCCCCCGCGCAGGAAGTCACTCAGGTAGGGGCCGACCAGGGGCCCGGTGCCGTTGATGTTGACGCCCACCTGCGTCGCCCAGAAGGCGCGCTGGTCGAACGGCAGCAGGTAGCCGGTGAACGACATCACCATCGTCAGGATCAGCAGCACCACGCCGATCACCCAGTTGAGCTCGCGCGGGTACTTGTAGGCGCCGAAGAAGAAGGTGCGGCCCATGTGCAGGAACACCAGCACCACCATCACGGTCGAGCCCCACTTGTGCATGCCGCGCACGAACTGCCCGAGGAACACGTCGTTGGTGACGTAGCGGATCGATTCGTACGCACCGCCCGAGGCGTCGGGGCGGTAGTACATCGCCAGGAACACACCGGTGACGGCCTGATTGAGGAAGGCGAACATCGTCGCCGAGCCGAGGGTGTAGAACCAGTTGGTGCCCTTGGGCACCTTGCGGAACATCAGCCAGCGCGCCGCTCCGCTCAGCGAGGTGCGCTCGTCGACCCAGTCCACGACCGCGGTGCCGGCGTTGGCGGCGTGATCGCCCGGCCGGACGGTGCCGTTGCTCTCCTGCGGCCGTGGCGGCGGTGCCTTCAGTGGCGCGGGGATCGGGGGGGTGGGGAGTTTGGGCACGGTTTAGCGCCGGATCGAGGGACGCGAGGGATAGGCGTACTGGCCGAGGCCGTCGATCGGCTCGCCGGGGTCGCGGGGAGAGAAGCGGCGCAGCTCGCTGTTGACGCTGAAGCGCGAGCCGATCTGCACCATGCCGTCCACAACGCGCGTGTAGAAGCGGTCCAGGGGTCGCGGCGGCGGCCCTGCCACGCGGCGCCCGAGCAGGTCGTACACGCCGCCGTGACAGGGGCAGATGAAGCGCTCGGCGGCGGGCACCCAGCGCACCGGGCAGCCGAGGTGGGCACAGCGGGAGGTGAGCGCGATGTAGGGAGTGTGCTCGTCGTAGGGGTCGGTGTCGAGCGCCGGGTTTCGCTGGCGCACGTACACCAGCCCCTTGCCGGCCTCGCCGATCCCCGGGGTGAGTGTGATCACGGTGGGGATGTAGTTGTTGTCCGGGAACATGTCCGTCGGACCCACGGTTTCCCAGACGTGGGGCTTGCTCTTGAAGATCGGGCCGATCGCAAAGCCCAGCGCCGGCAGCGTGAAGGAGAGCGCAGCAACCGCACCGGCAGCATGGGCGGAGCCGGTCATAAAGCGTCGCCGCGTGACCGTCTCGCCCTCGTACGCGCCCGGTATGTTGCGGTCCAGGGTGTACTTGGAGGGGTGCTTGTCGTGCTTGCTGGCCAAGGGCACCTAAGAATACCGCCTGAGCGTCGGCGCTGGTCGGGCAGAGATGGTGCTTATCGTTACAAATACTGCGGATTCGGCGCTCAGCCCACGCTCGCAGCCCGGATCCACCAACTCCGGATCGCGCCAAAGGGCGCTCAGCCCGCGCTCGCAGATCCAGGCTCAGCCCATCGCCGGTCAGCTCGACCCCGGGCTACCTCCGGGGCTCGGCCGCCGCGTGCATGGCCGCCAGCGCCTCGGGATCCCGCGCGTGGATGAGCGCCTTGGCGCGGCGGTGGGAATCGGTGGAACCCCAGCCCACGGCACGCGCGCCCGCGGCCCACACCGCCAGGGCGAGATCCTCGCGGTCCTCGCCGTGGGCGAGCGCGGTGAGCGTGATCACATCCGCGAGCTCCGCCACCGCCGCCAGGTCGCCTAGCGCCACCAGGCGCGCGAGGCCGAGCGCATAGAGTTGGTCGCCTGCCAGCAGACCGAGGTCGGCCTCCGGTGGGCGTATGACGCGGGGTGTGCCGTAGTGCAACAGGTAGCCCTCGTAGATCGCCTCCATCAGCAACTCGTACTCCTCCCCGTGCTCGCGCGTGCGCGGGCCACCAGCAGCGACCTGCGCAGGGCCGGCGCCGTTGGAGACGGGCCGGTCACCGAGCGGTCGAGCATTGGGGCGAGTTGGATTCCGGTCGGGGAGGCTTGGCTCGCCGACGTCGGTGAAGTCCCCATCGAGCAGGCTCGCCAGCAGTCCCCCCTGCTCACGCAACAGCGCCCCCAGGCGCACAAGCGCCGGCTCGTTCATCTGCGCTCCACGTATTCGTGGCGCAATCCCATCCGTCCGAGCTCGATGCGCGCCGGCATCAGGCAAGCTCCCCAAACGCCGCGGCGGCGGCGGCCACGGTGCGCTCAAGTTGCTCGGCGGTGTGGGCTAGCGAGGGAAACCATGCCTCGAACTGCGAGGGCGGGGGGTAGACCCCGCGCGCGAGCAACCCCCGGCACCAGGCAGCGTACCTCTGCAGATCGCACGCCTGCGCGTCTCCCAGGTCGTGCACGGGGCGCCCGTTGAAGAACACCGTCAACAGGCCTGGGAGGGCGGCAACCTGGATTGGGCACTCCGGTGCGCACTCGCTCGCAGCCTCGCGCAGGCCCGCGGCGAGCTGCTCGGTGATCGCCGCAAGGCGCGCATACGCCGACTCGTCAAGCAGCTGGAGCGTGGCGATGCCGGCCGCCACCGCCAGCGGGTTCCCCGACAGCGTGCCGGCCTGGTAGACCTCGCCGGCCGGCGCCAGCAGCTCCATCAGCTCCAGGCGCCCTCCCACCGCGGCCGCGGGCAGGCCGCCCCCGAGCACCTTACCCATGATCGTGAGGTCGCCGTGCACGCCTGTGAGCTCCTGCGCGCCGCCCCGTGCCACGCGGAAACCGCTGATCACCTCGTCGAGCACCAGCAGCGCCCCGCTCGCGTCGGCCTGCTCGCGCAGCAGCTCCAGGAAGCCTGCGCGCGCGGGCACGAGGCCCATGTTCGCGGGGATCGGCTCCACCAGGATCGCCGCCGGCTCGTGCCGGCCCACCGCCTCCACCAACGCCTTGGGATCGTTCCAGGGCACCACCACAGTGGCGGCCGCCACGGCCGCGGGCACCCCCGGGCTGGTCGGGATCGCCTGCGTGGCGAGGCCCGAGCCGGCTTGCGCGAGCAGGCCGTCCACGTGCCCGTGGTAGGCACCGGCGAACTTGACGATCCGCTCGCGGCCGGTCGCCGCGCGCGCGAGCCGCAGCGCGGTCATCGTCGCCTCGGTGCCGGAAGAGGTCATCCGCACCATGTCCACGCTGGGCATCCGTCGCGCCACCTCCTCCGCCAGCTCGACCTCCCCGGCGCTCGGCGCCCCAAAGCTCGTCCCCCGGTCGGCCGCCGCGTGCACCGCCTCGAGGATCTGCGGGTGGGCGTGGCCGTGGATCAGCGGACCCCACGAGCAGACATAGTCGACGTAGCGGTTGCCGTCCACGTCCACGAGCTCGGCACCCGACCCGCGTGCGATGAACAACGGGTCGCGCCCGATCGCGCGCATCGCGCGCACAGGCGAGTTGACGCCCCCGGGGAGCACCCGCTGCGCACGCCGGTAGAGCTCCGCGGAGCGGGTGTCGGTGAGCGAGAGAGTCACAGGCCCCGAATCAACTGTCCATGCCAGCAATCTTGAGGCAGGCGAAATCGGCCAGGCCGGGGGGGCTGCGGTGCACTTTTCAGACCCAAACCCTTCATTTTGTGAAGTGGTATGGGTGCATTCGAATGACATCTCCACGCCCGATTCGCTCGTCAAGCGTGCTGTGCTTCCCACCGCTTGTAGTCGTCGGTGAAGTAGAGCAAGCGGATCTTCTTGAACTCGGTCGACGAGTACAGCGTGGCGCGCTCCTCGATCCCGGTCTGCTCGGCGATCGCGGTGAGGATCGCGTCGCACTCCTCCTTGGAGCGACCGTGAGCCATCGTGAAGACCGAGTAAGGCCAATCCTCGTAGGTGGGGCGCTGATAGCAGTGGGAGATCCCGCGATAGGAGGCCATCCGCGGCCCCAGCTCCATGATCCGCTCCGGCGGCACCTTCCACACGCCCATCCCATTCGCCGAGAAGCCGGCGCGGCGGTGGAAGAGGATCGCCGCGACGCGGCGCAGCAGCCCGCGCTCGCGCATCCCCGCCATGTGCTCCAGCAGCGTCTCGACGTCCATGCCCAGCCGCTGCGCAGCGGGGGCGTAGGGCTCGCCGATCACCGGCATGTCGCCCTGGGTGGCGCGGATCACGGCGATGTCGTGCTCGTCGTAGGCGACCGACTCGAGCACCGCCTCCTGCTGCGGAGTCCCCTCGCTGGCGAGCGCCTTGGTGTCGCCCTCCATCTCCAGATCCATCCTGATCTTGAACAGCTTCAGCGTCGGCAGCTGGCGGATCGACTCAGCCCCGGTGAGCCGCTGCAGCACCTCCAGCGTGCCCTCCAGGCCGAGCGGCGAGTCTGGCTCGGTGGCGAGCGTGAACCACATGTTGAAGTCGTGGTTGCGCAGGTAGTTATGCGATACGCCGGGGTGGGAGTTGACGATCTTCGCCGCCCGCCACGGGTGTTCGGGATCGACCTTGGCGGCGACCAAAATTGAGGAGTAGCCCAGCGCCCGCGTATCGTAGATCGGGGTGACCTGGCGGATGATCCGCTCTCCCAGCAGCCGCCGCACGCGCTCCAGTGCCTGCTCTTCGGGGATCCCCGACTCGCGCGCCACCGCCGCGTACGGCCGAGGCTCCAGCGGAAAGCTGCCCTGCATCAGGTTGAGTAGCCTGCGGTCGAGCTCGTCGAGCGCCACCGCGGCGCCCTCGGCCCGGCTGCGAGCCTTCGGAATGGCGCCACTCGCCCGGTCGACCCCGCTGGATCCGACGGTCGGCGGCCGCGAAAAGCTGGCCGCCGGAGGGGCTGTCGGGCCGGGAGCGGCCGGTTGTTCAACTGGGATCTCTACTGGTTCAGCCATCGCGCCGCGTCCTTCGCGTGGTAGGTGATGATGACGTCCGCGCCCGCGCGGCGCAACGAGGTGAGGACCTCGAGCACCGTGGCGCGCTCGTCGATGTGCCCGGCTGCGGCGGCCGCCTTGACCATTGCGTACTCCCCGCTCACGTTGTATGCGACCACCGGCAGACGCGTCTCGCGCCGCACGGCGGCGATCAGATCGCCGTAGGCGAGGGCGGGCTTGACCATCACCATGTCCGCCCCCTCCTGCACGTCGAGCAGCGTCTCGCGCAGCGCCTCGCGGCCGTTGGCGGGGTCGAGCTGGTAGCCGCGGCGGTCGCTGGCCGGAACGGGGATGCCCGCCGCAGGCGGGTGTCCCCCGGCTTCGGTCGCCGGCGCCGAGCCCGCAGCATCGCGGAAGGGGCCATAGAAGGCGGAGGCGAACTTCGCCGCGTAGGCGAGTATCGGGGTGTCGGCAAAACCCTCGTTGTCCAGCTCCGCTCGGATCGCCCCGACGCGACCGTCCATCATGTCCGACGGCGCCACGATGTCAGCGCCGGCGCGCGCGTGGCTGACGGCGGTGCGCGCCAGCAGCTCCACGGAGGCGTCGTTGTCCACACGCGAGCTCTCGTCCAGCACGCCGCAGTGGCCGTGGTCGGTGTACTCGCAGAGGCATACGTCCGTGATCACCAGCAACTCCGGCAGCTCCTGCTTGAGCGCTCGCACGCACAGCTGCACGACGCCCTCCTCATCCCACGCCGAGGAGCCCTGTGCGTCCTTCTCGGCGGGGATCCCGAACAACAGCACCGCCGCGATTCCAAGTCGGGCCGCCGCGCGCGCCTCCTGGACCGCGGCCGAGATCGACAGCCGCGCAAGCTCCGGCAGCGCCACCTGAGCCTCGCCGGCGCCGGATCCGAGACCGGAGTCGCCGGGGGGGGACTCCTCCACGAACAGCGGCAGCACCAGCCGCCCAGCGTGTAGGTCGGTCTCGCGCACCAGGCCGCGCAGCGTCGAGGAGGCGCGCAGCCTGCGCATGCGCGTCTGGGGGTAAGCCATCACCCATCGAGGATACCCCTCGCCAACGAAACACTGGACTGGCCACCCGACCAGGCGCCGCGTCTGGGACGCTTCAATCCAACCGTCGCAGCCCGAGGCGCGCCAGAACCGCGAACAGCGCGATCAGCCCCACCAGGTGCACGAGCGAGATTGCGAGGCCCGGCGTGCTGCGGTTTACCGCCGCGTCGAGCGCCTCGAGGGCGGCCTTATAGGGGAACACGAACGAGATCGCGCGGATCGCGTCGTATAGCCCACCCGCCACCGCGCCCGCCGGCACGAGTGCAAGGAAGGCCAGCGGTAGCGACAGCAGGAAGGAGAGCAGCGAGGCTGCGCGCACCTCGCGTGCCAGCGCGCCGATCGCCACCCCCAACGCCGCGAACGCGAACCCGCCAAACACCAGCGCCACGAGCCACTGGCCCACGCGACTCCATTCCAGACCCACGAACGCCCCGATCCCGGCGAGCATGGCGAACGCCACGACCGCCGCGCAGCCAGCCGCCAGCACCAGCTTCTGAGCGATCAGCAACTCGCGCGTGATCAGCGCACCCCCGCCATGGCCCGATGCAATGGTGGAAGTCGAGGAGGAGGAAGAAGAAGAAGAAAACGAAGACGACGATGAGGCGGGATTTGGCGAGCCCCTGACCAGCCGCGCGAGCGTGTGCTCTTCGCGCTCCAGCGCAATCCCGCCGGCGGCGAGCAGCACGCAGATGAACATCAGCGAGATGCTGACCGCCACGACCACCGCGTATGCATCGAGCGGGGTGCGGCCGCCCTGCAAGTTGGTGGTGTTGATCTGGATGGGCTGGCTGACGGTACTCAGCACATCGCGGCTGACCCCCAGGTTCTGGGCGGCGAATTCGGTGAACTCGGCCAGCCGTTCCAGCTGGGCACGATCTGCGTCGTGGGGGTGGCGGGCGATGATGCCATGCAGGATGTGGGGTACTTCGCCCAGTCCCGGCAGGTTCTGCGGTGCACCCGCGACGCCGAGGTTGCCGCCCCGCACGAGCGCCCCGATCACCTGCGCCGCCACCCGCCTGATCTCGTTGGAGAGTTCGAGGTTGGCCCGCGCAAGCGAGGATTCGATCGTGGAGTGCACGAAGCTCTGCTCCAGGGCGTCGCCGTTGTAGATCACTTCCACGTGTGCCTGGCTGATGACCGAGGAGAGTCGCGAGGCGATGTTCGCGGGGATCACGATCGCCGCCAGCGCCTTCCCCGATTTGACCGCCCGCACGGCCTCGGCGCGGGTGGCTGCCGGTACCGGCTGCACCTGGTCGAGCAATTGGCTGTAGTAGTGGGCGACGTTCAGGCGCGTGCCGCCCAGTTCGACCGTGGCGGACGGCGGTGCGAGGTTGACGATCGCCACCTTCGGCTTGGAGGGCGCCCGCGAGATCGCCAGACCGATCAGGAGCGCCACCGCGACCGGGTAGAGCACCAGCACCGCCACCAGCACCCGCGAGCGGGCGAGGATCAGTAGGTCCTTCTTCAGCATCCACCTCATCGGTCGAGCCGCCTCATCAGTGGCCACGCGCGCGCAGGAACTCCACGAACGCTCCTTCGAAGTCGGGGCGCGCGGAGCTCAGGGGGCCCGAGTCCCCTTCAATGGGCTGGATGGGCCGCTGTTCTCGCGCGAGCTCGTCGGGGGAGCCGTTGAACAGCAGCTCGCCGTCGGCCAGCACCACCACCCGCTGGGCGTAGCGCTCGGCCTCGGCGACGTTGTGGGTGGAGAAGACCACGCATCGGCCCCGCCGCGAGAGCGCGCCGATGAAGCGCCACAGGCGCTCGCGCTGACGGGGATCGAGCGAGGAGGAGGGCTCGTCCAGCACCAGTACGGTCGGCTCGGAGAGCAAACCGATCGCGATGTTGACGCGCTGGCGATTTCCACCGGAGAGGCGCTCGACCCGCTCGCCGGCTCGCTCCTGCAGCCCTGTCTGCTCGAGCATCGCTGCGACCGCCGCCTTGGGATCACGATGCCCGCCCGGGGGGGTGGGCCCCGATCTCCGGCCCGCCGCATGCCCGCCCGACCGCTCCAGACGCGCGAACAACTCCAGGTTCTCCGCCACCGAGAGGCGGGAGTAGAGCGCCGGCTGCTGTGGCACCCACCCGACCCCGCCGGGCGGGAGGCTGACATCGCCGGCGGTGGGCGGTTGGACGCCCGCGAGGATCGACAGCAGCGTGGTCTTGCCGGCGCCGTTGGGGCCGATCACAGCGACCATCTCCCCAGCGCCGGCCTCAAAGCTGACGCCACGCAGCGCCTCGCGCTCGCCATAACGCTTGGTGATGCCGCGCACGGCGAGCAAAACCTCTCCGTCCGCCGGTGATGAGATCACGCCGGACCGCCCGGGTTGTGTGCAACACGAGGCATCAGTGGACAGTCCGGCGCAAGACTCGACCTCACAGAAGCCTGCCCGGGGAGCGCTCCCAGGACTCGAAGGTCAAGTGGCGGCTGAGATAGACGAAGGTCTCGCGCAGCACCGCGAGGATCGGCAGCGCCACCAGCGCGCCAACCACACCGTAGAGCTGCAGGCCGAGCAACAGCGCGAAGATCACCAGCAGCGGGTTGATTCGCAGCGTGTGTCCGAAGATCTGCGGCGCGACCACGTGGCCCTCCAGCTGCTGCAGGCCGACGAACAGCAGGCCCACCCACAGCGCGGAGATCGGGTCGGTGAGGAGCGCCACCAGCACCGGCGGCACCGCCCCCAGGATCGGGCCGATGTAGGGGATCAGCTCCATCACGCCGTAGAACATCGCGAACGCCACCGCGTACTTCTGGCCGTCGGGGAAGATCCCGACCACGCCGAAGACGTACAGCGCGAGGCCGGTCGAGGCGCCCATCACCAAGCTGAACAGCAGCTGTCCGCCCACATAGCGTGAGACGGCGTGCTGGGCCAGGGTCGGGTAGTCGTCGGCGGGCGTGCCGTCGCCATCGGGCATCGCCCGGCGCACCAGGCGCCCGATGCGTTCGCCGTAGAGCAGCATGTAGACGGAGAGCACGAAGATCAGCACCAGGTCGAAGATCGCGCTGGCCACTTCGGTGATCAGCCCGCCGCCGAAGGAGGCGATCGAGCCGGCGCTCTTGGCGAGTTTCTGCTGGATCGTCTGCAGCGCCGTTTTGCCCTGCTTTTTGAATTTGACGTGGACGCCGTGCCGGTTCAGCCAACCCTGGATGCTGGCCAGGGTTTCGTTCGCTTCGTCCACCAACTTGGGCAGGTTGTGGGTGAACGACTGCACCTGATGGAAGATCGGGTTGGCCAGCAGAAAGCCGATGCCGGCCAATGTCAGGAAGAATGCACCGTACACGGCGAGCACCGCCAGGCCGCGGGGGAGGCGCGAGCGCTGGAGGAAGGCGACAGCCGGGTTGAGGATCAGCGCGATGAGGGCCGCCACCACGAAGACCACAAGCACTTTCCCCGCGGCGCGCGCGAGCGCCCACAGCGCGAGCAGTGCCAGCGGCAGCACCACCAGCTGCACCCAGCGGGGCACCACCACGCGGGGGGTTTCGGGCGAGCCCTTCGCGCCCTCCTCCGATGCGTCGACCAGCTCGCGCTCGCCCTCACGCGGAGGGCTGGAGACGGCCGACGGGCCACCCTCCGGCGCGGTTGGCACAGCGGCGGAGGGTGTCTTCTCTTCGACTTGCTCGCCGATGTTCACATGCCTCCCATCATCGGCAAAGTATGGCTGAGCCAGAGGCGCGCCCTCCGAGCACGACCGGAGAGCCAGACGTGTCCGTCACCGAGCGTGCTCCGGCCACGGACAGTGGCGAGGCGACGATCCTGTTCGTCGGCGATCTCGTCGGCAGCCTCGGCAGACACACGCTGCTCGATTGCCTGCCGCTGCTGCGCGAGCGCTACGACCCGACGTTCGTGGTCGTCAACGGCGAGAACGTGGCCGGCGGGCTGGGCATCACGCCGAAGACCGCCAAGCAGCTGCTGGCAGCCGGCGTCGATGCGATCACACTGGGGAACCACGCCTACCATCACCGCGAGATCTATCCGTATCTCGACACCGAGCCGCGGATCGTACGCCCCGCCAACTACCTGCGCGGCCAGCCGGGGCGCGGAGTGTGCGTGGTCCAGAGCGCGGCGGGAATGCGCCTCGGCGTGATCAACCTCAGCGGCAGCCTCTACCTGCGCCCGGGCCGCTCGGCGTTCGTCGAGATCGACGGGGCGCTGCGGGAGCTGGGCGAGGTGGAGCACATCCTCGTGGACATGCACGCGGAGGCGACCAGCGAGAAGATCGCGCTCGGCTGGCATCTCGACGGGCGCGTGAGCGCGGTGGTCGGCACCCACACGCACATTCCCACCGCCGACGGGCGCGTGCTGCCGGGCGGTACGGCGTACATCACCGACGTCGGCATGACCGGCCCGCGCGGGGGCGTGATCGGGGTCAAGCGCGAGCTGGCGCTGGAGGCGATGATCACGCAGATGCCGGTGCGCTTTCAGACCTCCGAGGAGGACCCGTGGCTGAATGGCGTGGTGATCCGCTGCTCCAAGCCGTTGCGAGCGGACTCGATCGAGCAGGTTCTGATGCCACGCCCTGCGCCGGCGGCCTCGCCGTAGCGTCCGGCGCGTGTTCCTCGGGCCGGCCGGTGGCGAGGTCGAGCAGGGCGGGGTCGGGATCGACGGGAATCGCGCGGCCGGGAGCCGCCAGCAACGCAACCATCGCCAGCGGGAAGAACCACACGATGTAGAGGTAGAACCAGTATTCGAGCCCCAGCTGCAGAGCGATCAGGACGGCGGCGCAGGCGGCGGCGAGCGCTGGAATGCCGCGCGGGCGGGGGAGCACCGCCAGCCCCAGCGCCAGCGCCACGGCGGCGGCCTGCGCAAGTGTCTGCCAGCTCTTCATGCCGCCATACAGCCCCCACACCGAGAAGGGCGCGCCGCGGTTGGACTGGTAGACGATCGTGCGCTCGTAGATCTCGTGCAGCGAATCGTGGGTGAGCGCCGGAATCGAGACGACCGCGGCGGTGAGCGCGAAGGCGAGCACGAACAGCGCAAGCGCCCGCCCGCGCCGGTTTGATTGGCCGCCCGGGCGGGCCTGGATATCTCGCAGCCCATGCGTGGCGAGCAGCGGTGCGAGCGCCAGGGGGGCGAGCTTGGTGAGGCCGGCCAGCGCAGCGAACATCCCTCGGGCCGGCGGGGAGGAGGCGACAAGCAGCGCCGCCAGCAGCAGCACCGCCACGAGCGTGTCGTTGGAGTTGCTCTCCAGCGCGAACAGCGTGAAGGGGTAGGAGACCCACGCGTAGGCCAGCGCGACCCCCAGCGTGGGGCCGCGGATGCGCAGGCCGAGCAGGAAGATCAGCCCGACCGCGAGCAGGTCGAAGGCGATCGCGGCGGCGTGCGCGGCGGGTAGGTCGTCCCACAGGCCGCTCCACCCGAAGATCTGCTCGAACGGCACGTACGCCTCGTAGTTGACCGGCCCGTAGGTGTCGCCGTGTTCGTTGTTGGAGGGATAGCCCCCGTACAGCGGCTTGCCGTCGACGATCCGCTGCGCGCCGATCACCCCGGCGTAGCCGACGTCGATCACGTTCCCGTCGGTGACGTTCAGGCCGATGCGAAAGCCCAGCAGGAACACCACCCCCACCGCCAGCCAGGGCGCGGGGATCAGCAACTTCAGATGATGAGATTCCCGCCCATCCGCCCCCGCCCGCCCGGCGCCGGATCGCAACAGCAGCAGCATCCGGACCAACAGGTAGATCAGCGGCGGGTAGGTGAGGGGAACGGATTTGTAGATCTCGCCGTGGTTGAAGTAGGCAAGCGAGACCGAGAAGGAGAGCAGCACCAACAGGTCCAGGTGACGCAGCGCGAACGGGCGGCGCCATTCGATGAACGGGAGCAGGAACAGCGCGCATAGCGGCAGCCACACGTAGAGTGCGTTGACGTGGCGCCCGAACGCCCCGGGATAGCCCCGCGCCATCGTCCAGGCCACCTGAAAACCGGTCCACTGTTCGAGCACCCGCCCGCTGGCGTCGGAGATGATCACCTGGCCGATTTCCTTGCCCTTGCGGGAGAAGTAGCTGACCTGCCAGCGCCCCGGGCCTTTCAGGTAGGCGCCGTCGTAGGAGCCGGGGTAGTCGGCCCGCACACGCCGCATCCGCGGCAGCCTCCCGGCGATTTCGAGGACATCGTCCGGGGAAAGCCTCCGGCCGGCGGGGGGCACGATCGAGGGCGCGACCGGCACCGGCGTTTCCGAGTTGGTGGCGCTCGTGGTGGTGGCTGTGCTATGCGCGCGCAGCCCGGCGGTCAGCTGCCGCGTCGCGACGGTGTGTCCACTCGCCCCCACCGCCGGGGTGGCCGCCTGGAGCAGACAGGCGCCCACGAGAAGGGTCGCTGCGAGGGAACGGCGCACACAGCGAGGGTACCTGCCGCGCGTGCTGTGGAAGCCTCCTTGAGGGCAGCACGAAACGCCTCACGTGGGTGCCCACGCGCAGCAAGCCGATCCGGCCGGCGGTCTTCACCTATTTCTTTGACACAGGTAGTGGGTCAGTTTGAAGATCGGCCCCACAGGGGTCGTTGCGGGGTTTACGCTCGCTGGCGTCGATAACCAGCGGCCCCGGCGCGGGCGGTAACCCAACGCCGGGACCTGAGCACAGGAGAAGTGACCTCCCATGCCTGATGAGAACCCTACCCGCGTTGACGCGGGCGACTACGCAGCCCCGGCGTGGATCGCGGAACGCGCGATCGTGCTGCAACTACTCCGCGACGACCACGACCCGCGATGGACACGAGCGGAGCTACGGCGGGAGACGTCCGACATCCCCCGGTGGGCTATGCGCAAGGCGTTCGACCGGCTCGAAGCTGAGGGCGTTCTCGTCACGAAGGCCAAACACGTTCTCGCGTCGCGGTGCGCGCAGCGCCTTGACGACCTCGACCTGATCGCGGTCTGAGGATGCGAAACGACGACATACGCGCGATCATGCTCGCGTTCTCCTTTCGGCTGCGCGATACCCGCACGGCGTCCAGGCTCACGCAGGACCGGCTCGCGCGCCGCTCCGGGGTTCATATCACGGAGATAAGCAAGCTGGAGCGCGCTCTCACCGACCCACGCCTCTCGACCATTGTGCGTCTCGCACGCGGGCTGGACGTGCCGACCTCGGCACTGGTCGAGGACCGCTACCAGGAGCCCCAGTTGACCATCGACCTAGCGCCTGGCGAGCGGGGTCTGACCACGGAGGAGTTCGGGGAGCACTTCGGGCAGCTGCCCAACGACGGCGAGGGCTGAGGACGTGGGCACCACCGAGCGCATAAATCCCCTGCAATTCGAGGGTTTAAAACTTGGCGGCGAAATGTCGTCTTCCCCGCCCGCTAGCGTTCCGCTAGGTAGGCCTAGACGGCGGAGGCAGGGACTCTCCATCCTGCGCCAAGCGCCGAAGAAGCACCGAGATTAGGCCCTCGATGCGGAACTATGGGACATCTCCCTCTAGGTCTACCCCGCCCTTGCGAATCCTGGCGTAGATTCTCGCTATTTGCGGGAAGTCCTTTCATAATCTCGCAAGGATGTCAGTCGGTCCGGACAGACTATCCCGTCCCCCGAACCAAGCGCTACGATGCCCCACATGGCCGATCTCAACCAGATCGCGCACCGAATCGTCCGCGAATCTACCGAGCCGCAGGAGCCCGAGACACCTGCGCAAGTCAACGGACGCAACGGCGGCCTCAAGGGCGGCAACGCTAGGGCGGCCAAGCTCACGGCTGCAAAGCGGTCTGAGATCGCCCGCAAGGCCGCTCAGGCGCGCTGGGCGAACCGTTAGCCACTGGCGGAGCGCGAGACGCCAGTGCGCGAGTAGATCCGATAGGTGCTGGGCCGCTGCGCCTCCATCCGATGGAGCCAGCGATGCACGACATCCCGAATGTACGCTTCCACGTTAGTGCCCCCGCTCGCGATGAACGCAGCTTCGTTGACAACTGCGATCGTGTTGCCGTGGTGCTCGATTTCCGCTCGATGAACATGCAGCATCTTGTTGTCGTAGGTCACGAGCACGCAGGGCTCGTAGTCTTTCGCCAGAGCCTTGAATAGCGCACCGTCCTTTTTGCCGTCGATCTTCTCGGGGACGAGAGCGGTGGCGTCCGTACGACCCCGCCGCTGGAGCTCGTACATGAGCTTCCAGTTGATGTCCTCGTCCAAGACGATGCGGCGACGTTCAGGAGGCAATCTTGGCTAGTTCTGCCTCATAGCCGACAGCATCATCTACCTGTGCCCCAGATAGCCCATAGTCCTTGCGAAGCACGCTCTTACCGCCCGCGCTACTGGCGATCGAGGCAACAAGGGCAGTCGGAATCCTCCGCCCACGGACCACTGGCATCCCCGAATGACGGTCGGGATCGACCTCAATGTGCTTACGTGGGGTCGTGAGCGTTACCCAGCCACCGCGCCCAAGCGACTCGCGGATTACTTTCAGGTTGAGCAAGGTCGCGCTGATTACCTCGTGCTCAGGCCGATCGACGGACTTCCAACGGCCGGTCTCAGGGTCTCGGACAAGGGTTAGCTTCCCGTCGTGAGCGAGCGGAGCGGTCGCAAGGGGCCAGTCCCCATAGGACTCGCGAAGATGCAGCACGATGTCCTTGATTTCTCGTGGCGTCTTGCCCTGCTCGACTAGGTAGTGCGCGAGAAGCGCCTCACCGGCATCGGCGTACGAATAGAGATTGGGACGTCGTGAAACGCTCGGCAAGATGATGCCCTCACGTGCCCACCGGCCGACGCGATGCGCCGTCACACCCGCGAGGCGAGCGACTTCTGCGGCCGTATAGCAGCCGATGGGTGTAGCGCTCACAGCCATAGCGACCCTAGCTTACCCCCCGCAAAGGTCACGCAAAAGTTCCGTCCGAAGCCTCAAGCATAATAGTTATTATGAATCGCTTGAGCACCGGAAGGCTCGCGCAGATCATCGGCTGCTTGGTCGAGGGGAACAGCATCCGCGCCACGGTCCGCATCACGGGCGCCGCCAAGAACACCGTGACCAAACTGATCGTGGACCTCGGGGAAGCCTGTTCGGGCTATCAGGACCGCACCCTGCGGAACCTGCCCTGCACAACGCTCCAGTGCGATGAGATGTGGGGCTTCTGCTACGCCAAGCAGCGCAACGTCCCGATGGAGCACAAGGGCACGTTCGGCTACGGCGACGTGTGGACGTGGATCGCGGTCTGCGCCGACACGAAGCTGGTGCCGTGCTGGCTGGTGGGGGAGCGCACGACGGAGGATGCGTGGTGTTTCATGGCGGACCTCAAGAATCGGCTCTCGGAGCGTGTGCAGCTAACGACGGATGGCCTCCCGGCGTACATGTCGGCGGTCGGCCTGACGTTCGGCCGGGATATCGATTGGGCGGTCATGCAGAAGCTCTACGGCCCGGAGCCGAGCGGGGAGCGCCGCTACAGCCCTGCCGTCTGCACGGGCGTCAAGGTCAGCGTCCGCAAGGGCAACCCCGACCCCGCGAAGATCAACACGTCCTACGTGGAGCGGCAGAACCTCACCGTACGGATGGGGATGCGCCGGTTCACGCGCCTAACGAACGGCTTCAGCAAGAAGGTCGAGAACTTGGCGGCGGCAGTCAGCCTGCACTACATGCACTACAACTTTGCTCGGCCGCACCAGACGCTGGCGAACCCGTACCCGTGCACCCCGGCGATGGCGGCTGGCGTGGCCGATCACGTCTGGACCCTTCAGGAGATTGCGGGGCTACTCGACTAATAGCCGCCCGCCAGCTCGCAATCCTTCAGGTGGATCGTCGCCAAGTCTACGCGTTCGATGCTGCCGCCGATGCTGATGCGGTCTCCGTGGGCAAGGCGCGACAGGCGTGCTTCCCATCGCGCCGTGTCGAAGTAGAAGAAGATGATCTTGTGGACATAAGGCGACGGTTCGTCGCGATCCAACGTGACTTGGACGAAGCTGCCGAACCCTTCAACACTCGCGACCGCCCCGGATACCTCCAGCCAAGTGCCGATATAGGGCTCAATCACTCGGGCACCTTGGATTGCGGTGAGCCCGTCAAACAGGCCCCACAGCTCCCCCGCCGTCTTGCCCGTCGTCTGCCGAGCTGAGGATATGGACACCGCGGGCACGGATGGAAATGGGGGCACTAGCCTACGGCGTGGTAACCAGCCAAACGCCCATGCCGCGCCGAGGAGACAAAGGGCAGCCATCAAAACGAGTACAGCGATGATCGCGCCGGACCACTCGCCCGCAATCCCGGTGGCTGCGGCGATCAGGAATGCGGCCGCAGATGCCACCAGCGCCCCACCGAGGTGACCGCGATGCTCCGCCAAGGCGCAGAGGCTACCGCCACGGGCTCAACTCCGCCCAAAAACCGATGCGGTCGAGCGCTGGGCTGTCAAACTGACCCACTACCTTGACACAGAACCGCTTCATTCTGTAAAGGGTTCTAGGCCAATTTTTTTTACTTCACGCCCCTGGGCTGCCAAGCCAAAGTGCTGAAGGATCAGCGGCGCGACATCGCGGATCGACCACTGCGCGGGCATCTCCATAGGCAGATCCACGCCGCACAGGATCAGCGCACCGAGCGAGTCTTCCCCGCGCAGCGAGCCATGGCTGCCGCCGCCCACATGCCCCTGACGGCCCCAGTCGAGGAACTCGTGAAAGGGCTCCGCGGAGAGCAGCACATCCCCCGAGGTGGGGCAGCTCAACGCCGACCACACGCGTGCGAGCGCGTCGGGATGCTCGGGCGTGCTCAACACGCCGTCGCGCTCCGTCGCGCCGAGCACAGTCAGCTCACCCTCCAAGCTCCACCGTCCGCCACGCGTGTCGCGCACGTCCCCGCCCGGCCGAAAGCGCAGCTCGCCGATCGAGGGCCGCGCGATCACGCCCTCGGCGGGCGCGCCGTGAACGTCGCGCTCCAGCCACATCACGAGCTCCACACCGTCGAGCGCCAGCGCGCGGCGCACCACGTCGGAGCGCAGCGCATCGGGGTGGTGCTCGGTGAGCACGTACACCATCGCCGCGCGCTGGGTCGGGCAGACGGCGATTCGAGCCCCGCCCACCTCGTCCGCAGGTGACGACCCGTCCGCCTTCGATACCTGTGCAATGTGGGCGCGCTCAGCGCCCCGCCCGCTGCGGCCGGGCTCGAGCACGTCGAACTCGGCGAGCGCGTCCTGCAATGAGACCGTGGCACTCACGGGAGCCTGCGAGTGGTCGGCCATCACGACCACGGCATGCGCCTCGAGGAAAGGCTCGACGCCACCTGCGGGCGCCATCATCCACGCGAGCTGCTGGTCGGCGAGCGCCAGCGAGCGCAGCTGCCCCTCGGGGCCGTGCTTGTGGGAATGCCAGTCGTTGTCGGGCAGCGAGAGCAGCAGGAAGTCGAACAGGTCGTGCTCGACCATGTAGGCAGCGACGCAGCCGGAGTGCTGGTCGCGCACGCCGGGCATCCCCAGGCCCGAGCGGCAGCCGGTGCGGCGCGAGGCGAAGATGTCGGCGTAGAACAGCTCGCGGGGGCCCATCACCGCGTGGCGCAGCAGCGTGGCAGAGGCGATCCGCGTCAGCGCGGAGTCGCGCTGGGGCTCGTGGCGGTGACGACCGCGGTAGATCAGGTAGGTCGTGCCGGCGGTGCGCACGCCCGCGTCGTCGAGCGCCTCGAACACAGTCAGCGGCTCGGGCGCGAGGTGGGCGCGGTTCATGTTGTAGACCGTGTCGGTCAGCTGGCGCGCGATCCCGAAGCGCTGCGAGGCGCGGAACGAGGAGCCGTACTCGACGTAGCGGGCCTCCTCGCGCATATACCAGTTCATCGCCGGGATCAGGTGGCGCTCCTGGCCGGCACCGGTCGTGATCGAGGCGGCGCACACCGGCGTCACCGAGGGAAAGGCGGCGGCGCAGTCGGGAACATAGAGGCCGCGGCGCATCAGCTCGGCGAGCACCGGCGCAACCCCCTCGGCGACCGCCCGCTCGAGCATCTCGGGTGCCATCGCGTCGATCACGCAGAGGACGAGCTTGGGTGGGGTCATCATCAACTCGGCGACTGGACGCGCTCATGAGCGGTGCGTAGGCCAAGCCTCGCAAGGACGCAAGGAGCGAAGTGTGCTGGCCGAAACGGGGATGCGAGCGTAGCGAGTGTCTCCCGGCTTCGGTACACGAGCGACTGAGGACGCCGCGAGGCGCCGGCATACGCACCGCTCATCGTCCGAGGATGCGCAGGCCGGCATACTTGCGCCCAGCGCGCCGCCGATCGGCGAACAGCATCCACAGGAACACCGCCAGCGCGACGTAGCCGAGCGGGTGCAGCAACGCGACGAGCGCCGCCAGCACAAGCGAGGCGGCGTCGAGATAGACAGTCAACGCCTCGCGCGCCGCTCGATCGCCGAGGCGGGCGCGCGCGCGGAGGATCAGCGGCCAAACGGCACGCTGAGAGAGGCCGACCAGGAAGACTCCCGCCAGCACCCCCGGCCATGGGGAGTCGCCGTGCGCGGCGAGCGTTCCCCCGAAGAGAACGGCGCCGGTGCCGATTCCGATGCCGGCCAGTGCGGCGGCAAGCGGGTCCGGACGCTGCGCACGGTCGCTGGGGTCGATGATCGGCGCCATCCCCAGCAGCAGCTGCAGGGCGTAGGAGAGCGCGAACGCCACGCACACCGCCAGCAGCCACCAATCGGCTTCGAGGAAGTGGAAGGCGCCATGCGCGAAGGTCACGCCAAGCGCGTCTGCCGAAGCGAGGGCACCGGCGAGCAGCGCGGGCATGAACGGCCGCAGCCCCGCGGCGAGCGCGAGTCCGATTCCGAGTCCGATGTAGAAGACGAGCCCGTTCATGTTCGTGGCTTGTGTGGGTGGAAGAGCTCTCCGCCGCGGAGCGGCTGCGAGCGGGATGGGTCAGTGGTTGTGGTACTGGGCTGCTGTTCGATCCGGTGCCGCGCTTGCAACGCGTCCGCGCGCGTGCGCTACGGTCTGAGGCGCCATGACGATAGAGGATGAGCACCCACGTGGATGAAAGCCCACCCACCCAGGCTCGCCCCACCGCGCATGAGCTGGCCCGCTACGAGCGGCTGTTCGCCGCGCGCACGCGCGGCATGCGCTCCTCGGCGATGCGCGAGATGATGGCCCTCACCGAACGGCCCGAGGTGATCTCACTCGCCGGCGGGCTGCCCGACACCTCGACGTTCCCGCCTGAGCTGTACGCGAGGCTGATGGCGCACGTCGCCGCCGACTCGACCGCGCGGGCGCTGCAGTACGGCCCGACCGAGGGGATGGCGGCGACGATGGAGTGCATCGTGCAGGTGATGGCCGAGGAGGGCACCGCCGTGACGACCGAGGAGATGATCGTCACGACCGGCGGCCAGCAGGTGATCGACCTCGTCTGCAAGACGCTGATCGACCCCGGCGACGTGATCGTCGCCGAGGCCCCCACCTACCCTGGCGCGGTGCCCACGTTCGGGGCCTACCAGGCGGACGTGGTGCAGATCGAGATGGACGCAGAAGGGATGCCGATCGACGCGCTGGAGGCGACCCTCGACCGCCTGCAAGCGGAGAACCGGCGGCCGAAGTTCATCTACACGATCCCCAACTTCCAGAACCCGGGCGGTGTGACGATGTCGCTGGAGCGCCGCCGGCGGTTGGTGGAGATCGCGCGCGAGCGGGAGCTGTTGGTGCTCGAGGACAATCCCTACGGCCTGCTGCGCTACGAGGGGACGCCGCTGCCGACGCTGTACTCGCTGGACGCCGCCAACTCCGGCCGGCGAGGCACGTCGGACCTCGTGATCTACTTGGGAACCTTCTCGAAGATTCTCTCCCCCGGCCTACGGCTCGGCTGGGCGGTCGCGCCACGACCGGTGCTGGAGAAGCTCAACCTCGGCAAACAGGGCGCCGATCTCTGCTCTTCGCCGGTCACGCAGCTGTTCGTGGCAGCCTACTTCCGCGAGCACGATTGGCGCGGGTACCTGACGGAGCTGAAGGATCTCTACCGGCGGCGACGTGACGTGATGCTGGAGGCGCTGGAGGAGAACTTCGGCAGGAGAGCCACATGGACCGTGCCGCAGGGCGGCCTGTTCATCTGGGTGACGCTGCCGGAGTACATCGACACCACCGGCCTGCTCGCGCAGTGCGACGGGGTGGCGTTCGTCCCGGGGCGCTCCGCGTACATGGATGGGCGCCGTGGCGCTTCGTCGATGCGGCTGAATTTCGCAGGCCTCCCCGAGGACGAGATACGCGAGGGCATCCGGCGGATCGGCAGGAGCATGGGCGGAGACACCGGCCTCCTCAGCACATTGATGGGCTCCTCCACCACCTCCCCGGTGCATGTGGATTCCGCAACGGGCATAACCGGTGGGGATGCGCCGAACCCAACGATCGCGGATGTGCTCGAGTTGCCCCTCTCCGAGAAATCGGGGAAGGGCCGCCGGCGGCAGCAGCGATGAGTGTCGACACCCTCGCTGGTCAAGCGTCGAGCAGTAGCGGGGATGGTACGGCCAGAGCACGCTCCACGCGTGGAGCACACCTACGGGTAGCAGGCGAAGGCGAGGCGAAGGGGGCTGGTAGGCGAGTCGCTGTGCTCAAGGGCGGGGGGTCGCTGGAGCGCACTGTCTCGCTGCGATCCGGAGCGCGTGCCCAGGAGGCGCTGCTGGCACTTGGGCACGATGTGATCTCAATCGATACCGGACCCGAGCTTTTGAGCGAGTTGCTGCAAAGCCGGCCGGACGCGGCATTCGTGACGCTGCATGGCCGCGACGGCGAGGACGGCACCGTGCAGGGATTGCTGGAGGCAGTCGATGTTCCCTACACGGGCTCGGGACCCTCGGCCTGCATGCGCTGCACCGACAAGGCACTCGCCAAGTACCTGATGCGCGAGGCTGGCGTTCCCACGCCAGACTTCCACGCCTTCAAGGAGAGCACAATCAAGGAGCTCGGCGTGGCGGCAGCATTGCCACGCATCGAGCAAGAGCTCGGATTTCCGATGGTGGTCAAGCCCAACAGCCAGGGTTCGGCGCTGGGCGTGAAGTTTGCGCAGTCGAGCGAGGAGCTGCCAGCCGCAATCGTCGCGGCACTCTCCTACGACCGCAAGGTGCTGCTGGAGCGCTACGTCAAGGGGCGCGACCTGGCGGTGTCGGTGCTCGACTCCGAGGGTGGGCGGGGTTCCATCCCCAAGCCGTCGGCGATGCCCGTGATCGAGGCGATCCCGCGTGAGCAGGACTTCTATGCCTACGAGTCGCGCTACGAGATCGGGATGACCACGTTCGTGTGCCCCGCCGAGTTGCCCGCCGAGACGACCGCACGCGCGCAAGATCTGGCCTTGCAGGTGTACAGGCTGCTCGGCTGCCACGGGGTCGCACGCGTCGACCTGATGCTCGACGAGGAGAGCGGGGAGCTGACGGTGCTGGAGATCAACGTCGTGCCCGGCATTACGGAAACCAGCCTGCTTCCTCTGGCGGCGGAGGTCGTGGGAATCGATCTGACCGCGCTGGTGGGACGGATCCTGCAGAGCGCCTTCACGCGGTAGCGAACCGAGACGCACGCAGCCGGCGTGCCCGTGCGGCCGGTGGGTCATACGCGATGGAACGTGGCCCACCCCCCACAGAGGCCCGGCGAGTGGGCGAGCATCCAATCATCCCCTCCGTTGCCGGGCACGGAGGCCCGGCGCCCAACACCGCGGCCCGCGCGAATACCCGCGCGGATGATCCCCAGCCCTACCCCCTCAGGAATCGCCTGCGGCGAAAGCCTCCGGGGAGACCTGGTCGAGGAACTCCTTGATCTGCTCGACCACATCCTCGGACTCCACGACTCAGTTGGGGAAGGGCAGGCCCGGGTGGGCGGGCATTCAAACCCCCTCCCAGATCACGAATCCCCCGCCGCGAAATCCTCCGGGGAGACCTGATCAAGGAACTCCTTGAACTGCTCGACCACGTCCTCCGACTCCTCCTCGTTCTGCTCGAATTCGATCGCGCTCTCCGCGATCACCTCCTCAGCGGCGAAGATCGGTGCGCCGCTGCGCACCGCCAGCGCGATCGCGTCGCTGGGGCGGGAGTCGATCTCGAGCTCGCGGCCGTTGACCGAGAGCGTGATCTGCGCGAAGAACGTGTTCTCGCGCAGCTCCGTGACGGCGACCTGCGTGCAGCGCACCTCCAGCTCGCCCAGCACGTCGCACAACAGGTCGTGCGTCATCGGGCGGGGCGTGCTGGCGCCCTGCAGCTTCATCAGGATCGACGCCGCCTCGGGGTGCCCGATCCAGATCGGGAGGAATCTGTTGCCCTCGACCGTCTTCAACAGCACGATCGGCTGCTTGCCGACCATATCGAAGCTGACGCCGTAAATGACCATCTCCTGCACTGCTGCCGTTCCTCCGCGGTGTGGGGGGGAATCCAGAGTATAGGTACCCGCTGGGGCTGCGAACGGCGCTTTGCGGGGAATCGAGGCCCACCCGCCCGGGGCACACCCACGTCCCGGCGGCGGCCGATCGGGGGCGCTCACACGCGCGCGCGAAAGCTCCAGAGCTTGTTGCCGAGGAAGTTCAGCGGCATTACCGCCGCCACCGCCAGCGCCTGGGCGGCCACCTTCTCGATCCCCGCGCTCTCCACCAAAATCGTCAGCAGTCCCAGGCTGAAGCCCTCCGCCACGAGGCTGACGAGGAAGAAGCGGATCGCCTGCAGCCGGGCGCTGCCCGCGGCGGCGTCGAAGGTCCAGTGGCGGTTGAGCACGAAGTTGTTCAGCACCGCCACCAGCCATGCGAGCACGCTCGAAACCTGGTAGTCGACGCCCAATGCGTGCACGCACAGCGCGTACACGGCGATGTTGACGACGAACCCGCTGCTCCCGACGATCCCGAACCGCACCAGCTGCAGCCAGTTGGCCGGCTTGCGCATCCCGTGCAGCAATCGCGCGTGCGGTCTGACCTCGGGGCCTGCGGGGATGCCCGCGCGCGGCATCTCCACGGCCGTGGCCTCGTCTTGCATCCGCCAAGGGTAGCGACACACTGTCCGGGTGTGGCGACAGCAGCGCCAACCGTTCGCCGCATACCGACGCGGCGGCGCCGGCCCGGGCCGCGCACGCTAGCCTTTGCAGGGGTGAGCGTCCACCAGCAGATCGACGACACGCCCGGAGTGAGCGGCGATGTTCTCGGGCCCGCACCCGCCGGCCCGCGGCTGGGCTTTTCGCGCCGTCGGGTCGCCGGCGCAATGGGAGTCGCCGCGATCGCGGGGGCAGTGGTCGCACTGGTCGTCCCATCCTCATCCCCCTCCCACCACGCTGCGGCGCGCCCCCGCACGGCGACCGTGAAGGCGGCGGGCACGGTCAAGGCCCCCAGCAAGGTCGAGCTCGCCTCCGCCAAGCCGGTCGCCGAGGTGCGCGACCCCGAAGAAGCCAAGAGCTTCCCGGTGTCGGGGTCGGTGCACCACTCCTCCGCCGGCACCCCCACCAAAGTTGCCGAAGAATTCGTCGCCCCCGGGGCGCAGTCCAACGCCGAAGTGCGCGCCGAGCTGGGCCACATGCACGCGATCGAAAGCGCAGCGCGCGCGCAGGCCCACGCGACCGTCGCGACGGTGCCCGGCGGCGACTCCGTCGGGGGCAACGGCACGATCCCGATCCCCGCGGGCATCCCCGAAGTCGTGCAACGGGTGATCGCCGGCGCCAACGCGATCACCGACTTCCCCTATGTGTACGGCGGTGGTCACGCCTCGTTTGTCAGCAACTCCTACGACTGCTCGGGCTCGGTCTCCTACGCGCTCGCCGCGGGCGGGCTGCTGAGCGCGCCGGAGACCTCGGGGACGCTCGAGAGCTGGGGCGAACCGGGGCCGGGGAAATGGATCACGATCTACGCCAACGCCGGGCACGTCTACATGTACGTGAACGTCGGCGGGCGCTGGATGCGCTTTGACACGGTCGGGCGCTCCGGCCCCTACGCCTCGCGCTGGCAGCCGGAAATCCGCTCCAACGCCGGGTTCGTCGCGCGCCACCCGCCGGGGCTGTAGGGGACGCAGCCAGAGGGTCGCACCGGCGATGGTCGGCTCACGGTGGCCGGCAGGCGGTGCACCTCTACTGGCAGTAAGGCAGTGCACGTCTACAGGCAGTGCGTGCGAAGGCCCGCGGGTTGGCTCGATCTCAGCGGTGCAGTTCCACGGTGCTCATCACCGTGGTGAACAGCGGGTTCTGCTTGGAGGCGTTGTGCGCGGTGAGACGCAGAGTCAGCTTCACCTTGTGCGCGTGGCGCAGGTGCTTGGCGACGCTCTTGGAGAATTTGATCCTCACCGAGCTCTTGCCGCCCTTGGTGGTCACCAGCAGCGCGTGGCCGATCACCAGCGACTGCGGCGAGCCCGCGGGCAGGTTGATCGCGGCCGGCCCTGAGATCCCGAGATGGTGGGCGGTGGCGGCTTCCAGCAGCACTTCGAAGCGGCCCGCGACCTGCTCGTTGACCGAATAGCGTACGACCAGGCCACTCTTTGCCACCTGCTTGAGCGAGCTGGAGACGGCTGCCGCGGTGATCGAAGGTCCGGGGACGCCGGGAACGGGGGGGACCACGGGGACCACGGGAGCGGGCGGCAGGATGACCGGGGGTGAAGGAGGCGGGGGAGGAGACGGTCCCACAACCGTGACCGGCTCGGTGACGCTGGTCGTGTTACCGCCCGCGTCGGTGACGGTCAGCGTTACGTTGTAGGTACCGCCGTAGCGGTAGGAGTGAAAAGTGCTCGCCGCGCAGGGGGCCTTCCAGGGAAGTTCGCAGGGGGAGGTTTCAGGGGAGTTCAACGACGGAGCGCCGGGCGCAACGCCGGTGATTTCAGGAGTTTCGTCACCGAAGTTCCATTTATAGGTCGCGTATCTGGGTTCCTCCGCGCCGGTCGTCTTCGAGTAGCCGATGTCGTCGTTGAGCGTGATGTTTGACTCCATGCCGTCGAATCCCACCAGTTCGCCCGCGTTGACGGTGTTGGGGGCAGTGAATTGCGCAACCAGGCTGATACCCGTCATACAGGGAACCCCGGGGTACGGCAGCCTTCCGGCGGCCAGATTGAAAGCGTCGTTGACGTACGCGTTGGCGCCGGCGAACGATTGGTTGGAGAGCGTGCCGGCGAAGGTGAGTTCGTTGGCCGCCACACTGCCACCGGAGTACAGCGCGAAAAAATTACGGCACTCGTCGGTGACCTCGTTGCCCGCTTCGTCCTTCCACGCGTTCAGCAGCGGGTCGGTGACGATGCTCTGCTGCTGTACGCCGATCTGACTGACGATCACGTCTGCAAGACCGGTGTCGGGGCTACCGTCGGGGCCGACACCGTGCTGGTTGGGCTCCTCCTCGTGCGGGCCTTCCAGGATTTCTTGTTCTCGCTGCTTGGCTTCTGCTTCTTGTTCTTCTTCTTTGTTCTTGGGGTGTTCTTCTTTTTCCTTGGTGGATTCCTTCTTCTTTTCCTTTGCTCTCTCTGGTTCCTCGACATCCTTCTGGGAATTGAAATACCAGCCGCCGTCTTGGCACTCGTAGCCGGGAATCGCTTCGTCGTTCGGTGCCAGATGGTAGTCGCCGTGCCCGCCGGCGATCCACGGGATCACCCCGTAGAGGATCGTGCTCGCTTCGGGCTTCGCGGTGCTTTTGAGGGTGGTGTCGGAGAAGTCGGAGTGGTAGCTGCAGAAGCTATGTTCGTAGCTTGCTTCCGCCTTTTTCAGCTTCGCTTCTTCTTCCGCCTTTGTTTCGCCTACTTTCAAGTGGGGCGTATAGAAGTCCGAGCAGTGACCCCCAGGGGCACCGCCTCCGTCCAGGCAGACGGCGACGGCGGGGGGGGTGAGCAGGTAGAAGATCGAACTCATGCCCTTCTGGAGGCCGTGGGTCGCGATGAAGGTCTGCAGCTCCTTGCGTACCTGTGCGTCGGTGAGACAAACTTCGGTGTGTTCTTCGCCTACCGCGATCGGCCCGATCAGATCTTCCACTTCGAGCGGCTGCGGGTCGATGCAGTTGCCCGTGGTCGGATACGGGTCCGTATCGGTGTATGCGCCCCGGAAGGTCGAGAGGTAGGAGGCGGACTGGTCAGACCTGTCGGTGTACTGACTGTCCACCGCGAATACGGTGTCCGTGGCACCGCTGTCGGCGCCGAGCCCTTGGAAGAAGGTGTTGATCAGATGCTGCCAGTCGCCGTGATAGTGGTCGGTCGGATCCCAGTAGATCGCATACGTTTCGTTCTTGTTTACAACCGGATTGCCTTCTGGGTTGTCGAAGCGCCCGACGGTCACGGCGTCATCGGGGTATTCCACGCTCCGAGTCTGGAGTCCGACGGTCGCTTCTTCGGAGCCCGAGCCGGTGGGCACCGTGACCACCCTGGCGCTCGCGGGCGCCGCGGTGAGGGACCAGAGTGCCGCCACCACGCCAAAGGCAAGCATCAGCCGGCGCGCGACGTGCGGCATCGAACGGAAGCGGAGACGGAGCGTCACAACACCTACATCGGCATCGCGCTCGGCTCGCATTAGCGTTGCTGGACAGCCGCGCCACGCAGCTGGAGCGGGAGCGACGCATCACGGCCCGGCGGCCGCCCAAATCAGCGCGAGAACAGCGCCGCCTGCCCCTGCCCCACGCCCACGCACAGTGTGGCGAGACCGAGGTGGGCGTCGCGGCGGCGCAGCTCGTGCGCGAGGCTGACCACGAGGCGCGCGCCGCTCATGCCGAGCGGGTGGCCGATCGCGATCGCGCCGCCGTTGACGTTCACGCGTGCGGGGTCGAGGCCCAGCTCGCGGATCACCGCGAGGCTCTGCGAGGCAAACGCCTCGTTGAGCTCCACGAGATCGATCTGCTCGACGGCGGTGCCGGTGCGCGCCAGCAGCTTGCGCACCGCGGGGATCGGGCCGATGCCCATCACCCGCGGATCGACGCCCGCGGCGGCCGAGCCGACGAAGCGCACGAGCGGTTCGGCGCCGAGGCGCTCCGCCATCGCGGCGCTTGCGACCACGAGCGCGGCGGCCCCGTCGTTGACCCCGCTCGAGTTGCCCGCGGTTACCGTCCCACCCTCACGGAACACCGTGCGCAGCTTCGCCAGCGCCTCGGGGGTGGATTGCGGGCGGGGGTGCTCGTCGCGCACGCACTCACCCACCGGCACCAGCTCCTCGGCGAAGCGCCCGGCGGCGTCGGCCGCCGCCCAGCGGCGCTGGCTCTCCAGCGCGAACGCGTCCTGGTCGGCGCGGCTCACGCCCCAGCGCTCGGCGACGTTCTCGCCCGTCTCGCCCATGCTCTCCAGGGGGAAGCGCTCCGCCATCGCGGGGTTCGGAAAGCGCCACCCGATCGTCGTGTCGTACACCGTGCGATCGCCGCGCGCGAAGGCTTTCTCGTCCTTGCCCATCACCAGCGGCGCGCGGCTCATCGATTCCACCCCGCCCGCCACCGCCAGCTCGATCTCGCCCGCGCGGATCGCCTGGCAGGCGCACACCACGGCGGCGAGCCCGGAGGCGCACAGCCGGTTGACGGTGATCCCCGGGATCTCCTGCGGCAGCCCCGCCAGCAGCAGCGCCATACGCGCGACGTTGCGGTTGTCCTCGCCCGCCTGGTTGGCGCAGCCGAGGTACACCTCCTCGATCTCGCCCGGGTCAAGGCTCGGCACGCGATCAACGGCGCAGCGCAGCGCGATCGCCGCGAGGTCGTCAGGGCGCACGTGAGCGAGCGCCCCGCCATAGCGCCCCACGGGTGTGCGCACGGCGGCGATGATCACTGCTTCGGGGGTCGCTGTCATGGTCACGGGGCTTCTGAGGGTGGTGTCATCGGTCGGGTGGCTCCTGGGGTCGAGGTGGACGGGCGGGTTTTCAGCTCGATTCCACGGATCGGGGGCCGCCAGAGTATCGGCTAGGGCTCGCGGTCAGTGGCCACGGACCCCCAGCAGCTCTCGGGCTTCCTCGGGCGTGGCCACGGGCCGCCCGAACTCCTCCGCCAGGCGTACCACCCGCTCGATCAGCTGCGCGTTGCCGCGGGCCAGCTCTCCGCGGCGGTAGTACACGTTGTCCTCCAACCCCGTCCGCACGTGCCCGCCGTAAAGCAGGCTCAACACGTTGACCTCCAGCTGGTGGCGCCCGATCCCCAACATGCTCCATCTAGCGCCCTCCGGCAATCGGCTGAGCAGGTAGCCAATCGTCTGCAGGTCGGGCGCCGCGCCGCCGGGGACGCCGAGGCACAGCTGCCAGAAGCCGGGGCCGCGGATCAGCCCCTCGCCGATCAGCCGCAGTCCGTTGCGGATCATGCCGCTGTCGAACGTCTCGATCTCGACGGCGACCTCGAGTTCGCGCATGCGTGCGGCCGCCGGCTTCAGGAAGGTGGAGTAGGGATTCCCGAACACCCAGTCGTCGCCGAGGTTGACCGAACCGCAGTCGAGCGTCGCCATCTCCGGTGCAAGCTCGATGCAGGCGAGGCGTTCCTTCGATCCCGGCACGCCCGCCGGCGCTACCCGTGCTGAGGTTGATGATCGCCTCGCACCCTCGTTCCTCGATGCGCTCGATCATGCTGCGAAAGAGCGCCACATCCTGCGTCGGCGTGCCGGCCTCGTCGCGGGCGTGCAGATGGATGATCGCCGCGCCGGCGCGCCAGCTCTCGACTGCCGCCTCCACGATCTGGTCGGGATTGAGTGGGAGGTGGGGGGAGTGCTTCCCCGAGGCGATACTGCCGGTGAGCGCGGCGGTGATCATCACGGGCTCGGCCATCGCCCCCAGGGTATAGAGCGCTCGTCGCCGGCTGCCTTTCCCGCTCACGGCCGGCCCTCTCCCCGCGGCCCATCCCCGCCGCCCGGCGCAACCTATCCTTGGCTCGAGGCAGATGACCGCCCCCCCCAAGGTTACGTACGAGACCTTCGCCGCCGGCGAGGAGGACGCGAGCGCGTTTCGCGAGGCGCTGGAGCTCGTGAGCGGACGGCTGGGCGAGCAGCACCCCTTTTACCTCGACGGGGTCGCGCACCGCGGCGATGGGGTGGTGGAGGAGCGCTCGCCGGGCGACGGCCGCGTGCTGGTGGGACGCTTCGCCGCCGCCTCGATGGAGGACTTCGATCGCGCCGTCGCCGGCGCGCGGGGCTTCGCGGCCGAGTGGGCGGCAACCGACTGGCGTGAGCGAGTGAGGATCGTCGGAGGGGTGTCGGCCGCGATCGCCGAGCGTCGCCACGAGCTCGCGGCGATCCTCGCCCAGGAGATCGGCAAGCCGCTGTTGGAGGCGCTGGGGGAGGTCGACGAGTGCGTGGTGCTGATCGACTACTACTGCGAGCAGATGACCGCCCACGAGGGCTTCGTCGTCGAGATGGGCCCGCCCGGCGCGGAGCGCAGCTGGAGCATCCTGCGGCCCTACGGCGTATGGGCGGTGATCGGGCCCTTCAACTTCCCGATGGCGCTGCTCTTGGGGCCGGTCGCGGCGGCGCTGATCGCGGGCAACACGGTGGTCGCCAAGCCCTCGCCGTACGGCTACCTCAGCGGCCTTGCGGTGTACGAGCTGTTCCGGCAGGCCGGCCTTCCGGCGGGCGCGCTGCAACTGCTGACGATTCCCGACGAGCGACTGGGGGAGGCGCTGTACAGCCATCGCGGCCTCGACGGGCTCACCTTCACCGGCTCGCACGCCACGGGGATGCAGGTCTTTCACGGCTTCTCGCGCGACTACCCACGGCCGGCGATCTGCGAGATGGGCGGCAAGAACCCGGCGATCGTCACCGCCTCCGCCGACCTGCCCAAGGCGGCGCTCGGCGTGTCGCGCTCGGCCTTCGGCTTCAGCGGGCAGCGCTGCTCGGGCTGCTCGCGCGTGCTGGTCGCCCGCGAGGTCCACGACGAGTTCGCGGCGCTGCTCGACGAGCGCCGTCGCGAGGTGCACGTCGCCAGCCCGCTCGACCCGGCGACGAAGGTCGGGCCGGTGATCTCGAAGGAATCCGTGCAGCGACTGCTCGACGCCGCGCGCGAGTGCCGCGCGAGCGGCTGGGCGGTGCACGGGGGCGACGCTCTCGTGCAGGGAGAGCTGCGTCATGGCAACTACGCCGAGCCGACCGTCGCGGAGATACCGGCCGATTCGCGGCTGCTGCGCGAGGAGCTGTTTACGCCGTTCGTGGCGATCCAGGCCTGCGACTCGCTTGGCCAGGCGCTCGAACTGGCCAATGGGCTGGTATTTGGGCTTACCGCTGGCTTGTACGCCGAGGACCCGGCGGAGATCCAGCACTTCGAACGGGAGGTCAAGGCCGGGGTGATTTACGTCAACCGCGAGGCGGGCGCCACCACGGGGGCGTGGCCTGGTATACAGTCATTCGGAGGTTGGAAGGGTTCCGGCAGTACGGGACGTGGGGCCGGTGGTATCCACTACCTCCAGCAGTACATGCGAGAGCAGAGCCTGACTGTCGTCGGTGGTTGAGCTGCCGCGGCGTGAGCCGTGGCGTGGCGAATGAACAAGAAGATCTCAGTGGCCATTGTGGGAGCCGGGGCCGTCGGCCTCAGCACCGCCCGCGCGCTCACCGATCTGGGCGTGGAGGAGGTCGTCGTGCTGGAGCGCGCCCACCTCGCCGGCGGCTCCTCGGGACGCTCGGTGGGCGTCGTCGAGACGCAGTACGTCGATCCCTTCGACATCGCCCTGCGCGTGCCCAGCAAGCGTGCTTTCGAGGGGCTCGAGCGCGACCACGGGCTGCGCTTCACGCGCAACGGCTATCTGCGCCTCGGCCACACCGGCGAGGACGCCGCCCGCTTCGAGCGCAGCGTCGCGATCCAGCGCGAGCTGGGGATCGAGGATGCCTTGGTGCTCGATCCCGCGGGGATCGCCGAGCGCTTTCCCGACGTCCGCTGCGACGACATCAGCGCCGGCCTGTACGGCCCCAGCGACGGCTTCGTCGACGGCCACCTCTACTGTGGGCTGCTCGCCGAGCTCGCCACGGCGAAGGGTGCGCGGCTGCTGCAGCACACCAAACTCACCGGCCACGAACCGCTCGCCGACGGGCGCCACCGCCTGCGGACCTCGGACGGCGAGCTCATCTGCGAGTACGTCGTCAACGCCGCCGGCGCGTGGGCGCAGGAGGTGGGAGAGCAGCTGGGCGTGGCCACGCCGATCCTGCCCCAGCGCCACGAGGCGGTCGCGATGCACCTGCCGCGCGAGCTCGCCTACATGATGCCCGAGGTGATGGACTACGCCCCCGCCGAAGGGCGCTCGGGACTGTACTTCCGCCACGAGACCTTCGACATGTTCCTCGGCGGCCTGCACAGCGAGGAGGCGGTCCACCCGGTCGTCGACCCCGACGAGTGGTTCGAGGGCGTGGAGCAGTCCTACCTCGAGCAGCTGGCCGAGCTGCTGCCCCATCGCCTGCCCTCACTGGCGGACATCCGCCTCGGCCGCGGCTGGGCGGGCCTGTACCCGGTAAGCCCCGACGGGCATCCGCAGGTCGGGCCCTGCCCGGAGGACGAGACCGTGATCGCCGCCTGCGGCGTCGGCGGCTACGGGATCCAGGTCTCGCCGATCGTGGGGCGCCTCGCCGCCGAGTGGATCGTGTTCGGAGAGGCGCGGAGCTTGGCTGAGGCAGGAGAGCTGCTTCCGGGACGCGCGGCGCTGTCCGGCCAAATGAGCACAGCGCCGTCAGAAGAGGGGTAGTGGGGATGAGAACTGCGACCGTGGGGAGGAAGGGATGAACACAGAGGCATACAGCGCAGGGAGCGCAGGGACCAGCACGGCGGTGGCATACGCCTCCGAGCAGCAGCAGGATGAGATCCTCGAGCATTTCGGCTACGAGCAGCAGCTCGACCGCGAGATGGGATGGTTCTCTTCGTTCGCCGCGTCGTTCTCGGGGGTGTCGATCACGACCGGGGTGCTGCTGACGCTGCCGTTCGTGCTGACACAGGCCGGCACCGGCGGGCTGTGGACGTGGATCATCTCCGCGTTCGGCTGCATGTTGATCGCGGTGATCTTCGCCGACCTCGCCGGGCGGATCCCAATCGCGGGCTACGCCTACCAGTGGGCCAGCCGCCTCACCAACCCCAACTTCGGCTGGTTCGTGGCGGTGTGCGGGCTGATCGGCTTCGGTGTGGGAGCCGCGGGGACGGCGTACGGGGTGACCCCTTACTTCCTCTCGGAGTTCGGCATTGCCACCACAACACACGCCCAGATCCTTGGCGCGGCCGCGCTGACGCTGATTGTGATGCTGATCAACATCGCGGGAATCCGTATCGCCACCACCTTCAACAACGCGGCGGTCGTCACCGAGATCATCGGCGGGGTGGGTGTTGCGATCGCATTGTTGGTGTACGCAATCATCGAGCATCCGCATCCGGCGTCCTTCCTGTTCCAGCAGCAGCCCGGCGCACACGGCGCCTACTTCGGCGCCTTCCTCCTGGCGTTCCTGCTCGGCGCGTACACGTTCGCCGGCTGGGAGCTGCCCGCGGACCTCGCCGAGGAGACCCGCAACGCGACCACCGTCACGCAGCGGACGATCATCGCCTCGGTGCTAGCAGTGGCGGTCAGCGGCTTCATCCTGCTGATCGGTTTCTCCTACGCCAGCCCCGGCATTTCCAAGACCCTTGGCGAAGGCACACCGGTGCTCTCGATCATCCAGTACCAGTGGGGCACGACCGGCAGGCAGCTCGTCGACATCCTGTTTCTGATCTCGTTTGTCTCGGTCGTGCTGCTGATCCAGGCCGGCGCCGCACGCCTGCTGTTCAGCCTTGGGCGCGACAACATGGCGCCGTTCGGCACCTTCTTCGGCAAAGTGCACGTCCGCTTCAAAACCCCCTACACGGCGCTGGTCGGCGTCGCGGTCTTCGGGATCGCAATGTTCACGGTGCCAGCGCTGATCTCCGCGAAAGTGCTCGAATACATTCTGGGAACGGCCTCGGTTGGCTTCAACCTCGTGTACGCGCTGATCGCCGGGGTGTACCTGTTCATGTCCTACCGCGGAACGCTGCCCAGGCAGTTCGGCGGCTTCTCGCTGGGTCGCTGGGGCAGGCCGATCGCGTGGGTATCGGTGCTCTGGCAGATCTTCCTCGTCGGGACGCTGACGCTGCCGAAGATCAACTTCAAAATCGGCGTCACCACGCTGGCGATGATCGTGGTCGGAGCGGTGTGGTTCCTCGTGTGGGTCCGCCCCAAGGTCAAAGCCGGCCTGGCCGGCCCGCACCGCGAAGTCGCCGTCGAGGATCTCGAAACGACGGCGTGAAGCAGCGGCTCGAGCAACGGTATGAGCTCCGCTGGCCGCGAGCGCGGGCGCTGTACGAGCGGGCGCTCGCGTCGCTGCCCGGCGGTAACACGCGCACCCAGGTGCACGTGGAGCCGTTCCCGCTGTACGCCGAGCGGGGAAGCGGCGCGCGGGTCGAGCTGCTCGACGGGGCCGAGGTCGATGACTTCCTGCTGAACTACTCCGCCTCCGCGCTCGGCCACTGCCACCCGGTGGTGACGGCCGCGATCCACCGGGGGGTCGACGCCGGCGGCCCCTTCGGCCTGTCGGTACCGGCGGAGGTGCAGCTGGCCGAGCGGATGTGCGAGCGCTTCACCGGGGTGGAGCTCGTGCGCTTCACCAACTCGGGCTCGGAGGCCACGCTGCAGGCGGTGCGCGCCGCGCGCGCCTTCAGCGGGCGCGCCAGGATCGCCAAGGCCGAGGGCGGCTACCACGGCAGCCACGACCTCGTCGACGTGGGCATCACCCGCTTCGGCGAGTCGTATGGGGAGGCGATCGGGGAGACACGGGGGATGGCGCCCGAGGTGGTGGCGGGGGTGAGCGTGTTCCCCTACAACGACCTCGAGGGGGCGCTGGTGGTGCTCGAGCCGCAGGCCGAGCAGCTGGCGGGAGTCCTGATCGAGGTGTTCCTCAACTCCTCGGGCGTGATCCCCGCGCGGCCGGAGTTCCTGCACGGGATCGCCGAGTGGTGCGCAGCGCACGGGGTGCTGCTGATCCTCGACGAGGTCGCCAGCTGGCGTACCGGCTATCGCGGGGCCGGCGGCGAGCACCACGGGCTGCGCCCCGACCTGATCTGCCTCGGCAAGGCGCTGGGGGGTGGCTTTCCGATCGGGGCACTCGGTGGGCGCGCGGATGTGATGGCGATGTTCGACCCGCGCGGGGGCAGCATTGTGCGCCACGCCGGCACGTTCAACGGCCACCCCGTCGCGATGTCCGCCGGGCTCGCCGTGCTGGACGCGCTCGACGAGCCCGCGATCGCGCGCATGAACGCCCAGGGCAGGCGGATCGCGGAGGGGTCGGAGCGGATCGGCCGCGAGCAGGGGCTGGCGCTCACCGCCACCCACTACGGCGGCGTCGGTCGCCTGCACATCGCGCGCGCGTGGCCCCGCTCGGCGCGCGAGGCAGCGGCGCTCCCCCGAGAGCCGCGCATCGATATCTACCGTGCGCTACTGGAGCGCGGCGTCCTCGTCTCGCCCGACTGCCGCTTCGCCACCTGCACGGCGACCTCGGACGAGCAGGTGGAACGGTTGCTCGCCGCGCTCGCCGAGGCGGCGCCGGAAGCGCTCGGGAAATGAGGCCCCGCCCGCCCGTGTAAGACGCAGCCAAACTACCTTGCGTGTGCGCCCACCACGAAACCCGGAGGTTCCATGAGTAGTCCACCATCCTCACCGCACAGCCCACAGAGCCCGGGTCCGGGGCAGCCCGCGATCCCGCTGGAGGGCCTGGGTGCCGACAGCGTGGTCACGGCCGCGCAGCTGATCCGCACCGGGCGCACGTACGACCTCGACTGCGGCCGCTGGCCGAGCATGCCCCAGTGGGACGGGCACGCGCCGTTTCAGGTGCTCACCTACCGTACGCCTCGTGGGGTGCGTGTGCAGAAGGACTGGGACTGGCTGGGCACCAACACGGTGAACTTCGGGATCCACAGCGAGCTCCTATCGGGCAGCGCCCACACCGGCACGCACATCGACGCGCTCTGCCACGCCACCTGCGGCGCCGACGACCACTGGTTCGGCGGCAGCACGCCAGACGAGCACCTCGGCGACTTCGGGCCGTTGACCCACGACGCCGCCGCGATCCCCCCAATCTTCACGCGCGGGGTGCTGCTCGACGTCGCCGGCGCGCTGGGCGTGGACGCGCTGCCCGCGAGCACCGAGATCGGCCCGGCCGAGATCGAGCGCACGCTGCGCGCACAAGGTAGCGAGATCCGACCCGGCGACGTGGCATTGATACGCACGGGATACCTCTCCGCATGGCCCGACCGCGAGCGCCTCGCCGAGTACGCCGACGCTGGGATCAACCTGCAGGCAGCCACGATGCTGATGGACGCGGGCGTGGTCGCGCTGGCGGGCGACACCGAGTCGCTGGAGTGCCTACCCTCGCCCGACCCTGAGAGCCCGCACCCGGTGCACCTGTCCGCCCTGATCGAGCGCGGGGTGTTCATCCTGGAGATGGTCTACCTCGAGGAGCTGGCGCGCGATCGCGTCTACGAGTTTGCCTTCGCCTGCCTACCGCTGAAGATCAGCGGCGCCACTGGGTCGTGGGTGCGGCCGCTGGCGCTTTGTTGAGATTGTCCTAATATTTGGGCGACGAATCGCCGCCTTGTCTAGCGGCCCGCCTGTGTAGGGATCGGCGAACTACTACCCAATGACTACGCCGCCACAGGCTCCTTGGCGTCCGCAGGTTCGACCTCGATAGCGCGCGGGTACAGCGCCCCGAGATCGGTGGCGTGCAGAGCGCGGGATACCGCGCTCGAGGCGGTCTCGGCCGCAGCGGCGGCGTCCTCGGCGTCAGTGGCGACGGTGACACAGGCCGTCGTGCTGTCGTCCCAAGAGATCACCGGCCCGAGGTCTGCGTGATTACACTCGAGCCAGCCAATCAGGCGCTCCCACGAAGCCTCGTCGGCCAGGGGGACGCCGGGAATATGGACAAAGATGCGGTACTCCATGCTATGGCTTATACCCCTTCCGCTTGAGATCGGCAAGCAGGTTGCTCCAGGTCCGCTGCGACGACGGGGTGCCAGGCATCCGCGCTGGCGCCGTCGAACCGTCGGGCGGGAAGAGCAGCCAATACTCCTTTCGCTTTTCTCCACACGCCACCCGTTGCGCTCCAGGTCCCGGCGCAACTTCTTCGCATCCCCCTGGTAGCTCACTGCGGCCGGAGGCTACCTGATGATGCTGCGCGTCCCGCCAACGGTATGCCGGGTGAGCCAACTCGTGCGGGTAGCTGCCATGGAGGGCGACGATCGAGCCCCACATATGGGACCGCCACTCCGAGTCACCAAGAAACGGCTCAATCCAGGGAGCGCGCCTGTCCGCGTCCGGGTTCTCCGCCGGTGAAATGGCTCAGTAGAGCCAGATCCGACCAATGGGACAGTTTGGGAATAGATCTGGCCCAATGCCTGCGGGCGCCGCTAGAGCGCCATCGCGGGGATTGTACGATCGGCACAGCTTTAGCGTACGGACTGTGGGCCACCCCTGCCCATGCGGGGGTGGCCCACAGAGGCCGTGAGTCGGCCGGCCTTGCGGAGCACCGCGCTCCAGCCTTCATGCTTGGCGAATATGTCTGGCGTGGGAGCGCCGGGGTTCCGCAGCGCCCACGCGAGGTAGTCCGAAGCTGTGGCCCTCCGTCTCCCGATGGGCGATCCTGGATTCGAACCAGGGACCTCTTCCTTATCAGAGAAGCGCTCTAACCGACTGAGCTAATCGCCCGCAGCGAGGAATTCTAGCGACCGTCTTCGATCAAGAGCCCACGCGAGCACCAAGCCGACCGGCCAAAGCCAGCGCCTCCTCCGAGGACTCAAACGAGAGCTCAACCCGATAGCTACCGTCCGCCCGCGGGCGCGCTCTCACCTCGGCGCCCAGTGCTTCCCCCCAGCTCGCCTCGATCTCCGCGGCCGCGGCGGCCTGATCGGGGTGCACCCCACGGGTTGCCCGAGCCCGGCGTCGGTCGCCCGAATCGTCCCCCGCCCCCCCGTTGCTGCGCCGCGCACGGTCCTCCACGGTTCGCACCGACCACCCCTCGGCAGCTGCGGAGCGCGCCAACTGGCGACGGGCGGTGTGGTCCTTGGCGAGCAGCAGCGCACGGCCGTGGCCCTCGCTGAGCGAGCCCCCCTCCAGCAGCTCGAGCGCCTCGTCAGGCAGATCGAGCAGCCGCATGAGGTTGGAGACGGCAACCCTGCCACGGCCCACGCGGCGGCCCACCTGCTCGCGCGTGAGGCCGAGCTCCTCCACCAGCGCGGCACAGGCCCGCGCCTCCTCGACCGGGTTGAGGTCCTCGCGGGCCATGTTCTCGATCAGCGCAAGCTCCAGCGACGCAGCGTCGTCGTGAGGGCGCACGAGCGCAGGGATCGTCTTCAGGCCGGCGATCCGCGATGCCCTCCAGCGACGCTCACCGGCGATCAGCTCGTAGGTGCCGTCCGGCTTGGGTCGCACGAGCACCGGCTGCAGCACTCCGCGCTCTCCCAGCGACTCCGCCAACGCGCTCAGCGCCTCCTCGTCGAAGCGCCGGCGCGGCTGGTTGGGGTTGGGGGAGATCGACTCGACTGGCACCTCGCGCAGCTCCTCATGCGCAGCGCCTGGAGATGAGACCGAGAGGATCGCCTCTAGGCCCCTCCCCATTCCAGGCTTTGGTCTAGCCATGGGCCACTTCCTCACACCACGCCCCGAGAGGGCTGCTGGCGCGGCCTCGCAAGGAAGAGGGACGGGCACAGTGCTCAGCACAGGCCCGTCCCGATGACCCCACGAGGGCGTGATCAGCAGCCCTCTCAGCCACGGGCGGCCACCTCCTTCGCCAACTCGAAATACGCCTCCGCCCCCGCGCTGTGCGGGTCGTGATGGGTCACGGGCAGGCCGTAGCTCGGGGCCTCTCCGACGCGAACATTGCGTGGAATCACCGTCTGGAACACCAGCTCGCGGAAGTGCTCGCGCACCTCGCGCTCGACATCACGGCCCAGGCGAGTACGGCTGTCGTGCATCGTCAGCAGCATCCCCGCCACGGTCAGCCCCGGGTTCAGTTCGCGGCGCACCAGCTCCAACGTCTCCAGCAGACCCGCCAAACCCTCCAGTGCGAAGTACTCGGTCTGTACCGGCACGATCACCCTGTCCGCCGCAACCAATGCACACACCGTCAGCGGGCCGAGCGATGGTGGGCAGTCCAGCAGGATGTACTGGAAATCTCCCCTGATTGGTTCGAGGCCCTCGCGAAGATGGCCCTCGAACCCCTCCAGGCGCGGCAACTCGACGTTAGCCCCAGCCAGACCCGCGCCGGCTGGCAACAGCCCCAAGCCAGCAATCGTCGTCTCCACCACTGCCTCCCCTGCCGTGCTGGAGCCTGTCAGAATCTCATACAACCCGGGCGCCTGGCTACGCGGAAAGCCCAACCCCACCGTCGCGTTCGCCTGCGGATCGACGTCCACCAGCAGCGTGCGGTAGCCGGCCTCAGCAATGCAGGCACCCACATTCACCGCAGTAGTTGTCTTGCCCACCCCACCCTTCTGGTTGGCGATCGCGTAGACCGTTCCCATCGTCACCGGCACGCTAGCGACGATCGCGATCGGGCGCGGCGCCCCCGGACAATGGCCGCTTGCGCGCCATTCCCGCCCGGCGCGGGAATCCGCTGGGCGTCGATCGGTCCTTCAGGTAGATGTGGAGATGATGGTCACGGGCTCCCCCATATGGCTCGACGCGGCGGATCTCGGCGAGATCCAAGCCCAGCTGCCGTGCGGCGGCGAGCCCCACCCGCTCAGCCTCGGGCTCCCGGCGCCCACGCCAGTCGATCAGGGTCCCCCCGAGTCGCAGAAGCGGGGCGGCGTACTCGATCACGACCGCGGGTGCCGCCAAAGCCCGGGCGAGCACCACATCGTTGGCCCCCAACCCTTCCTTCCACTCCTCGACGCGGGCGCAAACCGCACGTGCGTTGGCAACCTCGGCACGCGCGAGGAGCCCTTCCATAAATCTGCACTTGCGTGCCTGCGACTCGATCAGCCAAAACTCCACATCAGGGAGTGCCACCGCCAACGCCAACCCCGGAAAGCCGGCGCCGGCGCCGAGATCAGCGATCTTGCGCGCGTCAGCAAGCGCCTCCACCTTCAGGGCAACGAGCGAGTCGGCGAGGTGCACATCCGCAGCTCGCCCCGGATCGCGTACCGTCGTCGGGGATCGCTCGTCAGTTGCCACTGCCAACATGATCGCCTCCAGTTGTGCCCGCTGACCGTCGCCCAAGCGGTAGCGCTCTACAAGGCCAAGGAGCTTGGCGGCGGCAGGGGCGGAGAGTCCCTCGGCTTTCACGTGAAACAACGAAGCGTCAGCTCAAGGGGAGTCGCAGGCCGGCGGGCAGACCTTCAAAGCGCCCTCGGCACGCTACTCCTCCGCCAGAGGCGAAACCACCAGATACCGCTCGGGCTCCTCGCCCTCGCTGTGAGTGCTCACATCCCCGCGCTCGCGCAGGTGTTCGTGGACCACGCGCCGCTCCGATGCCGGCATCGGCGACAGCTCCACCGGCTCTCCCAAGCGAAGCGCTTCCCCTGCGGCATCGTCGGCGTCCTGCTGCAGCGTTCGTGCCCGCCGCTCGCGGTAGCCATCGGCATCTATCACCACACGAACCTTCGAGCCGCCGCCATGAAAGAGAATCCGCTGCGCCAAATGCTGAACCGCGTCGATCGTCTGGCCTCGGCGGCCGATCAGCAGGCCGACATCCTCTCCCTCGATACACCCGCGCAGCTCGCCATCCCGCTCCTCCACGCTCACCTCGCCATCCAGACCCAGGCCGTCCACCACCTCCTCGAGCAGCTCGGCCAGGAGCTCGGCCGAGTCCTCCTGTCCATCAGGCGGTGATTCCAACCGCTCGCTCATCGGCGCCGGCCTGAGCGTTTCTTCTTCTTACGGGGCGGAGGCGGAGGGGCGCCGCCGACGCCGACGCCCGCGAGCGCGGGCTCGCCCGCCGGGCCACCCGATCTCCCCTTCGGCCCTCCGTCGTCGTCGCCTCTCCCGTTCAACGACGAGCCCCCGCTGGAGGGCGGAGGAATTCCCTTGCCAAGAGGTGCCGGAGGCGGTCCGATGCGTCGCCGCACGATAAAGCCTTGAACGATCGTCCACACGTTGGTGGTGATCCAGTAGATCAGTAGCCCCGCCGGATACCTAAAGAGGATTACCACAAAGATCAGCGGCAGGCCGAGCATCATCCAGCGCTGACTCGGTTCGGCGCTCGCGCTCATCAACAGCGTCGAGACCACCTGTGAGGATAGATAGAGCGCGATCAGCACGATCAGCACGATGCCGGTGGCCTTCGCCGTGATGTCTGGCACGAACAGGAATTTCGCCGAACCCGGGTCCACGCTCTGGCAGCTGGTCTTTTCGATGTATTTGGCGGGTAGATGCGAGACACTTGCGATCGCCGCGTGGTGCATCGCGTTGTAGGCGGAGACGAGGCTGGGCCCACAGATGTGCTTCTTGAGATCCGTGCGCAGCATGTAGAAAAGGGAGATGAAGACCGGCAGTTGCAGCACCAGCGGCAGGCAGGAGGCAAAGGGGTTGATCCCCTTCTCCCGATAGAGCTTCATCATCTCCTCCTGCTGGCGCTGTTTGTCGTCCTTGTACTTCTCTTTCAACGCCTTCAACTCCGGGGCGACGAGCTGCATCTTGCGCATCGAGCGGAACTGGCTGAACGTCGCCGGCATCATCACGGCGCGCACGATCACCGTCAGCCCCACGATCGCAAGCCCCCAACTGATGCCGGCGTGGTCGTGAATGAACACGAGCACAGCTTCAAACAGGCTGATCAGCGGCGAGAACGCTTCCTGGATGATGTTCGCGAGAATTGGCATCTGAGTTTCGTGGGGTCTTTCTGCCTCGTCGCCTCGCGTCAGCGGCGAGCTTGAGGCACGGACTCAACCCGGAAAAGCCGCTGCGCCCCCACCGGGTCGAACCCGCCACGACTCCACGGGTTGCACCTGAGTAGGCGCCACGCGGCGAGCACCAGGCCCCTCAGTATGCCGTACTCCGAGAGCGCCTGGACCGCATAACGCGAGCATGTCGGCTCATATCTGCACCGTCGCGGCAGCCCCGGCGAGATTACGCGCTGGTAGCCGACGATCGGAGCGCTTACGAGACTCCGGGCGAGGCGCGAAACGTGACCAAATAGCCACGCTGGACGACTCTCGGCGAGCGCCTCAGCGGGGACCCTCACCGCCGCCTCCCCGACTCCCGCTCACCACTGCCGCGCATGCCCGCCTTGGTCAGCAGCTCGCCAAGCGACGCATCGATGCCCGCCAAGCCCTCGCGCTCGGCGAGCTCGCTCACCGGTGGGCGCGCCACGACGACGACGTCCTGACCCGGGACCAGCTCCTCCTCGACGCTACGAAACGCTTCGCGTAGAAGCCGCTTCACACGGTTGCGCTCAACCGCTCCGCCCACCTTGCGCGAGACCGAAAGCCCCAGCCGAGGACGCTCCGCCGCGGAGTTGGGGAAGCTGTAGAGCACCAGATGACGATTTGCCGAGGAGCGACCATGGCGATACACCCGCTCGAACTCCGCACTATGGGAGAGACGTCCCCGGTGGGCAGCGCGACGTGGCACTCGCGGCGCCATCCCGTCACGCTGACAGGCGCTTGCGACCCTTGTCACGGCGGCGCTTGAGGATCAGCCGGCCGCCGCGGGTAAGCATACGCGCACGAAACCCGTGCGAACGGGCTCGCTTTCGCTTCTTGGGCTGGTAGGTACGCTTCATAGGTTGCCTTAGTGTGCGGCACACGCTCGCCAAACGACCCGTCGAGCGGGCAGCGCCGTCCGCCAGTATAGGGCCACTCACGCCAAGAGGGAGCCACGTCCCCCGAACGATCAGGCGCTCGATTTTTCTCGCCATTTGCGCCGTGGAGCGCGCGATTCCATCGAGCGCACTCGGGCTTGGGGTATATTCAGCCGGCCGGGTCCCCCGGACCCCCCTCGAAGAGGCCCCTACCCACTCCCGAAGGAGCGGATCGACGCTGCCGTGAGCACCGATTTGGAGCAAATCTGGTTGGGGGTGCAGAGCAGGCTCGAAACGGCCGTCGACGACTCCACCTACCGCGTCTGGTTGGCACCTCTGCGACCACGCGAAGTCGCCGGTGGAACGCTCATCGTCGAGGCCCCCGTGCGCTCGTGCTCATGGGTTCGCGAACGCTTCGGCCGGCTCCTGCAAATCTCCGCTGCGGAGGTTCTTGGGCCCGGGACCACCGTTGATGTCATCTCCTCCCAACCCCAGCGTTCAAACCGCCAGTCTCCCCCGCAGCCACGCATCCATCACTCGACAGGCGCGCGGCGGCGCGAAAGAGTCGGCGACATCGAGGCCCCTCGCGCAGACCAGGCCCTCCTTGACCTGGATCTCACTACCGGCAACCCGCGGTTCAGTTTTGAGCACTTCGTCATCGGCGACTCCAATCGGCTGGCCCATGCCGCTGCGCTCACGGTCGCCGAGCTACCCGGCCAGGCCTATAACCCGCTCTTCATCTGCGGCTCGCCGGGGGTTGGCAAGACCCATCTCCTGCGCTCCATCACCAACCTGCTACGGAGCTGCAATCCCGGTCTGAGCGTTCTCGCCGCCACAGGCGAGGCCTTCACCAACGAGTTCCAGCTCGCCCTGGCGAGCGGGGGCATGGATCTCTTCAAGAGTCGCTTCCGCGATGTCGACGTGCTACTCATCGACGATGTCCAGTTCCTCGAGCGCAAGGCTCGCACCGAGGAGGAGTTCTTCCACACCTTCAACACCCTTTACGAAGCAGGCGCACAACTAGTGCTTACCTCCGATCGGCCACCAAGGGATCTTCAGGCGCTCGAAGACCGTCTGCGCGAGCGCTTCCAGGCCGGCCTCGTCGCCGACATCCACCCCCCAGATATCAACACCCGGCTCGCGATCCTGCGCAAGCGCGTCCATCAAGACGGGATTGAGAACCTCCAGGACGGCACGCTGGAGGTCATCTCGCAGCGCATCGCCCTCGACGTACGAGCCTTGGAAGGAGCCCTGATCCGCGTCGTCGCCTTCAGCTCACTCACGGGGCGGCCACTCACGGCCGAGTTGGCTACCGAGGTGCTCGACGGCCTATATCCCCGTAGCAGCTCGCGCGCTCACACCCTCACTGAGATTCAGGATGCGGCCTGCCGGCACTTCAACTTGTCCCCGGAGGAGCTACTCTCCCCGTCGCGTGTTGCTCGAATCGCCTGGCCTCGTCAGATCGCGATGTACCTTGCACGCGAGCTAACAGACGAGTCCCTACCAGCTATCGGGAGGCACTTCGGGAGACGTGACCACACCACCGTACTGCACGCTGTGCGGCGCGCAGAGCAGAAGATCGTGGCTGACTCAGCCTCGAGGAAGGCTGTGGATGATCTTCGCCGCGAGTTGCAGAGCACGAACTCTTGACCGGCTCGCTTGCGAGACTACACACAACGCTCCACATCGCATTCCGGCCTACACAAGGGCTACCCTCACAATCCACATCTCCACAGGCCCTACTACCCCTTCCCTAATAGCCATTACTTAGATGAAGCTGACCTTTTCCACACAAGAGCTCCTTACTCAGCTGCAAACGGTCACGCGAGTAGCTTCCACCCGTAGTGCCGTCCAGGCGCTCTCTGGGGTGATGCTCGTCGCAGGCGACTCCGGCGCAGAGCTACTGGCCACCGACACCGAGGTCGGACTGCGCGTACCGCTGCCTGCCGAGGTGGCACGCCCGGGGCATGTTCTGCTGCCCGCGCGTCTACTGCTCGATGTTGTTCGCGCACTACCGAGCGAGGAGCTGAGCCTGGAGCTGCGGCCCTCAACTCAGGATGTGGAGCTGTTGTGCGGCAGTGCCGTCTTCCACCTGCGTACATTGCGTGCCGAGGACTTCCCGGGACTACCGAGTGCTGCGGAGGAGTCGCGCATGACCTTGCCCGCCGAGGCGTTCGTGCGAACTATCGAGCAAGTCGCACGCTCGGCATCTCACGACGAGACCAGGCCCGTACTTACAGGCATCCTGATCTCAGCCTCCGACCGGGAGCTGCGCATGGTGGCGACCGACTCTTATCGCTTGAGCGTCAAGCGGACGACGCTTGACGCTCCACTTCAAGGAAGCCTGGAGGCAAATGTACCGGCTCGCGCGCTACAGGAGCTCACCCGCGTCGCCCAGCAGTATCAGTGCGCTGAGCTGACTCTTGGCCTGGGGCAGAACCAGGTGATCTTCGAGCTGGGAGGAGCAATCCTCTCCTCGCGGTTGATCGATGGCCAGTTTCCCAATTACCGCCAACTAATCCCCGAGTCGGCCGATCACGAACTAACGCTCTCCGCTCCGGAGCTGACGGGTGTCGTACGGCGCATCAGCCTCCTCGCCCAGAAGAACGCTCCACTGCGCCTGGCCTTTGGTGAGGGAGAGTTGACCGTCTCTGCCCAAACACCGGACGTCGGGGAGGCGAGCGAGATGATCCCTGTCCCCTTCCATGGAGAGCCGTTCGAGATCGGCTTCAATCCGGAGTTCCTGCGCGACGGAGTGGAGAGCATCGACACCGAGGAGCTTGTGATGAAGCTGATCAGCCCGCTGCGCCCAGGGCTGATCGAGTCCCCCGAGGCCGGCGACTTCGTATACCTCGTGATGCCGATTCGCCTGAACACATGACCGGCACGAGACGCCAGGGCCAAGCAGATCAAGTTATGAGAAACCCACCCACCCCGCGTGGCGTGCTGACCGAAACGGGGATGCTGGCCGAAACGGGGACTCGCGCCGAAGGCGAGTGTCCCCCGGCTTCGGCAAAGCGAGTGTCTCCCGGCTTCGGTACGCGAGCGACCGAGGACGCCGACCGATCGGTGCGCAGATGCGCTCACCGGATTGGCCAGCGCCGGCTATGGCGTCTCGTGTGCGCGTCGTAAGCGTCTCACTGCGCGATTTCCGTACATATGCCCGCGCCGAGGCGTATCTTGGGGAGGGCCTGACTGTCCTGCATGGGCCCAACGGCGCCGGCAAGTCCAACCTGTTGGAGGCGCTCTACTTCGGCTGCACCGGGCATCCCCTGCGCACTCGCAACGAGCGGGAGCTGGTGCGTTTTGGTCAGCAGGCGGCTCGCGTCTCGGTCACCGTCGATGATGGCTCCGAACACCACGAGTTGACGGTCGGGTATGGCATCCGCGAGGGTGAGGAGCGCTCGGTCAAGCGAATGTCCTGCGACGGGGCCACGGTGGAGCGCCTGCTCGACGTCGAGATGCGCCCGCTGCTCGGCGTCTTCGTCCCTGACCGCCTGGAGCTGCTCAAGGGCTCTCCGGCGCCGCGCCGCGCCCACCTCGACCGCCTGGTGGCCGCGTTGTGGCCGCCGCGCACGGCGACGCGGCACGCCTACGCTCGCGCACTCGCACAGCGCAACGCGCTACTGGCCGGGATCCGCGCCGGACGCGCCTCGCGCTCGACTCTGCCGACGTGGGACAGCGAGCTGGCCCGCCACGCGATCGCCCTGCGCGAAGACCGCGAACGCGTGGTGGGGCTGCTGCACGAGCCGTTCGCCGTGCGGGCCGCCCAACTTGGCTTGAGTGGCGAGGCGGTGATGCGCTACCGCCCGCGCTCGCGTGCCGCCGACGTCGAGGAGTTCGTCGCCGAGCTGCGTGAGCGCCTGCCCGGTGAGCTCGAGCGAGGTTACGGCGCACACGGCCCTCACCGCGACGAGCTCGTGTTCCTGCGCGACGATCGCGAGCTGCGCAGCTATGGCTCGCAGGGCGAGCTGCGCCTCGCCCTGCTGGCACTGCTGCTGGCCGAGCGCGCGGTGCTGGCCGAGCTGCGTGGGCGTACTCCGCTGCTGCTGCTCGACGACGTGATGAGCGAGCTCGATGCCCAACGGCGGGAGCTGTTGGCCCACGAGCTCGCCGGCGGCGGACAGAGCGTGATCGCGACCACCGACCTTGCGCACGTCCCCGGCGCGAGCACAGGGCGGGGAGGGGCGGAGCGGTCTGGTGTGGGGGGGGTGGGCTCGAATGGGGTCAAGATCACCCGACTGCGGATCGCGCCGGGGACCGTTCTCCAGGAGGCGCTCGCCGCGTGAGTCTCGGCAGGCAGGCTCCGCGTCCGCTCTCGCTGGCGCTCGCAGACTTCACGGCGGCGGCGGCCCCGGTGAGCACACTTGCTCGTGTGCAGGCGTGTTGGGAGACGGCCGTAGGTCCCGCGATCGCCGCCGCCGCCGCCCCGATCGCCGAGCGCGATGGGGTGCTGACTGTGCGCTGCGAAGCGGCCGTCTGGTCACAGGAGCTGGAGCTGATGGCGGCCGATCTGCTGATCCGCTTGAATGCAGCCCTCGACGAGGAGCTCCTGCACAAGCTGCGCTGCCGCGTAGGTTGACCGACAAGTGCCGTTTTCCCTGCTATTTACCGGCATTTAAGGGTGTTCGCAGCGCTGGGGGAGGGACCCATTGTGCTATCGTTTGATGGACAACGCACGGCCCCGGTCCGCGGTCTGTCGAGCTCGGATTCCGGGGCTTTCTCACGTCTTCTGGAGATCGAAGTGGAGGCCAATTGGCCGTAGAGAACACAGATGATGGGCTCGGAGGAGCTACGCCGGGCGCCGCCAACGACCCAGCTATGGGCGCCGACGCAAGCTACGACGCCCAGGACATCACCGTGCTCGAGGGCCTGGAGGCCGTCCGCAAGCGCCCCGGCATGTACATCGGCTCCACCGGCATCATGGGCCTCCACCACCTTGTGTACGAGGTTGTGGACAACTCCGTGGACGAGGCGCTCGCCGGCTTCTGCACCGAGGTCGCCGTCACGATCCACCCCGACAACTCCGTCACCGTCGTTGACAACGGCCGCGGCATCCCGGTCGCCATGCACGAGAAAGAGGGCCGTCCCGCGGTCGAGGTGGTGCTCACCGTCCTGCACTCCGGCGGGAAGTTTGGAGATGGGGGTGGCTACAAGGTCTCCGGTGGCCTGCACGGCGTCGGCGTGTCGGTCGTCAACGCACTCTCCGAACGCCTCATCGTCGAGATCCGTCGCGATGGGCACGTGTGGACGCAGGAGTATTCGCGCGGCGCCCCCCAGGGCGAGCTGCGGCGCGGTGAGAAATTGGCTGCCGGTGCACCCACCGGCACGACTGTCACATTCCTCCCCGACGCCGACATCTTCGAGAGCCTTGACTTCGACTTCCGCACGCTCGAAGAGCGACTGCGCGAGACCGCCTTCCTCACCCGTGGCCTGCACATCTCGATCGTCGACGAGCGGGCCGAGGGCCACGCCGCTGAGTTTCGCTACGAGGGAGGGATCGAGGACTTCGTCGCCTACCTCAACGAGAACAAGGACACCGTCCACCGCAAGGTCGTGTTCTTCGCCGGCGAGAGCGAGGAGGGTGCGGTCGAGGTGGCGATGCAGTGGAACTCCTCCTACCAGGAGTCGATTCACTCCTTCGCCAACAACATCAACACCCGTGAGGGCGGCAGCCACATGTCTGGCTTCCGTTCAGCGCTCACGCGCACTCTCAACAAGTACGCACGCGACCACGGGCTACTCAAGGAGAAAGAGGACAACCTCTCGGGCGAGGATGTTCGCGAGGGGCTGACCGCGGTCATCTCCGTCAAGCTCCGCGACCCCCAGTTCGAGGGGCAGACCAAGACCAAGCTTGGCAACCCCGGGATCGCGGGCTTTGTCGAGTCGATTGTCAACGGTGGTCTCGGAGAGTTTCTCGAGGAGAACCCGAGCGAGGCGCGTGCGGTAATCATGAAGTCCGTGCAGGCCCAGCGCGCCCGCGAGGCGGCCCGCAAGGCGCGCGACTTGACGCGGCGCAAGTCGGCGCTTGAGAACTCCACGCTGCCCGGCAAGCTTGCCGACTGCTCGGTCAAGGACCCCTCGCTCGCCGAGCTGTTCGTGGTCGAGGGTGACTCCGCCGGGGGCTCCGCCAAGCAGGGCCGCGACCGCAATACCCAGGCGGTGCTGCCGCTGCGAGGCAAGATCCTCAACGTCGAGAAGTCCCGCATCGACAAGGTGCTGCAGAACACCGAGATCCAGGCGCTGATCACCGCGATCGGAACGGGCGTGCGCGACGAGTTCAACATCGAGAACGCCCGCTACCACAAGGTCGTGTTGATGACCGACGCCGACGTCGACGGCGCCCACATCCGCACGCTCGTGCTGACGCTGCTCTTCCGCGAGATGGAAGAGCTGATCAAGGCCGGCTATGTCTACATCGCCAAGCCGCCGCTGTACAAGCTCAAGCAGGGCTCGCGCGAGCGCTATATCGAGAAGGAGGCCGAGCTCGAGGAGATCCTGCTCACAGACAAGTGGGAGAAGCTCGAGATCGCCGATCGTCACGCCGCCCAGTTCAAGCTGACCGACAATCGCTGGCAGCGCTTCACCCGCCTGCTCAAGCAGTACGAAGGGTGGGCCTCCTCGCTGCGCGCCGCCCACGGCCACGACATGGTGCAGTTCCTGGAGGAGTCCACGCTGCTGGGCGAGCGGGTCACCAGCGCCGAGCAGGCGGTCGAGCTGCTCTCCCGCGAGGGCCTGGAGGGAGAGACGCACGCGACCGAGCTGCTCGAGGTCGATCTGGTGGAGCTGCGGGTCAAGGCGGTGGAGACGCGCACCGGCTTCGCGCGCACCCATCGCATCAAGCGGACGCTGTTCGACTCCCAGGAGTACCGGCAGCTGGCAGCCGTGCACGAGCAGTTGATCGAGCTCGCCGGCACGCCCGCCTTCGAGGTGCGCCTCGGCGACGCCCACGAAAGCGCTCCCTCCTTCGAGGCGCTGCGCCAAGCCGTTTTGAACGTCGCCCAGAAGGGGGTCAAACTGCAGCGCTTCAAGGGGCTCGGCGAGATGAACGCCGAGCAACTCGGCGAAACCACGATGGCGCCCCAAACGCGCACGCTTGCTCAGGTCACGCTCGAGGACGCCGCCTCCGCTGACAGGATCTTCTCGATGCTGATGGGCGACCAGGTCGAGCCGCGTCGGGCCTTCATCGAGGACAACGCACGCGCCGTCGTAAATCTCGATGTGTGACGTCATGGCCGGCGCATATCCGCGTCCTCAGTCGCTCGCGTGCGTAGCACGCCACGCTCCTTGCGTCCTTGATCTGCTTGGCCCTGACGCCCCACATCACTTATTTCAGGAGGTGAGGAATGGCATCCGCTGACGTCATCGGCGGCGGCAACATCGAACCGCGCGCGCTCGAGGAGGAGATGCGCACCGCCTACCTCGACTACGCGATGTCGGTGATCGTCGGCCGCGCGTTGCCCGACGTGCGCGACGGCTTGAAGCCCGTGCACCGTCGCGTGCTCTACGCGATGAACGAGCTCGGGCTCAGCCCCAGCCGGTCCTACTCGAAGTGCGCGCTGATCGTCGGCGAGGTCATGGGCAAGTACCACCCGCATGGGGACTCGGCCATCTACGACACCCTCGTGCGCATGGCGCAGGAGTTCTCGATGCGCAACGAACTCGTCGACGGCCAGGGCAATTTTGGCTCGGTTGATGACGATCCAGCAGCCGCGATGCGCTACACCGAGGCTCGCCTCGCCCGCATCGCCACCGAGATGCTGCGCGATCTCGACATGGACACCGTCGATTTCGTGCCCAACTACGACGGCTCCAAGCGCGAACCACTGGTCCTTCCGGCGCGCTTCCCCAACCTGCTTGTCAACGGTTCCTCCGGGATCGCGGTCGGCATGGCTACGAACATCCCGCCGCACAACCTGCGCGAGGTCATCGACGCGACCGTCGCCTACATCGACGACCCCGACATCGAGGTTGAGGGCCTGATGCGCCACATCAAGGGACCCGACTTCCCCACTGGCGGGATCATCCTCGGCCGCGCGGGCATCAGAGACGCGTATGAAACCGGGCGCGGGCGGGTGCGCGTGCAGGCGCGCGCTCACATTGAGCCGCTCAGCCACGGCAAGGAGGCGATCGTCGTCACCGAGCTGCCCTTCATGGTCAAGAAGGGCGGACCCGGCAACCTGATCGAGAAGATCGCCGACCTCGTCCGCGACAAACGGATCCCCGAGATCTCCGACCTGCGCGACGAGTCCGACAAGCGCGGGATGCGCCTGGTGATCGAGCTCAAGCGCGACGCGATCCCCAAGGTCGTGCTCAACAAGCTCTACAAGCACACCCCGATGCAGTCCACATTCGGGGTGAACATGGTCGCGCTCGTCGACAACGTCCCCCGCACGCTCAACCTGCGCGCGGTGATCCACAACTACGTGGCCCACCAGCGCGAAGTGATTGTGCGTCGCACCAAGCACGAGCTCTCCGAGAAGGAGGCCCGTGCCCACATCCTGCTCGGCCTGCTGATCGCGCTCGACAATCTCGACTCGATCATCGCGCTGATCCGCGCCTCGCGCGACCGCGAAACCGCGCGGGAGCAGCTCGTCGAGCGCTTCGAGCTCAGCCACATCCAGGCCAGCGCGATCCTCGACCTGCGACTCTCTCAGCTCACGGCGCTGGAGGCCGACTCGATCAAGCAGGAGCACGCCGACGTCACCGAGCGGATCGCCGAGCTGCGCGCGATCCTCGGCGACGAGGGCCGGGTGCTGGCGGTCATCAAGGAGGAGCTCGGTGAGATTCGCGAGCGCTTCGGCGACGAGCGCCGCAGCGAGATCACCCACTCCGAGGATGAGATCGACATTGAGGATCTGATCGCCGACCAGCAGATGGTGATCACGATCACCCGCACCGGCTACATCAAGTCGCTGCCGCTGGCGACCTACCGCCAGCAGCACCGCGGCGGCCGCGGCGTCACCGGGATGGACATGAAGGACGGCGACTTCATCGAGCACCTGTTCGTCTGCTCCTCGCACGACTACCTGCTGTTCTTCTCCAACCGCGGCAAGGTGTACCGCTCGAAGGTCTACGAACTGCCCGAGGCCTCCCGCACCGCGAAGGGCCGCGCGCTGGTCAACGTGCTCCCCCTGCGCGAGGGCGAGCGCGTCCAATCGGTGCTCGCCACGCGCGACTACAGCGAGGGTGCCCACCTCGTGTTCGCCACCCGCCAGGGAATCGTCAAGAAGACCGAGTTCAAGGCCTACAACACCCCGATCAATGCCGACGGCATCATCGCGATCAAGATTCGCGACGACGACGAGCTCGTCGCGGTGCGCCGCACCAGCGGGGAGGACGACATCCTGATGGTCTCCCGCTCCGGCCAAGCCGCGCGCTTCCACGAGTCTGGGGTGCGGGCGATGGGCCGCGACACCTCGGGCGTGCGCGGCATGAATGTTTCCAAGCAGGGCAACTACGTGCTCGCGATGGATGTCGCCCGCGACGACCAGGAGCTGCTTGTGGTCACCGAGAATGGCTATGGCAAGCGCACGCCGATAGCAGACTACCCCCGCAAGGGCCGCGGCGCGATGGGCGTCAAGACGATCGCCCTCACCGACCGCAAGGGTGCGCTGGCCGGTGCGCTGGTGGTGCGCGAGCACGAGGAGCTCGTGTTCATCTCGATCGGTGGCATGGTGCAGCGGACCTCGGTGAAGGGCATCAGCCGCTACGGCCGCGCCTCCCAGGGCGTGCGCCTGATGAACCTCAAGGACGACGACATCGTCAGCGCCGTCGCGCTGATCGTCGACGACGACGAGGAGGGCAATGGCAATGAGGAGGGCGAGCCGGGAGAGGCCATCGATCGCGCTGCGGGCGACCCCCCCGGCGAGCCACAGGGCAACGGCAGAGCGACCAATCCACCGCTCTCAGATGCCGACTTGCAGGAGTACGCGGGCGACGGCGGGGAGGATCGCGAGGGAGAGGGTGGGCTTTAGCACCCTCTTGCGTGACGTCACCTCCGTCCGCTACTCTGGCGAGACCAGAGAAAGGAGGTGGTCCGTACGTTGAATGACAGTTCTTGCGGGACCCTGGAGGTGACCGGCCGCTAGGTCGGCAGGCTGGACCGCGTAGCGGAATCCAACCCGGGACACCCCGAGACGGCCGCCGGGCCTGGTCCCTCCGGCAGTGCAGGCGATCTCGGTTTCCAGTCAAGTCGTTGTACGAGGGGCGTCGCGGGGGTTGCGACGCCCCTCGTCTTTTCTGGGGCAAGGAAGAACCACGGCCGAGCCCGAGCCCACGGCCGGGAGCACTGACGTAACCACCGGCCGCTTTCGCTCACCGACCTGCTGGGAGTGCCTTCAGGCAGCCTGGGCAGTCTGCGGCAGGTACTGGCGCCACGCCGCCGGGATCGACGGGCTGGCGACGTGGATGAACACCTCCGCCCGCGGCACCCTGGGTGCGTGCCGCGGCTGCATGCCCGCCTGCCGTGGCAGCCGGTCACCCTTGCGACGATTGCACGGCGCGCACGACGCCACGATGTTCTCCCAGCTCGACGGCCCCCCCTTGGAGCGGGGGATCACGTGGTCCACGGTCAGGTTTGCGCGCGAACCGCAGTACTGGCATGTCCATCCGTCACGCGCAAACACCGCGCGCCGCGTGATCTTGCGCTGGTGGGCGTCACGCGGCACGCGCACGTAGGTCACCAAGCGGATCACCGCGGGACGCGCGAGCGTGGTCTTCTCCGAGTGCAGCTCCCACCGCCCACGCTCGACCAACTCCGCCTTCTCCTTGAGCAGTAGCACCACCGCGCGCCGTACCGAGCAGACGTTGATCGGCTCGAAAGTCGCGTTCAATACAAGCACCCGACCACTCTCAGGCCCGCGTCGCCGGTGCTCGGATGGCGACACGGACCGAACTGGGTCTGGTGGAATGGTGGTATCCATCCGTGCGCGCAGTGTAGCGACGAACGTGGTCGATTGTGTCCGCTTGCTGCGCCCCTGCCTACGCGGACGGGTCGGCGCCGGCTGGGTATGAGCCCAGCACGCGCACCTGCTCGCACACCGCGCGCAGCCCCTCCAGCGCCTCGCCCACTGTCCGCTCTCGCATGCTGCCCTGAAGGTCGACGAAGAACATGTAGTGGCCCATGCGGGCCCGCTGCGGGCGCGACTCGATCTTGGTCAGATTGATCGCCCGCTGGGCAAACACATCCAGGCAGCGCACCAGCCAGCCGGGGCTGTCTGCGCCCGATCCCCAGAACACCACCGATGTCTTCCACCCCCCCGGCGGTGGATTCTCAATTCCGATCCTCAAGGGAGGATCGTCGGTCTGACCCATCCCTGCCAGCCACACGAAACGCGTGACGTTGTCGTTGTGGTCCTGCACCCCCTCGCGCACCACCGTGGCGCCGTAGATGTCCGCCGCCAATCGCGTTCCCAGCGCTGCCTGTCCCCGTACTCCGTCGGCCACCACCATGCGTACCGCCTCCGCCGTCGAACTCCCCGGCAGCACACGGGCGTGGGCGAGCTCCCCCCGCAGCAGGCGTGTGCACTGTCCGGGCACCTGGGGATGGGAGATCACCGTGTGGATCTCGCTCAGCGCCACCTGCTCGGCGGCGATCAGCGAGTGCCGCACCGCCCGCAGCACCTCCCCCACGACCTCCAGGTCGCCGTGCTCGTCAGCGAGGAGATCGAGCGTGACCGTCACCGTCCCATCGAGTGAGTTCTCGATCGGCACCACCGCCCATTGCACTTCCTGCCTGCGCACTGCCACGATCGTGTCGTAGATCGTCGCAAACGCCACTGGCTCGACGGCGTCCGCCGCCGCGCTCGAGAGCAGTGCCTCCTCGCTGAAGGTCCCCGCCGGACCCAGGAAGCCAACGCGCGAAAGCATCGCTCAGGCGGACGGCGGGCCGAAACGGGGACGCTGGCCGGGAGGGGGGTGCTCGCCGGAGGCAAGTGCCCCCCCGCTGCGGTCGGAGGCGAATGTCTCCCCGCTGCGGTCGAAGGAAACGCCGCTGCCCGCCGAGGCGAGCGCCAGCTGCACCGCCTCCGCCTCCTCCGGGGAGAGCTCCAATTCGCCTTTGCCCCCGTGAACCTGCTTGAGGTAGACCCGCGCCTGGTCGCGGTGGTGGATGCAGGTGAGCACCACCCCCGAGCGGGTGCCGTCCAGCAGTGCGATCGACACCGACTGGTGTCCGGAGAGCTCGTTGTAGGCGTCGTAGCGCACGAGCGCGCGGTGGGAGATCGCTTCGCGCAAACCCAGCTCCACCCCGCCCAGTCGTTGCTCTAGGCGTTCGGCCACCTCTCCCACGTACTCGCGCAGATCCTCAAAACCCCCCTGTATCGCCGCCGCGTGGGCCACCACGTCGCGCTCCCCCTCACCCAGCACTACCTTTTGTGCGCCGCGCAGCCGCCGCACGCTGAGCGCCAGCGCCACGCAACCCATCAGCGCCACCACGGCGATCGCGGCGGCGGCGATCGCGATGATTCCTCGGGTGTCGGTCAGGCTGGTGGCGATCATGGGGACAAGCTATCGCGCGGGCAGGAGCGATCTCCCATCGGGTCCCCTCTTCGCGCATCCCGCATGCCAGGTAGGGACGTGGCTACTGGCCGAACACCGCCAGGTAGGAGCCCTTGTTGTTTTCGAGGTTGGTCTCTCCCGGCACGGGCTGCACGTAGACCACCACGCGCGCCGCTGCCCCCAGAGGCACTTTTTCCACGGGAATGCCGACGGTCGCAGTGACCCCAGGTTCGGTTTTTGCGATCGTGCGACTGTCTTTGTACTGCACGCCCCCGGCGGTGACCGTGACTTCGACCTTCACGTCGGTCTCGGAGTTGCTTCCGGAGTCTTCGACCATCACCTTGAACATCGGAGTGGATCCGCCGCTGAGGTGGTTGACCGTGCCCGTCGATTCCGGTTCGAGGTTGGTTGAGCCGACGCTTACTCCCTTCAGCGCCGAGCCATGCGTTCCCGGGGCGATCTGGCCGCTCTGTGCCGCGACCGACGATTTCCCGGTGAGGCGCTCTTCGACGGTGCTCGGTTCCAGCCACCCCAGGTTCGGCAGGAACTGAGTGCTCGCGGTGCTCAGCCCGTGGATGCCGCCCGCCGCCAATTCCTGCTGGATCAGCGGCGCCACCCGCTGGGAGTAGATCACGTCGGAGGCGAGGAACATCTCCATCGTCCCAGCGATCGACGAGCTCGCCTGCTTGCCCTTTCCACCCAGCGCCTCGCGCACGAGTGGCGCGATCTTCGCCAGCGCTTCCTCGCGCAGATTGAGCGCCAGCGTGAAATAGCGCTGCGCCGCATCCAGTTCGCCTGGGACGCTCAACCGCTTGGCCTGTTCGGCCTGCCGCTGCGCCACTTCGCGCAGTTCGTTGACTTTCTGCTCCACGTTCAGCGGCGGTTCGCTGGAGGCGCCGGCGAGCCCGGCGAACAGCGGCTGCGCGACCTGCTGGTCGGATTCCCCCACCAGCTGTCCCGCTTCGTGGTTGTACTTCTTCAGCGCTTCTTCCTTGCCACTCTTCAGACACCCGTCGATCAGCAGCACGATCGCGATCAGCACGACCACCCCGACTCCGGCGGCGATCCGCCGCCGCACCATCATCGTGTGGCGATCCACGTGCCCCGTCGCCGGCCGCTGTGGTCGTCGCGGGCGAGGCCGTGAATGGGAGGGACTGGGTACCCGCCCGCCCGCGGCGGCCGGCCGCGGGGATCCTCCCTCATCATCGTCGAAGAACGACAAGCTGTCTCGCTCCTTGCCCGCGTATCGAGGAGGCACCAGTATGACCGGCCGCTCGGCCGCTCATCTTCCGTTCTGATTGGTGCCATCTGCAACTTCTCGCTCACCTCCGCTTCTCCTGCCTGCTCGTAGCAGGGAGCGCCCCCGCACCGGCGAACGCAGGAGTCGGTGGACTCTCACGACACATTGATCGCGCCCGGCCGCAGCCGCGGCCGCATCGAAGCGCGAGTCCGCGGTGAGCGCCCGCCGGCCGAGCTGGGCACCACGGTGCTCGAGCGCTACCTCCTGCTCGAACGCCTGGGCGCCGGCGGCTTCGGGGTGGTGTGGCGCGCCCACGACGAGCTGCTCGACCGCGAGGTGGCCGTCAAGGTCATCCCACTCCCCGCCGGCGAAGATCGCGAGCGCGCCACACGCGAGGCGCTCGCCACCGCCCGTCTCGCGCATCCCGCGATCGTCGCCCTGTACGAGGCGTGCGCGGTGCAGGACACCTTCTACCTGATCTCCGAGTTGGTCCACGGCGAGACCCTGGCCCAGCTGATCGCCACCGAGGCGCTGTGCGACGAGGAGGTCCTCGAAATCGGGATCGCGCTGGTCGATGCGCTCCTGCACGCGCACGGGCGCGGGGTGATCCACCGCGACATCAAGCCGCAGAACGTGCTGGTGTCCGCTCCCGCCGATGCTCCCGGCCCAACCCCGGAGTCGCCCGCGTTCCAGGCGCCCGCGTTTGGGAGTGCTGCTCCGATCGCGAAGCTGACCGACTTCGGCGGCGCACTCCTCGCCGGCGAGGAGTCCCTCACCCGCACGGGGGACGTGCTGGGCACGCTCGCCTATATGGCCCCCGAGCAGATCGACGGCGGCGAGGTCGGCGTGGGGGCCGACCTCTACGCGCTCGCGCTGGTTCTCTACGAGGCGCTCAGCGGCGTCAACCCCGTGCGCGGCCCCACGCCCGCCGCCACCGCGCGGCGCATCGGCGAGCAGCTGCCGCCGTTGGAGCGCCGGCGCCGCGATCTGCCGCGCGAGCTCACCCACGCGCTCGACCGCGCGCTCGAACCCGATCCCGCGCTGCGGGGAACGCTGCCAGAGCTGAGCGAGGCGCTCACCGATGGTTTGCGCCACCGTTTGCGCCGCTCGCCCTGGGGGCGCCACGCGCGCGTTCCCGCCGCGTCGCTCCCTCGCCCCCTCCCAGCCGGCCCGGAGGGGCCGGGCCAATCCCCAACCCCGCAACCCTCCCTCGCCCCGGCGATGGCGACCGCACTGCAGGCGCCACGGCACCCTCTTGAGGACACCCCCGAGGAGCTGCCCGACCTGACGGGCTGGCTCACGGCAGCGCGCTCGGTGTGGATCGCCGCGACGTTGGCGGCGTGCGTCTGGCAGATCGCTGCCGCCCACGCCGGAATCGCGCTCATCGTCCTCTGTGCGGCGCTGCCGCTGCTGCTGCTGGTGCGCCGGCCGGGGCCCCATTGGCTCGCCGCAGCACTTGCGCCCGCGCTCGGCCTCGTCGGCCTCGCGGGCGCCTTCCCTGCGCTCGCCGGCCAGCTTGCCCGTTGGCGCTCCCGCGCCCTGCTGGGGGCGCTCGGCTACTGGTGGCTGCGTCTCGCCGAGCTACCGCTGGACGGGGCTGTGGCGAGCACCGCCCACGCGGTGCTACACCTGCTGAGCGTCGCGCTGCTGCTCGGCATGGCCCTGTGGGCGCTTGCAGGCGCAATCCTTCCCTGGTTGGTGCGGGGCCGCTCGGCGATGCTCGATGCGCTCGCCGCGATCCTGTGGGCCGTGGCGTTGGTGGCCGGATGGACGAGCATCCAAGCTCTCGATCGCGGCCTTCGGGTGACCGGCGCAACGCTTCCATCCCCGCATGGCGTCATCCTCAGTGCCTCGCTTGGGGCACTGCTCGCGGTCGCCGCACGAGCGCTACGCGGGCCCGTGCGGACGATTGTTGCGTGAGGAGCCTTAAAGTGGTGAGGAGTGGCGGGACGGCGGGGTTCGACGCTGTCGGCTCCGCCCCAGTGATCGGGCATTCCATGAACCCCCTCAAGAGCCTCGAGACCACCCTCGCCTCCCTTGTGGAGGGCGCCTTCGGGCGCCTCTTCCGCTCCGAGGTGCGCCCGATGGAAATCGCCCGCAAGCTGGCGCGCGAGATGGACGAGCACCGCACCACCTCGGTGTCGCGCGTGTACGCCCCCAACGAGTACGCCGTCTGGCTCTCCCCGGCGGATCGCGCTCGCTACGACGGTGTCGAGGACGAGCTGATCGACGAGCTCTGCGCCTACCTGCTCGAGCACGCTCGCGGCGAGGATCTCACGCTGGCCTCCCACCCCATCATCACCTTCCACACCGACGACTCCCTGTCGCTCGGCGAGTTCGGCATCCAGGCGCGGCTGGTACGCCCCGACGGCCCCGGCAATGGCGATGGCGACCTCGACGACCACGCCGGCGAAAGTGGGGCGTGGGAGCGGCCCGCTCGCGGTGATTGGCCTGTCCCCGCCGGTGCCCTCCGCCAGGAGGACGAGCATGGGCAGACGATGATCTACAGCTCCTCTGCCCGTCTGCGCGAGCCGCTCGAACAGGCCCGCTCAAGCCGGCCCCCCCGCGCCCTGCTGCTGGTCGGCGGGCGGCGCCTGGTGGTTGCTCCGGAGGGTGCGGTGATCGGCCGCGGCCGCGACTGCGACGTCGTGCTCGACGATGCCGGGATCTCCCGCCGTCATGCCCACATACGCCCCACCGTGCACGGTTGGACGATCGAGGATCTGCGCTCGACCAACGGTGTGCTCCTCAACGGCGAGCGGCTGCGCGGCTTGCGGCCGCTGCAGATCGGCGACCGCATCGAGCTCGGCACCACCGAGATCGTCTTCGAGCAGCGATGAATACGCTCCAGCCGGTGTCGGTCGCGCTCAAGTTCGGCTTCCTCGCCGTGCTCTACCTGTTTCTGCTGTGGGTCGCCCGCAGCGCCCTGCGCGATCTGCGGGGGCGGGATCGCACCCATCCATCCACCGGCTACAGCGCTGCGGGCGAGGTGGGGTCGGGTTACGCGGGCTCCCCGGATGCGACCGGTCTGCAGTCCGCCTCCGCGCTCGGGCGCTCCAACGTCGCCCGTCGTGCTCCCCGTCTGGTGGTCGCCCGCGCAAGCGGTCACGATGCGGGGATGATCTACGACCTGGACGGCGACTTCGTGCTCGGTCGCGGCGACCACGCGGAGATACGCCTGGAGGATCCCTTTGCCTCCTCGCGCCACGCGCGCATCTACGAGCAGGCGGGCACGCTCGTGCTCGAGGATTTGCGCTCCACCAACGGCACCTACCTCAACGAGGAGCTGTTGGACACTCCGCGTCCCCTGCATCCCGGCGATCATCTGCGGATCGGCGACAGCGAATTCGTATTCGAGGTGGATTGATGGCTGTGCGGACTCAGAAGAGAGGCTGCTAGCGATGCTCCGCGTGGCCGAGCATTACGCGGGCACCGACACCGGCCTGCAGCGACGCGCCAACGAGGACTCGCTGCTCGCGCGTTCGCCGCTGTTCGTGGTCGCCGACGGGATGGGCGGCGCGCAGGCCGGCGAGGTGGCTTCGAAGATCGCAGTTGAGTCCTTCCATGCCGGCCTGCCCGACGGCTCGCTGCCCGAGGAGGGGCTGGCCGCGCACGCGCTGGCCGCCAACGCGCGTATCCACGAGCTCTCTCGCCAGAACGCCGAGCAGGCCGGCATGGGCACGACGCTCACCGCCGTCTACGTCGGCGAGCAGGAGGTCGCGATCGCCCACGTCGGCGACAGCCGTGCCTACTGCCTGCGCGACGGCGAGCTGCTGCGCCTCACCGACGACCACTCGCTGGTGGACGAGCTGATCCGCGAGGGTCGCCTCACGCCCGAAGAAGCCGAGGATCATCCTCAGCGCTCGATCATCACCCGCGCGCTCGGGCCGGAGGAGACGGTCGAGGTGGATACCCGCTCGTTCCGCGCCCGCGCCGGGGACATCTACCTGCTGTGCAGCGACGGCCTCACCTCGATGGTCCCGGAGGCGCGCCTCGCCGAGGTCCTGCGCCTGCACGCCGGCGCGCGCCTGCGCGATATCGGCGAGGCGTTGATCGCTGAAGCCAACCGCGCCGGGGGGCGCGACAACATCACCGTCATCCTGTTGCGTCTGGAGGAGGTGAGCGCGCTGAGCGCGCCCGCCCCGGGCACCACCGAGCTCGACCGCGACGCCACGGTCGTGAGCATGCCGGCCGTGGGGGTCACGCGACCGTCCTCTTCGGTGCTCGCACCCCCCCCGCGCGGCAGCGACGGCCGCGAGGCGGCGTCCACCGAAGCTCGCGCTCGGGAGCGGTCCTCGCCGCGTGCACGACGGGACGCACATCCCACGCACGCCGCGCTGCCGGCAACGCCTGTGGTGGTCCGCCGTCCTCGCTCCCCCGACTCCGCGCCCACCATCCCTCGGCGACGGCGTCGTGGCGTGCTGCCTGCGCTGATCGTGCTCGCAGTGCTCGGGGTGCTCACCGGCGGTGGGTACATTGCCGCGCAGTCGGTGTTCTTCGTCGCCACCAACCCCCGCGGCCTGGTGACGATGTACCGGGGTCTCCCCTACAAGCTCCCCGGTGGCATCAACCTCTACAGCACCTACTACGTCTCTGGCGTCGGCGCCTCCACGCTGAGCTCCACGCGGCGCGGCACGCTGCTCGACCACAAGTGGCGCTCGGAAAAAGAAGCCGGCTCGCTCGTGCACTCGATCGAACTGGAAGAGCTGAGTGAATGAACCGCCCGATCCTGCGCCTCTACGTGCTCGTGCTGGTGCTGTTCGCGTTGCTGGTCGCCTTCACCTCGCGCTGGACGGTCTTCGAGGCCTCCTCGTTGCGCGAAAACCCGCTCAACAAACGCGCGCTGATCGAGCAGGCCCGCGTGCAGCGTGGGGCGATCCTGGCGGCCGACGGCACCGTGCTGGCGCGCAGCGTGCGCACGCGCGAAGGAACCTACGAACGCACCTACCCCACAGGGGAAGAGTTCGCCCAGGCGATTGGCTACTCCTACCCCCTGACGTTCAGGCGCACCGGTCTCGAGCGCTACCGCAACGCCCCGCTCAGCGGGCAGAGCCAGAGCGAACTGCGGTCGATCCTTGACCAGTTCCAGGGCCGCCCCGAAAAGGGGGATGAAGTGATCACCACGCTCGACCCCGCCGCCCAGCAGGCCGCGCTCGCCGCGCTCGGCGCTCATCAGGGCGCCGTGGTCGCGTTGGTGCCGTCCACCGGCGCCGTGCGGGTGATGGCGTCCACCCCCGGCTACGACCCCAACGCGCTGCGCACGGCAGCGTCCGCCGCGAAGCTCAAAGCCAACAGTGAATTTTCGCTGGTCAACCGCGCCGTGCAGTACGGCTACGCGCCAGGGTCCACCTTCAAGGTCGTCACAGCCACCGCCGCAATCGACACGGGAAGGTTTACGCCCTCCTCGACGCTCAGCGGCCGCAACGGCATCGTGGTGTCGGGTGTGCCGTTGAGCAACGACCAGAACGAAAGCTTCGGCGAGCTGACGCTCACGCAGGCGCTCGCCAAATCGGTCAACACCGTGTGGGCGCAGGTTGCCGAACAGGTGGGCAAGCCGACGCTCGCCCGCTACATGCGCCGCTTCGGGTTTGACGCCAAGCCGCAGCTGGACTACCCCGCCGAAGAAATGTCGGCCTCCGGGGAGTACGAGGATGAACGCGGGAGCGAACGGCTGCTCTCGCCCGTCAGCCCGCTGGTCGACGTCGGGCGGATGGGCATCGGCCAGGACAAACTGCGGGTGACTGCGCTGCAGATGGCGGAGGTCGCCGCCACGGTCGCCAACCACGGCACGCTGATGGTGCCCCACCTGACCGTGCGGATCGTGAACCCCGAAGGGGGCATCGTGCAGCAGATCTCCCCCCACGTGCAGTCGGTCGTGATGAAGCCCTCCACCGCCACCGCCGTCACCTCGATGATGGAAGCCGTCGTCAACGAAGGCACCGGTGAAAATGCGCGGATCCCGGGAGTGCAGGTCGCCGGCAAGACCGGCACCGCCGAAACACAGATCGGCAGCGCGCTCAACAACGTCTGGTTCATCGCCTTCGCCCCCGCCGCCAACCCCACCGTGGCGATCGCCGTGACGGTCAAGGGCGTCCCCGGATACGGCGCCACCTATGCGCTGCCGATCGCGCGGCGCGTGATGGAAGTGCTGCTGCATGCTTGAGCGGCGCTCTCACCTCCGAGCCGGTTGCCGCTTCGCGCTCGCGGCTCTCCGACCAGCAAAACGTGTCGCAGAGGCAGCGGGCGATGATTGAGCAGGGCACCGTGATCGACGGGCGCTACGAGGTGCTCTCGCGGATCGGCACCGGCGGGATGGCCGACGTGTACCTCGCGCGCGACCAGCTGCTGGGGCGCCAGGTGGCGGTCAAGCTGCTCCACCACCGCTTCGCCGAAGACCAGGAGTTTGTGGAGCGCTTCCGCCGCGAGGCTTCCAGCGCCGCGGGACTCTCGCACCCGAACGTGGTGGCGATCTTCGACCGCGGGGAGTGGGACGGCACCTACTACATCGCGATGGAGTACCTCCCCGGGCGCTCCCTGAAGGCGGTGGTTCGTGAGCAGGGGCCGCTGGAGCCCGTCGCGGCGATCGACATCGTCATCCAGATCCTGGCGGCTGCGCGCTTCGCGCACCGCCGCGGAGTGATCCACCGCGACCTGAAGCCCCACAACGTGATCCTCGACGAGGAGGGTCGCGCGAAGGTCACCGACTTCGGGATCGCCCGCGCCGGCGCCTCCGACATGACGCTCACCGGATCGATCATGGGAACCGCCCAATACCTCTCCCCCGAGCAGGCCCAGGGCCACGCGGTGAGCGCCGCCTCGGACATCTACGCGGTGGGGATCGTTCTCTACGAGCTGCTCACAGGCACGGTTCCTTTCGACGGGGAGACGGCAGTGACGATCGCGCTCAAGCAGGTCTCCGCCGCGCCGCTGCCCCCGAGCGCGGTCGCGAGCCATGCACCCACCCATCCGCCTGGCGCCGCGTTCACCCACCCATCTGATGCGGCAGGGAGCGGCGCGTCTACGCCTGCCCCTGTGCGAGCCGCGATTCCGCCGGAGCTCGATGCTGTGGTGCTGCGTGCGCTTGCGAAGGATCCCGCGGAGCGCTTCGCCGACGCCGACGAGTTCATCGCGGCGCTCCAGCACGTGCGCCGGAGCCTGCCCGGCGCGGGCGATCAGCCTGCCGCCACTCCCCACGGCAACGGCCCGGTTGCGCCGGCGGCCGCCACCGCGCTGCTGCTGGCGCCGGTCGCGGAGGAGCCCGCGCAGGATGACCCCGAGGAGGGCGCGCGGCGGCATAGGCGGCGCCGCTGGTGGATCGCGGGCGGGGTGTTGCTGGCGCTCATCGCCGCCGGGGTGGCGCTTGCGCTGCTGCTGCCGGCCGCCAAACGTCAGGTGACCGTGCCCAACGTCGTCGGCCGCTCCGCGACGCTCGCGGCCACTGAGCTCAAAGCGGCCGATCTGGTGCCGGTACCCTCGCAGGCGCCCAGCCTCGATGTCGCCGATGGCGCCGTGATCTCCGTGAGCCCCGCGGCGGGAAGCGTGGTGCAGCGCGGCGCCCACGTGAGCGTCGTCGTCTCCACCGGCCCCGCCAGCGTGGGAGTGCCCGACGTGAGAGGCCTCACGGGCGCGGAAGCTGAGCACAAGCTCGAGCGGGCGCACTTCAAGCCGGGCGTGCAGAACCGCTCCAGCGCGACGGTGCCGAGCGGCAAGGTGATCTCCACCGAACCCTCACAGGGCGTGCCGCTGCTGGCGGGGAGTCCGGTGACGGTGTTCGTCTCGACTGGCCCGCCGCAGGTGGAAGTCCCCACCGTCACCGGCCAGAGCGAAGCCGAAGCGCGCGGCTCGCTGCGCGCCGCGGGCCTGGATGTGGGCGCCGTCACCAAGCGCGAAGAAGCGGGCCAGGCGGCTGGCACCGTGCTCTCGCAGTCGCCCTCCGCGGGCAGCTCGGTGCGCAGTGGCGAAGCGGTGAGCCTCGTGGTGGCGAAGGCCTCGCAGGAAGTCGCGATCCCACGGGTGGTCGGCAAAAAGCAGGAACGCGCCGAAGGCGAACTGATCGGGGCGGGCTTCGTGGTGAAGTCCAGCACGCGCACCGTCTCCAGCGTTGCCGAAGTCGGGCTGGTGCTCCAGCAGACTCCCGCGGGCGGCACCAAGGCCAAGCGGGGAGCCACGATCAAGCTCACCGTGGGCGAACTGGCGGCGCAGACCACGCCGAGCACCACGACCACGACGACTCCCAGCACGTCCACCACCACCTCCCAGACCCCGCCCGCCGCCGCGCCTGCTGTTCAATGAGGCTTACCGTCGCGCTACTCGCCGGCGGGCGCTCCTCCGAGCACGATGTCTCGCTGGCCTCCGCGAGCGCCGTGCGCGAGGGCCTCGAGCGTGCCGGGCACGAGGTTCGCTGGGTGGAGATCGAGCGCGAGGGCGGGTGGTTTCATGACGGAGGGCGGCTCACCCTCTGCCCGGGCGAGGGACTGCTCGACGCTGACGTGGTGTTCCCCGCGCTGCACGGACCCTTCGGCGAGGACGGCACCGTGCAGGGGGTGCTGGAGTCGCTGGATGTCGCCTATGTGGGCGCCGGCGTCGCACCGTCGGCGATCTGTATGGACAAGGTGCTCTTCAAAGAGCTGATGTCCGCCGCGGGTGTTCCCCAGGTGGGGTATGCCGGGGTACGTGCCGAGCGCTGGCGCCGTGCCCCCGGGGAGGTGCTCGATGAGCTCTCCGCCCTTGGCCTGCCGGTGTTCGTCAAGCCCGCGCACATGGGCTCTTCGGTGGGAATCGTCAAGGTCTCCGACGCCCACCTGCTGGACGCGGCGCTGGATCAGGCGTTTGCGCACGATCCGCTGGCGATCGTCGAGGCGATGGCGAGCGGGGTCGAGGTCGAGTGCGCCGTGCTCGGGATGACCGAGAAAGAGGGGTCCGGCTCACCGGCCCTTGGGCGATTGCGCCAGCCCCGGGGCGGCGGCGAGGATGGGGCGGCGGCGCTGGCTTCGGAGCCTGGGGAGATCGCGTTCGCGGGAGAGTGGTACGACTACGCCGCGAAGTACCGCGACGGGGGAATGCAGCTGGTCGTCCCGGCCCGCATCTCCGCCGCGGCGAGTGCGCGGGTGCGGGAACTGGCGCTGGAGGTGTTCGCCTACACCGGCTGCGAGGGGCTCGCGCGCGCGGACTTCTTCGTGGACGGCGAGCAGGTGCTGGTCAACGAGCTCAACACGATGCCCGGCTTCACGCCGACGAGCGTGTACGCGAAGCTCACCGAGGCCTCCGGGATCCCCTACCCCGTGCTAGTCGACCGCCTCTGCCGGCTCGGGATCGAGCGCTGGGAGGCCAGGCGCGCCTACCAGTATTAGCTGGACCGCAGGGGCGAGAGCAGCAGATCGACGAGCACGCGCGGGTCGCGCCGGATACGTGCGTGCGCGGTGGTGGGGGGTCTCTTTTTGAGATCGATTTGGGCGGGGTCGCGCAGCTTGCGCAGCCGGCCCTCGGCGATGAGCCGCTCGTCGACCGCCCCGAGCCGGCCCTCGAAGGTGGTGTACACCGGCACGCCCAGCGCGACGGCCTCGCGATTCATCGTGCCGCCGGCGGAGATCACGAGGTCGGCACGGGCAATCAGCGATTGCGCGTCGATTGCCTGTTCGGGGACGACAAAGCCGGGCACACCGCCGAGCTCCGCGCGTTGAGCCGAGGTGCGGGGTAGCACCACCGACTGCACCCCCTCAGCACCGGCGGCCGCATCGCGCAGACGCTCGAGCACCCGCGCGAACAGGTCGTTCTCGAAACGGTGGTAGAGCGAGACCTCCGGGGGGGTGCGCACCACGACGATCGGGCGCCCCGGGTCAAGCCCGAGCTCGCCGAGGATCGCAGGGTCGGGCTCAAAGTCGGCGAGGTAATACTCCTCCTTCAGTCCCGCGTAGGCGCGCACCTTGCCACGCCCGCCGTAGCGGTCGAGGCGCTCGGGGGGGATCGCCTCGGGCACGACCACCGCACGCGCCAAGCGGCAGTTGATCTGGTGCTGCACGGTCGCCCACTCGTAGTCGAACATCGTGGCGCTGGGAATCCGCAGCAGGGCAGCTGCGACGCTCACATCGTTGGAGCCATGACCGAGCGCGATGTCGAAGCGGCCGCAGGAAGGAGGGGAGGAGGGGAATCGGAGCTGGGTTCTCGTTCTTCGCCGCTCGGCGCGAGCCCAGCGCACCAGCGCCCCCGAGCGCAGGGCGAGGCCACCGGCCTTCGCAGTCAGCCGCTCGCCGCGGTGGCGTCCGATCGCGGTGTGGGGGATCTCGAAGCGGCGCAGCAGCCCCAGCGTCTGGGCGAAGTCGCGCGCGGTAACTTGCACCTCGTGGCCGTCGCGCCCCAGTGCCTCGATCACCGGCCGCATGACCAGCACGTGGGGGCTGTTGGTGAGATCGATCCAAACGCGCATCGCCAGACCGTATCGCCGGGCGACGCCGGGCAGGTGCCCGCCGCCGCACCCCGATGCCATGAGACGATCCTCATCGTGCCCGGGCGTGCCTCGGCGGATTGCGCCCTCGCATATGGGTATCGTTGACGCGCCCGTGCTCGTCCTTGCCTCGGTCACCGAATCCGTTGTCGCCGCCACCTGGCACCTCGTCCGCGACGGCGGCCTGCCGGCGGTGTTCCTGCTGATGGCGCTCGGCTCGGCCTGCATCCCGATCCCCTCCGAGGTGGTGATGCTGTTCGCGGGCTTCGCGGTGGCGAACCCCGGCGGCTCGGGCGCCCACCACCACCTGACGATGACCGGGATCGTGCTCGCCGGCCTGCTGGGCACGCTCGTCGGCTCATGGATCGCCTACGGCATCGGCCGCGGCGGCCGTTTGGAGCTGATGGAACGCCACGGCCACCTCGTGCACATGGGTCCCGCCCAGATCTCTCGCGCCGACCGCTGGTTTCAGCGCTACGGCGATCCCGCGGTGCTCTTCGGTCGCATGATCCCGCTGGTGCGCGCCTTCGTCTCGCTGCCCGCGGGCGTCGCAAAGATGCCGCCGTTGCGCTTCACCATGCTCACCATCGTCGGCTCGATCCCCTGGGTGCTCGCGCTCGCGCTCGCGGGGCACGCGCTCGGCAGCGAATGGACCAGCGTGCGCAAGGGCTTCGAGTACGTCGACTACGCGATCGTCGCGCTCCTCGTGGTGGGCGCCGTCTATTGGATCGTCCGCCGCCGTCGTGTGGGCGAGGCGGTGACAGTCGCAGCCGCGGGAGAGGACCCCGATCGCGCCTCGTCCCCGGAGTCGGCGCCTGCGGACATTGGCTGAGGGATCACCCCGAGCCCTGCAGGTAACGAAGCTGCCGCTGTACCACGTACTGCTGCTGGGGCTCGTGCAGGGTCCCACCGAGGTGCTGCCCGTCTCCTCCTCGGCGCACATCGCGCTGCTCCCGCGCCTGGCGGGCTGGCCCCCCGCCGAGCGGGACGCCGAGCTGCGCAACTCGCTGGAGGTCGCGCTGCACGCCGGGACCGCCGCTGCCCTGCTGGCCTATTCGGGGATGCTCGCCGCCGGCGAGTGTCCCCCGGCTTCGGCAAAGCGAGCATCTCCCGAATCTGCCGCTCTGCGCGGAGACTTGGCGCGAGCACTGCGGGGGTTGGATGGCAGAGCCCTGGCGTCGGCAGCGCTCGCGCTCGCCCCGCCCGCGTTCGTCGGCTACCTCCAGGAGCGCAGGTTGGAGCGCCGCCCGAACGGCCCCCACGCGCTCGCCGCGGGCCTCGCGCTGGGCGGGGCTGCGCTTGCGCTGGCGGATTCACGGGAGGGCACGCGTAAGCTCGCGGATGTGGGACCCCGCGACGGTCTCGCGCTCGGCCTCGCGCAGGCGCTTGCCCTGCTCCCTGGCGTCTCGCGCAATGGGGCCGCGCTCACCGCCGCGCGCGCGCGCGGCTTCGCTCGCGAGGACGCCCACGCTCTCTCATGGCGCGCCGGTCTCCCCGTGATCGCGGGCGCCGCGGGGCTCAAGGCGTCTCGCCTCATCCAGCGCGGCGCCCTGCCGGGTGCTGTTCCCGCGCTCGCCGCGGGAGCGGGAGCGGCATTCCTTTCAACGCTCGCCTGTGCTCCGCTGATCCGACCCGGCAGGCGTGGGCGGGCGCTGTGGCCGTTTGCGCTCTACCGTGCGGGGCTGGCGCTGGCCGTCTGCTGCTCTCAATAGGCAACCTATTTATGGGTGAGTCATGGTGAACCCTGACTTCAAACCCATTCGAGCTTTTTCCATCGACTCGTATCGTCGGCGTGTCTATTCATCCGCAGGGTCAATGAGACGGTGTCCGACAGCACGCAGATGCCCAATCTCAGCCGCCTCCTTCGAGAGATGGGATACCTGCGGTCCAGTTGGACCCACGTACTTGTCATCATCCCGACCGTAATAGTGGTCGGTAGGTGAGGGTAGGCTGTGCACGACCAACTGGGCGATGCGGCATCCCGGGTAAAGCGCTATCGGGCTCTCGCCGTGATTGACGAGCTCAAGCGTCAGGCATCCGGAGAAGCCGGGCTGCACGAAGATCGCTGTCGCAACCAGTAGGCCGACCCGACCCCAAGATGAGCGCCCTACGACGTAGGCAGCGAGGTGCGGTGGGATTCGCAGGAACTCCAGGGTTGCGCCAAGCACAAACTGGTTCGGATGCAGCCACAGCTTGTCTCCAACCTCCACATTGACCGACGTTGTCATGCGCTCGACTGAAGCTTGGGGCTGGTCGCCGGGATCGAGACCCGACTCATCGGTGCGACGCAGAATGCGAAACTCGGTGCCCAGTCGCAGGTCGACCGACGCCGGCCCAATCTGCTTTTCGAAGTCGAGCATTGGCATGAACACGAGCCGTTGCGAAAGTTCATCGCACTCAATCGCCTCTTTGAGCCCCTCCCAATGGAGAAGGTTCATCAGGCCACCCATGCCTCGAGCAGCGCTGCGTCCTGCAGCGCCTTGGGCAGCAGGCGAGACAGCTCCGGAACATCAGCCGCGACCGCAAGCGCATCCAGATCACCACCCTGCTTTTTAACCGCGAAAAGCCACGAGCCCAGGATGATCTCAGCTCGTCCTATCGCCGCTCGCTCCAACGTCTGACAGGGAGGAATGCCCACTCCAAGCAGCCCATTGATCTCCTCCCGAACCGGCAGGAAGTCACTCGCTCGGAAGACCAGACCACCGATGTGACTCACCACCACCTCAACGACCTCCTCGGACAAGCGTGCCAGTGCGGCGACGCAGAAGGCGACATCCGGCTCCGTGTACTCCTCCTCCTTGTTTGCGGTATCCCGAAACCACGCGTCAATCTCCGGCGCCGCGTCGGCCAATAGGTCAGTCCAACCCAGGCCATCGAGTTGATTCAACAGCAGGCGGATGCGCTGTCGGGTCGCGGGGTGCTCCTCGCCGGCAGCGTCGAGATCGGAGGTGCCGACGATCGCCATGAATGAGTACAGGTAAGTTGGTCCCAGAATATGCGCTGCTATTGCGTCACACACGGCCTCCTCGATCCATGCCTCAAAGCGGGCCGCGATGGCCTCGGCCACTGCGGCTATATCATCCCCATCAACTTCACCGTGTGCCGATGTCTCCGCATACCTTTTGGCCTCGCTCATCATTGCCGAGAGCTCGTCGCCGCCACGTTTTGTCTTGAGAACCTGGGCCACGAGACCATGCCGTTTGTTGGCCGCGTGCCCGAGCTCATGGATGATCAAGGGGTGCAGTAGTCCGCTGCGCTGCTCGCGTCGCGGCACAAAGACGACGACGATCATCTCAGCATCGGGTGGGGTGGCGCCGGATAGCCGAAACACCGGTCCTAGCGGATTGGTCACAGTCGCATATGACCGATCCGTCGCCGCCACGACCGTGACCTCCGCTTGGCCCGCAACCAGCCTCGCCGTCGTTTGGTCTACCAGGGGGAGTGTCCGAGGATCTGTGTAGGCACGAGCGAAAGAGATCGCTATGCCTACTACTACGCAGGATCACATGGAGTCGCAGGAGCTGGTGTTTCCCGCGGTCGGTACCGTGGAGTGCAGGGAGCCCGGAGGGCGAGCGCAGCGGACCGGTACCGACCGCGGCGCGTCCGCCGCGGGGGCCCCGGCCGCGGGCCGGGGGCGGGAACTCTCTCTGGAGCTGGTCGATGAGGCCGTCGAGCGTGCCGGTGGCCGCCGCCGTCTGCGGCAAGCTCTGGGGATGCCGTCGGAGCGGATCAGCGATGAGCTGGTCGATGAGCTGCTCGCTGGCGCGAGTACCGAGGAGGAGATCGCTGGGCCCGGCGGGCTGCTGGCGCAGCTGACCAAGCGGCTGGTGGAGCGGGCGATGGAGGTCGAGCTGACCGACCATGTGGGCTACGAGCCGCACTGCGAGCCGCCCGGCGGCGCGGAGAACCAGCGCAACGGCACGACTCCGAAGACGCTGATCACCGAGCATGGGAAGGTCGAGCTCGACGCTCCCCGCGATCGGGACGGGAGCTTTGAGCCGAAGATCGTGCGCAAGCGTCAGCGCCGGTTCGTCGGGTTCGACGAGAAGATCCTCGCGCTCTACAGCCGCGGGATGTCGGTGCGCGACATTGAGGCGCACCTGGCCGAGATCTACGGCGTGAGGGTTGGCCGTGACCTGATCAGCCGCGTGACCGACGCGGTTATGGACGACGTGCGTGACTGGGCCAAGCGGCCGCTGGAGGACATCTACCCGATCGTGTTCCTGGACTGCATGGTGCTGAAGATCCGCGAGGGCGGCACGGTGCAGCGCCGCGCGCTCTACCTCGCCTTGGGCGTCACGCTCGACGGGGACCGTGACGTGCTGGGCATGTGGTTCCAGGAGACCGAGGGCGCGAAGTTCTGGATGCAGGTCCTCAACGATCTGAAGACCCGCGGCGTGCAGGACATCCTGATCGCGTGTGTCGACGGGCTCAAGGGGTTCCCAGAGGCGATCGAGGCGATCTTCCCCAAGACGACCGTCCAAACATGCATCGTTCACCTCATCAGGGCGAGCCTGCGCTACGTGCCACGCCGCGATCGCGAGCAGGTCGCCCGCGCCCTGAAGCCGATCTACACCGCCAAGGACGCCGACCAGGCGCAAGCCGAGCTCGAGGCCTTCGACGAGAAGTGGGGCAAACGGTTCCCGGTGATCACCCAAACCTGGCTGAACGCCTGGGAGCACGTGACACCGTTCCTCGCGTTCCCCGACGAGGTCCGCCGCGTGATCTACACGACGAACGCGATCGAGGCGCTCAACCGCCAGCTGCGCAAGGCGATCAAGACCAAGGGCAGCTTCCCGACCGAGGACGCCGCGCGCAAGCTCGTCTACCTCGCTCTGCAAAACGCCGTCCCACAATGGACAAAAACCCGCAACTGGACAGCCGCACTGCTCGCATTCAAGATCCACTTCGGCGACCGCGTCCCCGACACTGCAAACTAACCATCACTAGTTGACACGCACGGAGTCACTGTTACAATTAACCAAGAACCCAGCCTACACAGTTAATCTGACGCCCTCCTACCAGGTACCGCGTACCGAGATCCAAGGGTGGGTTGCCGGCTGCGTCGAGCCAACTGAGACTGCGATGGAGATTACGTGCGCCCACCACCATCTGCCGCATCTCGATGAGTGCACCAGCCTTGGACTTGGCGTCTGGCAGAGTGCTGTAGTCATCGGTCCGTTGTTCGACGTGCGCGATGAGAGCATCGTAGGCCCCGTGGAGGTGCTTGGCCAGGGCGGAGCCACGTCGGGGTTCGTCGTCGAGCGCGGGCGTATCGCTCAACGTCTCATCGGCAGGGCGCGATGTCACCGAGTGACGCGGTGCCGCGTCGAGAAAGCGCTTGACTTCGTCCTGCTGAACGCATGCGGTGCGCCGGGCGCTTGCAGCTAGGAGATTGAATTCGCGATCAAGCCTGTCCAACTGTCCGGAGCCTCGCGACTAGCGGTCTGTCGGGTCATCGCGTCAAGATTAGTCTGCCCAACCGTAAGAAAGATGTCGCGTAGCCTACCGATCTCGTCTACGTACTCCGACTCTCGACGTCCTGCTAGCAGCCCGTCCAACGCCGCGACTGTATGTGCGAGATCGCCGGCGTATTGTGGCTTTGCGGAGCGCGCCTTGCGCAGCAGCGCCACGGTGTTACTGCCGTCCAGCTGTCGTTCGCCGGAGCGCTCGACCGTAATCTCCGGGGAGAGCATTTGGTTGAGGAGTAGCCGGCAGTCATCCAACGCCTGATGGTCACGGCCGGTGAGCTCCTGATGGTGGATCAGCCGGCTCGTCGCCATCACGACGTCCTGGGCAAAGCCAGCCGTATTGACGGCGGCCGAAACGCGTTGCGGATTATCTTGTTCGTGACCCGGGAAAGTCATGTGCACCTCGGAGTCTAGGACCTAGCTAAAATACGGATCTCGTACTATGATATCTGGATGATGGATGAGTGGTCGGACGACATCTACAACGCCCTGGCCGCGCGTTCGCAGGCGTTCTACAAGAACAAGCATGTGCTGCCGGTGGCCGCTTGGGTTGCCGAATGCCAGGCCGAGACCGTTTGCGCCCCAGATGTTGTGCGCGGACTGGGGGGTCGCTTGGCGCCGAATAAGGCGCTCGAAGCCCTTGAGCGCCTGCGCGCCGGTGGGGTCATGCTTGAGCTCCCCTTTCCCGGGCGACCGCATGCCCGTATGTTCCGACGACAGTCAAGTCTTTTCTGGGACGCTGCCTTAGAGTTTGCACTTGCGGCCGGGAAGACTACGTCCGGTGCCTCACCCGCAGCTCCAACTGACCTCGACGCTCGGTGAGTGCGCGGCGAGTCTCGCTCTGCCCCATAGCCCCAAAGTTTTGGCACGAACATATGTTCGCATGTGCTTGGGACCCCACATAGCTACGCTGGTCAATGTGCCGGCAAAGGACCTATAGCCGTTACGCGCTCTACCGTGTGGGGCCGGCGCCGGCCGCGATTCGCCGCTCCTGATAAGTCCCGTGCATAGGGCAAAACGGCGATCCCGCCAAACCGTCCTACGATCCATGAATGGCGATTGCCTCGGCTCGTCGTGACCCCGTGTCGCCAGAGCATCGTCGGACGCGTGCCCTACTCGGCGCGGGGATGACGCTTGCGGTGATCGTCGTGGTGCTCGCCGTGGCGGTGCTGGCCTTCTCGGGTGTGACGCTGGCGAGCGATCCGACGGCACTTGCGCGCGTGACGGTGCAGCCGTTGGGCGGCACGATCGAGCGCGTCCGGGCATACGGGCCGGACGGCCGGAGGGTGCCGCTCGCGATCGACGGTGGACGGCTGACGCCGCTGAAGCGGCTGACTCCGGGCGAGCAGGTGACTGTGGACGTGGAGGTTCGCCGGCCGGGATGGCTCGGCTGGGCGTTGGGAAGCGAGCGCAACGAGCAGCTGACGCTGCGTGCGCCCGCTGCACGTGTGACCCAGCAGTGGATGACCGTGCCCTCCGGCTCGGCGGTGCGCGTGAGCTTCGATCGACCTGTGAGCGCCGTGTCCTACGGGAGTGGCACGGATGGCTTGACCCACCACACGCTGAGCAGCGCCCAGAGCTCGGTCTCGCTCGGGCCGCAGGCGTCGACCGGCGCGATCGAGATCGCCGCCGCGCCGCGTCCCTGGGAGAGGCTCGGGGCGCCCACACAGGTGAGCTGGTTCCCGCCCTCTCGAGCTCCGGTGATGGTCAGCTTCCCCGCGGCCGGCGCGCGCATCTCCCCCGCCACCCCGATCGACCTGACGTTCTCCAAGCCGGTGAGCGAAGTACTGGGCGCGGCTCGTCCACAGCTCTCGCCGAGCACGCCTGGGAGCTGGCGCGAAGCCAACAGCCACACGCTCGTGTTCACCCCGTCGGGGTTGGGGGCGGCGCTGGCCTCCCAGTTGCAGGTCCAGCTCCCGCGTGCGGTCGCGGTCACGACTGGCGGAAGCGGGCTGCGCACCACCAACCAGATCGAATGGACCGTGCCGCCCGGCTCGACGCTGCGCCTGCACCAGCTCCTCGCGCAAGACGGCTACCTGCCGGTCGCATGGCAGCCGGCGGGCGCCGCCGTGGCGCACACGCCGAGCGCGGAGGCGCAGGCAGCGGTCGAACCTCCCAGCGGCAGCTTCGACTGGCGCTATCCGAACACGCCACATCAGCTACAGGCGATGTGGAGTCCCGACCAGGCGACCGTGATCACCAAGGGCGCCGTGATGAAGTTCGAGAACGAAAACAACCTCACCGTCGATGGGGTCGCGGGACCGACCGTGTGGCACGCGCTGCTGACCGGCGCGATCGCCGGCAAGCGCCTGAGCAGCGGCTACAGCTACGTGTACGTGCACCGCGAAACACCGGAGACGATGACGCTGTGGCACAACGGCCGGACTGTCATCACCTCCCCCGCAAACACGGGCATCTCCGGGGCGGAAACCGAACTCGGAACGTTCCCGGTGTTCGAGCACCTCCCCGAAACGACAATGAGCGGCACCAACCCCGACGGCTCGCACTACGAAGATCCCGGGATCAAATGGGTCAGCTACTTCAACGGCGGCGACGCGCTCCACAACTTCGACCGCGCCTCGTTCGGCACCCCACAGAGCCTCGGCTGCGTCGAGCTCCCGCTCGCCGCCTCCGCGGAAATCTGGCCCTACACGCCGATCGGCACGCTGGTCACGATCGAAACCTGAAGGTCTGCGACGGTCCGACCTGCATCGGGAGCGCCGAGTCCGCTCGCACCCAAGTCGCCACCCCCATAACCCCGGCAACAACCAGGACCGACGGCCAGGCTCCGATCACCAGCGCGAGCAAGTGCGAGGCGATGAACAAGCCAAGCCCGACGCAGCCGAGTGTCGTGGCTGTCCGTGCGCCGTGGCGCCGCAACCAGGCGTAGATGCACCACAGGCCCCCGAGCGCGAGAACGACGCCCCCCAGTGGCCGCGAGCCCGTGGCGACCACCACTGCGTAGCTGCCCACAAACGAGGCGGCTGCGACCGGCGCTGTGGGGAACGCGCGCATAGGGCGCAGCGTAGCCGGCGGGCCATCGGTGAGCCCGCACCCCGGCCCGGGCGGGCCCGCTGCCTGTGCCGGGTCTCGGGGGCATCCTCACCCTCGCAGGCTCTCCCGGGCCGCCCCCGACTGCCAGACTCACGCCGATGCTCGCGATCGCTCTCGCCCTCGGTGCCTCGCTCTGTTACGGGGTGTCGAACTTCATCGGCCCGCAGCTGGTGCGCCGCCACCAGTTGGTGACGGTGCTGGTGCTCTCGCAGGCGGCTGCGCTTGGCGCGTGCGGGCTGTATCTGGCGCTGGAAGGTGGGCGGGCGCTGCCCTCCCCCGACGTCGGGTTGGCGCTGCTGGCGGGTGCCGGCAACGCGGGTGGGCTGATCGGCTTCTACAAGGCGGCCGAGTTGGGCCCGCTGTCGGTGGTGGCGCCAATCGGGGCTTCGGGGGTCGTGATCCCCGTTGCGTGGGGCCTCGCCAGCGGCGACTCTTTGCGGCCGGCGCAGGCGGCCGGGCTGGTGCTGGCGATGGGCGGTGCCGTGCTCGTGGCGCGTCGCGGCTCAGCCCATCACAGCACCGCTCACTATCCCGACCCGCGGGCGGCCGCGCTGTGGGCCGCGGCCTCGGCGGTTGCGTTCGGCATCTTCCTCACCGCGCTGCCGAAGGCCTCGGAGCACGGGCGCGCGTGGGCGCTGCTCGACGCGCGCCTCGCGCTGGTGGCGCTGCTTGCACTGTGGGCCGGACGCGAGCTTCGCGGGATCAGATTCGTCCGCGGGAGCGCGCTGTTTGCGATCCCGGGTGTGCTGCTGGTGCTTGGCACGATCATGTACACGACGGCCGCCGCCCACGGCCAGCTCTCGCTGGTGTCGGTGCTCGGCTCGCTCTTTCCGATCGTCACGGTCGCCCTCGGCATGGGCCTGCTGGGCGAGCGGCTGTCGCGCTTTCAGGCCTTCGGGGTCGCGGCGGCACTCGCAGGTATTGCGCTGATCGCGCTGTAATGAGAGCCATGTCGCAAGCGATGCTCGGCACTGCGCTCGGTGGGCGCTACCGCCTCGACGAGGAGATCGGCAAGGGTGGGATGTCGACCGTGTACCGCGCCTTCGACACGGTGCTGGAACGGCCGGTGGCGATCAAGCTGATGCACCGCGAGATCGCCTCGGACTCCGACCAGCTGGAGCGCTTTCGCCGTGAGGCGCGGGCGGTGGCGCAGCTCAGCCACGCCCACATCGTGACGGTGATCGACGCGGGGGAGGAGGTGGATGGAGATCCCGCCCACCCCGATGGCGCGACCCCGTACATCGTCTTCGAGTACGTCGACGGGGAGACGCTGAAGGCGCTGATCCGCCGCACCGGTCCGCTCGCGATCACCGAGGCGATCGCGTACGCGATCGAGATCGCGCGGGCGCTGGAGGCGGCGCACGAACATCACATCGTGCACCGCGACGTGAAGCCCCAGAACGTGCTGCTGACCGCCGAGGGCACCGCCAAGATCACCGACTTCGGGATCGCCCGCACGCTCACCGAGGAGGGGCTGACGCTCGACGGACGGGTGCTGGGCACGACCGACTACGTCTCCCCCGAGCAGGCGCTCGGCCACAAGGTGACGGGGCAGTCGGACGTCTACTCGCTGGGGGTGGTGCTGTACGAGATGCTGACCGGCGCGATCCCCTTCACCGGGGCGAGCCCGGTCGCCGTGGCGATGCGCCACGTGCGCGAGGAGATCCCCGACGTGCAGTATCGCCGGCCGGAGGTGTCGGCGGCGACCGCCGCGGTCGTGGAACGCGCCACCGCCAAGGATCTCACCCGCCGCTATCCCGACATCCCCACGCTGCTCGCTGACCTGGAGGAGGTGCTGGCGATCGAGGCTGCGCGTGCTGGCCAGACCACCGGGGAGGTCACGACGGTGCTGCGCACGCTGCCGCCGCCGGCGCGCCGCCGGCTGCCGTGGCGGATGCGCCACCCGGCTCGCTGGCTGGGCTCGCTGGCGCTGCTCGGTGGCTTGGTGGCGCTCACGCTGGCGCTGCTCGCCGGCAACACCCATCGCGGCGTGACCCCTGACGTGGACGCCAAAGCGGGGCTCACGCCGGTGCCCTTGGAACAGAGCTCGGCGCACGACTACAACCCGTACGGCAACGAACCCGAACACCCGACGCAGGTGGCCAACGTGGTCGACGGCGACCCCGAAACCGTGTGGAGCACCGAGCACTACCGCGAAAACTCGTTCGGGCGCAAGCCGGGGACGGGCATCTACATCGACGCGGCCCCCGGGCTGCGGGCCCGCGCGATCGAGGTGCAGACGCCCACACCGGGCTTCACCGCCGCCGTCTACGCCGCCAGGAGCTTCGATGCCAACCTTCCCTTCGAAGAGCCCGAGAGCCTTGCCCGGCGCGGCTGGACGAAACTGGTGGCTCCGCGTGCGGTCGGCGCGCAGAGCACGATTCGCCTCGACACCCGCGGGGTTGCGTTCCGCTACTACCTGCTGTGGATCACCCACCTGCCGCCCAGCAGCGAAACGGCGGCGATCTCGGGGCTGACCCTCTTCAAGTAGCTATGAGGCGGGGCTGGGCCTACAATTGCGGGCAATGCGCCGAAGTCTCCGCTCGGCGGGTGGGTGGGTCCCCACCCCCTTCCACCGGCACATGCTGCCCCAGATCGCTGTGGACGGGGTGCTGGTCGCACTCGCGTACTACCTCGCCTTCCAGCTGCGCTTCGACGAGGGGCTCACGCACCGCTACACGCTGCTGCTGGAACGCACGATCTGGTGGGTGGCGCTCGGCGGCGTGGTCGTGCTGGTGCTTGCGCGCGTGTACCTGCGCAGCTGGAGCTACGCCGGTCAGCGCGACTACGAGGCGATCCTGCGGGGGGTGATCGCGATCGTGCTGCTGGCGGTCGTCGGCGTGGCGGTGGCGCGACCGGTGCAGATCCCCTACGGCCCCTACCGCGCCGGTCGCCCGGCGGGCGTGAGCACGGTGGACCTGCCGCTGGGGGTGATCGTGCTCTTCTTCCTGCTCGCGCTGAGTGCGCTGGTCGGCCTGCGGGTGCTGGCGCGCGCACTGCGCGAACGTCGCCTGCAGGGTGCCTTCCGGGGCGTGCGCGAGGGCGAGCGCGGCGTGCTGATCGTCGGCGCCGGCGAAGGCGGACGGCTGGTGCTGCGAGAGATCGCGCGCAACCGCGAGCTGGGGCTGGCCCCGGTGGGCTTCCTTGACGACGACCCGCGCAAGCGGGGCATGCGGATCGACGGGGTGAAGGTGCGGGGCAACACTGAGGCCGACCTGCCGCGCATCCTCGAGGAGGCCGAGCCCGAGGAAGTGATCATCGCGATCCCTTCGGCGCCCGGCTCCACACGCGCGCGCGTGGTGCGCGAGTGCCGCGCCCGCTCGATCCCGGTGCGCACGCTGCCGACGGTGTTCGAGCTGCTGAAGGATGGGGACCCCACCCACCCGCGCCGCGGCGGGACGGCGCTCACCACGATCGCGCGCCAGGTGCGCGAGGTGCGCGTCGAGGACGTGCTGGGGCGTGAGCCGGTGGTGATGGAGCTCGACCGCGTGGGCGCCTACCTGGCGCGCGAGGCGGTCGTGCTGGTGAGCGGCGCCGGCGGGTCGATCGGCGCGGAGCTGTGCCGCCAGATCGCGCATGTGGGCCCGCGGCGGCTGGTGCTGCTCGACCACGCCGAGGACAACCTGTTCGCGATCCACCGCGAACTGCTGGACGAGCGCCACGTGCCGCCGGCGTCGCTGGCGGCGGTGCTGGGAGATTGCAAGGAGGAGGAGCGGATGCGCGAGGTGCTCGCCGAGCACCGGCCCACCGTCGTGTTTCACGCCGCCGCCTACAAGCACGTGGGGCTGATGGAGGCCAACCCGGTCGAGGCGGTGCGCAACAACGCGATCGCCACGCGCGTGATGGCACACGTGTGCGGCGAGGAGGGGGTGGAACGCTTCGTGCTCGTCTCGACCGACAAGGCGGTCGCCCCCGCCACCGTGATGGGGGCCTCCAAGGCGTTGGCGGAGCTCGCGCTGGAGGGGGCCGCCGCGCGCTGGGAGGGCACCGTGTACAAGGCGGTGCGCTTCGGCAACGTGCTCGGCTCCTCCGGCAGCGTGGTGCCGATCTTCCGCCGCCAGATTGCGCGCGGGGGGCCGGTGACGGTCACCGACCGGCGCATGACGCGCTACTTCATGACGATCCCCGAGGCGGTGCAGCTGATCATCCGCGCGGGCTCGCTCGGCCCCCAGCCCCCCGCGGTCGCCCTCAACGGCCTTCTCGTGGGTGGGCGCCGGCGCAAGATCGGGGATCGCGGGCTGCCCGGGGAGGATCTGAGCACGACGGGCGCACCGGAAGGCCAGTCCACCGCGGAGGTGCTGGTGCTCGACATGGGCGAGCCGGTGCGCATCATCGATCTGGCAAGAGCGATGATCGAGCTCTCGGGCCTCGACCCCGACCGCGACATCGCGATCGAGGAGGTCGGGCGCCGGCCCGGTGAGAAGCTGCACGAGGAGCTGTTCAACGAGTACGAGAAACCGCGGCCGACCGCCACCGAGAAGATCATGCGCGCCGAGCGCGAGCCGCTCGCGCCGGAGGTCGTGGAGGAGGTGTTCGCCGAGATCAACCTGCTCGTGCTTGAGGGTGACGCCGCCGGGCTGGCCGCGAAGGTCGCCGACCTGACCTCGCGGGTACGGGAACCCATGAGCGCGCCCGCGCCGGCAACCGCATCCGCGGCGCCTGTGCCCCTCATACACTCTGGCGACGCATGATCGCACTGCTGCCGGCGCTTTCGCTCTCCAACAAACTGCTCGAGGTTGGGGCCCTCGCGGCCTTCGCGGCGCTGGTCGGAATCGCGATCCTCTCGCTGCTGGTGTTCTCCCAGGCGCGTGAGCTCAAACGGCTGCGTGAGTGGGCCGGCCGCGCCCCCGAGCGCGCGGCGGAGCTGGAGCAGCGCGTGGCCGCCGAGGCGGCGATGCGTGCCCAGCGGCCCGCGCAGGCGGTCGTCCCGCGTGCAACGCCGATGATCGCGCGGCAGGTCGCCGGGCAGCCACCGGCGACAGCGCTGACCGCCGCTGGTCAGCCTGCCCCCGCGGACCCTGGGCAACCCGCCCCGACGGCGCCCGGGCAGCCTGTCGCCGTGCCCGCGGCCACGGTCGCGCCCCTCCCGGCGCCGGTTCAGGGCCAGCCGGCGTTCGTGCCCACCGCGCAAACCGTGGCGGGCGCTGCGCAGGCTGGGGGAGATTCGGCTCCGGCGGATGAGCCGAAGCCGGCGGAGGACACGAAGCCCGAGGAGGCGCAGCCGGCGCCGGCGTCTACCGTGGCCGCGCAGGCCACTCCCGGGCGGGCGCCGGCAGTAGTGAACGAGACGCCGGCCGATTTGCCCGCGGCGCAGCCGGCCCCGGCCCCCGAGGAGGCCGAATCGGCGGCCGCGCAGGAGGCGCAGGAGCTGCGGCCGCCCGAAGCGGAGCCCGCCGTCGCGGCGGCTGCGTCGGGCGCGCTCGCCCCGGCGACCGCCGCTGCCGCGGCGTCCACCGCAGTTGCGTCGCGTGTCGTGGAGGCGCCTCCGCCTGCTGCTCCCCGTGCGCCTACGCCGCCGACCCCCGCGAAGATTGGCGTGCCGCCCGTCCCGGTGGCGGTGAGCTCCAAACCGCTGCCGCCGCGCCCACCCGCCCCGGTGGCTGCGCGAGCGACCGCCGCGCGTGCCGCTCGGCCGGGCAGCGTGCGGGCGTTGGGACGGGAAGGGGGCGTCCCAGGGGTGGATGGGCCCAAGTTTTTGGTCGAAGAGGAGCCCTCCTCGCGCAAAGCGGTGGCGCTGATCGCCGGTGGTGTGGCGGTGGGCGTGGTGGTGCTGGCCGTGATCCTGCTCTCCGGCGGCGGTGGATCGAACAGCCCGAGCACCGGGACCACGGCGCGCTCGGCGAGCGGTGGACACCACGGGCACGCCGTCGTGGCGAGCCCGGCGGAAACGCACGTGACCGTGCTGAACGCCACCGAAGCGGAAGGGCTGGCGCACAAGCTGGCGGCGAACCTGCGCCAGAGCGGCTACACGCAGGCGGTGGCGTCGAGCGCTAAGCCCCCGAGTGCCCGCTCGACCTCGGTGGTCGAGTACGCGAGCGGGCATCGCACCGAAGCGCAGCACGTGGCCCAGACGCTCGGCATCGGCGAAGTGATGCCGATGGAAGGGGCGGTCGCGTCGGTGGTGAACGGCACGAGCGTGGTGGTGGTCGCCGGCGCCGACAAGGAATCGCTGGTGGGCTCCGGTAATTCGAGCTCGTCCTCTCCCGGGTCGAGCGGGCCCGGCTCGAGCGAAGGGGCGGCGGGTGGCTCCCCGGGTGCCGGCGAAGCGCAGGGCAACGAAGCCCCCGCCGCGAGCGAAACGCCCGCCGGCTAGTGGGCGCCCGGCCGATCCTGCCCCGCGAGCACGCATGAGCCCGGAGTCCCCGACCACCAGCTTCCTGAAGCTCCCCGCGCGCACGTCCAAGCCGCGCGAGCGGGGCCTCACACACGTGCTCGACCGGGGCCTGTCGGGCGCCGAGGTGGAGGGGATGCTGGAGGTCGCCGGCGCCTACGTGGACATCGTCAAGCTGGGCTGGGGCACGGCGCTGGTGAGCGCCAACCTGAAGCCGAAGCTGGAGCGCTACGCCGCGCACGACATCCCCGTGGTGCTCGGCGGCACGCTGACCGAGCTGGCGATCAAGCAGGGCCGCGTCGAGGGGCTGATCGCGTGGCTGAAGGAGCTGGGGCTGCGCCACGTCGAGGTCTCCGACGGCACGATCGCGCTGGAGCCCGAGGTCAAGTCCCACCTGATCCGCACGCTCGTTGCGGCCGGCTTCACCGTGCTCGCCGAGGTCGGCAGCAAGGACGCCGACTTCATCATGGCCCCCTACGTGTGGGTGGAGCAGATCGAACGCGACCTGGAGGCGGGCGCGTGGAAGGTGATCGCGGAGGCGCGCGAGTCGGGCACGGCCGGCATCTACCGCGCCGACGGCGAGGTGCGTAGCGGCCTGATCGACGAGATCGCCCACGCGATCGACCCCGAGCGGATGATTTTCGAGGCGCCGCTGAAGGCCCAGCAGGTGTGGCTGCTGGAGTTCTTCGGCAGTGAGTGCAACCTCGGCAACATCGCCCCCAACGACGTGCTCTCGCTGGAGACGCTGCGCCTGGGGCTGCGCTCGGACACCGTGGAGCGCTTCGCTTTGGATGGGAAGGAAAAGCAGGAATGAGCTCCGCCCCCCAAGGGGGCTCCGCTGGTGGGGTTGCGCCTGGTGAGACAAAGAATGCTCAGAAGCTCGCGCGTGTGGTGTTCGCGGTGTTGGTTGTGGCGTGCTTCGTCGCGTTCGTGTTGACACAGCGGTTGAAGCACACCCCGACGCCTGTGCAGGAATTCAAGATGGATGAAAGTTTCACTCCGACCCGCGTACCGGCCGCGGCCTGCCGTGGGAGGGTGCTCCCACGGCTGGTGAACTCGAGTGAACGTGTCGAGTACCTCGCGTTCAAGATCGCGCAGGCCGACGAAGTGACGGTCGCGATCGTCGATGCCGCGAACCACAACGTGGCCACGATTGTGCGCGACCTGCCGGTGGAACGGTACAAACCGCTGTCACTGTGCTGGAATGGCCAGCTGGGTCCGACGCGGAGTGGAGGTCTGGCGCCGCCGGGGACATACCACCTGAGCGTGAGCCTGCGCAATCAGAGCCTCACGCGCGACTCCACGGGCAGCTTCAAACTTGAACGGCGCCCGTGACTGTTTCGTGGTGGTCGATCCACGCGCCGACGCCGGACACGAGGTCCGGCGCCCACACGCCTGGTTCTCAATTTACTCACGTGGATGATCCCAAATGAACACCCTGATCGTTGCCACCGTACACGGTTTCGGGGAGGGCGTCGAGAAGCTCGGCGTGATCGCGGTCGCGCTGCTTGTCGCGGTGGTCGTGCTCGGGCGGCCGCCACGGATCCCCGATAGGTTGCGGGCGTTGGCGGCGCTCGCAGTGCTCGTGGTGACGCCGGCGCTGCTGCTCGCCGATATCTGGCACACCTCGCAGTTGACACACCTGCGCAACCAGCCCGCGAAGGCCGCCGCGGCAGTCGTCCTGGGCCTAGTGGTCGTGGCCGTGCTCGCCGTCGTCATCCACAGGCGACCGCGGACGTTTCCACTGCTGGCGATCTTCGCATTGCCGTTCCGCCTGCCGATCGCGACCGGCGGCAGCACCTCCAACCTGCTGATCCCGCTCTACCTGGTGGTGGGGGCGGGCGCGCTGGCGTACGCGCTCCCACGATTGTCGGCCACGGCCGCGACCCCAGCGCGGGCAGACCCCACTCAGGATGGCGTCCCCGAGCCGGCGCCGAGTGGCTGGTGGGCGTGGATGATCTCTCCGCGGGGCCTGGAATGGCTGCTGCTCGCCGCGGTCGTGCTGTACGCGCTGCAGGCCACCTACTCCGCCGACTTCTCCAAGGCGCTGGAGAACATGGTCTTCTTCTACGTGCCGTTCGCGCTCCTGTTCGCGCTGCTGGGCGAGGTCGATTGGACACGCGAGCTGCTGCTGCAGTGCCTCGCGGTGGCGGTGGCGCTTGCGGTCGTGTTCGCCGGGATCGGCTTCGTCGAGTACGACCGCAAGCAACTGTTCCTCAACCCGAAGGTGGTGGCGGCCGACCAGTACGGCAACTACTTCCGGGTGAACTCGCTGTTCTTCGACCCCAACATCTACGGCCGCTTCCTTGCGCTGGTGATGATTGGGGTGACGACGGTGGTGTTGTGGGGCGTGCGCCGGCGCGAGGTGCTGTTTGGCGGGGCGGTGCTGCTGTGGCTGCTGGCGGGCCTCGTGACGAGCTTCTCGCAGTCGAGCATCGCGGCTCTGCTGCTCGGCCTGGCGGTACTCGCGGCCTACCGTTGGGACGTCCGCGGCACGATCTACGTGACGGTCGCGCTGGCGGCGATTGCCCTGGTTCTGGTAGCGGTTGCGCCGGCGAGCCTGCACCTCGGGCTGACGGGCAAAGGCGGCTCGGCGAGCAACGCCACCAGCGGGCGCACGAAGCTGGTCGAAGGTGGCCTGCGCCTGTTCGCCGACCGTCCCCTGCAGGGCTTCGGGCCGGGCTCGTTCGCGCAGGAGTACCGCGCCCACGAACACGTCGCCAGCACGAGCGCGACCTCGGCCTCGCACACGATCCCGATCACCGTCGCGGCCGAGCAGGGGATCGTGGGCCTGGCGCTGTACGTGGCGCTGCTCGTGTCCGGGTTCGCGGTGCTTTTCCGCGGGGCCGGCCGCTCGCCGCCGAGGATCGCGCTCGCGGCGTGCTTCGCGGCGCTGGTGCTGCACACCTTCACCTACGCCGACTTCCTCGAGGATCCGGAGACGTGGTTGTTGCTGGGGATCGGCACGGCGCTGGCATGCGCGACTACCTGAAGCGCCTGCTGACCAGCGGCGCGGCCTACCAGGCGGCCGACATCGTTGCGAAGGGCCTTGCGGTGGTCCTGCTGCCGCTGTACACGCGCCACGTGCCCACGCAGGGCTACGGCGCCTACCAGTCGCTGCTGACCGCGGTGATCCTGTCGAGCATCTTCCTGCGCGTGGGGCTGGGGGAGGCGTTCGTGCGCTTCTACTTCACCGACCACGACACCGAGCGCCGCGCACGGATCGCGCGCACGGTGACCGCGACGGTCGCGTGGACGACGACGGTCGCGGCACTGGTCGCACTGGCCTTCTCGGCGGAGCTCTGCCAGCTGATCCTGGGTTTCCGCGACCCCGACCTGATGGACTGCGCAATCCTCGGGATGTGGGCCTTCACCAACCTCGAAATGGCCTACGCCCAGTTGCGCGTGGACGAACGCGCGCGCGCCTACCTGTACGCGTCGATGGCCAACGTGGCGATGACGGTTACGTTCACCGTGCTGCTGGTGGTATTCGCGGACCAGCAGGCGCGGGGCCTGCTGCTGGGCAACTTCGGGGCCTCGGCCGTGGTGGTGCTCGGCCTGTGGGTGGTGCTGACCCGTGCGCGTCGTTTCTCCCTGCGTTTTCGCTTCCACGACCTGCGCGCGATGCTGCGCTTCGGTGTGCCGACGGTGCCGGCGGACGCCAGCGTGTACGCGCTGCAGGTGGTGGACCGCCTCTATCTCTTCCGTGTCTACTCCGAAAGCGCGGCGGGCCTCTACTCGATCGCGCTGCAGCTTGCCACCGTGGTGTTTCTGCTGGTGCGCGGCTTCCAGTATGCGTGGCCGCCGCTGGCCTACTCGATCCAGAGCGACCGCGAGGCCTCGCGCCTGTACTCGCTCGTCACCACCTACTACGTGCTCGCGACGGGGTTGATGGTCTGCGGCGTTGCGCTGCTCGGCCGCTGGCTGGTGCGCCTGCTCGCGGCGCCGGAATACTTCGGCGCCTACCGGGCGCTGCCATGGCTGGCGCTCGGCTGGGCGCTGTACGGCCTCTACCCCGTGCTGATGGTGCTGGCAGGCCGGGCAGGCAATACCACGCGCAACTTCCCCGCGGCAGCGGCGGGCTTGACGGTCAACGTGGCGCTGCTGCTGTGGCTCGTGCCCGCGGGTGGCGCCAACCTCGGCATCGCGGGGGCGGGCCTGGCCCTGTGCGGCGCCTACATCGCGATGCTCACGGTGCTCTACACCCTCACGCGCTCGCTCTTTCACGTGGCCTTCGACTGGCCCCGCCTTGCGCTGCTGGTGGCAATCTTCGCGTCCGTGGCGGTCTCGGGCGAGCTGCTGCTCCCTACCAGCGGCCTTGGCGGCCTCGCGCTGCGCGTGCTGTGGCTCATGCTCGCCCCGGCGCTGCTGATCGCGACGCGCTTCTTCACCGCCCGCGAGCTGCGCGGAGCGCGTGATCTGGTGCGCGCGGCACGGCTGCGTCGAGAGCCCCGCTGACTGGAGGTTGCGAGCGCACGGCTCGTGGCCGTGGTGAGGGCACCTCGCGGGTGTCGAGGGAGCCGCGGTTGGCTGTAAGACCTCTAGCATGACCGCGCATCGTCATTCGGGGGCCGATCGGCTGTCGATTTCCCGCTTCCCGTTCGTCTTCGAGTAAGACACCCAACCACCCACGACTTCAGGAGTGACCATGACCGGCTCTTCCACCGAGGGAATCAAGATCGTGCTGCATCCCGTGTCCGACCTGGCGGCGGCCAAGGCCGTGTACACCGCCCTGCTCGGCATTCCGCCGCAGGCCGACTCCTCCTACTACGTCGGCTTCGACACCGGAGGCCAGCACATCGGGCTGGTGCCGAGTGGTGGACGGCAGGGCACGGCCTCGCCGGTGGCCTACTGGCAAGTACCGGACATCGAGGCGAAGCTGGCCGAGGTGACCGCCGCGGGCGCCGCCGTGAAGGAGCCCGCGCACGAGGTCGGCCCCGGCCGCACCGTAGCCACCTTCGCCGACCCCGATGGCAACGTGCTCGGGTTGGTGCAGGACCGGTGAGCGAGCTCGCCAGGTGATGGAGCCACGATGAACGCGGCGACGAGGACAAGGAGGAATGCACGGTCATCGGCGCCGCCCGACGCCGACAGTCACGATCTGATCCGCGTGCACGGCGCGCGCGTGAACAACCTCAAGGACATCAGCGTCGAGATCCCGAAGCGCCGGCTGACGGTGTTCACCGGCGTCTCGGGCTCGGGCAAGAGCTCGCTGGTGTTCGGCACGATCGCGGCGGAGTCCCAACGGCTGATCAACGAGACCTACAGCGCCTTCGTGCAGGGCTTCATGCCGACGCTGGCGCGGCCCGAGGTCGACGTGCTGGAAGGGCTGACGACCGCGATCATCGTCGACCAGGAGCGAATGGGCTCTGACGCTCGCTCCACGGTCGGCACCGCCACCGATTCAGGCGCGATGCTGCGCATTCTCTTCAGCCGACTCGGCAAGCCGCGCATCGGCTCGCCCCAGGCGTTCTCCTTCAACGTCGCCTCGATCTCGGGCGCCGGGGCGGTCACGTTCGAGCGCGGTGGTCGCACCACGAAAGAGAAGCGAAGCTTCAGCGTCCTCGGCGGCATGTGCCCGCGCTGCGAGGGTCGCGGCTCGGTGAACGACATCGACCTCACTCAGCTCTACGACGAGCGCAAGTCGCTGCGCGAGGGCGCTCTCACGATCCCCGGCTACAGCATGGACGGCTGGTACGGGCGGATCTTCATGGGCTGCGGCTTCTTCGACCCGGACAAGCCCATCATGAAGTTCACCAAGAAGGAGCTGGGCGACCTGCTCCACAAGGAGCCGACCAAGATCAAGGTCGACGGTGTCAACCTGACCTACGAGGGCCTGATCCCGCGGATTCAGAAGTCGATGCTCGCCAAGGACCTCGATTCGCTGCAGCCGCACGTTCGCGCCTTCGTGGAGCGGACGGTCACCTTCGCCACCTGTCCCGAGTGCGACGGAACCCGGCTCAGCGTTGAGGCCCGCTCGTCGAAGATCGAGGGGATCAATATCGCCGACGCCTGCGCGATGCAGATCAGCGACCTCGCCGCGTGGGTGGGAAACTCGAGAACAAGTCGGTCGCGCCGCTGCTCGAGGCGCTTCGGGCAACCCTCGACTCGTTCGTGGAGATCGGGCTGGGCTATCTCTCGCTCGAGCGCCCCTCGGGAACGCTGTCGGGCGGAGAGGCCCAGCGCGTCAAGATGATCCGCCAGCTCGGCTCCTCGCTCACCGACGTCACCTACGTTTTCGACGAGCCGACGATCGGGCTGCACCCCCACGACATCGAGCGGATGAACGAGCTGCTGCTGCAGCTTCGCGATAAGGGCAACACCGTGCTCGTCGTGGAGCATAAGCCGGAGGCGATCGCGATCGCCGAGCATGTGGTCGACCTCGGCCCGGGCGCCGGCACCGAGGGCGGCCAGGTTGTGTTCGAGGGGACCGTCGAGGGGCTGAGGGGGAGCGATACGATCACCGGGCGCCACCTCGACGACCGGGCCACCCTCAAGGAGCAGGTACGGACGCCGGACGGCGTGCTCGAGGTCCGCGGTGCCAGCACCCACAACCTGCGGGACGTCGACGTGGACATTCCGCTCGGTGTGCTGGTTGTCATCACCGGCGTGGCCGGCTCCGGCAAGAGCTCGCTGATCGACGGCTCGGTTATCAAGTCCGGGCGGGATCGGGATGACGTCGTCTCGATCGATCAGGCGGCGATCAAGGGCTCGCGGCGCAGCAACCCGGCGACGTACACCGGACTGCTAGAGCCGATCCGCAAGGCGTTTGCGAAGGAGAATGGTGTGAAGCCGGCGCTGTTCAGCGCCAACTCCGAGGGCGCCTGCCCCAACTGCAACGGCGCCGGCGTGATCTACACCGATCTGGCGATGATGGCCGGCGTCGCCGTCCCCTGCGAGGTGTGCGAGGGCAAGCGCTTCCAGGCTGAAGTGCTTGGGTACAAGTTCGCCGGCAAGGACATCAGCGAGGTGCTGGCGATGGCGGTGGTGGAGGCGACCGAGTTCTTCGCGGCCGGCAAGGGCGAGAACGCTCCTGCGCACAAGATCCTGACCCAGCTCGCCGACGTCGGTCTCGGCTACCTCAGCCTCGGCCAGCCGCTCCCCACGCTCTCCGGCGGCGAGCGCCAGCGGCTCAAGCTGGCCACTCGAATGGCGGAAAAACGGTCCGGGCGGGCCTTAATCTACGTCCTCGATGAGCCGACCAGCGGCCTGCACCTCGCCGACGTCGAGCAGCTGCTCGGCCTGCTCGACCGGCTCGTCGACTCCGGCAAGTCGGTGATCGTCATCGAGCACCACCAGGCGGTCATGGCGCACGCCGACTGGATCGTCGACCTCGGCCCCGGCGCCGGCCACGACGGCGGGCGGATCGTCTTCGAGGGCACACCCGCCGAGCTGGTCGCAGCTCGCTCCACCCTCACCGGCGAGCACCTCGCGGCCTACGTCGGCACCTGACCGAGGCCCTCGCGGGTTCCCGTGATGACTGGCTCCCCTCCCATCACGGCTGGATTGCGCTGCACGTAGCGCTCGCGCAGACGGGCGTAGGACTCGGCGCGCTCGATCGTCTGCGCAACGGCCGATCTCAGCGGCCTCGCGACGGGTCAATAGTACGGATGTGGATGCCATATAAATCTACCCCCTTCTACGCGGCGCTTTTACCACGGTGCCGCAGCGAAGGCTAGAAGGCCCCTGAAGAAGTGGGTCTTCTAGTCCCAGCGCAGGCGGATGTCCGCCGGTGCTACCCAGCGATAACCCCTGTTGTAAACATTCACTATCGGATTGTCTATCTCGAGCTCGTGGCACAGCTTGTTGCGTAGCACGCTGATGCGTTGCGTCAGCTGCTTGGCTGTCACGTCGGACCCAACCGCCGAAATCAACTCGGCTGGACTAACAATTCCCCCCGCACTGATCATGCGGTCCAAGAGGTCATGCTCGGCAGCCGTGATGTGAACGCTCAGAAGTCGGCCCCCCTCGGCCGTCAGCGACACCGACATCGGCGGTAGAGCTTCGCGAGTAATCTCGCCCATACCACGGCTGATCGCGCCTCTGGTACTCCGCGTCGCGAGTCGCGCAAAGCTCCGTCTGATGGCGTCGCCGAGCATACGGACTTCCGCCTCCCCGTTGATTGAGAATTTGGCCGTCGCTACACCTTCGCTGACGAGGGTACGAGCAATCCCGTCCGGCAGCACCAGCGAGTCGGACGCCGCCAGTTGTATGGCAGCCTCGTAACCATCAGTGACGTTTTCCAGCCGTCGGACGACGTCAGCGACGAAGACCGTAAGCGCGTCTATGAGCCGCTCCTCGACTTCTGCCAGGGGTCGTTCTTCGCGCAGCAGTCGGAGCATGCGGCCTGCGACGTTGAGTACGTAGGGGTGTCCGCCCGCCGCATGACATAGCCAGCGGATCTCATCACGAGTGGGGTGACTCTCTGATCCTGCTTCTCCGCCGATCGAGCAACTGGCGGCGTACCGGATCATCTCGTCCTCGGTGAGGGGGCCGAGCTCCAACTTTCTCAGCGTGAGGTTCAGGAAGCTCGACACAGACAGCATGACTTCTCGAAAAACCACTTCGCGCGCCGCGGGGTCTCGTTCGCGCATCTCGCCGCTTAGGCCGAATGAGAGAACGACCCCGAACGACTCGACGGCCTCTGCGAGCTTTTCAAGCACCGCCTTAAATTCACCGAGGACATCGTGTGGCGCACCAGTGCCAGTATGGGGGAGAAACTCGCCGCCGTCGGTAAGAAGCAAGCACGCGACGTGTCTGGACGTGTTCCCCATAGCTGTGATCAATCTCTCCAGACCACCCGGCCCGACCAGCTCAGTCTCGTCCGGAATCGGAACCCCTTTATCGCGCATTGCCTGGCCAATTGCCGCCACGACGATTTCCTCCGCAAGCGAATCCTCCGAAGGACCCTCTACATCCACGAACTGACGCAAATCCACGTACGGGGCTACGATCCACTTACCTGTAATTGACTGACCGTAGCCCCTGCTCTCGCTGGCAGTTGTCGCTACGGCCTGCAGCTTGTAGAGGAACGAAGTGCGGCCTATCTTGCTCGGTCCGACGACGCTTACCAGCGGCGGGCCCTCAATCGTGGTGCTTTTGATGATATCGTCGAGCTCACTTTGTCTGCCGACGAAGGCGGATGGTGAGACGGGTCGCGGTGTAAATTCGCTCATCGTCACGTCACAGACGTCAGAGATGACGACATGATCGGCACTGCGGTTCTGCGCTGCGCATACTGCTTTGCGTACGTTTGCGTCCAGGCCCGCACGATCGGGACGACTATCCCATACTTGTCCGATTCGCCGGACGCGACGAAGCGCTCAATGACGCTAAACCGCCGCAGTTCGTGGAGCACCTCGTCAACAGTCGACGCATCGAGACCACTTACGCGAACAATTTCGTGAGCGTCGAAGGTTGCGTCAGGTGCTCCCCGGCGTGGCGCTAGCGCTTCCAGGCACATGTAGTGCTCAGGTCGGCCTCCCGGCTCGTTGACGGCCGCCGGTACGAGGACAGGGTGATGAAGAAGACTTCGCGTCACATCGGCTATGTCTCTCTTGGTGACATCCTGCTTGTGACTATGACGATTGAGATGTGTCGCAAGCGCCTTGAGCAGCGGGATGAGGAAGTAAGGGAGACACCCGGTTACGTCGGCGACATCGCTGACGGCGCTCGGGGTAAAATAGACCCCTGCTTCGCGAAACGGTCGCACCACCATCTCAGCTACGGCGTCGCGGTCGAGTGCGCCGAGATGCATTGGCATGATTCGACCCCCGAGTTCCCGCGACGGACCGGGCTCTGCGAGCAACTCCAGACCCTCTGGCGGGGAGATCAGAATGACTCGCAGCTTTTCTGCGGAGATCGAGGTCGGACCGAGGTGGTCACCAGGTGCCGTCTCGAGCGCGGAGCGCATCCAGGCAAACAGGCTGTCGCCGAGCTGCCCGGCGCAACAGCTCTCGAGGGCTGCTCCAAACTCGTCAAGGATCAGCAGCACGCGTCGGCTTGACTGGCGAACGATCGAAGCGATCTCGACGCGTGGATCGTCATCGCGTTTTACGCCGCCCGCGGCTACAGGCTTAAGTGCGGCCGCAATCATCCGCAGAATCCGCTCGGATGATGCGGACCGCTCGGCACGTAGATCGACACGGATCCGATGGGGTCGATCCCGAGCATCAAGCGTGTCGAGGAACCGGAGCGCCAGCGAGGTCTTGCCGGTTCGTCGTGGTGCCGCCAGAAAGACCATTGACGGAGCGTCGCCAAGCACTTGCTTGCTCAGCTGCATGGCCTCCTCATCCCGTCCAAAGAAATTGCGCGTGTCAAAAACTGGCCGCTGCTCGTTGTACGGAATTACCACATCGGTGTAGCGACCATGCCGGTTGCCGGCCTGCAGCGGGCTCCAAAGCGGTGATGCGCCTCGCCGCTGCCGCGTTCGCACGCGTCGCCATCCGCCCGTCAAAATAAGATCTGTTTCGTCGTCCGGCAGGGTCGTCTTCTCCAATTCGACGACCCGCACGGCCGCTATCGATCGCAAATCCTCCATGAGCTCGGCTAGCTCGATCGCACTGCGGGTGTAAACACGGATCACGATGCGAGTGGTCGAGAATGCGTCGGTAGTCGCATGTGTCTCGGCTAGGCCTGCGCCGCGTTGAGCGATTCGCTGGCATACATCGTGCACTAGGCGCGAGCGATCCTCGCAAAACAGGCCGAGAGTGCTCTCGACGCCACGCGGCTCCCGTCTCCATTCCAAGCTTACCGTTGGTCCCGCTGTCGCGAGGAGCTTGCACTCCGGGTCGTGGGCTGTGACACTTCTCGCGAGCACAGCCCCCACGACTGTGCTCCGTGGCGGCGGTGAGCAGCGTCCACATAGCTTGATCTTGTGGGGGATTTTCACCGTTCCACGCGGCGGTCGTAGTACCCATTCGACGTCCGGTGGCTCGTGAACAGATACGGCACTTCGACGACTCGAAAGGATGGCAACGATCTTGGCTCCGACAAAGCCAGGACTACCCTTACTACCCTTGCGGGCACCCCCCCTGCTGATCGCGCGGTACAAGTCTTCCGGAGTTGAATCTGGCCGCGAGTCCGATTTTTCAGCCGCGATCTCCACGGAGATACGGTCAAGCTCGGCGCGGTCGAGAATGACCGAGCGCTCAGTCTCGAGAGATACCGTTTAAGGAGCCGTCGGCCGCGTACCATGTCGCTGCGATTGAGCGCGCGGCGGAGGTGGCGCAGGGCAGTCCGGGTGGTTACAAACGCTAGATCGTCTTCTGTCCGTTTGATCTTGGGGTCGATGGTGATATCGACGCGGTCATACGGATTAAGTAGATGGTTAAGCGCGACCGAGCGCTTGTTGACCCGAGCCCATGCCGCCATGTCGCCGATGTCTGAGTGAATCTTGTAGGCGAGGTCCAACACGGTTGCTCCTGTGGGAAGCCCGTAGGCCTTGGCGAGTCGCTGGTGGCCTTCAGCCAAGACCGTCATGCGAGCCCTGGGCGCCGAACGCGCGAGGCTTCGTAGCAATTGCGCAACACATCGAGGCGCATCGGCGAGTCCGTCCTCGTCCTGTGACGCGAGACGGGAGTAGCACTCTCGGGCGACGACGCCGTAGCGGGCCAATGAGTCCATGGTGTCTGTTCGGACGTTAACTTGGGCCACCACCGCATGATCGTCGCTCTGCGGCACATCCAGCGCGATCTGGGTGAAAAGCGCACTAAAGCCGTTAGGCTGAGGGGCTGCGACCAAGTCACGGAGAGTTCCGGGAATCGGCGCGCCCGCCCGGTGCACAGCGGCGAGCGCCGAGTAGCAGTCGGCCTCCGAATGGACAAGAACCGAGAGGTCGTAGAACTCCGTGATCGGCGCGGCGCGGAAGGAGTCGTCAACACCGAGTTCACCGAGCCTGCGAACGACGCCCGCAAGTCCGCAGAAGGCGGGCCTCACCTCCGCGGTGACCTCGGCGTGTTGAAGCGTTTGGCGGATCTGCTCGCATGTCTGCGTCACCAAGTCGCTATGTGCATCCTTGAACTGCTCGAAGTGCTTTTCGACCGTCAGCGCACGGTCGGGCATAACGATCCGCAAGGCCGCATCCTCGATGCTGCGCTTCAGTTCCCACATCCCGAGCCGCGTTGCGAGTGGCACCGAGTCGCGTAGTGCTTGCTGGGCGGCTCGCTCAACCCCGATCGCTGACGGCTTGCACAAGTTGACGAGAGCGCCGACAGCCTCGCATATGAGGTCGTCGACTTCCAGCTGGATCGTCGGCGGTCGACTCGCCTTCGAGCCACCGTCGGTGACCATCCGTCTGTAGGCAGTAGGCCGCGCCAACGGATCGGTGCCACCAAGCTCGCGCAGGCTTACGCGGGCGTGAAGATGCTCAGGCAGCATTAGCGGGATCAGGATGTCCCGGATCGGTTGATAGCGGGTAAAGGTCGTAAGCGAGCTGATCATCCGATGATACTCTGCCAGCAGACCAAAGGCCAGGCCAAACAAAGGGTACTTGCTCTGTAGACACTCTCCAAACATCTGCAAAAGTCTGCTAGGCTGCCCGCCACTGGGTCCATCACGGGGAGACGCGCGTATGAGCTGCTGGGAGTGGCGGGAGTCGGGTCGTGCGTGGGGAGATGACGGAAACGTCTCGGTCGTTGTGACCGTTCCGGCCTTCGCGACCCAGACCACGCCCTCATCAGCCGCTCCGAGTCCCACCGTGCCCCCGCGCGCTTGGAGGGCCGAACCGTGAGCGGGCTCAACTCCTCCCCCAACGGGCGCCGGCCGGCGCCCAGCGAATCCGATAGCGCCCTGCATAAAGGAGGCATTCCCCGCGCTCACGCCGGCGAGCCGGAGGTCGAGGTCGGCGAGATGAGCACTGGCACCGCCGTGCTTCGATGGCTACGCGAGCTGCGGCCTGCTTCTGCACCATGGCAGGGCCGTGCCGCGCCGCCCACTGAGTCGGCGATGCACCGCGCCCGCGCGCGTGAGGGCGGCGAGCCTGCCCCGCCGACCTCCGGGAAGAAGATCAGCGAGGCGGTCCCCCGGGACAGAGGGGAGACTGAGCCTGGATCCACCGATCCCGGGGTCGCACCGCCGCCGGATGACGCTTCGCCAGAGTCAATCGCCCTCGCTCCGAGGGGTCACCCTACGGATGCTCGGTCAATTGCCTCTGGCTCGGTCACCGACGCCGGAGGCTCAGCCCGTTATCGGTGGATCCAGGCTAAGCCACCCCTGAGCGGAGAGAAGGACGAAGCCGAAAGGCAGACGCAACAGGACGATGCCTCCGACTCGACGAACCCGGCCGCCCTCAACCCCCCGCTCGTCAAATACGTCATCGCCGCTCTGACCGGCATCGGCCTTCTCGGCACAGCCCTCACCGTCGCAAGGGTCCTGCCCCTTCTGCCAGCCACACAGTATGGTTACTCCCTCAGCGCCCTCGCCATGTTCGTCCGCGAGGCCGGCGATGTACCAACCGGCACGTCGCAATCCCAGTCCACACGAGTCGGATGGCTGCTCGTCTGGGCTGCCATCACGATCGTCGGCGCCAGCCACGTGCCCACCTTCTGGCTGGTGTTCCCGTTCAGCGCGGTCTTTTGGATCTTCACCCTCGCCGAATGGAAATGCGCCGCCGCCGCCTTCCCTGCGAGTTCGGCCCGTGGTCGCGCCCGCCGAAGGATCGCCACCTTCAAACGTCTCTTCAGAGGCCGTCGCGGCGCAGGGCTCATTACCACCGTCATCCTCGCCGGCGCCACCGCTTCGATCGGCACGACCATGGGTGCCGTCGCGCTGATAGCGAAAGTCGAGCAGCAGCGCTCGAAGCCCGTCAGCACAGGCACCTCCACAAAGTCGAAGCGTACTGGCGGGACGAGCAAAACACCCCAAGTGTCCACTTCACCAACTGGCACCACCACCGCGCAGGCGTCTAGTGAAGCATCAGGTGCCACAGCCGCGCCACAACAGTGCGCCAAACACACCTACACCGAAGCGCCTTGGGCCTCAAAGCAGATCAACGAACTGCTCGAAACTGGCGCGATGCTCGGCCCGAAGGAAGAGGGTTGCGTCGAAAAACTTAAACTCGAATACGAGGCGAATGACGGCTTCGTATGGGGGATCGGGCTCAGCCTCACGGCTCCCGGCCAGCGCTCCTCGATCGTCATCGACTCGCATTTGTTTCTTCCGGCCATCTATATCGCTCCCGCCCTCGGCAAGATCGAAACACTGATCCACCACTACGGGCTGATCGGCGGCACCGAAAAGCCCTTCCCCAGGTACAGGGCTGGCAGCGGCGACTTCCTACTCGTAAACACAGCTGAAAACGGGACTTGCGTGCTGATCAGGGCCAGGTCAGGCGCCGAATACGAAGCCCCCGAATACCAGCTGCTGTATCCCTCGGAGGCGGTCGCGTGGCAGACCGTGATGCACAATCTGCACCATTGGGAGTGGCCGACGATGGCGCCGACGCTAAACGAGGCCGGCGAACAGGTCTTCAACCTCACCGCCGCCGGCGCTAGCAGCCCTAACGCCGAAATCACTTACAACACCACGACTGACGAGGCGCACTGGAACGGATATGGCTACCCCGCGATCCAGCGCGATCTCAGCCCCAGCGAACTCGAACAGGACGTAAATACCTATCTAGCACACCAGTCCGGCGAGGACTCGCGTGACCCCTGAAGTGGGAACGGCGGTCTGATCTGGCTACGGCGGTGGGAAAGCCAGTCAAGCTCTGGCCCGCGCTGTGGACATTCATCACCGTTCCCGGCGTCACCCCGACCAACAACGCCCGGGTCGAGGCTTTACGGCAGGCGCTGGTAGAAGGTCGCTGATCATGTGGACAGGTTAGATGAGTTAGCCAGGGGCGTTTATTTCTCGAGGGCACCGGGGGGTGCGATCCAGACGCTTGTAAAGTGAAGTGCTTGCGCAAGGCGTTCGTAGTGGTGGTCGTAGTGCAGCACGTCGACGCCAGCCTCTTGCGCTGCGGCTGCGATCAACGCGTCTGCGAGGGGAACTCGGTGTTGCCCAGGCCCATCAGAGGCGAGGTCTCGCAGCGCTCCGATTGCGGCTCGCTGCGCAGAGGCAGCGACTGGCACGTCGCGCAGAAGGGCTTGCTCCGCCTCGATGGTCGTAAACTCCCGCGCATCGCGCGCCGCGTACAGCAGCTCAAGCGTCACAATCGAGCAGGTCGCGATCTGCCTGCCCCGTAGCGCGGTGGCCCACAAATCGCGGACAAGCGGGTGCGATGCGCGAGCCCTGGCGGACGTGTCCGCGATCAGCACCTTGCCCCCAAACGGGGTTTTGTCTCCCATTGCTACTGACCCCAGGCAAGCTCGTCGATGCGCCGCGCGACGTCGACATCGAACCCAGGATCGCTCGAGGTCGAGTGCGCGATCAGACGCTCGATGCCCTCAGTGTCCATCTGGCGCTCGGCGATCATTGCCTCGGCGCCCCGGATCGCGAGGTCGTGCACAAGAGACGCAGCTGGCCGATCAGGCTCGACGAGGGGCGCCACTCGGTCCAGCGCCTCTGCTAGCGCTTGATCCTTGGTGACTGGTATGCGGACAAATCGCGTCGGCATAAAGTCGATAGTAGCACCCCGGTGTAGCACCCGGTATCCATCGGTTGGGCTGGAGCATCGATTCGATCCGCGGGTGGCTCACACAAGAACCAGAATCTCCTGCGAAATGGACAATGGCGGACGACGGTCGAACCAAGAGGTTGACGGTTCAACCTTCTCGTGGGTGATGGACCTAATCGGAGTTCTATCGAACCACGATCTACAGGGGTCGTTGGCCCGTCTGGTCAAGAAACTGGCCGCCGTGCGGACCAACGGCGAGCCTCGAAGGCAGGCTGTGGGCTGCCGGCAGCGGCCTCGCTGGGTGCTGAAGGCTGTCGTCCAGGTGCTGGGCGATCGAGCGGAGCCGATGCGAGCCAGGGACATCCATACAGCGGTTGAGGGTTGCTGGGGGAGCCGGTGGCGTGGTCGTCGGTCAAGATGGCCCTGGCGTCCAATGTCTCGGGTTCCTCGCGTCGATTCGTGCGAGTGTCGAGGGGACGGTACGTGTTGGCATAGGGTTCGTCGCCCGAGCCGGGTGTCCGCGTGCGCCCGGTCGCGGCACCCGTCCGCGCCGCGCCTCATGATGGCGCCGTGCCTCATGATGGCGCCGTGCCTCGCGTCAGCTTCTTCTACGGCATCGTGATCACGATGTATTTCTACGACCACCAGCCGCCCCACTTCCATGCGCAGTACGCCGAGCACCACGCGGTGATCGCGATTGACGGCACGAGGGTGCTCGTGGGCGAACTGCCGGGCCGCGCGCTCAAGCTCGTGGCAGAGTGGGCCACCCTCCACCGTGAGGAGCTCGAGGCCGACTGGGAGCGCGTACACGGCGGAACTGTTCCCGAGCCGATTGACCCGTTGCCGTAAGATGGAGCGATGATGTTCGTAACCGTGACATCGGTAGAGGTGCTCGGCCACTACCGGCTCCGACTCGGCTTCAGCGATGGCAGCCGGCGCGAGGTCGATCTCACCGGAGAGCTGCACGGCCCGATCTTCGAGCCGCTGGGCGATCCGGACTTCTTCGCGCAAGTGCGGGTGGACGACGAGCTCGGCACTGTCACTTGGCCCAACGGTGCCGATCTCGACCCACTCGTGTTGCATGGGGACTTCGAGCCGGCCCCTCGCCTCGTCCACCACTGATTGCGGGCGACGATCTCGGCCACCCTGCCTGCTGCGACGGGCAGGCGTCAGCCAGCCTGCGCTGGCGCGCAAACCATGCGCTGACGGTGGCGCCAGCGATCAGGGTCGGCTGATTGAATGCTGTCTGCGGTCAGGCGGCGGTCCGCCGTCAGACGGGGCTCGCGTCGTCCGTTGCCACCTTCGCTTGTCGCTGTGGCCCACCTGGGCCGAAGAGAAGTACGTGGAGATCGGCGTCAGATGCAGGTCCGTGGCCGAGTTGTGCCCGCGTCGCCTGGATCGCCGCCACCATCGGAGCACGACCCTCCAGCGTCTCCGTGGTGGCGTTGTGTTGGAACGAGCGCCATGCGGCAACGACTGGCGGCATTCCATGCATCGCTACGCGCGAGACGGCAGACGCGTAGGCAGTTTGGGCCTGAGCATCAGTCGAGTTGCTGGCAGCAACGTGCGCAATCGCGCGGATCGCGTCGTTAGCGCCTTCCGCAAGCAATTCGTCGCCGCGCGACCGCCGATCATTTCGACGTGTAAGCGTTGCTCCCAACAGGACGCCGCCGAAGCCGATAGCGAGGGCGATCAGCGCGACGGTGACGTCCATATGGCGAGTCTACGGTCAAGATCGGAAGCGCTGGCACACGATCACCCGCCAGAGCGATCTGGTCAGTGCCGAGATCGACTGGGCGCTGAAGAATGGTTCGATTAACGTCGCTTTCTTCCTCAGAAATGGAGCTAATCGGAGTTCTATCGAACCACGAACTACAGGGGTCGTTGGCCCGGTTGGCCGGGAAACTGGCCGCTGTGCGGACCAGCGGCGGGCCTCGACGGCAGGCTGTGGCCTGCCGGCAGCGGCCTCGCCGGCCCGGCTGGGTGCTGACGGCTGTCGTCCAGGTGCTGGCCGATCGGGACGAGCCGATGCGGGCCAGGGACATCCATGCTGCCGTTGAGGCATCCCAGGGGGAGCCGGTGCGTCGATCCTCGGTCAAGGCTGCCCTGGCTGCCAACGTCTTGGGTGCTTCGCCCCGCTTCGTGCGAGTGGCGAGGGGCCGGTACGTGCTGGCGGGCCGCCCGGCTCGCCACCTCGTCGGCAGCACGACGCAGGAAGCTGCGCAGCAGCGATCGGATTCCTGACCGACAGGCTGTACAGCGAGCAGCAAGCGTCGGGGGACGTGCGTAGGCTCCATGTAGACCACGGCGATGGCACGGACTCCAGACGCACTGATCAAGCCGGAACTGCTCATTTGGGCGCGCCAGTCGGCGGGCTTCAGCCTCCACGCGGCCGCCGCCAAGCTGCGGGTCAGCGAGGCTCGCCTGCGCTCCTGGGAGACGGGCGAGGCCCGCCCGACCATCGCACAGCTTCGCACGGCAGCCAGGGTCTACAAGCGCCCGTTGGCGATCTTCTATCTGCCGGAGCCACCACAGGACTTTCAGCCGCTCAGGGACTATCGGCGCGTGCCAGACGCGCAACTTGGACAGCTGTCCCCCGGGCTGCTGGCTGTGATCCGCCGCGCCCGCGCCGTACGCGAAGCTGCCCTTGAGTTGCGTGAGCTTGCCGATGAACCAGTAGACCCTGCACCCAAGCTCGATGATGGAACCACTGATCCCGAGCGGTTTGGGGCTGCTGCGCGCGCGCTTCTCGGCGTGACTCTTGCACAGCAGGCAGCCTGGCATGACCCGCGTCGTGCGCTCAACGCGTGGCTCGACGCGGTTTCCGGGCTCGATGTTCTCGTTCTGCAAGCGCAGTCGATTCCCGTCCAGGAGATGCGGGGATTCTCGATCTCGATGGATCGCCTACCGGTCGTTGTGCTTAACGGCGGCGACTCCCCGCGCGGGCGGATCTTCACCCTGCTTCACGAGTTCGCGCACGTGCTGCTTCATACCGACGGTGTATGCGATGCCCTGCCGCGGAGGCAGGCACGCAGACCCGCAGATGAGATTGAGATCTTCTGCAACCAGGTTGCCGCCGCTGCGCTGATGCCGCTCGATGCCTTCCGCGCAGAGCCTGCGCTCCAGAATCCACCAGCCGACGGGCGTTGGAGCGAGGGCACTATCCGCGGCCTATCCGAGAAATACTCCGCAAGCCAGGAAGCCGTAGTGCGCCGGCTGTACTCGGTTGGCCTTGCGGACTGGGACTTCCTCCAGGAGAAGGGGGCCGAGTACCGCGAGGCTTTCCAGGCGTTTCGTGAGGAGCAGAAGCGAAAGCGGCTTGAGGAGAAACGCTCGGGAGGCCCAGGCCACTACCGAATGAAGGTTCGCGATCTCGGCCGGGGATTCATCGAGTCAGCGCTCGACGCCTACTACCGGCGCGCCATCACCGGATCAGACCTCTCGGAGTATCTGGAGATCAAGCTCAACGGGCTCCCGAAGCTCGAAGCGGAGCTGGCGGCAACGGGTGGCGCCCGCGACTGATGGCCTACTGCTTCGATACCAGTGTGCTCGTCGAGTGCTGGTCGCGCTCGTATCCGCCCGACGTCTTTCCCGGCCTCTGGCTCAAGCTGGACGAACTGGTCGCCCGCCAGGAGGTGCTCTGCCCCGACGAGGTGCGCGTCGAGCTGGCACGACAGGAGGACGAGCTCGCCAAGTGGATCGACGCTCGCCCGCACATGTTCGTACCGCTCGATGACGCCATTCAGCGTGCCACCAGCGAAGTTCTCGCACGCCACCCGCTGCTGATGAAGGCCACGAAGAATCGCAATGGGGCGGACCCGTTCGTAATCGCCACTGCGCGAGTCAAGAGCCTGACGGTCGTCACCGAGGAGAAGGGCGGGACGACGAACAAGCCCAAGATTCCGTCGGTATGCCAGGCCCTCGGCGTGCCATGCGTCAACGTGCTCAGTTTCCTTCGAGACCAGGGCTGGAGCTTCGCGTAGAGCGCCATACGCCGCCCAGGTTCGAACATTGCGATCCGAGGCTTGGCGTACCACTCGGTTCGATTAGCGCTGCTTTCTTCCCCAGAAATGGACGCTGGCCGGCAAAGACTAAACCGTCGAGCGCGGGTCGAGGCTTTGCGGCGGGCACTAGTCGAAAGCCGCTGATCTCGGCTGTGCTCTCTTGCTATCTCCCGACGGCTGCACGGACATCGTCTGGCGCCGGGGCGAGGGAGCCGTCATCGCCGGACCAGACACCGGGCCGTGGCACTCGATCACCGAGCCCGAGGAGTTGATCCTCGGCGCGCGCTTCCTCCCGGGCGCAGGTGGACCTGCACTTGGAGTCCCGCTGTCGGAGCTTCGTGACCGCCGAGTCGCAATCTCCACGCTGGGCCTCGACTCGCTCGAGGAGCTGCACGGCGGGGCCGATCCTCACGTCGTGCCCCGCCTGCTCGCATCGGCGGTGGCGCGGCTCGTGGACGCCAGCCCGCCGGATCGCGCCGTTCAGGCGGCGGTCGCGCGCCTCCGCGACCCGACGCAGCGCGTCGAGGCGCACCTCGCGCCGCGAGTGCCTCCGGCTGACGGGCCTCAGCCCCAGCCGACTTCCCTGACGCGCTGCGCAGTCGCATATCCCGCATATTGCGGGGGTATTCCGATTGGGTCTGTCAGATGTCTTGCCGGTCTGATATGGCTTCCATGAATGGGGCGGTGCTTTCTATGGACGGGCGGGGCGGTTCTGCTCTCCATCCTCGCCTTCTGCTCGCCGGCGATGGCGGCTGAAACAAGGCTCGCCGGAAGCTCCACGGTCGAATCCCAGACGGACACCGAGTCGGCCGGGGAAGCCGAAGCATTCAGCCAGACGGCGACCGCATCGGGCACGGCCGAAACGGCCTACCTGTACATCGCCGCATCCAACGCGGCGAAAACGGTTGTCGTGGGCATCTACAGCAACACCGGCTCGCACCCGGGGACCCTGTTGAGCACGGGCTCCGCCAAAGCGACGGCCGCCGGCACCTGGGCCTCGGTGCCAATCGCCCACGTGCTTCTCACCTCGGGGACGGTCTACTGGCTGGCCATCATGGGCGAGGGAGGGTCAATCCATTACCGGGATCATCCGGGCGGGACATGCAAAAGCGAGACGAGCTCGCAGGCCGGCATGGCTGCACTGGCGACGACCTGGAAAACGGGCGCCAGCTACAAAGACTGTCCCGGCTCGGTCTATGTGACAACGGGCAGCTCACTGCCTCCTCCGCCGCCTCCCGCGCCGGTGAACACGGTCCTGCCGGCGATCAGCGGCTCCGCCGTTGAAGGCCAGACGCTGACGGGTTCGATAGGCACCTGGTCAGGTGCCCCGACCTCCTACGCCTACCAATGGCAGGACTGCAATGTGCTGGGCGAAGGGTGTCTGGGTGTGAGCGGCGCGACCGGGTTGGCCTACAAACTCACGGCGAGCGACGTCGGGTGGACGATACGTCTCGCGGTCAGCGCCACCAATGAGGGCGGGATGGGCGAAGCTACCTCCTCGCCGACGGCGCTCGTCGTCGCGGCTCCGCCGCCACCCCCACCACCGCCACCTCCGGTGAACACGGTCCTGCCGGCGATCAGCGGCTCCGTCGTTGAAGGCCAGACGCTGACGGGTTCGACGGGCACCTGGTCAGGTGCCCCGACCTCCTACGCCTACCAATGGCAGGACTGCAATGCGCTGGGCGAAGGGTGTGTCAAAGCGGCCGGTGCGACGGGCTCCACGTTCGCGTTGACATCGGCCAATGTCGGCGGGACGGTTCGTTTGAGCGTCACGGCAACGAACGCCTCAGGCCCCACGACTGCCACATCCGCGAGCTCTGCGGTCGTCGCGGCTGCACCCCCTCCGCCGCCGGGTGAACCTGCCCTGCTGATGGGCGTCAAGGTGGCTCACGAGAACGGTGGGGACGCGAAGGCCGAAGAAGTGACGCCGCTGAAGTTCACGGCGCTGAAATCCGGGACCGTCGAAACGCTCTACTTCGAAGCCGGCGGCTACAAGTATGCGCCATCGGAGACCTCATTAATACTGGGGATCCAGGAATCAGTCGGCGGGAAACCGGGGAGGGTCCTGGGCCAGGGGACCATCACGGGGACTCTGGGCCTGAATGCGATCGGGAAAGTCGGCGGCCTGAGTGTTCCGGTCACCTCCGGAACCACCTACTACCTGACCTTCCTGCCCCTCGGCGGAAGCATCACCTACTGGTTTTCGAAGGCTGAAACGGTCATCTATTCCGAACACCACAAGGCCCTTGAAGAAGGGCCGCCCGAAAAATATGTGTGGAAGGAAGAAGCCCAGGAGGCGCCGATCGGCATGTGGGCTGAAGGCACCACACACTGAGCCTCGCCCCTCGGCAACAAGGGGACGGACGGCCTTTCTCGTATGGACCTGCTTGGACACTATTCGAACCACGACCTACAGGGGTCGCTTGGCCGTCTGGCCGAAAAGCTGGCGGCCTTGCGGGCCAGTGGCGGGCCTCAGCGGCGGCCCGTGGTCTGCCGGCAGCGAGCCCGCAGGCCTGGCTGGGTGCTCAAGGCCATCGTCCAAGTGCTGACCGACCGGGGCGAACCGATGCGGGCCAAGAACATCCACGCGGCCGTTGAGGCGCTGGTGGGCGAGCCGGTGCCGCGATCCTCGGTCAAGGGTGCGCTGGCCTCGGACGTTGCGGGCTCGTCGGGACGACTGGTCCGGGTGGCGCGGGGGCGCTACGTGCTGGTCGAGGTGCAGCGCCCGGGGTCTCGCGCGCTACCCTGACGGCGTGAAGCATTCGGTCCTGAGCACGACGCCCACCGCGGAGCAGCCGACGCTGAGCCAGCAGGAGCGCGCCGAGCGCCTACGCTCCCTCGCCGAGCGCCTGCGCAGCCCGGATGGTCTGGATCGCGACACGCTCGCGCGCATCGAGCAGCTGACCGATACTGAGCAATAGCCGCGGTGGACGCCGCCGAACTGCTGCGCAGCGACCAGCCGTTCATCGCCGACACCTCCGCTTGGTGGCGCATCGCGGCGCTCCCGGAGGACCTCGGCGCCCTCGTTCACGAGGCGATCCTCGACGATCGCATGTGGATCACGCCAATCGTGCGCATGGAGATCCTATATTCGGCGCGAAGCACCTCCGAGTACCTCGCATTGGAGGCCGAGCTCGACGCGCTGCGAATCCTGCGCAACGATCGCGCCGTCGCCGACGCCGCGATGAGCGCCTTCGGCGAGCTGGCCGAGCGTAGCGACGGCTACCACCGCGTGCCCGTCACCGACGCGCTGATCGCCGCGGCAGCCGCGGAGCACGGTGGCCTCGCTGTACTCCACCGCGACGCGCACTTCGACAAGCTCGCCGAGGTGCTCGTCTTTCAGCGCGTCCAACTGCCGGGCGCTGAACTTACTGCCCCGTCGCAAGGAGCAGGTTTGTCCTTCAAAGGCCGAGCTTCGAGATCATCTACCACGCAATCCGCTACAACATCTGCCGACACATTGACGCTCATCCGCTCGAGCTGTGAATGTCGCCAGCGACCGCGTCGGCCTTTGGCGACTCGAACACATAATCCGTATCTTCCTCGGCAGCGACCAGCATCTCCGAATCATCCTTACCGAGGGAGAGAACGGGGGAGCCTATCGCAACGTCAGGCCAGCCGGCAAGCCCGAAAACGTGAGCGTGGATTGTCTGTGCTCGAAGCGCCAAGAACCGCTCGAAGTCGTCGTCCTTTGCAGCTTCAAACGCCTCGGCAGAGATTAGATTGGGATCGAGCCAACTCTGAACGCTCGCGCCCGCCTGTTGCGCAGCGTCCTCCACGTCCCGCAGGTAGTCGGAGGGGGCCCGATTCGAGATCTTCTTGTTGCTGTCGGACGTAAGCATGATAATATTTGCAAGAGCGTTGATACGCTGACGAGCGATCCCCTTGTTCTCAAGGTAATGCCTCGGGAAAAAGTGGTGGAACTCTCTTTGATTCGTCCAAGCGAGTGCCTCGCCGGGATCGATTAGCTGGCCGGTCAGCAGGTCGACGGGCCGAAGATGAGCGAGAATGATCGCAAGCAGCTTGGCGTGTGCATTGTTGGCCCGGAACTGCCGCGTCGTCCATATCTCGGGCCGCGGAGGGGTGATATCGACCGCGATGTCGGCACCATTGCCATCAGCAAAGTTTGCGACGGCCTTTAGGTCGGAGGCCATCTCACCAGTATTCCAGCCGCTGAAGTAGCCAGCCACCGCAGTACGCCAGAGCCACTGAGTGATTGCAGCGTACTGAGCAGATGTAGGCGAAGTAGTCCTCCGAAAGATCTCAGCCAGTACGGTGACCTGGTTCGAGTACGGGATGATCTGTGCGGATGGCACGTTCATCTGAGTTGCTAGGAAATCGACGGTCCGGAAGTACGACTTCTCGGTGTCCTCGGCGGCAGCTTTGAGTGCTGGGGGTTGGAGCTTGCGAAGCTCATCAATACTGTCCGTCGAGAAGCCACCCCCAGCGGCCGCTGACAAATTGCGTAGCACAACCTTCTTATCGATAGCTCCGAAGCCCTTCGATGCCATAGCCGAGAGCAAAGCGTCGATGGTGTCAATCAGGTCGAACTCGGGACTCCACGTAGCCGCGCGCATGAGATCTACAATCGTGAGCGGCGTGCCCGTGCTATTGATTCGCTCGAAAATCGGGGCAACGTCCTCGATCGACATATCGCCGAGCGTCACGGTGGCGACCTTGTAGTCCTTGAATCGATTAAAAAGCGCATCTGCCCGCATTCGGAGCTCGTCCTTATCTGCGCTATCCAGAGCGGCCATCTGGCCGAAGTATTTTGATGGATCGGGCATCTTGTTGAGCCTGATCTGGTGTAGCGGCGGGTCGTCAAGAGTGTCGAGATGGATGAACTGTTGGGTACGCAGGTCGTAGGCGAGGTTCCAGCGACTCTTTGGATCCGAGCCGTACCAGTGCAGCGCACCACAGATCGTCGAGAGACGCTGCTGGCCGTCGAGGAGGTAATTGACCGGATACCCCGACTTCGGAGGCTTAATCTCCAAGTCTGCGATTCGGTTCTCGCTACGAAGCTCTTGGCTACTCTGCCAGAGGAGGACGCTGCCGATAGGATAGCCGCGAGCTACAGAGTCGAGCAGAGAGATGATCTGTGGACGATCCCATACGAAGTTGCGCTGGAACTTCGGTAGTAGGATGTCGCCAGTGAGGATCCGGCTTGCGAGGCCGTCGATCCGATCAACGCTAGGCTGCGGATCCTTGGGAACCGGCGCCGTTGGTCCCGATGTTGTGGTTGCGGTCATGGCCGAGGGGGGCGATCGAGTTGCGACGACAGGAATCGTGACGGGACTCTGATCGTATCCGCAGAGTAGGATAACGGGCCACGCGCAAGCGTCGCTTTCTGGCATGGAAAATGCGGTCTCCGTCGTGCTGGCAAGCCCGCCACCCGCGGTACAGCGCAGTCGTACTCGGGATGAGTTCGCGGTGCGGCGGCTCCGGCGGCTCGCATGGTGCCTCTGGTGCCCGGCCCTAACAGCCCACAGCCTCGCCGGACGACACGATCATCGACTGGGTGCCCAGCTTGGTTCGATTAGCGAGGTTTAGGTCTCCAAAAATGGACCTAATCGGAGTTCTATCGAACCACGATCTACAGGGGTCGTTGGGCCGTTTGGCCGGGAAACTGGCTGCCGTGCGGACGAATGGCGAACCTCGACGGCCGGTTGTGGCCTGTCGGCAGCGGCCTCGCCGGCCAGGCTGGGTGCTGAAGGCGGTCGTCCGGGTGCTGGCCGATCGGGGGGAGCCGATGCGGGCGAAGGACATCCATGCAGCCGTTGAGGCATCGTTGGCGGAGCCGGTGGCATGGTCCTCGATCAAGGGTGCCCTGGCTGCCAACGTCTCGGGTGCTTCGCCTCGCTTCGTGCGGATTGCGCGGGGCCGGTATGTGCTGGCGGCGTGCTCAGGCTCGGTCTAGTGGTGCATCCTTTTAGTTTGGGTGTGGTTGGAGGGGTCTCGTAGTCTTTGCCGAACCGGTTGCTGGTGTGTCCAGCGATGATGGGGGTTCGGTATGCCTGCTTTGGCGAAGCGCATCGAGATCGACGATGGGGATCGAGCGGAGCTCGATCGGATCGTTCGCTCTAGCACCGCGGAGGTGCGGATGCTCGAGCGCGCCCAGATCGTGCTCGGGGCTGCGGAGGGCCGCTCGGCGGCTGAGATCGGCCGGTTGGTGGGGTGCTCGGTGAACACGGCGCAGAAGTGGCGTGCACGCTATGAGCGGGACGGGATCGCCGGGCTCGGGGATTTGCCGAGATCCGGCAAACCGCTGATCTATTCACAGCAGGACAGGGCGCGGCTGATTGCGAAGGCGTGCACCCGCCCGCCTGAGACGCCCGAGGGAGCGCAGCAGGAACGCTGGACCTATGAGCAACTCGGCGAGGCGGTCGGGATGTCGGGCTCCCAGGCGCATGTGATCCTCTCGCGCGCGGAGGTCAAGCCGCACCTGACTGACTACTGGATCATGAGCGACTTCTCCCAACCGGAGTTCGAGGAGCGCCTGGGCGAGATCTGTGGTCTTTACGTAGATCCGCCAGAGAACGTGCTCGTCGTCTCCTTGGACGAGAAGACGGGAATCCAGGCCAAGGCTCCCACCAAGCCGGACATCCAGCCAGCCTATGGGCGCCCGATCCGGCGCGAGCACGAATACACCCGCAACGGCACGCAGTGCCTATTCGCGTGCCTGAAAGTTCACGAGGGTGACGTGCTCGCGATGGCGTCAAAGACACGCAACCGCTTTGACCTGATCCGCTTCCTGGACCAGCTCGACTCCGAGATCCCGGTTGTGAAGGGCCAGAAGATCGTCGCGGTCAGTGACAACCTCTCCACTCGCGGCACGCAAGAGGTCACCGACTGGCTGGAGCAGCATCCGCGCTGGAGCTTTCAGTTCACCCCAACGCACGCCTCGTGGCTGAACCAGATCGAGATCTTCTTCTCGATCCTCTACCGCCGGCTCCTGAAGCACGGAATGTTCTTCAGCGAGGAAGACCTCGCCGAGCAGATGCTCGCATTCATCGAGACCTACAACCAAACCGCCAAACCATTCAAGTGGACCTACACCGGCAAGGTCCTCGAGGCATAACCCAAGAACTTCACGGACGAACCACTAGAGTGCCAATCGGTCATGGGCTGACCTATCGAGCAGCTTCTGAAACTCGGGGCTGACCACAGGCTCCTCCCAATACGCCGGAATGCTCATCAGCCAGAACTCCGCAGCGGAGCGATTCCGCTCTTCGTCCTTGGATCTGCCCCGGCTCAGTCGATTCATCGTCTTGTATGCGGCCAGCGCCGCTTTGGTCGCTGCCTCGCCCAATTGCCAGGCGATGTCTGGCTCGATCGCCTCAGCGGCAGCAAAGTCATCGACGGCTCGGGCGACGGCGCCCTGAAGCGCGGCGGTGGCATGGCTCCCCGTGTAGCCGTGGGCGAGGTCGTCTATGTACGCGGTGAATGGATCGCGGCGCCGGCTCGAATCGCGGTGGCGGGTGGCGATCAGGAGCTCGTAGACTCGACCACGCAAGCGGCGATTCAGCGATGGTGCCTGTTGGTTGGAGAACGCGCCAGCGGCGTGCAGATCCTCAACGCCGTTACGAGCGGCTAGTGCAATCACCTTGGCGAGCAGGGCATCGTAGTCGGTGTCGGTCGAGGCTTGCTCGGGCATATTCACACTATGAACCAATATGCCTCGGACTTCAATCGGTGGCCGTGTCGCGCAGGCGGCAATGTGCGCGCGTCGCCCATGCGCCAGACCAGCTTCGTTTGGAGTAGAGTTTGCTTCCGTGAATGAGGAGACCCTCAAAGCCGAAATCGCAGAGATCGCCAACGACCTCATCGCAAAAGGTAGCCGCGACCTGCTGGTCCGTGAAATCGCGCAATACGAACTCGACCTCGAAGGGGCTGTTTCCCCCGGCGGCCGCGAAGGCTGTCTCAAGGCCCTGAGAGATGTGGCGGCCGCGGACGCGAACCCCTTCCCGACTCCAACGATCGGCCTGCATCTCAGTGCGCTCGAACTGGTTAGCGCCGGCGTGACCGACAGCAAACTCCTCCTCGACACGGCGCGGCGCATTAACGTGCAGGTTCGCGGCAACTGGCCGACCACGCATCCTGGTACTCTTGGTTGAGCCGACGCTGAATAAGCTGAATTGCTACGTGGCTAGATCATCGAAGCGGTGCGCGGCTCGTACATGCGTCGCACAATCGGCGATGATAGACGGGGCCATATCTTGGGGGCGAACTACGCCTTGGAGCCACGGGCCGCGAGTCCTATACCGCCGGGTTTCGTAACGGATACGTTTTGAAAGCCGCCTCTCGTAAGCAACTGCTTGAGTTCATCCTCGGTAAAGTACGATGATTCCAGTCCCTCGGCCGCTTTGATCCTTCTTCCTACTTCCTTCACATGGAGCTTAACCGTCTTATATGAAGCAAGGCGCGGGCTGACTGAGGAAGCGCCATAAACAGAGATGAGCAGTTTACCTCCTGGCTTTAACGCTCGATACATTTGGCTGATCGCCTCAGCCGCCTTGCCCTCTTCGAGGTTGCCGAGAGTGTTAGTCATACATATTGCTGCATCGAACTCGCCATCTCGACAGGTTTCAAGCCTCACGGCGTCGTCTTCGCAGAAGTAGAGCCGCTGCTCCAAGTCTTTGATTCGCGCATCATGGGCTGCCTCCGCGACCATGCCAGGGACTACGTCGATTCCGAGTCCAGTGACATTCGACCGAGTCTTAGCTAGATCGATCAAGTGGCGACCAAAGCCACACCCGACATCAAGGACATGCACTTCATCCGTTCCGTTTGACGGCAGGCTATCTATGAAGTGGGTCAACGTCGTCCACTCTCCTGCAATCCAGCCAGCCAAGGTCGCAGCATCTGGATCTGTGCCACTGTTTTCTTCGATCCATTCGAGCCAGTCACGATAATATTTCAATGCGAAAAATAGGGCATTGAGATCTCTACCAGTATAAGTAGTGATGGGTACGTTTCCTATATTACCAGAGCCGAAATTCGCCCAAACGGCGTCAGCTCCCTTTGTGCAGAGAGTACGAAATACCGCATAGGCAGCATCGACCGCTGTCTTATCTTTTGGACAATCAGCATGACGTACCCTGCCACCAGTGTACCACCACAGCTGTCCGGTGTCAGCGCCCGTTGGATCGATGAGCAAGAGATCAGGGAACACCAATGGCCCATGCATCTGTTCCGTAACCTTGTTCAACCGATAGGCAGTCCACCGAGGCTGAGGCGGAACCTTGTCAAGGAGGGCTTGGTTCAGGCGCCCAGACGTCAACTGCTCAACGTCCTGGCACTCACCGGGAGTTAGCCTATCTTCGAGCTCCTCGGTGATGAGAGGGATGCAAGGAATACGTCCCGCCGAATGAAGTCGCAGAAGATTGATAAAGCGATCTTTATACTTTTCGTAAACGTCTCGCGGATATATCAGAATACGCATACGATGCTCACCGATGGGGGGATCGCCCCGTGCGACTTCGGCCATGAGGGTGCGGCAATCGCCAACAAAGCGATCACGCTCGTCGCTGCTATCAGTCAAGCCCTTTAGTGGCGAATGTTGGTGTCGAGTGTAGATTGACAGGCTCGCGACCTGGTCGAGTGACAGGTAATACGTAAACGCGTCACTACGCCACAAGTCGATCCAGTCGCTACTTATGGCATAGCTGGCATACTCGGCCTCTTGGATCGAGCGGGCTAGCTCCAATGCATCCCGAGCGGGCAGGTCGAGCGCCGGTTTTGGCAACAGCATCTCCCGCCTCAGCCAGTACGACGCTGAGAAGCCCAGTGCGGCCGCGCCGCAAATGTCGACCCACGTGGCAAACTCCCGCAGAGAGTGTCGGACGGCCAGCGCAGCCAACACGCCAGCAAGCACGCCCATAGCAAGATCGAGGCGCTGGCTCGGAGGCTCGTGATGGGTCTTGAACGGGTCTAACGTAGACATGGCGTGGAACAGTACGGCAAGAGCAGGTCGGATGGATAGGATGGGTAGCGACGCTCGGAACACTGGCTTGTCGCACGCGATGAGGAGAACACAGCGAGCTAGCCCCTCTCAAGCCCTGATGACGGCCGGATCGAACGAGAGGCATCCAGCATGGTTGGCGCCTGACCGCGCTTAGTGCGGCCTCAATCAACATGTCGCACAAGTGCCATTGGGCGCCTCAAATGAGCCGGTATCCGACGCCGCGCACGTTGATGATCCACCGTTCGTCTCGGGTGGCGAGCTTGCCGCGCAAGCGGCTGGCGTGGCTGTCGAGCGTTCGTGTGGCGCAGATCACGGGGTATCCCCATACGGCCCGCAACAACTCCTGCTTGCCGAAGACACGCCGGGGATCGCGGGCGAGGTGGACGAGCAGGTTGTACTCCATCGTGCGCAGGTAGAGGAGCCGGTCGTGGAGGATGGCGGTGTGGGCGGCGGTATCGATCCTCAGCGGGCCGACCCTGAGCACCCGATCACTCCCCGAGCCGTAGGCGCGGCGCAGGAGGGCTCGCAGGCGGGCGCGTAGCTCCGGGTAGCTCGGAGGATGGGCCATGAAATCATCGGCGCCGGCCTCGAAGGCTCTCAGCAAGTCGGACTCCTGGGTGTGGGAGCTGAGCAGGATCACGGGCACATCGGGCTGCCACGGAGTGTCCGGGCCATCACTGCGGATCGCACGCAGCAGCGCGAGGGCGCCGGTCGGTGTGTCGAGCGCGCCGAGCACCACCAGCGCCGGCGGCTCCTGCCTGGCAAGCGCGGTGGCGTGGTTGGCGCTGCGGGCGATCTTGGCTGGGTGGTCGTCGGCGGCGAGTTGGTCAACGATCGGGCGGCCGATGGTGTCGTCCGTCTCGGTGACGAGGATCAGATGGCGACCAGACATCAGGTGCCACCCGTGGGTTGCTCAGTTTCGATGGCGTAGGCGAGCAGCGCGGTTGTGGTGTCGAGCGCGGTGGCGAGCCTGGAGAGGGTCGTCCAGGTGGGATCGCGCAGTCCCTCCTCGATCCGGGCCAGCTGCTCGGCGCTCGTGTCGGCCGCAGCGGCGAGGTCATCGACGGTGAGCCCTTTGGCGGAGCGCAGGCGCCCTATGGCGCGGCCGAGTTGCTCGCAGTCGGGCGGCGAGCTTCGGCGCTCGATGCGGTGGGGTCTGGCTTTGACGGCGGGTGGTGCGCCACGGAGGCCGAAGCAGGCTGCGAGGATCTGCCGGACGCGCTCGACGCCGATACCGAGCTGCTCGCCGGTTGCCTTGAGTCTATGGCCCTCGACGACGCGCAGGCGGAAGACCTCGAGGTTGCGGTCGTTCACCGGCCGCTCGATCCCGTTGGTGACCGGTTTTAGCGTCATGCCGTGCCGGCGTAGGGCACACAGCACGTCGTAGAGCGCCTCGGGGGTGATCTCGGAGTGCCAGATCAGCTCGCGGCAGGTGTGTTCAAGCAGGCGGTAGGTGGTGTTGATGCCGCCGCGGTGCAGGCAGGCCAGCGTGGTGGGCTCAAGGCCCATTTCGGAGAGACGCATGGTGGCCTCTCAGATGCCGATGAGGTCGAGCGAGAACAGGTGGCGGGCGCAGCGTGAGGCGCCGACGTACTCGTCCAAGCGCCAGGCCACGCCGGCGGCCTCCAGCTCGGTGAGGGCTTCATCGACCCTCTCGGGTGTGATGTCTGAGAGGGCGCGTTGTAGTTGCCTGGGTGTCCAGCGCTCGGTGTGGTCGTTGTCGCGGAGTAGCTGGTGGACGATGGCGCGCTGCTCCAGGTATGTGTCGCTCTCTGGCGTATGATTGGCTGGCATGGGAGCTTGTACCTCCTGTGTACGACCCCGGCTGGCTTCCGTCCAGCCGGGGTCACGTTTTCACCTTTTCACCAGCAAGGTCTACCAGCCGCCCAGGACGCCAAAAATCCCGCCGGGTTTTGCCGGATTTTCCGGCAAAATAGGCGGGTTGTCGTCGAAGGATTCTGTCCCTTGGCGCAGCGCGTGCACTTGCGCACTCATGGATACCTGTGAATGTGGGCGAGCCACCTGAGTAACTACGGCTAACCAGGGATTTGTGACAGTGCCACCACCATCGGCTCGTCAGTACACGGCTCACGATGATTGGCCGGCTCCACAGCTTGCCATATCAGGGCGTGAACAGGTTTCCTTTGGGGGCGGTCCAGGCCCTGGCTCCTTCCGGGGGGTCTGGGCCGCTCTGTCCCTCGGATCGGAGGCCCTGGTATGGCAATCGTGTTGGATCGGGCGCAGCGCAACGCCGTATATGGCTTCGTGGTCAGCGACCTGGCCGAGGTCGGGAGCTTTGCGGCGGCGCTGGAAGCCAGCGAGGTCAAACGCGCTGAATGGCTGCGCCGCAACTTCGAGCAGGCCGCGCGGCTGCTGGATCAGATTGGGTGGGAGAAGATGGGCTCCCGCGAGCGCTACGAGGTGCAGCTGAGCGACGCTGACGTGTTGGCGTTGTTCGGCCGGCTGCACGAACGGGCGAGCCGGGTCATCGATGACGCGATCAGCGAGTTCGCCCGCGCGATGCTGGCCGACGCGTTCTGTGTGGCTGAGGTCACCAGCCGGACGCTCGGCGGTGTGGGCGAGCCACCGTTGCGTCTCCCCCGCTTGTGGGTGATCGAGGGCGGGCAGCCGGAGCAGTAGCCGCGTCGGCTACTCGTGTGTCGATGGCCCCGGTGGCCTGGGCCGCTCTTACGCGCTCGCCCGAGGCCCTAGCTCCTGATGATCTGCGACACCCGCTGGTGGCTCATGCCCATGATCTCGGCGATGGCCTTCATGGGCAGGCCCTCGCCGTAAGCCGTGCGGATGGCTTCGTCCCGCTCCTGCCGGAGGTCTTCACCGGCTTGCTCCAGCGCGGCATCGCGCTTGGTGTAGTCCTCGGCGAAGGCGGCCAGGCGGGTTCTGGCCTCGGGAGCTTGGCGGGCTGGTCGGGCGATCTAAAGATCGTGTAGCCTATTCCTGCTAGTCGGTTAGCAAGAACAGCTCTACGCCAACCACCACACCGAAGGGGAGGGATCGCGACAACATGAGACGAGCCATTGGCCTCATCAGCCTGGGGATTGCCAGCCTCTTGGCGGTGCCAGGCACCGCTGCTGCCGGTGGTGGCGCTTCGATTGCTGCCGCCCCGGCCGTCACCTATGGCCAGCCGGAGTTCGGCGACCTCGCTTATGGTGGTGTCAAGCCCGAAGAGTGTGGCGTAGAGGCGTACCGCTCCTGGTGGACGCTCCCGGTTACGGTCGGGGATTCGGTGCAGGTGGACTGGGAAGTCCAATCCTCGGAGGTTATGGTCAATCTCTTTGCTCCTGGTACCACCGACTTCAATTTTCCGACGACTATCCCACTCGTCCAGAGTACCGTCAACAACAATCTCAAGGCCGAACTGACGTATCAGGCAACGGTTAGTGGCAGTCTGCCACTAGAGTTTTTCGCCAATTTCTACGGATGTAGTACAACCGCAGCGCCTGGGCCATACAGCTTCACGGCCTACGTCAAGCATGAGGTTCGCCTGTTCATCCCCCGCCGACGGGTGTTGCCGCTGCATGGCACGGTGGCAGTCCGCGTCAGCACGCCTGAAGGCCAGCCAATCAGCGACCCGGCACTGCGTGTGCTGGTGCAGGCCCAGAGCCACGGGCACTGGCGGGGCATTGGGAGCACGTCCGCTGTTGGTGGTGTGACCAATGTGCGATGCACGGTGCCTGCTGGTCTTCGCGGCAGTCACACGTTGCTGCGGGCTATCGCCCGTGGCAACGAATACGAACCCGCTTCCAGCGCCACCGTGCGGGTGCGGGTGGCATGACGCCGGATTGACCTGGACGGACGGTCGCGTGAGACGCTACAGTAAGAAGTAAATGCGTAAAAGAACCAACCGACGACTGCGATCTACCGTCATGGTTCTTAGGAATGATCTTCATCATCGGCTAGGTGATAAGGGGCAACCATAACTATGAGTTCCCGCAGGGCCTCACGAGCGATATCTACCGTGCCTTGCCCACTGAATTGATCGGTGTCTCTGCGCCATGACCACCAGCGACCCAAGAGTTCACGGCCGTAGACTACTCGCCGCAGCCCAGCCGATACGATCCTGGCTTCTTGCTTGCGGATGTGGTGGAAGGACTCAGTAAAGGACAGCTCTTGAGGAGCCTCACAAGCCGTGACAAAAAGCCAGAATCGTTCAGCCTCATCATAGGGCATGGCTGAATGGTATTTGTGCAAAATATCATTCAAGCGCTCTAGTGAATCTTCATCCTGATTACCAAGTGCAGTTTGCGCCTCCGGCGTGTCTCCTTCAATTTGAAGCCATCCGTGAAAAGCTCGCCGATCACTCACCCGCCAACGCCCCCTAGTGTCCTCTGTCCACGGCGGTACGTCGCAGAGGTCATACAGTGCATCCGCTGCACGTAGACCCAGCAGAGCGGGGACCTTACCAAAGGGCACCTCTTCAGGACCCCGACCAAAAGGCACCTCTTGATTCTGCGTGTGACCAGGCTCGCTATTGACAGTCATACCAACCTCGATTCTGTAACTACACTATGTCATATGCCTACATTGCTGGCAAGGACTGTTGATCTAGGGAGCGCAATATCTCTTCTATATGCTCAATCCTGCCTTGGCTCAGGGGCGGCGTCTGACATTTGAGTGCCGCTTCCAAATCCTGCTTTGCGTGCAATCGAGCGGTTAGGGCGGCTTCAAGGCGAGGACGTGGCGGGTCAACACCGAGCATCAAGTCCACGTCAGTATGCACTTGTAGATCTTCATAAAATGCTCGCATACACATAGCGCCAAAATATCGTGGCCAGGGATTATCTGGCATGGCCTCCGCTATCTCTTCCAGTTCCCGAATCGACGTTGCACATATCTCCCGATCCGGTCGTGAATATGTATCCAAACTATTCAGGCCATAGGCTGGCATTTGACGTCTAAAATTGGCGTATGCCCTGATGCACTGAGCGAAGGTAGTTTGCAGAGGTGTAAGCTCTGCTGGATTTGCCAACATCTCATCAAGGTCTGCCAAGGCATTGTCTGGACGTTCCCAGTCGAGCAAAATCTGAGCCCGAATAGGCAATATGTCAATTCGTGAACCCCTATAGGCCAGAGCTGTCGTTAGAGCAGCGTAAGCATTGCCCAATTCGCTCGCCTCCCAATGCGCTACTCCCTTCCGGTACCAGAGTGGGGCGGCGGTTGGGTGTTCGCGTAGCGCTGTCCCCAGGATGTCCAACGCCATTTCGTGATCATTACAATAAAAAAGGACATACTGCTCCCAAAGAGAAGCTGCCTTACTATCGTTGCCGCGCTCAAGGCGCGCTAGTTCAATCGCGCACCTCAGCATAACGCGACCAGCCTCGAAGTTACCAAGCATCCTCTCCACTTGACTTATATGTTCAACCGCCCACAAAGAGTGCTCATCTGGTTTGGGTGTGGACATCCAATGCTTGAGAGTGTCTCGGGCCTCTTGCAATTCGCCAGAGGCGAGTTGTGAGCTAATCTTGGCCTGCAAAGGTACTGGAGCGCGCCGTCCTCGTTTCTTGGTTTTAGGGAGCCTATAGCGTTCGGCGGTGGCGTAGATTTCAGTCTCCCGCTCTGGAAACTCGGCAGCTAGTAGCGCGAGAAATATGCTACTTGGCGGCGTGCCGGTCTCGACGTTGGTGATAAGAGAGCGGCTGACGTGCAGTCTTGCTGCGAAACCCTCCTGCTTTTCACTCGTGCTTTTCCGTATGTGGTTGAGCAGGATGCCAAAACCGTTCGGTTCAGATTTGCGTCCCATCAAATGTCACGTCCTATCGTATTTGTCACGCCCAAACATATTCCAATGTCATGTGCTGCCAAGAATGACCATTTAGATATTGCGGACATAGGTAATAGGTAGGGATACTACTGCCATGAACCAGCATCGCCCGCACCCTTGCGCCAGCCACATGGCCTCCTGCGACCACTGCTACCTCTGCGATGTCGTCGGCATCTGCTGCGCCACCCTGACGGCCAGCCAGCGGGCGCAACTCGAAGCGGCCATCCAATCGCCGGTCGGCGGCTTGCGCGTCGCCATCGCTGAGGAGGCCAGCACGGTTCCCAGCCTCCCCGAACTCGTCCGTCGTGACGTTCGGCACCCTCGGGCGCTGTCGGCGTCGGGCCGGCTGAGCCTGAGCCCGGCCCCTACTGCTGATCCCCTCTCCCACGAGTCCCGAAAGGAGCCCCAACATGCCTTATCTGCCCGTTCCAAGTGATGCCGGGGGGTCGCTGAGTCCGCACCAGGCGGCGCGGGCCAGCCGCGCCCAGGCCAAGGCCGAGCTGACGGTCTTTCGCCATGCGCTTGCAGCCCGCGCGCAGAGCGAGATGGACCGCCTGGATAGCCAGGCCGTGGCGGATGCGTCGCGCACGGCCCTGGAGGAGGAGCTGGACCTGCTCGACTACGGCATGAGCCGGGCCGGGCAGTCGGCCGCCAAGGTCGAGCTGGTGGCCCGGCACGTCGAGCGTCTGTCGGCCATCAACAATCGCCGGATCACCCGGCGCTTTGGAGGATGATGGCGATGTTGACCGTGCTCTTGGCGCTCATGGCCGGTGGGGTCGGCGGCGGGGTGGCCGGCGGTCTGGCGAGGTGGTGCGTCGTCCGGCGTCGCTCGGTTGATCCGCTGGCGCTTGATCCCGACCTTGACCGGCAGATTGACTCTGCGGCGGCGCAGTGGGCCAGAGTGCACAAGCGGCCGGGCGCGGCACCGCTGGTGGCCGACAAGCTGCGCCTGGCCTACGTCTTGAGCCAACGGCCACGACGTCGGCGCAGGCGGTGGTCAAGGTGATCTGGTTGGTAGTGATCGTGGGCATGGTGGTCATAGTGCTGGTGGCGCTCGCGCTCGGTTTCGACAATCCACCGAAAAGCGCAGTGAGCTACCGCACGATGGTCGAGCTGCACGACATCCGTCGCCGTTTTGATGCGGCCCAGGTCAAGTCGGAGCTGCGCCGCGATGGGGCGGATGCCCGGCGAGCGCTGCGCGATGAGCTGGACGAGCTGGACAGTCGGAGGCGGCAGCGGTGAATCACAGCAAGCCGCCATGGGAACGCCTGATGTGGTCGCTAATCGCCGCCGTTATCGGCCTTGAGCTACTGGCTGCGGTACTGCCTCGACTGCTCGTCCCCCTTGTAGTGCTCGCTGCCGTCGTGGCCGTGTTGCGTCTTATCTGGTGGTACACGCAGTGATAACTATTTCACAAAAATGTTGTTGACAAACGTCACAACGTATGCCAGGCTAAATGTGACGTCGCGTCACAAATTAAGTAGGTGAAGGGAGGTGAGCGATGGGACGGCGTAAGCCACGTAGTATCAAAATCCGTGAGGATCGGTTGAGTAAGCTCGATGGGACCAAGATGGAGGTCGCTATCTGGCTGCTTGCTCGTGGCAAAGTCGAAGATCGCACCCAGCGCTCACAACCTGCCCCGCCAACCAATGATGAGGTGAATAGCCCGGCTGATGATGTGGGCGGAGGTGAACGCCCCGGTACACAGGGGGCTGCGTGATGGCGGCAGCGGTCTTGGGAGGCGTGGTGCTGGCGTTCGGCGGGGGGCTGGCTACGTTACTCGTGGATCGCGGACGGCGGGCTCCTGTTATGGAGAGCGTAGAGCTGCGCTTTGGAACGGATGTCAGCGAGAATGCGGTATGGGGGGTGCTGGGTTGTATCTCTGGTTTGCCAACTGCCGCGCAGGTGGTGTTGGAGCTAGTCGGCGACGTCGATGGTATTCGCCATTACCTGCACGCTGAGCCGGGAACGCTCGGGATACTGCGCGCCCATTTGCGTGGTCTGCTGCCGGGTGTGCGACTGGAGCCGGTAGAGCCGGCCCCGGTGAGTACCTGGCGGGCGGCGGCGCGGGCGCGGTGGGGTGGTCGTCACCCGTTGCTGCGCAGCGATCGCAGTGGTGAGTCGGCGGCGGCGCTCCTTGGCGCGCTGTCTGATCTGCATGGTGGCGAGAAGGTGATGGTTCGTTGGACGCTGCGCCCGGCGCGCGGCCCGTATCTGCCTGAGCGTCAGTCTCGGTCGCTGGCTCGTAACCAGGGGCTTTTGGTGCGGTTGTTCTCTGAGCGGCCGATCGACCCGGCGCATCTGCCGGCGCTGCGCTCCAAGTACAGCGGGCCGGTGCTCCACGCCCGTGCGGTGGTGGCGGTTACCGCAGGCAGCGAGGGGCGGGGCGTGAACCTGTTGACGCGGGTGGCGGCGGTGCTGCGAGCGCAATCCGGGCTGCGTGGGCATCCCATGATTCGCTATTGCCGATCGGCCCATGTGCAGCGCTTCGTGGAGCGGGTGCCGCCCGGCAAAGGCAGCCGGTTCTCACCGGCAGAGCTGATGGGCCTGATTGGTTGGCCGATCGATGCCCCGCGGGTGCCGGGCCTGGTGCTCGGTGTCGCTCCCCAGCTGCTCCCTCCGGTGCGGCTTCCGCGCAAGGGTGGCCGGGTGCTGGCGTACTCCACCTGGCCGGGGATGGAGAAGCGACCGCTGGCGCAGCCGCTCGTCGGTGCGCTCAGCCACATGGTTGCCGCCGGCCCTTCGGGAGTCGGGAAGTCCGCACTACTGGCGGGAGCGGTGGCCCAAGACCTGGCAGCCGGTCGTGGCTGCCTGGTACTCGACGGTAAGGGCGATCTCGCGGAGGAGATCCTGCGGCTGGTGCCCGAGGGTCGCCGGGGTGAGGTGATCGTGCTCGACCCTGCTCGGGCGGGTCCGGTGCCGGGGCTGCGGGTGTTCGGCGGTGGTGACCCGGAGCTGTCCGGTGATCTGGTGCTCGGCATGTTCCGCTCGATCTTCATCGACTCGTGGGGGGTCCGCTCAGATAAGTGGCTACGGGCGGCCCTCGTGACGCTGGCCTATGACCGCACGGCCACGCTCGCCGATCTGCCGTTCCTGTTCGCCTCGGACTCGTTCCGCAGGCGCCTGACCGGACGGTTGCAGGACCCATTGTTGAAAGCGACGTGGGCGCAGTTTGAGGCGATGAGCCCGGAAGGCCGCGCCCAGCAGCTCGGGTCGCCGCTCGGGAAGGTCAACGAGCTGGTCGGCCGGCGCGTGGTGCGCTCGGTGCTGGCTCAGTCTGAGCCGAAGTGGGACATGCGCCAGGTGTTGAATCGCGGCCAGGTGGTGATCGTCTCGCTGTCGCCGGGGGTGATCGGCTCGCCCGCCTCGAGATTGCTGGCAGCGCTCGTAATCCACGAACTCTTCCAGGCCGTGCAGGCCCGCTCCCAGGTTCCGGCCGCGAAACGACGTCCGTTCTATGTCTATGTCGATGAGCCCAAGGTGTTCACCGACATCCCGATGCCGTTGGACTCGCTGTTCGAGCTGGCCCGCGGCCTCGGCGTCGGCCTGACGCTCTCCGCGCAGTCGATCAGCCAGCTCCCCACCGACTTGGCGCGCTCAGCGCTCACCAACGCGGCGACGCTCGTCGCGTTCCGCCAGAACGCCGACGACGCGAAGCTGCTGGCGCGGGAGCTGCCGGGCGTGAGCGCCGAGGAACTACAGGCCCTCGGGCGCTTTGAGATCGCGGCGCGTATCGGGCTCGGCCCGGGTGATGTCAGTCCGCCAGTCACCGGCCGTACCGTGGCGCCACCGGAGTCGATCAGCGACCCCGAGGCGGTACGCCGGGAATCGGCCGCGCGCTACGGCAACGACCCCAAGGAGGTCGACGCGGCGCTGCTGGAGCGCCACGGCCTGAGCGACAGCGACCCGGCGAGCGGGGATAGCGAGGCTGGCGAGACGCTGTTGCGCCGCCGTCGGAGGCAGGCACCATGAGCTGCGGACTACTCCGCCGGGATGTGCCGCTCGCTGCGCCGCTCGCCTCGCCGGTCGCCTTGAGTCACGATCGCCGTTCGCCCTTGTGGCATGAGGCTTTTCGGCGAATAACGCCAGGGGCTCTTGCCCTTGCGTGGTGTGTGTTGTTGTCCCATGCGGGGGGCCGGTCGTGAGCCGGGTCAGCGTTCCCCGGCTGGTGGCGCTGGCTGATGGGATGCCTCTCCTTGAGAGGCAGATCGTGGAGACGGTCGCTCGCCTCACCTTGGTCAGTGGTCGGCAGCTCTCTCATTTATTTTTTTATTTTTATATTTCTAATACTTCTACTGCCGCTCCGCCTTCTACTCGCGCACGTCGGGCTCGCCGGGTGCTGGCCCGGCTGGTTGAGCAGCGGGTACTCGATCGCTTGGAGCGCCGTCAGGGAGGGATCGGCGGCGGCTCCTCGGCGTGGGTCTACGCGCTCGGCCCAGCGGGGCGGCGGATGGTGGCGTATTGGGCTGGTGAGGGTCTGCCGCGTTCGCGCAGCGCGCACGAGCCTGGTGCGACGTGGACAGCGCACACGCTTGCCGTCAGCGACCTATACGTTCGCTTGCGGCAGGCGGAGCGGGCCGGGCGGGTGGAGCTGCTGGACTTCGACGCAGAGCCCGCGTGCCATAGGCGGTATACCCGGCTCGGTGGCGCGGCGGGGGTGCTCAAGCCCGATGCGTTCGTGCGGCTCGGCATCGGCAAGGAATGGGAGGACTCCTTCTTCGTGGAGGTGGACCTGAGCAGCGAGCACCGCGGCCAGTTGACCCGCCAGCATCACGCCTACAGCGAGTATTTCCGCTCCGGCGAAGAGCAGGCCAAGACCGGGGTCTTCCCCGGCGTGCTGTGGATCGTGCCCGACGCAGGGCGGCTGGCGCTACTCGCCGACATCCACCGGGGGCTGCCTGAGCAGACGCGGCGGCTGTTCACGATCGCTACCAGTGAGCAGGCCGTTGAGGCGCTCTGCGGCCAGGACGCCACGGCGGCAGGAGGCGCAGCATGAGCGCAGCGACTACCGGGCGCCCGGTGATGTATGGCGATGCGAAACGCTGGCTGTTATTGCACGCCGATAGCCTCAAGCTGCTGCCCGAGCTACCCGCGAACTCGGTCGAGGCCATCATCACCGACCCGCCGTATGGCATCGGCTTCGGCGGCGAGGCGTGGGACGGCGGCAAGCTGACCGACCCTGTGACGTTTCAAGGCTGGACGGCGGAGTGGGCGGCCGAGGCGCTGCGAGTTCTCAAGCCCGGTGGGTGGCTGGCGGCGTTCGGGACGCCGCGCACCTTCCACCGGCTCGTCGCCGGGGTCGAGGAGGCCGGGTTTGAGATCCGCGACCAGCTGCTCTGGCTCTACGCGCAGGGCGTCCCGAAGTCGCCTCCCCGCACCGATGGGCTCGGGAGCACACTGAAACCGGCCTATGAGCCCGTGCTGCTCGCGCGCAAGCCGATGAAAGGCACGCTCGACGCGAACCTGGCGGCACATGGCACGGGCGCGCTCCAGATCGACGCAGCACGAGTACCGCGCCCAGAGGGTGGCCGCGGCTTCTGGCCGGCGAACATCACGCTCTCGCACGCTTCAGCGTGCCGCCCGGGACGCTGCCAGCCGGAGTGTCCGGTCGCGCTGATCGATCGCCGTGCCCATCCCGGACGGGAGATCAGCCGTCTGTTCTTCGCCAGCAAGGCTGCTCGCCGGGAGCGCGAAGCCGGCTGTGAGGCGCTGCCGCTCACTGAGGTGCCGATCTACCCACGCGGCGGCGGCGCGGTGCGACTGGTGCGCAACACCCACCCGACGGTCAAACCGCTCGCCCTCATGCGCTGGCTGGCGCGGCTGGTCTGCCCGCCGGGCGGCACGGTGCTCGACCCATTCACCGGCAGCGGCTCGACCGGCGCGGCGTGCGTGATCGAGGGTCGGCGGTTCGTCGGGATTGAACGTGACGAGCGCTATGTGCCGGTCGCCTGCGCCCGCCTTACCCACTGGGTCGCTTCGGCGGCGCAGGAGGAGGTACTGCCATGACGGACCCGGCAGTCCTCTCGAACCAACTACGAAAGGAGGTCCGAAGGAAGGAGAAAGTAACGATGCCAAGAGACAGAAACGAAGAATGCGATGAGGAGACTCAGGAGGCAGTCCAAGCAGCTATATACCTGTGCGGGCCAGAGCCGGGCGACGCGGATCAGATGCGCGGCGTGCCGTCGATTGACCAACAGCGTTTGCATTGCCGCCTTGCAGCGAAACTAATGCGCGCTGAGGTCGTGGGCGAGTACGTTGACGAATCGTCATCCGTGCCGACACGGCCGGGGTTACGAGAGGTGATGATGCTGAAAACCAGAGGCCAGCCCGTGACCTATCTCATCGTGTACTCCAAGGAACGGCTAGCTGGTGACCGTGATGCAATGTTCGAGATCGCATGGCGTCTCGGCAGAGACGGTATCGCGGTGATCGCTACCGACGAGCACTATGAAGCTCCGTGGACAGAGTGGTGATGACCCTCAGCGGGCCAACCTCGGAGAACGCGCCAACGGTGAGCAAGGCTGTCGTCCTTGCTCACCGTGGCGCCCCTGGATGTGGATGGCTGCACGGCGTGCATAACGACCACGGTGAAAACCGGCTGCGTCGTCGTGCCCGCCGCAACCCCATCCAATCCAACAACACGGAGGTACTTGGCAATGACCAAGGCACAGGAAGTCTACGAGAAGGTCGAGGCAATGACTGCCTCGGGCGAGGTCAAGAAGGCTGATGCCTTCAAGACCCTCGCAGAGCAGTACGGCCAGCCGGTCGACAGCCTGCGCGGCGCCTACTACCAGCACAAGCGTGTGCTGGACAATGGCGGCAATCCCCCTACCGGCAACGGTGGCGGGACTCGTCGCACCAGGCGGCGCGAGACGACCAGCGAGACAGCAGTCGAGTCTGCGATCGGCACGCTCAGGCGAGCAATCGAAAGCATCGACGCTGAGATCGAGGTCGCCAAGGAACGAGCCAAAGAGGCTCAGGCAGAGTACGAGGCGATGCAGGCCAGCGCTGATGAGCGCAAGGCCGGCATTACCGAGAAGATCGCGCTGCTGGAGCAGTCCTCTTAGCCGCAAGGCTGACTCGAAAGACAAGATGGGGTGGGTGGCTCAAATCCAATTGATTTGGGCCACCCACACTTACCACCTCACCGGGGTCACAATATATAATTAGGGAGAAAATGGTAATGGTTATCCGGCGTCACGGTGGTTTTAAGATAGACAGTTAACATTCGTCACATTATGTAATACAATGGAGGTAGTAAACGGGAATGGCACATGACAGAAGTACAAGCACGAGAACTCGGACGGCTGGTCAAGCGAACTCGCCGCGCCCAGGGATTGTCGCTGCGCAAACTGGACGAGCTGACCGGCACGTCCTACGGCTGGCTCAGTCGCCTAGAGAAAGGGCAGATGACCGCGCCAGCACCGAGCAAGCTCACCAAAGTAGCCGAGGTGCTGGACATCCCGCCGGAGCGGATCGACCGGATCACCCGCGGGAAGGTCTCCAGCGACCTACCGGCGATCCGCACCTACTTTCGCACGAAGTACAAACTCGACCCGCAGGAGATCAGGCAGATCGAAGAGGTCTTCGATCAGATTCGCCGCAACCGCCGCGAACATCAAGGCGGAGAACTCCACGACTGATGCACGCACGGGTGGGTACGACCGGGCCAAAGGTACCCCGGCTGGTGCAGCGCTTACGCGCACTCACCCCAGCATGGTCAGTAACCCGCCGCGAGGCACGCTGGGTCGCCGAACAACAAGCCAAGCTCCTACTCAACGAAGCGCACATCACCGCCCCGCCGGTACCTGAGCGAATCGTCAGCGACCTCGACGGCGTAACCGTCTACCCGCTGGCGCAGGTACCAGTGAAAGGACTGATGGGTGTCAGCAAACCGAGCAGCCGCGGCGGTGACATCCTTATCGACAGCACCCTGCCGCCCGCCGAGCGGCGTGTGACGCTCCTGCACGAACTAAAACACCTCATCGACGGCGGGCACGCCACCCGACCCCGCCAAGCTGGCAGCCGCAGCAGCAGCGAAGGGCTCTGCACAGACTTCGCGCTGAGCGTGCTGATGCCCGCGCCGTGGCTCCGCGCCGACTGGCAGGCAGGACACCGCAACCTCAGCGCCCTGGCCGAGCGCTACCAAGTACCCGCCGAAACGGTCGCACACCGCCTGCACGCCCTCGGACTCCTGCGACGAAGGCCACGACACCGTGGCCGCTCCTACTGCCAATGGCAGCCGCACACCAAGAACACCAAGGAAAGGAGAAACCCCAAATGACACTCACAATCACCAAACACATAACCGACACCACTCCGCCGGACGCCGTCAAGCGAGCCGTGCTCTACCTACGAGTAAGCTCGCGTGGGCAGTTGGAGACCGACTACGACGACGATGGCCTGTCGATCGCCGCACAGCGCGAGCGCTGCGTGCAGAAGGCAGCCGAGTTTGGCGCCGTGGTGGTCGACGAGTACATCGAGCGAGCCGAGTCGGCCAAGACCAACCAGCGCCCCGAGCTGAACCGGATGCTCAAACACATCAAGGAGCAGCGCGACGTCGATTACGTCATCTGCTGGAAGGTCGATCGCTTCGCGCGCAACCGTCGCGACGACGCCAACATGCTGTTCGAGATCGAGCTGGCTGGCGCGCGGCTCATCAGTGCGACCGAGAACATCGACCAGACCCCTGCCGGGCGGCTGATGCACGGCATGTTGGCGAGCTTCGCCGAGTACTACAGCCGCAACCTCGCCAACGAGGTCATGAAGGGACTCACCGAGAAGGCCAAGCGCGGCGGCACACCAGGACGTGCTCCACTCGGCTACCTGAACACGCGAGAGCAGCTACCACAGGGCGGCGAGGTCCGCACCGTCGTCATCGACCCCGAGCGCGGCCCGATCGTCGCATGGGCGTTCGAGACCTACGCCACCGGCCTCTACAGCCTCAACGACATGGTGATGCTGCTTGAGGCCCGCGGCCTGCTCTCACGCGGGAATCGCAAACAAGGCCCGCAGCCGCTGGGCCTCTCTAGGGTTCACGAGTTGCTCTCATACCCCTACTACGCCGGCATCGTCAGCTACCGAGGCAAGCAATACCCCGGCCGACACGAGCCGCTCATCACCCAAGAACTCTTCGACCAAGTCCAGGCCGTCCTCCAAGCACACGGTCTCGCCGGAGAGCGCGACCGCAAGCACCAGCACTACCTCAAGGGCACGATCCGCTGCGGCACCTGCGGCTGCCGCCTCGTCTACTCCCGCAACAAAGGCAACGGAGGCCACTACGAATACTTCGTCTGCCCACGCAACCAGCTCGGCAACTGCCCCCAGGGATACCAGCCCGTCGACCTCGTGGAAACCGCCATCGAAGACCACTACCGTGGCGTCTCCCTCACCGACACCGAACGCCAGGAAATCCGCCGGGCGCTCAGCGAAGATCTCGGCGAACGAGTCACCACCGCCAAGCAAGAGATCGACCGCTCCCGAGGCGTCCTGCAAGAAATCCGCGAGCAGGAGCGAAAGCTCCTGAACATGCACTACGAAGACCGCATCACCAGCGAGCTCTTCGACGACGAGCAGACCCGCCTACGACTACGACGCCAAGACGCCGAAGCGCTCATCACTCGCCTGAACCTCAGCTACCAGGACATCGCCGACACCCTCGACCTCGCCCTTGAGATCATCGGCGAAGACCTCCACGACCTCTACCTGCGAGCCGACGACACCGTTCGGCGCCTGCTCAACCAAGCCCTCTTCAAGTCGCTCTACGTCTGCGACGAAACCATCACCAAAGCCGAACTGGCCGGGCCGTTCGCCGCCTTGCACGATCTCCGCGACGCCATCCACCAACTCCCCAGCACCACGCCGTACCCCGCGCCGGCCGTCGTCGCCAGCACACTGCCCCAAGACGCCAAGACCCCCGTGCCCTGGCGGGAACGGGGGTCTTTGGACGTTGGTTCGATTAGCAACGTTTTGGTGGAGCCAACCGGGATCGAACCGGTGACCTCCTGCTTGCAAAGCAGGCGCTCTCCCAGCTGAGCTATGGCCCCAAGAGTCTTCAATATACGTCCTACGGTGTGGGTTCCCGATCGCCGGGTTGCTCGACGAGCAAGCTAACCCCCCAGCGCGAGATGGACCTCCCCAGCATCGAGCGTGGTGTGCCCGCCGCCGGCGAGCTCGACGACCAGACGCCCGTCGCCATCGACGCCGTCGGCCCGCCCGCGCCCCCCGGCCCACGAGATCTCGAGTCCGCGCAGCGCGTCACGTGCGCGCCACGCGGCGAGGGCCTCGGCTGACGGCTCCCCGAGACGCCGCTGGAGCGCCGCGAGCAGTCGCGCCAACAACGGCTCGATCTCCTCCTGCGACAGCCCCAAGCTGGCGGCGCTGTCGCGCAGCTCTGTCGGCAACTCCTCCACCCGTACCGCCACGTTGAAGCCGATCCCGAGCACCGCCCAGCCCTCCTGCGGGCGGCCCTCGATCAAGATCCCGGCCAGCTTGGCGAGGTGCCCTCCGCGCACCAGCACGATGTCGTTGGGCCACTTGATGCGGGCCTCATCCCCGACCACGTCGCACACCGCGGCCGCGGCGATCAGCGGCAGCAGTGGCGGTAGATCCCGCAAGAGCAGCGACATCAACAGCGCGCTGCCGGCCGGTGCGCTCCAGCGGCGCCCCTGGCGCCCGCGCCCCGCGGTCTGCTCGGCGGCGGTCACGAGCGTGCCGTGCGGCGCCCCTGCCAGCGCGAGTGCGCGGGCCCGCTCGTTGGTTGAGTCGGTGCTGCGCAGGTGCAGGCGAGGATGCCCGAGCGGCGCGCTCTCACTCATCGCGCGAGGCGGCATCCGCGAGCAGCGCTGCGACCAGGCCGTCGATGTCGTGATCCGCGGCCTCCACGTCAGGCTCGAGGTCGTGCTCGCGCAGCGTGGCGCTGGTGACAGGGCCGATCGAAACGATGCGCGTGGCCGGCGACAAGTCCGCGCCGCTGCCGGCGGCGGCCTCCAGGAAGAAGCGCACGGTGGAGGATGAGGTGAAGGTGATGTAGTCGGCCGCCCGTGCCGCGGCGAGCGCCGGCAGGGAGAGCGGCTCGGCGACGGTTTCGTACAGCTCCAGCACGTCCACCTGGGCGCCGCGGGCCCGCAGGGCGTCGGGGAGCACGTCGCGGGCCTCGCGCGCGCGGGCGATCAGCGCGTGGTGGACCGGAAGCTCGGCGAGCGCCTCCACCAGCGACTCGGCCACGTAGCGCTCGGGGACGATGTCTGCGGTGATCCCGTGCTCGGCCAGCGCGCGCGCGGTGCCGGGGCCGATCGCCGCTACCCGTGCACCTGCCAGCGCCCGCGCGTCGGCGGGATGACGACCTGATTGGGCGAGGCGCTCGAACAGCTGGGCTACGCCGTTGGGGCTGGTGAGGCAGATCAGGTCGTACGGGGAGAGGTCGAGCGGCGGGGACTGGAGGCCCGTCCCCCCATCCGTGAGCGGTTGGATGCGGATCACCGGGGCCTGCACCACCTCGGCCCCCAGCTCTCGCAGCTGCCGGGCGAGCCTGCTGGTTTGGGCGCGCGCGCGGGTGACAGCCACCGTGTGCCCGTTCAGCGGCAGCGGCGCGCGCCACGCGAGCTGGGGGGCGAGTCCGGCGACGGCGCCCACCACGGTGATCGATGGCGCCCGGATGCTCTCCGCGCGCGCCCGCTCGGCGATCGTGGCGAGTGTGCCGGTGACGGTGCGCTGGTGGGGCAGCGTGCCCCGTTCGACGATCGCCGCGGGCTCGGAGGGGGGTCGCCCGGCGGCGATCAGGGAGGTGGCGATGTGGGGGAGCTGGCGGACGCCCATGTAAAAGACGAGCGTCCCCGGGAAGGCCGCGAGCGCCGACCAGTCGAGGGCCGTCACCTCCTCCTCGCCACCTGGTCCCCCCTGCTTACCCTCAGCATCTCCGGCCTCACCATCTCCCACGCTCCTCTCTGCGTCACCCGCCTCGCCTCGCCCTGCCTCACCCGCCTCTGCGCCGGCGCCATCCGCCCGGGTGTGCCCGGTGATCAGCGCCACTGCGGTGGAGAGCCCGCGGTGCGTGACGGGGATGCCTGCGTAGGCGGCCGCGGCCACGCCCGCGGTGATCCCGGGCACGACCTCGAATGGGATGCCCTCCGCGCGCAGCGTGAGCGCCTCCTCGCCGCCGCGGCCGAACACGAACGGGTCGCCGCCCTTCAGCCGCACCACCACCTTGCCCGCGCGGGCGTACTCCACCAGCAACGCCTCGATCTGCTCCTGCTGGCCGAAACGGGGACCGATTGGGGAGACACTCGCTGCGCTCGCATCCCCGAATCGGCCAGCGCCGGAGGCGCGTGTCTCCCGGCTTCGGTCCGACTCCCCGCCTCCCTGCTTGCCGACGAACAGCAGCTCGGCGTCCGCGCGGGCGCCCTCCAGCGCCTCGGCGGGGATCAGGCGGTCGTACAGGATCGTGTCGGCCCGCGCGATCAGCTCCAGTGCGCGCGCCGTCAGCAGGCCGGGATCGCCGGGGCCGGCGCCGACGAGGAAGACGCGCCCGTTCACTTGGGGCCTGTCCGGGATCGGCCCTTACTACCGTCGTCGGTTGCGCTGTCGAGGTACGCTCGCACGAGCGCCACGCTAGTACAGTCTTACCGGCGCTGCCCAGAACGTCTGAAAGCCGTTCTTGACGCACGGCGTGGCTCATCGGCCGACTGAAAGGTGGGACGGCATGCGCGGATGGCGACGGACGGCAACCGGCGCCCTGACCGGAACGCTGATGCTGGCGCTGGCGCTGTTGACCGCCGTGGCGGTGGGCGCCGAAGGCTTGGTCGCCGGCGGCGAAGCGACCGCCGTGCAGGCACGGGAAGTGGCGCAGCGAACCGACCCGGGGGTGCTCGCCGCCTCGTCCTCCGCGACCCTCGAAGGCCAGCCAGTACAGCCGGCGATCAGCGATGGCGGCGAAGAACTCTCCTCCACGGGTGCCCTCACCAGCTCCACGATCTCCAAGGACACCGCTGGGGAATTCGCGGTCAACACTCGGGACGGCGAACTGAGCCTGACACCGCTGAACAGCTCCCCCGGCGCGAGCACGCCGACCGTTGTCAACAGCGCCGTGGCGCTGTTCACCGGCATCTGGCCGGCGACCGACGCGATCGTCCGCCCCGACGCGCTCGGGGCCACGACGATCGTGCAGATGCGCTCCCCCGAAGCCCCCGCCTCGTTCTCTTGGGAAGTCGGCCTGGGCCCCGATCAACACCTGCGGCAACTCGTCGGCGGAGGTGTCGCGGTCGTCGATGGCGCGGCCCGGTCGTCGCTGGAAGGTCCGTTGGACAACCCCTTGGAAGCGCTGGCGCCCACTTCGACTGCCCTGACTCAGGCGATCCCGGGCGAGCTGGAGCCCGAGGACACTCAGGCCCAGGATGCCGCGGCCACGAGCTCCGTGGCGGCGGTGGAACAGCAGACGGGCGGCGCGGCTTTGATGGTCGTCGAACCGCCTTCGGCCGCCGACGCCCGTGGCAGCCGCGTGCCCGCGTCGGTGCGTGTCGTTGGGAGCACGATCACGGTGAGCGTGTCGCCGGCGCCCACCACGGTCTTCCCTGTCATGGTGGCGGCAACGGTCGCCGCGGCGAGCAACCAGGCCAGCGCGGCTCGCCCCCAGGACCTTGGTTACGGCCTCTCCGACCAGCGCGCGGCTGCCTTCGGCCCGGCCTTCGATCGGCGGCTGCTCGAAGGGCCGCTGCACGTCCGCGTTGCGCGGCTGGTGCTCCCCTACGAAGCCGTTCTCGAATCGACGGAAAAGTGGGAAGCGAAGGAAAAGGCGGAAAAAAGGCTCGAATTCACGCAGGGCGAAGCATTGACCAGGTGGCTTCGGAAAGTTCAGGAAGTGAACGCCGGCGGGGAACGCCTCCAGCCCTATATCACTCTGTGGTCGAAGGGTTGTCTTGACCGGACTGCCTGTAAAGCGCCGCCGATCAAAAGCTACCGCGAAGCCGTTCGGGCGCTCATCGGTCGCTACATGAAGTCCGCGCCGGGCCTGCCGGCGGTGAGGCTGTGGGGGGCCTGGAATGAGCCGGATGGAGGCAAAGCCCCGTTGTCCGCGGCGCAGGCAGGAGAGCTGTGGCAGGTCGCTCACTCGGAGATGGTCGAGCTCCACTGCAGCTGCACGATGGTCGCCGGCGAATTTGCCGAATTCGGGCCGTATGTCTCGCGTTACAAGGAGTTCATGGTGAAGCACCATCTCAAGCCGCGAGTATGGGGTCTGCACGACTATCGTGACCTCGTTCCCGGTCCATCCGATGCGCTGGCAAAATACGAAAACCGTGACGCCAAGGCGTTTGCGAAACTGACAAGCACACGCTTGGGCAAGCCCAGAATCTGGCTGAGCGAGCAGGGCGTGGAGCTGGATAACGGCTTCAAGCCCACACCGCTCGAGAGCAATCCCGAATCGCAGCGTATCTCGGCGGAAGACTTCCTACGCCTTGCGAATGTGTCGAGGCGTGTAGAACTTGTCGACTACTACATGTATGGCGCCCCAAGCCCCAGCGGCGCACATCCGCGCCCCGAAAACGAAGCGGTTTTCGACAGCGCGCTGGTGAACGACAAAAGCGAACCGTCGCCTGCCTACTGCGTCATGGCATTCCCTGGCCACTGGTGTCCGCCGATCGTGCTCGCCGACTCCGCCGCTGGCCGGACGGGGACCGGTTAGGGTGGCCTCGCTCCGCCGCAGCCGGGGGACGCTCGCCCCGGCCGGCATCCCCGAATCGGCCACCGCCAGGGCGCGTGTCACCCGGCTGCGCTCAGCAGCTCGCCGGCGCCGGCGCTGACGAGCCGCTCCGCCACGCGGCGGCCGAGCGCCTCGGGGTCGTAGAAGCCACCCAACAGCTCATCGCCGACCCAGGCGGAGCCGTCGGGGAGGCCGACCCACGCGCGCAGGTGCAGGCAGCCACAGCCGTAGTCGACGGCGTGCGCACCGAGCGGCGTGTTGCAGCTGGCCTCCAGCGCGTGTGCAACCGCGCGCTCGGCCTGCAGGCAGGCAAACGTCTTGGCGTCGGTGATCGCCTGCGCCATTGCCCGTGTGGTCTCGTCATCGGCGCGTCCCTCCAGCGCGAGCGTGCCCTGGCCGGGGGAGGGGACGAAGCGCGCGGGGTCGAGCACCGCGGCTACCTCGGCTTCGCGACCCAGGCGCACCAAGCCGGCGCGGGCGAGCACGAGCGCGTCGAAGCCGCCCGCGCCGAGCTTGCGTAGGCGCGTGTCGACGTTGCCGCGCACCGCCACCACCTCCAGGTCCTCGCGCGCGGCCCGCAGCTGCGCGGCACGGCGCACGCTGCTGGTGCCCACGCGCGTCCCGGGGGCCAGCTGCTCCAGGCCAGTTCGGGCAACGCTTGGGTCATCCGGAGGGAGGGGGGAGCGCCCCGCCACGCACAGCACGTCCTCGGCAGGCGCGCGCGGTGGTGCGCCCAGCAGCGACAGACCATCCGCCAGCTCGGCGGGGACGTCCTTGGCGGAGTGCACGGCGAGGTCGATCTCCCCAGCGCTCAACGCGCGCTCCAACTCGTTCACCCAGCGGGACTTGTCGCCTCCGGCCGGGAGTCCCTCGTCCACGGGGTGGCGGCTCCCGGAACCGGCCTCTTCGGCGGCTGAGTCCCGGTCCCCGGCGGTCGCGATCGTGACCAGCTCGACCGGGGCGGCCGCGCCCGTGGAAGATGAGGCCAGGTGGGCCTCCACCAGTCCAACGACCAGCCGCGCCTGCACGAGCGCGAGGGCGCTGCCACGCGTCCCGATCCGCACGAGCCCTCCCAGCTCCTCGTCTGCCTACGTGCCCTTGCGCCGGCGCCGCTGCAGATCGTGCACCTCGGCGAGCTCTGGGCCGCGGCCGCCGGTGCGCGCGGAGGTGTCTTCCCCGGACGCCTCCTCCTCGCCGTCCTCCTGCAGCGCGAACAGCTCGCGCACGAGCTGCAACGAGGCGTGGGAGCGGTCCTCGGAGAGGCTGCGCAGGCGGATCGTGGGCTCGTGCAGGATGCGGTTGGCGATCGAGCGGGCGAGCGCCTCGACGCGCACGAGGTCGCGCGGGGAGGCGGACTCCCAGCGGCCGTCGTTCTCCGCCAGCACCTGCGCCACGATCGCGTCGCCGTGCTCGCGCAGCGCGCTGACGGTCGGCAGGGCATCCAGCTGGCCGAGCCAGCCGGCGAAGCGGCGGATCTCCTCCTCGACGATCTGCTCGGCCCGCGGAACCTCGCTCGCGCGGGTGTCGAGGTTGCGCGCGACCACCCCCTGGAGGTCGTCGATGTCGTACAGCGTCACACCCTCCAGCGCGCTGCAGCGGGGGTCGATGTCGCGCGGCACCGCGATGTCGATCAACAGCAGCGGCCGTCCCCCTCGCTGGTCGAGCACCTGCGCGAGCTCGTCGCGGCCGACGATCGGGTGCGGGGAGGAGGTCGAGGAGACGACGATGTCGGCCGTCGCCAGCTGCTCGGGCAGCCCGTCGAGGCCGACGACCGAGCCGCCGAAGCGCTGCGCGAGGCTGCGCGCGCGGTCGGCGTGGCGGTTGGCGACGAAGATCGTGCCGGCCCCCCGGTCGGCGAGCGCCTGTGCGGTGAGCTCACTGGTTTCGCCGGCGCCGAGGATCACCATGTGGCGCTCGCGAAGGTCGCCCAGCAGCTCGACAGCCAGGCCGACGGCCGCAGAGGGGACGCTGACGTGGCTCGATCCGATGCCGGTCTCCGAGCGCACCCGCTTGCCGGCCGTCAGCGCGGCGCTCCACAGGCGGTTGGAGAGCGGTCCGGTGCAGCCGGCCTGCAGCGCCGCCTCGAAGGCTCGCTTGACCTGCCCCTGGATCTCGGCCTCGCCGACGATCATCGATTCCAGGCCGGCGGTCACCCGGTAGAGGTGGCGCGCCGCATCGCAGTTGCGCGGCACGTAGATCTCCTCCGCCAGCTCGGCGGGGTCGATCGCGGCGTGGTCGGCGAGCATCCCCAGCGCGTCGTCCTGTGCCTGAACTAGATCCCCGCCCGGCCTGCCGACGACGAGGTACAGCTCGGTGCGGTTGCAGGTGCAGAGCACCACGGCCTCGCGCACCTCGGCGGTGGCGATCAGCCGCTGCGCGAGGGCCACCGCTCCCGGCTCGGTAAACGCCAGGCGCTCACGCAGCGCGACCGGGGCGGTCTTGTGCGAGATGCCGAGCGCCAGCAGTTCGCTCATGCGCGCGTGGTCTCCGCGTGGACGGGGTCGAGCGCCTCGGTCTCCAATTCGCCTGCGCGTGCCGAGGGCTGGTCCGGCGCAGCCGCTGGGCGCTCGGTGAGCTCCAGCAGCTCGCCGAGTTGGCGCTCGATGCGGCTGAGGCGGATCGCCATGATCGCCACGTAGATCAGCACCAGCACGAACAGCACGATGTAGGCGGCAGCGACGTACTTGCCGGCCGTGTGCAGCGGCAGCGCGGGCGTCTCGGCGAGCAGCGTCCCGGTCACGCGCTCGATCCTCCGATCGACCGCGCCCCGACCGCGGTGGAGGGGTGGAAGTCCGCCGTGGCCCGACGCAACGGCTCCGGCGAGGGGGCAGCGCTGCGCGGCCGGCGCGCGTGAGCCTCGGCATCGTCGGAGAGCCGCCGGCGCAGCGCGCGCAGCTGCCCGCGGGCGTGCTTGGCGGTGAGCTCGTACTTGCACAGCGTGGCGAACAGCAGCGCGATCGCCACCAGCGACACCAGCAGTGTGAGCGCCATCGAGCCCGGCAGGTTGGAGGTGGAGGAGAACACACGCGGGTGCACGTAGGCGGTCGAGAGGTTGACCGCCATGTAGTTGAGCGGCACGAACGCCCCCGCGGTGATCGCGAACACCGAGGCGTAACGCGCCTGACGCTCGGGGTCTTCGATCGCGAAGCGCAGCGGCTGGTAGGTCGCGTACAGCAGGAAGATGATCAGGAACGACACCAGCGTGGGCTCGCTCCACACCCACCAGTGCCCCCACGAGCCCTTCGCCCAGATCGAGCCGGTGATCAACGTGCCGATGGCGAAGATCAGGCTCATGTGGATCACCACATAGGAGCGCATGTCCCAGCGGGGGTCGCGTGTGCGCAGATGCTGGATCGCGAGCAGCCCGCCGAGCACGAAGCCGCACAGCGCGACGATCGCGAGCGGGACGTGCACGTAGAAGATCTTCTGCAGGAAGCCCTGTTCGGCTTCGAGGGGCGCGTAGAAGAACACCAGCCCCAGCGCAAGCGCCATCGCGGCGACGGTAGCGATGCTGAGCGTAGGCAGGCCCCGTCCGTAGAGCGGGTGAGGGGTGCGGCCGCGGGCGGTGGAGGGGCTGGCGGGGGCGATTGGTCTGGTCCTCAAAGGCGAGTCGAAGAAGAAAGAGAAGACGGGAGGGGCGTGCGGGGCTAGTCCTCCAAAAGAAAGTCGAACACGGCGTAGGCGATCAGCCCGAACACCAGATCATAGAGCGCGAGCATCAACGGCCAGCGCAGTGACGGGGCCGTTTGGTGGCTCAGCGTCAACAGTGGCGCGGTCGCACGCGCCCCGCCGATCACGACCGGCACCAGCAGCGGCAGCGCCAGCAGCGGCCCGAGCAGGTCGCGCGCGCGGGTGCGCACGGCGATCGCGGCGACCAGCGTGCCGATCAGCGCGATGCCGAGATCGCCCAGCGCCAGCACGCCGGGCAGGTCCGGCAGCGCCGGCCCGAGCGAGGGTTCGAGTAGCAGCAGCGCAAACGCCGGCACCGCCACCAGCTCCAGCACCACCAGGTAGCAGAGCAGCGCGAGCGCCTTCGCCACCAGCAGCGCGGAGCGGTCGACCGGCGCCAGCAGGAAGCCGTCGAAGCCGCCATCCTCGGCGTCGGCGACGAACAGCCGGTTGATCCCCAGCATCGCCGCGAGCAGCAGCGTCACCCACAGGATCCCGGAGGCCTCGTCGCCATTGACGCCAGTCTTGTTGAGCGCGAAGTGGAAGATCACGAACACGGTGACAGCGAACAGCGACATCCCCGGCACCGACTCCAGCGTCCGCAGCTCGACCAGCAGCTCCTTGCGCAGCAGCGCCGCCACGGTGCGCGCGAAGCCGGGCGGCGGCGGGCGCTGTGAGCGCGAGCCGGGATCCGTGGCTGCCTCGGCCTGCACCGGCACCTCGTCGGTGGCAGCGCTGGTCTGGTTGATGAGGGGCCCCACCGAAGCCGGGGGACGCTGGCGCATCCCCGTTTCGGCCAGCCGGCCTCCGGCCGCCTGCGCCACCCTCATTGGTACAGCTCCCTGATCGCCTGCTGGTCCACCGCCGAAGGGTCGGCGAGCAGCGCCGGGCGCCCACTACGCAGACCCAACACGAGGTCGGCACCATCGAGGTCGGCCTCCGGACTGTGGCTGCATACCACGCGAGTGCGGCCCGAGGCAGGTCCGATCAGCGGCTCCACGAGCTCCGCCCCCGCGGGGTCGAGGTTCGCTCGCGGCTCGTCGAGCAGCAGCAACTCGGGGTCGTGCAGCAGGGCGCGCGCGGTCGCCACCCGCTGCACCATCCCCCGCGAGAGCGTACGGACCGGCTCCTCGGCGCGCGTGGCAATGCCGACCGCCTCCAGCAGCTCCTGCACCCGCTCCATGCCAACCCCGTACAGGCGGGCGTGAAAGCGCAGGTTCTCCCGTGCCGTCAGCTCGCGGTAGAGCAGTGGCTCGTGGCCGAGCAGGCCGACTCGGCCCCTCACCGCCCACGCTTCCTCCGGCAGCCTGTGCCCCAGCACGCGCACCTCCCCGGTGTGAGGGCGCAGCAGTGTGGCGAGCACCCGCAGCAGCGTGGTCTTGCCGGCGCCGTTGGGGCCGAGCACGACCAGGGTCTGGCCGGGTTGCAGCGAGAGCGAGACTCCGGCGAGCGCCTCGCGTTCGCCGTAGAGCCGCGTCAGGTCCTCGAGTTCGAGTGCCGGCAAACCCCCTCCCGCTTGCCAACCGTCGCCGGGGGGGCGCACGGGGACTTGCTCCATGTTCAAGCGCCCGCGGCCTTCAGGCGCCCGCAACCTGGAGCGCGCAGGCGCGTTGGGCGCGCTCGATCAGCTCGCGCACGGCCGACTCCTCACCCACGCGCAGCAGCACGATCGGGTCGGGGTCGCCGCCGACGATCCCCTCGAAGAAGTCGCGGCGCTCGGCGTAGGTGGGCAGCGTGTCCTTGGCCCAGCCGCGCACCTCGTTGAGCAGTACCGCCAGGCGCGCGTACTCCTCCCCGAACAGCGCGGCGATCTCGCGCTTCATGCGCTTGGCGAGCGCCGGCGAGGCGCCGGCGGTGGAGATCGCGATCGCCAGCGGGCCGGTGCGCACGATCGCCGGCAGGATGAAGTTGCACAGCGGCGGCACGTCGACGACGTTGACGAGCATCGCGCGGCGCTCGGCGTCCTCCCACACGCGGATGTTCGCGTCCGTGTCGTCGGTGGCCGCGATCGCCATGAACACGCCCTCCAGATCGGCGGCGCCCGCATACTCGCGCTGCTCCCAGCGGATCGAGCCCTCGCGCGCGTACTCCCGCAGGGCAGGCAGGACGTGCGGCGCGATCAGCGTCACCTCGCCGGCGCACGCGAGCAGCCCCTCGACCTTCTCCAGCCCGATCTCACCCCCGCCGACGACCACGCAGCGGCGGCCGGTCAGTTTCAGGCAGGCGATGTAGAAGGGGGTGTCGAGCATCCCCTGTACGCACGACTGGTCGCAGATCCCCCTGCGCAGTTGGCAGACGCACTCCTTGCCTGCATAGGCTTGGGCGGGCATGCCAAAAGGGTAGCCCCTATATGGGGACAGGCCGCATGCGGCCTGTCCGGCAGGGCCACATGTGGCCCTGCCCGAGCAGTGCATGCACTGCTCGGTGGAGACCGCACATGTGCGGTCTCCCAGGTTGGCGCATGCGCCAACCTGAACAGCTTTATTAGTCACATGTGCGGCATCGCTCACGGCGCATGCGCCGACCAGAACACAACTCTAACCCCGCCCCACTCCCCGTCCGAACGCGCGGGCACCCACCCGCACCAGCGGCCCCAGCCCCTGGCGCCAGGCGCGCTCGCGGTCGGCGTCGCGGGCCGAGCGCAGCTGTGCGACCGTGTGCGCGGCGCGCTCGTGCAGGGCGTCGTGGGGTGGCCACCACAGCCCGCGCGCACCGGAGGGGCTCCATGCGATCAGCTTCTCCTGGGCGCAGCCGCGCAGGCCCGCCTCGCCGAGCGTGCGTCCGAGGCCGCCGCCTGCCGCCGCGCCCCACGGCCCGCGCGCGATCGTCGGCGCGGGGAGGTGGTCGTTGAGCCACACCATCCCCGTGTGCAGCTCGCGCGCGATGCGCAGCCCCCGGTGGTGGTCGGCGGTCCAGATCGAGGCGCCCATTGCGTATTCGCAGTCGTTGGCCAGCTCCACCGCGCGGTCGGTCGAGTCGACGGCGATCACCGCCAGCACCGGCCCGTCGAGCGGCTCGCGCATCACGCGCATGTCGTGTGTCACCCCGCTCAGCACCGCCGGCGCGTAGAACGCGGCCTCCTCGGCGCACCCCTCGGGCGGTGCCTGGAGGGGGCCGCCGCAGTGCAGCCGCGCACCCTGTGCGACGGCCTCCTCGACCAGCTCGCGTACGTGCTGCAGGCGCCGCGCGGAAGCGAGCGGTCCCATCTGCACGCCCGCGCGCTCGGGGTCGCCGACACGCATTGCCCGCGCGCCGTCGACCAGGTGCGTGAGCAGTCGCTCGGACACCTCGCGCTCGACGTAGACGCGCTCGACCGAGCCGCGCGCCTGGCCCGCCCCGGCGCAGCCGGCCCACAGCGCGCCGCTTGCGGCACGGGCGATGTGCGCGTCGGCGAGCACCACCATCGCGTCCTTGCCGCCCAGCTCAACCGTCACCTCCTTCTCCTGGGATACGCACGCCCGTGCCACCGCGCGCCCGACCGCGGGTGAGCCGGTGAACAGCACCTTGTCCACGGGCGCTCGCGCGAGCGCCACCCCCACCTGCGCGCCGCCGTGCACCAGCCGCACGAGGCCCTCCGGCAGCGTGGCGCGCGCCAGCACCCCCATGATCCGCTCGCCGGTGAGGCAGGCGCGCCGCGCCGGCTTGAACACGACGCCGTTGCCCGCCAGCAGCGCACCGGCGATCTGCGCGAGCGGCTGCGCGAACGGCGCGCTGCCGGCGCCGATCACCCCCACCATGCCGAACGGCTCATACGCCACCCGCGCGCGCTGCGAGAGCGACATCGAGCGGTGGATCCCCACGCGCCTCGCCCCGAGCACGCGCGCGCCATCCTCGGCGATCCAGATCAGCGCATCGATCGCCGCCAGCAGCTCGGTGCTCGCGACCTCCGCCCGGGGGCGGCCCTGCTCGCGGCCGATCAGCCGCGCCAGCTCGTCGAACTCGTCGATGATCGCCTGCGCCACGCGGCGCATGTAACGGGCGCGGTCCTCCACGCGCAGCAGCGCCCACAGCGGCTGCACCTTGCGCGCGGCGTCCACCACGTGCTCGACCTGCTCCGGCGCGGTGGTCTGCACACTGCCGAGGATCGCCCCGGTCGCCGGGTTGCGCGCGCGCAGCGACTGAGCCATGTGATGCACCATTGTCTATACGCCTCTCGGGGAGGTTGTGTTATTAACTCTTTAAAAGCCGATAGCCATTGCTATACACACAGGCCGAACCGGGACTTCGTATAACAATCGCTATCGACCTTTTAATTCTTTATACATACAACACCCCCTGCCCTGGCCCGACGGACCCCACCATCATCCGGCGTCGCCCACCCCACCCTCCATCTTCTATTCCCCCAATCCGCCCCTACTGCCCCCGCGACCGGCGCACCTGAGCCAACCGCTCCGCCGGCGCTGCCTCGGCCTCGTCGGGCTCGTAGAAGCGGGCGCCGGCCACCTCCTCGGGGAGCAGCTCCTGCGGGGAGACGTGGCCCGGGTGATCGTGCGGGTAGTCGTAGCCGCCAACCTCCTGCCCAGGCCTCGGGCCCGAGCGCAGCCACCCAGGCACCGGCGCGGCGCCCTGCTCGCGGACGTGGCGCTGCGCCGCCCCCAGCGCGCGGCCGGCCATGTTCGACTTCGGCGCGAGGGAGAGGTAGATGGCGGCTTGCGCGAGCGCGAATTTGGCCTCCGGCATCCCCACGTGCTCGACCGCCTGCGCCGCCGCCACCGCGACGCTCAACGCGGCCGGGTCGGCGTTGCCGATGTCCTCGGAGGCGAGGATCACCATGCGCCGCACGATGAAGCGCGGGTCCTCGCCGCCCTCCAGCATCACCGCGAGGTAGTACAGCGAGGCGTCGGGGTCGCTGCCACGCGTGGCCTTGATCCAGGCGGAGATGTAGTCGTAGTGGAGGTCGCCCTTGCGGTCATACAGCACCGCGCGCTGCTGCAGCGCGTCCTCCGCGCGCGCGATCTCCACTGAGGTCTCCCCCAGCTCGGCCGCCGTGGCGACCGCGAGCTCCAGCGCGTTCAGCGCGGTGCGGGCGTCTCCGTCGGCGCGCGCGGCGAGGAAATCGAGCGTCTCGGGCGCCACGGCGATCGCGGTGTCCGCAGGCCTCTCCGCCGGGTCTTTTTCCACGATCGCCTCCGCCGCGCCTCGATCGCCGTCTTCGTCTGCGCCATCTTCCTCCGCGCCCGTTGCCGCGCCCTCGCCGTCTCCATCCGCGAGCGCTGCCGCCAGCTCGCCCGAGGCCAGCGCGCGGCGCAGCACCGCGCCGACCTCCTCCGCGGAGAGCGCCCGCAGCGCGTACACCCGCATCCGCGAGAGCAGCGCGCCGTTGACCTCGAACGCGGGGTTCTCCGTGGTGGCGCCGATCAGGGTCACCACGCCCTCCTCCACCGCCGGCAGCAGCGTGTCCTGCTGAGCCTTGTTGAAGCGGTGGATCTCGTCGAGGAAGAACACCGTGCCGGTGTCGCTGGTGGCGCGCCGGTGGGCGGCGCGCTCCAGCACCGCGCGCACCTCCGCGCGCCCCGCCTGCACCGCGCTCAGCTCTTCGAACACCGCGCGCGAACGCTCGGCGACCATCCGCGCGAGCGTCGTCTTGCCCGAGCCCGGGGGGCCGTAGAGCACCATCGAGTGGGGGTGCCCCTGCTCGATCGCGGTGCGCAACCCCGAGCTCTCCCCCAGCAGATGCGTCTGCCCGACGAACTCCTCCAGGTGCAGCGGACGCATGCGTGCCGCCAGCGGACGGGCCTCTTGCGTATGCGCCGCACCCGCCCCGTCGCCGCCCGGACCGTTTTTTGCATCCCTGTCCGAATGTCGACTGCCTGCCGACAAGGAAGAGCGATTGCGGTTGTGCCGGGGCTCGTGCGGCTCGAGTGGCTCGAAAAGGGTGTCCATATTTGGAAGCCTCCCGGGAGGTCGCCCGGTGGATGGTGTCGAACTTCTATGGCTGGTGATCTACATTAGAAACACACTCTCCCCGGTGCGGGTCGCTGTGGTATGACCACCGGGGCCGCCGACATCCTCGTGGCCGATCCCGCGCTGGGTGGACGCCACGGCTGGGACTCCGCGGGCGGGTTCGACGCCGGTGGGCGGGGGCCCGCCGGTGGGGCGTTCGTCGGGCGCTCGCCGGGGCGGCTGTTCTGGCTGCGTTTGCGCCGCGACCGTGTGGCGCTCGCTTCGCTCGGCTTCATCGTGCTGCTGGTGGTGGTCGCGCTCGCCGCGCCACTGATCGTGCAGCTCGCCGGCGTGCCCGGCCCGTACGTGCAGAACCCGAATGCGCTCGGTGCCTTCGGCAGCCCCACCGGCCCCAGTGCGGCACATCCGTTCGGGGTCGACCAGCTCGGCCGCGACGTGTTCGCGCGCGTCGTCTACGGGGCGCGCACGTCGCTGGAGGTGGGGGTGCTCGGCACCGCGATCGCCACTGTGATCGGCACCGTCATCGGCCTGCTCGCCGGCTTCTACCGCGGGCTCACCGACACGCTGCTCTCGCGCCTCACCGACGTGGTGCTGTGCTTCCCGGTGCTGCTCGTCGGCCTCGGGTTGGGGGCTGCGTGCAGTGTGCGCGGCTGCCTCAAAGGGGCGATTCAGCCGGGCGTCTCCACGATCGTCGCGATCGTCGCGCTGTTCAACTGGACCTACATCATGCGGATCGTGCGCGGCCAGGTGCTCTCCCTGCGCGAGCGGGAGTTCGTCGACGCCGCCCGTGCGCTGGGGGCATCCAACACGCGCATCGTCTTCCGCGAGATCCTCCCCAACCTCACGGCGCCACTGATCGTCTACGCCAGTCTGCTGATCCCGGCCAACATCCTGCTCGAGGCGGCACTGTCGTTCCTCGGCGTCGGCGTGCGCGCGCCCGCGGCCAGTTGGGGGCAGATGCTCGCCGACGCCACTCCGATCTTCAACACCGCGTGGTGGTACATGCTGTTCCCCGGGCTTGCGCTGCTGCTCACCGTGCTCGCCTTCAACCTGCTCGGCGATGGCCTGCAGGATGCCCTCAACCCGCGCATGGGCCGTTCCGTCAAGTAATCACCAGAGGAGGAGATCCAAAGCCATGTTCAGCAACCGTTACAGATGGAAGGCCACGGCATTGGCGTTGCTCGCCGGCGTGCTCGCCGTTGCGCTCGCCGCCTGCGGTTCGGGCAACACGGCCTCGAGCGCGACTAACAGCATTCCGCTCAAGGCGGGCGAGTCACCCGTGGGCCAGCAGCTCTACGGCAAGCAACGTGGCGGGACGCTCACCGTGTACGACCACGAGGACTTCGAACACTTCGACCCCGGCGAGGCATACGCGAACGAGGATTACACGATCACCTCCGCCACGCAGCGCTCGCTCTACTCCTACCTCCCCAACAACGCCTCGAAACTCGAACCCGACGTTGCCGCGAGCCCGCCGGCGATCACCGACAGCGGTAAGACGGTGACGATCCAGATCAAGCCGCACATCTACTTCAGCCCGCCCGTCAACCGCGAAGTGAACTCCGGCGACGTCGCCTACGCGATCGAGCGCGGCGCCAACCCGAACGTCGCCAACGCCTATTTCCAGCCCTACTTCGGCGACATCGTCGGCGCCGAAAAGGCCACCGGAGGGCCGATCCCCGGGATCGAAACGCCGAGCAGATACACGATCGTCTTTCACCTGACCAAACCCACCGCCGCGCTGCTGGTGGGCGCGCTCAGCCTGCCGCTCTCAGCGCCCGTCCCGCCGGAATTCGCCAAACCGCTCGACGCCCACAAACCGACGACGTACGGCAGCGAATACCTCGTCGCGACCGGACCCTACATGCTGAAGTCCGACAGCACGGGCAAATTCCTCGGCATCGGCTACCAGCCTGGCAAGTCGGCGACGCTCGTGCGCAACCCCCGGTGGAATCCCCACACCGACTTCCGCCCGGCGTATCTCAACCAGATCGACATCAACATCGGCGGCGAACCGCCCGTGATCGGCAAGCAGGTGCTGCATGGTGAAGATGTTGTGCAGAACGACGTGCCGGCGCAGTCGATCGTCCAGGAAGCCTACGAACACTACCCCCAGCAGATCACCTTCACGCCCGGCTCGGGCGACTACTACGCCTCGCTCAACAACGCGCACGGGCCGTTCACCAATATCGATCTGCGCAAGGCGGTATGGGCGGCGCTCAACCGTGACGCGCTCGTGAAGGCCCGGGGCGGCGCGCTGGTGGCGGCGCCGATGACCCACTTCCTCTATCCCGGCGTGAACGGCTACGAACAGGCCGGCGGCGCCCGGGGGCCAGGGGTCGACTACAACGAACACCCCGAAGGCGACATGGCGGTTGCCACGAAGTACATGAAGCTCGCCGGCTACCCCAGCGGCAAGTACACCGGGGGCCAGACCCTACAGGTGGTCGGCTCCACCGGCGAACCGCAGGAAGCGATGGCGCAGGTCACCAACCAGGCGCTGTTGAACCTCGGCTTCAAAACTCACCTCACGCTGGTCGACCAGTCGGTGATGTACTCCAAGTACTGCACCGTGCCCTCGCAGGAGATCGACGTCTGCCCCAACGCCGGTTGGGTGCGCGACTTCGCCGATCCGCAGACGGTGCTGTACGTGCCGTTCTACGGGCCCGCGATCTCGGCGAGCGGCAACGCCAATTGGAGCCAGGTCAACGACCCCCAGATCAACGCCGCGATGGAAAAGGCGACGCTGGTGGTGGGTGAACCGGCCCGCGCCGACGCGTGGGCGAAGATCGACGAAATGCTGGTGCGCCAGGCCGTCGCCGCGCCCGAGATCTACTCGATCCAGGCGCAGATCGAGGGCAAAAACGTGGCTGGTGTCAATCAGCTGTGGGACACCGGCGCATGGGACTACGACTTCACCTCGCTGAAGTGAGTTGACTCGATACATCATCCGTCGTGTGCTGTGGGGCGTGGCGCTGCTGTTCATCGTGGCGGCGCTCACGTTTGTCTTCTTCTATCTCTTCCCCAGCGCCAACCCGGCGTCGCTGCGCGCCGGGCGCTCGCCGACGCAGAAGGTGATCGCCGAGATCACCCGCGATCTGGGGTTGAACAGGCCACTCCCCACCCAGTTCTACGACTACATGAAGGGGGTGCTGCTGCACTTCAATCTTGGCTACAGCTATTACAGTGACGCCTCCGTAAAGAGCCTGATCGCCGAACGGCTGCCCGCCACGATCTCGCTCGCCGCCGGCGCGGTGGTGATCTGGCTGGTGAGCGGCCTCGCGGTCGGAATCGTCTCCGCGGTGCGCCGGCGCACGTGGCTGGACCGCACTGCGATGGGCACCGCGCTGCTGTTCATCTCCGCTCCTGAATATTGGCTCGGGCTGATCGCGCTGTTCTTGTTCGCCGCCGACATCGGCAAGCTCAAGATCTTCCCCGGCGCCGGCAGCTACGTCGGCCTCAGCAGCGACCCGGGGAAATGGTTTACCTCGCTGATCCTCCCCTGGCTGGTGCTCGCCGCAACCTTCGCCGCGGTGTACGCGCGTCTGCTACGCGCCAACTTGCTGGAGGTGCTGGATCAGGATTACATCCGCACCGCGCGCGCCAAGGGTCTCTCCGAGCGGCGGGTGATCCTGCGCCACGGCGTGCGCGCCGCGATCACGCCGATCGTCACCGTGCTCGGCCTCGACCTCGGTACGCTGCTCGGCGGCGCGCTGTTGATCGAAGTGGTCTTCGACATCCCCGGCGTGGGGCGGCTGAACTACGACGCGCTCAACCACTCCGACTTCCCGATCGTCCAGGGCACCGTGCTGCTGGCGGCGCTGTTCATCGTCGTGGCCAACATCTTCGTGGACATCTCCTACGCGTATCTCGACCCCCGGGTGCGCTTCAAATGAACGAGACGCTGCTCGAGGTCGAGGATCTGCACGTGGAGTTCCCCACCGAAACCGGGGTGGTGCGTGCAGTGAGCGGTGTCTCCTTCGCGGTTGAGCGCGGGCGCACGCTCGGGATCGTGGGCGAGTCGGGCTCGGGCAAGAGCGTGTGCGCGCTGAGCACGATGGGGCTGACCCGTGCCCAGGGGGCGCGCATCTCCGGGCGGATCATGTTCGAGGGGGTCGATCTGCTGACGCTGCCCGAGCGGCGCATGCGCCCGCTGCGCGGCAGCGAGCTGGCGATGATCTTCCAGGACCCGCTCTCCTCGCTGCACCCCCTCTACCGCGTGGGGGCACAGGTCGTCGAGGGGATCCGCGCCCACCGCGAGGTCTCCCGCCGCGCCGCGCGGGAGCAGACGATCGCGCTGCTGGATCTGGTGGGGATCCCCGAGCCGTCGCGGCGCGTGGATGCCTACCCGCACGAGCTCTCCGGGGGAATGCGCCAACGTGTGATGATCGCGATGGCGCTCGCCAACGAGCCGAAGCTGCTGATCGCCGACGAGCCCACCACCGCGCTGGATGTGACCGTGCAGGCGCAGATCCTTGCGCTGCTGCGGCGCCTGCGCGAGGAGCTCGGGATGGCGCTCGTGCTCGTCACCCACGATCTCGGGGTGGTCGCCGAGATGGCCGACGAGATCGCGGTGATGCAGGCCGGGCTGATCGTCGAGCGGGGCACGGCCGAGCAGGTGCTCGCCGCGCCTGCGCACCCCTACACGCAGGGGCTGCTGCGGTCGGCCCCGACGCTCGAGCGTCGCGGTCAGACCCAGAGCAGGCGCGAGCAGGACCAGGGCGACAGCGAGCGTGAGCGAGGCGGGCAAGGAGCAGGAGCAGGAGCAGGAAAAGGAAACAGGCAAGGAAACAGGCAAGGGAACGGGGAAGGGGAAAGGAAAGGGGAGGATGGGTCAGTGGTCGTGGCCCCGCCGCTGCTGCAGGTCCGGGATCTCGTCAAGCGCTTCCCGATCACGCGCGGGGTGGTGTTTCAGCGCCAGGTCGCCGACGTCGAGGCGGTCGCCGGGATCAGCTTCGAGCTGCGCCGCGGCGAGGCGCTCGGGCTGGTGGGGGAGACCGGCTGCGGCAAGAGCACCACGGCGCGCCTGATCATGCGCCTACTCGAGCCCACCGGCGGGGAGATCCGCTTCGAAGGCCACGACATCGCCCACCTGCGGGGCCCCGCGCTGAAGGCCGCGCGCCGCGAGATGCAGATCGTCTTCCAGGATCCCTACTCCTCGCTGAATCCCCGCAAGACCGCCGGCTCGATCGTCGGCGAGCCGTTCGCGATCCATGGGCTGCACTCCGACAGGGCCGAGCGCAGGCGCGCCGTGGGCGAGCTGCTCGACAGGGTGGGCCTGCAACCCGAGCACCACAACCGCTACCCCCATGAATTCTCCGGCGGCCAGCGCCAGCGGATCGGCATCGCGCGCGCGCTGGCGTTGGGGCCGAAGCTGCTGATCGCCGACGAGCCGGTGTCGGCGCTCGACGTCACGATCCAGGCCCAGATCCTCGACCTGCTGCGCGAGCTGCGGCGCGAGCTCGACCTGACGCTGCTGCTGATCTCCCACGACCTCGCGGTGGTGCGCCAGATGGCCGACCGGGTCGCGGTGATGCGCGCCGGCAAGATCGTCGAGCTGGCGTCCAACGAGACGCTCTACAGCTCCCCGGGGCACCCCTACACCCGCGAGCTGCTCGCCTCCGTGCCCGGCGCGCGCCGCGTGGGCGATCGGGCACTGGGGTGAGACGCGCGGCGCAGGGGCGTACGATCCCGGGGTGAGCGCGGAGCCCGACACATCCGAGGTCACCGAGACCTCCGCGTCTGAGGCCGCCGAGCCGACCGCGCCCGTGACTGCTGAGCCCGAGTCAACCGCGTCGGCGGCGCTCGGCTCGGACGCCGTCGAGCTGCTCCAGCGGCTGATCGCCTTCAACACCGTCAACCCGCCCGGCAACGAGCTCCCGGCCCAACGGCACCTGCACGCGCTGCTCGCCGACGCCGGCTTCGAGTGCGAGCTGCTCGGCGCCGTCCCGGAGCGCCCCAACCTCGTGGCGCGCCTACGCGGCGCGGCCGAAGGCCCCACGCTCTGCTACCTCGGCCACGTCGATACGGTGCTCGCCGACGCCGCCGAGTGGCGGCACGACCCCTGGTCGGGGGCACTCGCGGATGGCTGCGTGTGGGGCAGGGGGGCGATCGACATGAAGTCGCAGGTCGCCGCCGAGGTCGCCGCCGCGGCTGCGCTGGCGCGCTCGGGCTGGCGGCCGGCACACGGTGATCTGCTGGTCGTCGCGGTCGTAGACGAGGAGACCGGCGGCGCGCAGGGCGCCGAATGGCTGACCGCCACCCACCCCGAGAAGGTGCGCTGCGAGCTGCTCGTCAACGAGGGCGGTGGCGCCGTGTTCGAGTACGGCGGTCGCCGCCGCTACGGGGTGTGCTGCGCGGAGAAGGGCATCTTCCGCTTCACCGTCACCACCGACGGGGTCGCGGGCCACGCGTCGATGCCGAAGATCGCCGACAACGCCCTGCTGAAGATGGGCCCGCTGCTGGAGCGCCTCGCCGCGCGCCAACCCGCCTACACGCTCACCGCCGAGCCGGCCGCGTTCCTGCGTGGGATCGGCGAGGATCCGGAGGATCCCGCGGGGGCGGTCGCCAACCTGCTCGCCGTCGACCCGCGGCTGGGGAGCATGTTCGAGCCGATGCTGGGGGTCACCTTCGCCCCGACCTGCATCCGCGCCTCGGAGAAGATCAACGTGATCCCCTCCCGCGCGGAGGTGAAAGTGGACTGCCGCGTGCCCCCCGGCCTCGGCGAAGCGGAGGTGCTGCGCGGGATCGCGGAAGTATTCGGTCCCGCCCGCCCCGGCGACTTCCGGATCGAGTTCACCGAGCGAGTCGTGGGCAACCGCTCCCCGATGGACTCCACGCTGATGGACGAGATCCGCGGCTGGGTCTCCGAGCACGACCCCGGGGCCGAGGTCGTGCCGGTGATCCTCCCCGGCTTCACCGACTCCCGCCACTTCCGCACCGCCTTCCCGGAGTGCGTGGCGTACGGCTTCTTCCCCCAGCGTCACCAGGCGCTGCTTGAGACGATGCCGCTGATGCACGCCGCCGACGAGCGCATCGACGTACGCGACGTCGCGTTTGCCGCGGAATTCTTCGCCGACCTCGCACGTTCTGTATTGAGCTGAGACGCGTCCTGGCTTGGCGCGGATCGCGGCCAGGTCGTGTCGGGCCACATGTGCGGCTCGGGCCACATATGCGGCTATAAGTAATCATTACGGCAGTCAAACCAAGGACGGTGACTGGAGCGACATGGGCATGGAAGTGAATGCGGCACTGGCGGCAGCGTGGCAGGCGGTGGCCGGCTCGGTCGCCGAACTGCGCCACGTGACGGCCGCGTCGGTGGCGGCGCACACCGTCCTCACTCCCGTCGCGATTCCTCCGGTCGCGGTGGCGGCGCACACCTCGATCGTCAACGACATCCAGGAATGGGCCTACCAGTGGTCGCCGGTCGTGATGATGCTGTTCTTCACCGCCCTCATCTACATGATGTGGCGGATGCTGAAGGTGATGCCGCGGGTCAAGCCGCAGCAGATCAAGCCCTCCTCCGACCAGTCTGTCGGGTGGGACGACATCGCCGGTGTCACCGAGGCGAAGGCCGAGCTGCAGGAGATCGTCGAGTTCCTGCGCGACCCCGCGCAGTTCCACAAGCTGGGCGCCACCGTGCCCAAGGGGATCCTGCTGCACGGCCCCCCGGGAACGGGCAAGACGCTGCTCGCCAAGGCCGTCGCCCACGAGTCGGGCGCGCAGTTCTTCGCGCAGTCGGCTGCCGCCTTCGTGGAGATGTTCGCCGGCCTCGGCGCCGCGCGCATCCGCAGGTTGTTCGCGATCGCGCGCAAGCACGAGCCCGCGATCATCTTCATCGACGAGCTCGACGCCGTCGGTGGGCGGCGCGGCATGGACATCTCCGGCGAGAAGGACCAAACGCTCAACCAGTTGCTGGTCGAGATGGATGGCTTCGCGACCAGCGGCCGCCTGGTCGTGATCGCCGCATCCAATCTGCTCGAGAAGCTCGACCCCGCGCTGCTGCGTCCCGGGCGTTTCGACCGCCAGGTGTTCGTCGCCCCGCCCGACGTCAAGGGCCGCGAAGGGATCCTCGCGGTGCACACGCGCAACAAGCCGCTCCACGACGTGGACCTCGCGATGGTCGCTCAGCAGACCAGCGGTCTCACGGGCGCCGATCTCGCGAACATCTGCAACGAGGCCGCGATCTTCGCCGCGCGCCGCGGCGCCATGGGCCTCACCGACGCCGACTTCGACGGGGCCCTGGAGCGGGTGATCGCCGGCGTGCAATCCCACCGCGTGCTGAACGTGCACGAGAAGCGTGTGGTCGCCTACCACGAGGCCGGCCACGCGCTGTGCGGCGAGCTGCTGCCCTCGGTCGATCGCGTGCACCGCATCTCGATCGTGCCGCGCGGGCGCGCGCTCGGCTACACGCTCAACCTGCCCGCCGAGGATCGCTACCTGAAGACCCGCGAGGAGCTGCTCGACTACGTGACAGTGCTGCTCGGCGGGCGCGTCGCCGAGCAGATCGTCTTCGGCCAGGTCACCACGGGCGCCTCCGACGACCTCAAACGCGTCGCCGACATCGCTCACTCGATGGTGCACGACTTCGCGATGGGCAACGCCGCCGTGGGGCGCTCCCCCGAAGGCGACGTGCGTCTCTCCGAGACGACGCTGCGGATCCGCGACGAGGAGCGCCAGGACCTGATCGAGGAGGGCCGGCGCGCGGCGCTGAAGATGATCCTCGCCCACCGCCGCCAACTCGACGATCTTGCGCGCGAGCTGCTCGAACACGAGGTGCTCGACCGCGAGGCGATCGACCGCATCATGGCCGGCACCCCCCGCCTGGAGCGCGCCCCCGGCGTCGGGCTGCGGGTGGTCGCGGCCACCGCATTGGAGCGGCCGGCGGGCGGCGGGCAGACGCAGGTGTGATCTTTCGGCCCAGCACTTCATTTTGTAAGTGGTTTGGGTGCCGATCGAATGACATCCTCCCGCGGCCTGGTGTGGGGGTCGTGCCGCTCTCGTCCTGCTTTGCCGTGCGGCGCCGTTAGACTCCCCCGAGTGCTTGACCGCATCGACCACGTCGGGATTGCCGTCGCCGAGTTGGAGCCCGCCCTGGAGCTGTGGGGCGGCGGCTTTCAGCTCGAGGTCTCCCACCGCGAAGTCGTGGAGGAGCAGGGGGTCGAGGCGGCGATGCTCGACCTCGGCGAGAACCACGTCGAGCTGCTCGCTCCCCTGGCCCCCGACACCCCCGTGGGTAAGTTCCTCGCCAAGCACGGCGCCGGCCTGCATCACGTCGCCTACCAGGTCTCCGACATCCACGCTGCGCTACGGGAGCTGGCGGGTGCGGGCCTCGAGCTGATCGACAAGAGCCCCCGCGTGGGGATCGGCGGCGCGCGCGTCGCCTTCCTGGAGCCCAAGTCCACCGGGCGGGTGCTCGTCGAGATCGTCGAGCCGGCCCACGGTGTCGCGCACGCGGTCGATTCCACCGCCGAGGAGGTGGCGCACTGATGGCCGACCGATCGAAGATCGGCCAGCGCCGCGTCAGCGTCGGCTTCCGGGGGGGACAGGTGCTCGCGCTGCGCGTCAGCGACGAGCAGCTGAAGGTGCTGCACAAGGCGCTCGGCTCAAGCGGCTGGCACGAGCTCGAGACCGAGGATGGGCCCGTGCGCCTCGACCTTGCGCAGGTGGTGTATGTGCGCGTTGAGGGAGACGACTCCCGCGTAGGCTTCGGCGCCTGATCGACAGGCGGGCGCCCTTGCCCTCCATCGATGAGCGCATCCTGCGGTTTGCGCGCACCCGTGGACACAGCTCTCGCGCCGATCGCGCGGTGGCGCGCTTCTCGCGTGCCGGCGAGCACGGGGCGGTGTGGCTGACGGTCGGCGCCGCCGGCTGGGCGCTCGACTACTCGCGGCGGGCGCGTTGGGCGCGCGCCACGGGCGTCGTGGCGGGAACCTTTGCGCTGAACACCGCCATCAAGCGGATCGTCCACCGGCCCCGCCCGGAGCTGCCCGGGCTCGCGGCGCTGACCAGCACCCCCACGCGGCTGAGTTTCCCCAGCGCCCACTCCTCCACCTCGTTTGCCGGCGCGCGGGTATATACGCGCCTCGGGCTGCCCGCTGTGCCGCTCTATGCGTTGGCGGCTCTGCTTGCGGCGTCGCGCCTGTATCTGGGGGTCCACTACCCCTCCGACATCCTCGGCGGCGTCGTGTTGGGCACCACTACGGCCGCGGTGCTTGGATGAGCACCCGCATCGGCATCGTTGGGCTGCCCAATGCGGGCAAGTCCTCACTGTTCAACGCGCTTACGAAAGCCGGGGTGGAGGCCGCCAACTATCCCTTCACCACGATCGAGCCCAACGTCGCCGTCGTGCCGGTCGTCGATCGCCGGCTGGATGACGTGGCCGCCCTCGTGGGTGCTTCGGAGGTCGTCTACGACACGGTCGATTTCCACGATATCGCCGGCCTGGTCGCCGGCGCCCACCAGGGTGAGGGCCTCGGCAACCGCTTCCTCGCCAACATCCGCGAGACCGATGCGATCGTCCATGTCGTGCGCTCCCACCGCGACGAGGGTGTCGTGCATCCCGAGGGCGAGGTGCACCCGCTGCGAGACATCGAGACGATCGAGGCCGAGCTCGCGCTCGCCGACCTCGAGCAGGCCGAGCGGCGCATCGAGCGCGTTGCCAAAGACGCCCGCGGGGGGGACCGAGCGAAGGCTGCCGAGGAGGCGTGGCTGGGCGAGGCGATCGCGGCGCTGCAGGCCGGGCGCCCCGTGCGCACCGTGCCGCTGCCCGAGGAAGCGCCCAACGCCGCGCGCGACCTTGGCTCGCTCACCGCCAAGCCGGTGCTGTTCGTCGCCAACGTCGACGAGGGCTCCGAGGAGGTCCCCGCCGAGATCGCCGCCCACGCTGCTGCCCAGGGCGCGGTTGCCGTCGCGGTCTCCGCGCGCATCGAGGCCGAGCTCGCCGAGCTCGACGACGAGGACGCCGTGGCGATGAGGGAAGAGCTCGGCGTCAGCGAGTCCGGCCTGCAGCGGGTGGTGCGAGGGGCCTTCGAGCTGCTCCACCTGATCGCCTTCTTCACCGCCGGCGAGGCCAAGCCGGCCCAATCCTGGCACCTGCGCGGGGGTCTCACCGCCTGGCACGCCGCCGGTGAGATCCACTCCGACATTCAGCGTGGTTTCGTGCGCGCCGAAGTGATCGGCTGCCGCGAGCTGCTCGACGCCGGGGGCTACGCCGCCGCGCGCGAACGGGGCACGCTGCGCCTTGAGGGCCGCGATTACGCGATGCGCGATGGGGATGTGATCACCGTCAAGTTCAGCCCATGAGTTGGGCTGTTGTAAGGGGGAGGTCGGGAGGGGGACCTGTCCCCCTCCCGCTGACTGATGCGCGATGGAGACGTGATCACAGTCAAGTTCACGCCGTAGCCATCTCCTCCAGCCGGGTCGCCAGGCGCTTCATCCCGAGCTCGCCTGCCATCGCGGCGCCGGCGGCGAAGTCTGTGGCGCGGTCCGGTGGGTGTTGCACGTCGATCGGCACGAGCGTCGCGATCCGCTTGAAGTCCTCCAGCTGCTCCGCGTGCTCGCTCAGCGCCGCCACGATTCGTGGGCGCTCGCATGTGGGAGAGCCGCGCACCGCCTCCAGCGCGCCCTCCAGCGAGCCGTGGCGTCGCAGCAGCTCCGCGGCCGTCTTCGCGCCGATCCCCGGCGCGCCCGGCAGGCCGTCGGAGGGGTCGCCGCGCAGTGCGATGAAGTCGGGCACCTGCCCCGGGTCGATGCCGTAGCGCTCACGCACCTGCCGTGGCCCGATCTCCTGCGGCTTGCCGTCCTTGCGCAGCTCGAGGATCGCCGTGTGCTCGTCCACCGCCTGGAAGAGGTCGCGATCGCCCGTGAGCAGCAGCGCGCGCCCTCCTGCCTCGCCCTCCCCGCGTGCGAAGGAGAACATCACGTCATCCGCCTCCAGCTCCTCGCTGCCCTCCACCGTCCAGCCCAGGCTCGCCAGCAGCTTCGGGGCGAGCTCCCACTGCCACGCCAGCTCCGGCGGCATCGGGTCGCGGTGGGCATGGTAGGGGGGGTACAGCTCCACCCGGTAGGCGGCCTGCTCGGCCCCGAGGCATGCCGCGACCGCGCGGGGCGGGCGGGCTTCGATCGCCGACAGCAGCGCGTTCACCGTCCCCAGCAGCGCGTTCACCGGCCTGCCCTCGCCGTCCACGATCGCTTTCGGCAGCGCGAAGTATGCGCGGTACAGCAGCCACGGCACGTCGGCGATCAGCAGCGGGGCGGACATGGGATGGGTGGGAGCCTAAGCACTCCCGCGTGCCGGCATCGTCGTGGTGGGGGATGTGGTCGGCCGGCGCGCCGATCCGCGCCGCGCGGACTTGGCCTGAGAGCTTCCTACGGCGGGGTCGTGCCGCCGCCTTCGCCCGCGCTCGGGACGCTGCCCGCGGTCGTGCCGCCTTCGGGGCCGGCCGGCTCGGCCGGCGGCGAGGCGCCTGTCGGGGGGCTGCCCGGCGAAGTCGGTTCGGTTGGCGGGGCTTCGGGCGTGGTCGTGGCTTCCGGGGCCACGCCCGCGGGCGTGGTGTAGTGGCTGAGGTCGGGCTCGGACACGGTGCCATGGGCCGTGCGCACGCTGAAGTACGCCCAGCTGTCGTACAACCCGAGGCGTTCCTCCAGTTCGGGGCCGCTCACCTGTGTGTGGCCGGCTGAGCCCAGCACGTATGCCGAGATGACCCGGGGCGAGTATCCGCGGCGTAACACCTCGATGCCGCGGAATGTGCCCTTCACCAATCCGCGCAGGCGCGCCGCCGCGCCGGCGAAGCTCATGCTCTCGGTCCAGCTGTGCTGCGGGCCCTGGTCGTAGGGGTCCGGCACGCCGCGCAGCCACGGCTCCGGGGCGGCGCCCGGGAAGGCGTTCTGGACGCTCTCGGTCATCCCCCCCGAGCTCGCGAAGAAGTAGGTGATCGCGGGCTGCCCGGCGTACGTCACCACCTGCCCGGCGGTCGCCGCCACGGCTGCGTTCGTCTGGGCCGTGTGGGCCTTCGCGCCGAGGTACACCTGCGAACGCGTGTCGGCGTACACATCGAAGCGCGATCCCCCCGCGTGGTCGGTGAGCGCATACGTGCGGCTTGCCACCGCCTGTGCCTCCAGCGCCGCCAGCGGCCAGCTCGCGGGCATCTCGGCCCCGACGACGCCGCGCACGTAGGTTTCCAGCGGGATCGTGTGCACCTTCCCGCCGACCATCACAGTCACCTTCGTCTGCTGGGACACGCTGCCCAGCGCGGTGCCGGTGTAGTAGTGGGCGAGGATCGCCTGGTAGTCGTATCCATGCTCCGCATACCCCAGCGCCCCCTCCTGGCTCATACCAACCCCGTGGCCGTAGCCCGAGCCCTTGATCACGAGCGTCGGAGACGCCTCTGCCGTTGGGCTGACGCCGACGAGGGCTGTGGCGAGCAGCGTCGCCGCGACGAGGGATCGCATGTACTCTGAATCGGCCGCTACCACTCCGACCATGAGCGGCGCACGATCGAGCGATGACCAACCACAACGACGAGTGCGCAGTGCTCGAGGGGGTTCCCACCGAGCTCTACATCAATGGGCACTGGCGGCCCGCCACCGGCGCGGGCACACTCCCTGTCGAGGATCCCTCCACCGGGGAGACGCTGGTCGAGGTCGCCGACGCGCAGCCCTCCGACGCGCTCGCGGCGCTTGCCGCGGCCGCCGAGCACCAGGCCGAGTGGTCCGGGTGGGCGCCGCGCGAGCGGGGGGAGATCCTGCGCCGCGCCTACGAGGCGCTCACCGCGCGCGCCGAGGAGCTCGCGCTGCTGATGACGCTCGAGATGGGCAAGGCGCTGGGCGAATCCCGCGCGGAGATCGCCTATGCCGCCGACTTCCTGCGCTGGTTCTCCGAGGAGGCCGTCCGCATCCACGGCCGCTACATGGTCAACACCACCGGCTCCGGTCGCATCCTCACGATGCGCCAGCCGGTCGGCCCCTGCGTGTTCGTCACGCCGTGGAACTTCCCGATGGCGATGGGCGCGCGCAAGCTCGCCCCCGCGATCGCCGCCGGCTGCACGATCGTCGTCAAGCCCGCCCAGCAAACGCCGCTCTCGATGCTCGCCTTGACGCAGATTCTGGAGGAAGCGGGGCTGCCGGGGGGCGTCCTCAACACGATCACCGCCCGCCGCTCCGGCGCCGTGATCGAGCCGCTGCTGCGCGACCCGCGCACGCGCAAGCTGTCGTTCACCGGCTCCACCGAGGTCGGACGCACGCTGATCGAGCAGTCTGCCGAGCAAATCCTGCGCGTCTCGATGGAGCTCGGCGGCAACGCCCCCTTCGTGGTGTTCGAGGACGCCGATCTCGACGCCGCCGTCGAGGGCGCGCTGACCGCGAAGCTGCGCAACGTCGGCGAGGCCTGCACGGCGGCCAACCGCTTCCACGTGCACGAGTCGCTCGCCGAGGAGTTCTCGGGGCGGCTGGCCGAGCGGATGGGGGCGCTGCGCGTGGGCCGCGGCACCGAGCCCGACACCGACCTTGGCCCCCTGATCGACGATCGCCAGCGCGCGATCGTCTCCGAGCTCGTCGGCGACGCCGCGGCGCGCGGTGCCCGCGTGCTCACCGGCGGGCACGCGCTCGACGGCCCCGGTTACTTCTACGCCCCCACCGTGCTGGCGGGCGTGCCCGCTGACGCGCGCGTGCTCGCCGAGGAGATCTTCGGCCCGGTCGCGCCGGTCGCCACGTTCGCCACCGAGGACGAGGCGGTGGACGCCGCCAACCGCACCCCCTACGGTCTCGTCGCCTACCTCTACACCCGCGACTTGTCGCGGGCGCTGCGCGTTGCCGAGCGCCTGGAGACCGGCATGGTCGGCCTCAACCAGGGCATCGTCTCCAATCCCGCCGCCCCGTTCGGCGGCGTCAAGCAGTCGGGCTTCGGCCGCGAGGGCGGCTTCGAGGGGATCGACGAGTACCTCGAGACGAAGTACGTGGCCGTGGCGCTGTAGCCGCGTTGGTTAGGCGCGGGAAGCGCCAGCCCCATATATCGGCTCAGTCGAGCGTACGTCCCCGAATGGGAGACGGGCCAGGCTGACCTACGACCAGGTCCCCGTCAGCGCTAGCACGCATGCTAGCGCTGACGGCTCTAATCCATCGCCACAAAACGTCCGATACCACCTTGCGATAGTGCCGTCCGTTAGGTAGCCTAGTCATCCATCCCTACTCTTGCGCTTGGTAGGCGTATGTGCTAGGGAAATCGACACTAAGGAAGCCCGATGACCGTAGCCGAGCAAGTCGCCGCAGAGCGTGCGCTTGCGGATACCCTTGAGCAGTACAGTGGCGAATGGGTTGCTATCCGCGACCATGTGGTTGTGGCGAGCGCCGAAACACTCGGGGAGCTACGTGAGCAAATCGAGGACGAAGGGAAGAAGGTCGAAATCTTCCGGGTCGCAAGCGACCCCCACGTCGCCTGCTTCTTCTAGAGCGAAGGGCACGCCAGCCCTTCATCCAAAATGGTTCCCCTACATTACGGGGCCGACTGCCAGTCCATCCCCGGCTGTTCCGCTCGTATTTGTGCGTCAGGACGGAACGGAAACCGAAGAGTTCCGGGCACTCGTAGATAGCGGCTGCACTCGTACGACGTTCCCAGCCGACCTCGCAGGGGAACTGGGGATCGACCTCGCCGCCTGCATACCTATACGTGGAATGACCGCTTCGGGAGAGGACGACCCCGAAGACCAATCCACATGGATGCGCCACTGGCCAGCAGGAATCGATGCCCACTTTTGGAACACAACGATCCATCTGGACGCGTATTTTCGCAACGCGGAAATCCCCATATTGCTTGGTCGCGAGGACTTCTTTTGGTGCTTCAAGGTCCTCTTTGATCAGCGCAACGAACGGTTTTCATTGGAGCCCTACAAAAAGGTGCTTTAGCCTGGATCCACCGATTCTGTCCGGCGCTGAACGAAGAATGACCTCCTGAAAGGGCTTGATTAGCGGCTGTTGGGCCAGCCGCGGCCCGAGTTCAGGAGGTCACCTTCATGGTGCATGATGACGAGCCGGTCGGATTGGACGGTCTGCGGGTCGAGTTCGATGACGAGCGTGCTATCTCGGACGCCGGGGTGATGCTCGTTGGGACGCTCGCCGGGCGGCTGGGGATCGAAGTGTTGGCTGGGCGGCTGGTGCGGTTGCGGCGCGACCGGGCGGGCGCCGCGAACGCGGGCAGGAAGGTGATGGCGCTTTTGTTCGCGATGGTGCTCGGCGCGGACAGCATCGATGATTGCGAGGTATTGCGGGCGGGCCGCACGCGGCGGCTGCTTGGCGGCTGGATACCGGCACCTTCGACGCTGGGGACGTTCCTGCGCGCGTTCACATTCGGGCATGTGCGCCAGCTCGATGCGCTGCTCGGCGAGACACTGGTGCGCGCGTGGCGGGCGGGTGCTGGTCCCGGCGAGGAGCGGCTGGTGATCGATGTGGACAGTTTCGTTGGCGAGGTGTGCGGGCGCTTGAAGCAGGGAGCCGCCTATGGGTACACCAAGGTGCTCGGCTACCACCCACTCCTGGCGACCCGGGCGGACACCAGGGAGGTGTTGCACATCCGCTTGCGTAAAGGGTCGGCGAACACGCAGAAGGGGATGCTGCGCTTCACAGACGAGCTGATCGCCCGCGTCAAGCGCGCTGATGCTACCGGCGTAAAGCTACTGCGGGCCGACTCGGGGTTCTGGAATACCAAGGTGTTCAAGCGGCTCGAGAACGCCGGGTGGCAGTACTCGATCGGGGTGCGTATGCAGAAAGGGATTCGCGAGGCCGTTGAGGCGATCAACGAGGAGGCGTGGCAGACGATCGAATACCCCGAGCAAGGCGAAGCGCAGATCGCCGAGACCACCTACGGCGAGCGCAGGCTGATCGTCCGGCGCACCCGGCTCCGCGGCCCGCAAGCCAAGCTATGGCCCGACTGGCGGCACTTCTGCTTCATCACCAACCGCACCGAGGACATCGCCCTGGTCGAGGCTGAGCATCGCGATCACGCCGTAGTCGAGCAGGTCATCGCCGACCTCAAAGACCAAGCGCTCGTGCACTTCCCATCCGGCGAGTTCAACGCCAACGGCGCCTGGACCGTGCTCGGCGCGCTCGCGCACAACCTGCTCAGATGGACACAACTGATCGGCCTGCCCAACACCACCATCCGCGCCGGGCGAACCCTGCGCCGCCGGCTGCTCACGATCGCTGGTCGCCTGACCCGCCACGGTCGATCCTGGACCCTTCACCTGCCAGCCCGCTGGCCCTGGCAGGGCGACTACATCGCGGCACTGGCCCGCATCCGCGCGCTCCCCGCCGACTGACCGCCGCCAGCGCCGGCCACACCACAGACCAGCGAACAACTCACCGACCGGCCGCGCTCACGGCTGCCCACCAGCCCGCCCAACCAGCCCGCAAAACCACCAAAACCGGGGCACAGCGCCAACTCACGGGCTCTTCACCACCGAACAACGCCATCAACGCGCCGCCGCCCGGATTCCCCTACCCCGATCAACCCCATCGGTGGATCCGGGTTTAGAGCCACACTTGCAATGGCTCAGGCAGGCTCACTGGCTGCGCTGCAGTTGTTCGGTGTCCACGGCATTGGCCGGTGCGACCAGGGTGACCGGCTCGTCCCATGCGCCGAAGGAGATCCTGCCGCTGGCCGAAGCGCTGGACGAATGGGGGATGCTCGTCGAAGGCGAGTGTCCCCCGGCTTCGGTCGCGTCGCCCTTGGTGACCGCCACGGGATAGGGCTTGCCGGTCGTGGCGACGTAGAGCGTTTCGTTCTGAGCAGTGTCCTTTACGCCCACGACGGCCTGTCCGTCCACGGTGCTGGTGCCGATCGACACGAGTGATCGATCGCCCGTAGCAAAGGCCGCGTCGAGCAGCTTGTGCAGGTCGGTCAGCGAGGAGAGCCCGGCAAAGCCGGGGTTCGTGGCCGACGCCTTCAGCCACTTCCCTTGCAGCAGCTGGGCTGCCGCCGTGCCGGCGAAGTGTTTGTAGAAGGCCGAGCTGCCTTTGATGTAGATCGTTCCTTCGAGCTCGATCAACTCGAAGCTCAATCCTTTCTCCGTGATCCGGCCGCGGCCCCCCTTCCCCGCCGTGAGGCTGAGGTCGAACGTCAGCGGGGTGCCGCCCGTCACCGTCGAGCCCGACACGTGCACCGTGCTCGCGCCGTCCGCGGCCGTCCTCGCCGCGGCGATGATCTCGGCCGGCGACTTCGAGGCCAAGCCGTTGCGCGAGGAGGAGCCACCGCAGCCGGCGAGCGCGGTCAACGCAACCACGAGCGACAGACCTGTCAACGAGCTGATCTGGCGACGCACGGCCGCCACTCTATCCGAGCCGCCAGTCGCCAAGGCGCCATCGGGTAGGGCTGCGGCACATCCAAAGCTCATGCACCGCAGAGGCGAGAGCCGCGCCAAGGGATCCTTGTGCGCACGTATCGCGTCGCGGAGTCGAGAGAGCGTCGCGGGGGCTCGGCCGGCTCATGGTCAGCCAAGCACGCGGGCATGAGCGCTCCCCTTGACCCCGTTGTCGATGCAGACTATAGTCTGCAGTCTGCATGTCCCAACGATGCCGATATAAAGCCGAATCTCGCGATCGACTCGCGGCTCTAGCTCTACCCCGGCCGAGCCCTGCCAGGGGGCGGGTCCAATGGGCCGTCCAGAGGCCTGATCGGTGCCTTGCATCTGGACCAGCAAGTTCCGATTTTCGTGATACGCTTCGCGCAGTCGGAACATCCGCTGGTTAGGTTGATTGCGATCCACGATTCCCAGACGAAGTCTTCGCGCTCGCGCGTCTTGCGACTCGCGCTCGTGCTGTGCTCCCTCGCGGCCTGGGGACTCGGGCTCTCGGCCGCCCAGGCGCCGGCGGCGGAAGGCGGCGGGGGGCCGGGGGGCGAAGCGCCTGTGATCGAAAGCGAGACCGAGTCTGGCATCAGCGAACGCGGTGTGACGCTGGAAGCGCAGATCAACCCCGAGAGCGCCGAAACCAAATACGAGCTCTGGATCGAATGCGGTGTCGTGTTCCAATGTGGGTCGGCAGAACAAGTAGAGTCCGGACGCCTCCCCGCCAGCGACTCGGGCCAGGCCGTAAGTTTCGTCGTTAGTAGCCTGCAGCCAGGCAACCGCTACAAGTATTGGGTCGTCGCAACCAGCTCGGAAGGCACGACCATGGGCATCGTCCGGATCTTTGCGCCGTACGAAAGCTGGCCTGGGCCGGTGAGCGACACCGGGGCGGCGTCAAATGTCACCGAACGTGAAGCGACCCTAAAGGGAGAAATCGAACCTGCAGTACATGAATTTGCCGAGTTTGAATACTTCTTCGAATATGGAGTCAGTACATCATACGGGTCGAGTGCACCCACCCCACCGGAGGGTAGGATCGACCCGTCTGGGCGCTGCTTCCTGTTCTGCGAAGGCGAAAGGATGAAGCCAGACCGAGTCAGCGTGGGCTTGACGGGGTTGGAACCGGGCACCACCTATCACTACCGACTGGTTTCGACGAACGTGAATGAAGGATACAGGAGCTTCGGCGAGGACGCGACGTTCACTACCGGTGGTGAAAAACCGTCGCCGTCCAGCGGCGGCAGCGAAACACCTTCGACGACCGGCGGCGATGGTCAGCTGGGGGCCTCGAGCACACAGTCTTCCTTGACGTCTGATGTGGTGCCCCTCATCTCTCCGCCCGGAGGGACAATTGCGCCCAAGGTGTTGACGAAGGCTCAGAAGCTCGCGAAGGCGCTGAAGCGGTGCCGGCAAGAGCCAAAGCGCGAGCAGGCGGCGTGTGGGCGGGAGGCCAAGAAGAAGAGGCAGGCCATGACGGGGAAAGATACGGGTAAGAGGGCCAGCGAGCATGACCAGAGGAGGCGGGAGTGAAGCCTTTGTCAGCGAGCCGCCTAGCGCGCATCTTGCGACTTGCGCTCGTGCTGTGCCTCCTCGTGATCTGGGGGCTCGGGCTCTCGGCTGCCCGGGCGCTGGCGGCTGAAGGCGGCGGAGGGTCGGGTGGCAAAGCGCCCGTGATCGAAAGTGAGTCCGAGTCGAGCATCACCGAACGTGGTGTGACGCTGGAAGCGCAGATTAACCCCGAGGGTTCTGAAACCGAATACGGGCTTTGGCTTGAATGTAATGTTGAATTTCCATGTGGGACCCCGGTAGAGCGTGTCGGGTCCGGGCGGCTTTCCGCTGGCTCCACCGGCCAGACTGTGAGCGTCGTCCTAAGTGGTCTGAGGTCTGGCGACTCCTACGAATATTGGGTTGTCGCGACCAACTCGAATGGCACGACCAAGGGGATCATTCGGATCTTCATACCATCCAAAGAAGGCTGGCCTGGGCCGGTGAGCGAAACCGGGGCGGCGTCGCATGTCACTGAACGCGAAGCGACCCTGGAGGGAGAAATCGAACCCGCAGGACATGGATTTGCCGAGTTTGAATACTTCTTCGAATATGGCGTCAGCAGATCGTATGGGTCGAGTGCGCCCACCCCACCGGAGGGTACGATCGGCCCGTTTGTGTCCTGCTTCCTGCTCTGCGAAAGCGAAAGGACGAAGCCAAAACGTGTCAGCGTGGGCTTGACGGGGTTGGAACCGGGCACCACCTATCACTATCGGCTGGTTTCGACGATCGTGAGAGAAGGGTACAGGAGCTTTGGCGAGGAAGCCACGTTCACCACTGGTGGCGAAAAACCACCGCCGTCCGGCGGTGGCAACGAAACACCGCCCGGCGGCGATGGCCAGCCGGGGGCCTCGAGCACACAGTCTTCCTTGACGTCTGGTGTGACGCCCCTTGTTTCTCCGCTCGGAGAGGCGATCGCGCCCAAGGTGCTGACGAATGTTCAGAAGCTCGCGAAGGCGCTGAAGCGGTGCAGGCAAGAGCCCAAGCGCAAGCGAGCGGCGTGTGGGCGGGAGGCCAGGAAGAAGAAGCAGGCTACGACGGGGAAAGATACGGGTGAGAGGGCCAGCGAGCATGACCAAAGGAGGCGGAAGTGAAGACTTTGTCAGCAGGCTGTCTAGTGGAGGCCACGGCAACGTTTGCCGGCACCGACTCGGTCGCAACCGCGCTTTCTCCGGCGTCCACCTCATCGTCGACCAGGCGAACGTTGGTTGACACCCCATTAGCACGCATCTTGCGACTTGCGCTCGTGCTGTGCCTCTTCGTGATCTGGGGGCTCGGGCTCTCGGCTGCCCGGGCGCTGGCGGATGAAGGCGGTGGAGGGTCGGGGGGCAAGGCGCCCGTGATCGAAAGCGAGTCCGAGTCGAACGTCACCGAACACGGTGTGACGCTGGAAGCGCAGATCAACCCCGAGGGCGCTGAAACCGAATACGAACTCTGGATTGAATGCGTTGTCGTGTATACCTTTAAGTGCGGGCCGACAGAGCGTGTCGGGTCTGGACGCCTCCCCGCCGGCGATTCGGGCCAGGCCGTGAGCGTGGCTCTCGGTGACCTGCAGTCTAGCAATTCCTATAAATATTGGGTTGTGGCGACCAACTCGGGAGGCCCGACCAAGGGCGCTGTCGTCACCTTCGAATCGTCCGAAAGTTGGCCGGGGCCGGTGAGCGAGACCGGGGCGGCTTCGAATGTCACTGAACGCGAAGCGACCCTGGAGGGAGAAATCGAACCCGCGGAAAGGGGGCTTGATGAATTTGCATACTTCTTCGAATATGGCGTCAGTACATCGTATGGGTCGAGCGCGCCTGCGCCGCCAGGGGGTACGATCGGTCGATCTGCGTCCTGTGGCCCGATCTGCGAAGGTTCGGAATCGTTCCCAAAACGGGTCAGAGTGGACCTGGCGGGGTTGGAACCGGGCACGACCTATCACTACCGGCTCGTCTCGACGAACGTGAATGAAGGGTACAGGAGCTTTGGCGAGGACGCCACCTTCACTACTGACGGCGAAAAACCACCACCGTCGGGCGGTGGCAACGAAACACCGCCCGGTGGCGATGGCCAGCCGGGGGCCTCGAGCACACAGTCTTCCTTGACGTCTGGTATGACGCCCCTTGTTTCTCCGCTCGGAGGGGCAATCACGCCCGAGGTGCTGACGAAGGCGCAGAAGCTCGCGAAAGCGTTGAAGCAGTGCAAGCGAGGGCCAAAGCGCGAGCAGGTGGCGTGTGGGCGGGAGGCCAGGAAGAAGAAACAGGCGACGGCGGGGGAAGATACGGGTGAGAGGGCCAGCCAGCATGACCAGAGGAGGCGGAAGTGAAGACTTTGTCAGTAGGCTGCCTGGTGGAGGCCACGGCAACGTTTGCCGGTACCGACTCGGCCGCAACTGCGCTTGCTCCGGCGTCCACCGCATCGTCGACCCGGCGAACGTTGGTTGACACCCCATTAGCACGCATCTTGCGACTTGCGCTCGTGCTGTGCCTCTTCGTGATCTGGGGGCTCGGGCTCTCGGCTGCCCGGGCGCTGGCGGATGAAGGCGGTGGAGGGTCGAGGGGCAAGGCGCCCGTGATCGAAAGCGAGTCAGAGTCGAGCATCACCGAACACGGTGTGACGCTGGAAGCGCAGATCAACCCCGAAGGTTCCGAAACTGAATACGGGCTCTGGATTGAATGTAATTTTGAATTTTCGTGTGGGTCGGTGGAACGAGTGGAGTCCGGGCGGCTTCCCGCTGGCTCCACAGGCCAGACTGTGAGCGTCGCCCTAAGTGGTCTGAAGTCTGGCGACTCCTACTCATACTGGGTTGTCGCGACCAACTCGGATGGCACGACCAAGGGGGCCGTTCGGATCTTCATGCCATCCAAAAAAGGCTGGCCTGGGCCGGTGAGCGAAACCGGGGCGGCGTCAAATGTCACTGAACACGAAGCGACTCTGGAAGGTCAGATCTATCCAGAGGAAGGAAATGGGTTTGCGGAGTTTGCATACTTCTTCGAATATGGCGCGAGCACATCGTTTGGGTCGAGCGCGCCCGCCCCACCAGGGGCTACGATCGGCCCGTATGTGGTATGTTTCTCGTTGCCTTGCGAAATCGAAAATACGAGTCCAAAACGAGTCGGCGTGGACTTGACGGGGTTGGAACCTGGTACCACCTATCACTATCGGCTCGTTTCGACGAACGTGAGAGAAGGGTACAGGAGCTTTGGTGAGGAGGCCACGTTCACCACTGGCGGCGAAAAACCACCGCCGTCCAGCGGCAACGAAACACCATCGACGACTGGCGGCGATGGTCAGCTGGGGGTCTCGAGCACGCAGTCTTCCTTGATGTCTGGTGTGACGCCCCTTGTCTCTCCGCCTGGAGGGACAATCAGGCCCAAGGTGTTGACGAAGGCGCAGAAGCTCGCGAAGGCGTTGAAGCAGTGCAAGCGAGGGCCAAAGCGCGAGGAGGTGGCCTGCGAGAGGCAGGCCAAGAGGAAGTACGCCACGACGGCGAGGGATACGGGCAGGAGGGCGAGCGAGCGGAGCCGGACAAGGCACCGCTAGGCCCGTAATCGTAGTGAGCAGCTGGGCTGCTCGCAAACCATTTTCAAAAGCAAGGGGGAGGGTCGGTGACGAGCTGGCTGTTGGCATTCAAACGCAGGCGAGGTCTTCTGACTAGCCCGGAACGTGCACTAGGCGCGTGAGGGGGACTGCGAGTGGCTGTTTTGGTGGGTCGGTCACTTGTTGATCGGTGATCTGGTTGGGTGGCGTTGTTTGTGGTGCGTTCCCGCGGGAGCGGGGCGTGTGCTTGGCTTGTTTCGGGGCAGCGGTGATTACGGCCGGGTGACCGGGTGGTCTTCTGGGTGGTGGCGGGGTCGCTGGTGGCTGGTCTCAGCTGCTCGCGGCGTGAAGCGTTTTGAGTTTCTGGAACGCGGCGAGGAGCTCGGCCGTCCACGGCCATGTGTCTTGGAGGTGGAGCTTGCAGCGGCGGCCGGAGAACGCGAGGCGCCCAGCGACGTGTAGTAGCCGGTAGCGCAGCCGCTTGGGCTCGGCCTTGGCGAGCTCTCCGTCGAGCAGGAGTGCTTGGGTCCAGACGATCAGGTCGTGCGCGAGCATCACGATCTCCAGCCATACCTCGTTGAGCTGAAACTCTTTGAACGGGAACTTGGAAAGGCCGGTGTCCTTGTCGTCACGGATGCGGTCCTCGACGTGCGCGTGCTGGCGGTGGCGGCACTCCAGGACGGCGATGTCGGGGTCGGCCTGGTCGGTGAGGATCGCTTGGAAGCGGTACCCGTCGTGGTCGATGAACGACATTTGTGCTCCGGGGTGTGGACGCTCCCTGCGCACGATCAGCCTGGAGTCCTCGGGCCAGCCGGACAGATCGACCATGCCGGTGATCTCGCAGACCTCGCCGTTCTTGCGGGCCGACCCGTCCTGGTCGAGCGCTCCTATCCACGCGTCCGTGGGGATTGTGAGGATCGCGCCGCGAACCTTCTCGGTCAGCTCGTAGCCAATCGAGTAGCGCATCCGTGCCTCGCGGCAATAGTCAACGAGGCCATGCGTAGCGCCGGCTGTGTCCGCGCGCACCAAGATCTCCAGAGACGCCACGTACCGGGCGGGGATCTGCGTCAGCGCCAAGTCCAGCGCCGCCACATGATCCGCGGCGGTGTTCGAGCCGGCGTTCCCGGGGCGCAAGAGGCCACCGAGTGCCTCCCTGGTCTCGTCCAGGTAGACCTGCAGCGGGTGAAACCCGTAGCCGCCCTTGTAGGTTCCGGCCGCCTTCTCCTTCTCCGAATGCGTGGTGATCAGTGTCGCGTCGACATCGAGCGTCAGCCGCTCAGGCGCACCATGCAGCTCCCAGAACCGCTCCCGGGCGCGGGCGTGCGCGACACGCAGGGCATCCAGCAACCCCGGCTCAGACGCGACCCGGTCGATCATCCGAAACGCTGTCGAGTCAGACGCCACCGCCCCGAACAACGCGTCCTGCTCGCGGACCACGCCGAGATCCGACACGCACTCGCCACCGTCGACGAGCATCACCGCGAGATCGCGGAATACCCTGCCCGGATCATGACCACGACGCCGCTGCTTGATTCCGGCCAGCCCCCGCGAGAGCGCCCTCGTAAGACCGACCTTATCGGCCACCTGGGCGACCAGCGCGCTGCCCGCATGCGAAACCAAACCGGCTCCGTCCGACGTGACTTCTACGGTTACCGGGCGTCCATCACGCATCACCTTCAAGGTGACCTCCAAAACTCGGGATTCAGGATCTGAACAACCCAAGAATCCCTGCTCCACCGGACGTAATCCGCGCCCCCGCTCAACCCGGGGGCGCGGCCATTACTGCACGCCCTGGGCTAGTGTGATGATTCTTTTAATTGTCACGCTGGGATGGGTGCTTCCGCAGGCTGCGGGCGCAGTGGGTTCTCCAAATGCTGCGGGTGTGGAAGGCGTCCCGCAAGAAGAAAGCAGCGCGGCGTCACGTGCGCACGAATTGGGATATTCGCTGACACCATCCACGACTGAACCGTACCTTGTGTGTCCTCCACCAAAGCCTGGGTTTGTCGCCTGCATGTCGATCGTGGCTCCCCCGGCTGTCACGCATAAATCGTCGCCATTCGGCTCTCTTTCAGAACAGGGCTCCAGCGTTGCCCCGGATTTCGACGGCGGGGGCGAACTGGAAGGTGTTGACCCGAAAGAACTGCATGAAGCCTACGGCGTGCCCGAAACGGGAGGGTCTGAAGAGACCTTTGCGATCGTCGACCCATATGACGACCCGAACGCCCAATCCGATCTCGACATATATCGCGAACGCTACAAACTCTATTATAAAGGCACCGAAACTGCATGCACCGAAGCAAACGGGTGCTTCAAGAAGGTCGATCAGGAAGGTGAAACCGAAAAAGAAGCCAAAGAAAGAAGCAAAGCATTCCCGGAAGCAAATGAAGGGTGGGGTATCGAGATATCCCTCGACATCGAGACGGCCTCGGCGATGTGCCCGGAATGCAAGATCCTTTTGGTCGAGGCGGACGAAAAACGAATTGGCGATACGGGGGCGGCCGAGAGCGAGGCTGCCGCTTTGAAAGCCACGGTGATCAGTAACAGCTGGGGCTATTCGGAGTTTTCCGAAGAGACCTCAGACGATAAATATTTCGAACACAAAGGCATACCGATTACGTTTGCATCTGGTGACTCTGGGTACAACGAATGTTTTGCGGGACAAGGTCAACGTGTATGCTATCCGGCTGCGTCGCCCGATGTGATCTCTGTGGGAGGCACGGAACTCAAAAAAACGGGCAGCTCATGGGAACAGAAGGTGTGGGACGATAGTGGCGGTGGTTGCAGCGTCTACGAGTCCAAACGCAGTTGGCAAACTGACTGGGGCTGTGCCAAGCGCACGGAGAACGATGTTGCGGCAGACGCAGCCGAGGGATCGGCGCTATCCGTGTATGACTCGTATGGGTATGGAGGCTGGACGAATGCCTGGGGTACAAGCGCCGCCGCGCCGATCGTCGCTGGGATCGAGGCGCACGCCAGCAAAGCGGTTCGAGAAGAGGGGGCTGAAGCTTTCTACAGGCACTCGCTGTACGATGTCACCTTGGGCTCAAGCTTGGGGCAATGCGGCGGCACATACCTATGTACCGCCGAGGAAGGCTATGACGGCCCGACCGGCTGGGGCGCTCCCGATGGCCCCCTCGAACAGGCAGCCGGGTTTCACGCGGTCACAGGCGAGGCGGCAAGTGTGACGGCAGCAGGGGCTACGCTGAACGGCTACGTAGATCCAGAAGGCAAAGAAACGACCTTCTATTTTGAATATGGGCAAACAACTTCCTACGGGAAGTCAGCTCCGATACCCCACGGAAGCGTTGGATCGGGCGTCGTATGGAAGGCGGTGAGCCAGAGCGTCGCTGGTCTTGAACAGGACAGTACCTACCATTACCGGTTGGTTGCGACCAATAGCTCCGGGACCACCTATGGCCAAGATTACACGGTCAACACGATACCATGGACTATTCAAAATATACCAAAACCGGTTGAAACTACACAAGAAACGTATGCTGGTAGTCTGCCAGGGATTTCCTGCTCCGCTTCCACCGCTTGCACCGGTGTGGGGTGGTACGATACAAGCTCGGGAGTTAGAGTGACTTTGGCGGAGCGATGGAACGGCACGGAATGGTCTGTCCAGGCGACGCCCAACCCGGCCGGGGCCAAAGAAGTAAGCGTTCAGTTGGTTGGGGGACATAGCGGGGTGCTGTCGAACCTTTTGGTGTGGAGCGGGTTGAGGCGGAGGCGATCTATGACCAGGGCCGGGAGGTCGTGGTGGAGGTGCTTCTGCGGATGGATCGTCAGATCCAGATGCTCACTGAGCGTGTCGCTCGTCAGGATGAGCGGATCGCTCAGCTCGAGCGCCGGCTGAATCGCAGCTCGCGTAACTCTTCGATTCCCCCGAGCGCCGATCCGCCCGCCAGCACACCTAAGCGTGGCAAGGATCCATCGGGTCGTAAACAGGGCGCTCAGCCCGGTCACGAGGGCAAGGGTCGCCCACTCCTGCCGGCGTGGGCGGTGGACGAGATCGTCGAGTATTGGCCCGAGCACTGTCGCTGCGGGCATGCCTTCGTCGAAACCGAGCGGGTCGCGGTGGGCGAGGCGGTGCGCTGGCAGGTCGAGGAGCTGCCCGTTACGCAGGTCCAGATCACCGAGCATCGCGCTGCGCGGGTGCGCTGCCCGGGCTGTGGGGAGCACACCCGCGGGGAGCTGCCTGGGGAAGTCACGCAGAGTGCGTTCGGGCCGCGTTTTCAGGCGGCCGTCGTGACGCTCTCGGTGCGCAACCGTGTCTCCCGCCGAGATGTGGTGGAGCTGTGCGAGCAGCTCTTCGGCTCGAGGATCAGCACGGGAACGGTGGACGCGATCCTCGCCCGTGCCAGCGACGCGCTCGCTGACCCGCACGCTGACCTGCTCGGCGCGCTTCGCGGCTGCGGCGCGGTGAATATGGACGAGACGGGCTGGCGGACAGCGGGGCAGCGCCGCGCGCTGTGGGGCATCTTCGACCGGCGCCATGCCTATCTGCAGATCGCGCCTGGCCGTCACGAGGACCACGCCAAGACCCTGCTCGCCGACACGAAGGCGATCGTGACGTCCGATCGCTGGTGGGCCTACACGCACCTCCCGTTAGCCCGCCGCCAGCTCTGCTGGGCGCATCTGAAGCGAGATTTCGCCGCGCACGCCGAGGGCCTCGCCGCGGAGAAAGAGTTCGGCGAACACGGCCTGAAGCTCTCAGAGCGAGTGTTCTGGGCCTGGGAGATCTTTCAGAACACTGCCGATCGCCCGAAGCTGAAGCGCACGATCCGTCGGTTGCAAAGCGAGTTCAAGCCGATCATCGCGGGCTACGCCTCGAAACGGGCGCGCAACAAGTACTGCCGCGGCATGGCACGCAACCTCATCAAGGCATGGCCCGCACTATGGACATTCGCCCACCACGACGGCGTGCAGCCGACCAACAACCACGCCGAGCGCGCACTCCGCTCAGCAGTCATCTACCGCAAGCTCTCCCTCGGCACCCAATCCGAAGGCGGCGAACGCCGCATCGAGCGGCTCCTCTCCGCGCACACCACCTGCCGCCTCCAAAACCGATCACTCTTCGTCTACCTCACCGAAACGCTCACCGCCCACGCCCGCGGCGACCCCACCCCACTACTCACCTGAACACCCCAACCAACTGAACGCTTACCCAAAGAAAGCGAATTGCTGGGGGTTTCGTGCGCATCATCGACTGCCTGCGAGGGAGTGGGCGACGATAAAGGCTCAGGAGCTAGGGCGATTCTGGCGGAGCGGTGGAATGGCACGGAATGGACTATCCAGTCGACACCGAGTCCGGAAGGTGCTAAAGGGAGCGAATTGCTGGGGGTGTCGTGTACGTCGTCCAACGCGTGCACCGCTGTCGGCAGGTACTACACGAAAGACAATTCAAAAACACTTGAACCGGAATATCTGACGCTGGCCGAGCGGTGGAATGGTGAAAAATGGTCGATCCAGTCGACGCCCAACCCGGAAGGCGCCACGAAGAGCGCGCTGGAAGGCGTCTCGTGCGCGTCTGCCGAAGCCTGCACTGCTGTAGGGAGCGACACCAACAGTGCCAAAAAAACTGTGGGTCTCGCCGAGCGGTGGAACGGCAAAGAATGGTCAGACCAGGAAATCTCCACCGCGTCGGGCCTGGACAGTGTTTCATGCCCCTCGAGCGAAGCGTGTACCGCCGTGGGCGGCAAGCTGACCGCCGAGCGGTGGAACGGCAAAGAATGGTCGGTGCAGTCGATGCCCAGCCCGGTGGGTGCTCACGAAAGCGATCTGTACAACGGAGCCGGCACGCCACGCGGTGTGTCCTGCTCCTCGTCCACCCAGTGTGTCGCCGTCGGGAGTCTCGAGAGAGAAGCTGAAGTCACGGCTATGGCGGAGATATGGGATGGCACAGAATGGCTGGTCCAAGGAACTTCCCGGCCGGCGGAAGGAGTGCTATACGGGGTTTCATGCCCTTCCGGAGCTGCCTGCACATCGGTAGGATCATACCTAGTGGTTCGTCCGTGAAGTTCTTGGGTTATGCCTCGAGGACCTTGCCGGTGTAGGTCCACTTGAATGGTTTGGCGGTTTGGTTGTAGGTCTCGATGAATGCGAGCATCTGCTCGGCGAGGTCTTCCTCGCTGAAGAACATTCCGTGCTTCAGGAGCCGGCGGTAGAGGATCGAGAAGAAGATCTCGATCTGGTTCAGCCACGAGGCGTGCGTTGGGGTGAACTGAAAGCTCCAGCGCGGATGCTGCTCCAGCCAGTCGGTGACCTCTTGCGTGCCGCGAGTGGAGAGGTTGTCACTGACCGCGACGATCTTCTGGCCCTTCACAACCGGGATCTCGGAGTCGAGCTGGTCCAGGAAGCGGATCAGGTCAAAGCGGTTGCGTGTCTTTGACGCCATCGCGAGCACGTCACCCTCGTGAACTTTCAGGCACGCGAATAGGCACTGCGTGCCGTTGCGGGTGTATTCGTGCTCGCGCCGGATCGGGCGCCCATAGGCTGGCTGGATGTCCGGCTTGGTGGGAGCCTTGGCCTGGATTCCCGTCTTCTCGTCCAAGGAGACGACGAGCACGTTCTCTGGCGGATCTACGTAAAGACCACAGATCTCGCCCAGGCGCTCCTCGAACTCCGGTTGGGAGAAGTCGCTCATGATCCAGTAGTCAGTCAGGTGCGGCTTGACCTCCGCGCGCGAGAGGATCACATGCGCCTGGGAGCCCGACATCCCGACCGCCTCGCCGAGTTGCTCATAGGTCCAGCGTTCCTGCTGCGCTCCCTCGGGCGTCTCAGGCGGGCGGGTGCACGCCTTCGCAATCAGCCGCGCCCTGTCCTGCTGTGAATAGATCAGCGGTTTGCCGGATCTCGGCAAATCCCCGAGCCCGGCGATCCCGTCCCGCTCATAGCGTGCACGCCACTTCTGCGCCGTGTTCACCGAGCACCCCACCAACCGGCCGATCTCAGCCGCCGAGCGGCCCTCCGCAGCCCCGAGCACGATCTGGGCGCGCTCGAGCATCCGCACCTCCGCGGTGCTAGAGCGAACGATCCGATCGAGCTCCGCTCGATCCCCATCGTCGATCTCGATGCGCTTCGCCAAAGCAGGCATACCGAACCCCCATCATCGCTGGACACACCAGCAACCGGTTCGGCAAAGACTACGAGACCCCTCCAACCACACCCAAACTAAAAGGATGCACCACTAGGGTACGTGCTGGAAGAACTTGATCATACTGAGCCCCTGGCGGAGCACGCGACTCTGCCACCGACGCCGTCCGTGGAAACCAGAGCGGCGACGAGTATAACTAAATCGGAAGCTACGCTGAACGGCACCGTTAATCCCCGGGGTCTGGAAACGAAAGATGATTTTGAATACGGCGAAACCACGTCGTACGGGACAAAAACGGCCGAAGTGAGCGCCGGCTCGGGTACGAGTGGTGTGGAAGTGAGTAAAGCCATCACCGGCCTTACGGCCGGCAAGCAGTACGACTTCCGGATCGTCGCGACGAACAGCAGCAAAGAAACGAGCTACGGGTCCAATCAGGTTTTCACCACGACGGCTCCCTCTTGGTCCCTGCAGACTACGCCAAACCCCACGGGGTCCACATTCAGTATCCTGAATGGAGACTCTTGCTCGTCCTCTACGGAATGCACGGCTGTCGGCTTTTACAAAGGCAGCTCAGGTATCGTGACGCTCGCGGAGCGCTGGAATGGCTCGGAATGGTCGATTCAGTCCACGCCAAATCCGAGTGGATCGAAAGAGAGTGAGCTACTCTCGATTTCGTGTCTGTCATCGACATTCTGTACTGCTGTGGGTACCTATGAAGTTAGCTCGGTTGACGAAAACGCCCCCCTGGTAGAGTACTGGAATGGCACGGAATGGTCGATGCAAACCGCACCGAACTACAGTGGAACGCTACGCTCCGTTTTGGACGGGATATCTTGCACCTCATCCACCGCTTGCATCGCGGTAGGGTATTATTTGCAAGGTTCGTCCCCATATGACTACGAGACATTGGCGGAGCGTTGGAACGGCACGGAATGGTCTCTTCAGACCACGCCCAACCCCGCGGGTCGCACGGGAGAAAACAACTACCTGACATTGTCGGGTATTTCTTGTACGGCGTCGAACGCCTGTACCGCTGTGGGGTGGTATGCAACGAAAGGAGGAGAATCCGGACAGGCTACGCTCGCGGAGCGCTGGAACGGCACGGAATGGTCTATTCAGAGCACGTCGGCGCCCAAAGAAGCCAATGGGACGTTCCTGCAGTTGCACGGCGTGTTTTGTACGTCATCGACAGCCTGCACGACCACGGGGCTATTCGAGAACACGGCGGACGAAAAACTAGATCTTACAGATACATGGAACGGTACGTCTTGGTCGGATCATACGCAGACTGGTATCCCAGGGCTGGGTGCGATCTCCTGTGCGTCCGCGACTGCCTGTACAGCAACAGGAACCAGTGGCTCGTTCGTCACCGCGGCGAAGTGGAATGGCACGGAATGGGCGCTCCAGACGATGCCGAGTCCCAGCGGCGCGAAAGAATCAAGCGCCGCCGGGCTTGCCTGCCCGCTGTCAAATACATGCTTCGCGACGGGCTCATATCTAAACAGCTCAGGCACGTACATGACTCTCGGGGAGGAGTACCATTGAGATCGAGTCTGTCGTCGTGAGTGCGGGCTCCCCCGAACCGTGCCGTGCGCTCGGCCTGCCGGCGCCCGTGAAGTACGCGAAGGTCGATCGATGATTCGTCCATCTCCTCCCGCCCGCGCTTGAGAATGCCCCACCGCGCGCCGACGGCACGCGCGAGAGAGCCAAAACCTATGGGAACGCCCGCGACGTGGAGTAACCTCGGACGCGTGGGGAAGCGACCGGCTGCCGATGATTCGACCCGTGCCCGCCTCCGCGCGCTGCTGCTGTGGGCGCCGCCGACGGCGCTGTTGCTGGTCGCTGCGCTCGGAGCGATCCTTGCCGACGAAGCCGCGCTCACAGCTATCTATCTCGCCGTGGCGCTCGCCAGCGCCGGGCTGCTCGGCTGGCGCGCCGGGGCGAGCGGCCGCGCGGCGCTGAAACGGGAGATCGACGATCGCTCCGGTGAGCTGCACAGGGCACTCAACGAGCTCGAGATCGCGCAGTCGGAGACCGTGCGGCGCCTGTCGATGGCGGTCGAGTTCCGCGACGAGGACACCGGTGCGCACATCGAGCGGATCGGGCGCTTCTCGACGCTGCTCGCCGAGCAGGCCGGCCTCGACGGCGAGCTCTGCGAGCGGCTCAGCTACGCCGCGCCATTGCACGACGTCGGCAAGGTGGCGATTCCCGATGCGATCCTGCTGAAGCCAGGCCCGCTCACCGCCGAGGAGCGCGCGATCGTGGAGACTCACGCCGAGGAGGGTCACCGGCTGCTGCGGGGCTCCTCCTCCTCGATCCTCGACATGGCCGCGACGATCGCGCTCAGCCACCACGAGAAGTGGGACGGCAGCGGCTACCCGCGCGGCCTCGCCGGCGAGGCGATCCCGATCGAGGGGCGGATCGTGGCGGTCGCGGACGTGTTCGACGCGCTCACCTCCGACCGCGTCTACCGCTCCGCCTACACGCCCGAGCAGGCGGTCGAGCTGATGCGCGAGCAGCGCGGGCGCCACTTCGACCCGGTGCTGCTGGACACCTTCCTGGAGGTGCTCTCGAGCTCCGGCCCCGACGCGCGCGAGCAGCTGCGCTCAGACCCGCAGGCGCTGCTCGAGGTCGTGCTGGAGACCTATCTCGCCGCGCTGGAGCGTGGGGACGCGGAGACCGCCGAGGGGGCGATCGCCCAGGCGATCGAAGATGGCGTGGCGGCGACCACGCTGCCGGAGGAGGTGATCCTGCCGGCGCTGCGCCGTATGGCGAAGCTCAGAGAGCAGGGGGCGATCGACGCCGAGCGCGAGCGCGCGGCGATCGTGATCGGCCGCCGGGTGCTGGCGACGCTGCGCCGCTACATCCTGGGTCACTACGAGGAGCCGCAGGCGCTCGAGCGGATCGACGAAGCGATCGAAGTCGTCGAGCGGCTGCTGGAGCGAGCCGCCGAGGACGAGCAGCGGCGCGAGCACGCGCTCGGCTGAGCTTCGCGGCCCGGTGCCCTTCGCGGGCGCCCGACCCGCAGGGCTCGACAGGTGGGTGGCAGGCCGGTCCTCTCTTGCAATAGATTTCCGCGCGTGTCCAATCGCGCGCTCGTCACCGGCGGAGCCGGCTTCGTCGGCTCCCACCTCGTGGACGCCCTACTGGCCGACGGCTACGAGGTGAGCGTCGTCGACGACCTCTCCTCGGGGAGCGCGCATAACGTCGCGGAGGGGGCGCGGCTGCACACGCTCGACATCACCGACCGCGCCGCGCTGCACGCCGCCGTCGAGCGGGAGGCCCCGCGCGCGATCTTCCACCTCGCCGCGCAGGCATCCGTGGTCGCCTCCGTGGCCGACCCGGGCCGCGACTGCGAGGTCAACGTGCAGGGCACGCTGAACGTGGTCGACGTTGCCGGGCGCCTGGGGGTACCGGTCGTGTTCACCTCCACCGGCGGGGCGCTGTACGGGGACGAGGCGCCGATGCCCACCCCCGAGGAGCGCATCCCCGCCCCACTCTCGCCCTATGGCGCCTCGAAGTGGGCGGCGGAGGCGTACGTCAACACCTGGTCGCTCTCCTCCGGGGTGCCCCACGCGGTGTGCCGCCTGGGCAACGTCTACGGCCCCCGCCAATCCCCCCACGGCGAGGCCGGCGTGGTCGCGATCTTCAGCCACCGCCTGCACGTCGGCCAGGCGCCAACGCTGTACGGCCACGGCCGCCCCACCCGTGACTACGTGTACGTCGAGGACGTCGTGCGCGCCCTGCTCGCCGCCTCGGGCCGGCGCGGCACATTCAACATCGCCACGGGGATGGAGACGGATGTGATGAGTGTCTGGAAGGGGCTGTGCGCGGCGGCCGGGCGCGAGCTCGAGCCCGAGCTAGCGGACCTGCGCCCGGGCGAGCTGCAGCACAGCCGCCTCGACGTCTCCCGCGCGGAGCGGGAGCTCGGCTGGCACGCCGAGGTCCCGATCGCCGAGGGCCTGCGTCGGACCTACGCGGCGCTGGTGGCGGAGTTCGGCGTCAGCTAGCATCAACCTCCCGGCGAGATAGCTCAGTTGGTAGAGCACACGACTGAAAACATTTATGCCCAGAAGCCGAGTCGCGTCGCCGGCTCCCGCCGTTTCTCCTGCTAATCGCTAGGTTTTGACCCCGCCCTGGACGGCGCGGAGGACGGGGCTTGGTGGGTGTTTTAGCCGGCTCGACACAAACCTCGGCACAAACCCCGTCGGTGTCGGGCGTGCTGGCGCCTGGTGGCGGCTCCTGGCTGGCGTGTAGCCGCTTACGGGCCTCACGGATGAGCCGGTCGAACGCTGCGCCGTGCTCGCGCTTGACGCGCTGCTGTAGCTGGTTGTAAACCTCGAGCGTCATCTTCGAGTCGGCGTGGCCGACCTGCTTCTTTACCCATTCGAGGTCGAATTCGCTGGCGAGCAGCAGGATCGAGATGTAGGTGCGCCGGAAGCTGTGCGGCGTTATGTGCGGCAGCGGGGGCATCCCCAGCTCCTGCATTCTCTCGGTGGCGAGCACCGTCGCTTCGCGGACGATTTTGCCGACGGCCTTGCGGGTCATCTTCCCGCCGCGTTCGTTCTGGAAGAGGGGAGCCGTGGGGGTCGTGTCGTTGCCGGCTCGAGCGAGCCGCCCGATGTGCTCGATGAGTGCTTCGGCTAGCTCCGGGCTCAGCTCCAGGACGCGAATGCCGGTTTCTGTCTTTGAGTCGGGGATATCGAGGCGGGCGTTGTTGACGTCGTGCAGACGCGCGTGGCCGATCTGAATGCTGCACAGCTCGCCGTTTCGGACGCCCGCGCGCCCGAGGGTGCGGACGATCGCCTTGCGCCCAACGTAGACACCGAGACCCACGGCACCGAGTTTGCGGACGTGGAAGTGGACTGTGCCTGGGGCGACTCCGAGTTCGCGGGCGATCAGCTTCAGGCGCTTGCCGTCAGAGAGGCGGATCGCGACGGCCTCGGCCGTCGATCCGGGCCTCGCCTCGCGAGCGGCGAGCGCGAAGCGCTCAAGCGACGGGTCTTGCTCGGCTGCCGCGTCTTCGATGCAGGCGAGCTCGTCCATCTCCAAGAATGTGCGCTTTGGCTTGGGGACGTGAACCTTGAGTCGCTTGCTGCGGGCGGCATTGAACGGGATCCACTCGTCCTCGACGGCCTCCTCAAGTATCTGACCAAGCAGCGTGAGTTGGCCTCGGATCGACGCCGGACCGAGCGGGCGGAGCTTGCGATTGTTGTTGTCGCGAAGATCCGCACCGGCAGCGAGGGCGTCGCGCAGCTCGTTCGCCTCTTCGATCAGGTACTTCTTGAACGCTTCACAGAGTTCCTTGTCGATTTGATCGAGGGCGTAGCGGCCGAAGAAGGGCAGCAGGTGCAGCCTCAGCGCGATCTCGTAGCCGGCGTGCGTGTTCTCGGATATCGGCTTCTTACCGATGATGCCTTCGAGCTTTGCCTTCAGCCAATAGGAGGCGTACTCGTGGAAGCTCGGCATGCCCTTGAATGCCTTTTCGACCTTTGGCGCCGGCTTCGGTCGCTCCCATATTCCCGCCTGGACGCGGGCGAGGATGTTCTGTAGCTCACGCCGAGCGTTGTTCTCGGTCCAGCCGCCAGTGCAGCCGCACGCGCAGTCGCGCGCCTCGTGCAGCATCAGGCTTTCGCGTTCGCCGTAGGCGGAGAACCGCAGACGAAACTTGAGCGTCCCGTCCACATGCGTCTCGACTTCGACTCTTCCGGTGGCGGGGCGTGGCATCAGGCACGCTCCCACGATGAGGTTCTACCGTATGGGTACATCGGGGCATCTCCCGTTGTCGGGCCGGGGGCGTTCGTGCGCCGCCCGGCCACCTATTTGGCCGGTGGATCGTACCTCTGTATAGGGCAGAAGATCCACGTTCCCGAGCAGCTTCGGCGGGCGCTTTCGTGGCTGGGCGCGGCGGCGCTCGCCGGGCCTGATCCGCCCCTCCTCGGGGCAGTCGAGCTGCCGGCGGACCTTTTGGAGGTCGAAGCGCAGTCGCCCGCGCGGGCCTCCCAGGCGCACGCCGCCCAGCTCGCGTGCGTGCGCGTAGACCCAATCGCGGTCGACGCCGAGCTTGCGCGCGACGAACGTGGCATCCACGAACCGCGCGCCGGTCTGGTCCTCTTCCTGCAGCAGCTCGGCGACGCGGACGGCGATGCGCTCTATGTCCTCGTCGTCCAGCATCATCGGCGAGTCTTGCTCCTGGCTGGCGTCGGGCGGCAGTCAGCGCCGCGAGTGCGGGGTGAGCGAGCCGCAGACTTCCGCTGACCGGCCCAATAGCTGATGCGGGCCACCGCGATCGGCACGTACTGAGGCTCTCGCTCAATGCCGTGGAAGCGCACGCCCTCCAACACACAGCCAGCGCCCGTGCTGCCCGATCCGGTGAATGGGTCGAGCACCAGTCCGCCCTTCGGTGTGAGCAGCCGCACGAGCCAGCGCATCAGGTCGATCGGCTTGACCGTCGGATGCAGATTTGCGACGGGATTCTCGGCGCACATGCGCTCGTTGTGAGCGCCGATCTTGAAGGTCTGGACGACCTGCTTCGGCAACTCCTCGCAGCCGGCATCCCTCTCTTTACGTGGCGCCTTCGCCGCGTAGAAGAAGCGGTGACGGTCGCCGAGAAGGCCGATCGGGCAGTCCGGTTCACAGTCATCGGTGCTGCACTCGCGGCCGTGCGAGAGCAGTAGGTTGCTAGGCCAGCGACCTCGCTGGTTGGCTGTGATTCGACGGCCGTGAGCGCGTGCTTCTGTCGGGCAGTCCTCGGCGGTGAGCGGTAGCCGGCAGGGGTCTATGTTCATCGCGCCCGTGCCATGCTCGGCGAGCGTCGCGTCGAGCGTGCCCTGCAGTGGCCGGCGGGCGAGCACGATCGGCTCCCAGCAGGGCTTCAGGCCGGTTCCGAGGCCGTCGGGCAGTACCCGCGTCGCGGGGTATCCCTGGCCCTGGAGCCACATGAGTACGTCGCGGACTTCAAAGCCGGCTTCTTCCAGGCCGCAGGTGAGCCTGTGGAATGTCCTCGGTGCTGCGAACGCGGCGACGTGCCCGCCAGGCTTCAGCACGCGAGCGCACGCGAGTGCCCACTTGCGCGAGAAGTCCTGGAAGGAGTCGATCGGGTTGGTGTGTGCAGCGCGCCTTTTCCCTGGCGGCAGGTTGGGATCGAGCTTGCCTGGCCGGTCCCACGCCATGCCGTTCACACCGATCCCGTAGGGCGGATCGGTTATCACCGCATCGACGCTGTCGGCGGCGAGCTTCGCGATCGCGGTGAAGCAGTCGGATTGTGTCACTCGCCAGGTTCGTGATCGGCTAGGCATCTTTTACCTTCTTCTGGAGTGGGTGGTCGGAGGCTGGGTTTGGCGTGAATCAGGCAGGGGGCTTTCGGAACACCAGGACGTCTTCGTGGCAGACGAGGTGGGTTCGTTCACCTTTGGCGAGCGCGTGGCGAAGGTTCAGTAGCTGCCACATCGAGGGGCGCGGGCGAAGCGACTCTTGTCGGATCGTGGTGAGCAGCGCCACGATGTGCTGCCAGTAGACGAGGCCGGCGCTCTCGCACAACGTCGTGGTATCGCCGGAGAGGTTGGTCAGCCGTCCCCCGGCACGCATGTTCTTGGTGACGAGGATCAGGTAGCCGCCTGGGGCGAGCAGCTTGGCGCAGCCGGCGTAGACGTCGCTCATCGCCGCGAGGTAGCTATCGCCGGTGAACCGCCTCTCGGCTGGTCGCCGACAGGCTTCCTCGAGATTCCCGTAGGGGAGCCGCGCGAGACAGGTCGCGCTGTCGCCGTAGCGGCAGGCGCGCTTGACTTTGCCAGCGTGGGCGCGGTCGGCGGCGGTGACCCGTCGGCCTTCGCAGGCGCGGGCGATCTCCATGCCCTTCCCTGAGCGGGGGTCGCCGAGGGTGGTGTCGGCGTAGGGCGGAGAGGTGAGGATCAGGTCGATGCTGCCGGCGAGCTGGTCTAGGACCCCTCGGCCGAGCCGTCGCGCATCGTCCGTGAGCACCAGCGCCTGCCCCGTGGCGCCTTGGCCGCGGGCGTGCTGGACGTTGCCGGCGGCTAGCGCGGCCCACCGCGGCTCGACCTCGACACCGATCGCCTGGCGGCCCTGGTGGATGGTCTCCACCAGCGTCGTTGCGATCCCACACATCGGGTCGAGGACGAGGTCGCCGGGGCTGCTGTAGAAGTCGATCGCTCGGCGCGCGATCTCGGGCAGCATCTTCGCCGGGTGCCTGTTGGACTCCGGCAGGTAGCGTCCCTGGCGCTGCCACTGGCCTGTCCGTTGAGCGCAAGGCCACACCGCGAGCGGCAGGTCGCGCGTGCGCCAGTGCTCGGGGGCCTCGCGCCTTGGTCGGGCGCTTGTTGTGCATCCGGGGTTTTGCCGCCGTGCGGCGGAGTTCCGAGGAGGCATTTTCACACCTCCTTCGGTGGGATTTGGCCGAGCCAATCGACGGGCTCGGAGCTGGTCGGGTTGGTGAAGATCGGAGCGAACGGGCCTCGCCTGGTCAGCTCGGCGAGGCTCACGAACGAGAACGGGATGGCACGCCGCATTCCCTTCGCGGGGTCGGACTCATAGAGAGCGAGGACCCTGGCGATGCGCTGGGCGACCCTCGCCGGTGACTGGTCGGCGAGGACGATCAGGACGTGCGGCCAGGCGCGGTAGTAGTTACGCCACAGCGGCTCGGCCTGCTCGTCGGTGGATGGCGTGTAGCTGCGGAGCCTGGTGTAGCGGGCGAGCTTCGCCGATAGCTGGTCGGCGGGCCGAGCGGTTCCTCGATCGACCTCCACGAACCGCTGGTGCATGACCAACGACCCGTCAGCCCCGGTCTGGAGATACGTCAGCAGGGCGTCGGCGACGACGAGCTGCCCGGGATGACGGACGCTGCCAGGCGAGATTGGATGCGCGATCTCGTGCCGCCAGGAGTCCGAGCCGCACTCGTCCCCGCGCTCGCGGGCGGCGAGAACGAACGCGATCCCCACCTCGTTGACGGCGAGGGTGTGCCGCTTCAGCAGCCCTTCGGCCTGCGCCCTGCTCGGGACTCGCCGCCGCTGCTCGCCACGCGGGCCGGCGGCCTCGACCGCGTCCGCACCGGCATCGGTCAGATACCAGCAGGAGAGCGTGCCGGGCCCTCGCACACGGTCCACGAGCTCGCGGCGCCCCAGCAGGCCGAGCACCTTGCGAGTCCACCGATCCCCGGCGGCTGGCGTGTAGAGCGCGTGGACTTGGCGTGTTGTGAGAAGCCGGTGCTGGTAGAGCCCGGCCAGCATCGAGGGCGCCACGGCAGGCAGCGGCCGTTCCCCGACAGCAGCCTGGGCGCTCATAGCTCACCGTCCCTGACCGGCGACGCTGGCCGCCTCTGCTGGTGGCGGCGACCCTGCTCCGAGCACTCCGAGGACGACGGAGCGCAGTCATCGCCGGGGCGCCTGGCGGCGGGTGCCGCCCACGGCTGGTCTGAGTCCTCCGCCGAGCGCAGGCGTCGCCCACCGCCACCCTCGCGGCTTTCCAGGTGCTCCATGATCCGCGCGTCCAAAGTGTCAAGCGCGGCGATCGTCTCCGCCGCGCTGGTGCGCCCGGAGGCAGCGTCGATTACTGGCTGCGCGGCGGCGACAGCATCCGGGCGGAACACGTCGCCGAAGGCATCCTCGACCGATTCGTTGGTGAACCGGAACGGGCGGGTGACCTCACCGTTGAGAGTGACCTGCGCGATGAAGTTCCTGCGCGGCAGGCCGGTGATCGCGCCAGCGGGCGGGTCGCCTCCCCACTCCCTCGCGATCAGCCCGGCAGCGTGCGAGTTCAACGCGGTCGTGACCAAGTGGCTGCGATTCGTCGTCAGCGCGTTCAGCGTGGACGCGGTCAACCTCTCCGGGTTCTGATTCAGAAGGATGCCCCTCAGCCCAAACTTGGCGGTCTGCTCCAACAAGCTCGCCAACGTGCCATTCGACGCGCCGTCGAACACCTGAATCTCATCCAGGAAGCAGTAGAACGGCACTCGCTGCTCCGGCGCCAAGAACACACGGCTCTTCGCGCCATAGAGCAAATCGAAAACGAGCAAGTTGGCGACCAGGCGGTCCCTCGCACCATCCGCACCGGGGCACGCGAGCACGATCTTGCGTTCACTCATCGCCCTGGCGATGTCGTATGTCGAGGTCTGCGCGCCGAGCAGAGCCGCCAAAGGTGTCGATGACCGCAGCCGGTCGATGAGGTTCGTGACCGGCGTGATGCTCTCTTCGCTCAGCCTGGGAAATCGCTCGGTGAAGAACTGGCGGCGCGGCGGTGAGAGGAACGGCAGCGCCGCCTGCAGCCACTCGGGGTTGCCGAGGATCGAAGGGACCTGGAAGATCGTCGGCTGAAGACCCTCGGGAAGAATCCGTGACAGCTCGATCAGCGCGCCGGTCGCCTGCGTCGTCAACGTCAAAGCCCGGTTGTTGCGCTCCCCCCACTGCAGGGCCGAGGCGAAGCTGTCCACGATCGCCTCGACCCTTCGCTCGGCGGCGCCCGCGTCAAGGCCCCGGCAGGCAAACAGGTTCCAGCCGGGCTGCCCCTCGCGAGAGCGCTCACCGACGAGGTCAAGCTCGACGATCCGCTGCGCGAACTCTTCCTCGGTCAGACAGCACTTCAGCCGCTTCGCGGCGTCCTGGTGTGGGTCGAGGAACAACCCGCCGTAACCGGCACGGAAGATGTGCGCGCCTTGGGTCAGCGCGAGCTCGGTCTTGCCCCACCGCGAGCGGCCGGCGATGTAGCTGAAGAAAGAGTCCTCGACTCGCAGCCCGACCCTGCGCTCGCCGTCCTCGGTCGTCACCCTGCCGAGCGGCATGAGCCCTCGCTGCCCCTTGAACCTCGGGAGCGTCTTCGGCGCCGGATACACCGCTGGCCCGAGACGGAGCACCTCCGGCACCGAGCAGTGGACGGTCGGCGGCTTCAGCATCCCGGCCATCTCCCTCGCGGTGACGTGGCAGCGCCGCGAGGGCTTGAAGAGCCCTCGGCGCATCCGGTAGTCAAGCCACGCTCGCCGCCCCGGCAAATCGGAGCCGAGGAACGCGACCCCGAGGACACGCACGCCGACGACCCGCAGCGAGTTCGCGCCCGCCATCGAGTCGAAACAGGCAAGCAGGCCGTGCAGGCACGACACCGCCGTGCCCTTCTCCGGTGCGCTGCAGCGGACGAGAACCTGCAGCCCGAACAGCGGTTCAGCCTGCACGAGCTTCGCGGCCAGCTCCTCCCGCGCGACCCGTTGTTCGATCATTTCCGCCGGGCGACGACGACCACGCGGACGAGCGCCGTCTAGCTGTTGGCGACTGGCGGGGTCGCCTTCACGGCGGCGGGCCTCCTTCAGCATCCTGCGACGCAGCCGGCGGCGAGTCCCGGCGGTCCTCGGCAGCAGGTCGATCGCGACTTCGGCGTGCTCGCCGCGGCGGTAGTCAAGGCCCGCGAGGACCCTGGCGAAGCTCTGCAGTGGATCCGGTTGCAGAGGAAGGTGAGCAAGCGGCTCGGTACTCGGGCGCGCGAGGCGAAGCTCAGCACGGGCGACGTGAACGGGACGCTGGCTAGGCGGCCGAGCGGCGTCGGGCTCCAGGCGCACTTGCACTCGGTCGTAGACCATCAGCGCCGAGCGGACCGCCGGGCAACGCCCCGCGAGGCACGCTCAGCGAGTACCGCAGCCTGCCCTCCTCATCGGTGTCGAGCAGCACCCGAACAGCGCGAGCAGCAGGGTCGAGCCAGTTGCCGACCAGCCGCCGCGCGCGAGACAGATGAGCAGCCGAGCGAATGACCGTGTCGAGGCTCGGATCGAATGTGTCCGGGGCGAGCACGACCAGCCGCTGGCGCGACTCAAGCGAGCGGCGAGTAACGATCACCCGGGCGGCAGCGAGCACGACCAGCAGCACCAGCCCGCCGATCAAAACCGGCAGCGCCACCGCGACCACCGAGGCGAGCGCCACCTGGCGAGCGCCGCTGAGCAGGCTCGCCACCGCGAGGCCGACGACGACGGCGATCAGCGGGCGAGGATCCTGCTGCCCCCGACCCTTCATCGTACGCCCCCCGCCGCGCCGCCGGCCGCGCGCCGGCCGTTTTCCCATCTACCGGCCATCCGACGCGATAGCGTCGGAGGGGCGGTGTAACTCCAAAAGACGGTGGCGCTGCCACCACGATCAGCGGAGCACAGGCGAGGACGCCTGAGCCGCGCGAGGGACAGGAGCAGACGACGACTAGCGACGACACGATACGCGGACACCACAGAGCCGCCCGCAGTCACATTCCCCAGCAGAGCCACCGGCACAGCACCGGCACACAGGGGCACCGCATCGAGAGGCCGCCGGCAGAGCAAGCACGCGACAGCGCACCAACAACCCAGCGGGTCACACAGGCGCAGTCCCCCAAATGCGAGAGAGCCAGAGGCACAGCTAACTACCGACATAGACTTCTCGCAAACGCAGCCGCCCGCGAAATGCGCCCCTGTGCAGCCAAAACCGGGCGACGGCGCGAAAAAGCCCAGGACCCCGAAACGGCCCCTGAGACGGACCCTCGGCCGGACCCTGAAACGGAACCTGAAACGGACCGGACAGCTCATCGCCGCTCACCGCCCGCAGCGGCGAGGATCTCCCACCGCAGCTTGCGCTCGGTCGGGTGCTCGTCCGCTCTGACCCGCCCACAACGGGGTCGATGCCAGCGCCCGCCGCCAGCCTCGCCGACCATCGTGAATCCCGCCGAGCGCAGCGACGCGCCGCCCTCCTCAAGCAGCGTGTAGGTCACGAGGCGGCGGTAGCCGAGGGCCTTCACCGATCTCCACGCAGCCCGGTAGAGCATCGAGCAGGCGTTGCGCGTCCCGTCGGTGCAGCAGCGCGTGACCTCGGCCGTGAAGCCGTCCTGCAGCATCCGCGCGAGCGGCCTGCCGACCACCGCGACCCCACAACGGCGGCTGCCCTCAGCTACGGAGACGACGCTGATACAGCCGCGCGCCGGGCGATGGTGGCGGTGGTGCTCGGCGATGTATGCGTTGGCCGATCGGAGCGTCGTCGGGACCAGGCAAAGGCGCGGAGCAGGCCCCGTCGACATGGCTCGGCGGTGGCGGATCGTCGGTGAGGTCGCGGTGCTCATCGCGCGACGAACACCAAGAAGTAGGAGTGGTTCTTGCGGGCGTGGAACTGGCGCTTGATGCGGCTCACGCCTAGGCGGCCCGCGCGCACGACGACGAACAAGTCCTCGACCCGGAACCGCTCGGCGTGCTCGTTGACGAGTTCGACGTGGGTCAGACGCTGCCGGCCCGCGGACACCTCGTCCTGGCACTTGACGATGAAGATGCCGCGGTGGCGCAGGACCCTGTGAGCCTCGATCCCAGCTCGCCGGTAGAGATCAACGACGGCCTCGTGATACTTCGGTCCGCCCTCGCTCGCTGCGCCGGTCGAGTACCTGGAGCGGAACGCGGCATGGGTGCCGCTGCCGGCGAGCTGCGCCGTCGCCGGCCTGAACAGGCCCTCCATGTACGGCGGGTCGAGTACGACCGCGTCGAAGGCGCCGTCGGCGTATGGCAGCCTCGTGCAGTCGACCCCCGTCTTCAGGTCGCTCGCCTCCAGGCAATACTCGCCAGCGGGCACGTCTCGCCAGAAGGCTCCCTGCCCGTAGGTGACATCCGCCACCCGCGAGCCGGCAGGGACGTGCAGCCGAAGGACGTCGGCAAACACCGAGGCGTTGGAAGTGACCCTCGCCGAGAGCACCAGGTCGCTGCTGGCGACCCCGCCCTGCACACGACGCCGTGGGCGGTCCTCGCGGGCCTCGCAGGACCCGGCCAGCCCGGCGCAGCTACTGCGGCGCTGGCTCATCTCGTGGCCCTTCTAGCGAGCCGGGGGTTGGTCTTGTGCCAGCGGCCGGGGCACTGGCAGCCGTCGATTCGGGCGGCCATCGAGCCGGGGCTTTGCCGTGCGATCCCGCGCGTTGGTGCTCCGGCGTGGTTGCGCGCGACGTTGGTCGAGTCAGCCGACGCGAATGGGTAGCTGCTGCCTGCGAGCCTGAGCCCGCGGAGCATGTGCAGCCACACGGGCGCTGGACCGTTCCCGCAGAGGGCGTTCATCGCCGCGGTCATCCGCTCGTGCCACGCCTGGCTGGCGACGCTCCGATAAGCCTGTGAGCTACCGATGCAGACTCGTGGCCAACTGTCGGCGAGCCGAAGCAGCCGCCGGATCGGTTCGTGCATGTGCCATACCGGGGCGCCCCTGGTCCCGAAGGGCCATTGGGCGAGCAACAGGTCGTTCTCGCGCGCGCTGCCGGCGATGACGTCCGGGATCACCGCCCAAGTCGTGCGGTAGGCAAGCCATCGCTCGCACCACTCGTAGTAGGCGTCCCAGCTAACGCTGCGCCCGGTGCGCCAGAACGTGAACGCGCCGTTGTCGAGCATCACCGCCTGCCCGATCTCGTGGCAGGCGGCGATGTCGTGCGGCGCGGCGAAGCTCACGCAGAAGCACCGCCCGGCAAGCTCTAGGAGCTTCGGGCGTGGGCTAATCGGAGTGCCGTGGTAGTGGATCACGCGGTGGCCTCCACGCGGCGCGGCCGGAGCTTTGCGATGACCGCCGACCAAAGCAGCGCTCCCGCGGTCTTGGCGGTGAACTGCCCGACGGTGGTCGACCACTCCACCCCGCCGAACGCGAGCGTCGGAAAGACGAAGCTGTCGATCGCGGCTCCGAGCCAAGCGGCAGCGTTCGCTCGCTGTACCCACTCGCGGCGTCGCAGGGCGTGGTACAGAACGCCCTCGCAAGTCTCTGCGCAGGCGAAGGAGATAGCCGACGCCTCTGCGATCGCCTGCACGTTCTGAGCGACCAGGAAGCTGATCGCAGAGCCCGCCCCGATCAGGAGCGCCATCTTGCGCCAGCGGCTCGTGCCCCAAAAGTCGGCGAGGCGGTCGCGGGTGATCAGGTCGAGCCCGATCAGCGCGAAGGCGTTGTACACCGATGCGGTTGGCCCGTAGCGGGCGGTGATGATGTTCGCGGTCACGATCGCCGCGAGGTACGCACCGACCAACACCGCGACCTTCGCGCGCTCGCAGCGGGCAGACGTCAGTAGGTTTCTCATTTGGACTTGCCTCCTAGTTGTGGTCGTTTGGAACGTCGAGGTCGAGCCGCCGCCGAGGCGACGCTCGGGCTGATCGCCTGCTCGAGCACGCGGTGCGCGAGCGGCGGCGGGACGGCGTTGCCGAGCTGCGTGAACTGGCGGGTGCGGGCTCCCTGCCACGGGTAGCCGGCCGGAAAGCCTTGGAGGATCGAGGCTTGCTCGACGGTGACTCGGACGGCGTTGGCGCCGCGCCGCTGCTCGTAGCGGCCCGGAGGATCACAGGAGTTCTGCTTGTGCCCAGGAGGATGCACACGCCGGTCGCAGGCGACGGTCGTCGCTGGCCGCTCGCGCGCCCAGCTCGGCGTCGACCTATTTCGGCTGCCGTCTGCGCCGCAGGGAATCCACTCGACCTGGTTGAGCGCGTGCCCGAAGTGAACCGTCGGCGCTGGCTCGCCATCGCCGCGGACGGCTGCGTTCGCCTGCGTCCCGTTTCGCCACGCCCAGCCACCGCGCTCCACGCTCTGCCCAGGCGGTAGCTGCCGGCCGACCAACGCGCCGTCCTTGGATCGGCGAGTCGTCACGAGCGTCGGCGCGGGCCGCTGCCCCGTCCACTCGGTCCCTTGGCCCTCTGCGACCTCGACGTCGTGCGCTTGCCAGCGGTTCACTCTCGTGGTGACTGCCTGCGCTGGCGCCTCGGTGGGATCGAAGCCCTCCTCGATCCGATCGCCGCTGCGCCTGATCTGCACGCACGGCTTTCGAGTCCACGACCTCGTGCGCGCCGTGAGCGTCGAGGCGGGCCTGCAAGCCGGGCGGCGATCGCGAGCGCGATGCGTCCCGGTGTCACCCTTGGCTGGCTGGTTGCTCGGGGTGTCGTTACGGCGCGGGAATCCGACCCGGTCGCCAGTCGGCCAGCCAAGCGCGTGGGCCATGCTGACCCACGGCAGAAGGCCAACCTCGTCCTCGGGGAGCTGAGCGCGCCGCGGGTTGTATGAACGGTGCGTCGGCGGCGGCAGTTGGACCGGCCCGTCGAGCGACGCGATCAAGAACGCGCGCTTGCGGGTCTGAGGCACCCCGTAGCGCTCGGCCGACAGGACGCCGACGGCCGTGTGGTAGCCGTGCGCGGCGAGCAGCCCGGCGAACACGGTCCATAGCTCCAGCACGGCCGGGACCTGCTCCAGCGCGACCCAGCGGGGCCGCAGCGCGAGCACAAAGCGCAGCGGCTCGACGGTGAGCAGCGACCGGGAATCCCTGCACTCTGCGAGGCGCTCCTGGCGGCTGTCGTTGCCGGCGGCGAGCTCGTGCGCGCACGCGATCACCAGCGGCTTGTCCAGACGGCCGAGGCCCTTACCCGCCGAGCTATAAGCCTGGCAAGGCGCCGAGCCGATCACTCCCCACACCGGGCCGAGCGAGCGTGGGTCAAGCGCTGCGACGTCGGCCTGCAGGCATTCGTGCCCAGCCGCCCGCGCCGTCGCGCAAGCCCACTCGTCCGTCTCGATACCGAGGGCGCTCATGCCCAGCATCCGAAGGCCCTCTGCCCAGCCGCCGGCACCGGCGAACAGGTCGATGATCTTCCCCGGCTGACGCCGTGGCCCTCGGTTACTTCGGGTCGCATCGGCCCTCCCGCGAGACGGCGAGCCGCACTTCCCCCTGGCTCGGGGGGGGGGGGGGGGGGGGTAGTCTGAGTGCGCTTTGGGCTAGCGCTGCGCGCGCGGCGGCTCGCCGCCTTGCTCGACGGTGTGGACATGGCGCTCACCTTCCTGTCAGCCGCATTGACGGCCTGGTTGTCTTTGCGTCCGGGCATCGCCGGTCACCCGTGCTTTCCGGCGGGTGGCTGGGCGTATCCGTAGATCCCGGCTCGCTCGCCGATCGGGTCAGCTGGCAGGAACGGACCGACGAGGCTGACGTGGCCAGCGTAGTTGCCCTCGATCGTCGTTATGCGGCCGTCTTTGAAGACGCGCTGCACGACGCCGACGTGCTCGCTTTCACCCGGCCCAGGACCGGAGCCGTAGAACACGAGGTCACCAGGGGACGGCGTCGCCGACGGTGGGAGGACCCTGCCGCCGTGTTCCTTCGCCCAGGTGTAAAGGGTGCCGCTGTATCCGTACTCCGCGGTCGAGCCTTCCAGGGGAACGCCTGCCTTGATCCACACCCAGCTAGCGAAAAGCGCGCACCATTCCTCACACGGCCCGAAAATGGTGCATTCGCTACCGGGCGGATTTTCACCCTGCCCGATCTGGCTTTCGGCGATTTTGACGATCCGGGAGCTACTGGCCGGCGTCGGCGCAGGCCCCGCGGTGCAACCACCGCTGACGGGCTCCGCGAGCGTCGGGCTGCTCGGCACCGGGGCACCGGAGCCGGTGAAGCCAAACTGCACTGCCCGCGCCATTACCTCTTCGGCATAGGAGACGGTCGCGTCACTGCAGGCGCCGTAGTAGTGACACGCCGCTTCGTGATATTCCGCGAAGGTGCCGCCGATCGGCGGAGCACCCATGTCCTGCCTGAGAATCCTCGCGGCCGTGTAGATCGCGTCCGCCGGGTCGTTCACCGATAGCGGGTGACCTGGATCAGCGTTGACCGCGAACCTTTCCCACAACGTCGGTCCGGCGCCACGGCTGCATTCACTTTCCCGCACGTAGGCGATCTGCATAGGCCCCGCACAGCCGGCTTCGTTCGTTCCGGCGCAGTCGCCGCTTGAACACTCCTGCTCCGCTATCGAGGCGAGGAACGACCAGTCGAGGTCAAAGCGCCGTCCAGCGCCCTCGTACAACCGCAGTCGTTCCGGCGGGATCGTGTGAAGCGCATACGCCGAGGGCGTCGGACCGGAGACTGCCGAGGTCGATTCGCTACTCGATTCGGTGCTGCCCGACTGGCATCCGCCGAAGCTCGCGCCGAGCACAGCGACCGCGACTCCGAAGCAGGCGAGCAGCACGGCGAAGGTGCTCGCTGAGCCCGCGAGCAGCCACATCAGCAACAGGCGGCTGGGAGAGCGCTGCCCGTTCATGGCGTGCCCTCAAGCCCTGTGACCTGCCACCCGGCCGGGCTTTCGGTGAGGAGAAGCCGGATCGGGTAGTGGACGACTTCCGCGTCAGTGACGAGCGCCGTGGCGATCGCATGAGCGGGAGGCTGCGGCGAGACGGCCAGGCTTACGACGCGAGGGTGAAGCGCCTTGATCCCTGGCGGCACCTCTCCCCGCGCGTGCTCGAGGGCGCCGACGAACACGCCGCTGGCGTCCTTCACCTTGCTCGCCGGTGCCTGCCCGTACAGATAAGCGAGGTATCCGCGAAGGAACGTCGCGGCGTTTGACTTCGCCTCGGCGGCAATCGCTGGCGTCCATCGGGCCGTCGCTTCGCCGCGCCCCGGGGTCCTCGCCGAAGTCGTGGTCGGGCGAGGGCGGCTGCTCGCGACCGTTGGGCGGCTGGGGCTCGTGAGGATGAGCCCAGCGGCGGCCAGCAGCAGGAGCAGCCCGCAGACGGTGGCGGTGCTGCGCTCGTGCCCCGCGATCGGCCGCTGTAGCTGGCGGCGTATCCAGCCGCGCGGGCTCACAGCTTCACCTCGGGTGTGATTGCCTGCAGCCGGCGGCGAGCGAGCCTGGCCGTATCGCGGCCCAGCTCGACGCCGAGGAAGTTACGCCCGAGACGGTGAGCTACAGCCCCGGTGGTCGCTGAGCCGCAGAACGGATCGAGTACCAGGCAGCGGCCGGTGTTGTCCTGGTGGCCGCATGTTGGGCCCCATGCGCCGTCCTCGCCGAGCGGCGCCGTGCGCTCGCGCTGCCACGGGGCTCCGCAGATGCCACACGCCGTCGGCGCGCTCCCGGCGAGGACGCACGGCTCCACCAGCTTCTCCGGGAACACCGCCTGCGCACCGGGATAGCCGCGGCCGGTGACCTTCCACCACGAACGTCGCTGACGGCCCTTGCCTCCACGCCATTGTTCGTGCTGACCACGCTCGCCGCGACGGTCGAGGTAGGTGAGCCGTCCCCGGCGGGCATACCCATTGCCTGAGCAGCGGTTGGTGTCAGGTTCACGAACAGCGTCGGCGTCGTAGAAGTAACGCTGCTGCTTGGTCAGGAGAAAGAGGTACTCGTGCGCGCGAGTCGGTCGATCGCGCACGTTCTCCGGCATCGGGTTCGGCTTCACCCAAATCACGTCTGAGCGCAGCCACCAGCCGCGCTCCTGCAGCGCGAACGCGACTCGCCACGGGATCCCGACGAGATCCTTCGGCTTCAGGCCGGGCGGCGTAGCTGGCCGCTCGCTCATCTCGCGGCTAGGGAGCATCGGGTCGGCAGTCCGAGAGGACCGGCCACCGGAGGTGTATGAGTCGCCGAGGTTCAACCACAGCGTTCCGTCGCTTCTCAGAACGCTATGAACCTCGTCCAGAACTGTGACCAGGTGCTCGACGTAGAGTTCGGGTGTCGGCTCCAGCCCGAGGCATCCACGCCACGCGCCGCACCGTTCACAGAAACGGCCTCCCTGGACACCCGCTCGGCCCTGCCGCTCATCGATCCCGAGCCGGCTTTGTGAGCGAGTCTCACATCCAGGGAGAAGGTCGCCGCGCCGACCGCGCTGCATCGCCCCCCAGGAGTGCCGGCACTTGGGGTTGCCGCCCCAGGTTGCAGGTGGGAGCCCGTAGTCACGCAGCCCCCAATAAGGTGGGCTTGTCACACACGTCTGTGCCCACTCGCGAGGGAGTTCTCGCAGGAGTGAAAGAGCGTCTGAATTTTCGATGCGCCAGCTCATGCGAGTTCGTCCTCCGGGGTCGCGGGGTCAGTTGGTGGGTTGCTTTGCCGCGCTCTGAGGAGCCGCGCGACTGGCTCTTGGGTCGGGTTCGGTGCCTCGACAGCCGGCGGCGTGGCGCCGCTGCTGCTCGTGTCCGGCTTCGCCGTCGCGAGGGCGGCAGGTGGCCTTTGGGCAGGCGTGGATTCCTGGCCGAGCGCGTCGTCGTGGGAGGTGATCCGCGAGGCCCCTGCCGCTGGCACCGGGCTCGCTGCGGGCGCCGGTGTAGCTGAGGGCGCTGTCGGTGGCGACGGTGCGGTAGCTGGCGGCGGAGGCGGGCTTGCCGCCGGTATCGGCGCGGGGGTGCTCGACGCGATCGTGCTGCGCACGAGCGCGCTGGTCACATCGCCTGTAGAGGTGACGTTCGAAGGCTGCGCCCGCTCCGGCTCCTGATCCTCGCCGTTGGGCTCGCGCGGCGAACCACCTGGCGTGTCCGATCGGGTGTGCGCTGGCGGTGTCTCGGCCGATGGCAGCTCGTCCTCTGGCGGCTTGGCGCCCGCGTGCGCTGGTGACGGGATCGGAGCGTTGCCCGACACAGAGGCGCCAGGCCCACCGTCAGGGGGAGTGCCCCCTTCGCCCACGGTCGGGCCAGCGGGCGGTTCATCGCCCCCGCTCCCATCCGCGGGCGGCGGCGAGCCTGGGCCGTGCGTCGGCGTTTCGTGCGGGCTCGGCGGAGTAGGCGGAAGGTACGTTTCGCCGCCCGCTTCACCACCGCCGCCTGCGCCTGCTGGGCCTGCGCCCGGCGGAGGTGGAGGGCTTCCACCTGCGGGCGGTGGTATCGGTGGGCCACCGCCGCCTGGCCCTTCACCAGAGGGGGATTCACTGCCTGCGCCTGATTTCGGCCACGGCAGGTGCGGGAGTTTCGGAAGTCCAGGCAGACTTGGGAGGCTCGGCAGCCCCGGTGTCGGGACCATCCGTGCGAGGCGGCTGGCGAAGTACAGGTTCGCCAGGCGGTTGCCGTCCTCGCCGTGGTGGCCGACCGTGCCTGACAGCAGGTCGTCGGTCAGTTTCTTGCGCTGCACGAAAATCGTCCACAGGAATGCGGCCTGCAAGCTGAAGGCGAGCAGCCATCCGAGGTTGCTGGTCGCGTTGTCAAGGGCCGAGCACACAGCCAGGACGACCGCGAGGATCAGGGAGTAGATGACCTTCCGCGCGAGGTAGCCGGCGAGCTTGCCGAGCCACTTACGGAAGAACTCGTGGCCTCGGCCGGGAAATATCCCGACGAGCAACGCGACCGGCGCGAACGCGAGCAGCGCCAGCAGCAGGATCTGCGCGAGAATGACACCTACCGCGAGCGCGCCCAGCAACAGGTAGGCGCCGACCTCGCCGAGCAGGATCATGAACGCGAGCCCTAGCCGCTGGTACTGGCCGCCCTTGCCCATCGCTTCGGCTGCGGGCTCGTCGGCCGGTCCGAGCGGGTAGGTGCCGCTGTTCTTGCTGGAGTCTGCGTCCGGGAGGTCTTCCTCGTCGCCGTGTTCGAGCGCTTCGTGCTCGCTGTTTCGGTTCGGTGACTGAAACGGGTATTGGAGGAAGTGGGTCGCGTACTTGTCGCGATTGTTGATGCAGACCTTCCCGCCCTGGCCGTTTACTTCGGTGCCGGTTTCCAGTTGGGTTGCGAGGCGGGTTTCTTCAGTCGGGTTTGCGCTCAGCGGCCGTACCGCCACGGAGTGCGGTTTGCCGCTTTTGACCGTTGCGCAATGCTCGACGCCGCCGAACTCCAGCACCGTCCACGGGTTCAAGACGAGCAGTTCAAAGAGCTGATCGCTTGCTGCGGTCTTCGCCTTTTCTTCGTTACCTACACTCCCTTCGTTCGTCAGCGACAAGATGGCTGTAGACAGCTCATTGGACAACTTGCTCGCCGGGGCGATCGTCTTTTCGGGCTGGGTGACTATCCCGATCGCAAGCAGGAAGTAGATAAAGGAGACAGCTAGGGCGCTCGCGGTCTCGGTGTACCGTCGCTGGACGAGCGCCTTCCACATCGCCCAGCAGCCCACGAGTGCCACCATCGCGATCAGCCACGGCGTCCCGAAGGTGCTCGTGTACATATTGTGGATGGCCTGCGATATCGGGGCCAGCGCCCCTGACCCTCGCGTACCGTTCCCCGTTAGAAGGTTCAAGTTGAACGCGAGCGCGAACAACAAGATCACGCCGTTCGCCAAGAAACAGGTAACGAGCCACAGAAGCTGCGCGCCGAAGTAGGCGATCATCGGCGCGACACCGGAGGCGTCAACGCCACTGGTGAATCCGACCGAGATCGCCGGGAAATACTGGTCGAGTTGGTAGTGTTCGACCGGGTAACGGCCGACCCATCCGCCTGGCGGTAGCTGTGGCGCCGGGCTGATATTTCCGTAAACGTCGTCGGCGAGCGCGCCGGGGTGTGCAAGCACGACCAGCAAAAGTGTGAGTCCGAGAATCACCGCGCAGCGGCGCTTGCGGCGACCTAGCCACCTGACCGGCCGCAGAAGGATCGAAGGTTTCACTGCGTGCTCCTCTCTTGCTGGCTGGGTGTGGTCGTGAGCGCTTGCAAGAGGTGCGGGTAGACCAAGTCGATCTGCACCTCGCCGATACGGCCTTGCAAATCGCGCATCAGGCAATGGCCGGCACGGAACTCGCGGACCTTTGCGATCAGGTCCGGCGTGGGAGGCAGGCCGATGAACTGCAGCGCCGCAGCAGCGGCGGTGTCACTGTCCTGGCCGAAGACGAACACGACGCCGATCAGCTCCGCCAATCCGCCAAGGTCGGCGATGCGTTGCGTGCCGATCAGGACGGTCGCGTTGTACGCGCGACCGTAGATAACAAGGCGCTGGATGATCTGGCGCCCCTGCGGCGAGGCGAGCAAAAACCACGCCTCGTCCAGACCGATGACCTTGTGACGCGAGCGATCGCCCGAGATCAACTGCAGCGCATATGCCGCGACCAACGAGAGCGTCGCTACGCTGACTCGCTCGGCGCGGGTGTACGTGTCCCTGCCGGCCGCCGGGTCGGGCAGTGACAAACCCGGCATACGGATGGTGGTGACTGGCACCTGCGCCTGGCTCGCGTCAGTTTCACCATTCCCAAAGCCCAAGCGCGCGAGTCCGAAGTCGCGGATTACCTGTAGCGCCGCACCCGCGTCCTTCGCGCCCGGCCGGTCGCTCGTGAGCAACAGGTCGACAACGCGCAAGAGGCTCCGCGCACCCTCGCGGACGGATTCCTTGACCGCCAGGGAGATCGCGTTCTCCCACTGTGCAGGGTTGCCGGGAAGCAACTCCAACAGGTATGAGACGGCCAGCTCCTCCCGTAGATCGGGTAGCCCGATCGCGAGCGGGTCCAGCCGGCCCTGTTGTGCCTCGGCGCCGGATAGCTCGAGCACCTGCACGCGGCCGGCGAGGTCGTCCAGCAGATGCAGCGAGTGGTCGGGCTTCGGGTCGCAGTCGACAACGAGCGACCCCATCCGCTCGGCGGCGTACTCGATCGTCTGAGTCGCGACGGTCTTGCCGCTCCCCAACGTGCCGATCAGCAGGACCGCTGACGCGCGATCTTCGCGCGGCGCCTGGGAAGCGTCGAAGCGAACGGGCAGCGGTGAGCCCGTCGGCGTGTAACCGATATATGGGCCACGGTGAGAGCCGACGATCCGGCTGGCCGTGGCGACCATCCCGCCGAACTGCTCGACCGTGAGCTGCTGGGTGTAGGCGCGCATCACGCCACCCACCCGTCTGCGCCAGGGAGGTGCTCCAGCCAGAGCTGATACTGCGCCCCGGCGGGCCGGTGCAGGGTGATATCGCCGTACTGCTCACGGACAGCGGCGACGCGGCGCTCCAGCTCCTCCTCGCTGTCCGCGCCGACCGCGAGGCCAAGGCAGCCGTAGAGCATCGGCGGGTGCCCGCCGCTTTGGAGTTGCGCCTCGTATTCGCGAGCGAGGACACGGTCGACGCCGGCTAGGACGCTCGGCCCGTGCGCCGCGCCCTGGACCTGCTCGTTGAAGGCGTGCTCGACATCCTGAATCCGCTTGCGGACCTGCGCTAGCGCTTGCCTGTTGCCGAGCCAGCGGCAGTGAACGACGGCGTCGACCGGCCACGGCAGGCTCTCCAGCGGCGAGTACAGAACCTCCGCTGTCCAGCCCGGGAACTCGGGCGCTTCGGCGAGCGCGCCGACTGCGAGCAGCGCCTGGTAGGAGCAGCCGTGCTCGCTCTCGACTACGAGGTGCTGATCGTGCTCGGTGATCGCGGCCTGGGCGCAACGGCGCAGGTCGTGCGTCAGCGGCTCGAACTCGATCCCGCCGCCCGGGGCGGACACGATCAGCGCGTCCGGCGCCCAGTTCCCATCCAGCGTCGGCTCACTAAGCCCACGACAGGTCGCGCGGGCGAGCAGCCACTGAAGCTCGACCGTCCGAGCCCGGCGGGCGTGGATGACCCCGCTGACCCGCTCGAAGATCCGCTGCTCGCGGGTCGCAAGTTCTGAGAGCTCGCTTCCGGCGATCGGGCAGCCCCCGTCGATCCCGGCGACCTCCTCCACCTGCCGACGGACCCTGTCGACGGCGCGCAGCAGGCCGGAGCCAAGACCGTCGGGTTTGGGACCGGCGAGCGAAACAGCCAGGTACACCTCGGGGATGTGCGAGCCCAGTTCCCGCAGCCGCTGCTCGTGGCCACGCAGATAGTGCTGCCACACCTGGGGGTCCTGGTGGCGAGCATCGAGCAGCCCAGCGGTCTGCGCGACGTAGTCCTCAGCCGCGACCGCTCTGTTTACCCGCCACACCGAGAAGTCGGCGGCGATCGTGTGCGCCACGCGCTGCAGGCGGCGCTGTAGGGCCCACTTCCCGCCGTTTGGCAGGTACGGGTAGGCCGTCATCGCCAGCCGGTACAGCGCCGCGCGATCCTCGCGGCGACCGACCAGCACGTTGCCGTGCGCGTAGCGCAAACCGAAGGCGGTCATGGCCGGACCTCCACGACCTGGCCGTCCGCCAGCTCAACGACTTCACACAGCCGCTCGCCCGAGCGAACCTTGTGCCCCTCGGCGCGGCGGATGATGAGCCGGCCACGGCCAGGGACAGCGACGACCCGGTGCGCGAACACGAGCCTCGCCGGGCCCTTCACGCGACCGTGGTGAAGCACCGGCGAGTGCTGATCGGGCGCGACCCACACCTGCGGCGCCCACAAGCGCTCCTGCTCCTCGGCGCCGATCGCGCCATCCAGCGAGCGGCGGGCAGCCCTGAGCCGCAACGCGGCGAGCGAGCTCAGATAGCTGTGCGCCGGGCGCCCGTCGGGCGAGGACTGCCCGGCAAGCGTGGCGATCATCCCCGGCGCGATGAGCAGCCGAAGCGGCCAATCAAGCCAATCCAATGCCACGCCCGCGAGCAGCGTCGCCACGAATCCGGCCAGCCCGCCGAGGACAGCACCAGCTACGCCGTTTGTGCTCGCGGCCAGCAGGGCCACGAGCACGGCGACGATGCCAGCGACCACGATCGAGCGCTGGCTCAGCACCAGCACGCCGATCAGCGAGAAGAACGCCCAGCACAGCCACTCCAGCGGCACGCCGCCAGGGACGGGAATCCGCCGGCCGTCGATCGCGTACACGCGCCGATCCGGCTTGAAAATCCGCTGGTAGCTGCGGATCGGGTGGGTGGAGTCACTCACAGGACCGCTCCACTCACCCGAAGATCTGCTTGCCGATAGCTTCAGCCGCGGTGGAAATCTCCGACGGCGCGAACACCATCCACGCCACCGCGATCGCCGCGCACAGAAAAACGACCAGCTCGGTGTACCTGCGGTTAAGCAGGAACATCAAACTGACGACGCCCACGATCCCGCCGTACAACTCGGTGGCGTACCCCGTGAGCAACTTCGCCACGTTCTGGCCGACGTCGTTGCCCGAAGCGAGCGCGGCGACCGGGAACGCCATCGTGAAGCAGATCACCAGCAGCCCTGCAAAGCCGATAAGTCTTTTCCGTGACACTCCAATCACTTCCTTTGCGCCTTGGCCGTTTCGGTCGTGGCGGGCTGTGTCGCAGTCACCGTCACACCGCTTGTGGTGGTGGGCACGCGGGATTCGGTGTTGAGCATCGAGAGCGCGCCGCGAATAAGCAGCAGCAGCACGCATCCCCACAACAACGCACGAGCCGCGATACGCGCCAGTCGCTTCACTCCGTCCATCTGTGGCCGGGTGAAGCGGTCCTGGCTCTCACCTTTGTGGGTCCTACGAGAACTAGTCATAGGGCCGAAGGTAAGGAGCGGCTGTGCTATTTACTACAAATAATCATTTACGTATTCACGTAAATACGTAATCACTTATTTGCGGGTTGAAACCGTGAACGCGGGCAGCGGTAGTCGGCCCCGCTGCGCGGGGAGGAACACGGAGATATCGGCGGCTAACTGGGGCCGCGAGTGTTAGGCAGTCAGGTCCGCTAAGCGTCGAGGCCGGCGATCGTTGCCAGCTCCTCGACGTAGCCGCTGGCGCTCTGTGCCGCCTGCTCGACCAAGCGCAGGGCACTGAAGTCGGCGAGGGTGTACCACACGACTCTTCCGTCCTTGCGGCGACTCACCATGCCCGATTGGTAGAGCACGGCGAGATGCCGCGAGACGTTCTGGTGGGTCGTCGCGAGCTCATCCGTGAGGTCTTGGACGGTCGCTTCCCCTCCCTCAAGCATCTTCAGGATGCGTATGCGATTGGGCTCGGCCACCGCCTGTAGTCGACGAGCCACGAAGTCCAAGAACGGAGCTGACATATTTGGGCTCATCATTTCCCTCCACTGGCTCCCGTGAGCGCAGCGGCGCGCACCTCCAACGATGGGCGTTTAGCTGACCCCCACACCATCGTCAGAAGAGCCTCGCGTGCCGTTGGGCCGGTTGGTTGGCCTTCCGTGTAACCCTTGGCTTACTTGCCGAGATAGTCGAACTGTCCCTGTCTTGGACTTTGACCGACAGCGGATCGGGAAAGTGGACGCGCCGGTCCGACCGACGAGTAAATTCTGAGACGCGAAGCACCCGGATTGGGCGGGATCTCGCTCGTGGATACTGCGCGGCCTCTGTTGGGAGGCCGATCGTGCGCGAGGGGTCGGGCCCGGACACGGGGCCGTACAGACGCTCGGCGCGGCGGCGCGATCCGCCGAAGACGGTGCGCGTGACGCTGGCCGTGGTCAGCGGAATGGTGCGCCTGGCGTGTCGGCGGAGGAGAACCGGCGAGAGTGCTCAGACGCCAAGCCGCACCGGACACGATGACGGTCACCGCGACCGCGGCGGCGCCCAGGAGGAGGCGGCGCCGGTAGGGGCCCTGCACGTCATCGAAGGTGACCGTGAGCTGGGACGGCGCATCCGGCGCGGTGTCCTCGGAGTCGGTGGGGTCCATACAAGTGAATGTGAACCGCGATCCCAGCGGAACATCAACTTTGCGGGCCAAGAGCCGCGGCGGGCGGACACCGCGGGGAACCGGGCGGCGTTCAGGCGATCATCCAGCGGCCTGGCGCCGCCTCGGACTCCTTGATCCTGCCTTCACTCGCGAGCACGAGAATACGAGCCTCTACTCGGCTCTCGGGCTCGTTGAACGAGCTAGCCAGGTCGGCTGGACTCTGAGTCGCCGCTGAGCTCAGGTTCGCATGGGCGGCTTCCCGCCGGCTTCTCAGTCGACCGAGTATCAGCTCGTCAAGTTCCTCGTCGGTCATTCCGGGCGCCACTCTAAACGACCTGACTCCCACCCCGTTCACGCGCGACTGTGCCCGCGACGATGCGACAGGACAGCCCCTATCGGTGTGCCCACGCGGACAGTCCGCCGCAATAGCTCAACCCCTACTGAGGCGCTAGGATCGTGGTCCCGGCGAGATAGCTCAGTTGGTAGAGCACTCGACTGAAAATCGAGGTGTCGGCGGTTCGAGTCCGCCTCTCGCCACTAGAAAGCCCTGTAAATGGGCATGTTTGTGGATCAAGCCAGGCGCTCAAGTTCTGTGACGAGCGTCGGCTGAGTTTGGCGCGGCGGGAGCCCCAGCACGGTCTCGGTTCCGGCTGCCACTTGCGTGTAGCCGGCGTCACGGATAACGACGCATTGGACCTCGGCCTTTAGGCGGTCCCAGGTTGCCTCGTCGGCTAGGCGTACCTCGCCGGCCATGCCGCGAGCTCGCCAGCGCTTCAGCTCGGCCTGGCAGGTGAAGGCCATCTCGTCGGCGACCGCGAGGGCGGCGTGGCCGGCTTGGGCGATCGCCTTGCCCATGCTCTTGAGGACGCCTGGGCGGATGATGTAGACGAGCGCGGCCTCGGCCGTGACGGGCGTTGGCTCGACCGGCAGCTTGGCGTCGGTGAATGGGGCTAGCGCGATTAGCTGCGGCTCGCGTTCTGACTTACGCCGGGGCGGCAAACACAGGGCGATCGGATCGGCCTGGGTGGGGACCAGCGCCGCCGAGTGCCATCGACTGAGCGAAGCTGAGCCTTCGGTCGCTGCGCACGACGTAGTACATGGCCCACGGATCTTCGCGGCTGTGGTCAGCCGGCTGCATGCGCGCCTCCGGTTGCGAGCTTCAGGAGCGCGGCGCTCAGCGCCCCGCCGATGCTCGTCTCGTGACGTCCGGGTGCTACTCGCCAGTGGCCGTTGGTCAGCTCGGGGATTCCGGCGCGCTCGATGAGGGCCTCGGCAAGCTGGCTGTCGACGCATACCGACACGTCGTCGCGGGTTCGGCGTGCTCTCCGCGCGAGCGCGTGGGCGAGCACGTTTTCGGTGCGGGAGATTTGGGCGATGGCCCAGCCTGGCTGGTGCCTGGCGAGATAAAGGCACACCTCTGCGCGCAGGGGTCGTAGTTGCTCGCTGTTGCCGAGGTGTGGTCGGGCCGCGGATTCGCAGTCGGTCCTGAATACGACGTCGCGCAGCTTCGCCTTCTCGGCGGCGTCCATCGCCAGCAGAAGCGCTCGAAGCTCGGCCTCGCCGTTGTTCGCGCATTCCACCAGCCGGCTTTGACTTTCGAGGCGGTCGCTTTGGTAGGCGATCCCGGCCCAGCCGTTGCGGTAGGACGCATCGGTGTTCACGTAGATCATGGCGTCCGGCGCCTAGAAGCCCAGGCGGGGGTCGAGTCTCGCGGCCTCCGCCAAGCGGCCTTCGCAGGTAAGCCGACGGGCCCGCGCACGCCTGGCGGCTCGGTTGTCGCGCGCCTCAAGATCACCGTGTGACACGCGCCGCCCGAGCCACTGCTCGAGGAGCGCTATCCCGCGGTTGTGGGCGCGTAGCTCGCCGTCGACCTCGTCGTAGAAGCCGACCTCCGTGCAGCCGTCGGGGAGCGCTACCACGCGCCCCCGTCGGGCCGCTTGGGCGCACAGCTCGCCGAACTGATCCCGGCCGGCGTACATCCGCCCGTAGGCCGCCCCCCGAGCGCCTCGGCGGTACTCCAGGACGGCGGCGCCGCGCGGGATCGCGTCGCTGGGCTCAGCAGGAACGAGGACGCGGTAGCGCATAGCGGTGGCCTGTCGGGGGGCGGAATGCCGGCGATCGCGGGAAGTGAGCGCACCGATCGGCGGATGGCCGCGACTTGGCACTACACCACCGTGTAGGGCGGGCTGTGAGGGAGTCAGCCGGTCGCACTGGCCCCGCCTCGCTGGTCGATGACGGTGGTGCTCGGCTCTCGCGCCACGATCTGCGGGAGTAGCAGGGCCTGCCCGCTCCGGTAGCCGTGATGGCAGCCCTGGTCCCACGGAAAGCGGCCGGCCGGATCGCATACGACGATCTGCTTCACTGCGGTCGGTCCGCCGTCGTGATACCCGCGGCGCCACCACTCGGCGAGGCCGAGGTAGCGGTCCACCATCCGGTCGGGAATGGGCGCTATCCAACACGGCGCCTCGTTATGGAACGCTCCGACCACGCGCCCCTCGGCCTCGGGCGTGTCCTCCAGCAGCGTGACAACCGAGGTGATCACACGCGTGCTCGCACGCGGGCTGAGGCCGCAAACGGCTAGCTCGGGGTGACCGATGTGCTGGGGCAGGCCGATCGTGTAGGTGTAACTCGGCCCGCCCCAATCGTTCGTCGGGATCACCTGAGTCATCGTGTAGCCGTAGAGGGCGATCCGCGTCAACAGAAGCTCTCGTGTGCGTTGTATCTCGTCGTCGCTCACGCTTGCACCCGCACCCACGCCTGCACCGAGACGCTTTCGACCGGCACGTCCTCTTCGAGGGCCCTTGCTTGCAGCGCGTCTTTCACATCTTGCGCGCTGAGCGATGGCACGTCGAACTCGTCGCTGCTCGTAACTCTCACAGTGAAAAAGCTGTCCATTTCCGTATCTCTCCCTGGCGGGGTCGCCTGAGCCGGTCATCTCGCAGGGCGACGGGACGAACCGTTTGGAAACGGAACGTGGAGTTATGATCCCGTCGCCCTGCGAGACGATCTGCTCGCTACGCGACTGCCGCCGCCTCGTTGGCCTCCTGCGCGTCCTCCAGCATCTCGCGGGCGATCAGCGTCCAGTCCTCCTCGCTGAGCGCGCCGAGCGCGTCAGTCACACCGCCGCGCAGTCCATCGGCGAGACGGGCGAGCGCCTCGTTGGCACCGGCGTGAATCCCCTCGCGCATGTGTGTCTCGACCGGCTCGCTGAGGCCGGACCGGACCATCTCGACTGCGGCGTCTTTCACCGGGGGATGCCGGACGATCGAGCGCACCAGGTCGAGCAGACTGTCACGGTCGAACGTCGCACCTTTTGGTGAGGTGCGCTCCTCGCCGCCGCTTGTGTCCTGTGAGTGTGGTGAGTCCATACGCTTTTCTCCTTTAACTAGAACGTGCCTTGCTGGCGAGGACACGTCTAGCTCGACCGCCGGTAAAGGTCAAGGCTTTGACGAAAACCTTTTTGTGACAGCCCTTCTTCGTGCCGTGAAGGTTGCTTGTAGGGCGGCGGCGGGCCTGGTTTTCGTTACGGGAGCGATGGCCCTCGCGCCGCCCTACAAGTTGCATGGCGTGCCTCACCATTCCGTCAGTGGGACGCCGTGCTCTCCCGCGATGGCTCGCGCCTCGCGGTAAGACTTCCACCCGAGATCCTGTGCGTGCTCGGGCTCGTAGCGAAACGGAACGCCGGCTGCCGCGGCAGCTTCGGCGTCCTCGCCCTCCGCTCGGATGACGACTACCGGGCCGATCGGCGCCCCGTCACCATCGCAGTCCTCGTCCTTAAAGGTGACAACGGTTACGCTCATCGGTCCTCCATGTGGGGAGGGGTCTCGCCGCGCAGCCCGACAGTCGTTACGGCTTTAGCTTCGGAACTGGCGACGCCTGCGTATGTCTCCCACGGGCACTCGGTGGTGTAGATCTGCATCGCGAACCTGCGGTTGCCGAGGTCGGTGACGAGGCCGACTGGCATACCGTCACGATTAACCTCGATGGTGCAGCCCTGTCGGCGCCAGGTTATGTCGGGCTCACGCGGGCTCATCGGCGCCACCCCGGTGGGACATTGGGCACACCCCAGCCGCTGGTCGGGTCAAACCGGGCCGGCAGCCATTGGAGAAAGACACGGCGTGCGAGCGGCGAGCGGTAGTAGTGGTGGCGCAGCCCGAACAGCCACTGGCCTGCCAGCCACGCGACACCGCCGAGGATGGTGGCGATCGCCATGCCCGGTGAGCCGGTGAGGGCCGTGCTGGTGAGCCCGCCGACGGCCAGCAGCGCGCCGCACGCACGCAGGACGAACCCGCCGAACAGCCACACGCCGGCCGCGGCGATGATCGCGCAGGCGGCGAGGCTCAGCGGCCCGTTCATCGCTCGTCGCCCATCGGTCGCACGTAGACGTTGAAGGCCGTGTCGACGCCGTTGCGGATGCTGTAGGCCGTGCGGTGCGGAGGCAGCCCATCTTCCTCGGCGAAGCGGATGTCGTCGGCGGTCGGCTCGTGCCAGAGGATCACGTCGCCGCGCTCGAACGCCACGCCGCCCTTCGTCCTCACCCGCGAGCCGATGACTCCGACCTGCCACGCCTCGCCGCTCCAATGGCCCTCGTACTGAGGGAAAGCGGCGTGCGCGACCGCTGCCGCGCGACGGATGTACTCGCGCGCGGCCTCGACGCTTTGCATCGTGTTGATTGCGTCCTGGAGTGGGTTGCCGATCGTGCGGTCAAAGCGGGCGTTCCTCTCGCGGGCGAGCCGGCCGATCAGCTCCTCCACACGTCGGTCAGTGGCAGCGGTCGGCATGACCTCACGCTCCGGCCGAGGCGGCGGCTTCCCGCCGCGCCTGCTGCTCGTCGGCGTACTCCTCGCCGTGGTTGAAGACGTCCAGCAGCCACCGATAGTCACGGTCGGACTCGATGCCCTCACGCAGCACGCTGCCGGTCTCGACTTCCTTGATGCGCCACACCTCGTGGCCGCTCTCGTCGCGGTATAGCTCACCGACGGCAAACTCGGCCTCTTGCTCCTCTGTCGTCATTTGCCTGCTCCTTGGCTCGGTTTCGATGGCTTGGACACGTCTAGCTCGATCCAGCGGAAAGCTCAAGTCGATCCTTCGGGCCCTCGTCATGCGCGAGCGCGAGCGCCGCGCTGGGGTCGGCCTCGGGCTGCGGCACGGAGTAGCGGCGCGGCGTAATAGGGCGGCTGCCCTGCGCGCGGCGGCCGGGCTTGACATCGAGCCTGCCCTGAGCGACAAGCCCGTCAGCTTTCATGCGCGCTGAGTGCTGGCTACATCCGAAGTGCTGCGCGATCTCGCGCAGCGTCGCCGAGCGCACCTCCGTCAGCCAGTCGAGGATCGCCTCCTGCTGCACTTTCACCGGCCGCTTACGACGGCCGCTCGCAGCTAACGGCCACCACGCCGTTGGCGTTTCGGGCGGCGGCGGGTCCTCGCGGACGGTGTCGAGGGCATCCGTCAACAGATCGCGCCCGACCTGCGCCCAATCCTCGCCGGTCGCGGCGCTGAGCACCTCGCCGATCGCGACGCGAAGCGCCTCGCCAATATCGCCCGGAGGCTCCTCGCCGCTGGTAGCGATGTCGAACACGTACTCGCTGACCATGTCCGCGGCGGCGGAATGCCGCAGCGCGCTGTGGATGAACTCGCGCACCAGCGTCGCGGGAATCGGGCTGCCCCACTCGCCGCGGCGGATGTCAGCAGCGAGCACTGTGGCCTCGACGTGGCCGCCGTGCGGCGGCGGGGTGGGCTCGTGGCGGGCGGTTTCGGTCATCGCCGAACACGTCTAGCTCGACCCGCCAGCACAAGTCAAGTCCACGGCGCAGGGCTACGTGGAGGCCGCCGCTGGCCTTCTCGGCGGAGTTGCGCATGAGGGCGCGCGAGCCGCCGGACAGACCCTCGCTCGCCTCGAATCTTTAGTTCTGGCCGTGTCCCGCACGGGTGCTAGCGAACCGCGCGATCGACCTCCGAGGGGTCGTGCGAGAGGACTTGACTTGCCCCGCGGGGAGAGCTACCACGTCCACCGCCAAAGCTCCAAAAGGGGCTCTAACAAAGGAGAATCACCGATGAGCAAGACCAAGACCCCCAACACCAAGCAGGCGATCGTCGAGGTGCTGACGGCTGCGTCAGAGGCGACCGCGGCGCAGATCGCGGTGAGTGCCGGTGTCGGCCGCTCGACGGCAGGCAAGATGCTCGCCCAACTGGAGAGCGACGGTGCGGTTCGCCGTACCGAGGGCGGCCGAGACGGCAACCGCCGGCTGCCCGACGTGTGGTCGCTGGTCGGCGAGCAATCGGCCAGTGCCGCGGGCGAGGGCAAGAGCGCCAAGGCACCCTCCGCCGTCAAGCCGGCCGGCGGGAAGTCCGAGCCCACAGCGAGCGCCAGCCAGCCCGAGGGCGCCAAGCTCAAACCGAACGAGCTCAACCCGCTCGTGCTGAGCTACCTGAAGGACAACGCCGAGGAAGGGCCACACAGCCCGACCGAAATAGCCAAGGCGCTGCAGCGCAGCTCCGGGGCGGTCGGCAACTGCCTCGAGCGGCTGACCAAGGACAAAAAGGTGAAGCGGGTCGTGGACAAGCCGCGCCGCTACGTAATCGCCTGACTCCGTGCCAGTGGCAGACCAAGGCGCCTCGGCCCGCCCCTCACCCCTCCGCCGCTCACCTTGGCGGTGGCGGCGGGGGCGGGCTCGCGCGCAACCCGTCAAGCGAAGGAGCGCAGACCCAATGATCGATGACCCACAGGCCCAGGAGATGCTCGCCGAGCTCGCCGAGTCGACCGCCGCTGCGTTGGTCGCATTCGCGCAGGCGGTCCGCCCGACGGCTGACAGCGACGGCACCGACCTCGCCACTCTCAAGCTCGGCCGGCGCCAGCAGCAGATCGCCTCGCTCGCCGGTCTCGACACCGAGGAGGGCATGTCAACACGCGAGGTCGCGTGCGCGATCGACTACGACGCGGCGAACACCCACACCGCGCTGTACGCGCTCGCCGCCCGCGGGATCGCCGAAGGCTTCCGCCATGGCGAGCACACCCGCTGGCGCCTTACGCCGAGGTATCGCTCCGCCAACCCCTACCTCGCCATCGCCCAGCTGGTCGCCGCTGGCGAGTGGACGACCTTTGACGACATCTCCCTCGTCGTCCACGGCGACTTGCGCCACGGCTGCGATGTAGTGCGCGCCTCGGTCGGGCTGCCCGACTTTCCCGCGCATCGTGTGCTGCCGCCCGGCGGGCAGGTGCCGCCGGCATGGCGCAGCTACGCGACCAAAACCCCCGACCCCGGAGAGTGCGTGCGGCTGCTCTGCGACGAGGGCGTTCCGGTCGACGGCGACGGTCGCGCCTCGCGCGCCCAGCACGTCGGCTGGGACCTCCTCGCTGAGCGCGCCGCCGACACGGGCCTACTCGGTTAGCTTCAACCGATACCGACTTGTACGAGGTTTTACAAGGTTTACGCGATCATGCGTCGATGGCTGAGTGCTGGCGAAGGTACTCGCGTAGGTAGGGCAGGGCGAAGTCGACGTAACCGCGGCGGGTGGGATAGATCAGCTCGGCTGCGATCAGCCGTAGGCGGTACTGGCTGGCGTAGTTCACATCGACACCGAGGCGCTGCTGGATGTCGGCCATCTTGGACGGGCCGTCATCCTGGGCCATCGCGAGCAGAAACGACTTTCCGATGTCTGACGCGGCGCTCAGCGCCGGCTCGTGAATGAGCGCACCGAGTCGGCGACGCGCACGGGCGACCCCACGGGTGGCGTCCTCGACGGTGATCTCCGGTGCGCTCGGATTCACCCGCCACACCTGGGCGCCGACCAACTGCAGCAGGAAGGGGTAGCCACGGGCTCCGTCGACCATGATCTGCAGGGCCTCCTCGCCGATGCTGCGGCCGGCTGTCTGGATCGGTTCGCGCAGGGCGCGTTCCACATCGGCCCGTGCTACCGAGCCCAGGGTGTGCCGTTCTGCGCGGCGCAGGAAGGTGAGCACGTCGTCGTTGACGACGTCGCTGACGCTGGCGGCCAGGCCAGCACCGACGAACGCCAGCTCCCGATTCTCGCGGAACGCGTGCTGCACGACGGTCGCTAGCTCGCGCAGCTCTTCGAGTTGGTTTTGGTGTATCTCATCAAGCGTGATCAGGACGCCGGTGCTCTGCTCGGCCAGCAGGTCGGTGAGCATCTCGAGCTGGTTACGCAGACCTGCTTGGACGACGTGCGCCTCGATCGTCTCCCAGGCGAGAGAGCCGATATGCAGCGGAGCGCCCACGCCGCTCATGCGGCGCTGCACTGCCTTGGGGTCGAAGTCGCGCAGCAGCCGTGGGAGGTGCTGCTGGGTGATCCGCGAGACGAAGCCGGGGGTCGCGGTCTCGCTGACGATCAGCCAGCCGCGCTCGCGTGCTCGGTCCTCAACAGCGTTGAGCAGCACCGTCTTGCCCGCACCGCGAGCGCCGGTGTAGAGAGTCGCACGGCCCGCCGATCCCGGGCCATCTTCGAGTGCTTCGGCGAAGTCATCGAGCAGGTCGTCGCGGCCGACCAGCAGCGGCGGGCTGACACCGAAGCTCGCGTGGAAGGGGTTCTTCATAGCCGTCCACCATACCCGGTCTTGTTAGAGAGCCTTAGAGTTCTTAGATTCCGTTAGAGACGGCCCATGACCGTAGTGACCTGCGGCTCGGATAGCTCGCCGGGGTCCAGCACGATCTCCTGCTCGCCTCGCCCGGCGAAGTAGGCGATCACGCACGTCTTCGGCACGGTCGCGGTTGCGAGGTAGCCGCTGCTGCCGTGGGGATAGAGCGAGCGCCTGGCGAACCACTCCGCCCTCGCTCGGTCAAGCGTCCAGCTCGGGCCGAGCTGCCGGCCGGGGCGGCGAAAGCCGCGATAGACGGTCACCTGCTCATCGAGCCGGGCGAGTACCGCACGCTCAGTCTCGTTCATCAGCCACTGAGCGCGGCCTGGCCGACTGGCGGTGAGTGCCGCAACCCACTCGGCCTGGTCCTCGTGGAGATTCTCGGTCTCTAGCCACATGCTGCCGAGCGCCTGCCAGTAGTCGCGGTCGCTCATACAGTCGCGCACCCGAAGGAACACGCTCATGCGGTAAGGCTTCTCATGCAGCCAGAGCACCTTCTGCCACTTACCTTCTGCTTCGGCCTGAGCCACCGCCTCGCCCTTCATGCGATACGCACGGTTCGCGATCGCCGCGAGTTGCGGCGAGTAAGGGACTATGAACACGAGCGGCGCCTTAAGCACCAAGCCAAGCGTGTCGACCTCCCCGAGAAATGGCAGCAGCTCAACATCCAGTTCCTCTGGCTGGTCAAGAATCGAGGCTGCTCCGATCGGGGCCCGCTCAAAGTCGACCGCTCGAATCGCCACACCGAATGTGTACCTCTCCGCGCGAGGAATAGCAAGTCGCCCGGCTTCGCGTTCCTCGCGGCGAGGATGGCCTTTGCGGGCCCGGTTTTGTCGTGAATGAACCCGTCCGATCGGGCGACTAAACGTGGTGGGGTCAACACGATTCCGTGGCGGCGCGGCGAAGTTAGACAAGCCGCGCGAAGCGGACCTGGGCACCCAGCTCGCACGATTGCAGCACTTCACCTTTAGGGGATGAGGCGCCGCTGCTCGCCTGCGCGGCCGGGGGCCGAGGTCATGCCACTGGAAAGGAGAGGCCGGAGTAGATGACAGATGCACCGAGCAACGCAAACACGGCAGGCAAAGCGATCGTCGTCTTTGGAGATACATTGCGGAACAAGCCGATAGTGGATGAGCTGCTACTCGACGGCTTTGACGCTCGAAAGGCGCCCAATCAGGAGTTTTTGAGGTTGTGCTGCCAGCCTGGGGATGTCGAGCTACTGATCTTTGGCTGCGGGCGCGACCCGGCATCGCTCGCGGTGCTCCGGGAACTTCGAGCGGGCGCGCTTGCCCCGGCGGTCAGCGCGACCGTGCGAGTTCTATGGATCGCGCCGGGTGATACCGAGAGCGATGTGCTGCGCGCGTTTGACGCCGGAAGCGACGATGTGATCCGAGAGCCCGTTCACCCACGTGAGCTACTCGCGCGGATCACCGCCCTCGTGCGGCGTTCATCGCTCCTCGCCTCGTCCGGCGTGGTGTCGCACCGCGATCTCGTTATCGACCAAGAGGCGCGGTGCGTGACGTTTAACGCTTACCCCGTCGCGCTGCGGCGGATGGAGTACGAATTGCTTGTATGTCTCGCTCGCTGTCCGGGGAGGGTGTTCACGAAGTCGGAGCTTCTCTCGGAGGTGTGGGGTTACAAGGCGCTCGGTTCGACACGCACACTTGACTCGCATGCTTCACGGTTGCGGACCAAGCTCGCCGCCGCGGGAGCCAAGGGCTGGATCGTAAACGCTCGCGGGGTCGGCTACTCGCTATGCCTCAGAGATCGCGCCGCCGGTCCACCACCAGCGATGCGCGCGGCATGAGGTTGTCGGTCCACAGTGATTCAAGTGTGTGTCAACTAGGCATCCTGCGCTGAACTTCCGCGCGACGCCAGTATTGATGGTTCTGTAACCGGAAGCCGCGCGCTCGCGGCGCCGCGGGGGGCTGACAGAGCGAGCGGCATGGGAGGTCACAGACCACTATGCAACACCGTGAAAACCCGGAGGACGCAGGAGCACTCGACGGCGCCCTTCTCGAACTGATGCTCGACCACCCGCGGCCGTGGAGCGAGGCCGAACTCGCCCGCACAACAAGCCTCCCAGGTGACATACCGTCGGTGCTCGCGCGCCTCAGCTACGACGGGCTGGTCAACCGCTGGGGCGACCTCGCCTCCCCCACGTTTGCCGCCGCCCGCTTTTTCGGGATACACCATGACTGCTCCGAGCCCGACTTCGAGCGCCGCCACGAGTTTGCGGTCCTGGAAGCTCTTCTGGCCCGCGATTGCAGCGGCAGAAAGTCGATGACCCGCAAAGCGCTACTCCGCGCGATGCGGGTGAAAAAGAAGAGCCGGATCGCCTTTATAGACGCGATCGGAAGGCTGCGCGCCGCCGGGCTGCTGGAAGGGGCCGGCAAACGACTGTTCCTGTCGAGGGCGGCCTTGCGGTTCGACAAAATCGCCATATGAGCGGCGCTGTCCAGCAGGCGGGCCGTGTGACCCCGCGCGAGATGCGTCCCCACACGGTCAAAGAACGCCGCCGGCTGTACGTCGTGGCGTGCGCCGCGATCGAGCGCTACTACCAGAGGTCCCTGACACTGGAGGCGCTGGCGGGCGTCCTTGCTACCTCACCTCGGCAGATACAGCGCGCCTTCGAGCAGTTTGGTGAGCGCACATTCAAAGAGGAACTGCTCGCGCGGCGGATGGGCGTCGCCGCCGAACTCTTGTCAGAACCCACGGTGCCAGTGCAAGAAGTGGCGCTGCTCGTGGGCTACCGGCGGGGAGCGCACTTCGCGAGGACGTTCCGGCGCTGCCACGGGGTGTCACCGTCAGCATATCGCCGGGCGCAGCTAACGGAGTGCTGAGCGCACGGCGACAGGGCGTCCGCGCGAAATGGCGCGCGGGCTCAGTCCGGCCCTTTGGCGCGGGGCGCGTGACTTCGGTCCTAACGGATTCAAGTGTGTGTCAACTGTGCGTCCCGCGCAAGAGTTCCGGCGCGACACCCCTATGTTGATGTTCCTGTAACCGACAGCCGTTCCTGGGCGCCGACGGCGGCCCGATAGGTGAACGGCATGGGAGGTAAACAGGCGAGATGAACGATCATCCCCGGTCTGAGACCGACAACGAGAAGGCGGCGCTCGATCGCGCTGTGCTCGACATCCTGCTTCAAACGTCGCACCCCTGGACCGAAACCGAGATCACCCGGGCGCTCTCCGTTTCCGGTGATATCCCCGCGGCGCTCGCGCGGCTGAAGGACGACGGGCTGGTTAATCGTTGGAGCGAGTTCGCTGCACCAAGCTATGCGGCGCTCCGCGTCTTCGGGATCAACCATGACGACGACCGCTGCTCCGCGCACGAGCACCGCGACGAGGCGATCGTGCTGGAGTTGATGCTGGCCACCACCGACCGTAGCCGACCGCTCTCCCGCGAGGAGGTACTCCGCGAGCTCGCAAGCTCCAAACGAAAGCGAAACAGGATCACCGACGCGATCGACAGGCTCCTCGCGGCTGGCCTACTGGAGCGCTCCGAGGACATGCTGTTCCTGTCCACGGCTGCGGTGCGCTACGACCAACTAACAGTATGAGCAGCGCTCCAGCGCTCGGCCTCGACAAGCCTGCCGCCAGCCCGACGCGGCGCGGGATGCGCAAGCGGACCGCGAGCAAGCAAAGCGTCATGCACCTCCGCGGGCACACCCCGCCACACGGGCACCGCTCGCCGCCCACCGCGACGGCGAGCGATGTGATCGGCCAATACACCGACCGTGGCGGACGCTCACACGAGATCGTTGCCCGCGCAGGTGCGGGCGGCAGCGTGCTCGTCATCGATCGCGACGCGCTGACCTTCGGTGACAGACGCCTGGTTGCACACCTCGGCGTCGATGAGTCGGCCGAGAACGCCCGTGTGGTGTGTGAGCAGTATCTGGCGGACGTGCGTGGTCGCTGGTGCCGGCCGGTGACCGCGGCCGATCTGCAGACCATCCCCCGCCCCGAGGAAGAGGACGACCAGCATGTGGAGGCCGCGCTCGCTGAGTTGCTCGGCAGCGATCTTGTGGTCGACCCGCACGAGCGCTCCTATCACCTGGAGGCCGTCCCCAGCGGCATGTCGATCCGCGAGATGCGCTGGCAGCAGTATCCGCCGGAGGGGCAGGCCGGACTGCCGCGGGTCCTGAGCATCCGCGACGCGATCGCTGCGCTTGAGAGCTACGAGCCGATTCGTACTCTCACGCGCAAGGCGCTAGCGCGCCATCGGCGCGACCCGAAGGTATCCGTCTCGGTGCTGCGCGGTGAGATGCAGCGGATCTCTGCCAGCCGGATAGTGCTCAACCGCGGACTGCGCGAAGCGGTGCTCTCAACGGCGCGCGCCAAGAGCCTGTCAATGAGCGAGATCGCGATGCGCTGCGGGCGCGTCAAGTATGACTCGCGCCGGAACGTCAGCGGGGACACCAGCTGGCTCACGCGCAGGTTGGGCCTGAAGCCGGAGAGTGGTGAGAACTCGCCGACCCCCTGGATTCACAGCGACGTGCTGGCGCTGATTGCAAGGCAGGGCCTGGGCATCTGCCCACGAGAGGTAGAGCTCGGATAAGCGCGCCACAGCAGAGGGCGTCCGCGGGAAAAGGCCCGGATGCCTCCCCTAACCGTTCACAACGTATGTAGGCACGTCAGCTAGCGACGCGCTCGGTCTCCAGGTGTGCGCCCCGGTCAACGCAGACCGGCCGTGGCGTTTGCCTCTCCTGGCGCCGAATGCGCCGGCGAGTTTGTGGTATTCCTCGGCGGTGAACGAGCAGTTGGGCACACGGACCATCAGGCAGTCTGGGCTCTATTTCAGCCATCCGGCGTGCCTTGAACACGATCCGCGCGCGTATATGCCTGGGCACCCGGATACGCCCGATCGCCTGCAGGCGATCGAACAGTTGCTGGCCGAGCACGACTGGTTGGGCTGGGAGCGGCGCGCGGCGCCGCCCGCTGAGGAGGCACAGCTAGAGTTGGTTCACAGCGCGCGGCATGTACAGAGGATCAAGGAGATGGCGCTGGCCGGTGGCGACGCGATTGACCCGGACACGTTCGTCGGAGAGCCCTCCTACCGTGCCGCGTTGCACGCCGTCGGCGGCGCGTGCGAGATGACGAGGGCGCTGCTGGCGGGTGAGGCGAGGCTCGGGTTCTGTGGCGTGCGTCCCTCTGGCCACCACGCCGAACCGGATCGCGCGATGGGCTTCTGCTTGTTCAACAACGTTGCGATCACCGCGGAGCTGGCAATCCGCGAGCTGGGCGTGGAGCGGGTGTTCATCCTGGATTGGGATGTGCACCACGGCAACGGGACCGCCGAGGCGTTCCGGCGCCGCTCGGATGTTCTGTTCGTGAGCATCCACCAGGCGGGGATCTATCCGGGAACGGGCTTGATGAGCGACGTCGGCTCGGGTCCGGGCGAGGGCTACACGATCAACCTGCCTGTCCCTGCGGGCTCTGAGGAGGAGCTGTGGCTGTCGCTCCTCGAGCACATTGTGCTTCCGGTCGCCGAGAGCTTCGCGCCGGAGCTCGTGCTGATCTCCGCTGGCTTTGACGCGCACCGTGAGGACCCGCTGGCTGGCTGTCGTCTGGAGGCCGGCTCGTTTGCGGAGATGGCCCGCCATGTGCGGGGGCTGGCCGTATCGCTCGGTGTGCCGCTCGGAGCCGTTCTGGAGGGTGGCTACCAGCCGGCCGCGCTGGCGGAGTGCGTGCGGGAGACGCTTGCCGCGCTTGCCTCCGATGAGCCAGCGCAATCGGCGGCGCCGGAGCCGCTTTTGACCTCGTGCGCCGCCGCTCATGTGGGCCACTACTGGTCTCTGTAGCGGCGTTGCCCCCACACGGCTCTGAGTGCCTGCCGCTCGCCGGTCCTGTGAGACAAGGAGGTGTCGGACGGGCGGGTAGTTCACCACGTCACGGCTGGGTACTGAGGACCGATGCTCGACTTCTACCTGGGTGATCTGATCTGAGTGGCCGATGTCCCACGATCAAGATATCTCCGCAGCTTGCGTAGGCGACTGGCTTGAGGTCAGGGGCATCGCCGAGCGTCCTCCGCGGCGCGGCGAAATCAGGGAGGTGCTCGGCAGCCCGGAGCATCCCCACTTCCGCGTTCGCTGGGATGAAGGACACGAGTCGATCGTCTACCCCGCCGATCACGAGGCGATAGTGCATCACCCAGCGCGACAAGCCGACCCCGCATGAGCACAGCACACGCTTGGAGGTCGAGCCGGTCGTGCCGTCCCGCGTAGTTTCTCCCCGCCATCACCAGGGGCAGCAACGGATGCACCACGCTGCGCCGGGCGCGAGGCTGCTGACATGACCGTTCCTTCTTCGCCACAGGCACTCAGCGTCGTCGTAGAGGTGAGCGAGCCCGAGCTTGTCCGGCTGCGCGATGGCTCGCTGGTCACGCTGCGTCCCGCTACGGCCGCCGATGAGCCCGCGTTGCGCTCGTTCCTGGCGGGACTGTGCCTGGAGGCTCGACGTCTGCGGTTCTTCAGCGGCGCCGTGGACTTGAGCTGCGCTGCTCATTTGGCGGCGGACACGAGCGCGGGACGTTTCGGGCTGGTCGCACATGACGAGATGGGCGCGCTGGTCGCTCACGCCCTGTACATCCCGCTCGATCGCAAACGGGCGGAAGTCGCGGTGGAGGTTGCCGATCACCTACACGATCGCGGCTTGGGCACGATCCTCATCGAGCGGCTCGGGGCGGTCGCCGAGCGCCACGGCATTACACGCTTCGTGGCCGAGGTGCTGCCTGATAACCGCGCGATGCTGGATGTGTTCCGCGACGGCTTCAACGCTCACGTCGCCTGCCGCGATGGCGTTGATCGGGTCGAGTTCCCGACCTCAGCGTGGCGCACGGCGAGTGAGCGATTTCCCGAGCAGAGCCGGCCGGATGATCCGACGGCCGCGGTCACATCCTGACGACGGCTGGGTTCGCGCCCAGCGTGGTTGCGTAGTCGCGTAGCTGATCGCGGGCGTCGGGGTGCGCGGCGTGCTCGATTATGAGCCGGGCCTGGGCGCGCTGGCTGCGCCCGAAGATGTGCGCGGCGCCTTGCTCGGTGATGACCGCAGAGTGCTGGAAGGAGGTCACAGGGCTGTCCAGGTGGGGCACGATCGTCGAGGTGTCGCTGCGCTCGTGCCAGGAGCGAAGCGCGATCACGGCGTGCCCGCCGGGCGAGTGCAGGGCACCCTCTACGAAGTCGGGCTGGCCACCGAAGCCGGAGTAAACGCGCCCGCCAATGTGGCTTGCGCCGGCCTGGTCGTGAAGATCGACCTGCAGCGCCGTGTTGACCGAGATCATCTGCGCTCGTGCCGCGATCCGCGAGGGATCGTTGGTCGTCTCGGTGCGCGTCATGCAAAGCCTGGGGTTGTGGTGAACCCACTCGTACAGCTCCCTGGAGCCGAACATGAAGGAGCACACGATCGGCCGTTCACGGTCGAGTGCACCCGCGTGCTCAAGGCCCATCACCCCGTCGGAGATCATCTCCGACCAGATCGCCAGGTTGCGCCGGCCGGCGAGCGCGCGCAGCGTCGCGTCGGGGACCTGGCCGATACCGAGCTGCAGCGTGGCGCCAGCGGGCACGAGGTCGGCGACGCGCTCGGCGATCGTCTGCGCATGGTCGTGGCTGGCGCTGATAGCGGTGGTCGGGAGGTCTTGCTGGGCCTCGACTGCGAGGTCGATGAGGTCTTCGGATAGCTCGCCGTCGCCGAGCGTGTAGGGCATGTCAGGGTTCAGCTGGGCGATGACGAGCCCGCCGCGGGCACGCACATGCTCGACGGCCGCCGGCAGGATGTTCACCTCGATCCCGAGCGAGACCTTCCCCTTGTGTGGTGTGGAGGTGTGCAGTAGCACTACGTCGGGCGGGCGGAGCGTGCCGAGGAGCCTGGGAACGAGCGAGAGGCGCATCGGCAGGTAGTCCAGTCGCTCGCCGGTGTCGCGCATCCCCGGCCCCACGAACGGCGTCTCGAAGATGACGCCCTCGCGGGCGGGCAACGGTGCCTGCGCGGCGAGCATGAACAGCCGGTAGCGCTCCACCGCGCCCTCCAGGGCATCGAGCAGGACACGCGGGGTCCCGAGATTTCCGCTGGCGATGACCCGCGGCTCGCCGGCGCTCAGCGCGGCGAGCGCCGTGTGCAACTCGCGCTGGGAGATCACCTTCATCTGGCGTTCAACACTACGCGCCGGCGGCGAGCACGGTCATGGGTGGTAACTACCGAGCTCGTTCAGGGATCAGTGCGGTAGGCGCCCGCGCCGGCGGCGAGTTGACTTGTAAGCGGTCAGAGCGACCGCGATCGAGCACCCCGCGATGTAGGAGGAGCAGATAGATGAGCGTTTCGTCCCCAGCACCTGTGATATCCGGCCTGGAGCTGGTCCGCTCGTTCGCGCAGCTCGGCCGCGAGGATGTGCTGTTCGCGGGCGGCAAGGGCGCGAATCTGGGCGAGCTGACCTCGGCCGGGCTGCCCGTGCCGGATGGTTTTGTCGTCGGCGCCCCGGCCTACGCAGCGTTCTGCGCTGAGAATGGTCTGCGCGAGCGCCTCGCGGAGCTGCTTGACGGCGTGGATGTCGAGGACACCGCGGCTTTGCAGGCAGCGAGCGTCACCGCGCGGGAGATGATCGATGCCGCCCCGATGCCGGAGGCTCTGCAGCACGAGATACGCTCGCGCTACGAGCGGCTCCTCGGCGAGGACACCGAGGGGCCTGTGGCCGTGCGCTCCTCAGCGACGGCCGAGGACACCGCCGAGACCTCGTTCGCGGGAATGAACGAGACCTTCCTGAACGTCCGCGGCTCAGGCGCGGTGATCGACGCGGTTCGCCGCTGCTGGCGGTCGCTGTTTGGGACGCGCACGATCTACTACCGCGGCATCAACGGCTTCGCACAGGCGGATATGGACATCGCGGTCGTCGTACAGCGCCAGATAGCCTCGACTCGCGCCGGCGTGATGTTCACGGTCAACCCCGCGACGGGCGAGCGCAACGAGCTCGTGATCGAGGCGTCCTTCGGTCTCGGCGAGGCCGTCGTCTCCGGCTCGGTGTCACCCGATCGCTACGTGATCGAGAAGGACCCGCTGTGGGTGCGTGGTCGCGTCACGTTGTATCTGCGCTGCCGCGAAGTTCACTACAAGGAGCTCGTGGTCGAGTTCGACGACGCGGACGGAGGGACCCGTATACGGCGCCTCTCGCGCGAGGAGGGTAAGCGGCCGACTCTGGATGAGCGAGAGGTCATGGCTGTCGCCGAGCTGGGGCTGCGTATCGAAGAGCACTACGGCTCCCCGCAGGACACCGAGTGGGCGTTTGACCCCGACGGGCACCTGTGGATGCTGCAGAGCCGTCCGATCACCACACTCCACGACGAGCAGGAGTCCACACCCAGCGCTGCCACGCCGTCCGCTGAGCAGCCGCAGACAGTGCTTTTGCGTGGGCTGGGCGGAGCGCCGGGCAGCGCAAGCGGCGCCGCGCGGGTGCTCACCTCGCTCGCGGACGCCGACGCGCTCGGCGACGGGGATGTGCTCGTCACCCACATGACCTCCCCTGATTGGCTGCCGCTGCTGCGCCGTGCGGCCGGCGTCATCACCGACTCGGGCGGTATGACCTGCCACGCCGCGATCGTCTCACGAGAGCTTGGCATCCCCTGCGTCGTCGGGACCAGCGAGGCGACCAAACGGCTGCGCGACGGTGAGATCGTGACCGTCGACGCTACCCGAGGGCTCGTATTGGAGGGCGCCTGCGCACCAGGGCCCGCGCGGGTGCCCTCCGGCGTCCAGCAGCCCGCAACGGCGCCCCCGGCGGCTGGGGTGACGGCGACGCAGATCCTCGTGAACTTGTCTGAGCCCTCACAGGTCGACCGTGTGAAGGATCTGCCGGTCGATGGTGTTGGCTTGTTGCGGGCGGAGATGATGGTGCTGGAGGCGCTGGCCGGCGATCACCCGCGCACGCTGCTCGAGGAGGGCCGGGGCGAGGAGCTTGTCGCCCGCATGGCGGAGGGCTTGAGCGCGTTCGCGGTCGGCTTCGCGCCGCGGCCAGTGACCTACCGCACGATCGACTTCCGCACCAACGAGTTCTCCGGGCTGCGCGGAGGAGAGCGGTTTGAGCCGCACGAGTCAAACCCGATGATTGGCTACCGTGGCGCGCTGCGCTACACCCGCGAGCCGGATGTCTTCGCGCTTGAGCTTCAGGCGATACGCAGGGTGTGGGACGCCGGCCAGCGCAACCTGCACGTGATGCTCCCGTTCGTGCGCACCGCCCGCGAGCTGCGCCGCTGCCGTGATCTGATCGCCGAGTCGGGACTGCTCGACCGCGCCAGCTTTGAGCTGTGGGTGATGGCGGAGGTCCCCTCGGTGCTGTTCAACCTCTCCGAGTACGCGGCACTCGGCGTGAGCGGCATCTCGATCGGCTCCAACGACCTCACCCAGCTGCTGCTCGGCGCCGACCGTGACAACGAGGTGCTGGCTGAAACGTTCGATGAGCGCGACCCGGCGGTCACGACGTATCTGCGGGAGTTGATCCCGCGCGCCCGTGAGCTGGGGTTGCGCACCTCGATCTGCGGGCAGGCGCCGTCGGTGCACCCCGAGTACGCCGAGCTGCTGGTGCGCGCCGGGATCGACGCGATCTCCGTCAACGTCGATGTGATCGACCGGACCCGAGCGCTGGTGGCCGCGGCGGAGCAGCGCGTGATGCTCGACTTCGCACGCGCGCACGACACCGCTGCCGAGCGGACTGCCGTGCCCGGCGCGCATTTTGGAACCCGGTGATGTTGCAGGTCCGTATCCACGGCCGCGGCGGGCAGGGTGTCGTCACCGCCGCGGAGCTACTGGCGCTCGCGGCCTTCGATGAGGGCCGCTACGCGCAGGCGTTCCCGAGCTTCGGATCAGAGCGCATGGGCGCCCCGGTGGTGTCGTTCTGCCGGATCGACGATCACGAGATCCGTGTGCGAGAGCCAGTAATGGCACCCGACGCACTGATCGTCGTCGACCCGACGCTGCTGCACCAGGTTGACGTGTTCGGCGGCCTTACCCCGGAGGGGTTCATCCTCATCAACACCACACAGAGCTTTGACGAGCTCGGCCTGGGCGAGTTCGCGTCAGGCTTCCGTCACGAGCGACTTTTGACCGTGCCCGCCGGTGAGCTGGCACGCGAACACGCGGGGCGGCCGGTCGCCAACGCCGCGCTGCTCGGTGGTTTCGCGGCGCTCAGCGGGCTGGTCTCGTTGGACGCCGTTGTGCAGGCGATCCGTGAGCGCTTCACAGGAAACGTCGGCGAGGGCAATGTGGCGGCGGCGATGGCGGCCTACGCCTGGGTCGCGGACGAGCGCAAGGAGCTGAGCGGTGCTGCGTCAGGTTGAGGGATCGCGCGCTGTCGCGGAGGCGGTGGCGTTGTGCCGGCCGGAGGTGATCTGCGCGTACCCGATCTCACCGCAGACGCACATCGTCGAGAATCTCTCCCAGCTAGTGAAGGGCGGTGAGCTTTCACCCTGCGAGTTCGTGAACGTCGAGTCGGAGTTCGCCGCGATGTCCGTCGCGATCGGCGCCAGCGCTACCGGCGCTCGGGCCTATACGGCAACGGCGAGCCAGGGGCTCTTGTATATGACCGAGGCGCTGTACAACGCCTCGGGGCTCGGCCTGCCGATCGTGATGACTGTCGCCAACCGCGCGATCGGCGCCCCGATCAACATCTGGAACGACCACTCGGACTCGATGTCCCAGCGCGACTCGGGCTGGATCCAGCTCTACGCCGAGACCAACCAGGAGGCGCTTGACCTGCACATCCAGGCTTTCCGGCTGGCCGAGGAGCTTTCCACTCCGGTGATGGTGTGCATGGACGGGTTCATCCTCACGCACGCCGTCGAGCGTCTGGAGATCCCCGATCAGGAGCAGGTCGACGCTTTCCTGCCTGCCTTCGAGCCTCGTCAGGTACTCGATCCTGATGAGCCGGTATCGATCGGCGCGATGGTCGGACCGGAGGCGTTCATGGAGGTGAAGTACCTCGCGCACGCCAAGCAGATGCAGGCGCTCGAGCTGATCCCCGAGATCGCCTCCGATCTCAAAGACGCGTTCGGGCGCGACTCGGGTGGCCTGATCCGGCCGTACCGTGCCGCGGACGCGGAGACGATCGTGGTGGCGCTCGGGTCGGTGCTTGGGACGATCAAGGACACGATCGATGAGCTGCGCGAGCAGGGCGTGAAGATCGGCGCCATTGGGATCACCTCGTTTCGCCCGTTCCCATTGGAGGCAGTGCGCAGGGCGGTACGCCAAGCGCGGCGTGTGGTCGTGCTCGAGAAGGCACTGGCAGTCGGGATCGGCGGGATCGTCTCGACGGACGTCCGCATGGCGCTCGCCGGCATGCAGTTGCGCGGTTACACGGTGATCGCGGGTCTCGGTGGTCGTCCGATCACAAAGGCATCACTACATGGGCTGTTCCGCGATGCGGCGGCCGATCGCTTGGAGCCGTTGACGTTCCTGGACATGGACTGGGATGTCGTGAACCGCGAGCTTGGACGGATCGACGCCTCGCGGGCATCGGGTCCGCACGCGGAGAACATTCTGCGCGACCTCGGCACGGTCGCGGCGGGGCCCGTGTGAGGAGCAGACAAGCATGACCGCGCCCACGATCCGCTTCTACCAGACCGGCAGCTTCGCAGTCGGCAACCGGCTGCTCGACCCTGAGCAGCGCTCGGTGCAGGCCGACGAGCAGCGAACAAACTCGATCACCTGTGGGCATCGCGCGTGCCAGGGCTGCGGGGAGGCACTCGGCGCACGCTACGCACTGGATGCCGCGATGCGCGCCACCAACGGCCAGATGATCGCCGCGAACGCGACCGGCTGCCTGGAGGTGTTCTCTACCCCTTACCCGGAGACCTCCTGGCGAATCCCGTGGATCCACTCGCTGTTCGGGAACGCTCCCGCCGTATCGACGGGGATCGCAGCGGCGCTGCGGGCGAAGGGCCGCGAGGACGTGCGCGTCGTCGGCCAGGGCGGCGATGGCGGCACCGTGGACATCGGGATGGCGTGCCTGTCGGGGATGTTCGAGCGAAACGACGACGTGCTCTACATCTGTTACGACAACGAGGCGTATATGAACACGGGCGTGCAGCGCTCGGGCGCCACGCCGCCCGCCGCGCGCACTGCCACCACGCAGGCTGTCGGCCCGGAGCCGGGGAACGTGTTTGGTCAGGGCAAGAGCGCGCCGCTGATCGCGATGGCGCACGAGATCCCCTACGTCGCGACAGCCACCGTCGCCGAGCTGCGCGACCTGGAGGCGAAGGTCAAGACGGCGATGGGGCTACGAGGCGCGCGCTACCTGCACGTCTTCGTCCCCTGTCCACTCGGCTGGGGCAGCGCGTCGAAGGACACGATCAGGATTGCCCGTTTGGCGAAGGAGTCGGGCATCTTCCCGGTGTTCGAGGCGCGCGATGGCGAGCTTTGCGGTGTCTCTGAGATTCGCCGGCAGGTGCCCGTCGAGGAGTACCTGCGCCCGCAGAAGCGCTTTGCGCACCTGTTCGAGCCCGAGCTGCACAGCGAGGTGATCGCGCGCATCCAGGCCGGCGCGGATCGCAACATCCGCCGCTTCGGCCTGCTCGGCGGGCGCCCCGGCCTCGCTGAGCGCCGTGACGAGCAAGGGGCGGTGAGCAACGGTGGATAAGCCGTTTGCGATCACGCTGGACGTTGGATCGAGTCTTGCCAATAAGACGGGCTCCTGGCGCCAAGAGCGGCCCGTGTATGTGCACAGGCTGCCGCCGTGCAATCACGGCTGCCCGGCCGGCGAGAACATTCAGCAGTGGCTTTACCACGCCGAGTCCGGCGACTATGAGACCGCGTGGCGGGAGCTGGTCAAGGACAACCCGCTGCCCGCTGTGATGGGCCGTGTCTGCTACCACCCGTGCGAGACTGCCTGCAACCGTGCGCAGCTGGACGATCCCGTAGGCATCCACGGTGTCGAGCGATTCCTCGGCGATGAGGCGATCCGCCAGGGCTGGCGACTGACCGTAGAGGCCGAGCCGACCGGCAAGCGCGTGCTCGTCGTCGGCGCCGGTCCCTCCGGCCTGTCGGCGGCTTACCAGCTCGCGCGGCGCGGGCACGAGGTTACGATCCGCGACGCGGGGCCGGTCGCCGGCGGCATGATGCGCTTCGGAATCCCCACCTATCGCCTGCCGCGCGATGTTCTGGACGCCGAGATAGCGCGCATCCTGGACCTCGGGGTCACGCTCGAACTGGACAGCAAGGTCACGAGCATCCTCGATGTGATGCGAGACGGCGGCTTCGACGCGGCGTTTCTGGCTGTCGGTGCGCACATCGGCAGGCGTGCATACATCCCCGCTGGGGAGGCCGCGCACATCCTCGACGCGGTGACGCTGCTGGCAAGCATGGAGGGCCAGGAGCGCCCGTTGCTCGGCCGTCGCGTGGTCGTCTACGGCGGCGGGAACACGGCGATGGACGCCGCGCGCACCGCCAAGCGCCTCGGGGCGAGCGACGCGATCGTCGTCTACCGTCGCACACGCGAGCGGATGCCCGCCCACGACTCCGAGGTGCAGGAAGCGCTCGAAGAGGGCGTGATGATGAAGTGGCTATCCACCATCCGCCACGCCAGCGAGGGCAGGGTGTTGCTGGAGAAGATGGAGCTCGACGAGAGCGGATTTCCCCAGCCCACCGGCGAGCTGGCGGAGCTGAAGGCCGACTCACTCGTCCTCGCGCTCGGCCAGGAAGCCGACCTGTCGCTGCTCGACGGCGTGCCGGGCCTACAGGTCGAGGATGGTGTCGTTCAGGTCGATGAGCGCATGATGACCGGCCACGAGGGCATCTTCGCCGGCGGGGACATGGTGCCGGCCGACCGCACCGTTACCGTCGGCATCGGGCACGGCAAGCAGGCCGCGCGGAACATCGACGCCTGGCTTGCCGGCCGCGAGTTCACGCACCCTGCGGTCGGAGAGCTCGCAGACTTCCCGACGCTGAACACCTGGTACTACGCCGACGCACCATTGACCGTCGCGCCGCAGTTGGACATCATCCGCCGGCAGTCCACCTTCGATGAGGTGACACAGGGCCTGGATGAGACCAACGCGCTGTTTGAGGCGCGTCGCTGCCTGTCCTGCGGCAACTGCTTCAGCTGCGACAACTGCTATGGCGTGTGCCCCGATAACGCGGTCCTCAAGGTCGATGAGGGCGACGGCTATGCGTTCGACCTGGACTACTGCAAGGGCTGCGGGATCTGCGTGCAGGAGTGCCCGTGCGGCGCGATCGAAATGATCCCCGAGGATGTATGAACATCCGACGAGACAGAATGTGAAAGACCTATCGGGCAGTAGAGTGGAACGGATGGGAAGGCAGTCAGGCGTCGTGCTCTACGTGCTCGCGCTGGTAGCCGTCGTGGTCGCCGTGGACGTCTTGTTCTTCAGGCATCGGTTCTGGGAGCGCCTGATCGTAAATGTGGGGATTGTCCTGGTGTTCGGGGCGTTCTATTTGAGGTTCGTGAAGCGAGCGTGAGCGGAACGCCCCCGATGCACGCAGCCAACGACAACGCCGCCCGGACAGGTCTTCGCGGGTGGTGGGCATCCCCTCCGCGATCCGGCTTGCAACGCCTGATCAATCCGTGGGAGTACCGCCACCTCCGCGCTTTTGGCCTCACGCGCATTGCCGGTAGCTTCGTTGCGGCCACCGCGGGCGTCGTGTGCCTCTCCTACGCCGCCTACGGATGGGGAGCCTTCTTCCTGGTTATTGGCGTGCTGAACCTCGCGGGTGGCTACTGGCTCATCACTATCGCTCGCTCCTCATCTCCGCGAGCCTGAGCCCGCTGGGAATGCGTCAACCGGCGGCGGCGTGCGCGTGCCCATGACCGTTGGGGCCGGTGAGTTTGTAGGCGCGTAGTGAGCGCTGTACGTCGGTGATCGAGACCAGCCCGACGGGTCGGCCGTCGGCGTCGATGACCACAGCACGCCCGAACCTGGAGAACGCGGGCCGCTCAAGCAGTCGTGCCACGTCCTCCTCGGTGTGGACGATCAAGGCGGGGTCGCAGTCGGCTACCGCGCGGATCTCTGCCGGGGAGCGCCGCCCGCGCAAGTACGCCTCGACCTGGGCGATGCTGACCAGCCCGATCGCGTGGCCCTGCTCGTCGGTGACGGGAAATGCGTTGTAACGGTAGGGGCGAAAGTATGCCTCGGCGGCGTGAGCGAGAGAGGCGTGCTCGGGGATGCTCACGGCCGGCGTGGACATCAGCTCACCCGCTGTCACGCCAGAGAGGGCCGCCTGGACCTGTGCGCCGACGGCCTGCGCACCGGCGGCCATCACGATGAAGAAGCCGATCAGCGCGAGCCACAACCCCTCGGGTGCACCTCCCAGGAACTCGAGGCCGCCGAGCACGATCATCAGGTAGCCGACCGCGCGACCGACGCTCGCGGCGGTGTCTGTGGACTTTCCGATATCACCGCTGCGGCGCCACAGCAGCGAGCGCAGCACCCGCCCACCGTCGAGCGGGAACGCGGGCAGCAGGTTGAAGACGAGAATCAGCCCGTTGACGAACACCTGGTATTCGACGAGCGCACGAATGGCCGCCGGCGTGGAGGACGGCAACAGCAGCGCCACCACGCCGAAGCAGGCGGCGATCACCGCGGTGACGGCGGGACCCGCCAGGGCGTAGCGCAGCTCGTCGCGTGGGTCGTGTGCCTCCCCGCGCATACGCGAGACGCCGCCGAGCAGCCACAGGTCGATCTCCTCGACTTCGATGCCATGCCGCCGCGCGACGATCGCGTGGCCGAACTCGTGCGCGAGGATGCTTGCAAACAAGAGCAGCGCGCTTGAGAGCCCCAGCGCGTAGGACGCGGCGGGGCTGATGCCATGTATCACTTCGGGGAAGTAGGAGGCGCCCAGCGACCAGGTGATCAACGCGACGATCACCAGCCACCAGGGGCTGACCCCGACGGGGATTCCGGCGATGCGCGCTATGCGAAGGCTGCGACCAGGCATTGCTCACACCGTAGATGCCCATAGCGGTGCCGGTCATCAGTGCTGGCCCCGGTAATCCTCCGTAGTGAGCACTGAGTGCTCCAGGTGGGAGCAGCGGATACGGCGGTGTGGCGGGCAGGGCGAAGATGGCCCTCGGATCAACACACAAGCCGGGAGGATCGAAACAGTGCCAGCAACAAGCGCCATCCCATCCGTATCGCCCGAGCTGGCGGTGAGTGCCGTTGGACTGCTGAGCGGTCGGCGTATCACTGCCGGTGGGGTTGAGTGCGAGCACCTTCTGGACCGGCTGGCTCAGCTTCGCGCGATCCTCCCGGCGTTCGCCGAGGAGCTGGCGACCGCGCGCCGTCAGACGGCTGCGCTGCGCATAGAGAACCGCGGGCTGCTGGCCGAGGTGCGCAGGCTACAGCGCCAGCGTGGAGAGACCCATGCACGCTCCTGAGCACGTAGAAACACGCAACGGGGACAGTGTGAGTCCCCGATGCGTCGGCCCTGAGCCGCTTCTAGCGTCCGTTGCGCTGAGCGTCCTTTCTTGCACACAAACCGACCAAAGGTGGAACCCGAGATGAAGGCCCTCGTTTATCACGGTCCCGGCGAGCGAGGCTGGGACACGGTCGATGACCCGACGATCATCGACCCAACCGATGCGATCGTGAGGATTGACACCTCAACGATCTGCGGCACCGACCTGCACATCCTCAAGGGAGACGTGCCCGAGACAACGCCCGGCACGATCCTCGGCCACGAGGCCGTCGGCACCGTGCAGGAGGTCGGAGCGAGCGTGACCACGGTCGCCCCAGGCGACCGCGTGCTGATGTCCTGCGTCAGCTCCTGCGGACGCTGCCGCTTCTGCAAGGAGGGCCGCTACGGCCAGTGCTTGGGCGGCGGCGGCTGGATCTTCGGACACCTCATCAACGGACTGCAGGCCGAATACGCTCGCGTCCCGTTCGCCGATAACTCCGTCTACAAGGTGCCCGCCCAGCTCACCGACGAGCAGGTGCTGTTCCTCGCGGACATCCTGCCCACCTCCTTCGAGGTCGGGGTGCTCAACGGCATGGTCTCCCCCGGCGACACGGTCGCGATCGTCGGCGCCGGCCCGATCGGCCTGGCGGCGATCCTCACCGCCCGCCTCTACACGCCTGGTCGCATCGTCGCGATCGACCTCGCCGACAGCCGGCTGGAGAGCGCCACACGGTTCGGCGCAGACACCACGATCAACAATGGCGAAACGGATGCCGTCGCCCAGGTGATGGAGCTGACAGACGGCCTCGGCGCAGATGTGGCGTTCGAGGCGGTCGGTGTGCCGGAGACCTTTGAGCTGGCGGCCGATCTGATCCGTCCCGGCGGGCGCGTGGCGAACATCGGCGTGCACGGCAAGGCGGCGAGCCTGCATCTGGAGAAGCTGTGGATCCGGGACGTCACGATCACGACGGGACTGGTCGACACGTTCAGCATCCCTCAGCTGATGCGGCTGATCTCGAGCGGTCGTCTGGACCCCTCGCTGTTCGCTACACATCGCTTCCCGCTCGGAGACACGATGAGCGCCTACGACACGTTCGCCGACGCCGCGAACACCGGGGCGCTGAAGGTCGTCCTCCAAGGCGAGAACGGCGACCGGCAGATGGTCGCCGCTGAGCGGAGTGTGGCCGTCGCATGAGCCGGCTCGCTGACAGCATCGGGGGAAAGTACGGATACACAGAGGTCTGTCTCGCCGTTAGGCTCCCTGATCAGATGGTGTCCAGGCTGATTCGAGGCGGCTCCTCGTGAGTCCCGTGGGCGTGCTGGGCGCGATCGTCAACCTGAATCACCCGGCCCACACGGTGGATTGGAGCTTCATCCACCTGTCGGTGGCGAACGTCGTCGTGATCGTCCTGATGCTGGTCGTGTTCGTCCTTGCGATCCTGCTTCCGTTTCCTGGGGCGGCGCGCAGGCGCGGCGGGGCATCGTGAGCGTCGCACCCCCTCCCTCCGGTGAGGGTGCGACGGCGCACCCCGATACCTGGACGGTGCGCGTCAGGGAAGCGGCCGTCGAGGCGCTGCCGCCCGAGAAGCTGCTCCCTGACGGTCAGCCTACGTATGTCGCCTCCTGGATCTACGTGTTCGGGGTCGCCTCGATCGCGTCGCTGATCGTGATCATCGCCTCCGGCTCGATCCTCGCCCTGAAGGGTCCCGCCTGGTGGCACGACACAGGCGTCGGGCACTTCTTCAACAGCATCCATATGTGGAGCGTCGAGCTGTTCTTCTTCGTGATGGTCGTCCACCTGTGGGGCAAGTTCTGGATGGCCGCGTGGCGCGGAGGCCGCGCGCGCGTGTGGATGACCGGCGCGATCACCTTCCTGGTCGCCGTGCCCTGCGCGCTTACCGGATACGTCTCCCAGCAGAACTTCGACGCGCAGTGGATTTCCACACAGGCCAAGGACGGGTTGAACTCGGTCGGCGTCGGCGCATTCTTCAACGTCACGAACTTCGGGCAGATGTATAGCTACCACGTGCTGCTGCTACCCGTGGCAGTGGTCGCGCTCGTCAGCGCCCACGTGCTGCTCGTGCGCCGCCACGGCGTCGTGCCACCGTTCGAGCTGGACAAGCGCAGGCTCGCGCTCGCAACGAGCGGGAGCGGCGAAGCCGACGCCTCGCCCGAACCGTCGACCGGAGCGCACACGTGAGCCTCCTGTCTCCCAAGGACGACACCCAGCCTTGGAAAGGCGGCTATGCGCCGTATGACCTGATCAAGGAGTTGTGCATCGCGGTCGGCGTGATCGGCCTGCTGGCGGTGGTGCTGACCGTGCTGTTCTCCTCACCCGATGACAAGCCGAGCACGATCGCGCAGTGGTCGCGCGAACAGCCCGTGAACTTCATCGCCACGGCCGCGAAGGAGCTCAACGGCACGAGCGACACGGCTGAATACGGCCCCCCGTATAACCACAACAGCGGAAGCGTGCAGCACTTCCTGTTCCTGCACCCGCAGCGCTGGCTCGGCGTCAGTCACCCGATCAACACCGCTGCGGATTACGTGATTGATCCGCTGCGGACGATCCCCGGCGACCCGGCCCTGACGAGCGCCGTCTCGGAATATCAGGCCGCTCCCGAAAAGACCAAAAAGGAATGGGGCGAAGCCTACGCCAAGCCACTGGAAGAATATGAAACCGCCATCGAAGAAAAGAAGGCGCCGCCCAAGACGGTGGCACTCGACCCGAGCACCGGCGCGGTGACGGTGCAGGCGAGCGGGACGGGTCCCGTACCAACGATGATGGCCGGGCTGCTCGGCCTTGCAAAGAGCGGTGGCCTTGACGGGAGCCTCTTGACTAGCAACCAGTTCTTCCAGACCGACTACACAAAGCCGCTGCTGTTCATGGCCGACGGCGGCCTGCTCGGCGAACGCGCGGAAGCTCAGCACCTGCTCGGTGAGCAGTGGGGCATGATGAACGAGACCGGCAGCTACCCCGGCCAGGCATGGCTGTGGCTGTATACGCTGTGGTATCAGGTGGAACCGATCAAGTCCTCATCCAACGCAGACATCCAAGTGATGCTCATCATGGGCCTACTCAGCCTCGCGTTCGTCTGCATCCCCTTCCTACCGGGCATCCGCAGCCTTCCCCGCAAGATCCCGATCTACAAGCTGATCTGGAAGGAGCACTACCGCTCCCAGCAGAGCGTGTAAGTCAGCTGCTGGACTCGCGCTCGGTACTGATCAGCCCTCGGTCGATCGCGTAGGCGACAAGCTCCGCGCGACTTGAGAGCCGGAGCTTCTGCTGGATGTGCGAGCGATGTGTCTCCACCGTTCGCACCGACAGGTAGAGCTGCTCGCCGATCTCGGTGTTGGTGTTCCCCAGCGCGATCAGGCGCAACACGTCCACCTCACGCGGGGAGAGATCATCGGGCGGGCCGGGCGGCGGCTCTGAGGCCATGCGGGCGCCAAGCCTGGGGTTCAGATAGCTCTCGCCGACGGCAGCGCGCCTGACGGCCTCGACCAGCTCCGCGTGTGCGGCCTCCTTGAGCACGTAGCCGAGCGCGCCGGCGCTGAGCGCCTCGCGGGCGAACGCGGGCTCCTTCTGCATCGTCAGCACGACGATCTGCGTGTCGGGGAACTCCTCGCGCATCGCGGGGATCGCCTCAAGGCTTGAGCCGCCCGGCATGTTGAGGTCGAGCACGAGCACCTTGGGGTGGTGGCCGAGCACGTAACGGCGCGCGCCTTCGGCGTCGCTGGCCTCGGCGACAACCTCGAAGTCGGGCTGGTTGTCGAGCAGCATCCGCAGGCCGGTGCGCACGACCTCATGGTCGTCCGCGAGGACGATACGGATCGTCTCCGCAGGCTGGGGCTGTGCGCTGCCGTCCTCGCCGGTCGACACGGTGTCCTGGTTGCCCATAGCCCGTCACGATACCGGCTGAACCCGATACCAGACGCGGGCGGGCCGCCGAAGGAGTCGCCCGTCGCAGAACGCCCTCAGAGCGTTCTGCGGAGCGGGGACGTCCGCGTGCTCGCCACGGTGGGCGACCGCGTAGAAAAGCGCAATCGGGAGCGCGCTAAGCCCCGATGGTGGACGAGTGAGCCGAATCTATCTTCTCGCTCACAAGGTAATTCAACCGGAGGAACGCAATGGCAACTGCCGCACATACACACTCAGTCCCGGTCCGCTCTCGCGAGGCCACCACCGCCCGTATCGCCGACGTCGCGAGCTACTGGCTGATCATCGCGGCGACGTACATGACGTTCGGATTCCTGTTCTATTACGCCGCCAAGGAGAAGCTCTTTGACGACAGCGGCACGATGCCCGCCGGGTTGGCTAAGGGCTTTCACGGCTCCTTCATCGCCTCGTTCCCCGGCACCAACACGTCCTGGGTGCTGCTCGGTCTGCTGGAGGGTCTCGTGTTCCTCGTGATCGCCGCGAGCGTGCTCACGGGCGAGTTCCTGCCGACCCGCCGCAAGCCGATCCTGCTGAGCGGGATGGGTCTCGCGATCTTCGCGTTCGGACTGATGTCCTTCGCGGAGAACATGATCGGTGAATTCGCGACTGTCGCGGAGCTGTTCCAGTACCTCGTCGGTACGGCAGTGCTGATCGTGCTGGTCCTGCTGATGCCGCCATACCGCAAGACCGCTTGGCTGTCGAGCTTGACTAATCGCGGCGAGTAACGCTCGCGCTCTAACGCCCGCCGGGCGCATCCGGCGATCTCACTGGGGGGGAGGCTCGCAAGCCTTCCCTCCAGTCGTCTGCCAGGAAGGTTCGACTAACGGGAAGAGGGGCCCCCGCGAAGCTGACCATGAACCACCGGAACCTCTGCCATCGTCCGCCAGCTAGCGTGTTGGCAGCGGTTGGATCGAGGTGTCGCTGGACTGTAGGAATGCTTCGACTGCGCTGACGTCGAGGGGACGCGAGAATAGGAAGCCTTGTCCGTGGTCGCAGTGTTCGCGTTGCAGGGTCTTGAGCTGGACCTGCTCCTCGATGCCCTCGGCGAGTGTCTCGATCTGGAGCGTCTTGCCGAGTTGCACGAGCGTGTGGATCAGCGCGGCCGACTCATCGGAGGCGGCGATGCCTCCGATGAAGGATCGGTCGATCTTCAGAGCGTCGACCGGGAATTGGCGCAGGTAGGCCAGTGAGCTGTAGCCGGTGCCGAAGTCGTCGATTGCGATGCGAACTCCGAGCTGCTTGAGTTCGCGCAGGCGTTGGGCGGTAGCCTCGGCGTCGCGCATCAGCGTGGTCTCGGTGATCTCGAGTGTCAGACTTGCCGGGTCCAGTCCGCTTTGCTCTAGTGCGCGGCGCACGTCGTCGATCAACTCGTCGCGGTCGAGCTGGCGTCCGGACACGTTCACCGACACGCCGATCCGGTGGCCTTGTCTGTGCCATGTGGCAGCTTGGCGGCAGGCCTCTTCGAGCACCCATCGGCCGATCGGGACGATCAGTCCGCTTTCCTCGGCGAGGGGGATGAACTCGATAGGTTGCATGACCTCGCGTGTGGGATGGTGCCAGCGGATCAGTGCCTCGACGCCGATCACGTTCTCTGTTTGCAGGTCGAAGGTGGGTTGGTAGAGCAGGAATAGCTCGTGGCGCTCGAGCGCCTCAGCCAGGTCCATCTCGAGCGTGAGCCGGTCCTGCACGGCGGTCTTCATCTCTGACTCGAACAGCGTGTAGCAGTTCTTTCCAGCCGCCTTCGCTTCATACAGGGCGACGTCGGCATCGCGCAGCAGCTCATCGGCGCTGCCCCTCAGACCAGAGGCGACGCCGATGCTCGCGGTGATCGCGAGCTGACGGCCGATCTCCTTGTTCATGTCGTAGGGTCGGCGCAGCACTTCCAGCACCCGCTCGGCGACGAGCTCGGGGCCGGCGTCGAGCACGGAGCCCTCCACGAGTACGACGAACTCGTCACCGCCCAGGCGGGCCGCCGTGTCGCCCTCGCGCACGACACCCGCGAGCCTCGTGGCGATGATCCTCAGCAGTTCGTCGCCGGCGGCGTGCCCGAAGGTGTCGTTGACGTGCTTGAAGCCATCAATGTCGACGTACAGCGCCGCCACCGGGAGGCGCTGGCGCCGCGCGCGGGCGAGCATCTGCTCGGCCCTGTCGAGCGCAAGCACACGGTTGGGTAGCCCGGTGAGAGCATCGTGCAGCGCCTGGTGACGGAGCTGTCCGGTCTTCTCCTCGACCATCCCCAGGGCGTGCTCACGCGAGCGCGTCAGCACCAATACCAGCGCGAACAACAGGGCACTCACGATCGCGCCGCCCACCAACACCAGCAGTCCCTGCACGTTGGCAGACAGTCCGCTGGCAGCGCTGGCTCCCCTCACCTTCACGATCCACGTGCCATCGATTTGCAAGGTGTCACCGTGCGTGAGCTGGTTGGCGGTTGCGGCAGCGCCCGCCCGGCCCATGAGTTGAGAGCGCTGGCCGGGATTGCTGTGGTACAGCGCCACGGCAAGGCTGCGGTGTCCGCCAAGGGCCGACCGTATGAGAGTGGCGATATGGAACGAGCTCGAAACCCAGCCGGCGAGCGCCGCACGGCGTTGTGCGGCGCTCGCCAGGCTGGCGCCGCGTCTATAGAAGGCGGCTTCGATGAAGAAGCTGCTAACCCCGTCAGCCGTGACGGGGTAAACCAGAAACCGCCCGCTGTCCGTGAGCGACTGCATGAGCTCCGCCTGCGAGGTCCCGCCCGCCGGATACCCACCGATCGGGGAGCTTGGATTGCACCAGTCTCCCTGCAGCAGCCGTGTGATGCCTGGGCTGTACGGAGTGTCCACGCCGCCCGCCGAGAGCAAGCAATAGCGGGCACGCCCATCCGGGACGACAGGTTCAAGCCTGCCTCCCACGAGCGCGCGAAATGCCGGATCGGCGTCACGCCGTGCCCGAAAGGCCGTGAGTTCGGCCGCCGGCACCGACCTGACGACCAGTGTGCCAAGGCCTCCCACCTGTCGCTGGTGGCCTTCCAGCTCAGAGAACCACTGATCGAAGCCGCTGGCGCTCAGACCGGGCTGCATGGTCAGCACACCGCGCAGCGTCGCTACGAAGTCAGTATCGCGACGCAGCAACGTCTCCAGCGTCCCGCTGACGTCGGTCGCGGTGGTCTGAAACGCCTGCTTCTCATGCGCGCGCACGCTCGAGCGCCACAGCAAAGCGCCGGCAACCGAGACCCCCAAGCCAAGCAAGAGGATCGTGCAGGCGACCAACATCCACCAGCGTCGTCTGTCCCCGCCAGCGCCTGCGCGCGATGCGGCCGACGCAGCGCCGGCGACGGGCCGATCGAGCGACTCAGGCATGGCGGCTTCTCATCCAGAGACCTAGCGTGATCTTCGTCGCTGAACCTCGAATCCTTCTGTGTTTAGAACGATGGAGAAGTTTGGAACTATCTCTACAATGCTTGATAAGTCGACGGTCTATAGGCATGCTTGACTAATCTCGATGGCTCTCGACAGATGTTCGAGAGCACTTGTGTGGAGCTGAGTGACCCGTGCCCTAGCCCGTGGCATTAGGCACCCATCGAGCGTGTGATTACGACCGCGCCAAGCACGAGACGGGCACCCTTTTTGTACACAGGGGATGCCTGCCGGTTAGGTCATCGGCGAAGCCTCCAGTACGCCGCCGAGGCATGGTCCGGGAGCAGACGCCCCGTTGCGCTGAGCTGATGGGGTCGTATGCGCTACTCGCCTTGCGCTGCCCAGTAGGTCTCTGCCTCGGCCTCCATGACGGCCAAGCGCGTGTAATAGTCCGGGAACTCGTTGAGGTGCGCTCGCGCGATCTTCGCGGTTACGGTCACGTCGTCGTCGGTGACGTTGGTCTGGAGATCCTGCGTGCCGTGCTCAAGCTCAACGTCCATCCCGATCCGAAGCTGCTCGACGTCGAACGACGAGGTCTCCCAATGGATGCCTATCTGCTCGCCGGCTGCACGGGCCTCCTCGACCGTGAAGTGGGTCTTATCACTCATGACACCGAGCTTACGCTCAGCGCGCGGATACTGCGCTCTAGGCGGTAGAGCCCTGGCCTGGGCCAGTTACAACACGGGGCAACACGAGCAGTGAGCAGCGTGCGTGGCGCTCGAGGTAGTCGGAGGTGCTGCCGAGCACCAGGCGCTTGACTGGACCGTAGCTGCGTGAGCCGACCACCAGGAGATCGACCTGATCGCCGAACGCGGCCAGCTCCTCACCCGCAAGGCCGTAGACCGCGCGACCCTCGACATCGGACAGTTTGCTCATTCGGCTGGTTGCCTCTTGGAGCATCACGTCAACGCTGTCTCCGATCGCTGGGGGAATGATCCCGGTGTAGGCGACTGTTGGGATCGAGACGACTTCCAGTGCGTGAACCTCTGCACGGGTTGGCGCGGCGAGCGTGTGGGCCATCGCGAGCGCCGCCTTGCTCTCCGGTGAGGAGTTGTAGGCGACACCGACCTTCGCGATCGGGGTGGGGTGCTCGGCGTAGCCGAGGGGTGCGACGGCGACCGCGCAGGGAGCGCCGTTCAGCGCGGCGCGCGTGTCATCGCCGAGCATCGCGCGCCCGAATGCGCCGTGACTGCAGGAGCCCACGACGATCAGGTCGGCGTTCTGCTCCTCGGCCTGCTCGTGCAAGCCGCGGCCGGGACTCATCGACACGATGCTGGTGAGCTCGGCTTTGACATCGGCCGCGGCGCGCTCTTGCTCGAGCAGCTCGTGGGATGCCTCGCGCTCTTCTCTGACCAAGCCGGGGGCGATGGCGTGCGTTGGGCGCAGATCGCCGGTGTGGACGTGGGCGAGCGTTAGTTTTCCATCGGGGTTTGTGAGCTTGCAGGCAGGCGCAATGGCGTCACGGCCACCTGCCCTGCCGTCCACTCCCACGAGCACGTTCTTGAACATCACAGGTCTCCTTGTCGGTGTCCGTACACCCTAGATCCCAGATTGTCCCGGCAGCATCGGGGCTGGCTCCTGCACGGCGTGCGGGTTTTTACGGAGCATCCCGCGATATACGCCGAGTGTGCTTTAGAGCGACGATGCGTAGCATGAGCCGGGTGCCCGATCTAACACCGCAGGAGCCTGATGGTGCAGGCGCCAGCTTGACGAATACGCACCCGCCGATGCCGCGCGATAAGCGTGGCTGGCATGTCTCCCCCGCACCTGATGGGCGGGGGATGCCCGAGCAGGCACCGAAAGGGCCGCCAGCGCACCGCAGACCCGGCTTCTTGTGGTTCGTGGTGTTCCTGCTCGCGCTGAACTGGATCTCGGTGCTGATCTTTGCGCCCGCGGCTGGTCAGCCGCGAGTAACCGTGTCGTTCAACCCCTTCTTCCTCGAACAGGTCAAGGGCGGCGAGGTGAAGTCGATCTCCTCCAAGGGCGACACGATCCAGGGCACCTTCAAGCACAAGGTGCGCTATCCAGCCACAAACAAGAAGGCGACGCCCAGCACCCTGTTCGCCACCCAGGTCCCGTCGTTCTGGAACGGCAGCCAGCTATCGGCGCTGTTGCAAGAAAAGGGTGTGGAAGTCAACGCGAAGTCGACGAGCACCAGCCAGTCGCTGCTCAGCGAGTTGCTGCTCGGCTTCGGCCCGACCCTCTTGATCGTTGGCCTGTTCATCTTCATCGCTCGCCGCGCCGCGAAGGCCGGCGGCGCGATGGGAGCACTCGGGAACTTCGGACGCTCGCAGGCGCGGCGCGTTGACCCGGCGAAGATCCTCGTCACGTTCAAGGATGTCGCTGGCATCGACGAGGCCAAGTCCGAGCTCTCGGAGATCGTGGATTTCCTGCGCAATCCCGAGCGCTACGGGCGCCTGGGCGGACGGATGCCTCACGGGGTGCTGCTCGCGGGCGCACCGGGAACCGGCAAGACGCTGCTCGCCCGCGCGGTCGCGGGCGAGGCGCACGCGGCGTTCTTCTCGATCTCCGCCTCAGAGTTCATCGAGGCGATCGTCGGCGTCGGCGCCTCGCGGGTGCGTGACCTGTTCGTCAAGGCGAAGGAGGCGGCGCCGGCGATCATCTTCATCGACGAGCTCGACGCGATCGGACGCTCACGTCAGGGGTCGGTGTCGGTCACGGGCGCGAACGACGAGCGCGAGCAGACGCTCGACCAGATCCTCACCGAACTCGACGGTTTTGAAAGCTCGGAGGCTGTCGTCGTGCTGGCCGCGACCAACCGTCCAGACGTGCTGGACTCCGCGCTGCTGCGGCCCGGCCGCTTCGATCGCCGCGTCACGGTGCAGGCGCCCGACCGTGGCGGGCGGCGGGAAATCCTCGCGGTCCACACGCGCTCGATCCCGCTCGACCCGTCCGTCGACCTCGACGCGCTGGCCGCGAGCACGCCGGGGATGGTTGGAGCGGACCTTGCGAACCTCGCCAACGAGGCCGCTCTGCTGGCTGCTCGCCGCGACCACGAGAAGGTGCAGATGGCCGACCTCACTGACTCGCTGGAGAAGATCATGCTTGGCTCCCCGCGCGGCATCCTGCTCTCCCCAGCCGACCGCGAGCGCACCGCCTACCACGAGTCCGGGCACGCGCTCGTGGGGATGCTCACCGCGGGCGCGGACCCTGTGCGCAAGGTCTCGATCATCCCGCGCGGCATGGCGCTGGGAGTGACGCTCTCCACTCCTGACTCAGATCGTGTCTCGTACTCGCTTGAGGAGTTGCAGGCGAAGATCCGTGTGGCGCTCGGCGGGCGCGTAGCCGAGGAGGTCGTCTACGGCACGATCACCACCGGCGCGGAGTCCGATATTCAGCAGCTCACCATGATCGCACGCCAGATGGTCGGCCGCTGGGGCATGAGCGAGGCGATCGGCCCGATCGCAGTACTCCCCGCCGACGGTGAGGGACCATTCCTACCGGGGGTGAGCGCGACCTCGGAGTCCACCCAACGTCTCGTGGACGAGGAGGTCAGGAGGATGATCGACACCGCCCATCAGGAGGTCACAAGCCTGCTCACAGAGCACCGCGAGCAGTTGGAGAGTCTTGCTCAGGCGCTCCTTGCGAGCGAGACGCTCGACGGGCTCGATGCGTATGCGGCAGCCGGAGTGCCCGTGAGCCAGCAACAGCAGCCGGTCGTCCTCTCCTAACGCAGATGACTAGCGGCGCCATGAGATAGACAGCGCGTAGGTTTCAGCCCACCACCGTGTAACGCACCGGCACCTCACGCTCGGACTGCTTCGGCGGGCGCTTGTACTTGCGCCGCTGGCGCGGCGGGAGCTTCACCTTCTTGGCACTGTCCGGGTGCTCATAGGGAATCAGCGAGAGCAGGTGGCTGATGAGGTTCAGGCGGGCGGTGCGCTTATCGTCTGCCTCGACCACATGCCACGGGCTGTGGTCGGTGTCGGTGCGGGCGAACATGCGGTCCTTCGCCTGCGCGTAGTCAACCCAGCGCGCTCGGGCCTGCAGGTCGGTGGGGCTGAACTTCCAGCGCTTGCGCGGGTCGGTCAGGCGCTTCTCGAAACGGCGCTCCTGCTCGTCGTCTGAGACCGACAGCCAATACTTGATGAGCGTGATCCCTTCGTTCTGCAGCGACTGCTCGAACTGCGGGCAGAAGCGCAGGAACTCCTCGTACTCATCCGGGGTGCAGTAGCCCATGACGTGCTCGACGCCGGCACGGTTGTACCAGCTGCGGTTGAACAGGGCGATCTCTCCGGCGGGGGGCAGGTGGGCGGCGTAGCGAGCGAAGTACCACTGCGTGCGCTCACGCTCGTCGGGAGCTGGGAGCGCCACGATGCGGCAGGTGCGGGGTTCAGATAGGCCGTGATCCGCTTAATCGCACCGTCCTTGCCGGCCGTGTCGCGCCCCTCGAAGATGACCACCAGCCGACGTTGCTGGGCGACGATCCACTCCTGCATGTAGACGAGCTCGGTCTGCAGGCGCAGCAGCTCCTTCTCATACTGCTTATAGCTCAACTGTTGCGGGGCCGACACCGATCGCATCCTCGCACTTCTGAGATCGACTGTCAGGTCGATCTGGCGGCTGCGGTGCGTCGCTTCTGCCGGGTTGAGTGCTCGCGCTGGCGCTGGCGTGCGGCATCGACGATCGCGCATACTTCCGCTGGCCGTTTGACGACGTGAAGCACCGTGAGATCCGCAGCGTCGATACGGCCCTCGGCCAGCACGCGGGCGCGTAGCCAGTCGAGCAGGCCGTCCCACTCGCCGTCGCCGAGCAGGATTACCGGGAAGTGTCGGATCGTCGCGGTCTGGATCAGCGTAAGCGCCTCGAACAGCTCATCGAGGGTGCCGTAGCCTCCGGGGGCGATCACGAAAGCGCTGGCGTAGCGCACGAACATGACCTTGCGCGCGAAGAAGTGACGGAAGCGAAGGGCGATGTCCAGGTAGGGGTTGGGCGCCTGCTCTCGTGGAAGCTCGATGTTGCAACCGATCGACAGCGCGCCGACATCGCGCGCGCCGTGGTTGGCGGCCTCCATCAGCCCTGGGCCGCCTCCGGTGATGATCGCGTAGCCCGCCCTGCCCAGGCACGCGCCCAGCTCGCGGACCAGCGCGTAGTCGGGGTGCTCGCGAGGTGTACGTGCTGAGCCGAACACCGTCACAGCCCGCTCGATATGGGCGAGCGCGTCGAAGCCCCTGGCGAACTCGCCGGCGATGTCCCGCACGCGCTCGGCGTCCGCGGCCCGCACCTGTGGCGGCTCATCGCCGAGCCACAGCAGCAGCTCCTCATCGAAGGTCAGCTCATGCCCGGCAGTGCTCTCGGTCTCGTGTGCCACGGGCCAAGCGTAGAGTCTTGAGCTGTGATCGACGACGCGACCGTGACAGACCCGCCCGCTGTCCTCTCGGGCGAGGAACTGCTCGCGCTGGATGCCTACTGGCGGGTCGCGAACTATCTGTCGGTCGGCCAGATCTATCTGCTTGAGAATCCGCTGCTGCGCGAGCCGCTTGCGATCGAGCACGTAAAGCCACGTCTGCTCGGGCATTGGGGCACGACCCCCGGCCTGAACTTCATGTACGTGCACATGAACCGGGTGATACGCGAGCGGGACCTGAATGCCCTCTATGTGGTGGGTCCTGGCCACGGTGGTCCGGGGGTTCTCGCGAACGTGTATCTCGAGGGCACCTACAGCGAGGTCTACCCCCACATCGGCCGTGACGAGGAGGGCCTGCGCCGCCTGTTTCGCCAATTCTCCTTCCCCGGTGGCATCCCGAGTCATGTGGCGCCGGAGACGCCGGGGTCGATCCACGAGGGCGGCGAGCTTGGCTACTCCCTCGCGCACGCCTACGGGGCCGCGTTCGATAACCCCGACCTGCTCGTCTGCTGCGTGATCGGTGACGGCGAGGCAGAGACGGGACCGCTGGCGACGAGCTGGCACTCCAACAAGTTCCTGAACCCAGCCCGCGACGGCGCGGTGCTCCCCGTCCTGCATCTCAACGGCTACAAGATCGCCAACCCGACGGTGCTCGCCCGCATCCCGCAGACAGAGCTGCGGTCTCTGATGGAGGGCTACGGGTACGCGCCGCGCTTCGTCGAGGGCGATGACCCGCAGACGATGCACCAGCTGATGGCCGCCACCTTGGATGAGGTCACGGCGGAGATCACGGAGATCCAGCGCCGCGCCCGCAATGCAGATCCCAGCCACCCGTCCGAGCGTCCGCGCTGGCCGATGATCGTGCTGCGCACACCGAAGGGCTGGACCGGCCCGAAGGTAGTCGACGGGCTGCCAGCGGAGGGGTCGTTTCGCTCCCATCAGGTTCCGCTCGCCGACCTGGCTGGGAATCCCGAGCACCTGCGTCAGCTGGAGGAGTGGCTTCGCTCCTACCGTCCCGAGGAGCTGTTTGACGAGGATGGTGCGCTCCGGGCGGAGCTGGCGGCGCTCGCGCCCGCGGGTGAGCGTCGCATGGGCGCAAACCCGCACGCCAATGGCGGTGCGCTGCTGCGCGATCTTGAGCTGGCCGACTTCCGCGACTACGCCGTCGAGGTGCCCGCGCCGACGGCGAGTATCAGCGAGCCCACGCGGGTGCTCGGTGCGTTCCTGCGCGATGCGTTCAGCGCCAACCCGACGAACTTGCGCATCATGGGTCCTGACGAGACGGCATCCAACCGCTTGGGCGCGGTGTTCGAGGTCACGAACCGCGCGTGGGACGCCGAGCGCTTGGACAGCGACGATCACCTCGCGCCCGACGGGCGGGTGATGGAGGTCTTGAGCGAGCATCTCTGCCAGGGCTGGCTGGAGGGCTACTTGTTGACGGGTCGGCATGGTCTGCTGAACAGCTACGAGGCGTTCATCCACATCGTGGACTCGATGTTCAACCAGCACGCGAAGTGGTTGAAGGTCACGCGCGGGATCCCGTGGCGAGCGCCGGTGGCATCGCTGAACTATCTGCTCTCCTCACACGTTTGGCGCCAGGACCACAACGGGTTCTCCCACCAGGACCCAGGGTTCATCGACCATGTGATTAACAAGAAGGCAGAGGTCGTGCGCGTGTACCTGCCGCCGGATGCGAACTGTCTGCTGTCCGTTGCCGATCATTGCCTGCGCAGCCGCGACTATGTGAATGTGATCGTCGCCGGCAAGCAGCCCTCACTGAACTATCTGACGATGGACGAGGCGGTGGCGCATTGCACGCGCGGGGTCGGCATGTGGGATTGGGCTTGCAGCGATGGCGAGCAGGAGCCGGATGTCGTGCTCGGCTGCGCCGGGGACATCCCGACCCTTGAGAGCGTCGCCGCGGTGGCGATCCTGCGCGAGCGTCTGCCTGAGCTGAAGGTGAGGCTTGTGAATGTCGTTGATCTGATGCGCCTGGAGCCAGACACCGAGCATCCCCACGGGCTGCCCGACGCCGAGTTCGACGCGCTGTTCACGACAAGCCGGCCGGTGATCTTCGCCTACCACGGCTACCCGTGGCTGATTCACCGTCTCACCTATCAGCGCACCAACCACGCCAACTTCCATGTCCGCGGCTACAAGGAGGAGGGTACCACCACGACGCCGTTTGACATGGTGATGCTCAACGATCTCGACCGCTTTCACCTCGTGATGGATGTGATCGACCGGGTGCCCGGCCTGGCGGAGCACGCGGCGCACATACGTCAGGAGATGGTCGACGAGCGGCTGCGCCACCGCGCCTACACGCGCGAGCACGGGCAGGACCCGCCCGATGTCACGGACTGGTGCTGGCCCGCCGCGAACGAGGCTCGATCAACATAGCCTCGGCGATGCGGGTCCTGGTCGTCAACGCGGGCTCCAGCAGTCTGAAGCTGGCGCTGCTCGACGGCGATGACACTGTGATCGCCGCGCGGGAACTGGATGCTCCTCGCGCGCAGGTGGACCCGGATCAGCTCCGGGCCGCGCTGGACACGGTGCTGCGCGAAGCGGACGCTGTTGGGCATCGCATCGTCCACGGAGGCGCGCGCTTCACGCGGGCTGTGAGGATCGACGCCGATGTGGAGGCGGGGATGCGCGAGCTGTGCGACCTTGCGCCGCTTCACCAACCTAAGTCGCTCGCGGCGCTGGATGCAGTGACGGAGATGCTTCCAGGGCTGCCAGCGGTCGCGTGCTTTGACACAGCTTTTCACGCTTCTCTACCGGATGCCGCCGCGACCTATGCGCTGCCTGGGGTGTGGCGGGAGCGCTGGGGGCTTCGCCGCTACGGCTTCCACGGCCTCTCGCACTCATGGGTCGCGCGTCGCACACCTGAGCTACTCGAACGGGGCGCCTCGGGGCTGCGGATCGTGAGCTGCCATTTGGGGGCCGGTGCGTCGCTGTGCGCGATCGCCGACGGCCGCTCGCGGGATACGACGATGGGATTCACGCCGCTGGAGGGCCTGGTGATGGCGACCCGCTGCGGTGACGTTGACCCGGGGATGCTGCTGTGGCTCTCAGAGCGCGAGGGACTGTCCGCCGCGGAGCTGGCGGATGCGCTTGAGCACCGCTCCGGGCTGCTGGGATTGTGTGGCACCGCTGATATGCGCGAGATCCTCGCTCGTGCCGACTTGGGGGACCTGCAGGCGCGACTCGCGCTTGATGTCTACCTGCATAGGCTGCGCGGCGCGATCGCCGCGATGGCCGCAACCCTGGAGGGTATGGATGTGCTCGTGTTCACCGGCGGCGTCGGCGAGTATTCACCGGCGGTGCGCTCTCACACCGCCGAGGGGCTCAGCTTCCTTGGCGTGAACGTCGATGAGGCTCGCAACCGGCAGGCAGCAGGGGACGCCGAGATCGGCGCGGACGGGGCGGGTGTCCGCACACTCGTACTCGCCAGCCGTGAGGATCTTGAGATCGCCCGGCAGGTCAGGCGGGTACTTGATGACCAGCCGCCGCAGGCGTGAGCCGGCTTTCGCGGGCCAGCATCCGCTCGACGCCTATCGTGCAGACACCGAGGCTGACTACGGCCGCGGCGACGATCGCGGTCGCGACCGTGCTCGATAGGACGTGCTCGGCAAGCCCGAGCGAGGCGATGGCGGCCGGCACACCGAGCTGTGCGCTGGCGGCCAGCCCCGCGCTCGGTGGCCTGCGCGTGATCAGGACCGCGGCGAGGTGGATCACGATGTTCAGCAGTGCGAGCGCGGCGGCGAGCACGAGCATCTCGGGATGCTCAAAGAGTCCGTGGAGGTCGAGCTGGGTGCCGAGCACGACGAAGTAGAGGGGTATGAAGAAGCCGTCAGCTACTCCCCGCACCTGTGTGGAGAGTCGTTTGGGTCCGCCGATCAGCGCGACCATCAGCCCGGCGGCGAAGCCCGCGATCAGGACGCTGGTGCCGCTCTTTTGAGCAATCCATGCGAGGAGGAACAGGACGAGCAGCGAGAGGCGCAGATCGAGTGCCCAATGGCGCTGCTTTGAGAGGTGGCGCACGTGTCTCACCCACGCATGGCCTCTGAGCAGGCGCGCGGTGGCGAGCAGCAGCAGGACGCCTGCGGCGACGAGCAGGCCGCCGAGCAGCGCGTGCAGGGTGCGGCCTGGCTGCAGCACGATCGGGACGGAGAGGATCGTCACGATGTCCGCGATCGTGACCTGTGCCATCACCGCCAGCGCGTCGAGCCCCGTCGCGTCGGCCTCCTCCAGCGCGGGCAGCAGCACCGCGGCGGACCCCGATGCGAGCAGCACGGCGTAGACGCTGGCGTGGGCGGTGCCGGCGACTGCGGCGGCGAGCAGACCTGCCGGTATGGCGAGCACCGCGACGATCGCAGCGAGCAGCGTCCCGCTACGCAGCGAGCGGGCCAGCCGTGGGTCGCGCAGCGGCAGGTGCATCCCGACGGTCAGCATCAGCATCGCGAATCCCACTTGGCCGAGAAAGGAGATCGTGGCGTTGGTGGGGTCCACGATGCTCAGCGCTTCCGGGCCGACGAGGATGCCGGCGATGATCTCACCGACCACAATCGGGACGAACCGTCGTTCGCTGAGGGCAAGCAGTGGGCCGCCGAGCCCGGCGAGCACGACCACGGTCAGGGTTCCAAAGCTCACCGTGGACGCAGCCTACGCAGCCTGCGGACGGGTGTGGCGGCGTATCAGCCAGCGGCGCAGCTCATCAGCACCCCACACGATGAACGGGTATGGCAGCAGGAACAAGAGATCGTGTACTGGCAGCGCCGCGGTTCCCAGCAGCGATTGCATCGGTGGCATGTAGATGAAGATGGCGGCGAGCAGCAGCTCGGCGATGATCGCGCCGAGCAGGTAGCGGTTGCTGAGGACGCCGATGGACCGCAGCGAGGCGCGTCGGGTGCGCACGGCGAACGCGGTGCCGATCTGCCCGGTGATCATCCCCAGGAACGTCATCGTGGTTGCCTGCAGGTAGGCGTGGTGAAGCGGCGTGCCGGCGCTTACGGGGTCGCCTGTGTGCCAGCCGGCACGGTCAAGGACGTAGAAGAAGCCGGCGAGTGAGAGTCCGGCGACCATGACGCCGAGGAACAGCCAGGCGCGCAGGAGCATCGGTGGCTGGATGACGCCCTCTGAGCGTGGTCGTGGCGGACGGTCCATGCTGCCGGGCTCGATCGGGTCGCGTCCGAGCGCGAGCGATGGCAGCGTCTCTGAGCCGACGTCGAAGGCGAGTAGTTGCAGCACGGTGAGCGGCAGCGGGATCGCTCCGCCGCTGAGCGCGAACACGAGAAACGGCGCGACCTCGGGTGTGGCGTGAGCAAAGATGTACTGGATGAACTTGCGAACGTTGTCGTAGACCTGACGCCCTGCCTGGACCGCCTCGACGATCGTGGCGAAATTGTCGTCGGTGAGGATCATCGTCGATGCCTCGCGGGCCACGTCGGTGCCCGAGCGGCCCATTGCCACACCGATGTCGGCGGTGCGCAGCGCGGGCGCGTCGTTGACGCCATCGCCGGTCATTGCGACCACGTGACCCTGGCCGCGCAGGGCCTCGGCGATCTGCAGCTTGGTCTCCGGTGAGGCGCGGGCAAAGATCACCTCGCGGCCGGTGGCGAGGATGTCCTTCACCTCCTGCTCGTGAAGATGGTCGAACTCCTGTGCGTTGACGATCAGCGGCTCGGTGCCGCCAATCCCGACCTGGCCGGCAATCGCTGCCGCGGTCAGCGGGTGGTCGCCGGTGATCAGCACGATGCGTATGCCTGCGCGGTGGCAGCGCTCGACGGCGTCGAGCACCTCGGGGCGTGGTGGGTCGCGCATTGTGACCAGGCCGAGTAGGCACAGCTCGCGCTCGGCGTCCTCGCGGCGCGGTGGTGGCTCACCGTGCTCCAGGCGCCTGTGAGCGAGCGCCAGCACGCGCAGGCCCTGCCGGGCGAAGCTCTCTACCTGGCGGGTTACGCGCTCGCGCTCGGAGGGCCCCATCGGGTGCTGCTCGCCATCGGGCAGGAGCACAGTGGTGCAGCTTGGGAGCACCGACTCGGGGGCGCCCTTGGTGTGCAGCCAGTCGAAGTCTTTGCCGGTGTCGATGGTGGACATCAGCTTGCGCTGCGCGTCGAAGTTGTACTGGTGAGTGCGCGTGTGCTCGCGGCTGGCCGCGTCGATGCCGGTGGCGAGCTTGTGCGCGGCGATGAGCAGCGCGACCTCGGTTGGGTCTCCGCCGCTATCGCCGTCGGCGTTCAGGTGAGCGTTGTTGCACGCGGCGGCAGTTTCGGCTAGGGCTGTGAGGGCGGCGTCGCTGGTGTGCTCCAACGGGTCTGATGTCTTGGGGTCTAGCGCGATTTCGTTTGTGAGCGTCCAGGCCGCGACGGGCCGCATCTGGTTCTGGGTCAGGGTGCCGGTCTTGTCGGTGCAGATCACGTCGGTGGAGCCGAGGGTCTCCACGGCGCTGAGGCGCTTGACGAGCGCACCCCGGCGGGCGAGCGCGCGCACCGCGACGGCCAGCGCCAGGGTGATTACTGGCAGCAGCCCCTCCGGCACGTTGCCGGCCAGCAGGCCGACCGCGAACACGACGCTGTTGGTGAAGGACAGGCCGGCTCCGAAGATTGCGACCGGGACGAAGGCGATGGCCATCGCGATCGCGATTCCCGCGATCAACCATGCGACCTTACGAACCTGGCGCTCGAGTGGGCTCGGCTCCTCCTTGACTCGCTCAGACAGTGCGGCGATGCGCCCTAGCTCGGTGTGCATCCCGGTCGCGAACACGAGACCCTGGGCCTCTCCGCCGGTTGCGCTCGTACCGCTGAACAGGAGATCCCGCGCGGCGATCCGCGGTACGCCGGTGTCGATCAGCTCGGCGGAGCGCAGCACCGGCGCGGACTCGCCGGTGAGCGTCGAGAGGTCAACCTCCACGCCACCGGAGATCAGGCGCATGTCGGCCGCGATGCGATCGCCCTCCTCGACGACCACAACGTCGCCGGGAACCAGATCGGCGGCCAGGATCGAGGACGACTGTCCATCGCGCAGGACCGTGACGTGCTGAGGCAGGAACTGCGCCAGGGCCTCCACCGCCCGCTCTGCCTGCATCTCCTGCACAAACGCGAACACGGCGTTGAGCAAGATCACCAGCAGAACCGCGACCGCAATCGTTTGGCTGCCAACGGCGAATGACAGCGCCGCCGCTAGCCACAGCAGCAGCGCGAGCGGATGAGTCAGCTGACGCGCCAGCTCCCCCGGCCACTTCAAGCCACCCCGGCGGCTCAGTTCGTTGGGGCCGTACTGGATTAGCCGCCGCTGTGCCTCGCGGGCTGAGAGGCCCTCCCGTGAGCTACGCAAGTCACGCAGGAGCAGTTCCGCGGCCTCCTCCACGTCAACCTCCGAGCCTTGCACGGGGGTTGGCTCGGTCATGCCTTGCCCAATGATCCCGCAGACACGTTGGCCCCGTGAGAGTCAAGCGTGCTCAGCAGGCGCAGCTCCTCCATCAGCAGGCGTGGCAGCAGGAAGTGCTCGCGTACATGCTCGCGTCCGCGCTGGCCGAGGTCTGCTGCCAGCTCGCGGTTGCGCAATAGCTCAAGCATCGCGGTGGCGCACTCCTCGGTGCTGTGCACGAGTCGTCCGCCGACCCCGGCGGGCATCTGCAGGGGTATCCCGCCGGCGTGCCCTGCGATGACGGGGGTGCCCTTCCACAGCGACTCGGAGACGACGAGACCGAAGCCCTCGCGGATCGACTTCTGCACGATCACCTCCGATAGGCGCTGGAAGGCGTTGACCTCGACGTTGCCGACACCCGTGAGGTTGGTGTAGACGTGGATCAGCGGGTCGTGCTCGGCGGCGTCTGAGACCTGCTGGTAGACCCCCCAGCCCTCGGGGTCATCAAGTGCCATCGAGCCGACCAAGGCGAGCTGAAGCTCCGGTATCTCCTCGCGCACGAGCCGGTAGGCGTCGACCACGCCGAGCGGATCCTTCCAAGGATCAAAGCGCGAGACCTGCGTGACGAGCCGGCCGGGGAGATCGACGCCGATCCAGTCGAGGATCTGGCTGGCCATCGCCTGGTCGAGCTCCATGTTCTTGGGGCTCAACGGGTCGATCGCCGGGGGGATCACCTCGACGCGGTTGATCGGCAGGCCGGGTGGTACGAACTCTCCCATCGTGAACACGGCCGCGTCGAAGCCCTCCAGGTAGGGGGCGAGGAAATGCCAGGCGTCGGGGTTCGGCTCGCTCGTGTCGATGTGACAGCGCCATACCCAGTGCGCGTTGCCCTTGCCGTGGGCCTGCAGCAGCCCGACGGGCTGGGGGTCATGGACGACGATGAAGTCGTAGCCGCCGTCGAGCGTCGCGGCGTTCTCCTCGTTGCACTGACGGTAGGCGGCCTGCTCGGCCTCGGTCAGCGATCGTGGGGCGCCCTGCAGCGCGTTGTGCAGCGCCTTGGTGGCACGGAAGAAGCCGGGGTTCCCGCCGATCACCTTCCAGTCCACGCAGAGGCCGAGATCGCGCAGCAACGGGACGCTCGAGCGCAACAGCTCTGAGACGCCGCCGCCGTAGGCGGTCGCGTTGACGTGCAGGATGCGCGCACCCTTCAGCGCCTTGGCGTGCTCGCGCAGCTCCGCCATGATCTCCGCTGGCGCGATGCCATCGTAGGAGTCAAGTGCCCAGCGGCCGACTGTCACCTTCTGCAGCATGTCCAGGTCCCCTCTACTCTCCGGTCAGGTCGCGTCGCCTGAAGGCCCACATCGCCGCGAGCGCGCTGGCCAGTGCGATCCCGAGCATGACGAGCGCCGCGGCGCCACGAAACGGCTGCGCGGGTACGAGCCCGACGTGCGCGAACGGTGTCGCCTGCACGAGCCATTTCGGCACGCTCAGCAGGGAGCCGAACAGGTCCCACAGGAACGCGACCGTGACCAGGCCGTAGGAGAGCCCGGTGCTTGCTCGGGGAACGATCGCGTAGGCGAGCGCTGCGATCCCGAGGAACATGACCGCGACGGGCAGGCAGTTCAGGCCCGCTTCGAGCATCCCCGTCAGGGAGATGCTGACGCCGCCGGACTCGGCGCCGGCCCAGGTGAGCAAACCAGCGGTGAGCGAGATCGCGACAGCACCAGCGACGGCGAGGGCGAGCCTACCTCCCAGCCATCGGCTGCGGCTGACCGGCAGGGAGAGCAGCGTCTCCAGTCGCTCATCGGCTTCCTCGTGGCGTGCGGCGCCGAGCTGCGCGCACATGAACAGGCTGACGGCCAGGACGAAGAAGATGAACACGAACGCGAGGTAGCCGGTGGGCGTGATGATCGAGCCGGTCCCGAGCTTTGAGACCTCGTGTTGCAGGCTCTTTGAGATCCCGGCGGTCGAGGTGCTCTTTGCGATCACGCCGGTGATGTAGGCGAACGCGCCGATGCTGGAGAGCCACACGATCAAGCTGCTGCGCTCTGCGCGCAGCGCCTGCGCGGTCGGCGAGGACAGCAGACCTAGACGCGGCTTGGCGCTCTCACGACTCGGGAGGACGCCGGTGCCGATGTCGCGGCTGGCGGCGATCCGTGCGGCCACCGCGAGCAGCAGCACGGTTGCCGCGGCCGGCAGCAACAGCACGATCGGATGGGCGCCGGTGAACGGACGCACTTCCTCTGCCCAGCCGAGCGGGGTCGCCCAGCGAAGCCAGCCGGCGCTCGTGGAGGTGTCGGCGATGACTCGCAGCGCGAGGAATAGGCCGACTGCCGCGCCGCCGAGCTCGAGCGCCATCCTGCGTGTCGAGGCGAGCTGGCTCGTGAGTGCGCCAACCCCTACGAACACGGGCACGATCGAGGCAGTTGCGAGGGCGAGCTCGGCTGAGCCGCCCGCCGGCAGGCCAGATCCGACCAGGCCGGCGAACTCGGCGAGGCCCAGGATCAGGATGCCTGCGGCGATCGCGCCCAGCGCGGAGAGATACGCGGTCCCGCGCCCGACCGAGCCCGCGAGCACGAGCTCCATGCGGCCGGTGTCCTCCTCGGTGCGCAGCGCGCGGACTGCGGCGAGCAGCCCGAAGACGGAGGCGAAGATCGCGAGCGTCCCGCCGACGCGCCAGGCCGTGTAGCCGGAGACGGTCAATAGGTCGTGTGGGACGCCGTAGAACAGGCGGATCGCCTTGTTGTCGCCGAAGCTGCGGGCGAATGCGAGCCGGCTGGCTAGCGTCGGGTAGGCATCGCGGTAGCCGACCGGCTGGATGTAGGCGATCACTGCGAACAGGTAGGCGAAGGAGATCGTGCGGACCCGAGCGTCCCGGAACGCCCGCCGCGCCAACGCCCGCGGCGCAGTGAGACCCGTTCGTCTTCTGCTCGATGCGGGCGCGCGGGGAGCCGCGACCGTCCCGCTAGTCACCGACATGGCCGTCGGAGCCGTCGTAGTGGTGCAGGAATATCTCCTCGAGCGAGGGCTCGCGGCTGCTCAGTGTCGCGACGGGGTGCTCAGCAAGCGCGGCGATCAGCGGACCGACGCTGCCCGAGACCTCGAAGCGCAGCGCGTTGGGGCCCGCGCTCTGCACGTGGACTCCCGCGAGCGTCGGCAGCTCCGGCGCGGGGCCCGCGAATGTCACCTCGACGGTCTGCACTGCGAGGTGGCGCAGCTGCGCAAGCGTTCCCTCATCTACGAGCTTGCCGTCTCGGAGTATCCCAACACGGTCACAAAGCGCCTCGACCTCGCTGAGAATGTGAGAGGAGAGAAAGACGGTCTGCCCACGCCCCTTGGCCTCCTTCACACAGTCTCGGAACGTGACCTCCATCAGCGGGTCAAGGCCGCTCGTAGGCTCATCGAGCAGCAGCAGATCAGCGCGTGTGGCGAGCGCCGCGATCAGTTGAACCTTCTGGCGGTTGCCCTTCGACAGCGTGCGGATCTTCTTGCGCGTATCGAGCTGGAAGCGCTCAACGAGAACTTCGCGGTAGGCAACGTCGGTGCCGTGGTGCAGATGCGCGAGGAACTCGAACGTCTCCTCGCTCGTCAAGGATGGCCAGAGGAATGGCTCCCCGGCGACGTATGCGACTCGCTCGTGGGCGCGTACCGGATCGCTCCAGGCATCCAGGCCGAACAGCTCCGCTCGCCCACTACTCGCGCGGTGTAGCCCTAGCAGCAGCCGAATCGTGGTGGTCTTGCCCGATCCGTTGGGTCCGAGATACCCGTACACCTCGCCCTTGCAGACCGTGAGATTGAGCCCGTCGAGCGCGAGCGTGCTCCCGTAGCGCTTGGAAAGCCCGTCGGTATGGATTGCTGGGCCGGGTGAGCCTTGCTGCGGAACGGCTGGCGGGTTAGGTTGAAGGGCGATCACGGACATGCGACAAGGATCTGGCGTTCGCGTTGACTCAGCATCCGGGGTTTTCCCTGACGTGTCGGCGGGAGCGCCGCACCGCCATTGCGCCGGAGCGGTCTGTGCCGCGGGTGGAGGTCAGGCCGCGAGGTCGCTCTCGGGGCATACTGCTTTGGCGGGAGCTCACGCCTGCTTAAGCCGTTCATCGCCGCCGATCTCTTTCAGGGTCGTCCTCGCCGGTTATGGATAGCGCATGAGCCGCTGGCAGGTCGTGTGGCTGGGGTTGGCTACCTCTGCGGGGCGCCGGCAGAGCATGGGCAGTCGGATCGACGGCGGGGTCCGTGGAATACCGCGTAACGAGCGCAGGGGATTACCGATGGAGGTGATCTCCGTGCGCCTTTACCGTTGCAGGCTGGATATTGGACTAAGCGAACTGTGCGAAAGGCGGCCTGGCGATGTTGGAGAAGATCGTGGTGGGCTACTCAGGCGACGAGGCTGGGCACGACGCGGTAAATCTGTGCGGGCAGATCGTGGCTGCGCTGGGCAGCGCGGTGACGGTCGTCTACCCCTACAGCCCGCTGCTTTCCTCTGTGCCTGCACAGGCGGCCGAGGATGGTATCCGTGCGGAGTTGAGGGCGCTCATGCCGGATAGTGAGATGCTGGCGCACGCGACTTATCACTGGAGCAGCTCGTCGTGGCCGATCCACGCTCTGCACAGCATGGCCAGCTATGAGAACGCGCAGCTGATCGTGATCGGTGCGGCACGCGAGGGGATCGCCGGTCATCTGCATGTCGGTCTGATGGAGCGCATGGTGCACGGCGCGCCGTGCGCGGTGCTGGTGGCGCCTGCCGGCTACGTCGCCGGCAGGGGGCTGCGCCGTGTCGGCGTGGGCTACACCGACTCCGCCGAGGGCAAGACGGCGTTGGGTTTGGGCCATGAGTTGGCCCAGGTCTTCGATGGCGAGCTGAGCGTGATCGCCGCGTCCGGGCTGAGCCTGTTCGTCAGGAGCTATGCCGCGCAGGCGGCGATGGTGTCAGAGCTCGAAGCCGAAACCTATGCGGCGACGAAGGCAAGCCTTCAGAGCGCGGTGGCGGAGCTTGCCGGTGGCGTGCCCGTCCGTACGCAGACTGTCGAAGGCAACGCCGCTGATGTGCTGGTGGAGCGCTCCCGTGAGCTGGATCTCCTTGTGCTCGGCTCCCGCGCGTATGGGCCGGTGCGTCACGCGCTGCTCGGCAGCGTCTCGGCAGCGGTGATGAGGGAGGCTCACTGTCCGGTGCTGGTGATGCCACGCGGCAGCGAGCCGGCCGCAGGCGAGCCAGCCAGTCTTGACGACGTGTCGGCGAGCGTCGCCGCCGACTGACAGCAGCGCTTGAGCCTTGAGCACAACGCGCCACCACGAGCAGGCTGCTGGCGCGGAGCGCAACGGAGCAGCCGGTTTGTCGGTCGTGCAAGCCCTGGGCGATCCGGCGATGTATCCAGGGCACCAGGCGGTGCAGGTGCACGAGACCCATGCTTCTTGGGTGTTTTTGGCTGGCGAGCGTGCCTACAAGATCAAGAAGCCTGTGCGGCTTGCGTTCCTTGACTACGGCACACTCGCGCGCAGGCGCGCGGCCTGCCGTGAGGAGGTGGCCGTCAACCGTGAGCTTGCTCCCGGCATCTATCTCGGGGTGCGCGCGATCATCCACGGCCCCGGAGGGTTTCGCTTCGCCTCCGAGGACAGCGCCGGCGCGGTGGAGTACGCGGTCGTGATGCGCCGCTTCGATGAGGCGCACTCGATGCTGGGGGCGATCCGCTCAGGTTCTCTCACCCGCTCGCATATACAGCAGGTCGCTGGGTGCCTGGCCGAGTTTCACCAGCGCTCACCCGCGCTTGCCGCGGACGGACCACAGCACGTGTTGGACAGTTGGATGGTGAATGTGGGGGAGATAGAACGTCTGCCTTTCCCTGCCTCCTGGCGGGTGGAGACAATGCGCGGGTTCGGCGAGGCGTTCGTGGATGCTCATGCGCGTGAGCTTGAGCGGCGCGTGGAGCGGGGGCTGGTGCGCGACGGGCACGGGGACCTGCGCTGCGAGCACGTACTGCTCGGCCCGCAGGTCCGTGTCGTTGATCGGATCGAGTTCGACCCGGCGCTGCGCCAGATGGACGTTGCACGCGATCTTGCGTTCTTGGCGATGGACCTTGAAGCTCACGGCCGGCGCTGGGCTGCGCGGGAGCTGGTGCGCGCCTACCGGCACGCGGGTGGTGATCCGGGCTCCGAGCGGCTGCGCTGCTTCTACAGCGCCTATTGGGCGCTCGTGCGCGCCAAGGTGGCGTTGATCGCAGCCGGCACGCATCACGGCGCGCTGCGTCGTCGGGAGCGGGCGCGGGCCGAGCGTCTGTGGGGGTTGGCGGAGCGGTTGTGCTGGCGGGCTCGTGGCCCGGTCGCGATCGTGGTCTGTGGGCCGGCGGCGAGCGGCAAGTCGACGCTGGCCGCCCATCTCGCCCGTCGAGCGCGGCTGCCGGTCGTCTCCTCCGATGTGCTGCGCAAGCGTCTCGCGGGGGTGGCGCTCGGCGAGCGCGCAAGACCTGAGCACTACACCAAGGACTTCACTCGCGCCGTCTATCTGTCGTTGGCCCGTGAGGCGCTCGCGCGCCTGGAGGGCTGCGGTGGGGTGATCGTCGATGCCACTTGCCACACGCGCCGCGAGCGTGCGCCGCTCTTTGATCTGCTTCGCCGCGAGGATGTGACCCCCCTGGCTGTCCAGTGCCAGGTGAGGTTGCAGACGGCGCTCGCGCGAGCCGCCAGCCGGATGCAGAGCCCAAGCCGGGTCTCAGACGCCACGCCAGAGGTTGTTGCTGCGCAGTTTCATCGCTTCCAGACGCTGGATGAGCTACCCCAGGAGTGCGTGCTCGCACTGGACTCTGAACAGAGCGTGCAGGAGCAGACGGCGGCGCTGACACGCGCCGTCGACCGGCAGATCAGTCTGCGCGCGAGCGGCCAGCGTGCTTACCGGACTGTCTCTGAGTCCGTGCTTTCCCACCACGGGTAAGGGCGTTTCCCCGCTCAACACGGCTGCTGCCAGCACATACGGTTGGGGCATGTCTGGACACTTGCAGTTGGCTCCCAGTATCTCTGTGGATGTATCGCCGCTGCCGGTGGCCGACCCGATCCAGGTGGTTGTGGCCGACGATCACGCCTTGATGCGCCGTAGCCTGCGGCGGCTGCTCGAGAGCGAGACGAACATCGAGGTGATCGCCGAGGCCGGCGACCTGACGGGCGCCGTCGAGCACGTGCACGACCGTCGCCCGCATGTGCTGGTGCTCGACCTGAGCATGTGCGGCATGTCGAGCCTGCAGACGATCGGCCAACTGCGAAAGCGAGTACCGGACACGCAGATCGTGCTCGTCACGATGGAGGAGAACCCTGCTTTCGCGCAGCGTGCTCTAGCCGCCGGCGCGCTGGGGTTCGTCTCCAAGGATCGTGCCGACACCGACCTGCCCGAGGCGGTGCGTGCCGCTGCCCGCGATGAGGAATATCTGAGCCCGAGCGTCGCGGCTCGCCTGGCTGCGCTTCACCGCTCGCTGACCGGCGATAGTTTGACGGTGCGCGAGGTCGAGGTGCTGAGGTTGATCGCGCTCGGCTACACGACTGTCGAGATCGCTCGAAAACTGCACCTCTCGCCGCGCACGATCGAGACGCACCGCGAGCACATCCACAGCAAGCTCGGCGCCCGTACCCGCGCGCAGCTGGTGCGCTATGCGCTACGACACAGCCTGCTGGGTGCCTGAGATTTCGGCGGGAGCTGAGGGGGGCAGCGGCAAGCACGCGGCCAGGAGCGTGCCGTTGGAACCCGAGGTGATGTTGAGCGTCCCGCCGGCCAGGGCGACCCGCTCGTTCATGCCGAGCAGCCCGAAGCCGCTGCTCTGAGCGCTGGTGTCGAATCCTTGACCGTCGTCCTGCACTTCGATCGACAGCTCGCCGTCGTTCTGTCTGACCAGTACGCGGACGGTGTTGGCGCGGGCGTGCTTGGTGATGTTCGTGAGCGCCTCCTGCAGCAGCCGGTAGACGGTGGTCTGCATCTCCTTGTCCATGTCCTGCTGGTCTGCGGAGCGAGCGGGTAGGTCAAGCTCTGAGTCGATCATGGCTCCGCTCTGCTCGCGGTGGCGGTCCAGCAGCGCCTCGATCGCAGCTCTGAGGCCGAGGTCATCCAGCGCGGCGGGGCGTAGCTCGGTGATGATCGCCCGCAGGTTTTCGATCTCGCGTTCGATGTGCTCGGCCGCCTCCTCCAGCGCGCCGCGCGCCGGGTTGAGGTCGTCCTGGGCGAGCACCGAGGCGAGCAGCAGCCGCAGCCCGCCGAGGCTCTGCAGCGTCTCGTCGTGCAGCTCCCTGGCCCAGCGGCGTCGCTCGGCGTCGGCGGCAGCTAGCGAGCTGCGCAGCCGGTCGGCCTGCACGCTCTGCGCGAGCGCCACGGCGGTCGCGGCGCTGACCGCGAACGTGCGCAGCATCTGCTCGTCGTCCTCGCTGAACACGCCGCGGTCGGCTCCGTGGTCAAACGCGGCGAGCAGACCGACCGCGTGGCCGCGGTAGACCATCGGCACGAGCAGCGCGGTCTGAGCGTCGGGGACCCCGAACTCTCGCGGAGCGATCCGCAGACGAGCGGCGACATCGGTGATCCGTTCCGGGCGCCCGCGTTCGAGTACCTGCCCGGAGGTCGAATCGTCGATCGGCAGGCGCACACCTTGGGGGTTCTGCGCGTGCCCGGCGCTGGCCTGCACGACCAGCTCATCCCCGTCGCGCAACATGATCACGAGGCTGCCAGCGCCGACGAGCGCACGGCCGCGCTTGACGATCAGCTCGAGCACGTGCTCAAGCGCTATCTCCCCACCGATCGCAACGGCCACATCGCGCGTGGCCTCAAGGCCGCGGAAGGCTTTCTCGAGCTCGTGGCGGCGTAGCTCGCTGACCTCGTAGAGTCTCGCGTTCTCGATGGCGACGGCCGCCCACCGTGCGAGCATCACGACGGCTTGCTCGTCGGCCTGCGTGAACTCGCCGTCCTGCTTGTCGGTGAGATACAGGTTGCCCCACGCCTGGCCGCGGACGAGGACGGGCACCCCGAGGAAGCTGCGCATCGGCGGGTGCCCTGTCGGGAACCCGTAGCTGCTCGGATGCTGGCCGACATCGGCCAGGCGCAGCGGCTCGGGGTGTTCGATCAGCGTGCCGAGCACCCCCCGGCCACGAGGCAGATCGCCGATCGCGCGGTGGGCCTCCGCGTCGATCCCCACGGTCAAGAACTCTTCAAGCTCAGAGCGATCGTCGTTGAGGACCCCGATCGCGGCATAGCTCGCCCCGGTGATCTCCCTTGCCGCCTCAAGGACACGATCAAGCACAGCCCGCTGGTCAAGCTCGGTGACAAGCGCCTGCCCAACCTCAAGTAGCTGTTGACGCCACGGCTCCTCAGAATCTCTGGTCATCGCCCCATCAGAGCTTACCCGTAGTCTGCCCCCCCGCCCTGCGGGCTTCCCCCGACAAAGCGGGCCGTTCAGAACCTACGCTCGGCATCGGCGTCGATCAGCCCGAAAGGCGCCGTCCGAGCGCGTAATGCCCCAGCCCATGAGCCCTTCTGAGAAACCGAGCCCTACGCCGGAGAAGCGCCATTGCATGCACTGCGGCGATGTGATCGGCGCCTATGAGCCGATGATCCTCCTCGAGGACGGCGAGCCACGCAAGACATCTGCCTCCGCAGAGCAAGACAGGGACCCGCACGCCGGCGAGTGCTACCACGTGGCCTGTTACCCGCAGTGAATGTCAGTCGCGCTATCCGAGGAAAACCGCACCCCTTACGCGCGGCTACTGCGGATGACGCAGCGCGTGCGTAGTGAAAACCTCAGATCACACCAATCCCACGCGCAAGGAGGAAAGTTAATGTCGCTGCCAGCCCATTTCAGTGAACTCGCCGTCTGCGAGGTGATGAACTCCGGGGTCATCGACTGCCCGCCGCAGACACCGCTCACCGAGGTCGCATCGTTGATGGCCGAGAACACCGTCCATTTTGTGATCGTCGACGGCCTCGCGCGTGGCCCCCATCACACCGAGCAACTCGTGTGGGGCGCCATCTCCGATATCGACCTCATGCGCGCCGCAGGCACAGCGAGCATGGACGGCGAAGCGGGCGAGATCGCCGCGACCGAGATCGTCACGATCGAGCGCGGCGAGGAGGTTCAGCGTGCAGCACAGCTGATGGGCGAGCACGAGTGCTCGCACCTGATCGTGACCGACCCAGACTCGGGCCGCCCGCTAGGCGTCGTCTCAAGCCTGGACGTGGCCCGCGCGCTCGTGTGGGGACCGCGACCGTCGAGCAAGGTGCCGACTCCGTAGTTTCCACGTTTGCGAGCACGGATTTACTCGACTGCCAAAGCCCACACGCGACCATAAGCTCCCGAGCATGACCACTCAAACCACCAAAACCACAAAGCAGCGAGTGCTGATCGCCGGCGGCGGCGTAGCGGCGCTCGAGGCCGTCCTTGCGCTGCACGAGCTCGCGCCGGAGCTGACCGACGTGACCGTGATCGCGCCCAACGCCGACTTCCACTATCGGCCGCTGACCGTTCGTGAGCCGTTCGCCGCGGGGCAGGCCCGCCGCTACCCGCTCGCGCCGATCATCAGCAACGCCGGAGCGCGGCTCGTGACCGACGAGCTTGCATGGGTGGACCCGGACAAGCAGGTCGCCCACACCAAGGGCGACGCGGAGCTGCCCTACGACCGGCTCGTACTCGCCCTCGGCGCGAAGGCCGTCCCGCGCTATCAGCACGCGGTCACGATCGACGCGGCGCACATGGATGAGATCCTGCACGGCGTGATTCAGGATGTCGAGGGTGGCTACATCAAGAGCCTCGCGTTCCTGGCGCCTGGCAGGATGGCCTGGCCGCTGCCGCTGTATGAGCTGGCGCTGATGACCGCCGGTCGCGCCTATGACATGGGCGTCGAGCTCGCGGTCACGCTCGTCACCCCCGAGGACGCTCCGCTGGCGATCTTCGGGCAGAACGCGAGCAGCACCGTCGCGGGGTTGCTCGACCGCGCGGGCATCCAGACGATCCACTCTGCCTACGCCGAAGTCCCACACGCTGGCGAGCTGGTGATCAACCCCGGCGACCGGCGCCTGCACGTCAACCGCGTGATCGCGCTGCCCGAGCTCTACGGCCCAAGCGTGCGCGGCATCCCGTTGAGCGAACACGGTTTCTTGCGCGTGGACCCCTACGGGCATGTTCTCGACGTTGAGCACATCTACGCCGCCGGGGACTGCACCGAGTTCCCGGTCAAGCACGGCGGCGTCAGCTCCCAGCAGGCCGATACGGTCGCGCTGTCGATCGCCGCGGACGCCGGTGCCACGGTGACACCCGAGCGGTTTCACCCCGTGATCCACGGGATGCTGCTGACGGGCGATAAGCCGCTGTATCTGACGGCGAAGATCACCGGCGGGCACGGGTTCAGCTCAGAGATCACCGACCCCCCGGCGTGGGAGCCGCCGAGCAAGATCGCCACGAAGTACCTGGCGCCCTACCTGGACGCCCTGGACCGCGAGACGACACCGGCATGACCCGCTCAGCCTCCACGGGCAGCGACGCGGGAGGGCCTTGCATGGTGCTCGGCTATGACCGCAGCGAGGGCTCGCGCCACGCCGCCCGCTGGGCGGCAAACGAGCTGGCCTCGGGCGGCAAGCTCGTGATCGTTCATGCCTGCCGGGCACAGCACATGCCGCCGAGCCCGCTCAGCACCAGCGGCGAGCGCCACGATGAGGGCCGCGCGATCCTCGATGAGCTGATGCTCGACGGCGATGACGCACTGTTCGACATCGACCTTGTGACCCAGGTCTCAGACCAAGACCCCGCCGCCGCGTTGATCGACGCCGCCCAGCGCCACGATGCTCGCGCGATCGTGCTCGGCGCCAAGCCACACTCGCGGCTGCACGAGGCGCTGGGCACGGTCACGACCGAGCTGCTGCAGACCTCGCCGGTGCCCGTCATCACGGTGCCGGCGACCGCGCCGGCCCCCGGCCGTCCGCTCATGCAGTCCGCCGCCGCAGAGTGAGAGCGCCGAGCGCCAACGCGATCAGCGTCGCGCCGACGATCACGGCGACATCGAGCGCGACCCTGCCGCCGAGCGGGCGGGGATGGGTGGCGCGCGCCAGCGCGTCGTAGGCGTAGGTGAGCGGCAGCGCGCTTGAGAGCCCGTAGAGCACGCCGGCCATCTCCTGCCGGTCCACGAACAGCCCGCACAGCAGTAGCTGGGGGAAGATGATCGCGGGCATGAACTGCACGGCCTGGAACTCGGTGCGCGCGAACGCGCTGACGAACAGGCCGAGCGCCATGCCGAGCACGGCGTTGCCGATGGCGAGCAACCCGACCAGCCATACGCCGTGCGGGGCGTGCAGGCCGAGCAGGAGAAACCCGACGAGGCACACGACGAGCGCCTGCAGCGCGGCCAGCACGCCGAACGCGATGCCATAGCCGGCGAGCAGGTCGGTCTTGGCGAGCGGAAGGCTCATCAGCCGCTCCAGCGTGCCGCTGGTGCGCTCGCGCAGCATCGCGATCGAGGTGACGAGGAACATGATGATGAACGGGAACAGCCCGCACATCGGCGCCCCGATCGCCTGGAAGGTTCCGGGCTGCCCGTCGAACACGTAGCGCATCAGCACGAGCAGCCCGACCGGCACGAGCAGCAGCAGCGCGATCGTGCGCCGGTCACGACGAATCTGCCAGAGCACACGCCTGGCCGTGGCGAGTGTGATCTGCACGCTCACCTGGACGCCTGCTCGATGATCGTCAAGAACGCGCGACCGAGGTCGTGCTCGCCGGTGCGCTCGCGTAGCTGCTCGGGGGTGCTGTGCTGAAGCAGTGCCCCCTCGCGCATCAGCAGCAGCTCGTCGCACTCGCTGGCCTCGTCCATCACGTGGCTTGAGATCAGCAGGGTGCTGCCCGCCTGGGCGAGCTCGTGGAAGGTGCCCCACAGCTCGGCGCGCAGCACGGGATCAAGGCCGACGGTCGGCTCGTCGAGCACCAGCAGCTCGGGCTCGCCCAGCAGCGCGGTTGCCAGCGACACACGCGAGCGCTCCCCGCCGGAGAGCGAGCCGACGACCTGCTGCTCGCGTCCGGCCAGGCGAACCGTCGCAACGACCTGCGCGATCCGCTGGGCGCCGACGCCGAGGATCGCAGCGAAGTAGCGCAGGTTCTCGCCGATGCTGAGATCGCCGTAGACCGATGGAGCCTGCGTCACGTACCCCACGCGCCGGCGCAACCGTGGCGAGCCGGCCGGTTCGCCGAGCACGCTCACATGGCCAGCCTGGACGAGCTGCACGCCGACGATCGCGCGCATCAGCGTGGTCTTCCCGCACCCGCTGGGACCCAGCAGACCCGTCACCGACCCCGCGGCTACACGTAGCTCGAGGCCGTCGATCACGGGCCGTCCGCCGCGCACGACATGCAGATCCTCGATCTCGATTGCCGTGTCGGCCATGTGGCCGCACAAGCTATCCGCTTAGGTTCTGTCTGCGCTTACAATCGGGCAGGTGCAGGTTTGGGAGCTAGATCGTCTGCGTGTCGCCGCGCACCATCCGCAGATCCTTCGCTCCGACGAGGACGCGAATCGCGTCATCGCGTTGCTGCTGCCCCAGGGCGAGGCTCTGCAGGAGCACCAAGTCCACGAGCACGCGCTCGTGTTCGTCCTACGCGGCGAGCTGTTGGTGAGCGCAGGCGCCAACGAGTGCACTCTGTCAGCGCCGAGCCTGATCCATTTCGACCCCGGCGAGCGCCACGAAGTACGCGCGATCAGCGAGTGCCAGCTCGTTCTGTGCCTAGCGCCCTGGCCCGGCCCCGGACACCCGAGCAACACCACCCCGGCATAGGGGTCTGCGCCAGCACGCCGTCGCATGCAGCCCGCGAGGCGCGGCACGGAAAGAACGCCCGCCGGCTCGCGTGTACACCTCTCCAGGCACCACCATTCCGTCCTTGCCGCGAGAGCCCTCTCGGCCTTCGGCATTCCGCGGGCGGTGCTATCAACCTCCTCGCCACCTGCCTGCAGCCGCTGCACCCGGCCGGCACGACCGCGACCGTCTTCGTCGCTGTGGCGCTCGAAGCAGACGACTTCGTGGTATCCGGTGGCGTGAAGTTTCGCGTCAAGCTCCCGACTCGCAAGGCCGCCTACACCGAGGAACAAACCCACGGCTACGAGGTCGATCTGGTCGGCGCCCGCGCCGACCGTCTTGTGCTCGCGAGCGTGAAGTCTGCCTTTGGCTCCCGTGGTGTTGTCGCCGAGCACGTCACCGGCGAAACCTCAAACCAGGCCGCGAGCCGCCGCTACTGGCTCCTGAATGACAAGGTTGTGCGGTCGCGCGTCGTCGCTGAGGCGGCCAAGCGCTACGGCTACCCCATCAATCAGGTGCAGCTTCGCCTCTACGTCGGGCGCTTCTCCGGCCGTAAGGCCGGCGCGCACGAGCAGCGAGTTCGTGCCTGGGCGGCAAAACAACGCGTCGGGGGCGGCCCGATCGAGGTCATCGACGTCCACGACGTTGTCCGAATCGTGCGCGAGGCTGCTGGCGACACGCAGTACCGCGACAGCCCGGTCCTGGTCACGCTAAAGGCACTACACGAGGCTGGTCTGATCACCGGCTAGGGCAGGCTCGCGACGCTCGGGCAAGCGAGGTCTTTTACCCGACAACATCTTCGAGCGTCTGCGGTAGGACCGCGACGTCATGCAGCGCGATCGTGTCATGGCGAGCGAGCATCTGAGACCGGCTTAGCTCGTGAACCCACTGCCGCTCGGTCACGACGATGTCGCAGTGAACCGTCGCGCATGCGAGGTAGGCGATGTCAATCATGTCGTTGGACTCCCATGTGTTCGCTGGGTTGCGGTGGCGCTCTAGCCTGAGTCGCAGCGCTGCATCTCGCGTTGGCATCTCAGCGATGAAGTTGCGCGCCAGCGGCAGTAGCTCTATGAGCAACTTACCGCCGTCCTCCTGTGAGAGATCCGGGCGGACCCGGCCGATCGGCCCCAGCGCGTCTCGGGGCAGCCCGGCTCTCTGCAGCGCCCAATCGATGTTTTCCCAAATCTCCAGCACGGCACTGACAGCGAGCACCGCCTCGGCCATCTCCGGCGACCTGGCGTCCCGCTTCCGGCCAGCGGCCAGCACCTCCTCGCCGTGGCGGTACAGGTCACCGAACTCCCGGTGACCCCGACCATGCTCGTCAAAGCCGGGCGGGCGGTTAGCCAGGTGCGCCAGCTCGATCGCGAGGTCGAGAGCCTCGCGCGGCATGTTGGGATTCAAACCTGAAGCGTGAGCAAACCCCCAGCCAAGTGCCGGGTACGGAGCGCGAGGAAGATCTAGGTCCGCCAGCCGAGAGATCACAGCGTCGAGCTCGTTGTTGCACAGATCCGGCGGACGCGCCAGCGTCCGTCCGCGCGAGAGTTCGAGCATCGTCTGCGCCAGGCGTCGGCGCCGGCTGAGATTTCCGGCCCTCCAGGTCTCAATGTAGTGGCCGACCGACAGCGGGAACTCCACAAGTTCCATCGCGACGCAGTGCCGTGCTACGTCCAGCGCGGCTCGGAAGCGCTCGCCTCCCGGCCGTCCGTGCAGGGCGCGCCCGAGATCAATCCACTTGGCCTGGTCGAGGTAGATCGTGACTATGCCCGTGATGCTCGCACGCTCACAGGGCTCGGTCGTGGTTTCTAGCTGTGGTCGGACAGGCTTTCGGAGTGTGTCAGAGCATGCCGGCCGAGTGCCGGGACGAGCTGGTCGAGCGTAGGGATGACCTTCGTGCCGAGACGCTGCGGTAGGCGCGCTGCGTTCGCGAGGCTGCACGCGTGCCTGTCGGTCACTACCACGTCGCAGTAGGGGATCGCCACGCTCAGAGCATCGAAGTCGAAGATATCGTTGGGCTCCCAGCGGCTCTGCGGATTGCGGTGGGCGGCGGTTAGCAGCGATATCCAAGCGTCGGCGCTCGGCATCGAATCGGTTAGCTGACGCGCCCTGTCGATGTCCTCGGTGAGTTCGCCAACCAGATCCACGCGGCGGTGGGCGTGACAGGCTTCCTGGAATGCGTTGACGAGCTCAAACGCCAGGTAGCGGCCCGCGACAACATCGCGCACGCGATCGCGATACTCCGGGTTGGCGACGAGCCGCAGCGCCAGTTCTCGCTCGCTTTGGGCGCGGTCCTCGGCGATCTGGCGAGCAACCGTCGGATCCCACCCCCGCGCACGCATCTCTGCGACCTCCTGCTCGCCCGTGGGTCCGCGCAATACATCGCGTGTGACCTGGAGGTTCGCGGCGCGCGAGAAAGCGTCATACGCAGCCGGCCCGCCGGGCCATTCCTGCCGCACCCGGGCAGTGACGTCGCCCTCCTCCTCAGAGTGTACGGTCAGGCCGCCGCGCCTGCCGAAGGCTTGAATGGCCCCCAAGCCCAGGAGCGGCGCGCTGGGGAAAAGAGAGGGCGTGCCGAGGAGCTGCGCGAGCGCGGCGTCTAGCTCGACCCGCATGACGCTCGACCGCGGCATGATGCACACGAAGCCGCTCAACTCCTCCATGAGCCTCGCCAAGTTCGAGCGCCGTTCCGCGTCCCGGATGCCGTCGACCTCCATGTAGTGCGCCGCCGAGAGCGGAATGACCACGGTCCCCCCGGCGCTCCGCAGCGCTTCAAGCGCCTTCTCGTAGCGCTTGCCGTTGGCGTGTCCAGTCGCGGCCTGCGCCAGATAGATCCACTGATTCATGTCGAGGTACACGAGCGGCCTATCGCCGTCGGACCTCAACTGCGACGAGGGCCACGCATACTGCGTCTGCGGCCGGTCGAGGCCAGGGCGCAAAGCCCGGCGGGAGGCGACTGAAGGCATAGACATCCAGCGTAGAAGCCGCGGGCGATAACACCTCGGCTGTACGCTTGCCCGCGAGATGACCGACGCCGCGATCGACTTCCGTGGCTTGGACTCGCCTATCGTTCAGGCGGGGATGGGCGCTGTAGCTCGGCATGAGCTCACCGCGGCCGTGTCCGAGGCCGGCGGGCTCGGGACGATCGGTGGCGCCCGCGGCCGGATAGCGCAGGAGCCGGCCGCCGCGCGAAAGCTCACCGGCCGGCCAATCGCCGTGAACCTCGTGTTGCCGCTGTTGCGCCGTGGCGACGTGCAGGCAGCGGCGGAGGCCGACGTGATCGTGACCTTTTGGGGCATACCACGCCGGCTTGCCGGTGGCGCCTGGGTCCACCAGTGCGGCTCGGTTCAGGAGGCGCAAGCGGCCGAGGCAGCGGGAGCGGACGCGGTGATAGCCCAGGGCGTCGAGGCGGGTGGGCACGTCCGAGGTACGACGCCGCTGCTCGACTTGATCGAGCGCGTGCGAGCTGCGGTCAAGATCCCGGTTCTGGCAGCCGGGGGGATCGTTGACCAGCCGGGTGTGCGCGAGGCGCTTGATGCTGGGGCGGTCGCTGCCGTCCTGGGCACGCGCTTCCTGCTCAGCGAGGAGAGCCGCGCGCACCCCGATTACAAGCTGCGTTGCCTACAGGCTGACCGCACGGTGTTCACCGAGCTGTTCGGGCTCGGGTGGGCCGAAGCGCCGCATCGCGTGGTGCCGAACGCTGCGACCCGCCGCTGGCTCGGCGATCACGACGCGCGCGGGCCTGGATGGATCAGGCGCATCAATCGGCTCGCCTCACCGCTCGTGATGCGCGTCCCGGAAGGGCTCCAGGATCGGGCGCTTGCGATGCAGCGCCCATCGCTCCCCCTTCTCGGCCCGCCGATGGCTCTGGACGATGGCCCGCGCCGCCTCGTGGACTCGGGCCCGCTCTACGCGGGCGCGAACGTGACGCGAATCTCGGAGATCCTTCCTGCCGCGCGAGTAGTCAGCGACCTGACCCCGTAGCTATGGTGCGGACGATGCAGCGGGCAACTCGGACGTTATGAGACAAGCGGTCGCACTAGCTCTGTTCGCAACGCTCGGGCTCGTTGCGAGTTCGGCTGCGCGGGCCGCGCCCCGCGCGACGGGCCGGTGTGCGCCCACGCACGTCCGCGGCACGCCGTTCTCCGTTGTGGTGCGTCGGGGGCGGGTGTCGTGCGGCGAAGCGCAGCGCGTCGTCCACGCCTTCCAGAAGGGCGGCGGGGTCGAGCACACGGCCGGCACCACTGAGACGTGGAGCGTGGACGGCTGGGATTGCCTCCGCGGCGCCGCCGCCACGGAGTGTTTCAAGGGCGGTCCGAACTACCGCCGTGCGCTGGAGGCCGTGGAAGCGTTCATCCAAACGCGGCTGCCGGCGGCGCCCATCGGGTCCGTCCTCACGGTCCACGAGCACGGCGACGCACTCCAGGTGTCGGCCCGGCTGCAAGACCCGGTTGCCGCTCAGTACGGACCCGGCCAGACGCCGAAGGAAGGCTACCGGGCCGTTGCCGTGTTCCTCAACCTCAGTAACAACAGCTACGGGACGATCAGCGGCGATGCCAACGGCTTCACCAAAATAATCGGGTCCGACGGCCTGACATACAACTTCGATCCTTATGTGTGGCTCGGCTCAACCGCGGCGCAATGTGGGGAATTTAGATTCGGTGAATACTCGCTCCTCCCCGAATCCCGTGAGGGTGGGTGCGTCGGGTACCTTTTGCCGGAAGCCGTCGCTGTTCAGGCGGTGCAATTCGGGACGTATCTTGAGCCCGAAGCGCAGTGGAACACCTAGCTCGCTTCAAGCCTCATCCGCCCGAGCGGGAATAGGCTGCGCGCATGGGTAGGCTCCCCCTCGCTGCTCACTGGACGCGGCTCGCGATGGCATCGTCGCTGGTTCCGGGTGTCCGCACTGGGCGGTGCGTTCGTGGTAGCGCCGTCATCTACCGCAAGCTCTCGCTCGGCAGCCAGTCCGAGGGTGGCGAGCGACGCATCGAGCGCCTGCTCTCAGCGCACACCACCTGCCGCCTTCAATGCCGCTCGCTATTCGCCTACCTCGCCGATGCCATCACCGCCCACACCCGCGGGCGATCCAGTGCCCCTACTCACCTGAGCAGCCACCAACCGAACGCTTACCGGGTTTTGGGGTTGATTTCGGAACGCCTGAAAATTGTGGTGTTCTCGGTTCGATTCCGAGTCTCGCCCACAGCTCCTCCCTATGCGATGGCGGGCTGTGCGATCTCTCGGGCACACATCTCTGATGCGAGCATGTAGAGCATCTGTTCCGGCTGGGCTGAGATGAACTCGATGATGAACGGGCCGAAGGGACTGGCAATCATCTCCTCGAATGTGTGCGGCCTGTACCGGACGACTGAGCCGAGGTAGAAGAGGGTCGCCCACATAGAGCCGATTTGGGGAAGGGTGTTCCCTTTCTGGGTGCCGAGATAAACGTAGTAGCGCCGATATGCACTGCCGGGAATTGCGCTTACGATCTCCCACAGATAGGGGCGCACAAGGTCGGCGAGCTTCTGAATGACCTCGACCGGGTCGTTCTTGTATTTCGCTGTCTCGCGCAACTCGAAGCAATATGCTTCCGCATCAAGACTGCGCACCTGCCTGAAGGGGGCACCGAGTTTGCCATCGTCAAGAACTGTCGCGGGGGTGAAACCGTATCGGGAAAGATCATCGAGTCGGACAGAGATGCATACCCACACGGCTCTCTTCTTCTCGTCGTATCGGAACTCTGGCTCGGCACGTACGAAACGCTCGCCTTGGTCCTCCGCATCTCGCCACTGGCGATGGCCCACGACGATCTGTGGAAGCAGGTCGCTCACCTGTAGCCGAGCCTTGTCCTGCGGTGGTTGATAGCCCAGCGCGGCCAACACGGTAGGGAATACGTGGACCTTCTGTCCGCTGTCGCGGATGACGAGCTTCGCGGTGTCCAGCGTCAACCCACCGCCCTTGTCCACCGGGAGCTCGATAAGACCATGATGAGCGTGATCCAGCGAGGCTTTGAGACCTCGAACTCGTAGCAGCGCCTTCCCGATGTTCAGGAAGGCGTAGTAGTACAGCAGCGGGTTGGCCGAGATCTTCTCGCGTGCGGCGATGTAGAAGTCGTGACCTTGCTGCAGGAACGCTGTCGGCTCGGCCCTGTCGCGCTTAGGCAGTCGGGCATCGATTGCGCCCTGCATCACAGCCCACGGGCTGACCGCGAAAATCGTGTCGGACAGGCGCCATCGTCTGCCCTTACGCACAGCCGGAAAAAATGAGAACTCGACCTCGCGCTGGTTGATCTCCAGCGGCATCCCAGGGCGACGAGATAGGCAGTTCATGGTTGCCTACGAGTCACTTCTTGCGGTGGGTTGCACTGTCTGTGCATGCTCGTGGTGGGCTCGGAGTGCGATGACCGCGACCCAGATAAAAAAGATGACTCCGGGGATCTCGACCAGGAGTGATAGGAGTGATTCGTTTAGATCAGCATGGCGTGCGGTGAGGCAGTCGAACCATGCATCGGCTGCGATAAGTGCAGCTAGAGATGCCGATGCAAGCGCCGCGAAGGCTGAGCGCCTGATCAGGAGGAAGCATGTGGTTGCCGCGAGGCTTGCCATCGCCAGGTCATATCCGACCCAGGCGATACGCCAGTGCACAGCCAGGTACTCATGCGGAAGCGTACTCGCGAGATGAAGTGTGGCATAGGCAATAAGCCACGCTGCCGTGATGGCGGTGCCGGCGGTAGCGAGGCGCCCGAACCGTGTCTTCTCCCGTAGGGGTCCGACGCTCTGTTTGGTCGCTTTTGCTGTGGAGGCTAGGTAGCGCTGCAGCTCGCCGTGCTCGAAGAAGTAGTAGTAGCCGACCGGCCGCACGAGGTGGACCTCGGCGGCCATTGCGAGGAACTGGGTTACGCGAATAGGCCCACGCCGCTGCAGAGCCCAGAGCATCACCGCCGCCGCTGGCACGCCAAGCGAGTCGAGGAGCGCCAGCAGCACGCAGATCGGCACGGCAAGCAAGACAATCGGGGTGCGGAAGACGACGTCCAAAGCAAGGGCAACGATGACGCCAGCGCTGACGCCGATCGCGAGGCTCGCTCCGAGTGTGCTCCAGAATGCCCGCCGAGGCGTCAGGCCGCTATAGAGAGTGGCGTCGTCAACGTAGAAGAGCTCGTACAGCGTTGGTACGACGCCGAGCATCGCACCAGCGATGGTCCCGGTGAGGATCGTGAGCCAGTTCGAGGTGACCGTGTGCAGGCGCAGTTCCAGGTGGTGGCTGGCTGCAAGGCCGAAGATCGTCCCGGCGGCGACAAAGGCTAGGGTGAACGGCCACTGGCGCATCGCCTCGAGCGCGAAGCGCCCCGGCCCGAAGCGCTGCAGAGCCATCACGCGGGTCGCGGCACCCTCGCCGGCCAGCATGAAGAACGGAAGCGTCACGGTGGCGATACCGGCCGATAGGGGCGGTTCGAAGACCAACAGCGCGAAGGCGCCCACCAGGGCGGCCGACACTACGGCCCTGGCTGCTCGTAGCGCCAGGCGGGCTCGTGGCCCGTAAAGGAGTGGCCACCGCGCGAAAGACATGGCCTGCTCGTGTTCTGCGGCGGCAGCGCAGTGGCAGAGCCAACGCCTGACACGGGTCGGCTCCCAGCCGAGCTCCCGCGTATCCCACTCGGCAAGCCTCGCCTCGACGTGCTTGTCCCAGAGCCACGACTCGACCTGCTCCGCAGTGGCCTGATCACTGATGGGCTCCCGCCATTCGAAGTAGACGTCGCCGGCCAGGCGCAGGTACAAAGGGCTGCGGATCGCATCGACGACTCCCGGCGCAATCGTTGCCGCAAGCTCCCCGAGCTTGCTCCGCAACTGGTTCTCGGCTGGCAGCGCCGGGATGTCCAACAGCCCGGCTCGGTTGAGCCGATCCAGATGCGTGCGCTCCTCCGGGGCGACATGGCCGTCGCGAGCCGTTATCACGAATCCCCCGAGGTCATCGAGTCGGGCCAGCAGACGCCGGCGTGGATCGCGCGATGAGCGTGACTGAGTGCCACTGATGCGATTGAAGACAGCAGTTTCCGCGAGCGGGAAGCTCTGCAGCGCTAGGGCCGCGGCATCAGGGACAGTCTCCAGCCCGTCGAAAAGAGGCAAGATCAGATGCCCGGCAAGCAGACGCTCAACGTCAGCGGGGTCGGCACCGAGAAGCTCCGCGATCTCCGGCACCAACCATTCCCGGAGATGAGCCTTCTTCGAGTCATAGGTGGCGAGCCTCACCACGACCGCAACTGGGCCGTCGGGCTTCTCGTTCATCTTGCGAGCGATGCGGTGGAGCAGGACGGACTTGCCCGCGCCAGCGGCCCCTTCGACCAACCAGCGGTCGCGCGAGGCGCTGCCCAACGCGTCGGCGAGGGCCTTGGCGGTCAGTGGATCGCGCGTGCCTTCGACCTCGACCGGGATCATGCCGCCTAGCGAGTCCTGCAGTGCCCGCGCCTCCTGCAGTTCCCTGGTCGAGAGCGCCAGCGAGCGTCCACGGATCGCCTTAAGCGGGTCAGCCTCGCTCCTAGCACCTTCGAGTCCCGAGGTAGCAAGCAGAGCCACAAGTGTCGCCACGAGAGCCGCCAAACCCCAGACGACATGCCCAACAATCCCGCTCGTCGCAGCACCGTACGAAGTCGCAATCGCCGCTAGCCAGCTCGCCACGGCCACGAGCAGGCGCAAGCGGGACGTTGTGCTTCGCGGTCTTCCCACGATCAGTATTCCTGGCGTCCGTGCTGCCTGACCGCCGGTTTCGTCCCACGGCGCTCAAGCGAGCCAGGCGTCTCTACTCGTGGCGGTGTTCGATCGGGACGCTTATCCATCGCCGGGGAGTCAATCGCATCGAGAAGCCCGAGGGTATCCGCACAGAATCTCGCCACCTCACGCGAGTACGCCGACCGTGAGGAAGTGTCGTTGCCCGCCACCCCCAACAGGTGGGGCAGGTGGTTCTCTCGAGGCAGGGCAATCGCGTGGGCTATAAGTCTTGGCTGGTGCCCTCTCCTAATTCGCTCGACCAGCCTGGGGGGTTGGGCCGACGCACTCCGCTCGTCGGCCCCCCGGTGGCCGCCGCTTGAGCCGGCGTGTCCGGTTCATGCGCTCGGCAGCTCTAGCGAGCTATCGGGCGGCGTGCGAGGATCGCGCGATGGTTATGCCCGCTGAGGCGATCGCGACGACGATGCGACCGCTCGTTGTCAAGCTCGAGCGCGCCGTCTCCCAGCTCATCGAGCACGGCGACGTGCCGACCAAGCCGATCCCACGAATCGAGGCCGAGCCCGACGGGTCGGGCAAGCAGTGGATCGACACCGACATCGACACATGGCGACTGCGCCTCAACGCCATGCCGACGCTCGAAACCGGCAGCTCGCTGTTCATCGCCGAACAGCTGATCGCCCGGGAGCTGGGAATCGACCCTCCCACCGTCCACGACCGCGAGCGGCCCTGGACGCCGCAGGGGGAAGTGATCAACGTGTTCCTCGAGGACTACCTCAGCGCCGCATACGGCGCGTCGGTGCCGACTCCCACACCGTTCGACGACCCAGCCGATATTGCTTTCGCGAGCAAGTCACACGCCTGCACGCGTTCCTCTCAGAGACCCACTTCTCCGGTGAGCTGCTCCTGCTGATGGCCGGTGTCACGATCACCGCTCAGACACTGCAGTTCGAGCCGGGCTTGGAGATCGTCCCCCTCTCCGAGCAGCCTTCCTCCAGCATCAAACGCACCAACGCGACCCGACCCGCAGGTCCGAGCTTGCCCCTAACGTGCTGACCCATCCGGGCCCTCCTTTGACTTGGATCCCTGGCAGGACCCAAAGCCTCAGGAGCGGCCCGGACACCAACCGCTCACAACCTCCCTAGGCAGGACAACTAGGTGGTTGGAACGTCCTTGTACACCAGTCATGTGACGTGTCACGAATTGCCGCGCCGCTACTGGGTTACGTACCGAGGAACACGAGGACGGCTCGTACGCGGCGATGGTCCTCGGCCGCCGGGGCGAGGTTGAGCTTCGCGAAGATATTCGTGACGTGCCGCTCGACGGCGCGCTCAGTGATCACGAGTATCTCGGCGATTGCCTGGTTGCTGCGACCCTCTGCCATCAGGCCGAGCACTTCGCGCTCCCGCGCGGTCAGCACGTTCAGTGGATCGTCTGTGCGTTTGCGGCCCAGCATCTCTGAGACGACCTCGGGATCGAGCGCGGAGCCTCCCTCGGCGACTCTTCTGATCGCATCGGCGAAGCGCTCTAGGTCCGAGACGCGGTCCTTGAGCAGGTAGCCGACGCCGGCGGCGTCGTCTCCCAGTAGCTCCAGCGCGTAGTCCTCCTCGACGTACTGCGAGAGCACCAGCACACCAGTGTCCGGCATCTCTTCCCGGATCACGCGCGCCGCACGCAGCCCCTCGTCTGTGTGGGTTGGCGGCATGCGGATGTCGATGATTGCGATGTCGGGCTTGTGCGCCCTGGCCTTTCGCAGCAGCTCCTCGGCATCGCCGGCCTGACCGACTACCTCGAACTTGGCCTCCTCGAGCAGCCGCACCATGCCTTCCCGCAGCAGCAAGGAATCCTCGGCGACGATCACGCGCACGGGATCGTCGCCCTGAGGATGGTGCCCAACCCCTGCGGACTCGTCAGCTCGAGGCGGCCGTCGAGCGCCGCGACCCGATCTCCAAGCCCTCGCAGCCCCGAGCCCTGATCGGCGTCGGCGCCCCCGACGCCGTCGTCGCTCACCTCGACGTCGACGTGGCCGTTGTCGCGGACGACCCCCACCGTTACCGTTTGCGCGCGCGAGTAGCGGGCCGCGTTCGTGAGGGCCTCGGCGACGACGAAGTAGACCGCCGACTCGACCGACGGCGGGAGCCTGTCGGCCGGCGTCTGGAGCAGTTCCACAGGAACCGGGGAGCGGGTCGCGAGACCTTTGAGTGCTGCGTGCAGGCCGCGATTTGTGAGCACGGACGGGTGGATCCCTCGTGCGAGCTCGCGCAGCTCGGCGGTCGCCTCGTTCAACTCGTGGAGTGATTCGTCGAGGAGCTCCGCGGCCCCTTGTGGGTCGTGCTCGATGCGTTCTCTTACCATTCGTAGGTCGATGCCGAGGGCCATGAGTCGCTGCTGGGCGCCGTCGTGGAGGTCCCGCTCGAGTCGGCGCCTTTGCTCATAGCCGGCCTGCACGATGCGTGAGCGTGAGGCCTGAAGCTCGGCAACCTTCGCCCGTAGTTCGGCGGCCAATCGTTCGTTTCTGAGCGTCAGCCCGGCGGCGGCGCCCGCTGTCTGCACCAGTTCGCGTTCCTCCGCGAGGCCCGGGCTGTGCACGATCGCAGCGATTCGTTCGCCCTCGTGCTCGATGATGGTGGAGACCTTGCCCGCCGGCGCGGGATCGACCCGAACCGGCTGACCGGCGGCGTCTACGTAGGCGTCCTGGTCCGGCACCCAATAGGCGAGCTCCAAGGTCGGGGCTCCAAGCGCGTCCGCGAGCGCGTCGCGCAACGCTCCGCGGCCACCACCCTCACCGAGCTGGGCCAAGAGAGCGCTGATCGCGTCGGCTTCGCTGAACCGGGATCGCAGGAGGCCCACCAGGAACGCAAACGGTAGGCAGGCGATGGACGCGAACAAAGCCAACGTCTGCGCGTCAGAAATGTCGCTCGACAGGCCGGCCTGTTCGACGATGAGGGCGGCCATCAGCAGCAGAAACGTGAGCCCGCCGACGGCGACGATCGGGGCGAACATCCTCGCTCGCCCTGGGGTGCCGCTACGCCAGCGTCGATAGAGGACCGCGACCACTGCACCCAGCAACGCGATCGAGATGTCCAGTTGCGCCGCGCTGAGCACCGCTTCAGCCTGGGAGTGTTCGATCAGCAGCGGGTTACTGGGACAGCGGGTGCAGCCCGCCTTTGAGTCGGTGAACAGGAACACTCCAAGCTGCACCACCGTCGTGTTGAAGTAGGCGATAGTGACCAGGAGACGATCCAGCCGGGTTTCGAGCCTCCCCGAGGGAAACGACAACAGCAGCTGGATGAGCACCGCGTAGATCAGCACCTCCCCGACCGAGGCGATCGCGAACACGACGCTGTCGTTGGAAAAGGCCAACCCCTTCAGCAAGCCGCTGAGGCCGACCGCCACCATCAGCGGACCCATGTTGCCGACCGGCCGCTGCTTCCAAACCCATAGCCCGACCCCCCCGAACCCCCAGCCAATGGCCAGAGTCAAGCCGGCGAACGCGCCCCGGTGAACGCGGTGCTCCCCGGTGATCATGACCACGAACGTGGCGACGCCCATCAGGAACGCCAAGCCAGCGAGCGCGATCAGGGTGCGTCGCGGTGCGGTCATCGGATGAGTGAAGAGATCGCCTCCGCGCTCAGTTCGCTCTTGGCGATGAACCCGCGGGCGCCACTGGCGCCTACCGCCTCGTCAAGGTCGGTGAGGTCATGGCTCGAGATAAGCACTATCTGCGGGGGAGCGCCGTTCGCATCGAGTAGTCGCCGCGTAACTTCGAAGCCGTCGATGTCGGGTAGGTGCACGTCGAGTAGCAGGACCTCTGGGTTCAGCTTCTCCACGGCAGCCACCACGCCGTCACCGTTGTCTAGCTCCCCGACGACGTCGTAACCGTTGGCTTCGAGCATGCGCCTCGCGCTGGCGCGGAAGCTGGGGTGATCATCCACGATCAGGACAGTCTCTCTCATGAGGGCTGATCATCGCGCAGTGCCGCGATTGCTTCCATACGGCTGGCCACCCCGAGCTGGCGGCAAACCGGCGTATCCCGGGCCGCTACCCGACGTCACAGACGCCTGCCTGGCCCCCTGGTTCCTTCCTCGCTGAGCGGAGAGCCTGTCGTCATGTCCGAAGGCCAGCCCGAAGGAGGATGCAGCATGACCGCCACGACCGCTAGCACCGCGAGCACCGCGCACGAGCCCAGCAGGAGACAACGAACCAAGCACCCCTCGACCAGACGCTGCGGTCGCGGGCGGAAAATCGGCCTGACCCTGATCGCGGTCCTCACGTTCGGCCTCGGCTACCTCCACTTCGCCGGGGGTTCTACGGCTGTCTTCGTGCCTGCCGGCGCGCATGCAGGCCAGCTGACGCTCAAAAGCTGTACCTACAACACCGAGAAGGGCGCCTACGCCGCCGACTGCGGAACGCTCGTGGTGCCCGAGAACCGCGCCGAGCCGCACTCGCGGCTGATCGCGCTGCCGGTCATCCGGATCCGTGCGCGTTCGGCACACCCGGGCGCCCCGATCTTCCGCCTGGAAGGCGGCCCCGGCGTCACGAACATGAAGTTCACGGACGCCAGTCGGTTCACCGCCAACCACGACGTCGTCCTCGTCGGCTACCGCGGCGTCGACGGCTCCGTCCGGCTCCAGTGCCCGGAGGTCGAGTCGGCCCTCGAGCACTCCGCCGACTTCCTCGCCCAGAAGTCCCTCGATGCCTACTCGAACGCGTTGCGCTCGTGCGCGAAGCGGCTCGAGGCAAACGGCGTCGATCTCGCCGGCTACACACTCCCCGAACGGGTCGACGACCTCGAGGCGGCACGGAAAGCCCTCGGCTACCACCAGATCGACCTGTTGAGCGAAAGCGCGGGCACCCGCACCGCGATGATCTACTCCTGGCGCTACCCGACCGCCATCCACCGTTCGGTGATGATCGGCGTCAACCCACCCGGCAACTTCATCTGGTACCCGAAGACGACGGACGAACAGATCGAACGCTACGCCAGCCTCTGTGCACAAGACGCGACGTGCCACAAGCGCACCAGCGATCTCGCCGCGACGCTGGAACGGACCGTCGCGCACATGCCGAACCGCTGGCTGTTCTTTCCGATCAAGAAGGGCAACGCACAGATCGCCAGCTTCTTCGGACTCATGGAGACGACGGAAAACGCCTCGCCGCTCACCGGACCGATGACCCTAGACGCCTGGCTCTCGGCCGCCCACGGTGACTCGAGCGGGCTCTGGTTCGAGTCGCTCCTCGCCCAGATCGCTTTCCCTGAAGCGTTTGTCTGGGGCGACGTCGCAGCTGTCGGAATGGCCGACAACCAAGCTGCCGAGCGTTACTACTCGTCAAGCGAACACGACGGCTCCTCGATTATCGGCAACCCCGGAACGGAATTCCTCTTCGGCGGCGGAGGCCTCCTGCACGCATGGCCGGCCACCGCGGCCGACAACGAGTACACCCATGTCCAGACATCGAACGTGCAGACGCTCCTGATCGGCGGCAGTCTCGACTTCGCCACCCCGCCCCAGAACGCGACCAAGGAGCTCCTCCCCTACCTGCCCAACGGCCACCAGGTCATCCTCGCCAACTTCGGCCACACAACCTCCTTCTGGACCGAACAGACCAAGGCGAGCACGCACCTGATTAACACCTACTTCGACACAGGCAAGGTCGACGACTCGCTGTACAAACCTCAAACGGTCAAACTCACGCCCGAATCCACACAGACCGGACCCGCCAAGGCCATCGCCGGCGCGATCATCGGCCTCGGACTCCTCATGATCCTGTCACTGCTACTGATGTGGCGCCGGAAGCACAAGCGCGGCGGCTTCGGGCGCAAGGCGAGCGCGACACTGCGCTCCGTCTACCTGCTGGTGCTCGGCCTCGGCGGATGGTTCACCGGCCTGACCATCGTGCTGGTCGCTTTGCCGACAGTCCCGCTCGACAGCGAGCTCATGGCCGTTCTCTCCATCGCCACACCGATCGGCCTCGGCAGCTACTTGGCCTGGGTCAACCCCGACCGGCCGGCCAGGGCCACGAGGATCGGGTTCGGGGTCGCGCTGACGGGCGCCCTCGTCGGCGCGCTGCTGGGGTTCAACGCAACAGCCGGGCTCATGGCGGTCATCACCACGATCATCGGAGCAGCTGCCGGTGCGAACCTCGGCCTGATCGCCCTCGACGTCGCACGAACCGGCGAGCGGCCGGAGACCGTTCCGCCCATCGCCACTGTCGACAGCGAGCCGACGCCGCAGGCCGAGCCAGCGCCGATCGCCATTCCAGCGGTCGAACACTGACCCCCGGAGTCCGTTCGCGCAGAGGATGTGGCGGTGTGCTGGTTGCCGCCACATGCTCTGCTGGCGTACGTGCTGGCCTCGCACATTGGCTGTGCATCAGCAGGACGGCAGCTTTCGCGCGATGTCCTACGAGGCGATCGACTCAATCGACGATGCTCGACGTGCGATAGGCCCGCGGGCGCCATCATCTTCTGGTGAGGCGTGAATACATCGCCACGACGGCTAGACCCGACTTCGGGGTTTGTGCCGCCGACCCCCGCATCGCGGCACAAACCCACCGGAATCCGCACGTATCCGCAGGTATCTCGGTGGAAACGCATGGCCGGCGGCGACTGCTGGCGGCGTCCCAAAAATGCCCGCAAACAGGCACTTTTTGCTACGCTCATCCGAGCGGGTCAGGGCTGGTCGCCCCACCACTGAAAATCGTGGTGTCCCGGGTTCGAGTCCCGGTCTCGCCATTTCCTGTTTCGCCTGCTAACCGCCAGGTTTTTGGTGTGCTTACGGTCAGCCTATCGGGCGCGTTTTGGGGCCATTTTCGTGCCCGTGGTCCAATTCGTGGTCCAAAACCCCCGGTTCAGGGTCCAATGAGCGCTCTGTTTTGCGTGGAGGGATGCAGCTGCGAGGCTAGGAATTGGCTTGGTTGTGCGGTTTTTGCGCACATGGCCCTCGATTGGGCGTAAAGGAAACATGTCCGCGAATCGTGGTGTTCCCAGTTCGATTGTGATTGCGCGTTGACAAGGCTAGGCCGCGCGAAGACGATAGCGGCCCGATCGTCCACCGATGGGCTCGACTTGCTCGGCGCGGTTGATCTGGGCCAGGAAGCTGGCCAGCGGGTCCTTCCCACGGGCGCGGTAGCCAGCGGCGCAAAGCAGCGCATACCAGTCGCGGTAGTGGACTGCTTGACCCGGTTGTATTTCGCGCTCGAGAACGGCGATCGCGATCTCTTGTAGCCGCTTTCCCCCCAACTCACGATCTAGCTGTTCTATCTGCAGCTGTGCTGCTAGCCCGAGAGTGCCTTCGAGCTCGTGGAGCATGTGCTCGTCCCGACTGACCTGCTCGTCCAGATGCTCGGCGAGCGTTCGCAGCCGATCGGCTCTTGTGCGAGCCTCCTCGATCCGTGCCTTCAGGCTTAGGTACTCCTGGGCAACGGCAATCTCGGCAGGATCAGCGAGCTGAAGATCGGGGTCCACGCGTGGCAAACCTACAGTGAGTCCCGGACACGCTTAAGGGACCGCTACGCACCCAATCCCGCTCTTTGCGAAACGTCTGTCCGAGCGCCCTGCAACGCTGTATATACGCAGCTACGTGACCTATAAAGGCTCGCCGCCGGAGAGGGTCCCTCGATGGTGCCCGACATTTACATATCCGCTGATATTGAGGCCGACGGCCCGATCCCGGGAGAATTCTCGATGCTCGCCTTCGGACTAGCGGTTGCCGCCACCTTCGACGGAGAGGCGTTCACGAGCCATGCTCCGAGCAAACAGACCATCTATCGAGAGCTGAAGCCGATCGCTGCACGTTTCGAGCCGGCGGCGTTGAAGGCGGCACGCCTCGACCGCGCGGCGCTTGCGCGAGACGGAGCCGAGCCCGAAGCCGCAATGCGTGACGCGGTCGACTGGGTCACTGCCCAGGCCGAGCGGGCGGGGGGTGCACGGCCGGTCCTCGTCGGTTACCCAGTGGTGTTCGACTGGATGTTTCTGCACTGGTACTTCGTCCGGTTCGTAGGAGAGTCGCCGTTTGGCTTCTCAGGCGCGCTGGACATCAAGACGATGTACCACCAGAAGGCGCACGTGATCATGGACGACGCTGGGCGCAACGACCTGCCCGCCGAGTTGCGGGCTTCGCATCCGCACACCCACAACGCACTCGACGACGCGATCGAGCAGGCCGAAATCTTCAACCGACTGTGGCAGTGGCCCGGTGGTGATCAGCCATCAAGCTAATGGACAAACAACTGGGCGACTATGTAGCCGGCAAGCTCGCCCTCCCAGGCGATCAGCGCAACGAGCTCCGCAAGCAGATTGGACGGCTGCTAGAGAAGCTCGAAACGAAGGTCCACGAAGACGGCTCCTACAGCATCAAGAAGTTCCGCCGTGCCGGATCGCTGGAGAAGGGCACAAGCAACCGCCCGCGTGCGGGCAAACCCGTTGACGGAGATGTCGGCGTCTATTTCGAGGTCGACGATCCCGAGAACTTCGACGTCGCGGACCTCCAGAAACTGATCAAGCAGCTCCTCGAAGCCGCGTATCCCCAGAAGAGCCCCGACGACTTCGACGACTCCGGCGACCGCATCTTCGAGGTCGTCTTCAAGGGCACCGGTCTAGAGGTCGACCTAGTCCCGATCGTCTCACTCGACGACGACGCGAATTACGGCTACCAGTACTCCCGCACCGGCGACCGCGTGAAGACCAGCGTCAAGGTGCATCTCGAGCACTTCCGCAGCCATTCAGTCAAGGACCCATTTCTCGCTCCAACCTTGCGCATGGCTAAGCGTTGGCGCCATTGGCAGGAGCTCGGCGGCATCCAGTCCTTCCACCTCGAGTTGATACTCACGTTCCTCGTCGTGCGGGACGGCCCGGCACCCACGCTCGAAGAGAGCTTTCGACGACTCTTTCTCTTTGTTCTAGGTGACTTGCCTGCCAGCGTCGCCTTCGACAAAAGCGACGCTAGCAAGTTTACGCACCCGGTCGTGATCGTCGACCCAGCGAATGACGATAACAACGTGGCCGCAAGGATCGAGCAAAGTGAGCGCGACGAGCTAATCCAAGCCGCACGCACAGCCTACGAGACAATCACATGGGCACAGGAACTCCCCGGCAAGGGCGAGACCGTGGCAGCCTGGAAGGAGATCCTCGGCGAAGGCTTCGCGATCGACTGATCATGACCGAGACCTACTCAACGACCTTCAACCGCGAAGACATCAAGCGCGTCCACGCAGCCTTCGCCGCCGATTACCGAATCGCCGCGGAGTCAACCAAGCTGCATTCCTCGAGCCGCGTGAACAAGAACGTCGCCGGCATCAAGGCTGTCGCGGAAGAGCAGTATTTGAAGGCGGTCCACGTACGACTACTGCGATCGGATGGTTCTGTCCGCGAGGCGGCCGTCTACGAGGTATCGACTGACGCCTCGGGTTGGACCAGCGAACGGCCCGGTGACATGTACTGGAAGGCTGAGCCTGGCGACGTGTTCAGGCTGACGCTCTTCTACAGCGCGAAGTGGGATGCGCTCGCTCAGGCGGAGAAAGATGCCTTCCGAAAGCAGCATCTGCCGGGTTGGGGGCCGTCAAGCTTCGATGGCCGCTACGACGGCATAACCTCCTCAGCCGATCGCCAATATTCCAGCCGCGCGTACGGGCTGCAGCGTACCCGTCATAGCCACCCGATGTGACCATGGCCGAGGAGACGAAGTTCGAGCTGAAGCGCGAGTTGCCCAACGGCGACTTGGCGAGTCTCGCTAGTCGCCTGATCGGCTTCGACCGGCGCTTCGC